>CAKURR010000008.1 GCA_934675735.1 uncultured Clostridia bacterium
GATCCGGCAGAGAGACGGGAACGAACGGAATATACTTTTTGCAGCCCTGATACATGTTGGTGTTTCTCCTTTCAATATGCAAACGGAAGCCGGGCCGGAGGACGAAAAAAGCGCCCCCAGCCGCGTGAATAGCGACATAGGGGCGCTTGAATACACTGCTTCGTGCGCGGTACCACCCTAATTCAGCCGATTGCTCAGCCCTCACGGCCTCAAACAAGGCCTGACCGATCACGGGGTCAGCCGTCGCGGACTACTGAAATTTCATCCGCGCGATTCCGGGAGGAGCTTTCAAAAAGGCATCCGTCCGGCTTGCACCAGCCGCCGGCTCTCTTGACGGAAGAAGCCCTTCGATTATTTCCCATCATCATCTTTGGGTTCGTTTTGTATGAACTTGACATTTATTCTAGTCGGGTTGGGGCTGTTTGTCAAGTCGATTTGAAAAAAATGTCGCATCAAAGCGCTCAAAGGGGAAAGAAGCCAAATTTCTTTGATAAAATCAGCAAAAAGCCTTGACAAAAGGGATAGAAAGCGGTTAAAATAGCCAATGCGTATGTTCGACTGATTAGCCCCGGGAGAATCTGCGCGCGCTTTAGCAAAGCGTCTGACCAGCGCGATGCACCTTAGATTCTGATTTTCAGGATAATGGAGGAATTCACGTGAAAACGTTTATGGCAAATGCCCAGACCGTCGAGCGCAAGTGGTATGTTGTTGACGCCGACGGCATGACGCTCGGCCGCCTGGCCAGCCAGGTCGCCGCGATTCTGCGCGGTAAGAATAAGCCCACCTACACCCCCCACTGCGACACCGGCGATCATGTGATCGTCATCAACGCCGCCAAGGTGGTGCTGACCGGCAAGAAGCTCGATCAGAAGGTGTATTACCATCATTCCGGTTATGCCGGCGGCCTTAAGGAGACCAAGTACCGCAAGCTGATGGCTGAGAAGCCGGAGTTCGCCGTGAAGCACGCGATCATCGGCATGATGCCCAAGGGCCCGCTGGGCCGTCAGATGGCGCGCAAGCTGCGCGTGTACGCCGGCGCCGAGCATGAGCACGAGGCCCAGAAGCCGGAAGTGCTCGAGCTGGTTAAGTAATTGGCAGGAAGGAGAGTTTGTAACATGGCACAGGTTCAGTATCAGGCGGTCGGCCGCCGCAAAAAGGCCATTGCTCGTGTTCGCCTCGTTCCGGGCGACGGCAAGGTGGTCATCAATGGCCGCGATATCGACAACTACTTCGGTCTGGAGACCCTGAAGATGACCGTTCGTCAGCCGCTGGCGCTCACCAATCTGGAGGGCCGCTACGACGTGCTGGTGAATGTGTACGGCGGCGGCCTTTCCGGTCAGGCCGGCGCGATTCGCCACGGCATCTCCCGTGCGCTCGTGAAGGCTGATCCGGAGCTCCGTCCGGCGGTGAAGAAGGCTGGCTTCCTCACGCGCGATCCGCGCATGAAGGAGCGCAAGAAGTACGGCCTCAAGGCTGCACGCCGCGCGCCGCAGTTCTCCAAGCGTTAATTCGCTTAACGAGTCGAGGAGGCGAAGATATATGGCGATCCTTAACGGTATTGTCACCGTGCTGCTTGTGATCACCGCGCTCATCCTCATCGCTACCGTTCTGCTCCAGCCGGGCGAATCCAATGGCCTGGGTGTGATTGCGGGCGGCGCCGAGACGTTCTTCGGTAAGAACAAGGCGAAGTCGATGGAGGGTAAGCTCGCTCTGGCGACGAAGGTTTCCGCAGGTGTGTTTATCATTTGCGCGCTCATCGTTGCGATGATCGGCTAAGTGAAAGCGAAAGAGGCTGAAGCAGATGCTTTGGCCTCTTTTTTGAAGTTTGAACGATTTTAGATGATTGATTTGCGACTGAAACAGGCAAGATATAGCAGGAGAGAAACAGAATTATGAAAAGCGACACACGCTACTCAAACCGCAGGCCGACCGCCAAAACAGAGCGTCCCGTGCGGGATATGCGCACCCAGCGCACACAAAAGGAACAGACGGTGCAGCTGACTGTCCGCGGCATGGCCCGCGGCGCAATCCGCATGGAAGCCGAGGACGGCACGATTTACACCTGCGCCAAGGATAACGCGCGCGGCGCGCTTTTTGGCGACACGGTGCTCGCCGAGCGCATCGGCCGCGACCGCGTGGTCGTCGCCAAGGTGCTGACGCATGCGCATGAAAACATCATGGGCGTGCTGCGGGTGCATGACGGCGTGCGCGTGATTCAGCCGCTGGAGCGCCGTCTGCCTGCTGAAATCGCCGTTGCGGATATGCACGCCGACGCCGAGGACGGCGAAATCGTCCGCACGCACGTCACCCGCTGGGAGGACGAAGGCGGCCTGTGCGTCAGCGTGGAGGATAGAATCGGCAGCTTTGAGCAGTCCACCTACGCGCTCGATGCGCTCGTGATGAGCATGCGCCTGCGCACCGATTTTCCGGAGAATGTGCTGCAGGAGGCGAACGCGTGCCGCCCTGCCGATTTGGCGGATGACCCGACGCGCGAGGATATGCGCTATCTGCTGTCCTTCACCATCGACGGGCGCGACGCGAAGGACTTTGATGATTCCGTGAGTCTGGAGCAGCTTGAAAACGGCAACGTCCGTCTCGGCGTGCACATCGCGGACGTTGGCCATTATGTCAAGCCGGGCACGGCGCTGGACCGAGAGGCGTTTGCGCGCGGCACGAGCGTCTATCTGCCGGGACGCGTGCTGCCGATGCTGCCGGAGCAGCTGTGCAACGGCGTCTGCTCGCTGCGCCCGAACGAGGATAAATTCACCATGACCGCGCTGATGGAAATCGACGACGCGGGCCGCGTGGTGGATGAGCGCATTGCCCGAACCATCACCCGCAGCAAGGCGCGGCTGGTGTATGACGACGTGAACGCGCTGTTCAACGGCAGCGAACAGCAGCAGGCCGCAATGGCCCCCGTGGCGAACGCGCTTCGTCAGATGCGCGTGCTGGCCGGCAAGCTGCGTGCGCGCAGACAGGCACAGGGCTGCATCGATTTTGAAATCGAAGAGCCGAACTTTGTGCTGGATGAAAACGGCGAGCCGGTGGAAATCATCACCCGTGAGCGCGGCGAAGCGGAAATGATGATTGAGGATTTCATGCTGGCTGCCAACGAGTGCGTGGCGCGCTTCGCCCGCGAAAACCGCCTGCCGCTGCTCTACCGCGTGCATGAGAAGCCGGATGCGGAGAAGCTGGCGATGTTCGCCGATTTCCTCGACGGCATTGGTGTGAGTGCGAAAAACATCCGCCACGACGCCGCGCCCGCCGATATCCGCGCGATTTTGGAAAAGACGAAGGACAGGCCGGAGTATTCCGTCATCACCGCGCTGGCACTGCGCAGCATGCAAAAAGCGCGCTACGACGTCGCACCGCTGGGGCATTACGGCCTCGCGATGGCGGATTACTGCCACTTCACCTCGCCGATTCGCCGCTATCCCGATTTGGTGGTCAGCCGCGCGCTGACGGCCAAGCTGACAGGACGGCCGGTTCCGATGATGGGCGAAGAGCTGGCCGACGCGGCCGTCCGTTCCAGCGAGCGCGAGCGCGCCGCGATTGACGCGGAACGCGCCGCCGACAAGCTGATGATGGCCCGCCTGATGGCGCACCACGTCGGCGAGGATTACGACGGAACCATCAACGGTGTGAGCGAATACGGCATGTATATCACGCTTTCCAACGGTGCGGAGGGCTTTGTGCCCGTGCGCACGCTGGAGGATTGGTTCGGCTTCGACGAGCGCCGCATGCTGCTTCGCGGCGAGCGCACCGGCACGGTGTTTTCGCTCGGACAGCCCGTGCGCGTGAAGGTGCAGAACGTCGAATTGACGCAGTGCAACATCGATTTGACGCTGCTCACCCCGCTCAAGGGGCGCACGGCGGGCGGCCAGACCTCCGAAAGAAAGCGCGAGCGCGACCGCATGCGCGGCTTTAACCGATAAGGCGAGGTTGCATCTGCTCGGGCGGCATGGTATAATTCCATATACTGTGCAAAGAGAAAGGAACGGGGTTCATGAAGGCAACGGTCATCGGCTGCGGACGCTGGGGTTCGTTTATCGCGTGGTATCTGCGCAAAATCGGGCACGAGGTGACACTCTACGGCCGGGAAGGCTCCAAACACATCGAGCAGTTCCGCCAAACGCGCACTAACGGCATGGTGACGCTGGAGGACGATGTGCGCATTACGACGGATTTGCGGGAAGCGCTGGAAAGCGAGCTTGTCTGCATTTCCATCCGTTCGCAGAATCTGCCGGATTTGATGGCGAAAATCGCCGCCCAAAACGTAGAGGGCAGGACGTTTGCGCTGTGCATGAAGGGTATTGAGGTGACAACGCTCCGCCGCCTTTCCGAAATCGCGGAGGAGGCCGTAGGCGGCTGCAACGACGTGGCCGTCTGGCTCGGTCCGGGCCATGTGCAGGAATTTGTCAACGGCGTGCCCAACTGCATGGTCATCGATTCGCGCAGCGAAGCGGTGAAGGAACGGCTGATTTCGTGGCTTTCCGGCGGGCTGATTCGCTTTTATTACGGCACGGATTTAATCGGCAATGAGGTCGGCGCGGCGGCGAAAAACGTCATCGGCATCGCGGCGGGCATGCTCGACGGCATGGGGCTTTCCTCGCTCAAGGGCGCGCTGATGAGCCGCGGCACGCGGGAGGTTTCCCGACTGATTGCGGCGATGGGCGGCAACGGCTTTTCGGCCTACGGCCTGTGCCATCTGGGCGACTATGAAGCGACTGTGTTTTCGCAGTACAGCCACAACCGCCGC
The DNA here is from genome assembly GCA_934675735.1 of uncultured Clostridia bacterium. Classification (GTDB taxonomy): domain Bacteria; phylum Bacillota; class Clostridia; order Christensenellales; family Aristaeellaceae; genus Ventricola. Next base: position 4,760 of record CAKURR010000008.1, read on the forward strand.
TTCGGCGAGCTGTTTGTTCGCGGCGAGCCGTATACCGAGCTGGCCGAAGGATATGATACGGTGAAGGCGCTCTGCGCGCTGGCGGATCGATATGATGTGGACTTGCCGATCTGCCGCGCGGTTTACGCGGTGCTCTACGACGGCGCGCAGCCGAAGGAGCAGATGAATCGGCTGTTCACCCGCAGTCTCAAACGCGAATTTGACGGCTGAAAAGGCGAACAAAAGACGGCGGCTTTTGAAAATCCGTGCGGAAATATCGTTAAAAAATGATGAAAAAGCACGGAATATGCGCAACTCCCCCTTGCGCAAGGCGCGCAATGCTGATATACTGAACGACAGAGGTCTGTGTTTTTGATTGTTTTGAAGAGGTGAGTACATATGGCTTATAAATCAAGGGTTTCCGATGCGGTTGTCCGCAGGCTGCCCATGTATTACCGCCATCTGCGCGAGCTTGAAAAGGCGGGTGTCGTGCGCATTTCCTCCCAGGAGCTGGGCGAGCGCATGAACCTGACCGCTTCGCAGATTCGGCAGGATATCAACTGCTTCGGCGGTTTCGGCCAGCAGGGTTACGGTTACCATGTTTCCAACCTGAAGGAACGCATCGGTGAAATTCTGGGGCTGAATCACGAATATCACGTCATCATCATCGGCGCGGGCAACATCGGCCGTGCGGTGGCGAATTATACTGGCTTTGCGAAGGAAGGCTTCAACGTGCAGGCGATGTTTGACGTGTCGCCCGCGCTGGTCGGCATCGATGTGCACGGCATTCTCGTGCAGCCGATGGAGAAGCTCGACGCGTGGATGGCGACCCACAAGGTCGATATCGCGGTGCTGGCCGTGCCGTCTGCGCATGCGCAGGCGACGTGCGACGTGCTGGTTCGCGGCGGCGTTCGCGCCATCTGGAACTTTGCGCCGGTCGATCTGGTGCTGCCGGAGGGCGTGGCCGTCAACAACGTGCATCTGTCCGACAGCCTGCACATTCTCTCGTATCGCATGAACGAGAAGGATTTGTTTGCCGCCATCGACGCGGGCAAGCAGCAGCGCGACTAACCGACGGAAAAGGAGACAACTTTAATGGCTTTTGATCCGCGCACCAAAGAGGAAAGAAAGCTGTTCCCGTTTTGGACGCTGATTGTGATTGCAGGGTGTGCGGCTCTGTGGGTTTTCGGCGCGAAAATTTATCAGGAAAGCATGGCGGCATATCAATCATATGCCGCCATCACTCAAAATGCGGCGCAAAATACCTATTATACGGGCGTGACGGTGGATGGAATCGATCTGGGCGGCATGACCCGCGAGGAAGCCGGCGCGCTGTTCGGCGACAGACAGCAGGAGACGAGCAGCGCGTTCTCGCTCGTCGTGCAGGCGGGCGAGCGCAAGTGGCGCATCACATCCGGCGAAGTGCCGATGACCTTCGACGCGCAGACCGTGCTCGACGCGGCCTATAACGTCGGGCGCTACGGCACGCTCGAAGAGCGGCTGGCGGCGATTGACGACGCGGCGAAAAACGGCGTCGCTTTCACGACGGGCTTTTCGTATGACCGCACGGCCGTTGACAAGTTGGTGGATATCATCGCGGACAGTCTGGATTACGACGCGACGGATGCCACGCTGGCGGCGTTTGACGTGCAGACTCGAACCTTCACGTTTTCGGATGCGAAAAGCGGTTACCGCGTGAACCGGACGGCGCTTCAGGAGGACATCCTTGCCGCGCTGGACGAAGGCGCATATGACCGCGTGATTACCCCGAAAGGCGAAAGTGTCGAGCCGAAAATCACCAAAGAGCAGCTCGTGGGGCAGTTCGGTCTGGTCTCTTCGTTCACGACGACGACGACCAAGGATAAAGACCGCAACAACAACATCGAAATTTCCGCCGCGGCGCTCAACGGGCGCATGGTCAAGCCGGGGGATACCCTTTCTTTTAACGACTGCACGGGCCAGCGCACGGGCGAAAAGGGCTACCGCGAAGCGGGCGCGATTGCGGGCGGCGTGCTGGTGGATGACACGGGCGGCGGCGTGTGCCAAACGTCCTCGACGCTGTTTAACGCCGTGGTGCGCGCCGACCTTGAAATCGTCAAGCGCAGCGCGCACAGCTGGCCGTCCTCCTATGTCAACAAGGGCGAGGACGCGACCGTCAACTGGCCGTCGCTGGATTTTGTTTTCCGCAACAACGGCGAGTATCCGGTGTTCGTCATCGCGTGGTATGAAAACCAGACGGTGACGGTGCAGATTTACGGCAAGTTTTTGCCCAACGGGCAGACGATTGATCTCGAATCCGAAGTGATAAAGACCATCAAGCCCGACGACGCGGTGCTCTATACGCTGGATACGTCCCTGCCCGTGGGCACGCGGAAGGCCGGACGTAAGAAGCGCACGGGCTATGTCGTGGATACCTACAAGGTTTACAAGGACGCTAACGGCAACGTGGCCGAACGCAAGAAGCTGTGGACGACGACCTATCGTGCCATGCAGGATGAAATTCTGTATAACGATGGATCGGACTCGAAAACGGAATAAACCAAAGCGAAAATTGGGGGAATGGGCTTGAAAAAGGGGGATACGCGGCGCGGCGAGCTGCTTGCCGCGGCGGAAAAGCTGTTCTATACGAAGGGCTATGAAAACACCTCCGTTCAGGACATTCTCGACGCGGTTGGCTTTTCCAAGGGCGGGTTTTACCATCATTTTGACAGCAAGCTGGCCGTGCTGGAGGCGATTTGCCGACAGCGGGCGGAGGAAATCTGTCAAAGCGCGATGGCGGCTGCCGAACAGCCAGACATGACCGCGTGCGAAAAGCTGAACGTGCTGCTCGCTTCTTCGACGCTGTGGCAGAGCGAAAACCCGGGCTTTGTGACCCTGCTCATACAGACGGCGTACTGCGAAAACGGCGCGTTGATGCGGGAGAAGATGGAGAACTGCCAGCGTTCCAGCATGAAGCAGGCGCTTGAAAACGTGCTGCACGAGGGCGCGGCGGGCGGCGAATTCTTTATCGACGACGCGGAAAACACGGCGGAACTCGTCTTGCGGCTGTATATGCAGTATGCGGATGAAATCGCTTTTCTGCTGGCGGCGGATGAGAGCGAATTGCAGCTTTGCGAAAAGGCGATTGCCAAAACGCGCGCCTATCGAACGGCCATTGAGCGGTTGCTGCTTGCGCCGTACGGCTCGATTGTGCTCATCGAGGCAAAGGACTTGCAGGTGCTCGTGCAGCGGCTTGTCAAAGAGCGTCTGCGCAGACGGGCGGACGGCATGCTCGGCAAATAAGCATAAACGGACGGGCCTCGGCCCGTTTTTTCATTGCCCGAAAATGCCCGGGAGTCATTCGCGCGCGCGGCATTGACAAAACGCCTGATTGGGTTCATAATAGAAACGTTGGTTGGTTCATAGAATGAAGGAAATAAATCAAAACGCAGGCGGCCCGCATGGCCGGGAAAGGTGCAGATTGATGGGTAAATATTTCGGAACGGACGGTTTTCGCGGCGAAGCGAATGTCGATTTGACCAGCGAACACGCGTATCAAATCGGTAAATTCATCGGCTGGTATTACGGCGCGCGCAAGGGCAGAAAGGCCCGCGTGGTCATCGGCAAGGATACCCGCCGCTCCAGCTATATGTTTGAATATGCGATTGTCGCGGGCCTGACGGCGACGGGCGCGGATGCGTACATGCTCCATGTCACCACCACGCCGAGCGTCGCCTATGTCACCCGCGTGGACAGCTTTGACTGCGGCGTGATGATTTCCGCGTCGCATAACCCGTTCTACGACAACGGCATCAAGCTCATCAACAGCCGCGGCGAGAAGATGGATGACCAGACCATTGCGGATATCGAAGCGTATCTGGACGGCAGACTGGCCGCGCTGGGGCTGGAGGGCGATGTGCCCGTGGCCAGGCGCGAAGAGCTGGGCGAAATCGTGGATTATGTCTCCGGCCGCAACCGCTATGTCGGCTATCTGATTTCGCTGGCTGCGCATTCCTACAAAAACATGCGCGTCGGTCTGGACTGCGCCAACGGCAGCTCGTGGAACATCGCCAGGACTGTTTTTGAAGCGCTGGGTGCAAAAACATTTGTCATCAATGCCGAGCCGGATGGCGTGAACATCAATCGCGGCGCGGGTTCGACGCATATCGACGGTCTGCGCCGCTTCGTGGTGGAAAACCATCTGGATGTGGGCTTTGCTTACGACGGCGATGCGGATCGCTGCCTGGCCGTGGATGAAAACGGCGAAGTGGTGGACGGCGACAAGATTATCTATATCTTCGGCTGCCAGATGAAGCGCGAGGGCAAGCTGGCGGGCAACAAGGTCGTCACCACCGTGATGAGCAATTTCGGCCTGTATAAGGCGCTCGATGAGGCGGACATCGGTTACGAAAAAACCGCCGTCGGCGACCGCTTTGTGTATGAAAACATGGCGCAGAACGGCTACTGCGTCGGCGGCGAGCAGTCCGGCCACATCATTCTGAGCAAGTATGCGACGACGGGCGACGGCATTCTGACCTCCATCGAGCTGATGGAAGCCATGCTGGATAACAAGCAGACGCTTTCCCGTCTGGCCGCGCCGGTGACGGTGTATCCGCAGGTGCTCAAGAACGTGCGCGTGAGTGACAAAGCTGCCGTGCGCGAAAACGCGCATGTGCAGGCGGTTGTTCGGGCAGTCGGCGAGAAGCTGGGCGACACGGGGCGCGTGCTGCTGCGCGAGAGCGGCACGGAGCCGGTTATCCGCGTGATGGCGGAGGCGCAGGAACTGCGCACGGCCGAGACCTGTGTCAACGAAATGATTGATGCAATCAAAGCGGAAGGGCTGGCGTAAGATGGACGCGATTAAAATCAAGGATTTGTTTGATTTGACGCATACCCGTGCGGCGAAGATGCTCGCCGCGTGCGAATATCCGTGGGAAGCGCTTCCTAAAATCGGCGAAACGGTGCTTGAAGTCGGCGAAACGCTCGATTTGAGCGCCTACGACCATCCGACAGAGGATGTGTGGATTGCCAAATCCGCGACGGTTGCGGCGACGGCGAGCATCACCGGCCCGTGTGTCATCGGCGAAAAGACCGAGGTGCGCCCGGGCGCGTTCATCCGCGGCAACGTGCTCGTCGGTGACGGCGCGGTGGTCGGCAATTCCTGCGAGCTGAAAAACTGCATCCTTTTTGACGGCGTGCAGACCCCGCACTACAATTACGTCGGCGATTCCGTTCTGGGCCATAAGGCGCACATGGGCGCGGGCGCGGTAACCAGCAACGTCAAGGGCGACAAGAAGAACGTCGTCGTCCACGGCGAGGCGGATTACGAAACCGGCCGCAAGAAGTTCGGCGCGATGCTCGGCGATTTTGCCGAAATCGGCTGCAACAGCGTGCTTAACCCCGGTACGATTATCGGCAGGGATGCTCAGGTCTATCCGCTGTCCAGCGTGCGCGGCGTGGTGAAAGCGCGGCATATCGTCAAGGGCGAGCGCGGCACGTTCGCCAAAGCGTAAGCAAGGAAAATGAGATATCAAAAAACGGACTGCACGAAACAGTCCGCTTTTTGATGACTGTAAATTGAGCAAAAAGCAAATTCTGCACAAAACGCGGACGCACAATACGCGTCCCTACAAGCGAAAAAACGATGCATAACCGGAATGAAACAAGGGCAATCGTTTGTAGTCTGTTATAGGAACTTGCACAGAGTTTTGGATTTGCTCATTTGTAGTTGATAAGAAAAAGACGATGTTACGCCGCGTGATTGGCCTTATATTCCTCCAGCGCGGTGGCCAGTTGGTCCGGGCAGCTCGTGCCGTTGCGGCACTGGATGCCCTTCAGGCGGCGGATGGCCTCATCCACGGTCATGCCGATGACCAGCGCGGCCACACCCTGCGTATTGCCCGCGCAGCCGCCGTTGAACTTGCAGGCGGTGATGATGTTGTTTTCCACCTCGAACTCGATGGAACGGCTGCAAACGTTGTGCGTTTTATAGGTATTCATGCTGTTTTCCTCCTGTCATGCGCAAAATGAACGCAGATTTCATTATTCGACGCGAAGCGCGTTTTTCCTGCCTGTGACGCGCGCCCCTTTCGATTCATAAGCTTGAGGAGAAGGGGTGTGGCGGCGATGGAAGAGCGAATCATCGTCTCGGGCGGCGACGGGGTGCGCGTGTTCATGCCGCCCGAGCGCGAACCTTTACAGCAGATTCGGCTGGAGGGCGCGGGCGCGCTGTGCGCCCGAAAGGAATGCGTGTTCTGCGCAAGCGATTGGGGGAACACGGTTTGGCGGCTGGATGCGCAGACGCTCGTGCCGACGGGGCTTTTTGCGGGCGGGCCGGATATGCGCCGCCTGCTGCTTTCGGCGGACGGCGCGCGGCTGTTGATTCTCTGCGCTGAGGCAGACAGCGTGCTTCTGCTCGACGCGGCAAGCGGCGCGCCGCTGGTGCTGACCCGCGCGGGCGTGAATCCGCAGAATATGGCGCTCGACGAGAGCGGCGAAGTGCTGGCGGTTGCGGCAGGCGAGAGCGGCGAGGTGCTGCTGCTGAGCGCGCGGTCGCTGGCGCTGCTTCGCCGTCTGCCCATGCCGGGCATTGTGCTCGACGTGCTGCTGCACGCGGGCGCGGTGCATGCGCTCTGCCTGAATGAAGCGCTGAACAGCACGCTGGTGACGGTGCCGCGTGTCGGCGCGCGGCAGATGCTGGCGCTTACGGGCATGCCCGGGCGGATGGCCCGCGAAAACGGCTGTCTCGTCTGCGCGACGGAGGGGTTTCTGCATGCGGTTTCGATGGACGGAACGCGCCTGATCGGCACACGGCAGGTTCCCGGGCGCGCGTCGTCGTGGATGACGCATGGCCCGACGCTGCTTGTGTGCGACGCGCTGAGCGAACGGATTTTTGCGCGGAACGGCGGCGGACAGTGGAGCCTGTTCTGCGCCTGCGCGCGGGATATGCAGCCCTTTTTCGGGGAAAGATAACCGCGGGAGGCGGGGCGTATGGCGAAAACGTGGCGGCGGCGGATGGGCGTGTTGCTGCTGTGCTCGATGGCGGGCACGACCGTTATGCTGGCGATGCAGGGGCGAATCCGAGAGGCGATTCCGCTGCATCTGTGCAGCGTGTCGGCGCTTGCGGCGGCGGTGCTGGCGTTTGTGCCCGTTCGAGCGATTGTGGATTACCTGTGGCTGCTCGGTATGCCGGGGGCGGTGCTGGCGCTCGTGTTTCCGGCGCCCGCCGTCAGCCGATGGCAGACGCTCTTCACGGCCTGCTATGTGACCACGCACGCGCTGATTGTGCTCATCGGCCTGGCCGCGTTGGCGATGGGCGAGCGGCCGCGCGCGGGGCGGTCGCCCGCGATGCTGGCGGCCTTGCAGGCGTTGGCGCTGACGGCGTTTTTCGTCAACCGCGCGCTGGGAACGGATTTTCTGTTTCTTGCCGCGCCGCCCGTCGACACGCCGCTGGCGTGGATAGCCCGCGCGGGATACGGCGCATACATCGCGTTTTTGCAGGGCGCGGCGGCCGCCGTGTGCCTGCTGATGGACGGCGCGGGCCGTCGGCTTTTCGGCGGGGACAATCGACCCGCCGATTTTTCTAGTATACAAAAATCGAAAAATGCTGTATAATAAAACAGAATATCGGACATATTGCGCGAATCATATAAACGGTCGGCCCTGCCCGCGCGATTTTCTGTCAGCAAAAAAGAAGGGATTCACATTGGAAAACAAGAATATATCTTTGCTTCGCCGCAAAAACCGATGGGGGCTTACGGCGCTGAGCATTGTTTTGTGTCTGCTTTTGTCGCCGCTGCTGGCCATGTCGGCGTTTCTGCCGCAGGGGATGACACTCGTGCCGATTGCGCTGCTTCTGCTGCTGGGCTATGTCGGCCCGGTGAGCGCGGCGAGCTGCACGGCGATTCTCGTGACGCTGAGCACGGTGCTTTTCGGCTTCTGGGGCGCGGCGCTCTGCGCGCTGCTGCTGGTGCCGGTGCTGGCGGTTTCGGGCTACATGGTGGAGCAGGACCGCGGCTTCTGGCAGAGCGCGGCGGGCTCGGGGGTGACGATGTTCGCCTCCATCGGCGGCGTGATGCTGCTCATCAGCGCGCTGGCGGGCACGGATGTGGTCACGGCCATGTCCGACATGATGCGGCAGGCGCTCGGCGCTTCCGGCTCGTTCGGCGATACGATGCTGACGATGATGATGCAGCTGGGCCTTATCACCGCGGCGGACGGCTCGGTCGCCGACATGACCATGCTCGACGCGGCGACGCGTGAGCAGCTGATTGCTCAACTGGTGATGGCGGTGGATACCGTCATGCGGCTGGAAATCCCGATGCAAATGGCGACGGGTTCGGTGGCGGCGGGCGTGCTGGGGCAGGCCGCCCTGCGCAAGGGCGTGCTTTCGCGCGGGGACAAAGTGGATTATCCGCCGCTTCACACGTGGTCCGTGCCGAAAGGCTGGGGGCGCGTGCTGGGGGCGACGCTGGCGGCGCTGTATGTGCTGACGCTGGTCGTGCCGAGCATCACCAGCAGCATGTTCTATGTGTTCAGCGGCGTGTTTGAGCAGATTTTTGCCTTGCAGGGCATCGCCGCCGTGTGCTACTACCTGCATCAAAAGGGCAGGGGCCGCGTGGCGCAGAGCATTGTGTTCGTGCTGGGCTACGTCGTGATTCAGCCCGCCGCGATACTCATCGGCATTGCGGATCAGACGTTTGACGTTGTCCATCGCCGCGAGAAAATGGAGGAGGAAAGACCGAATCCGTTTGACCCGCGCACTCATGATGAAAAATAAGATTACGGGAGGATAGAACCATGAAAGTGATTTTGCTCAAGGATATCAAGGGAACCGGCAAAAAAGATCAGATTATCGAGGCTTCCGACGGATTTGCCCGCAATTTTCTGTTTCCCAAGGGGCTGGCGCGCGAGGCGAGCGCCACGAACCTGAACGCCATCGAGAACGCCAAGGCCGCGCAGAAGCACCGCGAGGATGTGGAGCGCGCCAAGGCGGAGGAGACCCGCAAGGCGCTGGCCGGCAAGGCCATCAAGATTGTGGCGCGCGGCGCGGAGGGCGGCAAGCTCTACGGTTCCGTCACCGCACAGGAAATCGCCGACGAGTTGTTTAAGCAGTACGGCGTGAAGGTGGAAAAGCGCCGCATCGATGTGGCCAACATCCGCAACGCGGGCGATTTCACCGTCAGCGTGTGGCTCTATGCGGGCATCACGGCGGAAATGACCGCCAAGGTCGAAATCGGCTGATTCCATATGACGCATTGGGTTTTCCTCCGCAGACGGGGGAAAGCCCTATCTTTTGTTAAAAGGGGAGAACAACGTGGACGAGGCAGTCATGCGCGTGCCGCCCAACAATGCCGACGCGGAAAAGAGCGTTCTCGGCTGTATGATGCAGGACAGGGAAGCACTGTCGCTGGCCTTTGAGCTGCTCGCGGCGGATGACTTTTATCAGCCCGCCAACCGCGAAATTTTCGACGCGATGCACGCGCTCAACACGCAGGGCATGCCCATCGATCTGGTGACGGTGGATGACGAGCTGACCCGCCGCGGCACGCTGGAGGGCGTTGGCGGCTCGAATTATCTCATCGAGCTGAGTCAGTGCATGCCTTCGACGGTCAACGCGCGCGCCTATGTGCAGATTGTGGATGAAAAGGCGACGCTGCGCCGCATGATTAAGGCGACGGGCGACATCGCCTCCGCGTGCTACGAGCAGACCGAAGCGGTGAGCGATATTCTCGGCGTGGCGGAAAAGTCGATTTTCGATATCATCATGCGCCGCCACGAGGGCAGCACGCTGACGCATATTGCGGATGTTCTGCCGGATACGTATCTGCGCATCGAGCAGCTCACCGAGCTCAAGGGCGGCATCGACGGTGTGCCGACGGGCTTTGTGGATTTGGATAACCTGCTCACCGGCCTGCATGGCGGCGAGCTGGTCATCGTCGGCGCGCGCCCTTCGATGGGCAAAACCAGCTTCGGCATGAATGTCATCGGCTATGCGGCGACGATGGCGGGCAAGACGACCGCCGTGTTTTCGCTGGAAATGCCGAAAGATCAGCTGGCCATGCGTCTGCTGTGCGCGGATGCGCGTGTGGATATGCAGGCCGTGCGCCACGGCTCACTGCGCGACGAGGACTGGATTTCGCTGTCCTCCACGCTCGGCCCGCTGGCGGCCTCCAACATCTACATCGACGATACCTCCGGCATCACGCCGTCGCAGCTTCGCTCCCGCTGCCGCCGCCTGAAGATGGAGCACGGGCTGGATATGATTATGGTCGATTATTTGCAGCTGATGAGCGCGGACGGTCATGTCGAAAACCGCCAGAACGAGGTCAGCGAGATTTCGCGCAACCTCAAAAGCATCGCCAAGGAGCTGAACGTGCCGCTCGTCGCGCTGGCGCAGCTCTCCCGTGCGGGCGCGCAGCGAAGCGACAAGCGGCCGATTCTTTCGGATTTGCGCGATTCCGGCGCTATCGAGCAGGATGCGGACGTGATTATGTTCCTGCATCGTGAGGAATATTACGACCCCAACACCGAGGATAAAAACATCGCCGAGGTGATTGTCGCCAAACAGCGCAACGGCCCGCTGGGCACGGTGAAGCTGGCGTGGCTGGGGCAATACACGCGCTTTGCCAGCCTTCAGCAGGGCGGCGCGGCGCAGTAATTCATGAGGTGAAGCCATGCAGACGCTCGTCGTTGCCGAAAAACCCTCCGTCGCGCGGGATATCGCCCGCGTGCTCGGCGCAAAGGACAGGGGCGAAAACTGTCTGGTGGGCGGCGGCTATGCGGTGACGTGGGCGTTGGGCCATTTGGTCACGCTCAAGGAGCCCCAGGAGCTGGATGAGCGCTATACCCGCTGGCGGGCGGCGGATTTGCCGATTCTGCCGGAAAAGATGGAGACGAAGGTCATCAAAAAGACGAAAAGCCAGTTTCTGGCCGTCAAAAAGCTGATGAACGACCCGAACACGCAGGATATCATCTGCGCGACGGACTCCGGACGGGAAGGCGAGCTGATTTTCCGTTACATCTATGAGCAGGCTGGCTGCAAAAAGCCCGTGCGCCGCCTGTGGATTTCCTCGATGACGGATGAGGCCATCCGCGCGGGGTTTGACAGCCTGCGCCCGTCGGCGGATTACGACGCGCTCTACACCAGCGCGCGGTGCCGCGCGGACGCGGACTGGCTCATCGGCATGAACGCGACGCGGGCGTATACCATCCGCTACGGCGTGCTGCTTAGCGTCGGCCGCGTGCAGACCCCGACGCTGAGCATGATTGTTCGGCGGCGCAAAGAAATCGACGCGTTTATGCCCAAGCCGTTTTACACCGTTCGGGCGGATTTCGGCGATTATCAGGGCGTTTACATCGACAAAAAGGGCGAGCGCAAGCTGGAAACCGAAGAGGCGGCGCAGCAAATCGCGCGGCGCGTTTCCGGCCAATCGGCCCGAGTCACCCGGGCAACGCGCGAACACAAGAGCGTGTGGCCGCCGCTGCTCTATGATTTGACGACGCTCCAGCGCGAAGCCAACGCCCAGCTCGGCTTTACGGCGAAAAAGACGCTGTCCACCGCGCAGAAGCTCTACGAACAGCACAAGCTGCTGACCTATCCGAGAACGGACAGCCGCTATCTCTCCCACGACATGCTCGGCAAGGTGCAAGCCACGCTGGAAAAGTATGACGGCGCGCTGCGGCCCATCGGCGAGCAGGCGCTCTCTTACGGCGTGCGGATGACCAAACGCGTGTTCGACGACGCGAAGCTCACCGACCATCACGCGATTATCCCCACGGGTAAGCGCGCGGAAAACGTGAATCTGACCGCCGACGAGCGAAAGCTTTACGACATGGTGGCCCGACGGCTGGCGGCGGTGTTTTATCCCAATTACGAATACGACGCGCTGCGCGTGGTCACGACCTGCGGCGAGGATGACTTTCTGAGCACGGGCAAGACCGTCACGCAGGAGGGCTGGAAGGCCGTTTACGGCGGGGAGCAAGCCGAGGGCCGCCACAGAAAGAAGGCCGATGACGACGAACAGCAGCTGCCCGCGCTGGCCGTCGGCGACAATCGGCTCTGCCAAAGCGCACAGGTTGTGCGCGACCAGACCAAGCCGCCGAAGGAATACAACGACGCAAGCATCCTGCTGGATATGGAACACGCGGGGCGGCAGATCGAGGATGAGGAAATCCGCGAACAGATGAAGGATTGCGCGCTCGGCACGCCTGCCACGCGCGCAGCCATCATCGAGCGGCTCATCGACGTGGGCTATGTGCGGCGCAGCGGCAAGACCCTCGTGGCGACAGAAAAAGGCGTGCATTTGATTGAAGCCGTGCCGCCGGAAATCGCTTCGCCCGAGACGACAGGCCGCTGGGAACGCGCGCTGGCGGAAATCGCCAGGGGAAGCGATGGCGAGGCGCGCTTCCGTCAGGGCATTGCGCGGCTGGCGGCGTTTTTGGTGCAGCATGCGTCCGGCGCGCCGGATGTGGCCTTTGCCCAAGAGGAGCGGCGCGGCAAAAAGCGCGTTCCGACGCTCGGCGTGGCCTGTCCCGTCTGCGGTCAGGGCAAAGTGGCGGAAAACAGCAAGGGTTTTTACTGCACGCGCTTCCGCGAAGGCTGCAAATTCACCATCTGGAAAGACGCGCTGACCCGCGCGGGCGGCCCGATGCTGACCGCCAAGCTGCTCAAGCTGTGCATGGAGAAAAAGGACGTGCGCGGCTCGACGGGCACGATTCATTACGACGCGGGGCAGATTCGGTTCGCGGCGGGAGAACGATAAAGGAGCGACAGCCATGTTTTACACGAAAAAAATGCTGGAGGAAAACCAAACGCGGCTTCGGCGCGAAATCGTCCGCATGCTGCTGGCGACGCTGCCGTTTCTGGCGCTGTGCGCCGCGGGCTTTGTCATGCGCAGTCAGGCCGTCTGCACGGCGGGGCTGATTCTGGTCTGCGCGGCGGTGATTTTTGTCGGCGATTTGTTTGTCGCGCCCGTCGTGCGATACGGCCGATTTCTGCGTGACCTGTTCAGCGGGCTGACGCGCAAAACGGCGGGCACGCTGGTGCGCGTCGGCGCGGACGACGTTTACGAAAACGGCGTGAATTTCCGCGAGATGATTGTCAATATTTATGAAGATATGGCGCCGGAGGGCGAGCGCCGCTTTTTAATCGAGCCTGCCATGCCGTTTGACGCGGCGCTGATTGGGCGCGACGTGGCGGTGACGAGCCACGACAAGGTGGTGCTGGCCGTCGAGCCGCTCGGGGCGAAGGCATGAGCGGGGCGAAGCGCTTCCTCATGCGTCTTGAGGAAAAGACGGCTTTCCGCGCATGCGTTTTCGCCGCATTGCTCATGCTGATGGCGGGAACGATGTTTCTGCTGAACGCGCACACGCCGCTGCAAATGGATGATTACGATTATTCGTTCAGCTGGAGCACGGGCAAGCCGCTTTCGGGCGTGGCGGATGTGCTGGCCTCTCAGGCGGCGCATTACCGCCTGTGGGGCGGGCGAAGCGTGGTGCACACGCTGGCGCAGCTGTTTCTGTATGCGGGCAAAGCCGTTTTCAATGCAGCCAACACGGCGATGTATGTTCTGCTCGTGCTGGAGCTGTATGCGCTGGCCAAGCCGAAGGGCAGGCGCTTTTGCTGGCCCGTGCTGCTGACGATTCACGCGGCGCTCTTCACGCTCGTTCCGTTTTTCGGCACGGTGTTTCTGTGGCTGGACGGCGCGTGCAACTACCTCTGGGGCACGGCGCTGGCGCTTTTGCCGCTGCTGCTCGTGCCGAAGCTGACGGACGGCAAAAAGCACGCGGCGTCGGGGATTATCGCCGTGCCGATTGCCTTTTTGAGCGGCTGGACGAACGAAAACGCGGCGTGCGGCGTGCTGGCGGCGGTGTTTTGTCTGCTGGCGGACAAAATGCGCCGAAAGGAGCATGTGCCGCTTGCGGCGTGGCTCTGTTTGGCGGCTCAGGCGGCGGGCGCGGCGGTGATGATTCTCGCGCCGGGCAACTTCGTTCGCGCGTCGGCGTATGCGTATGACTCGATGGCGCTGGAAATGCTCAAGCGGGTGATTCGCGTCACGCTGTATACGGTCGTCTATGCGGGCGTGCTGCTGTCGGCCGTGCCGCTTGTCGGCGCGGCGGGGCGGGCACTCGGGGTGCCGGTGCGCGGTCGAAAAACCGCGTGGCTGCTGCTGGCGGCGCTGCTGAGCGCCTATGCGATGGCCGCCTCGCCGGAACTGTCGGATCGGTCGTATACCTGTGTCATCGCGCTGACGCTTTCGGCGCTGGCGACGCTTATCGGCGATATCGACGCGCATGTGCGCGCGCTGGATGCGGCGAAGCTGTGCGCCCTGCCGCTGGCGCTGATGCTGCTGGTTTTCGGCGGCTGTCGGGCCTTGCAGGATGTTTCCGCGCACGAGGCGGCGTGGAACGCGCAGCTCGCCAAAATTGAGCAGGCCGCAGCCGCGGGCGAAACGAGCGTGACCGTCGATTCGGTGGAGAGCCGTTCGCGCTTCACGATGAGCATTGCGCTGGAGCGCGACGCGGGCGCGTGGCCCAACAGCACGCTGTCCAAATGGTTCGGCGTGGCGGTTTACGGCGACTGAAAATGTGTTCTTTTTGTGAAATCGGTCAAAAAAGCGGCGTTTTCTGCGCCGAAAGGGCGCGGATGGCGTTCGCAAGCTTGACAAGAAGCTGACAGCTTATTATAATTAGTCGTATATTGCCAGTAGAGGCTGAAAGGAAGAGAGAACGAACATGAATAAGAGATTCGCGCTGATTGCGTTGCTGCTTGCGGCTGTGATGCTGCTCTCCGGCTGCAACCTGATCGGCCATGACGACGAACTCGACGGCGCGCAGGTTGTGGCGAAGGTGGAAACCAATCAGGATACCACCGAAATCACCAAAGCGGAATGGGAAGCTTACCGGGATTATCTGGCCAGCTACTATCAGCAGTATTATCAGCAGTATTTCGGCGTGACCATGCAGCTGACCGACGACGACGTGAAGGCGTATGGCGATGCGGCCGTCGAGCAGATGATTGAGAGCGTCGTCCTTCAGGATAAGATGAAGGAGCTGGGCTTCGAGCCGCTGCCGGAAGAGGACGCCGCCGACGTGGAGAGCTACGCCGACAGCATGTTCAGCTTCTACAAGCTGATGATTCGCTATCAGAATTATCCGGATCTGGAGACCGTCGAGGAAGAGGAGGCGCGCATTGCCGCCGCGACCGCCGACGAGGCTTCCGGCGAGACGGCGGATACCGAGCGCAAGGCGACCGTCACCAACGACCAGCTCGATGAGATGCTCACCAACGACCTGAACACCGTCGGCTATACCCGCGATTATTTCGTGCAGAACCAGACGGCCAGCGTGCAGCGCGAAAAGATTCGCGAATACGCCGCCAAGGACGTCGAGGTGACCGACGACCAGGTGAAGGAAGAGTTTGACAAGCGCGTGGCCTCTCAGAAGGAGAGCTATGACGCCAATCCGGCGGGTTATGTCACGGCGGAGAACAACGGCACGACGAACTACTATGTGCCGGAAGGCTATCGCGGCGTAAAGAACCTGCTCATCAAGTTCAGCGACGAGAAGCAGAGCGAAATCAGCGACCTGAACAGCGCGATTTCCACCGCCAACACCACGCTGAGCGATGCGCAGAAGCAGCTGGATGACCTCAAGGCCGAGGATACCTCTTCTTACGACGAGGATACCAAGGCGAGCTACGACGAGCAGGTTGCGGCGCTGGAAGAGACTGTTGCCACGGCGCAGACGACCATCGACGAATCCACCGCAAAGCTGGAGACCGCGACGGCCGAGGCGTATGACGAGATTCTGGCGACGGCTCAGGATGTGCTCGCCCGTGCGCAGGCCGGCGAGGACTTTGACAGCCTGCTGGAGACCTACGGCCAAGATACCGGCATGAACAATGAGCCGAACAAGAGCCGCGGCTATCTGGTCTGCGACGGCCTGTCCATCTACGAGCAGAGCTTCCAGGATGCCGCGATGGCGCTTGAGAAGGTCGGCGACGTGTCCGCCGAGCTGGTCAAGACGAGCTATGGCTATCACATCCTGCAGTATGCGACCGATGTCGCCGCGGGCGAGGTCGAATACACCGACGAAATCAAGAGCAATATCTATGATACCCTGCTCTCCGACGCGAAGGACGCGGCCTATGAGGCTGCCGTGACCCAGTGGGTCTCCGAAGCGAAGGTCACGACCTATCCGAAGGTCATGAAGTAAATTTTCTTCCAAACAGAAAGGGACGCTGCATCAAACGGTGCGGCGCCCTTTTTTGCTTTATTTATTTGGAAATTGCAGCAAGTCTGCCGCGTATGTCAAAGCTTGGGTTTATACAAACTTTGGCGGAAGTAAGAGCAGCCTCATGCCGCTTTTTTGACGCGTGAAAAACTGCGCCGAAATCAACTGCACGAGCGAAAGCCTCAAGCGGCTTTTCGTCTGTCGGAATAACGGCGGATGCTTCTGCTCAAAATAACCGCAAAAGAAACGGGGGCGTTCGCATGAAAAAGAACAGCGCTTGGCGCATGGCGGAGGTGAGCCGATGAGCAAACGAATCGGTGCGCAGACGGTGGCCCTGCCGTCGCGGCCCGGCCTTGCCGGCTGGGCGGGCATTGCGGGGCAAAAAGAAAAAGAAGGGCCATACGGCGCGAAATTCGACCAAATTATTCCCGACGAGCTGAACGGGCAGCAGTCCTTTGAAAGCGCGGAACGCGCCATGCTCGAACAGGCGATTACGCTCTGCGCGCAGAAGGCGGGCAGGCGGACGGACGAGGTGCAGATGCTGCTTTCCGGCGACCTGCTCAATCAGATTGTGTCGGCGGGGTTTGCGGCGCGCAGCCTCGGCATTCCGTTTTACGGCCTGTACGGCGCGTGCTCCACGATGTCCGAATCGCTGTCCATCGGCGGCATGCTGGCGGACGGCGGCTTTGCGGATAGGCTGATTTGCGCGACGTGCAGCCATTTCTGCACGGCGGAACGGCAGTACCGCGCGCCGCTGGAGCTGGGCAACCAGCGGACACCGACAGCTCAGTGGACGGTGACGGGTGCGGGCGCCGTGATGGTTGCAAGCGGCGGGA
Source organism: uncultured Clostridia bacterium (assembly GCA_934675735.1). Classification (GTDB taxonomy): domain Bacteria; phylum Bacillota; class Clostridia; order Christensenellales; family Aristaeellaceae; genus Ventricola. The sequence continues at coordinate 21,790 of CAKURR010000008.1, forward strand.
GCGCTGCGCGGGCCACGGCTGTTTTGACGCACACGACGTGCGGGCGCGTCGTCGATTTGGGCATTACGGACGCCAACAACATGGGCGCGGCGATGGCGCCCGCGGCCTGTGAAACGCTGACGGCGCATTTTGAAGATTTGAAGCGCGGCTTTGCCGATTACGATTTGGTCGTCACGGGCGATTTGGGGCACTTGGGGCGGGATTTGCTCATCGAACTGCTGCACGAAAAGAAGATTGCGGTCGATGAAAACAAGCTGTTTGACTGCGGGTGCGAAATCTTTTCGGAAAGGCAGGATACGCATTCCGGCGGAAGCGGCTGCGGGTGCGCGGCGAGCATGCTCTGCGCTCATCTTCTGCCGGAAATCGCGGCAGGGCGGTTGAATCGCATCGTTTTTATGGCGACGGGCGCGCTGCTCAGCCCGACAACAACCATGCAGGGCGAAAGCGTGCCGGGCGTGGCGCATGCCGTCGTCATCGAGCATCGGGGAGGGACGGACGCATGATGGAAATCATCTGGATGCTGGTCAAGGCGTTCTTGGTCGGCGGGCTGCTCTGCGCAGTCGGGCAGGTGCTGATTCTCAAAACCCAGCTGACGAGCGCGCGGATTCTGGTGGGTTATGTGACGGCGGGCGTGATTCTCGGCGCGCTGGGGCTGTATAAGCCGATTATCGACTTTGCGGGCGCGGGCGCGACCGTGCCGCTGATGGGGTTTGGCTATGCGCTGGCGCACGGCGCGCTGGAAGGCGTGAAGGAGACGGGCATTCTGGGCGCGTTTACCGGCGGGGTGACGGCTGCGGCGGGCGGCATTTCCGCTGCGGTGCTGTTTGGCTATCTGGCGGCGATTTTCTTTAAACCGAAAATGAAAAACTGAGCGAAACAGACCGAAAGATCAAACCGACTTTCGGTCTGTTTCACATAAAAGCCGAAGGCGCGGACGAAGCTGCATTCTCCGTATTGCGCGCGGCAGAACAAATGCGGTATAATAATCCCATTCTGCGTGATGGGAGCGTGAAGCGGCATGACGGAAAAACTGACGGATACGGCGTGCGCCCGCCTGTGCCTGCTCACGCATATCGCCTGGGACGCATCCATGCCGCCGCCCTTTTCGCGGATGGCCGTGCGCCAGATGATGGAATGCGGCGCGCTGACGGGGCTTGTTCTGCGGCGGACGGATGCGCTCCCGAAGGCGACCTTTGAGCGCGCGGAGGCTTTGCTGACGCGGACGAGCGACGCATTTGCGTGCATGCAGGCGTACGAACAGCAGGGTTATCGCCTGCTGCTGCGCGAGGAGGCGGGCTGGCCGAAAGCGCTGAACAAGCTGGGCAGGCGCGAGCCGCTTTTCCTCTTTATAAAAGGCAACGCGTCGCTGCTTGAGCGGCGCGCCGCTGCGGTGGCGGGCAGCCGCGAAATCGCCAAACCGACACGGGAAACAGCCGCGCGGCTGGGGCGCATGCTGGCCGACGAGGGGCTTGCGATGGCCTGCGGCGGCGCGCGCGGCGTGGACAGGGCGGCGCAGGATGCGCTGCTGGAAGCGGGCGGTTCGCTGATTCTCGTGCCCGCCGTGACAGGCGAGCAGGCGTGCGCGCGGGACAACGAGGCGGCGGCTCTGCGCGAAAACAGGCTGCTGCTCGTCTGCGAAACTCTGCCGGATGCGCCCTTTTCTGCCGCGAAGGCGCTTGCGCGCAACCATACCATCTACGCGCTGGGGGAAGCCGCGATTGTCGTGGCCGCTCGAAAGGGCGTCGGCGGCAGCTGGCGCGGCGCGACGGCGGCGCTGTGCGGCGGGTTTGCGCCCGTCTATGTGCCCGACGGCAACGGGGCGGATTTCGCGGGCAACCGCGCACTGTTTGAATACGGCGCGCAGAAAATCGATTTGAGCGGGCAAAAGACGATTGCCGAACAGATTGCGGCCAATCAGCAAATGACGCTTTTTGACGGGATAAAGGGGGATGCGTGATGCAGGCGGTCTTGACGCAAATCCCCATGCGCGAAATTCTGCATTTTCTCGGCTGGCGCGGCACGCCGGTTGAGCCGAGCCTGACGGAAACCATTCGGCGGATTCGGGATGAAGCGCTGCGGCGCATCGAGCCGCGCGTCAGCCTGAAAAGCTTTGACATCCTGCCCGACGGATTATTTAGCGGCACCGGCTTCACGCCGGAGGGAAACGACGTGCGCGGTATGCTGGCTTCGAGCTGTCGGGCGGTGCTCATGGCAGCGACGCTGGGCGCGGAGAGCGAACGCATGCTCCTTCGCGAGCAGGCGCGGGGCGCGGCGGATGCGCTGATTCTCGACGCGGTGCTCAGCGCGGCTGTCGAGGCGGTCTGCGACGAGCAGGAATCGCGTCTGCGCGCCGAACTCGCGGCCCGGGGCTTGTATCTGACCGACCGTTTCAGCCCGGGGTACGGCGATATGCCGATTGCGCAGTCGAAAGCCATCTGTGAGGTGCTGAACACGGGGCGGACGATTGGGCTGACGGTCAGCCAAAGCGGCATTTTGATGCCCCGAAAATCGGTGACGGCTGTCATGGGCATCAGTCAAACGGCGGTTTCGCACAGACCGAAGGGCTGCGAAGGCTGCTCGGCGCGGCAAACATGCGCATTTGCGAGACACGAAAACAAGACGGAGGCATGACGATGACATACACAAAAGCGATTACGCTGCTCGACGGCGCGATGGGCACGATGCTCCAGCGGGCGGGGCTGAAACTCGGCGACAGGCCGGAAACGCTTTCCATCACGGCGGCGGACGTGGTGGAAAACATTCAGCGGCAGTACGTGCAGGCGGGCACGCGCATCCTGCTGGCGAATACCTTCTGCGCCAACGCGCACAAGCTGGCCGGAACGGGCTTTGAGGTGGAAGAAGTCATCCGCGCGTCGGTCGCCGTGGCAAAGCGCGCCTGCGCGGGCACGGATGCAAAGGTGATGCTGGACGTCGGCCCTATCGGCGAGCTGCTCGAACCGCTGGGCACGCTGAAATTTGACGAGGCCTACGCGCTGTATGCGCAGATGATTCGCGCGGGCGCGGAAGCGGGCGCGGAGGGCGTTTTCTTTGAGACGTTTTCGGATTTGAACGAGCTTCGCGCGGGCGTGCTGGCGGCGAAGGAAAACGCGAACCTGCCGATTTTCGCGTCGATGACGTTTGAAGCCTCCGGCCGCACGTTCTTGGGCTGTCGGGCGGATGCGGCAGCGATGGCGCTCGATGCGCTGGGCGTGGATGCACTGGGCGTGAACTGCTCGCTCGGGCCGAAGGAAATCGCGCCGATTCTCAAGGCGATGCGCACATGCACCAATCTGCCGCTGATTCTCAAGCCGAATGCCGGCCTGCCCGATCCGGAGACGGGCGTTTACCACACCACGCCCGAGGCGTTTGCCCGGGACTGCGCGGCGCTTGCGGAGGTCGGCGCGGCGTATATCGGCGGCTGCTGCGGCACGACGCCCGCGTTTATCGAGGCGCTGGGCGCGGCGCTCGCGGGCAAAACGGCGAACTGGGGCGAAAAGACCGTGCGCGGCATCTGCTCGGCCAGCGAAATCTGCGAATTTGGCAAGGGCGTGCGCGTCATCGGCGAACGCATCAACCCGACGGGCAAAAAGCGCTTTCAGCAGGCGCTCCGCGAGAACGACATGAACTACATCGTCGCGCAGGCGGTGGAGCAGGCCGAAGCGGGCGCGCAGATTCTGGATGTGAACGTCGGCCTGCCGGATATCGACGAGCCGGAAACCATGCGCCGCGTGGTGACGGCCATCGGCGGCGCGGTGAGCCTGCCGCTGCAAATCGATTCCTCCAACCCGAGGGCGATTGAAGCGGGTCTGCGCGCCGCGCCGGGCAAGTGTCTGGTCAACAGCGTCAACGCGTCGCGCACATCGCTTGAAACCGTGCTCCCGATTGCGAAAAAATACGGCGCGGCGGTTGTCGGGCTGGCGCTGGGCGAAAACGGCCTGCCGACGACCTGTGAGGAACGCATCGGCTTTGCGCACACGATTCTGAACGCCGCGCTGGAAGCGGGCATCGCGCGGGAGGACGTGGCCATCGACTGTCTGACGCTGACGGTCTCCGCCCAGCAGGAGCAGGTTCGGCAGACGCTCGACGCGGTGGCCCGCGTGCGCCGCGAAATGGGGCTGGAAACGGTGCTCGGCGTATCCAATATCTCCTTCGGCCTGCCGCAGAGAACGCTGGTCACCCAAGCGTTTTTGGTTCAGGCCATCCAAAGCGGGCTGACCCTGCCGATTATTAACCCCAATCAGAAGGAAATGATGGACGCGGTGGACGCATGCCGTGTGCTCGGCGGCGAGGATGTGCACTGTGCGGCCTATATCGAGCGCCACGCGGCGCAGCCCAAACCGCAGACGGAAATCAAGGCAGGCGCGAAGCTCACCGTCGGAGAGGCGATTGCCAAGGGCCTTCGCGACGAAGCGGCGGCGGCGGCGCGCGAGCTGCTGGAAACCATGCAGCCGCTTGACGTGGTGGAACAGAAACTCATTCCGGCGCTCGATGCGGTGGGCGAGCAATATGAAAAACAGATGATCTTTCTGCCGCAGCTGATGAACGCGGCGGCGGCTTCCGGCGCGGCGTTTGACGAGGTGCGCCGCGTGATTGCGCAGAGCGGCGCGGCGGGCGAGGGCAAGGGGCCGATTGTGCTGGCGACGGTGGAGGGCGATATCCATGATATCGGCAAAAACATCGTCAAGACCGTGCTGGAGAATTACGGCTTCCACGTCATCGATTTGGGGCGCGATGTGCCCGCCGACCGCGTGGTGGAAGCGGTAAAGCAATACGGCGCGAAGGTCGTCGGCCTTTCCGCACTGATGACCACGACCGTGCCCAGCATGGAAAAGACGATCGCGCGCCTGCATGAAAACGGACTGTTTGTGCCGATTATCGTCGGCGGCGCGGTGCTCACGCCCGATTACGCGAAAAAAATCGGCGCGGATTATTATGCGAAGGACGCGAAGCAGTCGGCGGATATCGCCAAATCGATTCTCGGCTGACGCGAATGGAGAGAGAATATGGATAATCAGGATTCGGCGCGCGTTCGGGCGTGGCTCGAGCAGGGCGTGCTGCTCTTTGACGGCGCGGCCGGAACGGCGCTGCGCGCACAGGCGGAGGAAGGCGAGGCGGTGGAGCGGCTCTGCCTGACCCAGCCCCGGCGCGTTTCGGCGCTGCATCGCGGCTATCTGGCGGCGGGCTGTCGGGCGATTAAGACGAATACATTCGCCGCGCATGTGTCGCTGGCCTGTGAAAACGAGGGCGAGCAGCAGCGGGTGATTCAGGCAGCCTGTCGTCTGGCGCGACAGGCGGGCGAGGCCTGCAACGCCGCCGTGTTTGCCGATATCGGCCCCGCGCCGGCGGAAGCGCAGAACGCGGCCGCGTGTTATATCGCCATGGCGGAATGCTTTCTGCGCGAGGGGCTGACGTGCTTCCTCTTTGAAACCATGTCCGGCGACAAAGGGCTTGCGGAGGCCGCGGAACGGATTAAGGCGCGCTGTCCGGATGCGTTTATCATGGTGTCCTTCGCGGCGGATGCGGACGGCTTTACGCGGTCGGGCGAACAGGCGGCCGCGCTGGCGCACCGCATGAGCCTGTGCGGCGCGGTGGATGCGGTCGGGCTGAACTGCATCTGCGGCGCGTATCACATCCGCCGCCTGCTGGCGACGCTGGACGTCGGGGATAAGCTGCTCAGCGCCATGCCGAATGCGGGCTATCCGCATGTGGAGGAAGGGCGGACGTATTACGACAGCGACCCCGCGTACTACGCCCGTCAGGTGCTGGCGTGCGTCAAAGAAGGCGCGCGAATCATCGGCGGCTGCTGCGGCACAACGCCGGAGCATATTCGGCAGATTGCCCGTCTGCTAGGCGCGGACAGGCCGCTGCGCGTATCCGTTTCGGGCGGCGAAAAGGCGGAGCAGCCGCTTGAAAGGCCGTGCCGAAGCGGAATTTTGCATCGGCTGGAGCAGGGCCGCCGCGTGACGCTCGTCGAGCTGGATCCGCCCAGAAGCGCGGATATCGGCGGCTTTATGGAGGGCGCGCGCCAACTGGAACAGGCGGGCGCGGATGCGATTACCATTGCGGACTGCCCGATTGGCCGCGCACGGATGGATTCCAGCCTGCTGGCCTGCAAGCTTTCGCGGGAATTGAGCATTGAAGCCCTGCCGCATATGACCTGCCGCGACCGCAACGTGAACGCGACCAAGGCGCTGCTGCTGGGCCTTTCGATGGAAAACGTGCATAACGTGCTGGTCGTGACGGGCGACCCGATTCCCACCGGCGACCGCGGAAGCGTCAAGAGCGTGTATCAATTCAACTCCCGCGTGCTGGCGAAATTCATCCGCGGTCTGAGCGAAAGCGGCGAAACCGAGCCGTTTTTCGTCTGCGGCGGGCTGAACATCAATGCCGTGCGCTTTGATTTGGAGCTGGAACGCGCGAGGGAAAAGATGGATTGCGGCGTGGCGGCATTTTTGACCCAGCCCGTGCTCAGCGAGCGCGCGGCGCTCAATCTGGAACGGGCGCGCGGGGCGCTGGGCGGCGCAAAGCTCATCGGCGGTCTGTTTCCGGTGGTCAGCGAAAAGAACGCCCGCTTTCTGCAAAGCGAGGTGCACGGCATTACGGTGGATGAGGCCGTCGTTCGCGCCTACGAAGGGCTTGACCGCGCGGCGGGCGAGGATCTGGCTGTCCGCCTGTGCGAAGCGGCGGCAAGGCGCATCGCCCCGTTTACGGACGGCAGCTACATCATGACCCCGTTTCAGCGCGTGGGCCTCGTGTGCCGCGTGATGCGCGCGACGGCGAATTTGGCAGAATAAGGGCTTGAAGAAAACGGGCTTTTATGCGATAATAGAAGATGTATGTAAACTTTGGAATGCGGAGCAGAAAAAGGAGAACCTCATCACATGATCGCAACCCAGAATATTTCGCTTTCTTACAGCGGCAAGCCGCTCTTTAAGAACGTCAACATCAAATTTACCGCCGGCAACTGCTACGGCATTATCGGCGCGAACGGAACGGGCAAATCGACGTTCCTCAAGGTGCTTTCCGGCGAGTTGGAGCCGACCACGGGCGAAGTGGTCATCACCCCCGGCGAGCGCATGGCCGTGCTGCGCCAGAACCACTTCGAGTTTGACAGCTACGAGGTGCTGCAAACGGTCATCATGGGCCACAAGCGCCTTTACGAGATCATGAAGGAGAAGGATGAGCTCTACGCCAAAGAGGATTTCACCGATGCGGACGGCGAGCGCGCCAGCGAGCTGGAGGGCGAATTTGCCGAGCTGGACGGCTGGAACGCCGAGAGCAACGCCGAAATGATTCTCACCGGCTTGGGCATCAGCCTTGATTTGGAGCATAAGCTGATGAGCGAGCTGGACGGCAGCCAGAAGGTCAAGGTGCTGCTGGCGCAGGCGCTGTTCGGCAATCCGGATATCCTGCTGCTGGACGAACCGACCAACTATCTGGATATCCAGTCCGTCCGCTGGCTGGAAAACTTCCTGCTGGATTTCCCGAACACGGTTATCGTGGTCAGCCACGACCGTCACTTCCTCAACAAAGTCTGCACGCACATCTGTGATATCGACTTCGGCAAGATTCAGATGTACGTCGGCAACTACGACTTCTGGTATGAATATACCCAGATGGCGGCGCGCCAGCAGAAGGATATCAACAAGAAGAACGAGCAAAAGATTAAGGAATTGCAGGCGTTCATTCAGCGCTTCTCGGCCAACGCCAGCAAGCACAAGCAGGCGACCAGCCGCAAAAAGCTGCTGGATAACCTGCAGATGGAAAACTTCACGCCGTCCTCCCGCCGCTATCCGTATATCGCGTGGAAGCCGGATCGCGATATCGGCAACGACCTGCTGACCGTGACCAACCTCTCCAAGACCGTTAACGGCCGCAAGGTGCTCAACAACATCTCCTTCGTGCTGACCCCGGGCGACAAAGTCGCCTTTGTCGGCACGGACGAGCTGGCGCGCACCACGCTGTTCCAGATTCTGATGGGCGAGATGGAGCCGGACGAGGGCAGTTTCAAGTGGGGCGTGACCACCAGCCAGAGCTATTTCCCCAAGGACAACAGCAAGTACTTTGACAACTGCGAATACAACCTGATTGACTGGCTGCGCCAGTTCTCTCAGAGTCAGTATGAGAGCGATATCCGCGGTTGGCTGGGCCGCATGCTCTTCTCCGGCGAAGAGGCGCTCAAGCCTGCGCGCGTGCTCTCCGGCGGCGAGAAGGTGCGCTGCATGCTGGCCCGCACGATGCTCTCCGGCGCGAATGTGCTGATTCTCGACGAGCCGACCAACCACCTGGATTTGGAATCCATCACCGCGCTGAACAAGGGCATGATCGAGTTTACCGGCTCGATGCTCTTCGCCACGCAGGATCACGAATGTATCCAGACCGTTGCCAACCGCATTATGGAGATTCTGCCGGGCGGCCTGGTGGATCGCCGCGAGAGCTACGACGATTATATCGAAAGCGAAATCGCCGCGCAGCAGCGCGCCGCGCTCATGCAGGCGTAAGTCTTAAAAAAGTTGTCCGGTCAACGGCACACGGCACCGTTTTTATGATATACTGGGACAACAGGAAGAGGGGAACTTGCCGTGGAACATATCAAACAGGATCAAATCATCAATATTCCCAACACGCTGACGGTGGTTCGCATTTTGCTGCTGCCCGTCGTCGTCTGGCGCTTTGTTGTCGGCGACGCGACGGGCGCGCTGATCGCCTATCTGGCCGCGATGCTCACCGATGCGCTCGACGGCATCATCGCCCGAAAGTTCAACCAGATTACGGCGCTGGGCAAGCTGCTTGACCCGCTGGCCGACAAGCTGTCGCTGGTGACGCTGCTGGGGCTGTTCGTCTCCGACGGGCAGATCCCGCTCTGGGTGCTGGCCATCATCCTGCTCAAGGAGGCGGCGATGGTCATCGGCGGCGGCGTGGCCTTAAAGCGCGGCATCGTCGTCTATGCGCTGCCCATCGGCAAGGTGACGACGGTCGTCTTTGTGCTTTCCATCATTGCGCGCTTTTTGAGCTGGACGCAGACGGCGGATACGCTGTTGTGGATTTCCGTTGCGCTGTCGATGGTTGCGCTCATCTGGTATGCCGTGGATTTGATGAAAAAACTCGGAATCAAAGCAGATTCAACAAAATAGTTTGTGCAGTTATGGCGGCTCGCGGCATTGACAAGATGCCGCGAGCCGTTTATAATAGTCCAAATCCCTTTTTTAGCGGCTTTTCCGAACATTCTTGCCGAAAAAGCCCGTACAGTTCAGAAAGATAACAGGAGGAAGAAAGCATGCTGCCGAAAGTGATTCGTGAAGGACTGACTTTTGATGATGTTTTGCTCGTTCCGCGCCGCAGCGAGGTGCTGCCCAAGGAAGTGAAGCTGGAAACGTATCTGACCGATAAAATCAAGCTGAACATTCCGTTCCTGTCCGCTGCGATGGACACGGTGACGGAATCCAAAACGGCCATTGCGATGGCGAGAGAGGGCGGCTTGGGCATCATCCACAAGAACATGTCCATCGAGCAGCAGGCGCAGGAGGTTGACCGCGTGAAGCGCTCGGAGAACGGCGTCATTTCCGACCCGTTCCACCTCGGCCCGAATAACCTCGTCTCCGACGCGGAAGAGCTGATGGCGCGCTACCGCATTTCCGGCGTGCCGATTACCGACGAAGCGGGCAAGCTGGTCGGCATTCTGACCAACCGCGACCTCCGTTTTGAAACCAATTATTCCCGCCCGATTTACGAGGTTATGACCACCCAGAACCTGATTACCGCGCCGGTGGGCACGACCCACGAGCAGGCGCGCCGGATTCTGGCCAAGCACCGCATTGAAAAGCTCCCGCTGGTGGATGAAGAGGGTCATCTGCGCGGCCTGATTACCATCAAGGATATTCAGAAGGCGCAGAAGTATCCCAATTCCGCGAAGGATGCTTCCGGCCGTCTGCTCTGCGGCGCGGCCGTGGGCGTGAGCCACGACGTGTTTGAGCGCATTCCGGCGCTGATTGCGGCGGGCGTGGATATCATCTGCATCGACACGGCACACGGCCACAGCGTCGGTGTGCTCCGCCAGATTGAGAAGATTCGCGCGACGTTCCCGAACGTTCAGCTGATTGCGGGCAACGTGGCGACGGCGGAAGCCACGCGAGCGCTGTTTGAGGCAGGCGCGGACTGCGTGAAGGTCGGCATCGGCCCGGGCTCCATCTGCACCACCCGCGTGGTTGCCGGCATCGGCGTGCCGCAGGTGACGGCCATCAGCGATTGCGCTGAGGAAGCCGAGAAGATGGGCAAACGCATCATCGCCGACGGCGGCATCAAGTATTCCGGCGACGTGGTGAAGGCCATTGCGGCGGGCGGCTCTGCCGTCATGCTGGGCAGCCTGCTGGCGGGCACGGAGGAAGCCCCGGGCGCGCTGGAAATCTATCAGGGCCGTCAGTTCAAGGTGTATCGCGGCATGGGTTCCCTCGCGGCGATGGAAAAGGGCAGCAAGGATCGCTACTTCCAGGAGGACGCGAAGAAGCTCGTTCCGGAAGGCGTGGAGGGCCGCGTGGCCTACAAGGGCGCGCTGAGCGACACCATCTTCCAGCTGATTGGCGGTCTGCGTTCCGGCATGGGCTATTGCGGCACGCCGGATATCGAGTCTCTGCGCCATGACGCGGACTTCATCCGCATCACCAACGCGGGCCTCGTGGAGAGCCATCCGCACGACATCAACATCACCAAGGAAGCGCCGAACTACACCCGCGGCGGCATGTAATCCTTTTCGCTTAACAAAATCAGCCGGACGACTGCGTGTCGTCCGGCTTTTTGCATGTTATTTAAGCAAATGCGCGTCTGTCAAAACCTGCTTGAGCTGCCTGCGATAGGGTTCATCCATCGGGGTCAGCGGCAGGCGAAGCTCGTCGTGAATCACATCCATCATGGCCAGCGCCGCTTTAGCGGGAATCGGGCTGACCTGCAAAAACAGCGCGCGGATGAGCGGCGACAGCTCAAGCTGAAGCTTCTGCGCTTCGTCCATGCGGTGCGCCAGACAGGCGTGCGTCAGAGCGCGCGTCTTTTCGGGCAGAATGTTGGAAACGACGCTGATTGCGCCGCAGCTTCCCAGCGCCATCAGCGGCAGAATCTGGTCGTCGTTGCCGCAGTAGACGGGTAGTTCGCCGTGCGTCTTTTCCAGAATTTCGCCTGTGAACACCGGATTGCCGCCCGCTTCCTTCAACCCCGCGACGGCGGGGTGGCGGCTCAGCTCGGCGACCGTGTCGGCAGTAAAGCCCATGCCCGTGCGCCCGGGCACGTTGTAAAGAATCATCGGCAGGGGGCATGCGTCGAGAATTGCGTGGTAATGCCGAATCAGGCCGGATTGTGTGGCCTTGTTGTAATACGGCGTGACGCTGAGCTGACCCGCTGCGCCCAGCTTCTGCGCTTGGCGGGCGTATTCGATGGCGCGCCGCGTGTCGTTGGAACCCGTGCCGACGATGACGGGGATGGAATCGCCCACGCATTCAAGCCCGATTTCGATGACGCGACGGCGTTCTTCCATCGACAGGGTGCAGGGTTCGCCGGTCGTGCCCAGCAGCACGAGCGCGTCGATGTTCGCTTCCAGCTGCATGAAGAGCAGGCGGCGGAGCGCAGGCTCGTCGAGCCGGCCGTCGGGCAGAAAAGGCGTAACCAGCGCGGTGGCGCAGCCGGTAAACAGAGGCGTATTCATCAGGCATACCTCCCGATTGAAAGCAAAAGAAAAGCCGCATTGGGAAACAACTGTGTCTTGAGTGTTTCCCAATGCGGCATACGTCATGCGGTTTTCGGCGGACAGCAGCGGCAGAAAGCGCTTTTCCGCTTATTTTTTCGGAATGTAGCCCTGTGCGCAGAGCAGCTCGGCAATCAGCACCGCGCCGCCGGCCGCGCCGCGCAGCGTGTTGTGAGACAGACCGACGAAGCGCCAGTCAAACAGCGAATCCCCGCGCAGGCGGCCGAGCGAAATGCCCATGCCGCGTTCAAAGTCACGGTCAAGGCGGGTCTGCGGGCGGTTATCCTCTTCAAAATACTGGAGGAAGGGATGCGGCGCGCTCGGCAGGTTCATCTTCTGCGGCAGGCCTTCAAAGGCGCGCCAGCGGGCGATGATTTCCTCCTTTGTCGCGGGCTTTTCAAAGCTTGCCCAGCAGGTCGCTAGGTGGCCGTCAGCCACGGCGACGCGCACGCAGTGCGCGCTGATAATCGGCGCTTTGGCGGGCACGATGACGCCGTTTTCGATATGGCCCCAGATTTTGAGCGGCTCCTGTTCGCTCTTTTCCTCTTCGCCGCCGATATAGGGGATGACATTGTCAATCATCTCCGGCCAGCGCTTGAAGGTCTTGCCCGCGCCGGAAATCGCCTGATAGGTGGAGACGACCACGCGCGTGGGCTTCAAATCATACAGCGCCGTCAGCGCGGGCACATAGCTCTGGATGGAGCAGTTGGGCTTGACGGTGACAAAGCCGACCTTCGTGCCCAGGCGTTTGCGCTGATACTCGATGATATCGGCGTGCTGCGGGTTCAGCTCCGGCACAATCATCGGCACATCCGGCGTGCCGCGGTGGGCGGAGTTGTTGGAAACGACGGGCGTTTCGCTCTTGGCGTAAGCGTCCTCCAGCGCGCGGATTTCATCCTTTTTCATATCCACGGCGCAGAAAACGAAGTCCACGTCGCCCGTTACGCCTTCAACATCGGAGGCGTCGCGCACGACAAGCGGGCGGATATTCTGCGGAATCGGCCAGTCGAACGCCCAGCGGTCGGCGACCGCCTCTTCATATGTTTTTCCGGCGCTGCGCGCGGAGGCCGCGACAACGGCGATTTCGAACCACGGGTGCTCGGCCAAGAGAGAAACAAAACGTTGCCCCACCATGCCGGTGGCGCCGACGACTGCAACGCGCCATTTGCGTTCCATGACGAATCCATCCTTTCAAATTTCGTCGATTTATGCCGCAAAAAGGCGGCAAAAAGAATGATGTGCTCATCATAGCACCGAAAGGAGCGCTTTGTCAACCCCGACCGTGCGATTGTGCGGCTCGGCTGACCGCCCTGATAAAAAATACGCCGCGCGGGGAGGAAATGTGCGGCCCGCCTTTTCATTTTGCCGCGATTATGCTAAAATATAAAGTCGAAGAAGTAGAAGCTGAAACAGCGCTGCCTGAAAGCGAGGAATGAATATGGATTTTGACGCCCTTTTGCAAGAGGCGAACCGATATGAGAGCCGACTGCGCGAGCATCGGCGCGCGCTGCACCGCATCCCCGAACTGGGGTATGAGGAACACGAAACGCACGCCTATCTGATGGAGCATCTGCGCGCGCTTGCGCCGGACGATTTGAAGGTGTTTGCCAGGACGGGCATCCGCGCCGTGTTTCGCGGCGACGGAACGGGCCGCGTGGTGGCCTTCCGCTCGGATATCGACGCATTGCCCATTTCGGAAGCGACGGGCCGCTACTTTGCCTCGTGCCATGCGGGCAGAATGCACGCGTGCGGCCACGACGGCCATATGGCCAACCTGCTGACGTTCGCCCAGTGGCTCAGCGAGCATCGGGAGAAGCTCCGCGACGACGTGGTGCTGCTCTTTCAGCCCGCGGAGGAGACGACGGGCGGCGCGCGGAACATGATTGAAGAGGGCGCGCTGGAAAATCCGCACGTCGAGGTCGTCTACGGCATGCACATGATGCCCGACGTGCCGCTCGGCAAGGTTTCGACCTGTGCGGGGCCGATGATGGCGCAGACCTGTGAGATGGATTTCATCATCCGCGGCCTGGCCGCCCACGGCGCAATGCCGCACACGGGGCGCGACGCGGTGATGGCGATGGCGCATCTGCTGACGATGCTGCAAACGACCGTCGCCCGCAGCATCGACCCCGCTCAGCCTGCGCTGATTACCGTGGGCCACGTGGAAGCGGGCCATCAGCGCAATATCATCGCCGACGAAGCGAGGATGGAGGGCATTGTCCGCACATTCTCTAACGACGTGTACGCGCGGCTGGAAGCGCGCATGCTGGCGGATATCGCCGGTGTGGACGCGGCCTTCGGCACGAAAACCGAGATGGTGAAACGCGTCTTTTATCCGTGCGTGGAAAACGACCCGACCGAGGTTGAGCGCGTGCGTGCCCTGCTGGGCGACCGATTCGTGCCCGAAAAGCCGCGCATGATTGCGGAGGATTTTTCCTATTATCAGCTCAGCGTGCCGGGCGTGTTTGTTTTTTGCGGCTGCATGGATGAAAACCACAAGAGTCCGCTGCATGCGGATACATTTGATTTTGACGAGCGCGCGCTGGTTACGGGCCTTGCGCTGTTCATCGGCTTGACGAGCGGAAAGGAATAAGAGAATGGGCTTTTTTGACAGAATGTATTACGGCAAGGCGGGCAAACGCGATTACAGCGAGATGGATATGCCGAAAAACCGCGTGTCGCTGTTCTTCATGGTGCTCAAGGACCACGTCTTTGACCTCGTGAAGGTCAACCTCATGCAGGTGATTTTCTGGATTCCGTTTCTGCTGTGGACGTATATCAACCTCGCGGCGGTGCAGAGCATCGACACTGAAACGGTGCTCGCCGGGGCGGACGGCGCGGCGGATTTGATGAGCGCCATTTCCGGCTATGCGATGATGTGGCTCATCGGCCTGATTCCCTGCATCGCCATCACGGGCCCGTCGTCGGCGGGCGCGGCGTATATCATGCGCAACTGGGCACGCGACCAGCATGCCTTTCTGTTTTCGGATTTCAAGGATGCGTTCAAGTCCAACTGGAAGCAGGCGCTCGGCGTTTCCGCGCTGACCTCGATTGTGCCCGTCGTGGCCTATACGGCGGTTTCGTATTACGGCAGCATGGCCAAGGGGAGCGCCGTGATGCTCGTGCCGCTGATGATCGTGCTTTCCGCGACGCTGATGTATATCATCATGCTGCCGCTTCTCTATCCGATGATGGTCGGGTATGAGCTGAGCTTCAAAAACCTCATCAAGAACGCGTTTTTGATGGGCGCGGCGCGCCTGCCGCAGATGCTGCTGGCGCGGCTCATCACGGCGATTCCGGTTGCGGCGCTGCTGGTCGGCATATATGCGGGCAACGGCATCGTGATTCTGGTGGTGTCGCTGTATTACCTGCTGTTCGGCTTTGCGCTGTCCCGCCTGATTTACGCGTCGTTTGCCAACGGCGTGTTTGACAAGTATCTCAACCCGAACATCGAGGGTGCGCAGGTCGGTCAGGGCCTGAGACCGCATATCGAGGACGACGACCTGCCCGAGGACGATGAGGAGGACGACGAGGACGCGTAAATCCACATGAAACGCACCCTCTGCGGCCACAATGAGGGCGGGAGGTGAGCGCATGAAGGGGTTTACGCCGCCGACACAGCGTGAGCGCGACAAATACCGCGCGGCGCAGGAGGCGGGCCTGCTTGAACGCGTGCTGGAAGTGGGCTGGGCCGGATTGACCGCCAAAGAGAGCGGCCGAATCGGCGGTCTGCTGGCGCGCAAAAACAGAGAGTAGAGACGATGTACGACGATTTTGCAAGCGTATACGATACGCTGATGGATGACTTTGATTATGACGCGTGGAGCGCCTATTATCTGGAACTGATTTGTTCCGTGACGGGCGAGCTGCCGCGGCGCGCGGCGGAATGCGCGTGCGGAACGGGCAGCCTGACCGTGCGTCTGGCCCAAAGCGGCATGGCGATGACGGGCGTGGATTTATCCGCCGCGATGCTGCGCCGCGCGGAAAAGAAGGCGCGCGATTACGGCGTGGAGGTTGCGTTCGTTCGGCAGGATATGAAGAAGCTGACGCTGCCCAGGCGCGTCGGCGCGGTGCTGGCGACGTGCGACGGCGTGAATTACCTGACGACGCCGAGCGACGTGCAGGCGTTTTTCGCGGCGGCGTATCAAAACCTGCTGCCCGGCGGCGCGCTGTGCTTTGATTGTTCCACGCGGCATAAGCTGGAGAGCGTCATGGGCGACGAGTTCTTCGGCGAGGAGCGGGACGGCGCGGCGGTGCTCTGGCAGAACAAGCTGAACCGCGAGGAACATCTGCTGTCGATGGATGTCACGTTCTTTGTCCGCGAAGAGGACGGGCGCTATCGGCGCTTCCGCGAGCAGCACCGCCAGCGCGCGCACAGCGCACAGGAACTGACGGCGTGGCTGCAGGACGCGGGCTTTGAGGATGTGCGGATATACGGCGAAATGCGCGCGGATGCGCCGAAGCCGGAGGATATGCGCATCCACATCACCGCGAGAAAACCCGATACTGTATGATTTTTCGGAGGAATTGACGATATGGAACAGAAGAAATCCAGAATGCTTCGTCTGACGCTGATGGGCGGCCAGGCGCGTGTGTTTATCTGCGATACGACGCAGATGGCGCAGCAGGCGCGCGATATTCACAACGCGAGCAACACGTGCAGCGCCGCGATGGGCCGCATGCTGGCGGCGACGGCGATCATGGGCGCGAACCTCAAGAGCGAGGGCGACCGCATTACCGCGACCATCAACGGCGGCGGCCCCGCCGGCCCGATCTGCGCGATCGCCGGGCCGGACGGCACGGTGAAGGTGACCATCGAGCACCCCGAGGTCGAACTGCCGCTCAAGGAGAACGGCAAACTCAACGTCGGCGGGGCGCTGGGCAAGGACGGCCAGCTGACCGTCATGCGCTCTTTCGGCTTCGGCGAGCCGTATGTCGGCCGCGTGGCGCTGGTTTCCGGCGAAATCGCCGAGGATTTCGCGATGTATTATCTGGAATCCGAACAGACGCCATCCCTGTGCGCGCTGGGCACGCTGGTAGGCGAGAACATCATCGCTTCCGGCGGCATTCTGATTCAGGCCATGCCGGATTGCTCGGAGGAACTGCTCGACGCGCTGGAAATCCGCGCGGAGCTGTTCAGTTCGATTTCTCAGCTGCTTTCCGAAATGACGCTGGAGGAGATTGTCGAGGGCTGCTTCCGCGGTTTGAATCCCGAAATTCTGGAAGAAATGCCGCTCCGCCTGCAATGCGACTGCTCACGCGATTACATCGAGCACGTGCTGCTGTCGATGGGCGAGGGTGAAATCCGCGATATGATTGAAAAGCAAAACGGCTGTGAGGTGGAATGCCACTTCTGCCGCAAGCATTATCGTTTCAGCGGCGAAGAGCTGGAAAGCTTGCTCGAGCAGGCGCATCGGGCCGCCGATGAAAGCGACGCGTAATAACAAGGAGGCATATCATGACCAAGGTGGTCGAAATCGCGCGCACAAGTGAATACTGGGTCAGCCGCGCGCACAAACACCGCCTTGCCGAACGATATGACGAGGCCATGGCACTGCTGGGTAAGACGCGGGAGCAATACGGCACGGGCGAAGCGCTGGAATATGAGTTGGCGCAGATCTACGAAGAGATGGGCTGCGAGGATGAAGCGGCGCGGTCATATCTGCGCGTGGCCCGCATGAACGGCGAATATCGGGCGGACGCCCTGTTTCAGCTGGCGCTTTCCGCCGCACAGCGCGCGGATTTGCCCCGCGCCGTCTCCTATTTTGAGCAGTTTGAAGCGAGCGACAGGCGCGGCGTTTCGCCGGATTTGGCGGCGATGCTCGGCCGACAGCTCAGGCAGGCGCTTGAAACGCCGACCCCGCAGAACAGGCGGGAGCGGGCCAAGGCGCTTGAGCGCCGCGCGGTGGAGCGTTTGCAGGCGGGCAGGGTGTATGCCGCGCGCCGCACGATGCTCCATGCGATAGACTTATGCGAAAACGCGCAGAGACTGACGCTGCTGGCCTGCTGTGAACTGATTTTAGGCAGGCTCGATGACGCGCTGACCCATGCGCGGCGGGCGCACGAGCTTGCGCCCGCGCGGGTGCAGACGCTCTGCGTGCTGGTCGATGTGCTCTACACGATGGAACGGACGGAGCAGGCGCGGCGCATGCTGCATATCGCTGTGCTGCGCGCGCAGAGCGAGGAAGACAGGCTGAGCGTGGCCGTCGAATGCGCCAAACACGGCGAGGATGGCCTGACCCTTCGGCTGACGCGCTCACTGCTGCACCGCGACCCGTATTGCGCAAGGGGCATGATGCTTCGCGGCTGTGCGCTGATGAATCTGCGGCGCTTTGACGAGGCGAAGCGCGTCTTTGCCCGCCTGTGCGTGCTCCTGCCGGAGGATACGGTTGCACAGGCGTATTACGCCATGGCCAGAGACGAGCAGCCGCCCGAGCAGCGGTTGACGCTGGGGCTGGATGTGCCGCCGGAGGAGGCGGTGAACCGCGCCATGCGCATCGTCGCCGCGATGGTGCAAACGCCGCCGCCCGACGCGCGCGAACTGTGTCGGCTGAGCGCGTGGGCCATGCGTTCGGTCGTCGGCGGGGCAAACACGGCGGTGCTGGCCGTCATGCAGATGATTGCGCTGGATAC
Organism: uncultured Clostridia bacterium; assembly: GCA_934675735.1. Lineage (GTDB taxonomy): Bacteria > Bacillota > Clostridia > Christensenellales > Aristaeellaceae > Ventricola. The sequence continues at coordinate 40,151 of CAKURR010000008.1, forward strand.
CGAGGAAGCGCGCGGCGTGCTGCTCGACGCGCTGACCGATCCGCAGGTGGGCGACAATCTGAAATATATGATGCTTCAGGCGATGACCGCCGCGCACGGCTTTCAGCCTTATGACGCGGATATCGGCGGGCGGCTGGTGCGGCTTGCGGCGGGCGCGACGACCGAGCGGCGCGCGGGCAGCGAGGATATCCAGACGGTGGTTCAGGCCGCAGCCGACGCGCTGTCGCCCGATTTCCCGCAGGCGCCGAGGATGATTCTGCCGATGTATATCGCGCTGCTGGAACACGGCGGCATGCCCGCCAAGCGGGAACAGCCCGCGTGTGCGGCGGCGCTGGAATACCTGTTTCACAGGCTGTCCGGCAGAAACGTCGGGCTGCGGCGGATTGCCGCAAAGAGCGGCGTATCCCCAAGGCTCTGCAGCATGATGGCGAAGCGGATTCTGCGCGCCGTCAAAATCATGGCAAAAAACAACACAGAAGGAAGTGCAGACGATGAAATGCATCAACTTTGACCGCGCTTTTGAGCGCTATATGGCCGGCTGGATGAAGGAAAACAGCGAAAAATATAAGGACGACATGGACGTTATCGAGGATATGATGCCCGACGTCTATCTGGAGTTTTTGCAGAAGCCCGCGGATTTTCTGGACGGCGTCGCGCCTCAGGATTATTTTGAGCAGTTTGACGACGCGGATATGCTCGTCGGCTGGCTCTGCGATTATATCGCGCAGGGCGTGCCCGTGCCGGATTTGCTGTTGGAGCGCATCACGAGTCTGGGCGAGCCCGCCGAAAAGAGTCTGCTGAAACTGCTGAATCGCACGGATTTGCCGGAAGAGGCGGAAATGACGGCGGTTTCGCTGCTGCGCGAGATGGAGAGCAAAGCGCCGATGCAGCGTTATATCGACTTCATCGCGTCGCTGGAGGAGCCGAGCGACAAGGGTGACCTTTGTGCCGAAGCGCTGCTGAGCATGGGCGAGGATGTCGTCGCGCCGATTCTGGCCGCGCTTTCCGGCGCGGGGCAGACGGGGCGGGATATCTTTGCCGATATTCTGAGCAATTACCCGGGCGACGAGCGCATTTATGAGCTTCTGACCGAGCGCTTTGCCATGCGGGAAGAAAAGCGGGCGCTGTTTGCGTCTTATCTGGCGAAGCTGGGCGACGACCGCGCCGTCGGCATGCTTAAGGAGGCGGCGCAGAGTCCGGATATCAACTATCTGGATTATGTGGAGGTCGTCAACGCCATCGAGGCGCTGGGCGGCGAGCGTCCGCCGGAGCGCGAGTTTTCCGGCGACCCGTATTATGAATCTCTCAGGCGCGTGTAACCGCCTGAACGCGCATGTCTTACCCCCAAAGGAGGAACTGCTTTCGTGATTTGTCCAAACTGCGGCCGTGAACTGCCGGATACGGCGCGCGTGTGCCCTGCCTGCAATGCCGTGCAGCGCGCATACAGGCGCAAGCGCGCCGAGGCCGACGTGGAAACGACGGCGTCGCGCGCGCATGTCGCCCGTCGGGTGACGCCCCGGGCAGACGCGCAGCATAAAAGAGAACAGACGCAGAACGTCGGCACCGTGTCCACCCCCAGACGCGTTCCCGCGGACGGCGGCAGGCCGACGGGGAAGAGCGGCGCGGGGAGCCGCGTGCCCATCGGTCTGGAAAAGCAGAAAGCCTATGAACAGGCCAAGGTGCGCCACGTCCGCCACGCGCCGGATAATCTGCGGCGCAAAATCGACGCGCGCCCCGAGAATCTGAATCCGCCGATTTATCAGCGCTCGCACAAGCGGCTGCTCCGCGTGCTGACGGTGATTCTGCTGCTGATGCTCTTCGTCGGCTCTGCGGGCGGCTACATGCTCTTTAAGACCGAAAGCGGCCAGCAGCTGATGGCACAGTGGGGCTGGAGCATCGCCCGAACGGATGCTTATGTCACGCTGGGCAAGGAGCTGCTGGATCAGGCGTATTATACCCGCGCGATACAGACCCTGCAAATCGCCATCGACCGCGAACCGGAAAACGTGGATGCGCTCATCCTCATGGCTCAGGCGTATACCGAGCTTGACCGAATCGACGAGGCCAAAGCGATTTACGAATCGCTCATCAACGACATTGCGCCCGCGCATCCGAGCGCGTATCGCAACCTCATCAAGATTTATCAGGACGAGGGCTATAACGCCGAGGCGCTGGCGCTGATGAAGCAGGCGGCGGAAAAGGCGAACAGCACGCAGGAATTTGACGTGATGCTGCGCGAATACACGCCGACCGCGCCGACGCTTTCCAAGGCGGCGGGCCGCTATACCGAAGAAATCGACGTGACGATCACCATTCCGGATGGCGAAACGGTGTATTATTCCACCGACGGCACCGATCCGTCCGAATCCGGTCTGGTGTACACGGCGGGCACGACACTGCATGTGGCCGAAGGAAAAATGACCATCAAGGCCATTGGTTTTACGGAAAACGGCACGCCGAGCGAACAAGTTTCGGCGGATTACACCATCATCATCCCGACGCCGGCCGCGCCGAAATCCAACTACGCCTCCGGCAAGTATAAAAAAGCGCCGAAGGTCAGCCTGCGTGCGGGCGACGAAAGCGACAAAAACGCGTCGCCGATTGTCGCGATTTATTACACCCTTGACGGGCGGCAGGCCACGACGGAATCGACGTTGTACACCGAGCCGATTCAGCTGCCGACGGGCAAGAGCACGCTGCGCGCCATCGCGGTGGCGGCCAACGGCAAAATCAGCTACGAAATGAACGTGACCTACGACGTGGAGGGCAACCTGAAAAAGATGTTCACGTCGGATGACACGTTTAAGAATCTGACGCTCTACAAGACAACTTACAACACCTTCACCAAGGCGTGGGGCACGCCGATAAGCTATGAGGTTCTGCCCGAAGCCGAGTGGTACAGCCCCGATATGGAGAGCTATGAAGCGGTCTATGACTGGGGAACGGCGCGTTTCTGCATCAAAAAGGCGGGCAGCGCGCCCGTGCTCTACGCGCTGGATACGACAAACAGCAAGATGACCGCGCCGCGCACAACCAAGGTTGGCATGAGCAGCGACGAGGTGCTCGGCAAGTTCCGCGATTTGGGCCAGGCCGCGCTGGATAAAGAGGGCAACCGCCTGCTGTATAACTATAACTCCGCCAATACGCAGTTCGGCACGTACCGCAGCAACGGCGACGGCACCTATGTCATCCATTATTATGACCCTGTGGACGACAAGGCGACGATTTTCGTCGAGCTTTCCTATTATCTGGATGCGAGCGGAAACGTAGCGCGCATCGTTTGGCAGCGTTATCTGGCCGAAACGTGATTTTTGCTTGACAAGACGACGTTTTTTTCCTATAATAAACAGGTAATGCCGCAATGCGATTGCGATGGTGCGGCCACCTGTCAAGGGTTGATTGCATAAGCAATCGCTCCCCGCGCATGCGGGGAGCGTTTTTTTGAAGGAGAGATGAGGATGAGCGAGAAACCTACGTTCTACATCACAACGCCGATTTATTATCCGAGCGATAATCTGCATATCGGCCACAGCTATTGTTCCACGGCGGCGGACACGATGGCCCGCTTCAAGAAGATGACGGGTTACGACGTGTTCTTCCTGACCGGCACGGATGAGCATGGCCAGAAAATCGAGCGCAAGGCGCGCGAGGCGGGCGTAACGCCGAAGGCCTATGTCGATCATATCGTGGACGGCGTGAAGAAGCTCTGGAAGCTGATGGATGTCGATTATACCGATTTCATCCGCACGACGGACGAGCGCCACGTGAAATCCGTGCAGAAGATTTTCCGCAAGCTCTACGACCAGGGCGATATCTATAAGAGCGAATACGAGGGCTGGTACTGCACGCCCTGCGAGTCGTTCTGGACGGAGCTTCAACTCAAAGACGGCTGCTGCCCCGACTGCGGCCGTCCGGTTGAAAAGACGCGCGAGGAGAGCTATTTCTTCCGCCTGTCCAAGTATCAGGATTGGCTGATTGATTATATCAAGACCCATCCGGAGTTCATCCAGCCGCCGACGCGCACGGCCGAGATGCTCAACAACTTCCTGATTCCGGGCCTTCAGGATTTGTGCGTCTCCCGCACGTCCCTCAAGTGGGGCATTCCGGTCGATTTTGACCCGAAGCACACCGTCTACGTGTGGGTCGATGCGCTGACCAACTATATCAACGCTCTGGGCTACGGCTCGGAGGATGATTCGCTGTTTAAGAAGTATTGGCCGGCGGATATCCACCTGGTCGGCAAGGAAATCGTGCGTTTCCACACGATTATCTGGCCGATTATGCTGCACGCGCTCGGCTTGCCCCTGCCCAAGCAGGTGTTCGGCCACGGTTGGCTGGTCATGGGCGGCGGCAAGATGAGCAAGTCCAAGGGCAACGTCGTCGATCCGGTGAAGCTCTGCGAGCGTTATTCCTCCGACGCGGTGCGCTATTTCCTCATGCGCGAAATGCCCTTCGGCGCGGACGGCGAGTTCTCCAACGAGGCGCTGATTAAGCGCATCAACGCCGATTTGGCCAACGATTTGGGTAATCTCGTCAGCCGCAGCGTCGCGATGATTGAGAAGTATTTTGACGGCGTTGTGCCCGCTCCGGCGGAATACAACGAGCTGGACAAAAAGCTGATTGAGCAGGCGCAGAACCTATGGATGAGCGTGGAGAAGAGCATGAACGCGCTGCAATTCAGCAATGCGCTTGCGGAAATCTGGAAGCTCATCGGCGAGTGCAACCGCTATATCGATTTGACCATGCCGTGGGTGCTCGCCAAGAACGAGGCGGACAGGCCGCGTCTGGGCACGGTGCTCTATGTGCTCAATGAGTGCGCGCGCATTGTCGCCGTGTTGATTGAGCCGACCATGCCGCGCACGCCGGAACGCATTTTTGAGCAGATTGGCGTGACCGACGACGCACTTAAGACGTGGGATTCCATCAAGGTGTTTGGCGGCGCCGTGCCGGGCAGCAAGGTGCACAAGGGCGAAGCGCTCTTCCCGCGCATTGATGTCGCCAAGGAGCTGGAGCTGCTGGAGGCCGAAAAGCAGGCCGCGCTCGAGCATGCCAAGGAAATTGCCGCCAAGGACGCGAAGCAGGAGGAGCTGCCCGCGCCGACCGACGAGGAAAAGACCGTCTTCACCCAGCGCGATTTGATTCAGTTTGAAGATTTTGAAAAGATTCAGCTGGTCGTCGCGAAGGTGCTTAAGTGCGAAAAGGTGCCGAAGGCCGACAAGCTGCTCATGTCCACACTCAAGGTGGGCGACACCGAGCGCGTCGTCGTGTCCGGCATCGCCAAGTTCTATACGCCGGAAGAGATGGTGGGCAAGAAGGTTGTGCTGCTGGCGAACCTCGCGCCGCGCAAGATTCGCGGCGTGGAGTCCCACGGCATGCTGCTGTGCGCCGCCAATGCGGATGACAGCAAGCTCAGCCTGCTGACCGTCGATTCCGATATGGAGGACGGCTGCGAAATCGGCTGATTATCACAAGAAAAACGCGTCGGCTCGGTGAGTCGGCGCGTCTTTTGAAACGGAGAAAAAACGATGGCAGAAAACGAATTGACGGGCTTGTTTGACACCCATGCCCATCCGACGGACGAGCGCTTTGACGAAGACAGGGCGGAAGTCCTTGCGCGCATGCGGCAGGTGGGCATGCTCTGCATGTGCGTCGGCGCGGATATGGCGTCGAGCGCGCAGAGCGTGGCGCTGGCTAACGAAAACGACAACATCTATGCGGCGGTCGGCGTGCATCCGCATGACGCGAAAAACTTCACCGAAGCGGATATCCCGCAGCTGATCCGTTGGCTCACGCAGGAAAAAAAGGTCAAGGCGCTGGGGGAAATCGGGCTGGATTATTTTTACGACCTCTCGCCGAGAGACGTGCAGAAAGCTGTGTTCGAGCGCCAGCTCGATTTGGCTTACGAGCTGCATGCGCCGGTAATTCTGCATATCCGCGACGCGCACGGCGATACCATCGAGATTCTGCGCGCGCATAAAGAGCGGCTGCCGCACTGTGTCATTCATTGCTGTTCGGCCAGCTGGGAGAGCGCGAAAATCTATCTGTCGCTCGGATGCATGATTTCCTTCGCGGGGCCGGTGACATTCAAAAAGTCGGTGAATTTGCAAGAAGTGGCGAAAAACGTGCCGATCGATCGCCTGATGATTGAGACGGACAGCCCGTATCTCGCGCCCGAACCCGTTCGCGGCCGCCGCAACGAGCCGCTGAACGTGGGGCATATCTGCCGCCTGATTGCCAAATTGAGAGATATGGACGCGCAGCAGCTCTGCGATATCACGCGGAAAAACGGCAAGCGCTTTTACGGAATCGAATAAAGCGAAAAGACGCGAATATGATAAAAGACCCGCAGCGGACGCGAAGGCCCGCTGCGGGTTTTATGTATGTGCGCCCGGCGGCGCACGTTTCTAGAGGGTGAAAGACCCGAATCCGCCCGGTAGCGGGAAGGAGATAGCCGAAGGCAAGGGTGTCCGTCGTGAGGCGGAATCTGAAGGAAGCCGGATGTGGGAACAGACTAACCACGGGCAAACCTCTGGCCTGACGAACAGAAACCGCATAGAAGGCTATATGCGAGGGTAAGGCTGCATATCAAGTCGAAGCCCAATAGCTACACGGAATCGCATGTGGTAAATGCGGCAGGTAGATGGAGGGAAAGAAACGTGTGGTACCCGGGGAGGTCTGCGCGGAACGCACCGAAAGGCGTAACCGCAGCTGCAAGGCTGCGCTGAACGCGCAGAAGTCAGCTGAAGCCATAGTACCTTGGGGGGAAAAAAAACTCAAGGGAAGGGCGGAACCAATACAAGCCGGAGTAACCGAGGGAAGGAGGACGGCATGAAGAACGCAGAAAACGTCCGAAGCTGCCTGCAAAGAGATAGAACGGAATGCGAAGGGTATGCAGGAGCGCAGAGTGCCGTTCAGCCGGGGACCGAAGAAACGGCAGGCAGAAGCCAGAAACTGCTTGAAGCAATCCTGTATAGAGATAACCTGAACAGGGCTTACAAGCGGGTAAAGGCAAACAAGGGAGCGCCGGGAGTGGACGGAATGACCGTAGAAGAAGCGCTCCCATGGCTCAAGGAACACGGCAAAGAAATGACCGAAGCAATCCGAAGCGGAAAGTACAAGCCAACGCCGGTGAGACGGAAGGAGATTCCGAAGCCGGATGGAGGAGTACGCAAGCTGGGGATTCCCACGGTCAAAGACCGGATTGTGCAACAGGCAATCGCTCAGCAGCTCATGCCACTGTATGAACCGAAGTTTTCGGAAGGGAGCTATGGCTACCGGCCAGGAAGAAGTGCGCAGGATGCCATCTTCAAGATTCGGGGATATGCGGATGAAGGGTATGAATGGGCAGTACAGCTCGATTTGAGCAAGTACTTCGATACGCTGAACCATGAAAAGCTGCTGAACCTTCTGCGGGAAACCATAAAAGATGAACGGGTCATTCAGCTGATCAAGAAATTCCTGAAAAGCGGAGTGATGGAAAACGGCGTAAAGATTGCCACGACGGAAGGAAGCCCGCAGGGCGGCCCGCTGTCACCTTTATTGGCAAACGTGTACCTGAATGAGTTTGACTGGGAATACGAAAGACGCGGCGTGCCGGTGATTCGGTATGCGGACGACATTGTATTGCTGTGCAAAAGTCAGAGAGCGGCGGAAAGGCTGCTGGAAAGCAGCATCCGCTATCTGGAAGGGAAGCTGAAACTGAGGGTGAACCGGGACAAAAGCCATATCGCCAAGGTGAATGCGACGAAGAACTTCAAGTTTCTGGGTTTCGCATACGGCAAGGGAAAGGATGGGCTGTTCATTCGTGCCCATCCCAAAGCCCTGCTGAAAGTGAAGAACAGGCTGCGCGCAATCACGAAGCGAAACCGTGGAGTCAATGTCCGAAAGGTCATGCAGGAAACAAAGGTCTACATGACAGGATGGCTGAACTACTACGGGATAGCGTCCCTAAAGACGAAAATGCGGGAATGGGACGAATGGCTGCGGCACCGAATCCGTGCATACATCTGGAAGCAATGGAAGAAACCGAAGACCAAATTGAGAAACCTTGTGAAGCTAGGCGTGCCGGAATACTACGCACATATGGCTGCCAACAGCCGCAGAGGATATTGGTTTACGGCGAACACGGGAGCCGTGACAAGAGGCATAACAAATGAAAGACTCATACGCGCGGGATTCTTTGAACTCTCCCCGGCGTATGAGTCGATTCAGACTGCTTGTATTGGACGCGCCGTGTACCGAGCGGTACGCACGGTGCGGTGAGAGGACGGGGGTTAATCACCCCCTCCTACTCGATTGGAAAAATTACGCAATCAGATGCTCGATGACGATTTTCAGCCCCATCGCAATCAGCACAACGCCGCCGAAAAACTCCGCGCGGGCCTTGTATTTGTCGCCGAAAATGCTGCCGACCTTCACGCCGACCACGCTGCAAACGAACGTCGTCAGGCCGATAAACAGCACGGCGGGCACAATGTTAACCTGAAGAAACGCAAACGAAACGCCGACGGCCAGCGCGTCGATGCTGGTCGCAATGGCCAGCGGCAGCATGGAGCGCCAAGAGAAATCCGCCGTGACTTCTTCTTCCTCTTCCTTGCTGCGCGACTCGCGAATCATGTTGAAGCCGATGAGCGCAAGCAGCACAAAAGCGATGTAGGGTGCGACGGACGTAACCAGCGTCTCAAACTGCGCGCCGAGCAGATAGCCCACGCTCGGCATGATGGCCTGAAACGCGCCGAAATAGAGACCGCAGATCAGCATGTGCCTGACCTTGCATTTGCCGACGGAAAGCCCTTTGCAAATGGACACGGCGAAAGCATCCATCGACAGGCCGACGGCGATGACGAACAATTCCCAAAGACTCATGACGTTTTTTTCCTCCCCGATTGACGCGCGGCAGGGAACAAAAAAAGACCAACCTGCCGCAAGGTAGAAAGATGCGCAGATTAGTCTCGTCATTTCATATAAAGCCAGAGGCGGACGACCCCAGTATGTTGGCCTTATCACGTTCGGACGCCGAACGCCGACTACTCCCTAATGTCCCATTATTATAAGGGATATGCAAAAAAAAGTCAAGCGATATCAAAAAAGAAAAGCATGCTTCCGAGACGAAAGCATGCCGAAGGGAAGCGTCAGCGTTCCTCGCGGAAATACGCAAGGCCGAGACTGGCGGGCGGCTGATTCTCGCGCTTTTTGCGCAGCGACGTGACGACCAGCACGACAATGGTCACCAGATAGGGCACCATCTGGATGAGGTCGGTCACATAGCCGGGCACGGAGATGTGCAGCAGCGTCGGCAGGAACTGATACAGCCAGTAAAGCAGGCCAAACAGATACGAGCCCCAGATGGCGTTGAGCGGCTTCCACGTCGTGAAGATGACCAGCGCGACGGCCAGCCAGCCCAGCGCTTCAATCTGCGTGGTGGTCGCCCAAATGCCCTGATTGTAATCGAGCACGTAATACAGGCCGCCCAGACCGGAAATGCCCGCGCCCAGGCAGGTGGCCAGATATTTGTACCGCGTGACGTTAATGCCGGCGGCGTCTGCCGTCGCGGGATTTTCGCCGATGGCGCGCAGATTCAGGCCGACGCGCGTGTGATTCAAAATCTGGTGCAGAATGACGGCCAGAATGATGGCGGCGTACACCATGAAACCGTAGTTGAACACAGTCTGACCGATGATGCCCAGATTCGGGAGCACGGGCAGTTTGGTCTGAAAGGTCTTGTAGACCATGCTCTGCGTCGCCGTGCGGCCGTTGAGAATATACACGCCGAAGAAGTTGGCCACGCCCATGCCGAACGTGGTCAGCGCAAGGCCGGTCACGTTTTGATTGGCGCGCAGGCTGATGGTCAGGAAACTGTAAATCAGGCCGCCGAGCATCGACGCGACGAACGCGCAGAGGAGCGAAATCACCATGCAGAGCGCCATATTCGGGTTGGCCGCGCTGTTTTCATACATATAGGCGCTCGCGAAACCCGCAAAGCCGCCCAGATACATGATGCCGGGCACGCCGAGGTTCAGGTTGCCGCTCTTTTCGGTGACAATCTCGCCCATCGCGCCGTACATGATGATGGTGCCGAAGGGGATGGCGCGCATAATCCATGCGATAAGCGTATCCATCAGCAAACCTCCTTGCCCGCGTGGCCGCGGAAAATCGCCTTGTAGTTGATGAAAAACTCGCTGCCGAGGATGAAGAAGAGGATAATGCCCGCGATAATGTCGCTGGCGAAGTCATTGAGGTTGTAAGCGGAAGCGATTTCCGCCGCGCCCTTCTCAAGGAAAATCAGCAGAAAGGAAATCAGCGCCATGGTGAACGTGTTGAATTTGGCCAGCCACGCGACGATGATGGCGGTGAAGCCGTTGCCGCCTGCCGTGCCGGTGGAAATCGCCTGATCGCGGCCGCCGACAATCAAAAAGCCCGTTAGGCCGCAGAGCGCACCGGAGAGAATCATCGTGCGGATGATGACCTTGCCGACGTTAATGCCCGCGTAGCGCGCGGTGTTTTCGCTTTCGCCGACGACGGAAATTTCATAGCCCTGCTTGGAGTAGCGCAGATAGCAATACATCGCGACCGTCAGCACGACGACGACAATCAGGTTGATAGTGTAGCGCTGGCCCATAATCTGCGGGAACCAGCCGGCCTTGGTTTTCATGTTCAGCTTGCCCAGGCTGGAAGCTTGACCGCGCCAGATATTGACGCAGCAGGCGACAATCTGAATGGCGACGTAGTTCATCATCAGCGTGAAGAGCGTTTCGTTAGTGGAAAAGCGCGCCTTAAACCAGGCGGGGATGAAGCCCCACAGCGCGCCCGCCAGCACGCTGGTCACAAGCATCAGCGTGTAAAGGAGCGGGTTGGGAATCTTTCCGCCGTAATAGACCATCACCGCGGCGGTGGCCAGCGCGCCCATCAGCACCTGACCTTCCGCGCCCGTGTTCCAGAAGCGCATTTTGAAAGCGGGCGCGAGCGCAATGCCGATGAGCAGCAGGGAGGCGAGGTCGCGCATTGCCCACGAAAAGCGCATCGCCGTGCTGAACGTACCCTGAATCATCGCTTTGTAGACATCGATGGGGTTGAGCCCCGTGACGAAGAAGATGAACATCGCATCCGCCACCAGCGCCAGCACCACGGCGGCCAGGCGGATGAGCACCTTCTTCTGCATGGGCATTTCGCCGCGCTTGACGACGCGGACAAACGGCTCATGGATGCTCTTGCTTTGCATCAGGCGACGCCTCCTTTTTCCTGCGGCTCGCGGAGCTTGGTCATCAGCAAGCCGACTTCTTCCTTATTGGTTTTGCGTCCTTCGACAATGCCGTTGTTCTTGCCGCCGCAGAGCACGAGCACGCGGTCGCACAGGTCGATGAGAACGTCGAGGTCCTCGCCGACGTAGATAATCGAAACGCCCTTCTGCTTCTGCTCGTTGAGCAGGTGGTAGATGGTGTAGCTCGTGTTGATATCCAGGCCGCGGACGGCGTAAGCGGTCATCAGCACGGACGGGCTGGCCGCAATCTCGCGGCCGACGAGCACCTTCTGCACGTTGCCGCCGGAAAGGCGGGAGACGGGGGTGGAGACCGACGGCGTGACTACGCCGAGCGATTCCTTGATTTCTTCCGCCAGATGGCGCGGCGCGCGGCGGTCGGCGATGGGCGAGTGCCCCTGGCCGTAGCTCTTGAGCATCATGTTATCAATCATGCCCATCGAGCCGACGAGGCCCATGCCCAGTCGGTCTTCCGGCACGAAGGAGAGGTGAACGCCCATGTCGCGGATGTCCTTGGGGGATTTGCCGATAAGCTGCTCGGCGGTGGAGTCGCGGTCGTCGTCGGGATAATAGACGATGCTCGAACCTGCGTCGGTCGGCTGCAAACCGGCGATGGCCTCCAGCAATTCCTTCTGGCCGTTGCCGGAAATACCCGCAATGCCCAGAATTTCGCCGCTGAACGTCTCGAAGGAGATGTTATCCAGCACGCGCACGCCCTCTGCGTTGGTCACGCTCAGGTTGTGCACGCTCAGGCGCAGATGCGGGTTGACGGGTTCGGGCCGCTCGATGTTCAGCTCGACCTTTTTGCCGACCATCATTTCGGTCAGCGACGCTTCGCTCGCGCCTTCTGTTTCCACCGTGCCGACGTATTCGCCCTTGCGCAGAATCGCCACGCGGTCGGAGATTTCCAGCACTTCATGCAGCTTGTGGGTGATGATGATGATGGATTTACCGTCCGCGCGCATGTTGCGCATGACGTGGAACAGCTTTTCCGTTTCCTGCGGCGTGAGCACGGCAGTCGGTTCATCCAGAATCAGAATCTGCGCGCCGCGATAGAGCATCTTGATGATTTCAAGCGTCTGCTTCTGGCTGACGCTCATCTCATATACCTTCTGATCGAGGTCGATGTCGAAGGCATAGCGCTCACAGATGGCACGCGCTTTTTGACGGATGGCCTTGAGATCGTATTTCTCATGCTTGTCCATCACAAGCGCGATGTTTTCCACGGCGGTGAACACGTCGATAAGCTTGAAATGCTGGTGAACCATGCCGATGCCCAGCGCATAAGCGTCCTTCGGGCTGCGGATTTCCGCAGGCTTTTCGTCCACCAGAATTTCGCCGCTGTCGGGGTAATAGATACCGGCAATCATGTTCATCAGCGTGGTTTTGCCGCTTCCGTTTTCACCCAGCAGAGAGAGAATTTCGCCGCGGCGCACGGTCAAAGACACGTCCTTGTTGGCGACGACGCTGCCGAATGTCTTGGTGATATGGCGCAATTCAATGGCGTTTTGCATAAGCTTGCCGCTCACTCCTTCAAGTAAATAAACAGCGAAAAGGGAAGCGGATGGCTTCCCTTTTCGTTAAGACCGGAATGGAGGGATTACTGCGCATCCTCCACGATGCCGTCGATACGGAGGGTGAAGTACGGGGCGCTGCGGAAGGTGGACTCTTCAAACGCGCCGTCCACAATGCCTTCGTAGGTCTCGCCCTGATAAGCGACCGTGCCGGTGGCCCAGTCCATGATGGTCATGTCGCAGGGCGCGGAGGTGACGGTCTCGCCGTTGACGGTGAAGGTGGCGGTGTCAAAGACCTTCAGGCTGCCGTCGCGCAGAGCGGCTTCAACCTCGGCAACCTTCTCGGCGGTGCCGGCAGCGCAGGACGGGCCGAGCGTGGTGATGGCAACCGCGCCGTCGTCATAGCCCTTCGCCCAGTCGGAAGCGATTTCTTCGCCGTTCATCGCGGCCTCAAACAGTTCCTTGTAGAACACGGACCAGACGTTGGTCGCGGAGGTCAGCGCCGCGGTCGGGGCGGTCGGGAGCATGTCGATGTTGTAGCCGATGGAGTAGCAGACCGTGCCCGCATCCTGAAGCTTCTGCACGGCGGCCGGAGCGCCGGTGGAGTCGGCGTGCTGGCCGATGATGACGCAGCCCTTCGCGACGAGCGCTTCGGCGGCGGCGCCTTCCTTGTCGATATCAAACCAGGAGTTGGTGTACATGACTTCCATCGTCACGTTCGGCACGATGGAGCGGATGCCCAGGAAGAAAGCGGTGTAGCCGGAGACGACCTCAGCGTAGTTGTAAGCGCCGACATAGCCGATCTTCACATTGCCGTCGGCGTCGAAGGAGTTGGGCTGCTTCTCGGCGGACAGGGTGCCGTCGCCGAGCATCTCGGCCAGCTTCATGCCGGCCACGACGCCGGACACGTAGCGGGACTGATACACCTTGGTGAACGCGTTCTTGAGGTTGTCAAGGCCGGAAAGCGCGGCGAAGTCGCCGGTCATGGCGACGAAGGTCACGTCCGGATACTCTTCGGCAGCCAGCGCCATGTAGCTCTGATGGCCGTAGGAGTTGGAGATAATCAGGTTGCAGCCCTGACCCACAAGGTCGAGCGCGCTGTCGTAGCAGGTCTGATCTTCCGGAACCTTGTACTTCCAAACGATGTTATCGGAAAGGCCGAGTTCGGCAGCGGCCTGCTTGATGCCTTCCATGTGGGCGAGGGTGTAACCTTCGGTCTCGTCGCCGAGCATTACGGCGCCGATTTTCAGGTCAGCGGCCAGGGCGGCGCAGGCGGCCATGCACAGCATCGCGGCGAGCACCAGAGCAATCAGCTTCTTCATGCGTGTTTCCTCCTTGAATTGAACCCATAGGCGTAAAATTGATGACGCAGACATGATAACGCTTTTTGAGCCGGTTGTAAAGAGAAAAATGAAAAATAACGATAAAAATATCGAATAAAAGGATATACACAACATTGAATGTTCGCAATATAACGAACAATGATAATCAAAAAGCCGCACGAAGGCGGCTTAAAGGGTTATCGCGTCGGCACAATTTCCAGCCAGTATCCGTCGGGGTCCTCGATGAAGTAAATGCCCATCGCCTTGTTTTCAAAGCAGATGCAGCCCATTTTGCCGTGCTTTTCGTGCGCGGCTTCAAAGTCATCCGTGCGGAAAGCCAGATGGAACTCGCATTCGCCGAGGTCGTATTTCTGCGGATGGTCGCGCAGCCACGTCAGCTCCAGCTCAAAGGTCTCGGTGTCATCCGCCATATAGACGATGACAAACGAGTCGTCCGCCGCGTTTTTGCGGCGCACTTCGTGCAGCCCAAGGGCCTCGCGGTAAAAGGCAATGGAAGCATCCAGATTGCTGACGTTGTAGTTTTCGTGAATCATGGTAAAGGACATGGCGATTCCTCCCGTGTTGTTTTGATTCATTATACCATATCGGGCGGGCAAAAGAAAAGCGGCAAATGCGCATCGGATTCATTTACAAAAACGAAACAATATGGTATAGTGACTGTATTGCGATTTTTCGCGTGCGGAGGAGAAGAAATGGCTGCAAAAGGATTAAGCCGCGCCAAATTGAAGGAGCGGCTGTTTGGCAATCGAGCGTTTTACGCGCAGGTCGTGGCCGTCGTCGTGCCGATTATCATTCAAAATACGGTGTCAAACGTCGTCAACCTGTTGGATAACGTGATGGTCGGACGCGTCGGTACGCTGCAAATGTCGGCCGTCGCCATCGTCAACCAGCTGCTCTTCGTGTTCAATCTGTGCATTTTCGGCGGTCTGGCGGGCGCGGGCATCTTTGCGACGCAGTATGCGGGCGCGCACGACGATAAGGGCGTGCGCGACTGTTTCCGCGTGAAGTGGATGATTGCGCTGTCGATGCTGGCGTGTGCGCTGGCCGTGCTGATTGCGTTCCCCGAGCGGCTGATCGGCATGTATCTGGCGCAGGAGACGGCGCAGGCCGATGCGGCGGCGACGCTCGGTTTCGGCATGGATTATCTGAAGATCATGCGCTGGGGCCTGCTGCCCTTCGGCGTATCTCAGGTGTACGCCAGCACGCTGCGCGAGGTGGGCGAAACGCGGCTGCCGATGCTGGCCAGCGTCGCGGCGATTCTGGTCAACCTGGTGTTCAACTATTTCCTGATTTTCGGCAAATGCGGTTTCCCGCAGATGGGTGTGACGGGCGCGGCGATTGCGACCGTGCTTTCGCGCTATGTGGAAACGGCGATTATCATGGCCTATACGCATGCGAAATCCCATCAATTCGGTTTTATCCGCGGCGCATACCGCAGTCTGCGCGTGCCGCGGCCGCTGATGCGGAGCATTCTGCGCAGAGGCTCGCCGCTGCTGATTAACGAGTTCTTGTGGTCGTCCGGCATTGCGGTGTTGCTGCAATGCTATTCCGTGCGCGGGCTGGACGTGGTGGCCGCCTGCAACATCGCCACGACGGTGAGCAATCTGTTTAAGGTGGTCTTTCTGTCGATGGGCAACGCCGTGGCGATTATGGTCGGGCAGGCGCTCGGCGCGAACGATATCGAGCGGGCGAAAAACTGCACGTGGCGGCTGATGACGCTGGCTGTCGGCTCTAACCTGATTATGGCCACGCTGCTGATGTTTTTTGCGCCCGCCATTCCGAATATCTACAATACGGAGCCACATGTGCGGCAAATCGCGACGCGGCTGCTTTACGTCGTTGCGGTGATGATGCCCGCGTATTCGTTCTCGCATTGCTGCTATTTCACGCTCCGTTCGGGCGGCAAGACGATTATCACCTTTCTGTTTGACAGCGTGTTTACGTGGTGCGTCAACGTGCCCGTCGCGTGGCTGCTGGCCTATAAAACGAGCATGGATATCGTGCCGCTGTATTTCTGTGTGCAGGCGATGGAATTGGTCAAGGTTGTGGTCGGCTTTGTGCTGGTGAAAAAGGGCGTCTGGATTCACAACATCGTTGCGCCCGTGACGGCGGAAGAAAAGGCCGAGCAATAAATAAAAAGAGAAGCAGGAGAGCGGCGAAAGACCGTTCTTCTGCTTCTTTTGGATTATTCCGTTTCTTCTTTCAGCATGTCGAGCGCCTGTTTGGCTTCCGAGTAGCCGTATCCGCGTCTGGCCAGCGCGGCGAGAATTTTCTGCCTGTCTTTGGGATCGGTGATATCCTTGCCGGATGCGGCCTTCCGCGCCGCTTTGAGCGCGCCGGAGAGCATATCGTCCTCATCGATGGCGGTCAGCGCTTCGTCGATGGCTTCGCCGTCCACGCCCTTGCGGCGAAGCTCCATGCGGATGCGGCGCGAGCCCATGCCCTTATTCGTGCGGGAAGCGGCCCACTGTTCGGCGAAATCCGTATCGTTGATGTACCCGGCTTCGTCCAGCCGCGCCATCACGCGGGCCACGGTGCGCTCTGGATAGGCGTTTTTGCGCAGCGCGTCGGCGATTTCCTGCTGGGTTCGCGGACGCATGGCCAGCAGCGCGACGGCCTTTTCCATCGCAAACGGATAGGAGCGTTCCGACAGAAACGCGTCGAATGCGTCTCTGTCAAACGGCGTTCCGCCGCGGTAAGGGCGCTCTTTGAGCATGGCGCGAGGCATGGCGAGCGTTTCGCCGTTTGAAAGCGTCAGTGTGGCGCGCCCGTGGTCGCGGCGGACGCCGAGCAGTTTGAGACTTTCCATCAGGCTTTGCCGCGGCGTTCCTCGAGCATGCCGCGCTTGAGCTCGTAAAGGGGTTTGGACAAATCGACCTTGTAGCGGTGCGGACTGTGCAGACGCTTGTATTCATCCCAGAACGTATCCATTTCGTGCTTGGCATAGGCCGAAATTTCGGCGAGCGTCGGCAGGGTATAGACGAGTTCGCCGTTTTCAAAAATGGGCGAGAGCAGCGGGCGCACTTCGTAATCGCAGAGTGTCATCTTTTTCCACGTGTTTTCGGGGTCAAAGATTTCCAGCGGTTCGCCGGAGGTGAAATCCTCGCCCTCCAGCGCAATCAGGTCGGCCAGCGCCTTGCCCGAAAGCCTGTCATAGAAGCGGTAGAGCCGCTTGACGCCCGGGTTGGTGATTTTTGCCGGATTTTCGGAAATCTTGATGCGCGGCTCGAATCTGCCGTTCACTTCTTCGGCGGAGAGTTTGTAAACGCCGCCCAGCGCGGGGTTATCCATGCTGGTAATCATGCGCGTGCCGACGCCCCAAACGTTGATGGCCGCGCCCTGTGCCTTCAAATCCCAGATGACTTCCTCATCCAAATCGCCGGAAGCGAAGATTTTCGCGTTCGGGAAACCGGCCTCGTCGAGCATCTTGCGGGCCTGACGGCTGAGGAAAGCGAGGTCGCCGCTGTCCAGTCGGATGCCCGTCGGATCGTAGCCCTTGGCGCGAAGTTCATTAAAGACGGTGATGGCGTTGGGCACGCCGCTGGTCAGCGTGTCATAGGTATCCACGAGCAGCAGACAGTTGTTCGGGAAAACCTCGGCATACGCGCGGAAAGCACTCAGCTCGTCGGGGAAGGACATGACCCAGCTGTGCGCGTGCGTGCCGCCGACGGGCACGCCGAAGAGCTGGCCGGTGAGCACGTTGCTCGTCGCCTGGCAGCCGCCGATGATCGCCGCGCGCGCGCCGTAAATGCCCGCGTCCGGCCCCTGGGCGCGGCGAAGGCCGAACTCCAGCACGCTGTCGCCGCGGGCGGCCTGCACGACGCGGGAAGCCTTGGTGGCAATCAGCGTCTGATGGTTGATGATGTTGAGCAGCGCGGTTTCCAGCAGCTGCGCTTCCATAATCGGCGCGATGACGCGCACAATCGGCTCGCCGGGGAAGATAATTGTGCCCTCAGGCACGGCCAGAATTTCGCCCGTGAAGCGCAGCGTGGAAAGGCGCGCGAGAAACGCTTCGTCAAAGATATTCAGGCTGCGCAGATAGGCGATATCCTCCTGCGAAAAGTGCAGGTTTTTGACATAATCAACAGCCTGCTCGAGGCCCGCCGCCACGGCGTAGGCGGTCATATCGCCCTGCTTGCGATAGAAGATATCGAAACAGGCGCGGTTGTTTTCCATGCCGAACCGCAGGTAGCCGTTCATCATCGTCAGCTCGTACAGGTCGGTCATCATCGTTAAATTGCGCATTTAATCAATCTCGCTTTCTGAAACTTTGGGATAAAGGGGATAACAGAGCAGCCAGCCGCAGAGGATGAGCTGAATCATCGCGGCGCACTGGCGCAGGGTGACATAGTAGGTGTTGTCCTCATTGGCGCGGCTCAGCCCCGCAATCAGCAGCCCGACCAGAAAAACTCCGTCGGCCAGAAGCGGCGCGGCGACGCGGAAATCAAAGCGCCCGCTGTCTGCCGTCCACAAAATGATGACAGCGATTTGGGAGACGAGCAGCACGGCGAGGCCGATCTGCGAAAACGTAAACAGGAAACTGTAAGCGCCGCGCTCAAATTCGCCCAGAAACGTGACGGCGATGCACAGCACGGCGCTGACCAGCGGTGCAATTGTGACGGCGCTGATGCGGTCGCGGATGCGCAGAAAGAAGTAAATCACCACGCCCAGCGCCGCGAGGGCGGACAGAATCTGCGAAATGCGGACAAATTCGCTGATAAATGTCAGGCTGTCGTTGCGAATCCCCTCGATAACCGTTCGACCGGAGCAATACAGCAGCAGATACCAGCAGAATACGTCGCCCTTGCGGCGGCGGTGTTTGCGGATGACCATCAGCAGGGCAAAGACGAGCATATCCCAGCAAAATTCGTAGAAGAACGTCGCCATGTGCCAATACCACACGTCGCCGACGGGAATTTCAACGGCGAAGGGGAAGAATTGCAGGCTCTCCTCCGCGATGCGCAGGCCGTAGGCTTCCATATTGATATAGTTGCCCCAGCGGCCGATGCCCTGGCCGAGCACGAGCGCGGGCGCGACGACGTCCAGCAGCGTCAGCATGGAAATCTTGTGCTTTTTGCTGACCAGCTTGGCGGCAATCAGCCCGCCGATTACGCCGCCGTAGATGGCCAGCCCGCCTTCGCGGATATTGAAAACAGAAAGCAGGTCGTCGCTGTAATCGTTGAAGCGGAACGCCACGTAATACAGCCGCGCACAAATGATGCCCAGCGGAATGGCGTAGAGCATGAAATCGATGACGGTATCCTGCGGCAGATGCAGGCGGCGCGCCTCGCCCGAAGCGAGAAAATAGCCGATGACCATCGCGCCCACAATCAAAATGGCGTACCAGCTGATGCCCAGAAAGGCAACGCGGTCCAAAAGGGGTCTGCTGAGCATAAAAAACCTCCGGAATCACTGAGAAAGTGCGTTGAGTTTATCTTTGTTAGTATAGCGCCGGTCTATCCGCCTGTCAAGAAATGGATGGATTTCTTCGGCGGCATTTGCGGAAAGTTTCCGTTTTCTCTTGCCCGTCGGGCCTCATGATGGTATAATGGGGAAAACGCAGGCGAAAGGCATTCTTTCAGCGTGCCTGCCAAGGAGGAAAAAACATGTCCGTTGTTCATGTTATGGATCATCCGCTGATTCAGCATAAGCTCTCTCTGATGCGCGACCAGGAAACCGGCCCCAAGGAGTTCCGCGAGCTGCTGAACGAAATTTCCATGCTGATGGCTTACGAAGTCACCCGCGACCTGCCGCTCAAGACGGTTGAAATCGAGACCCCGATCTGCCGCGCGCAGACCAAGGTCATCGCGGGCAAGAAGCTGGCCATCGTGCCGATTCTGCGTGCCGGTCTGGGCATGGTGGACGGCATCATGAGCCTTGTTCCCGCCGCGAAGGTCGGCCACATTGGTCTGTACCGCGACCCGAACACCCTCGAGCCGGTGGAGTATTACTGCAAGCTTCCGGCCGATGCGCAGGAGCGAGAGATTCTGCTGGTTGACCCGATGCTGGCGACCGGCGGTTCCGCGGCGGCAGCCATCGGCTTCCTCAAGAAGCGCGGCTGCAAGAATATCAAGCTCGTCAACCTGATTGCTGCGCCGGAAGGCATTGCGCGCGTGCAGGCGGAGCATCCGGATGTGGATATCTACGTGGCGGGCATGGATGAGAAGCTCAACGACCACGGCTACATCATCCCGGGCCTGGGCGACGCGGGCGACCGCCTCTTTGGCACCAAGTAAGACAGAAAGTACGTCGGAAACGGCGTACTTTTCTTTTGCTCGGTTGCGGCGTGCATCCCTTTATGCTATAATGAAATCCATCAAGAGATTTAGGGGATTGCAAAGATGAAAGATCATATCGCCGTACTCATTCCGTGCTACAACGAAAGCAAGACCATCGAAAAGGTGGTGCGGGATTTTAAGCGCGTGCTGCCGGAAGCCACGATTTACGTTTACGATAACAATTCCGGCGACGGCACGGGCGAAATCGCCGCGCGCGCGGGCGCCGTTGTCCGCCGCGAGCGGATGCAGGGCAAGGGAAGCGTCATCCGCCGCATGTTCCGCGAAATCGACGCGGACTGCTACCTGATGGTGGACGGGGACGACACCTATCCTGCCGAGGATGCGCCCGCGATGGCGGCGGCTGTGCTCGACGAGCAGGCGGATATGGTGGTCGGCGACCGCCTTTCCAGCACCTATTTCACCGAGAACAAGCGCCCGTTCCACAATCTGGGCAATGGGCTGGTGCGCGCGAGCATCAACCATCTGTTCGGCAGCAATATCAAGGATATTATGACGGGCTACCGCGCGTTCAGCTATGCGTTTGTCAAAACCTATCCCGTGCTTTCCAAGGGGTTTGAAATCGAAACGGATATGACCATTCACGCCATCAATCGGCGCATGCAGGTCAGCAATATCGTCGTCTCTTACCGCGATCGGCCAGACGGCAGCGAATCCAAGCTCAACACCTATCAGGACGGCGCAAAAGTGCTGCTGACCATCGCGCGGCTGTATAAAAATTACAAGCCGTTCGCGTTCTTCGGTCTGCTGGCGCTGATTCTGGCGGCGATTTCCGTCGCGTTTATGATTCCCGTACTGATGGAATTTGCGAAAACGGGGCTTGTGCCGCGCTTCCCGACGCTGATTGCCTGCTGCGTGACAATGCTGGCGGCGCTGCTGCTCTTTATCGCGGGGCTGATTCTTTCCACTCTTCAGGAGAAGGACAAGCGCGATTTTGAATTTGAACTTCAACAGGTCGGCGACCAGTATCGCCGCCTTGTGCGCGAAGAGACGGCGCAGAGCCAAAAGGCTTCCGCCTGACAAATACATGGAACGAATGGATGAAATCACATTTGCGCGCTTGGCCCGTCAGGTCGGATTCGGCAGGACGGGCTTTTGCAGCGCAAGGGCGTTTGACGCGGAGCGGGAGGCCGTGGCGCGCGGGCCGGAGATTGCCGAGCGGCGGCAGCTGAAATTCGACCCGTGCGGCGAGGAGCCGCGAGCGAAGAGCCTGGCCGTGCTGCTCTGGCCGTATCTGCCGGCGGCGAAGGAAGAAAACGGATGCGTCTTTGTGGACGGATATTATTTCGCATCCAACGCGGCATACCATGCGGCGAAAGCGTTGGAGGAACAGCTGATACAGGCGGGGCATTTTGCCCGGGCAAACGTATCCTATCCGGCGCGGGAGGCGGCGCTGCGCGCAGGCATCGGCGTTATCGGGCAGAATGGTATGCTCATCACGCCGGAATACGGCTCGCGGTTTGTCATCATCCTGATGGCGACGGATATCGAGCCCGGCGCGGCGGACAAAAGCGAAAGCGGCGGCTGTCTGCGCTGCGGACGGTGCGCTAAGGCCTGCCCGGCAGAGGCAATCGACGCAGACGGCATGAGCCGGCCGGAGAAGTGCATCCGCAATTTTATGATGGAGGGCATCGTTGCGCCGGAACATCTGCGCGAAAAGATGGGCATGCGGCTCATCGGCTGCGATATCTGCCAGCGCGTCTGTCCGATGCAGCCGAAATTTGAACCGGGCAGAACGCTCGGCCTGAAGCTGAGCGAGCTGGTCACGGACGACCGGACCGTTTTTTCCGCCGCTGTGCGAAAGCTGGCGGACGAAATCGGGCGGAACGCGGCTCGGCCGCAGCGCGTTCGCGCACAGGCGGCGCTGCTGGCCGGAAACAGCGGCGATATGAGCTATCTGCCCGTTCTGGAAGCATGGGCGCAGATGCCGTTTGAAGCCGTTGCCGAGCATGCGCGCTGGGCGAAAGCGCGTCTTTTGACGGCGAGGCTTGACCGAGAAGAAAAAACAGATTACAATACATGCAAATAGAAAATGGGAGGATATGCTTTGCTCAAAGAACAGATAGACAGCCTGCTTGACCGCGTGCAGAAACCTGCGCGCTATATGGGCGGCGAAATGAACTGCGTGCTCAAAGACCCGCGCAGCGTGGATATTCGCTACGCGTTTGCGTTTCCGGATGTGTATGAAGTCGGCATGAGCCACCTCGGCTCACGTATTTTGTATGATATCATCAATAAGCGGGAGGATGCGCTCTGCGAGCGCGTCTTTATGCCGTGGGTCGATATGGCGGATTTGATGCGCGCGGAAGGCGTGCCGCTGTTTTCGCTGGAAACGCGCTCGCCCGTCGGCGGGTTTGACATGCTGGGCTTTACGCTCCAGTATGAAATGAGCTACACCAACATTCTGGAAATGCTGAATCTTTCCGGCATTCCGCTGCGGAGCGAGGATCGCACATGGGCGCATCCGATTGTGATTGCGGGCGGCCCGTGCGCGTTTAATCCCGAGCCGCTGTATGCGTTTATTGATGCGTTTTCCATCGGCGACGGCGAAATCAGCACGCTGGAAACCATCGACGTGGTGAAGCAGTGCAAGCAGGAGGGCGTTTCCCGCGAAGAATGCCTCCGCCGCCTGTCCCGTCTGCACGGCGTGTACGTGCCCAGCCTGTACCGCGCGGAATACAACGAAGACGGGACGCTTGCGTCCTTTGAGCCGACGGAAGAAGGCGTGCCGCGCACGGTGGTCAAGAACATGATTGCCAACATCGACACGGCGGCTTATCCCGAGAGCATCATCGTGCCGTTTATGGAAATCGTGCACGACCGCATCAACATCGAGGTGCTGCGCGGCTGCACGCGCGGCTGCCGTTTCTGTCAGGCGGGCATGATTTACCGCCCCGTCCGCGAGCGCAGCGTGGAGCACCTGCTCGATTTGGCGCAGAAGCTCGTCGATTCGACGGGTTATGAGGAAATCACGCTGTCCTCGCTGTCCACGGGCGATTACACCTGCCTGCCCGAGCTGGCGCACAAGCTGATGGATAAATTTCAGGAGGAGCGCATCGCGCTGTCCCTGCCGAGCCTGCGTTTGGACAGCAAGCTGAAAGAGACGCTGGAAGAGACGCAGAAGGTGCGCAAAACCAGCCTGACCTATGCGATGGAGGCGGGCACGCAGCGGCTGCGCGACGTGATTAACAAGGGCATCACCGAAGAGAACCTGATGAGCTCGGTGGGCGACGCGTTTGCGGGCGGCTGGAGCAGCGTCAAGCTGTATTTCATGTTCGGCTTGCCGACGGAGACCACGGAGGACCTCAACGGTATTGCGGATTTGGCCTCCAAGGTGGTCCGCAAATATTTTGAAACGCCGAAGAATGTCCGCGCGCGCGGTCTGCGCGTCAACTGCTCGGCAAGCTGCTTTGTGCCCAAGCCGTTCACGCCGTTCCAGTGGGAACCGCAGGACACCATCGAGCAGTTTGAGGAAAAGCAGAAGCATTTGTGCCAGATTATGCACATCAAGGGTGTAGAGTTCAACTGGCATACGCCGCAGGTTTCCTTCCTTGAAGCGTGTTTCGCGCGCGGCGACCGCAGGATGGCCGACGTGTTGGAAGCCGCGTGGCGGCTGGGCTGTCGGTTTGACGGCTGGACGGATCAATTCAGCTTTGAGAACTGGATGAAGGCGTTTGAACAATGCGGCGTCGATCCGGCGTTTTACGCGAACCGCCGCCGCGAGAAGGGCGAGCTGCTTCCGTGGTCGTTTATCGACGCGGGCGTGACGGAAGCCTATCTCTGGCGCGAACACGAGCGCGCCATGCGCGCAGAAACCACGCCCGACTGCCGAAAGGGCTGTCAGGGCTGCGGCCTCAAGCGATTTGAAGGAGCGTGTGAAGGACGATGAGAATGCTGTTGCAGTTTCAAAAGGGCGACATCGTCCGTCATCTCGGCCTGCTGGATTTGCAGCGCACCATGCAGCGCGCGCTGCGCAGAAGCGGCCTGCCGACTGCTTATTCCAACGGCTTTAACCCGCATATCGTGATGTCGTTCGCTTCCGCGCTGTCCTCGGGCATTCCGGGCGACGCGGAGCTGCTGGATGTGTCGCTGAGCGGAGAGGCGACGGCGGAAGCGTGCATGGCGGCGATGAACCGCGTATTGCCGCCCGCCTTACAGGTTTCCCGCGTGCGCATGGTGGATGACCGATTCCCGAAGGTCAGCGCTGCGCTGCGTCAGGCGGAGTATAAAATCACGCTGACGGGCGGCGGCGCATGCCAAATTGCGGCGGCGATTCCGTTGTTTCTGGCGCAGGATGAAATCATGGCTCTGCGCAAGACCAAGCGCGCGGAGACGATGGTCAACATCCGCCCAATGATTCACGTGCTGACGGCGCAGACGGATGAAGAAGCGAATACGGCGGTGCTGACGGCGCGCGTCTCCTTTGTCGAGGCGGCGACGCTCAAGCCGGATTTGCTGGTGGAATCGCTGTGCACATTCGCCGACGCGCGGCCGCAGCGGTGCGAAATCCGCCGCACCTGCCTGCTCGGCGAGAAGGACGGCCAAAGTGTGCCGCTGATTGATCTGTAAGCGATGAAAAGAGAACTGATTATCGACTGCAAATCGGGCGGCGTGCGCGCGGCGGTGCTGGAAGATGGCGAGCTTGTCGAGCTGCATATGGAGAGCGGCGCGGCCGAAACGCAGACGGAAACGCTGTATTACGGGCGTGTGCAGGCGGTTCGGCCTTCCGTGCACGCGGCGTTTGTGGAAATCGGGCAGGAGCTGAACGCTTTTCTGCCGCTGGAAGAGGGCATGAAGCTCAAAGGCGGCGACATGCTCATCGTACAGGGCGTGGCGAAGCAGACGACACAGAGCAAGGGGCTTCGCGTCAGCACGCGCGTCAATCTGACGGGGCAGACGCTCGTACTTATCCCCGGCGAAACGGACGTGCATGTCTCCAAAAAGGTGAAAAAAGCGGAAACCCGCGCGCGTCTTGCCGAAATCGGACGGGCGGTCTGCCCGCCGGAATGCGGGCTCATTATTCGGACGGCTTCAGAAAACGTGACGGCCGAACAACTGCGCGCCGAGGCCCAAACGCTTTGGCAGACGTGGCAGGATGCTCTGCAAAGGGCGAAAGGCATGGTCAGGCCCGGGGTTCTGGTTCAGCCCGAGCCGCTGACGGTGCGGATGATTCGCGATTTGGCCCGCAATTTGGAGCGCGTCGTCATCAATGACCGCAAAGATTATGAAACGCTCTACGCGGCGCAGAAGGAGGGGCGTTTGCCCCAAGATGTGCGCATGGAATACGCCGACGAGCGGAAAATGCTGCTCTTTGATGCGTTTAACCTCGAAACGGCGATTGACAAGGCGCTTAAAAAGCGCGTTTGGCTGCCGTGCGGCGGCTACCTCGTCTTTGATTTTGCCGAAGCGCTGACGGTTATCGACGTCAATTCCGGCAAGATGGTGGCGGGCAGAAGCATGGAAGAAACAGCGCTGCGCGTCAATTTGGAAGCCGTGAAGGAGATTGCGCGTCAGTTGAGGCTGCGTGACGTGGGCGGTATTGTCATCGTCGATTTAATCGACATGGAAACGGAAAAAAGCCGACAGACAGTGCTTTCGGCGTTCAAAGAGGCGGCGAAGAACGACCGCATGCCCGTGAAAATTGAAGGCATTACGCGGCTGGGCCTGCTGGAAATGACGCGAAAGCGTAAGGGCGAACAACTTCGCCGCGCGCTGAGAACGACGTGCAGCGTCTGTTCCGGATCGGGCGAACTGCTTTGCGAGACGGAAATCGCGCGGCGGGCCTATCGGCAGGCGCGAAGAATGGCACTGGCGGGCCAGAGCGGGCCGTTTGTGGTCTGTCTGGCGGAAAAGGCGGCGCAGACGCTTCAGACAATGCAGCAGCCGGAGGATTGCCCGCCGATTTACGCGCTTTCCGCAGGCGGCTATCGGGAAAAATTCAGCGTGATGCAGCCGAGCGAGGGCGAACTGCCCGAGCAGGCGGTTCCGCTTCAAAAAGAAACGAACAACCCAACCGAGACGAAATAAAAGGAATTGAGCATGAAAAGAACGCAGGCTATTGAACTCCCGCAGGAGGAAATTGAAAAGCAGAAGGAATGGATGGCGGAATTTGCCGCGCTTGAGGATAGACCGCACACCTATTGCGTGGTGACCTACGGCTGCCAGATGAACGCGCACGACAGCGAAACGCTGGAGGGCATGCTCGCCGAGATGGGCATGACCCCCGCCGCAACGCGCGAAGAGGCGGATTTTGTCATCTTCAACACCTGCTGTGTCCGCGACAACGCACAGCGCCGCGCGCTGGGCAACGTGGTCTGGCTCAAAGAACTCAAAAAGACGCGGCCTGAGCTGATGGTCGGCGTCTGCGGCTGCATGATGCAGCAGCCGGGCATGGGCGAACAGATTTTGAAGCAGTATCCGTTTGTCGATTTGGCTTTCGGAACGCATAATCTGTATCGGTTTGCACAGCTGATGCTCAAGGCCGTTCAGTCCCGCCGCCGCGTGGTCGAAGTCATTCAGGATGACGAAGGCAGCATTCCGGAGGACCTGCCCGTCCGCCGCAGCAGCCCCTATCACGCCTATATCACCATCATGTACGGCTGCAACAACTTCTGCTCTTACTGCATTGTGCCGTATGTCCGCGGCCGCGAGCGCTCCCGCGCGTCGGCACGCATCATCGAGGAAGCTCGCGAGCTGAAAGCCGAAGGCGTGAAGGAAATCATGTTGCTGGGGCAGAACGTCAATTCCTACGGTTTGGATATGGAGGGCGAGCTGAGCTTTGCGCAGCTGTTGGCCGAACTTGATAAGGTGGGCATCGAGCGCATCCGCTTCATGACCTCCCATCCGAAGGATATTTCCGACGAGCTGATCGACGTGATGGCGGCAAGCAAACACATCTGCCATGCGCTGCATCTGCCCGTTCAGCATGGCAGCAATCGGATTCTTCAATCGATGAACCGACGCTATACGCGTGAAAAGTATTTGGAGCGCGTGGAGGCGATTCGCGCGAAGGTGCCGGATATCAGCCTGACCACCGACCTCATTGTCGGCTATCCGGGCGAGACCGAGGAAGAATTTGAAGAAACCTGCTCGCTGGTGGAGCAGGTCGGCTATGACAGCGCGTTTACCTTCATCTATTCGCCCCGCGTGGGCACGCGCGCGGCGGACATGCCCGATCAGATTCCCGAGGAGGTTTCTTCCCGCCGAATCCAGAAGCTGATTGCGCTGCAAAAGGAAATCACGCATCGGCGTTACGCAAAATACATCGGCCAGGTGCACAGCGTGCTGGTGGAGGAAGCGTCCCGTCGGGATGAAAACCAGATGGCCGGCAAGAATGAATACAACATCACCGTCAACTTTCCGGGCGACAAGAGTCTCGTCGGGCAGATTGTCAAGGTGAAAATCACGTCCGCCGGCGAGAGCACGCTGCGAGGCGAACGCGTGGAGTAAACGGCGGCGAAGGCCGCGAAAGGAGAAACATCATGAGCAAAGTGACGGATTGCGCCCGCGAACTCGGGCAGGCGATTGTCGATTCCGAAGAATACAAGACCATGCAGGTGACGGAAAAGGCTGCGATGAGCGACCCCGCCGTGGCGGCCGCGATGAGCCGCTATCTGGAAGCGAAGGATAATATGCACGCTGCGATGAGCACGGGCGATGCGGATGAAATCGCGCGCTTCAGCCAGGAGATGGACGACGCGCAGCAGACGCTCAACGCCATGCCCGCCGTGGACGCGATGACGACCGCGCGCCAGAATTTTTCCGAGCTGATGAATCAGGTCAACCATGTGCTTGAGTTTATGATTACGGGCGAAGTGGAACAGGGCGGCGGCTGCAGCGGCAACTGCGCTTCCTGCGGCGGCTGCCACTGAGCGGGATAAAGCGAAAGAAAAGGCTGACGGAGGCACATAAATGGCAAACATGACCCCGATGATGCGCCAGTATCTGGAAATGAAGGATAAATATCCGGGGATGATTCTCTTTTTCCGGCTGGGCGACTTTTATGAAATGTTTTTTGACGACGCCAAGCTGGTTTCAAGAGAGCTGGAACTGACGCTCACCGGGAAAAGCTGCGGCATGGAAGAGCGTGCGCCGATGTGCGGCGTGCCCTTCCACAGCGCGGAAACCTATATCAATCGGCTGATTGAAAAGGGATACAAGGTCGCGATTTGCGAACAGATGGAAGATCCGGCGACGGCCAAGGGGCTGGTCAAGCGCGACGTCATCCGCGTGGTGACGCCGGGCACGGTCATCGAGCAATCCATGCTGGATGAGCGCAGAAACAACTATCTGCTTTCCGTCTGCATGGACGGAGACCGCGCGGGTCTGGCATTTGCGGATGTTTCGACGGGCGAATTTCATCTGTATGAGATCGAAAAAGCGTCGGCGCGGCTTCAGGATGAAATCGTGCGCATCATGCCCAAGGAGATTATCGCCAACGCGGCGCTGCCGGAGGACGCGACGACGCTGCATGTGGATGTGCAGGACGGCGCGCGCTTTCAGCTGGCCCGCGCGCGCGCGGCGCTGCTGGAGCATTTCAAGGTGCAGAGTCTGGATACGTTCGGCGTCGGCGGGCTGAAGCTCGGCGTCCGCGCGGCGGGCGCGCTGATGAAATATCTGGAAGAGACGCAGAAAAACGCGCTGGAGCACATGACGGGGCTGGACGAGTATCACGACAAGCGATACATGATGCTCGACCACACGGCGCGCCGCAATCTCGAATTGACGGAGACCATGCGTTCCAGACAAAAGCAGGGCTCGCTGCTGGGCATTCTGGATTACACCTGCACGGCGATGGGCGCGCGCACGCTGCGCGGCTTTATCGAGCAGCCGCTGGCCGTCAAGCGCGAAATCGACGAAAGGCTGGAAGCGGTTCAAACGCTGGTTCAGGCGGATATGACCGTGGACATGATTCGCGAAGAGCTGATGCAGGTTTACGACGTGGAGCGCCTGCTCAGCCGCATTGCGTATAAATCCATCAACGCCAAGGACTGTCTGGCCCTGCGCGATTCGCTTTCCCATGTTCCGGCGATTCACGATGCGCTGGCTTCCGTAACGCAAAGCGGTATGCTCGGCGGGCTGCTTGACCAGCTGACCCCGCTTGACGACGTGGTGGATAAGCTGACACAGGCCATCGACCCCGACGCGCCCGCGCTGATGAGCGACGGACACTACATCAAAAGCGGCTACAACGCGGAGCTGGATAAACTGCGCGAGGCATCCCGAAACGGCCATCAGTGGATTGCGGATTTGGAAGCCAAGGAGCGCGAGCTGACGGGCATCAAGAACCTGAAAATTCAATACAACCGCGTGTTCGGCTACTACATCGAAGTGACGAAATCCAACTACGAGCAAGTGCCGTACCGCTACACGAGAAAACAGACGCTGGCCAACTGCGAGCGCTATATGACTCCCGAGCTGCATGAGATTCAGGAAACCGTGCTCGGCGCGCAGGAAAAGGCGGTTCGGCTGGAACAGGGGCTGTTTATCGAAATTCGAGATTTCCTTTCCGCGCAGATTCCGCGCATTCAGCATACGGCGGTTGGCCTGAAGACGCTCGACGCGCTGGTTTCGCTGGCAGTTGCGGCGGTGAAGAACCGCTATGTTCGGCCGGAAATCACCGAGGACGGCGTGATCGATATTCAGGACGGCCGCCATCCCGTGGTCGAAGCGGGCATGCACGGCGACGAACAGTTCGTGCCCAACAGCACGCTGCTCGATGACGAGGATAACCGCATGCTCATCATCACCGGCCCGAACATGGCGGGCAAGAGCACCTATATGCGTCAGGTGGCGCTCATCACGCTGATGGCGCACATGGGCAGCTTTGTTCCGGCGGAAAGCGCGAAAATCGGCATCGTAGACCGCATTTTCACCCGCGTCGGCGCATCCGACGATCTGGCCAGCGGCCAATCTACGTTCATGGTGGAAATGAACGAGATGGCGCACATTCTGCGCAGCGCGACGGCCAAATCGCTGATTGTGCTGGATGAAATCGGGCGCGGAACGAGCACATTCGACGGCCTGAGCATCGCGTGGGCGGTTGTGGAATATCTGGTGGATAAAAAGAAAATCGGTGCAAAGACGCTGTTTGCGACGCATTATCACGAGCTGAGCGAGCTGGAGGGCCGCCTCGGCGGCGTGGTCAACTACCGCATCAGCGTGAAGGAGCACGGCGAGGACATCATCTTCCTGCGCAAAATCGAGCGCGGCGGCGCGGACAAGAGCTTCGGCATTCACGTGGCGCATCTGGCGGGCATGCCCAAACCCGTCATCATGCGCGCCCATGAGATTCTGGCGCGGCTGGAAACCAACGACGTGAGCCAGAGCACCATCGGGCAGAACATTCTGGGCGAAGACGAAAAGAAACCCAAGCAGGTCAATCTGTTTGAAGCGCCTGCAATGGATTTGGTTGAGGAAATCCGCGCGCTGGACGTGATGAGCATGACGCCGATTGAGGCGCTCAACACGCTTTTCACGCTCAAGGAGAAGGCGCGCAGAGCGTAAAACACGAGAGAAAGGAAAGCTGCCGTGGAAGACAGACCGATACTCAGGCTTGATCAGGAACTGATTGGCAAAATCGCCGCGGGCGAGGTGGTGGAAAGCCCCGCTTCGGCCATTAAGGAACTGGTGGAAAACAGTTTGGATGCGGGCGCGACATGCGTCACCGTGGAAATCCGCGACGGCGGCATTGCCTATCTGCGCGTGACGGATAACGGACGCGGCATTCGCGCCCGCGACGTCCGCATGGCGTTTGAGCGCCACGCGACGAGCAAAATCACCAAATCGGATGACTTGTTTGCGCTGCATACGCTCGGCTTCCGCGGTGAGGCGCTGGCTTCGATTGCCGCGGTATCCAAGCTGACGCTGACGACGAAGAGCATCCACGAGGAAAGCGGGACGCGCGCCGTCAACGAAGGCGGCGAAATCAAGGGGATTACCGAAGCGGCCAGCCCGCAGGGAACGACCATTGTGGCACGCGAGCTGTTTTACAACACACCCGTTCGGCTCAAGTTTTTGAAAAAGCCGACGACGGAAGCGGCAAAAGTCGCGGAGATGATTGCGCGGCTGATTCTGGCGCATCCGTCCGTTTCCTTCCGCCTGATTCACAACGGCAAGCAAATTTACGCCAGCTCCGGAAACGGCGATTTGCGCAGCGCGGTTTTCAGCCTGTATGGGCGCGAGACCGCCAGCGCGATGATTCCCGTGAAATCGGAAGGTTCCGTATCGGTCAGCGGGCTGGTCGGCGTGGGGCTTCAGGCGAGGTCGAACCGTGCGCGCCAGACGTTTATCGTCAACGGGCGCACGATTCGCAGTCAGGTGCTGACCCAGGCGCTGGAGGACGGCTGCCGCGAGCGCGTGACCATCGGGCATTACCCGATCTGCGTGCTGAACATCGATATGCCGACGAACATGGTGGACGTCAACGTGCATCCCAACAAGCTGGAGGTGCGGTTCAGCGACGAACACCTGATTTATGAAAATGTGTGCGGCGCGGTCGCGGACAGCTTTTCCATTTCGCCCCTCCAGAGCGCGCCGCATATGACGCTGACGCGCGAAGTGCCGCAGACGACGCTCAGACCGAGCATCGTTCAGGTCATCGACACGCAGACGGAAGAGGGTATTGAACAGGCGCGCGAGCAGACTAAGGCCGAAATACCGACGCCGACCGTGCATGCCATCAACATCAAAATCAACCCGCCGAAGCCGGAAGCGCCCGTGCAGCAGACGGCGGACAGACCCACGCCGCAGCAGCAATCGGATTTTACGTCGTTTGTGACGCAGTATTTCGGCGGCGCGGCTTTGCGGGAGAGCGTTGTGCCCGGGCGGCAGGAATCGCTCGGTTTTGCCAAGCTGAACGACAAACCGACGGCGCAGAGCGAGCCGGTCGAACGG
Organism: uncultured Clostridia bacterium; assembly: GCA_934675735.1. Taxonomy (GTDB): domain Bacteria; phylum Bacillota; class Clostridia; order Christensenellales; family Aristaeellaceae; genus Ventricola. The sequence goes on from CAKURR010000008.1 coordinate 72,453, forward strand.
GCGGAAGCGATTGCGCCGCAGCCGACAGAGGAAAAGACGGAAGAAAAATCGGAGGCGGTTCAGCAGGAGCTTCTGCCTAAAGAAGAGCCCAATACGCTGGGCAACGAGCTGAGCGGCTATTCGATGGTCGGCGTGGCGTTTGACACCTACATCATCCTGCAAAACCAGAAGCAGTTGATTTTAATCGATCAACACGCGGCGCACGAGCGCGTTCTTTACGAAAAGCTGATGCGCGAAATCGACGCGGGCGTGGGTTCGCAGCTGTTGATGGTGGCTCAGGTTGTGCATGTCACGCCGCAGGACGCGGTAAAGATTGAAACCTATCGCGACGATATCCGCGCGGCGGGCTTTGATATCGAGCCGTTCGGCGACGATGCGTATCAGATTCGCGCGGTGCCGAATGTGCTGGGCGTGCCGCAGACCAAAAGCGCTTTTCTGGATATGGTGGATCGTCTCGGCGAGCTGCGCGTGCTTTCAACGGCGCAGAAGCGGCGCGACGCGATTCTGCAAATGGCGTGCAAAAAGGCAGTTAAGGGCGGCGACAAGCTGACAATGGAAGAAATCAAGCCTTTGCTGGCGGATATGCTGCGCACCAACGCGCCGCCGACTTGCCCGCACGGCCGCCCGCTGGTCGTCGTGCTGGAACGCACGGAAATCGAAAAGCGATTCAGACGAATCAACGATTAAACACCGGGGGAGCAACATGAAACCGATTCTATTGGCGCTTGTCGGGCCGACGGGCGTTGGCAAAACGCAGGTTTCGCTGGATACGGCGCGCGCGCTGAACGCGGAAATCCTTTCGATGGATTCGATGCAGATTTATCGGGGTATGGATATCGGCACGGCAAAATCCACGCCCGAGGAGCGGCAGGGCATTGCGCATTACATGATTGACATTGCCGATCCGCACGAGTGTTTCACCGTGGCGGATTACAGAGAGCGGGCGATTCCGATTATCGAGGATATTCTGTCCCGCGGAAAAATCCCCATGCTGGTCGGCGGAACGGGGCTTTATTTGGATGCGATTCGCTACGAGATGAAGCTCGGCGAAAACGGCGCGGATGAAGCGGTGCGGGCCAAGCTGCGCGCGATAGCCGACAAGCCGAACGGGCAGATTCGGCTGCACGAAATGCTCGAAGCGGTAGACCCGCAGACGGCGGAAAAGCTGCATCCCAACGATGTGCGTCGGGTGATGCGCGCGCTTGAGATTTACGAAATATCGGGCAAAACCAAGAGCGAGCAGGCAAACGACGCGCAGCAGGAAGGCCGTTATCATGTGCTGGTTTATGGCCTGTCTCAGCCGCGAGAAAAGATGTACGCGAGAATCAATGCGCGCGTGGATGAGATGATGGCCGCCGGTCTTGCGGATGAGGTGAAAACGCTGCTTGCTCAAGGCGTTGAGCCGAATCGGGCAGGCGGCGCCATGCAGGCTATCGGGTATAAGGAAATCGTCGGCGCGCTGCGAGGCGATATGCCCATGAGCCGCGCCGTGGAGCTGATTAAGCAGAACTCCAGGCGATATGCCAAACGGCAATGGACGTGGTTTCGGCATGATGCGTCTGCAAGGTGGTTTGATTATGCCGATTATCCGACGAGAGAAGCGCTTGAAGTGGCGCTTCTGACGGCCATTCAATCGGATATAAAGACATATCGGGAATCTATGTGATCAACAGACCGATGTCCGATAACACAAAACCGAACGTCGGTCTGTTTTTGCAAAAGCGAAAGAGACACGCAGAATGGACGCGGCACATAAGATGATATCGACCCAAACGGGATGAGGAGTGGAGGGTATGAACAAATTGTGCTGCGCCAAAGAGACGTGCGGCAGGCCGGAAAGGCCGCCTTGCGAAGGCGAATATATCATCGAGCGCGTAATCGGAAAGAACCGGCAGCAATGCCGCTATTGCGGTCCGCTGTCCGTTGAAAACGGCGGAACGCTTTGCCTGCCGCTGTTTCTCAAAGAGATAGAAGTTGTGGATATCGCGTCGGCATGCTCCGCTCAGCCCTGTGCATGCGGCCTGCAAAGGCTTCGGCTGATGCTGCTGCTGTGGGGCATAGACGGCAGGGGATGCCGCTTTCAATCCTATGCCGAGATTGAAACGGAAGTCTGCGAAGAGACAAACCGACCGTCGGTTTGTAAAATCAACGTACGGCGCGGCGCACAGGTCTGCATTAGACGCGCGCAGTTCTGCCCGCCGTCCGGCTTTGACGTCGAACTGCTGATTGAAATTGAAACGATTGTCAGCCGCCCGGAAATGATTGGGCGGGAAAGATGCTGTCCGCCTGCGTGCCCGCCGCTTCCACTGTACCCGCCCGTGCCGTGCTGCGGCAGGAGAAACGAACATTTATGGGAATGGAACGGATAAAAAGTGCAAAAAGGCTTGAACGCGCACGCAAAGTGATGTACAATGATGCAATCAATCACAATACAGAGATGAAGGGGCAAAGAGACGTATGCAGATGCTGAAAGATGCCATTCTGGAACGCGGCAAGGCGCTGAATCAGGATGTTCTGTTGGTGGATTCTTTTCTGAATCATCAGGTTGACGTTGCGCTGATGAAGCAGGTCGGCGAGGAATTTGCGAAGCATTTTGCCGGCCGCGGCATCAACCGCGTGGTGACGATTGAAAGTTCAGGCATTGCGCCCGCCTCGTTTACGGCGCTTGCTTTGGGTCTGCCGCTGGTCATCATGAAAAAGCAGACCTCCCGCATTCTGAAAGGCGACCTGCTCCAGACGACGGTTCGCTCGTTCACCAAGGGCACGCAGTATGAGCTGACGGTGAAGCACGAGTTTCTGCCGGCAGGCGAGAAAATTCTGCTGATTGACGACTTCTTGGCCAGCGGCGAGGCGGCGTTCGGCGTTATCAACCTGGCGAAGCAGGCGGGCGCGGAAATTGCCGGAATCGGCATCGTCATCGAAAAGGCGTTTCAGAGCGGCCATCAGCGGCTTGCGGATTCGGGCATCGACGTTTATTCGCTGGCGCGCATTGCCTCCATGTCCGCAGACACGATTACCTTTGCGGAATAAACCTTTTTCGCGGCGGGCGGAAGCCTTCCGCGCTTTATTTTTGCCAAAAATCGGGAGATAGAGACGCACTTTTTCTGTTGAATTTGCTAAAATAACGAATTACGGATGCAACGAACAGCAGAATATGATATAATCAAAAGAAGACGCATGAAAGACTGCGTGTTTGATGACCCGACAAACAATAGGATGACTTTCAGGGAGGTTTTATATATGACTCAATCTGCGCTCCCGCTGATTCTGGCTTCCGGATCGCCCAGACGGCGCGAACTGCTTGATTTGATGGGGCTTTCTTACACGGTGGAAACGCCGGATGTGGATGAAAACTATGTCGGCAAGCCCGCCGAAACAGTGATGGAAATTTCCCGCCGAAAAGCGGTGGCCGTGGCCGCGCATCATGAAGAGGCCATTATCGTTGCGGCGGATACGCTCGTTTTTTCGGAAGGCCCGCTCGGCAAGCCACATACGCCGGAACGCGCGAAGGAAATGCTGCGAAGCCTGGCCGGAAACTGGCATTATGTGTATACCGGCGTGACGGTCATCAACACCCGAAGCGGACGGGTGCTGCGCAACGTCGATAAGACGCGGGTGCACATTGTGCCGATGACGGAAGAAGAGATTGACGCGTATGTCGCCACGGGTGAACCGCTGGACAAGGCGGGCGCATACGGCATTCAGGGCATGGGCGGCATGTTTGTGGATAAAATCGACGGTTCGTATTCCAACGTGGTCGGGCTGCCGATGGCCATGGTGCGCGCGATGCTCGTTCAAATCGGCGGCGTAAGCGAACAGGGAGTTGTTTAATGGCAGGTTTTCAGTTTGTATCGCCGGATATCGCGGTGGATATCGGAACGGATAACACGCGCGTCTACGTGAAGGAAAAGGGCATTGTGGTCAACGAGCCTTCCGTGGTGATTACGCGTGGAGAAGGCCCGCGAAATATCGTGGCCGTCGGCGACAGCGCGGAGGAGATGATCGGCCGCGCGGGCGGAAACATCCGCATTATCCATCCGCTTCGGGACGGCGTTATCGTGGATTACGAAATGGCGCAGATTATGATCCACTACTTTGTCAGCAAAGCAATCGGTACGCGCCGCTTTGTGCGCCCGCGCGTGGTGGTGACGATGCCGGGCGATGTGAGCAAGGTGGAGCGCCGCGCGGTCATCAACACGATGGAAAAAATCGGCGCGAGGCAGATTTTTGTGGTTGAGCAGGCGTTTGCCGCGGCGCTGGGTACGGGTCTGCCCGTATATGAGCCGCAGGGCAGTTTTGTTGTGGATATCGGCGGCGGCACGACGGAGGTCGCGTTGGTTTCGATGGGCGGCGTGGTGCTCTCCCATTCGGTTCGCGTGGCGGGCAACAAAATCGACGAAGCCATCGCCGGATTTTTGAAAAAGCAGCATGCCATTCTGGTGACCGACCGCGTTGCGGAACAAATCAAGTTCGATTTGGCCGATGTGCGCAGCGAAAAAAAGATGGAGCACATCGCCGTGGTGCGCGGCCGCGATATTGCCACGGGCATGCCGCTGACGGTGGATGTGAATATGGCCAAGGTCAGCGAAGCGATTCATGAACCGATTCAAGAGATTTTGGGCGCTATCAAATGGGTGCTCGGCCGCGTTCCGCCGGAGCTGTGCGCCGACATTCTGAAAAACGGCATTTATCTGACGGGCGGTTCCGCCGCGCTGCCGAATCTGGATTCGATGATTGCGACGGAGTTCGGCGTGCCGGTATCGGTTGCGCGCGACGCGGGAGAATGCACAACGCTGGGCGCGGGCTACATGGCGGATCATTTTGATATGCTGGGCGGCATAAGCGGCAAGGCCGAATAAAAGCCCACCTGTAAGGGAAGGCAAGCGATGAAGAAAAAACATCCTTTTTTATACAATGTCATTCGCAGGTCGATTGTCGTCGTACTGCTGGGCATGATGGTGCTCACGGCGTATAATCAATCGACGGACACGCTGATTTCGCCGGAAGGGTTTCTGGCGAAAATCATCACCCCGATTCAGGGGTTTGTGTCGCAGGCGAGTCAGGGCATTTCCAACTATCTATACCGCGTGAAGCTCAGAAGCAACATCGAATATGAGTATAACCAGCTCAAGGCGCAGAACGACGAATTAACACTGCGCAGCATCCTTTATGAAGAGCTGGAGCAGGAGAACACGCAGCTCCGCGCGCTGCTGGGCGAATATGAATCGCGCTCGACGATGAACCCTGTGCTCGCGCGCGTGATTGCCAGTGAAACGGGCAACTATTTTTCGACGTTCACCATCAACAAGGGCAAAAACGACGGCGTGAATACGCAGATGGCCGTCATCACATCCGAGGGTCTGGTTGGGTATACCTATGAGGTGTTCGACACAACCTCCAAAGTTATCACGATTATCGACGATCAGGCCAGCCTGGCGGCGCTGATTGAGAGCAGCCGCGACCAGGGCGCTGTGAAGGGCACGCTGGGCAGCACAGGCGAACCACTCTGCCGCATGTATTACCTTTCGGCGGACAGTGTTCCGCGCCCGGGCGACAGGGTGATTACCTCCGGCGTGGGCGTGTCGTTCCCGAAGGGCCTGCTCATCGGCTATGTGCGCGAGAGCACGCGTGCGATTGAGGATAACAAACATTACATCGTGGTCGAACCCGCGGCGGATTTTGAGCATATCGAAAACGTGCTCGTGCTGCGGTATTACGCCGATGTTGAGGCCATGCCGGATAATTACGACAACACGGAGGTCATCATTGCGCCGGTTGCGACCGCAAGACCGCAGGCTGTTATCGAAGAGGATCGCCTGACGAACTCCACGCCTGTTCCGTTGCCGGATGCGCCGGGCAGAGTCACACCGACCCCCGCGCCGGAAGCGCTGGATATCGTAATCGACGAAGAGGCGATGGGCGACTTGGCGGATCGCATCATTGAAGCGACGGCAACGCCAGAAGCGACGGACGAGCCGATTGTCTACGACGATCCCGAAGTCGATGCGCCGTTCCCGGATGATCTGTGAGCAGACGGCATGAGGTGAAAAGATGTCAAGAGCGATACGGATTGTCGTCACGGTGTTTCTGGCGTGCATCTGCCAGACGGATTTGGTAAAATATATCAGGATAGCCGGCATTGCGCCGGATATGCTGACCGTGTTTCTGGTGCTGCTGACGGGCTACACCGGCGCATACGGAGGGTTTTGCGCCGGAAGCCTGCTGGCGATGCTCTATGACGCCAGTGTCGGTTATGTGCTGGCCATCAATCTGGTCTGTTACACGTTCATCGGGTGGGCGGCACCCATGCTGCGCCGCGCGATGAATATCAAACTGAGGAAAGTGAAACACAAAAGCTATCTGGAATTGATGCTCATCTGCTTTTTTCTGACGCTGGTGCGGGAGATTGTCTATATCGGCTATCTGTTCCTCATCGGCGCGGAACAGAGCGTTGTGACGATTCTGCGCGCGCTGCTGTGCGCGGCATACAGCGCGGTGATGATTCTGCCGTGCTCGTTCGTCACGGGCAAGGTGATGAGCGTGCATCCGTTTAAGAGGAAGAAAGATGAAGATTTGACGGAAGATATGGATGCGGGAAACAACAATCGTTAATCATTTTCGGAGGTTTTGTGTTTCGTGAATAAGAAATATCTGGGTCGATATCGGACGATTGCCTGCGTGGTGGCCGTGCTTTTCGGCGTTCTGATTACGCGGCTGTTTAATTTGCAGATTGCAGGCTATGAGGATAATCTGGCCAGCGCGGAAAGCAAAAAGACTAAGACCATCACCAGTCAGGGTTCCCGCGGCACGATTATGGATGTAAACTCGCTGACGCTTGCCTATGACAAGCAGATTTACAACGTGCAGTTTTACCGTGACCCCAACTACACGCCGACCGATATTGATGAAACGACGGGCAGAACCGTCAGCCAGTATAAGGTATACACCAACGCCATCATCAACGTCATCGATATTATCGAGAAAAACGGCGGTACGCTCAACACCTCGTTTTCGCTTGTGCAGGATGAAATGACGGGGCTTTGGGTGTTTACGTGGAACAACAGCAACTATACGCAGGCCCAGCAGGATGCGCGCGAAAAGATGTGGCGCAGCAACTTCTACGTCAGCAGCACCACGGCGTATCCCCAGCAGGAGTTGTTTGAAAAGCTCTGCACCAAGTACAGGATTCCCGAAGAGCTGAGCACGGAAAAGAAAATTCAGGTCCTCAGCGTTTGGGAGACGATGCAGAACAACGCGTTTCTCTCTCAGCCGATTACCATTGCTTCCAACGTCAGCTGGGAAACAGTTATCGAAATCGAAGCGAAGGCGCTGACAATGGAAGGTATCAGCGTTTCGGTGAGCACGCAGCGCGTGTATCCAAACGGCACGCTGGCCTGCCATGTGGTCGGCTACATCGGCAAGATTCAGAATTACGATACCTATTATGCGTCTTACAAGGACAAAGGCTATGCGCTGTCGGATTTAATCGGCCTTGACGGCGTGGAAAAGACGATGGAGGATTGGCTTTCCCCCTGCACGACGCAGCGCGTGGGCAAGCGCGTGGTGGAAATCGATCGCTACGGCGCGGTGAGCCGAACGCTCTCTTCGACGGAAGCGACGGACGGCAACAACATCAAGCTGACCATCGATTCCAACCTCCAGCGCATCGCGGAAAGCGCGCTGGAAGAGAATATCAACTATATTCGAGACCGGCAGGAAATTCTGCTCAACAGCGATACCTGGCTGGATACCAACAAGGCGGAGCTTCAGGGCACGACGCGCGACTTTGAAACCAACCCGATTGAGCTGGCGGAAAAAGGCGCTGTGGTCGTCATCGATATGGAGGGACGCGTGCTGGCGCTGGCGAGCTATCCGCCGTATGACCCCAACGCGTTTATCGTAGGCGGCGAAGCGGCGGCCAACATCCTGCTCGATTCCCGCAACCCGCTGGTCAACTACGCCATCGGTTCGCGCGATACGCCGGGCTCCATTTTCAAGATGGTGACGGCAACGGCGGGGTTGCTGACCGGTCAGCTCACACTGTCCGAACGAATCAGCGACGGCGGTCGATTCGATAAATACGATAAGACGAATCCGCCGCGCTGCTGGCTGAACCAGAAGCGCCTGAGCCAGCACGCCGACCAGACGGTTATCGAGGGCATTACGCATTCCTGCAACTACTTCTTTTATACGGTCGGCTCGCGCCTGTATGAAAACACGGACGACCAGCTCTATAAGACGGCGGCGCTTTACGGCCTGACGACCAAGACGGGCATCGACCTGCCGGGCGAGCTTCAGGGCTATGTCGCCAGCCAGACGACGCTGTATGACAAAAACAAGGCCATCAGTGCCGCGGAGCAATCGACGTGGCGCCCCTCGATTGTCTTTAACAACATCAAAAAGCACCTTGTCGATGTCGGTGATAAATACAACATGACGTTTGATGAGGAAAAACTGAACAAATGCGTCAAGCGGCTGATGGATATGGCTGTTGACTACAACCAGAACGACTGGCTGCCGGAAATCCGAACCATCCTGATGGAAGAGCTGGATATGCCGCGCGAACTCGTCTATCTGCAGATTGTGGCCGGCGATACCTTCATTATGCTGAACGAAATTAAGTGGGGCGGTTCGGAGGCGATCATGGCGGCGGTCGGCCAGTCGATCACCACGGTGACGCCGGTTGCGATGGCGCGCTATGTGGCGGCTGTTGCGAACGGCGGCAAGGTCTACGACCTACGGCTGATCGACTCCATCATCTCGCCGGACGGCGAAGTGCTCAGCGAGAGCTCGCCGATTCTGGCTTCCGAAATCGAAGGCGAAGGCGTTCAGGAATATCTGGCTGCGCTGCGGCAGGGCATGAGCGACGTTACCAAGGACGAAGGTACTGCAGGTTCGTTCTTCAAAGGCGAATATGCCGACGTCGGCGCAAAAATGGGCGCTAAGACGGGTACGGCGGAAAAGACGACCATCGACCTTGAAAACAACGCGTGGATGGTGGCCTTTGCGCCGTATGACGACCCGCAGATTGCTGTCTGCGTGTATATTCCGCACGGATACAGCGGTTCATACTGTTCTATCACGATTCGTGAAATTTTGAATTATTACCTAGAGCATATGGGGCTGGACAGCGAGGATATCATGCCGCCTTCCAATGCATTGGCGTATTGATATCGGAGAGAAACGATGGCGAAAATTTTTGCTGTGTGCTCGGGCTGCGGCGGCGTAGGCAAGACGACGGTTGCGCTTTCTCTGGCGGTCAGGGCCGCAAAGCGGGGCAGGCGAACCGTTTTGCTCGACGCATCCGGCGTGAGCCGAGCGTGCGATTTGGCGCTGGGGCTGGAGAACATCGTTGTGCTGGATATGGCGGATGTCGCCAATCGACAGGCGGGGCTTGAGGTCGCGCTGTATAAAGCGCCGAAATACGAAAATCTGCGTTTTGCCTGCGCGTCGCTGTATGACGACGTGCCGACGACGGAGCTGACGGCCGCGCTGCTGGCGCTGCATTCGCTTTGCGACGTGCTGGTCATCGACTGCCAAACGGGGCATTTTTCGCTCGGGCGGGAGCTGCTCGGGCGCGAAGATGTGCGCGTCATCGTGACGAGGCCGGACGACGTTTCGATTCGGGCCAGCGAGCGCATGATGATGAAAGACAGAAGCGGCGAGGAAGAGAGATGGCTGGTCGTCAATCGCGCTTCGGCGCAGCGCGTCCGCAGAAAGACGCAGTATGACGCAAAGACGGTCGAAATGACGCTGGACTGCCCGCTGGCCGGATGCATTCCGGAGGACGATTCTATCGCGGCCTGCTCGCAGAAGGGGCGCATTGCGCTGGAATGCGACGGGCCGGCGCGCAGAGCACTCGTGCAGCTGACGGATGCGCTGCTGGGCGACGCATAAACAAGGAGACTGAGCATGTTCTTTTCGGAAAACAACAGGCTGTCCAAGCCGCATTTTGACTGGCCGCTGCTGGTTGCCAGCTATCTGCTGGCGCTTTACGGCGTGCTGGCCATCACCATCGCAAACTTCGACCCGTCGCTCGGCTCGGACCGCTCGCTTCAGGATTTGGTTATGGACGCGAACAACGGCCGTTTGCAGCTGATGTGGGTTGTGGTGAGCATGGTCGTTGTGGCGATTATAATGTCCATCAACTATAATATCATCGGGCGGCTGTGGCCGGTCATCTATTTTGTGGATGTGTTGCTGCTCGGCCTGGTGCTGACGACCTCCAAGATTAACGGCGTCAGCGGCTGGTTCCAGTTCCTCGACCGCACGTTTCAGCCGTCGGAGCTGGCCAAACTGGCGCTGATTATCACCTTATCGAAGGCGTTGACGCGGTATCCGGATAAGCCGATTCCCAATTTTCGGTATTTTGTTTACATCTGCATCCATTTTGGCATTCCCGCGCTGCTGATTGCGGCACAGCCGGATATCGGTACGCTGATGGTCTTCTGCGTCATTTTCGTGGCGCTGCTGTTTGTTTCCGGTTTTGAACTGCGGTGGATGTTTCTGCTGGGCGGCATTGTCGCGGCGGGTCTCACACCGATTATCTTCTATCTGGCCTCGACCAACAACTTCCGCTGGCTGCGTCTGGTTGCGTTTATGAATCCGGAATCCGACCCGACGGGCAGCAGTTACCAGATTGTCAATTCAAAGATTACGATCGGTTCGGGCGGCCTGTACGGCAAGGGAGCGTGGGCGGAAGGCACACTGACCCACCTCAACTATGTACCGGAGAATCACACGGACTTCATTTTCTCCGTGGTCGGCGAAACGCTCGGCTTTGTCGGCGCGCTCGTTCTGCTGGCGCTTTACGCATTCGTGATTTACCGCATGCTGGTGCTGGCGTTCCACACCAACGATAAATTCGGTCAGCTGATTATCGTCGGCGTGATGGCGATGCTGCTCTTTCACGTGTATGAAAACATCGGCATGTGCATCGGCGTGATGCCCATCACGGGCATTCCGCTTCCGTTTATCAGCTACGGCGGCACCAATCTGGTCGTGAACATGGCGGGCGTGGGCCTTGTGCTCAACGTCACCCAGCATAAGAGCTCGGTGGATTTGAAGAACAAACGGGAATAGTTCTGACTGAATGCGCCTTCGCATAGGGTTTGGCAGAAATGTGAAGGAGGGCGAAGCGGCATGGACAACGGCAGGAAAAAAGTGGTCATGGCGCAGATGAGGCCGCGCGAGCGGCACGAATGGATAAAGAAAACGCCGCATCGAAGGCGGCTGAAATGGGATAAGCGGCTGCTGAGAAGGTCTGTGCCTCTGGCGGCCGCTTTTCTCTGCTTGGGCATAGCGGCGGTTGCGGTAAATGTGTTCGGCGGCGGTGTTCAGTCCGTTATGAGCCATGTGACAGCCGGTTTTGAGTATGACGAAACGCTGGGGCGGCTGCAATTTGTCAGCAGCGTTTTGCCGGAGAGCACGATGGTGTTTCTCACGGGGAACGACGAAACGCAGACTTGCGCGGCGATTCTGCCGGCGGAAGCGGCATCTGTGCATACGTGGAGCAGCGACGAACCGTGGGTTGAATATGAAGGCGAAGGGGAAATCAACAGCTGCATGGGCGGCGAGGTGATGAACACCGTCAAAAACCGTCGGGACGAATACACCGTGCGGATTCTGCATGAAAACGGCTACGAATCCGTTTACAGCGGCTTGAGCGCCGTGTGCGTGGCCGAAGGAGAACATGTGGAAGCGGGCGCGGCGATTGGCACGGTGGCGGGCACGGCGGCGTTTGAATTGAGGAAAGACGGGCTGTCTGTCATGCCTGTGTTTGCGGATTGAAGCTGAAAGTACAGCCGTTTTTTCTGCTTTACGGTCTGTCGATTGCCGTTTTTTCATCAGGTTGGGCATGCGTAGCGGCGATGTCGGCGCTTCTGGTTCACGAAGCGGCGCACCTTGCCGTCGGACGAATCATCGGGGAGAAGGCCGAAAGCATTGAGTTTACGCCGTTCGGCGGGGTGATTCGCTATCCGTCGGGTGTAAGTCCGCAAAAGGGCGTGCGCGGGACGGCGATGGCCGCAGCGGGCCCGCTGGCTAACTACGCGGTGCTTTGGCTGATGAGCCTGCCGGAAATCCGGCGGATACTGCCGCACGATTTTGTGAAGCAAGCCATTTTGATGAACGCGGGCATGATGCTGCTCAACCTTCTGCCCGTTCTGCCGCTGGATGGCGGTCGAATTGTGCTCTGTATCGGGTATTATTGGTTCCCGATTGGCGCGCTGACGACGGTTCTTGCGTTTGGCGGTATGGCAGTCGGCGCGCTGATGATGGGGATTGCGCTTTACGGCGCGTCGGAGCTGGGCAAGTTGAACGTGTCGCTGCTTCTGGTTGGCGGGTATCTGGCGGTCTATGCCTGCCGCAACAGGACGATGCTGCTTTCTGAAAACGTATATGCGCTGCTTCAGGAGCGCCTGAGCGACAGGGAAGGCCCGACGGCGGCTCGCGTATACTGCGTCCGCGCCGAAACAAAGCTTTTGTCGCTGCTCGGCATTCTGGCGGGCAGTCGAGCGATTGTTTTCCGCGTGGCAGGCGAATGGCTGGATGAGCGGCAGGTCGTGCAGACCATGCTGCAAAATGCGGATGCGACGGTGGGCGAGGCGCTGAAAAATACAAACATCTTTGATGAAAATGCAGGGAATGACTTGAAACATGCCCCGCTGTGAGATACAATAATACACGAGAATGTATAAGAATTGAGAGGGCTTTGCTTTGAACGATACGCAGAACGATATACAGACCGAAGCGGTTCATCCGCTTGAGGCGATGGAAATCAGCAAAGAGGTTGTACGGGCGTTTGACTGGATGGGCTTTAAGAGCCTGACGGCGATTCAGCAGAAGTGCATCCCGCTGATGATGGACGGACACGATATTATCGCCATCGCGCCGACCGGAACGGGCAAAACGCTGGGCTTCGGCATACCGATGCTGGAATATGTCAATCTGGATGACAGCAATATTCAGGAGGTTGTGCTCGCCCCGACGCGCGAGCTGGCCCAGCAGATTGCCGACGAGCTGACCAACCTGGCGCACTTTATCAAAGGGCTGAAAATCGCCGTGATTTACGGCGGGCAGCCGTTCGGCAAGCAGATGAGCGCGCTGAACCGCAAGCCGCAGGTACTGGTCGCCACGCCGGGCCGTCTGCTTGACCATATGCAGCGCGGCAACATCCGCCTGGGCACGGTACATACGATGGTGCTCGACGAAGCGGACGAGATGCTGAAAATGGGCTTCGTGCAGGACGTGGAAAAGATTATCGAGAGCGCCGACCCGAATCGTCAGCTGGTGATGTTCAGCGCGACGACGAATCAGGACGTGCTGACAGTTTCGTGGAAATATCAGCATGACCCCATCGAGATTGTTGTGCAGGCGCAGGCGGAAAACAAGCCGAATATCACGCAGTATATCGTCGAATCCGACCAGAAACAAAAGTACGAGCACCTGCTCTATCTGCTCGATTCGGACCAGTATAAACGCGTGATGATTTTCTGCAACACCAAAGATATGACGGCGCGGCTTTGCGAGCGGCTGAAAAAGGCGGGGTATAACGCCGAGTGCCTGCACGGCGACGTGCGACAGTCGCTGCGCGACAAGGTAATGTCTGGATTCAGAAAGGGCGAGTTTGAGATTCTCGTGGCGACGGATGTGGCGGCACGCGGCATTGACGTGGACGATGTGGAAGCCGTATTCAACTACGATTTGCCGGATAAGCAGGAATTTTATGTCCACCGAATCGGGCGGACGGGACGCGCAAAGCGCGCGGGCGTGAGCTTTTCTTTCGTCAGTTTCAGAGACAGCATTCGCATGGATGAAATTCTCAAATACATCGACAGTAAGCCGATTTCGCTTGTCTTTGATGAGTTTGGAACGCTGTGTTATAAGGAAAACGGCGAGCCCTTCCTTGAAAACGCATAATCGTGTCGGCGTCAGCGGCCAAGAGAGAAGCCGCTGACGCCGCTTTTTTCGAGCACGGAAAGATAGTCGCTTTCGGCGATGGGCAAAGTGAGCAGAAGCAGAAGTCTAGCGCCGTTTCCGTCGATGCGGCGAACCTGCGGCAGATTTTCCAGCAGTGCGCGCGCACGGCCGCACGACTCGGCGCTGCCGAAAAGGCGAAGGGATTGACAAAAGGCCATATTTTTACCTCCGGAGCGCGACAAAATTTCGGGGAAACCATTGCATATTGCCTTTTTTTATGATATTCTTATATACAGATACGAGCTTCGGTTTGTATCGTATGACGAAAGCGAGGGTTTTAACCATGGATGATATGGAAAAGATGGAGAATGATAACATCATCGTTCTGACCGATGAAGACGGCACCGATGTGGAATTTGAGTTCTGCGCGTCCATCGAATACGAGGGCAACGAGTATGTCGTGCTGCTGCCGACCGATGACGACGACGGCGAAGTCGTTATTCTCCAGGTGATGGAGGATGAGGAGTCCGACGACGAGGACGAAGTGACCTATGTCGGCGTGGACGACGAGGATGTGCTCCAGAAGGTGTTTGATATCTTCAAGGAGCAGGCGGGCGACGAGTTCGACTTCGACGAGGAGTAAAAATCCGACAGATAATCAAAGGGAGCGTGTCCGCCAAGGGCACGCTCCCTTTTAGAATTTGCGAATCAAGCTGACGACTTTGCCGAGGATGGTCACCGTGGGCACGATGATGGGTTCCATCGCGTCGTTTTCCGGTTGAAGGCGGATGTGGCCGTTTTCCCTGTAAAACCGTTTGACGGTGGCCTCGTCGTCAATCATGGCGACGACGATTTCGCCGTTGTTGGCGTCCGGCTGTTTGTGGACGACGATGTAGTCGTCATTCATAATGCCGGCCTGAATCATGCTTTCGCCGCGCACGCGGAGGATGAAAACATCGCCGCGGCCGACCATGTCCTCCGGCAGCGTCATGGTTTCTTCGATGTTTTCTTCCGCCAGAATCGGCGTTCCGGCCGCAACGCGGCCAAGCACGGGAATTTCGCGAAGCGATACGGTTTCGGATTCGGCAAGCGCGGGGGAAAGCCCCATTGCGCGGGGCTTCATGGCGTCGCGATGAAGCAGCCCTTTTTTTTCAAGGCGCGTCAGATGACCATGCACCGTCGAGGTGGATTTCAGGCCGACGGCTTCGCCGATTTCGCGAACGGAAGGCGCATAACCGCGGGTTTTGATTTCCTGCTCGATATAAGCCAGAATGCGGGACTGCATGTCGCCGCGCGGTTTCTGAACGGCCATAAAACGCACACCTTTCGCTGCAAAACATTTCAACACAATTATACCACATTCGATTTGCAAAAGGCAAGCACTGTCAAACATATGTTCGCATTTTGCAAAAGAAAACGCTTGCTTGAAACCCGAATCGGTGCTATAATGAGCGAACAAGAACGCAAGGGGATAGGGCAATGGAGACAAAACGCTGTGTTTTATATGATCGGGAATGCATAGAGTGCGGCGAATGCAACATGTGCGATCTCGACCCGAATAAGATTTGCGACAACTGCGGAAAGTGCATTGGGCTGGACCACACCGACAAGAGTCCGGAATATCGGGCGATTAAGGTGGACGGCATCATCGATGAGACGATGGACCCGAACGACTATCTTTACGATGAAGAGACGCTCGATGATTCCGATGAAGATGGGATGGACGACCTGTTCGGTGACGATTTGTTTCCGTTTGTGCGCGGCAATCAAAAGTAATCGGTGATACAGGCAAAAAAAGTCGGATGGATGCGATGATAAACTTCGCAAAACATCCGACTTTTTGCTTTTTTTGACGGTGAAAGCAGCGCTTTAAGGCTTTGGTGCATCGGCATGCACGGGCTCTTCGCGCAGAATCGTCTTTTGCGCGGCAATGCGGCGGTGATCCTCGGCGATGGCCGCGTAATGCTTGCGCGTTATGTTGACGTCCGAGTGGCCGAGCACATCGGCAACCAGATAAATGTCGCCCGTTTCGCGGTACAGGTTGGTGCCGAACGTGCTTCTGAGCTTGTGAGGGCTGATTTTTTTCTTCAAAGGCGCGGCGATGGCCGCGTATTTTTTGACCATGTTTTCAACCGCGCGCTGCGTGATGCGCCGCCGCTGGATGGAGAGAAAAAACGCATCCTCGTGGCCGGGCAGAGTTTCGATTTCCCTGCGTTCGGCGAGATAATCTTTCAGTGCGTCTGCGACCTCGTCCGAAAGATACAGAATGACCTCCTTGCCGCCTTTTCGGGTGACGACGAAGGCGTTCTGCTCAAAATCGAAGTCGTCGATGTTCAGTCCCACGCATTCGCTGATACGAATGCCCGTGCCCAGAAACAGCGAAAGCATCGCGACATCGCGCTTTTTTGTAATATTGTGGTATTTTTGGCAGCTTTTGGGCAGCGATTGGCCGCTTTCGGCGACATCCAGAATGCGGGCGACTTCATCCACATCCAGACGGATAATGGCATGCTCGTGAAGCTTGGGCAGCGGAACGAGCGAAGCGGTGTTGCTTTCGATCAGCCCTTCGGCAAACAGATATTTATAAAACGCCCGCAGCGAGGCATATTTGCGCTTGATGCCGTATTCGTGGTTGGTCATCTCGCGGGAAGCGGTTTCGCCGTCCTCAAGCGTTTCGTTTTTGACGTAAAGCGTCAGGTAACGCGCATAGCGTTCCAAATCCTGCTTGGTGACCTGAGCGACGTCCGCCGCGGTGAACGCGGTGACAGGCTTGCCGTCAAACTTGGGCAGTTCGTCGGAGAGATATTGAAAAAACAGCTTGAGGTCGTAAGCATAGCTGAGCCGCGTCAAAACGCTGGTCTGCTGCTCGATAGCCATGAAGTAATCGGAGCAGCATTCCGGCAATTCACGCTGAAGCTCGCGCAGATGCTTGGTGCGGGTCAGCTGGGCCTGCGTGTGGTAGTCGTTAGGCATAAACGTTCATTCCTTTGCGGTAGACTTCGTAAAACCGGTGTTTCGCGAAGTCTTACGAATCCTTCCCCATGAAGGTTTTGAGACCGATTGAGCCTGAAATCCGGCGGTTCAGGCGTCGTTTCGATGGTCGCGAATCTGGCCCGTAGCCAGCTCGTCGCACCGGTTGTTCCACGGGTTGTCAGCGTGCCCCTTTACTTTGATAATCGTGACCTGATGCGGCTGCATGACGGTCAGCAGCCATTTCCAAAGGTCTTGGTTTTCAACGGGCTTTTTAGACGCGGTTTTCCAGCCGTTGCGCTGCCAGCCGTCAATCCAGTTCTGCTTAAACGCATTGACCAGATACGCGGAATCCGAATACAGCGTCACGGCGCACGGTTGTTTGAGCGCCGTGAACCCCTGAACGGCGGCGAAAAGCTCCATGCGGTTGTTGGTTGTATCCGGCATAAAACCCGAAATTTCTTTTTTGTGCTCGCCGAACATGAGCACGGTTCCCCAACCGCCGGGGCCGGGATTGCCCGAGCAGGCCCCGTCGGTATACATGATGATCTCTTTCACAAAAACCTCGTCGTTTCAAAATATAACTTTAGATTCAGAATTATTTTTTCGACATGCGCAGGGTTTTCTCAATCGTCGCGCCGACGGCATCCATCACGGCGGCGCGCATGCCGCCTTTTTCAAGCGCATACATGCCCTCGATGGTCGTGCCGCCCGGCGAGCAGACCGCGTCCTTCAGTTTGCCGGGGTGTTCGCCGGTCTCAAGCACCATCTTGGCCGCGCCGACGAGCGTCTGGGCGGCCAGCTCATACGCCAGCGCGCGCGGCACGCCGTAACGCACGCCGCCGTCGGCCATCGCTTCGATAAACGCATAGACAAACGCGGGGCCGCAGCCGCTGATACCGTTTGCGGGCGTGTAGACGTGGTCTTCCACCACGGCAACCTTGCCTGCGGCGGAAAAAATGCGCTTGGCAAAGGCAAATTCCTCATCCGTGCAGGTGCATAGGCTTGAAATCAGGCTCATGCCCTCGCCCACGGCAAGCGGCGTGTTGGGCATGACGCGGACAAAGCGCGCCGTTTCCGGAAGCGCGTCTTTGAGCATGTCAAACGTCCATCCGGCGATGATGGAGATGACGAATTTGCCCGCCAGCGCGTCGTGAATTTCGCGAAGAACATCCGCCGCATAAACGGGCTTGACGGCCAGCAGAACACAGTCCGCCGCTTCGGCCAGCGAAACATTGTCCTGTATGATGTGAACGCCCTTTTGAGCCAGTTCCGCGCTCTTTTCGGGGTGTTTGCGGCTGACATAAAGGCTGTCAGCCGGAAGCGCGTCTTGATTCAGAATACCGTTTATGATGGCCGAGCCCATATTGCCCGCGCCGATAAAACCGAGTTTCATGATTCATGCCTCCCGATTGCCATTCATTTTGTAAACGCTATCTATTGTAGCGAAAAAAGGCGGATTCGTCAATTCGCAAAACCGACGAATCCGCCCCGAACCATCGAAAAAGCGCCGCCCGTTTTGCCGGACGGCGCTTTGAAACGAAGTTACTTGTTCAGGTCGCTGCGGATGATATACACCACGTCGTGCGACATATCGTCGCTGACCAAATCAAAGGAAGCATCGGAAGAAAGCTGATTCTTCGTGTTTTCAAACACGTCGAGCGCTTTCTGCACGTCGCCGTTCAGCAGCGGCAGCACGTCGGCGCTGAGCGTCTGCTTGAGCTCATTAAGACCGTCGGCCAGCTGCGCGGTGCCGTCGCTCAGCTGAGAAGCGCCGTTGACCAGCTGCGTGCTGCCGTCGTGGAGCGCAGCGGCACCCTGAGCGGCTTGGCTGACGCTGTCGGTGTAGCTACTCAGGCCCGTGACGAACGTGTTGACGGAATCAAGCTGGGTTTTCAGAGAAGCCAGCGCTTCATAACCGGCTTTCGCGGGCGCAATGGCCTCTTCAAGCTGCTTCTGAACGGATTCGTCGGCGACATTCTGCTCGACCAGCGCATCAATTTGTTCCGCAACCGCGGCTTCAAGCTTAGCCTGAATGTCGTCGCTGC
Source organism: uncultured Clostridia bacterium (assembly GCA_934675735.1). GTDB lineage: Bacteria > Bacillota > Clostridia > Christensenellales > Aristaeellaceae > Ventricola. The sequence goes on from CAKURR010000008.1 coordinate 91,391, forward strand.
CCATCAGCTGTTCAATAGCCGCGCTGATTTGCTGAGCTTGTTCATGCGTCACCTGTCCGGCGGAGACGGCCTTGCTGTAATCCTCGGCTGTCATGGTCAGGCCGCTCTGCGCCAGAACGCTTTCCAGAACCTGAGCCTGCACGGCCTGCGTCACGCCTTCACGCACGGCTTTTTCCTGCTTCATGACTTCGGCCTTGACCTGCTCACGCGCCGCATCCTGAGCGGTCGCAAGCAGCGTTTTGGGGTCGAGCTGAGCGAGCGCTGCGTCCAGCACATCGGCATAATTCGTGCTCGTCAGTTCCGGCAGCGTGATGCCGGCTGCATCCAGGCCTGCCGCGGCAAGCTGCTGGTTGGCCGTGGCCAGAACCGCGTCGAACAGCTGCGCCGCCCCCTGATTCAGCGCATCGTTGTTGGAAACCAGCGTCGTCAGGCCGTTTTCGAGCTCGGAAGCGCCGTCGTCAAGGCTCTTTGCACCGTCGTTCAAAGACTTGGCGCCGTCGTTCAGCGCCGCAACGCCGTCATACAGCGTGAACAGCGCGGAGAGACCGTCGTGCAGCTTGCCTTCGCCTTCCGGCAGGGCCTCGCCGTCGCAAAGCGCGGTCAGACCGGCTTTCAGCTCGTTCACGTTGTCGCTCAAATCGTCGATTTTTTCATCCGCTTCATCGCAGAACCACGAAAGCGGTTCGGAGGTCGCAAACGTCATCATCCAGCTCAAATCCGCATGGTCGGCGGTTGCCGTCACGGTGAAATGTGTCGGGAGTTCGGCATCCGCGTCCATGCCGGGCACGGCCCAGCCGACGAGCACCTTGTGATTGCCGTCGTTCATTACAGCGCCGTTTTCAACGCTGATATCGGACAGCGTGTTTTCGTCAATGGGCATCACGCTCAGCGCGAGATACGGCGTATTTTCGGCCATCAGGAAGCTGACGTCCATCGTCACAACACCCTGAGCGTTTTTGATGTCCTCTGCGGTGGCTTCCTTGCCGTCCAGCGTAAAGGTGACCTGCGGCAGAACATCCGGACGCTTATCCGACGTGCCCTGATAGATGATGCTGCTGCCGTCCGCCTGCCAGGTCAGCGTTTCGCCGTCCAGCGTAAACGTCTCGTGGCCGCCGACATTTTCGATCGCCGTGAGCATCGAGCGGTCGTCAAGCACATCCAGCCCGTCGCTGTTTTCCAGATGCACATTATCCAGAAGCGTCTGTATTTCGCCGTCGTGGTTGACAACAACATAAACGCGTTCGTGCTTGGCCGTCTCGGCGCTGGCCGTGCAGCCGGCCGCGACACAAAGCGCTGTCAGCAGCGCTATCGCATGCTTTTTCATAAGGTTTCCATCCTTTCTTTCTAATCGGAGCGTTATCGGTCGAAAGTTACGCTTTTTTCTTCATGCCAAACGTCGTGTGCACGATGAAACCGTCGCAGAGCAGCAGCATCGCGGGCAGCAGGAACAACACAACCGCCACAGAGCACAGTGCGCCGCGCGCAATCAGGCTGCACATCGAGGAGATGATATCGATGTTGGAATACAGGCCGACACCGAAGGTCGAAGCGAAGAAGCTGACGCCGCTGACCAGAATGGACTGCGCGGAAGCGGCAACCGCTTCGCCGACGGCTTCCTTCTTGCCCTTTCCGGCGATTCGGCCCTGCTTGTAACGCGTCGTCATTAGAATTGCATAATCGACAGTCGCGCCGAGCTGAATGGTCGAAATCAGAATCGGACCGACGAACGGAAGCGTTGTGCCCGTGAAATACGGGATGCACAGGTTCAGCGCGATGGCCAGCTCAATCATGGCGACGAGCAGAATCGGCAGAGAGAACGACTTGAGCACCAGCGCGATGATGACGAAAATCGCCGCAATGGAGATGGCGCTGACGACCTTGAAGTCACGGTCGGTGCAGTTGATGAGATCCTTCGTGCAGGGCGCTTCGCCGATGAGCATGCCGCCTTCGTCATACTTTTTGATGATGGCGTTCAGCTCGTCGATTTGCCGATTGACCGCGTCAGAAGAGATGACGTAGGACGAAGAAATCAGCATCATCTGATAGCGGTCTCCCTTGAGCAGGCTCGTCACGTCGGACGGCAGGATGCTTTCGGGAATGTTGCTGCCCAGCAGACTGTCCAGCGACAGCACATCCTGAACGCCGTCCACCTGCTCAAATTCTTCCGTCATCGCAATGACGTCCTTCTGAGATACGTCCGAATCAATCAGAACCAGGTGGTTCGTGGACACGTCAAACGTCTCGGAAAGCTTTTCGTTCGCCTGAACCGAAAGCAGATCCTCCGGCAGGCAGGAGCTCATGTCATAGTAGACGTTCACGTGGTTGTAGCCGTAGAACGCCGGAATGCACAACACGATGGCCAATACGCAAAGCACTTTATAATGTTTGACGATGAAACGGCTGATGTTCGCCACGCTCGGCAGGAGCGGCTTGTGCGAAGTCTTGGTAATCAGCCCATCCATCATGCGGATGACGCACGGAAGCAGCGTCACCGTGCCCAGCACGCCGAGGATAACGCCTTTGCTCATGACGATGCCGAGGTCACGGCCGAGCGTGAAGCTCATGAAGCAGATGGCGACGAAGCCCGCGACGGTCGTCAGGCTGCTGCCGATAATCGAGCTGAACGTCTGCCCGATTGCGGCGGCCATAGCCTTGTCGCGGTCGCTGCAAAGGGTCTTTTGCTCCTTGTAGCTGTGCCAGAGGAAGATGGAATAATCCAGCGTCACGGCGAGCTGAAGCACGGCGGCGACAGCCTTGGTGATGTAGGAAATTTCACCCATGAAGTAGTTGCTGCCCATGTTCCAGAGGATGGAAACGCCGATGCAGCAAAGGAAGATGAGCGGCAGCAGGAACGAATCCATCGTCAGCATCAGAACGACGCAGCAGAGCGCAACGGCGATGGCGACGTAAGTGCCTTCCTGCTCTTCCACCAGCGCCTTGGTATCCGTCACCACGGCAGACAGGCCGGAAACGAAGCACTTTGCCCCCGCCGCTTTGCGGATATCGGCAATGGCTTCCATCGTGCCTTCTGCCGAGGATGTATCATCGAAGAAAACCGCGAAGATGCGATCCTCGCCGTTTTCAAAGCGCTCGCGCAGATCGTCCGGCAGAATTTCGGAAGGAATCGAGCCCTTCAGCGCGGATGCATAGCCGATAACCGTATCGACGTGCGGAATCTGCCGAATGGTTTCTTCCAAATCCGCCTGTTCCACTTCGCTCAGCCCTTCGGTGATGCAAAGCGAAAACGCGCCTTTGCCGAAATCTTCCATCAGGATGTTTTGACCCTTGATGGTGTCCAAATCCTCCGGCAGATAATACAGAAGGTCGTATTTGACCCGGGTGGCCGCCATACCGAATATCGACGGAATCATCAGCGCCAAACCGATGATAACCACGATTACACGGTGCTTGACCATCCACCTTGCAAATCGGTTCACAAGAGTTCCTCCTTTTTGAACTTCGTTTGGTTATTGAACATCGTGTTGACTTTATCAACGAACGATAGTATAATGTGATTGGTGATGAAAATCAATAAACAGATTCTCGAAGTCAGTTCAGCCATCAGACAAAAATTGGCAAAACGATAAAAATTGAACACAAAATTCAAATGTGTTGAGAAAAAAGAGGCGTTTACAGACTATGAAAGACATGAAGCAGGAAAACGGAACGGAAAAGAAAGAAGATCGGCGCGTGCGCCGCACCAAGAAGCTGCTCAGTCAAGGGCTGATTGAGCTTATGCAGCATAAACAGGTCAAGGATATCACCGTGCGTGAGCTGGCCGATTTGGTGGATGTGAACCGCGGCACGTTCTACCTCTACTACCGCGATATCTTTGATATGTTGGAACGGCTGGAGGAAGAGTTGTTTGAACAGCTGAACGCGGTCATTCTTGCGCACAAAGGCGAGCCGGTTCTCACCCATGCCCGTCCGATGCTGACCGACTTGTTTCGCATTGTGGCGGAAAACAAAGAGATTTGTTCTGTTTTGCTCGGAGATAACGGCGATATCAAATTTTTGCAGAAGCTCAGCAATGTGATTCAGGAAAAACTGCGCACGGATTGGCTCAACGGATACGTGGAGAATGAAACAGAGTTTGAATATCGCTATGCTTTCGGCGCGCTGGGCTTTATCGGTCTGCTCAGAACGTGGCTGCATCGGAATTGCGCGGAATCCGCCGACGATATGGCGGCGCTCGCGGATTCGCTGATTCGTCAGGGCATCATGACGGATATCGCAAAGGCGAAATGAAAGACTCTTCTCCCCCTGATTTTGAAAAAAGACACGCGAGCGTAAAAAACGCGCTCACGCGTCTTTTTATGGCATAAGAAAAACGCAACACATCACTGTGCTGCGTTACGTGTTTGGTGCACCTTCAGGGGCTCGAACCCTGGGCACCCTGATTAAGAGTCAGGTGCTCTACCAACTGAGCTAAAGGTGCGTGCTGGAGCGGGTGATGGGAATCGAACCCACGTAGCCAGCTTGGAAGGCTGGAACTCTACCATTGAGCTACACCCGCACAGTGGAGCGGTAGACGAGATTCGGACTCGCGACATCCACCTTGGCAAGGTGGCACTCTACCACTGAGCTACTACCGCATAATGGTGCGGGTGAAGAGACTCGAACTCATACGCCGTTGGCAACAGATCCTAAATCTGCCGCGTCTGCCATTCCGCCACACCCGCACACCCCAAAATGGTGACCCATTGGGGATTCGAACCCCAGGCACCCTGATTAAAAGTCAGGTGCTCTACCAGCTGAGCTAATGGATCAAAATGGCTGGGGTGGCAGGATTCGAACCTTGCGAATGCGGGAGTCAAAGTCCCGTGCCTTGCCGCTTGGCGACACCCCAACGTCCCTGCATGAACAGCAGAAAAAAGTGGGGTGAGTAGTGGGGCTCGAACCCACGACCTCCAGGGCCACAACCTGGCACTCTAACCAACTGAGCTATACCCACCACGATGGCGCGCCTGGAGGGATTCGAACCCACGGCCCACGGCTTAGAAGGCCGTTGCTCTATCCGACTGAGCTACAGGCGCAGGCTTCGCTGTTCCTCTGACGCTGCGGCGTTCCCGCTGACGAGAACTAATTATACAGATTCGACGCGCCTTTGTCAAGAGGTTTTTTGACATTTTTTTGAATTTTCTTGCGACTTTTCGTGGTTTCCCGAAAAAAACGAACGATTGCCTTGCTTTTTCGCTTGAACTTGCTTACAGAATATCCTCTGTGCGCACCTTTTCCCCATCGAGAATCAGCAGGCTGGCGCGTGCCGCGCCTCCCCTGCACCGATTGCCCGCCGAACCCGGGTTGAGCAGCAGCACGCCGTAGGCATATTCGCAGTGTGGCTCATGCGTATGGCCGAACAGCGCGATATCTGCGCCGTTATCCTTGGCTCGATAGGCCAGCGTCATCAGGCTCGGAAACATGTGGCCGTGCTCCATCCAGATTTTATGGCCGCCCAACTCGATGAGCAGCTGATCCGGCAGCATCGAGGCCCAATCATTGTTCCCGCGAACGGCGTAAAGAATCGGCTGATGCGGCATTTTTTCCAATTCATCGCGCAGAAACATGGCGTCCGACGCGATATCGCCCAGAAAGCAGGCCGCGTCGATGTGCCCCATTTTTTCAAGCAGCCTTTCCAGCGCGTCTCGGTCTCCGTGACTGTCGGAGAACACGCCGACGCGGGTCATTGACGGGCCTCCAGCGCGCGGAGAACGGCCTCAATGCCGCGCTTTCTGTGGCTGATGGCGTTTTTGCGCTCCGGTGAAATCTCCGCAAAGGTCTCCCCCGTTTCACACAGAAACAGCGGGTCATAGCCGAAACCACCCTGCCCTCTGCGCTCGGTCAGAATCTCACCCTCGCATGTGCCGCGGCAGACGATGGGTTCGCAATCGGGCCGAACCAGTGCAATGGCGGCGACATAACGCGCCTTTCTCGGCGCGGGAATGCCTTCGAGATTGTGCAGCAGCAGGTCGTTATTCGCTTCGTCATCGCCGTGGCGGCCGCAGTAGCGCGCGCTGTATACGCCGGGCGCGCCGTTCAGGGCGTCCACTTCCAGCCCACTGTCGTCGGCGATGGCCGCGCTGTTGCTGACGTGCATCACATAATTGGCTTTGATGAGCGCGTTTTCTTCAAACGTCGTTCCGTTCTCTTCGATGTCCGCGGCAATCCCCGCTTCGCGCATGGAAACGATATCGAATCGTCCTCCGAGAATTTCCCGAAATTCACGCAGCTTGTTTGCATTGTTGCTGGCGACGATTAAACGCATTTTCTGTGCTGACATATGCCTCTTCCGCCTTCCTTTTTGTATCGTGCTTTTACCCGAACAGTATAGCATAATTTGTCTGTAAAGAAAAGAGCCGAAACGCACGATGCGTCCGGCTCTTCGCTTATTCAATCATCATCACTTCGGGATAGCTGTTTTCCACGTCGCTGGCGATGTTGGCAAACGTCGGCACATCCGTCACAGGCAGCTGATACGGTTTTCCGTCCACCAGAATCCGAACCTTCTTAATGCCCGGGTAGCGTGTGCAGGTCATCATCAGCGCACGCATAGCCTGCACGCCGCCGTCGCTCTGCTCGGCAATCTTGGTGAAATCGCCGCTGAAATTGATGGTAATCACACCGTCGCTGACGTCAATGCCGAGCAGCTGGACGCTTTGCTCAAGCGGCGTTTCTAAACCGCTGTCGGCTTTCGGACCGCGCAGGAACTCGAAAACGGCGGTGGCCACGTCGTCCGAACCGTAGACCGTTCTGGAGACCGGAACGAGCAGTCTGCCGTCCTGCGCGGGGAAAAACACCTGAATTTCCTCGCTGTCGGCAAACGTCGGTTCGGCGGTCTCTTCCAAATTCAGGCCGACACGCGTGTATGAGCCGCCTATGTTGGTTCCGTGTGTCAGCGTGCCGCGCGTTTTGCCGTCAATCAAAAAGTTCACGTCGTTCACGGTGTCAAATTCGGTCAGCGCCCAGACGATGGCTGTGCGCATATTTTCTTCCTGCTGTTTATCCTCGGCGTTCAGCGCCTGCGCGCTCATGTCCACGCGGGCGTGTCCCGCCGATATATCCAAATCAAAGGTCGTCCCCTCCGGCACGACGGGCACAAGGCCGAGCCGCGCGGCGTCCATGTCGTTTCTCGGGTTTTGAACCATCAATTCGAGCGTGGCTTTGGCAATGCCGTCCTGTTTGGCCACGTCGCGCTGCACGGGCACCAGATAGCCGTCTCCGTCCTCATAATAGACGACGGTCTGGCGGGTATCCTCTGTCTGTGCGGCCGAAACGCTGACCTCCGGTATGTCCTCCATGGGTTCTTCGTAGGGTTCGCTGTTTGTGCCGGTGCGCTTGAGCGAGAGCAGCAGCACCAGCGCTGCCGAGCTGACGATGAGCGCGCGCTCGACCGCTTCGCGCCGAATCCTGATTTTCGGCCATTTCACAAGCCATCACTCCTTGTCGGTTCATTTCCGCCCCAGTTTATGACCCGCTTTGCGCGTGCATGCCTGCTTTCCCCTTTGCTTTGCGCGCAAAAGATGGTATAATACCGATAGACGGGATGACAGAAAACATAAACGGGTTGCGCACGCACGGCAGGGCGCAGGCGTTGACGCGCCGCCCTTTGCCACGCTGCATCCTATGTTTCGATGCGGCGGGTCATGCCCGCGACGATGAACCTCGCTGAAGGAGGATTTTTTTATTATGCCTATGGACGGTGTGATGCTGGGCTTTGTTGCCCGGCAATTAGATACGACCCTTCGTGACGGACGCGTGGATCGCGTCATTCAGCCGGAAAAAGACGAAATCCATCTGTTGATTCGCGCCCAGGGAACCAATTACCGCCTTGTCCTCAGCGCGGCGGCCAGCGCGGCGCGCGTGCACCTGAGCGAGCACGCCAAGACGGGCCCGATGGAGCCGCCGATGCTGTGCATGCTCCTTCGCAAGTATCTCTGCGGCGGGCGTGTGCTCGCGGTGCGCCGCATTGCGGGCGACCGCATTCTGGAAATCGACATCAGCAACCTGAGCGAGCTGGGTGATCCCGTGACGCGCACGCTGGTCGTGGAAATCATGGGCAGGCACTCGAATATCATTCTGCGGACGGCGGACGGGCGCATTGTGGACGCCGCGCGCCATGTCGGGCAGGATATCTCCCGCGTGCGGCAGGTGATGCCGGGCCTGCCCTATGCCTACCCGCCGGCACAGGACAAGCTCGACCCCGATACGGCGGAGGCGCGGGCGATTGCCGAAGCGCTCCTTCGCGCGGGCGGCAAGCTGGAAAAGGCCATCGGCGCAAGTATCGCCGGTTTTTCGCCGCAGGCGGCGCGGGAAGCGGCTGTGCGCATCGGCACGGACGGTTCGGCGCTCGTCACCGAAATCGATGTGAACGCGGCAGCGGAAGCGTTGCATGCGTATCTGAAACAAATGCCCGCGCTTTCGCCCTGTGTGGTGACGCTGGATGATTTGGGCGCGCCGAAGGATGTTTTTCCCTTCCCGCAAATGCATCTGCCGGCGGAAAAGACTATGCAGTTTGACGACCCGAGCGCGGCACTCGACGCGTTTTTTTACGAGCGCGATCGTCGGGACAGGCTGAATCAGCGCAGCGCAAGCCTCGCGCATACGATTAAGAACCATATCGAGCGCTGTGAAAAGAAGATCGCCATTCAAAACGAGGCGCTGGAAAGCGCGGCGCGGATGGAAGAATATCGGCAGAACGGTGAGCTTTTGCAGGCCAATCTTTACCGCCTGCAAAAGGGCGAAGCGACAGCGGTTGTGGAAAATTATTACAGCGAGAACTGCGAACCGATTTCCATCCCGATGGATGTTTCTCTCTCGCCCGCGCAAAATGCCCAGCGATATTTCAAGCTCTATCAAAAAGCGCGCGGCGCGCGGACGCTGGCCGCCGAACAGAAGCAGAAAGCCGAACAGGAGCTGGCCTATCTGGAACAGATGGAGGACGATTTGCGCAAATGTACGGATGCGCGCGGGTTGACCGAGCTGCGCGAAATGCTGGTTGCGTCCGGCCATGTGCGGCAGACGGCTTCGCGCGTGAAGCCGAGGAAAGAAGCGCCGTCTCAGCCGATGAAATTCCTTTCGTGCGACGGCATCGAAATGGAGGTCGGCAAGAACGCGCTGCAAAACGAGCGCCTGACGATGGGCGCGCGCGGCAGCGAGACGTGGCTGCACGCGCAGAAAATGCCCGGCTCGCATGTGCTGATTCACACCGAGGGCGACGTGCCGGAAACGACGCTGATGCAGGCGGCGATGCTGGCCGCATATTATTCCAAAGGGGTTCGGAGCGCTCAGGTGCCGATTGACGCGACGCTGCGCCGCTATATTAAAAAGCCCGGCGGAACGCCCGCGGGCTTTGTCACCTACACCCATCAGCGCACGCTGTATATCACGCCGAGCGAGGCGGAGGTCAAAAAAATCCGGCTTTTGCGCGAATAAACGGCATATGAAAAGACACCGGCGGCCTGCCAGCGTCTTTTTGTATGCAAAAATCAGATTTCGACAGCGGCGCGAAGCGCTTCCGCCTTGTCCACGCGCTCCCAAGGCAGGTCGATATCCGTTCTGCCGAAATGGCCGAAGGCGGACGTCTGCCGATAAATCGGGCGGCGCAGATTCAGCATGTCGATGATGCCCGCCGGACGAAGATCAAACAGCTCACCGACAATCTGTGCGAGCTTTTCGTCGGAAATAACACCTGTCCCCTGCGTATCCACGAGCAGGGAAACCGGATGCGCTACGCCGATGGCATAGGCCAGCTCGATTTCGCAGCGCTTGGCCAATCCCGCGGCGACGATGTTTTTCGCGATGTAGCGCGCGGCATACGCGGCGCTGCGGTCAACCTTCGTCGGGTCTTTGCCGCTGAACGCGCCGCCGCCGTGACGGGCATATCCGCCGTAGGTATCCACGATAATCTTGCGCCCCGTCAAGCCGGAATCGCCCATCGGGCCGCCGATGGTGAAGCGCCCCGTCGGGTTGATGAGGAAGCGGGTATTGGCGTCCATCAGCTCGGCCGGAATGGCTTTGCAGATGACTTTGTCGATAATCGCGGCAGACAGCTCCTCGTGGCTGATTTCCGGCGCATGCTGGGTGGAAACGACGACCGTATCGACGCGGACGGGCTTGTCCCCGTCATATTCGATGGTGACTTGGCTCTTGCCGTCCGGACGCAGCCACGTCAGTTCGCCGCTTCTTCTCGCTTCGGACAGGCGGCGCGTGATGCGGTGCGCCAACGCGATGGGCATGGGCATCATCTCGGGCGTTTCGTCGCAGGCAAAGCCGAACATCATGCCTTGGTCACCCGCGCCGATATCCATATCGCCCACGCCGCGGCCCTCCAGCGCGTCGTCAACGCCCATCGCGATATCGGGGCTCTGACCGTGCAGCGCGGTCAGCACGGCGCACGTGTGGCCGTCAAAACCGTATTTGGCGCGGTCATAGCCGATGTCGCAGACCACCTCGCGCACGATATCGTCCACGCGGTAATCGGCGGTCGTCGTCACCTCGCCCATCACCATCACAATGCCGGTCGTGGTGCAGGTTTCACAGGCCACGCGCGCATACGGGTCCTGAGCCAGAATTGCGTCCAGCACGGCATCGCTGATTTGGTCACAGATTTTGTCGGGATGGCCTTCGGTTACGGATTCGGATGTAAACAGTTTCTTCATCGCTTTCGTTCTCCTCTCGTCGTTTGAGAGCGGTTTGACGGCGCAAAAAAGCCGCCCGATTGCGCAAATCAGGCGGCTTGAATCACCATACCTCATCTGCCGGCTTAAAGCCGTAGGATTTGGCACCGGATTCAACCGGTTGCCGGGCTTCATCGGGCCTATTCCCTCCGCCGCTCTCAATAAGGCTGAAATGTTCTTTTTTAACGCTACGATTATAGCAGGCTGTCTGCGGTTTGTCAACCGATTTATTCGCCGCCGAGTTTGTACGCGGCCACGCAGCCAAGTGCCAGCGTCACAACGGAAATGACGACGGTCATCACCGTGACGCCCGCATAGCTCAGCCCCATCAGGATGGCGACGGGAGAGGCCGTCACAAGGCCCATGATGGCGCAGTAGGTCGGGCCGGGGAAGCGGCGCAGCAGCACCTCAATCAGTTTGGCGACGGCAAAAATGCCGACGACGACGCCGATGCCGAACGGAATCAGCACGCCGCAGCAGCCCAGCACCGCGCCGATGTTGCCGGAAAGCAGCGCGTCCACCAAACCGCTGACCGAGCCGACGACGGGATTGTAATAGCCCAGCAGCATCAGCATCATCGAGCCGCTGACGCCCGGAATGACCATCGTCGCCGCAGCGATAACGCCCATGACAAACAGGATGATGATCTGCCCGATGTTCAGCGTGATGGCCGCGTCCGTGCCGTTTCCGCCCCCTACAACTTTCAGACCGACGACCAGCGCAAAGGCCAGCACAAAGGCGACGATGCCCGCAATGCCCTTCTTTTCGCCCTTCATCTTTTTGAGAATCATCGGCAGGCCGCCCAGAATCAGGCCGATGAACGCCATGTTCGTCGGCAGCGGATACGTGCCCAGCAGGAAAGTAATCAGCTTGGCCAGACCGAGAATACCCAGCACCATGCCCAGCGCATACGGCCACAAGGTCTTGATGCAGCGCTTGAAGTCTTTGAACAGCGAGTTGATGCAGCCGATGATGGTGTCGTAAATGCCCATCGAAACCATCATCGTGCCGCCGCTGACGCCGGGAATGATGTTGGCCAGGCCGATCACCACGCCGCGCAGAATGTCAAAAATCGTTTTCATGTTTTCTTCCACCTCAACATTGTTTTTGCATGTTGTTTTCGCGCAAACGGGCGTCGCTTACAGAAATTTGGGGGATGCCCCGTTTCCTGCATGGCAAAGCCCAAGGGAATATTTTCTTTGCTATTGTATCAGCAAGGGAGGCTTTCGTCAATCGCTTCTTGCAGAATTTAACATCTGCTTGATGAAGGCACCCGAAAGGGCAAACAGCGCCGTCTGCAAAACCGTTGCGGGAATTTCGCCGCCGACGCATTCCGGCAGCCATGCGGGACAGAGCATGACATACCCCAGATGCAGCGCCGAGGATACAACGATCGCCGCTGTCAGTTCAAGCGATATGCCCGCTGCCGCGCCGCTCAGCCAGAAAAAAAGCTTTTGTTTCATGTACGCACCTCATTAGAAGCAGATGATATCGGAAATCTTTCTTTCCGTGCCGCCGCTGGGACGGTTGATAATCTGCCCGTTGAACCACATTTCCGTTGAGCCGCCGCCATCCAGATTAAGAGCCGTTTTCGCGCCGATGGACACGAACACATCCTGCAATTCGGGCAGAGTCATGCCGACGGAATACCCCTCCTGCCTGCCGTCCGCGACGATAACCGCGTAATGCAGCGTGTCGATTTGGCCGATGGCCGTCCGCGGCTCGCGGCGGGAGGATTTGGTGGAAATCAGGTCAAAAGCGCGGCTGAACGTCAGCTTCTGTCCGTCCTCGATGAGCGCGGGGCCGAATTCAAAAGTCTGCCAGGTGCCGTTGTTCATCAAATCCGCGCTGAGCTGCTTGGGCTTTTCGTTTTTGCGGTCGATGCGCAGCGAAAAGTTGCCGTTTTCATCGACAATCAGCATATTGCGCGTGGTCTGCGCGGCGCGGAGCGGCTGACCGTTGCGGATGATGGTGCCGTAGCGGTGTGTGGCGTAATCGTCGCCGTTGATGGCCAGCACCGCGTTTTGACCGGTTACGATGTCGCTGAGCGCCTGACACGAGTCGCCGCCGTTTTCGCGGGCGCTGACGGCGCGCAGCTGTTTGGGGTCGCTGATTTGCACATCCGCGACGAAATACGTGATGCCGTTGGCTTGATAGCGGTCGATGACCACCTGTCGCGTCTCATCCGTGTAGCTGTAATCATAAGGCTCGGTCACACAGGGCGTCTGCCAGGTTTGAGCGAGCGATGTGCAGGGCAGAGCCGTCGAAACCGTCAGCAGCGCGGCGGAAAAAATCAAATTCCAGTTCATAAAACTGCCTCCGTTTCCTTTTTTCAATCGGGAATGGAGGCAGTTTACCGTTTCTTTTTAAGAAGAACATGAAAAGCGGCTGTGTATCTGAAATTTAACCTAGCTTTCATCTGTTTTTGACGTTGCGATGATATTCTGTTGACAGAAAATGTGTTTGGATGAGGTGGCCGAAGATGAGACTGTTGATTGTTGAAGATGATGCGGCGCTCAAGGACGCGCTTGTGAATCGCCTGACTCGGGAGGGATACGCCGTCGATGCGTGCGGTGACGGCAGGGAAGGCTTGTTTTATGCGCGCGGCGCAGAGTATGACGGGCTTATATTGGATGTGATGCTGCCGGAGATGGATGGCTTTACCCTGCTTTCCACCCTTCGCGGGGAAGGCTATGCGGGGGCGGCGCTGATGCTGACCGCGCGCGACGCGGTAGAAGATCGCGTGGAAGGGCTGGATTTGGGCGCGGACGATTATCTGACCAAGCCCTTTGCTTTTGATGAGCTGCTGGCGCGCATCCGTGCTATGCTCCGCCGCCACGGCGCAAAGCGTTCTCCCCTGCTCACATGCGGCGATTTGACGATGGATACGATTCACCGCAGCGTCAGCCGTGCGGGCCGCAAAATTCGCCTGACGGCCAAGGAATATGCGCTGCTGGAATACCTGCTCCGAAACAGCGGCCAGGTGCTGACGCGCAATCAGATTTTCGACCACGTCTGGAATTATGACGGCAGCTTTGAGACGAATCTGGTGGATGTCTATATCGGCTATCTGCGCGCCAAGCTGGATCGCGACGCGCCCGTCAAGCTGATTCAAACCGTCCGTGGATTCGGTTATCGCATCAGCGCTGCGGAGGAAAAGCCATGAAACGCCTGAAAATCCGTGCCCGTATGACGATTTTGAACGCGGCGGCGGCTTCGCTGCTCTTTACGGCAGCGTTTGCCGTCATCTATTTGCTGACATCGCACATTATTTTTTCCTATCGCCGCCAAAGCGTCGAGCTGGCGCTTTCGCAGGTGATAGTTCAGGTGGAAAATCGAAACGGCTCGCCTTTTTATGAAGATGAAGTACCGCTTTCGGCCGACGCGCGCTACGCAGTCTGGCTGAAGAACGGAGGCATGCTTTCGACCTCGGGCGGCGCTCTGCCCGAGCTGGCGGAAGTCGAGCCGAAAACGCCCGTTCGTGTGCAAATCGGCGATTCGGCCTATCTGGCAATGACCTCCGGTGCATTCAGAGTCGGCGGCGAGGATGTCTGCGCGATGACGGCGGTTTCCTGTGAGGGCGATGAGCGGATGCTTGCGCTGCTGAGACTGATTTTTCTGCTTGCCCTGCCGCTGCTCCTTGCCTGTTCCTGCATCATCAGTTTCATTATCGCAGGGCGCATTCTCGCACCGATTCACACCATTTCGGAAACAGCGGAACGGTTGGCGCACGGGCGGGATTTTTCTCTGCGCATTTCGGAAATCGGCACGCATGATGAGTTGGATGTGTTGATTCAGACCCTCAACCGCATGCTGGGGTCGCTGGAGGATGCCTTCCGACGGGAAAGGCGCTTTACGTCGGATGCGTCGCATGAACTGCGCACGCCGCTGGCGGTGATGACCTCGTATGCGGAAAACCTGATGAAGTATTCTTCGCCGATGCCGATGCAGCAGGAAGGGCTTTCCGTAATTCTGAAAGAATGCGGGCAGATGAACCGCCTGATTGCGCAGATGCTTTCGCTGGCCCGTGCGCAGACGAGGCGGCTGCCGTTTCGACCCGAAACGCTGTCTGTGCGCGATGTTGTGGACGGCGTTGCCTCAGCGTTGAACGATAGGCTCTGCGAGAAACATATTGTGCTTTCCCGTGAAGTCGATGAGACGTTTTGCATCACGGCGGATCAAAGCCTGTTCACCCAGCTGATGCTCAATTTGGTTGAAAACGCTGTGAAGTACGGGCATGACGGCGGCCATATCGTTGTCACGGCCGAGCGGCGGCAGAACATTGCTCGAATTGCCGTTCGGGATGACGGAATCGGCATTTCCGAAACGGATTTGCCCCACGTTTTTGAGCGCTTTTATCGCGTGGATACCGTTCGAGACCGTAGCGGAACAGGTCTGGGGCTTTCGCTTTGCAGCGAAATAGCCGCTCTGCACGGCGGCTCGCTCCATGTGACCAGTAAGTTGGGCGAAGGAAGCGAATTTGTCGTTGAACTGCCCGAACATTGACGTTTGGCCCGCCTGCTGGTATACTTTTGCGGGAAGGAGGCGATATCCGTCATGAAAACCGTGTTGGGCGGCATTCGCAAGGCAGACGACGATTTCGGGATGATTGCTCACGGAGACAGCGTAGCGGTCGGCGTATCCGGCGGCAAGGACAGCTTGCTGCTGCTCTATGCCCTCTCGCTGTATCGAAGATTTGAGCATAAAGATTTTGAGCTGCGCGGCATTACGCTGAAAATGGGGCTTGAACCGTTTGATATTGCACCCGTTTCGCGCTGGTGCGAGCAGCTGGAGATTCCGTTTGACGTGGTGGAAACGGATATCGCGAAAGTCGTTTTCGATATCCGCAAAGAGCCGAATCCCTGTTCGCTCTGCGCGAAAATGCGCCGCGGCGCGCTGAACGACGCGGCAAAGCGGCTCGGATGCAACAAAGTTGCGCTCGGCCATCATCGCGAGGATGCGATTGAAACGCTGATGATGTCGATGTTTTTTGAAGGGCGGCTGCACACGTTCCACCCGAACATGTTTCTGCCCGGGGCAGATGTGACGGTCATTCGCCCGATGGTCTATGTTTCCGAAAAGCATATCATCCATGTGGCCCGAAAGCTCGAATTGCCCGTTGTGCATAATCCCTGCCCGATGGACGGCCATTCCAGACGGCAGGAAATCAAGCAGATGATTGCTTCCATGTGCAAAACCTATCCGCATTTGAAGGATAACATGCTTGCAGCGTTGAAAAACGTCGAGCAGTACGGCCTGTGGGATAAAAAGAAAATTTGACAGCAAAAGACCGCGGGTTTTGAGAGGCCCGCGGTCCTTTTGCTGTCAAATTTTCGGAAGCCTTTATTGATGAGGAAAATGGTTAGATTCTCGCGGCTCATTGCTGCTGGGTCGGCGCCGTTCTCAGACCACACTGTGGCGTGTGAATGACGGCTTCTTCAAGTCCTGTTTTCGCCCTGATGTTCTTTTGAAATAAAAGAAAAGCTTCCGTTCTCACGGAAGCTCTTACTCTGGTGCAGCAGATGGAACCAAATCCGAACCAGAAGCGTCTGCTTCTGTGACTTGTCCTTCGATGAATTTTACATGCTGCTCATCGGAAAAATAGCAGGTAAACCTGCCAGCCCCATATTATGGGCGAATACAACAACCTGGAATTTATCGCCATATTCCACTCTTGAGTTATACTCGCTTATAAATAATTGGTTCATCATATCCAAAAGTTTTCTTTCCATTAACTTCCATGCTTTCAGATACTTCCAGGCAACTATCAGAAAACTTTTCCCAAAGCTTAAATGTCATTACCGGAGAGAACTGACTTATACTGCCTCCTTCCCAGATTCCATCCTTTTCATGAT
>CAKURR010000009.1 GCA_934675735.1 uncultured Clostridia bacterium
ATCAAATATTATTTTTTCTGGTTTGTAGGCTCCGAAAAGCCTTGTATTTACAGTGTTCCTAATAGGAAGTAATCATAGTATGATTTATCAATCACCTTAATACAGTTGACAAAAAAAATTTGACGTTCAAGCAGAGACATTCCGCCAACTGTTTCTTCAATATACTCTATTCCATCATCATGCAACAACCTAATAATATTTTCCAGATTTCTCCCCCCTAATACGCTATCAAGAGATGATTTCGCCACAAAGTTTTGTTAAGCGTTTTTCCCGCACATTCTTTTTTAGTTCGCATTCCCAAATACTCAGTACCTTCCAACCCATGTCTATAAGCTTCTTGTGGTTCTGCTTATCCCGTTCAACGTTCCGATTTATTTTGGGTATCCAATATTCAGTGTTGGAAGATGGCCAAACAAACCTCCCACAGTCATGTTTATGCCAAAAACAGCCATTTACAAAAATCACGGTATGATATTTAGGCAAAACAATATCAGGGCATCCCGGCAAGGTTCGAACATTTTTTCTATATCGAAAGCCTTTAGAAAACAGATACTTCCTGACAATCTCTTCTGGCTTTGAATTCGTGCTTCGAATATGTGACATATTTTTGCTGCGAACTTCTTTTGAATGATTATCAGCCATTTTCTTGTTCTGCCTCACGAAGTTTTTTACCTAAAGTTGCCGCAAGCTGCTTAGCAATCGCCTTTGCCATAATTGGAGGTACGGCATTTCCTACCTGCTGGTATTGTTTATCTTTAGATCCGCAAAATACAAAGCTATCAGGAAATGTCTGCAACCGGGCTGCTTCTCGGATACTGATTGCCCGATCCAGGGTAGGATGAATCCACATAGACTTTCGAACATTAAGCACTGTTCCGCTTGGTTCATTATAGTTCAATCGCAAATAAATCGTATTTTGAGTCCTTTTCGCATCGGTATAGGTATTGGTTTTGAGTGATTCTTCCAAACTATGGAAATTTTCTCCTTGATGCAGTGCTTTGAATCTTGCCATTGCTACATCAGTCGTTTTAGTAATGATATGGTTCTTCAGAATATCCGAATCTCTCAGTTGCTGTGCTGCTGAACTCAACTGCTCCTTATGTTCCAGCGGAATTCCTTCCTCATCGTCTGCCAAATCATATACAGGCGGAACATCTTCCAAATCATAAATTGCATCATGAACAGTTTTATAATGTCCATCTTTAATCTTTCTGGAAGGCAGAAACACCACAGCGGAAATACTTTTCTTAATCCCCATAACAACAAAGCGTTCTCTTTTCTGGGGCGCTCCAAAATCTGCGGCGCACAAGACACCACTATTGATCACATATCCATCTTCTCCAGATGTAAGAATACTTTTTAGATAATCAAAAACCGCAAATGATCGAACATTTGCCAGGAGACCATCTTTTTCTGTACACTCATATGAATCCACATGGATATGGTTATCAAAGATTTCCTTTGCTTTACTTAGCATGCGTTGAATCATAATCGCAGGCTCAATTAAGGTATGAATTCTATCCGCTTCAAGAATGCCATCAAAATAATCCATAATCGCCTGAAATGCTTCTCTGGATTTCTGCGCAATGTAATTGTCTACATCGTCTTCAATATAGGCTTGAGCGATTTCGGTAAGCTTGCACCGGTGTTTTTCCAAAGATTTTTTCATCTTATCAGCGTTTTTTTCACCTTTGAAGATGATATTCAGTTCTCGATAGTGATTTTCAGGCCAAAGTCTCTGTTGGAGCAATTCCAAGTTTTGAACTATCTCCAATGCACCATCAAACACAAATTCTGAGCTCAGCAAATGCAGCGGCGTGTTTTTATTCGGAATCTGATATTCTTCCACAATATCCAGATCTGTTTCCTCCATATAAAACCGATGAACGTCAGATCGAAGCATACTAACATTTTCCATGACAAACGCCTTTGGCTGCAGCTCTCTAATTGCTCGAATATACTGCTTTACCAGCATATTATTCTGGCTGACTGCATGGTTTTTCTGCCGATTTGCATTTGAAAACCCTTGGCAGGGAGGACCTCCAATAACAACGTCAATGGCTCCGTGTCTCCTCTGTATATCCGCATAATCTGCGCCGCATACATCTCCTTGCAGCTCGACAGTCGGATGGTTGCGATGATAAGTTGCCTGCATGTGCGGTTCCCGCTCGAAAGCAACCTTTATCTCATATTTTCCTGTCTGCACGAAACCCAAGCTCAATCCACCGGCCCCTGCAAACAGATCCACTACTGAATATGGCATTTTTCTAAATCTCCCGCTTTTTCATTTTTGCTTCATAACGGCTCTGAAGCAGTTCCCAGCAATCTTCCTTTTTGCACCACTGTCCAATATTCACGCCAGGAACTGTAGGATTCTGAAAATGTTCCCATACAAAATAGGCCAATTCTTCTATGACCCTTGCCGTCTCCGCATTGATTGTCTGGTTATTCCAGATTTCCTGCGGGTTGATTAAACCTGAATGATATTTTCCAATTAGTGCCACGGTATAATAGTCTTGCTGAGCTTTAAAACCGCCAAATTTTAAATTCTTGATGATTTCATCACAGCTATTGAACACTATCACCTTAGAAATCATGTCAATGTAGCTCTGTTCAGATGGCTCAGGGAATTCACCCTTGGAGACCATATCCGAGAAATAGACAAAGCTGGTTTCCAGACCTTTGCTGACAATATACGGATAGCCCTGATAAGCCATCACACATTTGGCTGCTACAGTTTTAGAAATGCAGCGATTCTTCGGACAACGGCTCTTGAATTCCTTTTTAGCCGCTGCGGTTGGCTGCCGACTCAATTCAACTAAATACTGTCCTCTGGCTCTCTCATAGAACCAATAGTCTGTCGATTTTCCCCTTGCCACAGGGATCGGTGTTGCCCTGGATAGACGTTCCATCTTTACATGGTATGCATCATTGGCATTGAAATCAGACATATTAATTTTATTTTGGCTATTTGCGTACTTAGAAATATTATGAATAATATCTTCGGCTTGGTCTTTTTTCTTGATAACAGACAGCTTAATCTGCACATTTACCTGATCCAGAGGAAGTTTTGACTTATAGGCATTGTAAATCGATGCTGTAGTTTGACCGCCATTAACAATCTGCCAGCCGGTGATTTCTGTAATGGTTACAACATCTCCGCTGCTATGACTTTCATCAATGTCAATACCATCCGCAACAGTTGAAATACCGTTGTTGTAGGCCATAAACATTTGAGGTTCGCTGACTAACGATGCCTTAATTCCTTTGTTGACCTTACCTGTTGCCTGCAGAAAAGAACGGACATTCTTTTGGATTAGATCTTGACCCTCGGCTTCATAAATCCGTGCTAACAGCTCACCGGAAATGACACCAATATAGCAGTCATAGATTTCATTATCGCCTCTCACTTTAATTAGAGGCAAAAATGCACCATACTTTTTCTTCAGTTTTACAACAAGCTGGCGCTCCACTGCTGCACCACCAAGAACACTTTGATACAGTCGTTCAATATCCCAAACATCGAAGCGAATAGTGACCTTTCCATGACGAGTGTCTTCCGGAATATATCGAATCGTTTCATCATTGGTCAGCAAAATGATATTAACTGTTTCAATATCCTCTTTATGACCTTTGATAAACTCATACGCTTGGTAACCATCGCTGGATTCTTCTAAGGCCTCAAACGAGTCAGTGCCGCAAGTTTTATAGAATTTCAAGGCTTTTTTCAAAAGCCTGTCAATTTCAGTTTTCTTCACCTTTTCCGGCTGCGGCTTAGCCTGATACTTGCTCACAAGCAGGGTAAGCGAATGGAAATACTCGCTGAACGCATAGCCGTCCAGTTTCATATTCTCCCCATCCTTTTTGAAGTCCACCAACGTACAGTCCGAAACAAGAGTTTCTCCCGCTTCCGTTAGGTAGGACAGAAACAACGCTTTGAAAGCCGTATTTATAGAAATAGGGCCGTTCTCTTTCACATACCCAAGAACTTCATCTCGAAATTCTTCGTAAAATTCGAGAATTTTCTCGTTTACCACAATTAGGCCCCTCCTTTCAAAACTTCAAATACGGATTTTATATCTTGGGCATACGGCATACAAAGCATAATACTGACTCGGTATGTAAGATCCGAAACGCCCAGCGGTACTGCTTCTTTCGTGATTTTCGGAAAATCGCCATATACTGCAAAGCAATAAAGATCTCGCTGATAGTAGCCAATGGTATAACTATCTGCAGCTTCATCAAAATAGCCGTACTTCTTTAGTTTTTCATCAAACTTTTGCAGGCTCAATACATCTTCACTCAGCCTGCTGCGAATGGCAGCAATTCGTTCCGGCAGTTTTTCACCCCCGCTATGACTTCTGCGAAGCGCATAGAAGCGCATGAATAATTTTCCTGGGATATCACCCTTATCCAGCTGGTATTCACTACTGATACTCGCAAAATAGGGAGCCTGCGCAGAGGTGGTCTTCACTTCAACTGCATGAGGGCCAAAGTAGAAATCATGGGTTTCATCTTCACTGCCAGCCCAATGCGAAACAGCTCCTACTCCTTGTGAATCCAAGCACTCACTCAAAAACAGCAACTCGCCAAAGAGTCCCTGCTGACGTTCTTCAGGCATTAGCAGTTCTTTATCAGCAGCAAAAAACTCCTTCCATTTCGTTAGAACTGTGATGATGACAGATAAGGATTCCTCGATGTTTTCTGCTGCTTCCAACTGGCTTTTCAAGTCTTCAACAACAATTTCAAAAATGTCACTGGCACTATTTGGCAGCTGAGAAAGACCGACAAAAGGCGTATCAATTCCATATGCTGGCAGTGTAGCTGTTTCAATTTCAACGCCTTTCCAGTGCGGAAATCTGCTCTTAGGAGCTTCTGAAGTCACAGATAAAAACGCTGAGCGCATTCTTGTGGCAATGTTGACTGCAAAGGCAATCATAATGCCATTGTCAAACTTCACCAGCCGCATCGCAAAGGGGGAAGTCTGACCTGTCCCTGAAAATATGTCGGACAGTATTTCGTTGTAAATATCAGCCGTAAAACTCATCGCTGTCTTTCTCCAATGCAATATCATTCATCCGATAGGATTTGAGGTCACCCTTTCCCTTTCGATCAGGGAATACCGCAGCAAATCCAAAAGGAGGCTTGTGGTCCCCACGTTCATCAGTCAGCCTTCCTGCTTTCCCAATAGGGTACAGAATCAAAAATCCATTTGTGAATGGTCTTGTTTCTCTGCGAATAATTTCATTAATTTTTGTCTTAGAAGGATCATTTTTATATTTTTCTTTCAGTTCCAGAACCCGCTTATATGTATCGTTATCATAATCCATATACTCATGATCTGCAGATGTCATAGTATGGATAGAGGCGGTTGTTGCGGAGGAATCCACACCTGTACCCTCTCTTCTGAGAATACCTCCTCCTACTCCCTGCAAATCAGCAATATCGAATTTTTCTCCATTATCCATATTTATCAGACAAACGGTCCACGATTTAACTCCACCAATTCCATCCGCATTCATGGTACGGATATAATCTGCCATATATTTGCTGTTTGCTCTGGTCGCAGTTTTAGATGTTTCATAACTTTCAAAAAAGTTGGCAATATCATGGGCAGATACATTTTGATAGAAGAAATGCTCACCGGGAGCTTTTCTTCCAAGTATCTGCTGATATTGCTCCGCTGTTATACGGCAGCCCTTAATCGCATACAGAAGGTCTTCGACAGCTTCAAAGTTTCTGTCATACTGCTCACCATCAATGTCAAAAACACGAGTTTGACTCAGCTTGCCGCTGAAATCCCGCTTAAACTCCTGACCCGTTCTCATCTTATTCCGACTGGTAATTTCCAACGTCGGATGAGATGCTACCCGCAGACCAAAGTCCTTTGGAGTCTGAACTACGCTATTCATAAAGTCAAATTGCGCCGCAAGATCTTCGGTAGCCATAGAAATGTGGGAAAAGCTTGCATGGAGAGTGGGTGTAGTAAACAACCTGCAGGCATCCAAGTATCCCGGACGGAAGCCGAACCATCGTCCCATCTGCATAAGGGTATCGTATGTATTAGAGCTGCGGGTAAAATAGCTCACTGTCAGTCCTTCCAGTGTCAAGCCTCTGGAGAGTTTGTCGCCGCCAATGACAATGACATTGAATGGTTTTCCTTCATGGTTTTTGTAAAGAAGAACATCATCGCTCTTACCATTGACACTATATACACTGATTTCCTTGTCAGCGATCAGGCGTTTAGCTTCAGACCAGATGCAGTCCCAGCTAACATTATCACACCCAGACATATATTTGCTGAACTGCGCCCTCATTTTGCTGGTTGTAGGAACATAGTCTTCTTCCCAAATCGACTTAAGCTCACTTTCAATGATGGGATCACCATAGCGAATATGGTTCTCAATCTCTTCTTTAAAATATTTCAGAACCTTTTGTTTAACCTTATTTTGCTGGTCAACGAAGCGGACAATATGGATTAGCATCGTATTTGGTTTGTTCCTTTGTCCTCTGCAGTTCCTAAGTGCAGTAGACAAAAGGAAGTATTTCACAGCCAGTTTAAGCTCCTTGGGAAGTTCTCCGACTAGATCGGTAGATTTTGTACCTCTGCCAAGATACGCTGCCCCGTCCACAATTTTCCGGTAAAGCGGCATCGCAGGAATATCTTCGTTACTTCCTAATCCAAAGAATTCCCTTGCGCCAATATACTGATCTGCTCTTGGAGACCTGTATATAAAATCTCTGGGGAAAAGGTCTGTTCCGTATTTTTCATCGTCGATGTGGGGAGGAATAAAAATATTCGCAAAAGGTGTAGCAGTATAACCGATATAGGAACGGCATTCAAATACACCAAGCAGCTCTCGAATCAATCCATTGATAGTTGTAGGATTATAATCATCCAAAACATTTCCTTGATCGTCATAGCTTTCTTTCGTGTTAATAGAAGCCTGATCCGCCTCATCATCAATAATGAGTGCAGGATATTTTGCTGGGATTTTCTTCTTTCCGCCTATAATTTCTGCACAATGATTTTTACGGAAGAACCGCAGGATTTTGCGCAAAACCGAGGCATTCTTTTTTGTAACAATCATGAACGGCGGCATCATAGATACGCCTTCCGTCTTTTTATTGACATCACCTTTTTCGTCTCGTGTCGTAATCGACTGGACAACAGTTTCGACCTGGTTGTGAGGACCTACTCCAACACCGATCACATTGCGCTCTCGGGTCATATCTCCGATACTTTCCAGACTTGTTTCGTATCCCAGAACTTCTTCATCGATACGGGACTGAGTCTGGCTGCGAAGGCTGTTATGGATGCCGGACAGCACAATCACAATACGATATCCTGCATCGTAGGCCTTATTGATCATCCCGATGTAATGTGCCGTTTTACCAGATTGAACATATCCGAACACCATGCCCATTCGTTCACCAGCTACACCCTTACGAGGATTGGTCAAAGCATTCATAATCTCATCCGTAGATGAATTAATATCTTCTACTGCTGTAATGCTCCAAGAGGGCTTCCTCAGCAGATAGTCATAGTAACGGCTCCAATATTCCGGTTTAAATTTCGGATCTTGTTTAAGCTCATCCCACCAAGTCTTATCTTCCAGATTTGGGTCACACACGCCAATAGAAGGCTCTGTGTAAGCGGTCACTTCACTGAACAGGAATTTTTTAAAACATTCCATATCAGAAATCATATTTAAACCGCCAAATTTTGCTGCTGTTTTCTCGACTGCTGCCGCAATAGTTATATGTTCTTCTTTTACAAGCTTCTCGCAAAACCCATATCCGCTCTTATACAAACCGACTTCAATATCACTCAATTCTTTCGGCGTATTAATCATCGTGCTTCCTCCACCAGTCTGATAATCTCCTCTCGGAGATGTCTATAATTAGCCATGTCCAACAGCGTAGACTGCGTTTCTTCTTTGGTAAATCCCTGCGACAAGAAGACCATAATCATATCTTTCAATTCTTTGATTTGTACCTGATATTCCAAAGAGGTCTTATCAGACTCTCCACCAACTTTTCCTTTCTGCAGAGAATCTGTTACTCCGGACTGCATAAACGGTGCGAAATTCTCAACCAGAGCGAGATATGCTGATAAAGTTGATTTACTCTGGTCGTCCAACTGCTTCTTGATATTATTCAGCAGAGAATGTTTTCTGTTAATATGAAACGAATATCGGCCATTCTTTTTTCGCTGCTCCCATACATAATCCAGGTTGGGAGTACTGACATTAGACTTCGAGTAACTGCCACGTGAATTGTATACACGAGCTGAAGTTTCAGTACAAAGATCAATCTCTCTTTCAACTGATTCCCTAACATAACTGGGCAGAGAAGCTGTTGACTTCTTAATATCAATTTTCCAGTCCTCATCACTGGCTGATGTAATATCAATCTTAATGCGAGCCAAATTGTATGCGGGTTCTTTCTTTATGTAGTCAAACCATGTTCCGCAGATAATCAGGCGTCTGTTTCTGTAAACATAAATACCCTGATGATAATTCCATCCTTTAGGTCCGCCTGCTGCCTGATAATCATCATCGGTTGCAAATTTCGTTTTATGTGGCAGAACGTAAGGCTGAATCGTCACCTCTGCACAGCCATTATCTGAGAAAATTGATTCTTCCGGTAGTTCCTGAGTTGCACTATTTTCTAAAATAAATGGATTCCATGCTTTAATTGGAGTGCCATTTAATTCCAGAATGAGATTATCTTCTTCAATAAATCGATGGAATGTAAGTGCCAAATGTTTTTCCGTTTTGCTTGCAATCCTATAAAATTTATTCTGGGCTTTTTTTTCGTCGTCGATATCAATCACTCGATCAAGGTTTTCAATAATTACAATCGTACCCTGCTCACCCATCTGAGATGAAAATTCAGAAATTTCGCTTTCGTCTCGGATAATCAAGTTCCAGCCAACCTCCGGAATCTGGTCCAGATCCCAAGATGCATTGCTTACAGCAAAATTCGACTTTGTTACAACTGTTAGCTTTTTCCCCAGAGAAAATGCTGCTGTCTTCATACCCATACCAAATCGTCCCAAATCATCTTTGGCTCGGATTTTGCTGGGATCAGAAGACCCTATACGCATATTCTCAATTAGGTCCTTTTCACTCATACCAAAGCCATCATCAGCAATGACAATTCGTTTCTTTTCCCAGTCAAATTGGATGTTGATTTTATGGGCCTGAGCTGAAATACAGTTGTCCACAATATCCGCAATCGCAGTTTCCTCGTTATACCCTACAGAACGCAGGGAGGCCAGCAGCAATCGTGCTTCTGGAATGGATTCAATAATTTTATCCGCCACACTATACCTCCTCTGTCAATTGGGCCATGTACCGCTTTTTATATACTTTCCAGACTTCACTCTTGCATCTTTGGGTTTTTCAGCATCTGCAGGAATTACCCATGAATATCCTATTTTAACAGCACCGGGAATACGATTTTCAACACAAAGTACCTGTATCCGACGAACAGAAATTCCCCATTTCTCGGAAATCTGTCAAATTAAACAATTCAATCAATCATCACAGCAAGTCATTTTTCTGTATCGAAACATATATCATCAATTAAACATTCCAGCTTTTACAAATATGTTCAGGCATGTTATAGCAGCATTTCATCGGGACGCATCTTCATGATAGTCTATAAGTTCTCACTTCTCATAATCAATGATTATATAAGTTGTGCTTCCAAATTCAATCCAATACAACACTTTTATATTCAGATGCGTCCATATTTCCGCGCAGAACACATGCTGCATCCCAAATCTGCTTCTCAAATCCAATATTCGCGGAAGCCTGAGCTTTTTCCATATCTGTACTCCTTCAAATTTAATCAAATAGCTTCAATAGTCTGTTTCATTATACCATGTCATCCATCCAAAATCGACAATTCATCTGGACTTTTTCAGATACATCATTCCAAAAAGTCACTTTTTCTGTTTTCCCCTCATCCTCTTTTTCGGCAGCTGCTCCTTCCTCAATTCCGACTGCATCAGCACCTCTTTGAACGAGCGTTGCTGCACTTCCGTCAGTTTGTTCCACTTGATTTTCCATTTCGCCATCAGCATGGCTATCGTTCGGTCAATCCAGATTTCATCATCGGGGACATTCTGTTCTTTCTGTTCGCGGACAATGTCCGCTTCCCGAATCAGCTGCTGAACGTATTTCTCGATTTCTTCGAGTTGCCGGCTTCCCTCGCTTCTTTCGGCGTACTTGTCCCGCAGGAAGCGCAGGATCGGGCGCAGGTCGTTTTTGATTTTCATTTCAAAATACTCGTCCTCGTCAATCTGTGCTTCCTTAAACGTCAGAATCTGGGCATTTGAATCCTCACTGATGTTCGTCTCCTTGATAATTTTCATGCGGACGGCTTCAAACAACATATCAATCGCCCGAATCGCGTTTCTCGCTTCACCGTCCACCATGATTTCCATATCCATCAGTAATTTCGGAAAATCCGGATGTGTCGCCATTTCGCAAAGCAGTCGGTTGTTGATTTTTCCGCTTTTGAGCAGCTCTGCCATCTCACTGCTGATGTTCAAATCATGGATATCTCCCTGCATCGGGTTTTCGAGCGCTGACAGTCCCAGCAGATAATCCGTCGAAACACCATAGAATTTCGCCAACGTGACCAGTGCAAATTGGCTGACCTCTTTGCTTTCGTTCGTCTCATAATTGCTCAACGCCGAGCGTGAAAGCCCCGTTTGTTCCGCCAGCTCGTCCAGCGTAAGCCCGCGTCTGTCCCGCAGCATCTTTAATTTTTCAGAAATCGGCATCGTCTCAAGCATTTCTTTTTCCCCTCATCGTTTTTCACATTTTTCAATTTGGATAACCGCTTCAAGAGCGTGGATTTTTTGCGATTTTGTGAATTTATCCATCGTTTAGGAATCATCTGTTATTTTTCTTGTTTTTGTGATATGATCTGCTCGTCGATCGACAGACCCCGACGGAACGGAAGGGCGCACTTCTATACATCCTTCGGATGTATCTTCGTGCTTTACGCGTGGTTTTCCTCTTTGCCCTGCTCCCGCAATGCAAGAGACTTTGCGCAGCGTTGCTGCGTCCAAGAGGGCTGCCCCCTCTTGCGGCGCTCTGCGCCTATCCCCCGCGTACTTTGCATCAGCCACGATCTGCAAGCAGATCCCGTCTGCCGCAAAGTTTTTGAATCCTTCCGCAGCCGTTTTTCTCATTCGTTTTTTCAGAAAGGAATCCACACGCCATGAACAAAACGCCATCTTCCTACATCGAACCGAATCAAAAGCTGCGTAATCTTGAGCAGGAAAAAGCGCAAGCCGAGCATCGCAGCCAGCGTCTCCAAAACCGCGAACGCTATCTAAGCGAAGGCGCACGGAAAAAGCGTACCCATCATCTTTGCAACATGGGCGGCGCGATTGAAGCCCTCTGCCCGCAGATTGCCGCATTGAATAAAGCCGATTTTTACCGCGTTATGGAGCGCATCTTTGCGCTTTCCGAGGTGCAGGACATTCTTCTGGATATGACGCTCGAAGATGATGAGGATGATATCGAAAACATCCGCTTTGCATTCGCCGATGAAAACCAAATTGCGCATGATCCGCGCATTCCTCCATCGTTTGAACAAAGCTGATGGCGCTGTATCATTTCTCCGTTTCTCAAATCAAGCGAAGCGCAGGACAGAGCGTCCTTGCTGCCGCAGCGTATCGCGCAGGCGAACGCCTGTACAGTGAATATTACGACGAGATCAGCGACTACACACGCAAGGGCGGCGTTCTCCATACGGAAATTCTGCTGCCTGCTCATGCTCCGGCATGCTTTCGTGACCGAGCAACGCTCTGGAACGCCGTAGAAGCCGCTGAACGCCATCCCAAAGCGCAGCTCGCATACAGTTTTGACATCGCGCTACAAAACGAACTTTCACTGAACGAAAATATCGAACTGGCTCGTGCTTTCGTGCAAAAAGAATTTGTGGATCGCGGAATGATCGCCGACCTTGCCATTCATTCTCCCGACAAGGCCGGCGGCATTTCCAATCCCCACATGCACGTTATGACCACCATGCGTCCATTGAATCCTGACGGCAGCTTTGCGCCCAAGCAGCGCCGCGAATACGTGCTGGATGCCAGCGGAAACCGCATCCGCGGTTCAGACGGTCGCTTCCGTTTCAATGCCGTCCATACCACCGATTGGCATTCTCCCGAAAGACTCGAATCGTGGCGCACCGCATGGTGCAACGCCGTCAATGCCAAGTTTGAAGAAAAGGGAATTCCTTCGCGCATCGACCACCGTTCTTATGCGCGGCAAAGCGTCGAACAAATTCCAACCGTTCACGAAGGTCCCAACGTTCGCAAGCTGGAGCAGAAAGGCATCCGCACAGAAAAGGGTGGGTTGAACCGCTGGATTCGCTCCACAAACAGGCTGACCCGTACACTAAAAACGCAGATTGCCAAGCTGACCGAATGGATCAACGCTCTCCGCTCCGAGCCGGAAGCTTCTAAAACGCCCACGCTTTGGGAATTGGTCAGCGAAGCACAGCAGCGGCGCTATGCTCAGGCATGGAGCCAAAAAGGGAAAGTCCGCGATCTCAAACAATTTGCCGAAACCGTCAATTTTCTGCAAGCCCATCAACTTTTCACCCTTGAAGACCTTTCCGCCCGGCTCTCCGAAACCCGTTCTGCCTTTCATCAGTTGAGCGATGCACTCCATTCCACTTCTTCCCGAATCCGCGAATTGGAAGCGCTCATTCGTCAGGCAGACATCTACGTCAGGAATAAGCCGATTTAAGGAGGTTCCCATGATCCGCCTGAGCGACGTACAACAAACCGCCGTTCACTGGCTCTGGTATCCATACATTCCCTTCGGCAAGCTGACCATCCTGCAAGGCAATCCCGGCGAGGGCAAGACCTATTTCGCCATGTATCTCACAGCCGCCTGCACCAACCGTCAACAGCTTCCAAACGGTGAGCTGCTTGAACCCTTCAACGTGATCTATCAGACGGCGGAGGACGGTCTTGGCGATACCGTCAAGCCCCGCTTAATCGAAGCAGGCGCCGACCTTGACCGCGTGTTGGTCATTGACGACCGCGAATCCATGCTCACATTGACAGATAACCGCATTGAGCGTGCCATTCGCGAAAATCAAGCCAAGCTGTTGATTATCGACCCGATTCAGGCGTTTCTGGGCGCTCAGGTCGATATGAACCGCGCCAACGAAGTGCGCCCGATCTTCCGCGCACTGGGTGAAATTGCCGAAGCCCACGACTGCGCTATTTTGATGATCGGTCATCTCAACAAAGCGTCCGGCTCACAAAGCACCTATCGCGGGCTTGGTTCCATCGACATGACTGCCGCCGTGCGCAGTCTCCTGTTCATCGGTAAAGTCAGGGACGACCCCACCACGCGGGTGCTGACGCATGAGAAAAGCTCGCTGGCACCTCCGGGCAAGTCATTGGCTTTCTCGCTCGGCGATGCGGACGGTTTTCGCTGGCTCGGCGAATACCAGCTCACCGCCGACGAACTGCTTTCCGGCTCGGAGCACACGCCCACAAAGGTTGAGCGTGCCGAAAAGCTCGCCACACGCGCCTATCGCGCAGGCGTATCGGAAAAAACGCTGCAAAGCATGGGCGGCTGGGCAGATTTGAAAACCATGCAGAATATGTACATCCACATGCAGGAAGAAGACTTGGAAAATGCCCGCAGGCTGCTGACCCTTCTTTAAGCGTTTGTGGCACGGCATGTGACTGCGCAAAACCATCAAAAACTCAATCCGTGCGAGGATTAAACGATTGTTATTTTATTGAAGCTGTGACAAAAAAAGTGCCGAAATCCCAAAATTTCGGCACTTTGACATGAATAAAACAATCTTATGGTAAAACTGCATAAAAAAATCCAGCCAAGTGAGCAACTTGACTGGATTCTCTGGTAGCGGCAATGTGATTCGAACACATGACACTCCGGGTATGAACCGAATGCTCTAGCCAGCTGAGCTATGCCGCCATATGGTTGCGGGAGTAGGATTTGAACCTACGACCTTCGGGTTATGAGCCCGACGAGCTGCCAGACTGCTCCATCCCGCGATGTGAAGCGCCGTCGTTCTGACGACGAGGATTATTATACACAATTCTTCCTCGTCTGTCAATAGATTTCTTGAAATTTTTTCTTGAGATAGCCGTCCATGTTGCCGTGGGCGGAAAGGCGCAGCGTTTTGATGCCAAATTCGCGCATGGCGGCCTCCAAAATCGCCACGCCGCCGGGGATGATATCCGCGCGGTGGGCCATCAGGCCGGGCACCTGCCGCCGTTCGGCCATGCTCATGCGCGCCAGCCGTCGGCCCCAGCCGGATACGGTTTCCAAATCCATCGTCATGCCCTCGCATGTGTCGGGGTCAAACAGCGGAATGGCGCGCTGCATCGCGCCGAGCGTGGTCATCGTGCCGCCGACGCCGACCCACTCGGGCGTAACGTTCAGGGTAAGCAGGCGCTGCGCGTCGCGCTGAATCAGCCGCCGACACTGCTCCACCGTCGCGGCGTAATCCTCCGCCTTGAGAATCGGCCGCTGCGCGTTCATGCGCACCGCGCCCATCTGCAAACTGACTGCGCCGAGAATGTGCGCGCCCTCGCCGATGGTAAATTCCGTCGAGCCGCCGCCGATGTCAATCATGCCGCACACGCCGCCCTCGCTCGCGCCGATATACGAAAGCACGGCTTCCCCTTCGCCGGATACGATTTCCACCTTCGCCCCGCACGCGGCCTCGCATCGCCTTGTGAACTCGCGCCCGTTGGCCGCGTCGCGCACCGCGCTGGTGGCGAAAACAAAAATCTCCTGTGCGCCGTCGTTTCGGGCGCACTGCGCCAGCTCCCCAACGGCGTTCACAGAAGATTGCATGCTCTCTTCGGTCAGCTTGCCGCCGACCAGTCCGGCGAACAGGCGCGTGCCTCGGCGTTCGCGGCGCACGGCGCACAGCCGCCCGTCCTCCCAGCCCGCAACCAGCAGGCGAATCGCGTTTGATCCGATTCCGATGCAGCCAAGGCGCATGGTGTTTCCCTCCGCTTTAATCCTGTCCGTACACGTCAAAATCGAGCTGCTGTTCAATTTCATCCAGATTGCCGACCTGATAGATGATTTCGCCGTACCAGCAGTAGCCGTAATCCCTTCGGGCGGTGCGCTCAATGAAATCGGACGAGTCGATTTCCGACAGCTTGCTCTTGAGCTGGTTGTTTTCGCTCTGCGCGTCGTGATATGCTTCGGCCGCGGCCAGCAGCTGCTCCTGCTGGCGCTCCAAGCTGACGGCCTTCGCCGGAAAACGCATCAGCATCGCCAGCGTTCCCGCGCCCATCAGCACCGCCAAAATCCGAAACGGCCTGATTTTTTTTCTTTTCGAGGCCATGCAGCCCATCCCCCGCATCTTTTGACAAATTCGTACAGATATAATTCGACCCGTTTTTTGATTTTCCTGCAATAAATTCATCATCTCCGCGATGTTATTTAACTTTTTTGACACATTCCCGTCCAAATCTGTACAGTCTTCGGAGGATTCGTCCCATCGTCGCGGCATACATCCCCATGCCCAACGCTACGCCCGCGAACGCATAGAGCCGAAACGGATTCATCCGAAGCAGAAGCGCCGTCAGCGTCATGCCCGCCGCGCAGAGCACGCCGAAGAGCGCATCCGCCATGGCCGTGCTCACCCGCCCCCGCCGCATCGGGCCGAGCAGGTCATAGCCCAGCCCGAGCGCCGCGCCCAGCGCCGCCATCATGCCCAGCGCGCGCGCCTGTTCCGCCGCCGTCATGCCTTTTTGCGCCCGAAAAGGCCGCGCCGCTCCTTCTTGCGGGGCGTTTCATACTCCACGCCCGCGATTTCGCCCGTCACGTCGAGCCGGCCGTCATCCAGATTCAGCTGTTCGATGTGCAGGTTTTCCCCTAACAGCGCCACCTCGCCCTCGCCCGTTTCCAGCACAACCTCGCGGTCGTTGAAGCAGCTGACCGCCGTCACGCCCGTGAGCTTGGCGCGCGCCCGCCCGTCGAGCAGCAGCGTGTGTTTGGGCGTCTGCGTGATGCTCTTTTCCATCTCATCGCCTCCGTTTTCAGGTTATGCGCGGCAGGCTTCCAGATATGTCCGCGTCATCTGCCGAACGGCTTCTTCTTCGCGCCCCTCCCGCGCGGCCTGCCGCTCGGCAAACAGCAGGTCGAGCGCTTGGTCCGCGTCCAGCCGACAGGCCGCGCCGCAGAGCCGACGCGCGGCGCTCCCGTCCAGCAGAATCGGCAGGTCGGCCCGCGCCGTCTCCGTTTCCGCAATCGGCTTTGTGCCGAAGTGCCGGGTGCTCAGCCTTCGCGCCGCGCTTCGGTTGGTGCAGATGCTCCGCGCGTCCGTGCCGATGTGATACACGCCGCCCTCCCCCTGCATAAGCGCCCGCGCCCCGAGCGTCAGCGCGCAGCAGGCGATATCCAGCGGATGCACAAACACCCCGCGCGCCGTCGGGTTTTCCACTTGAATCGGCCTGTCGTCCAGCAGCGCGTCGCACCATGCCGCGCACTGCCCGCCCAGAATCGGCACGTGCCGAATCAGCAGCGTGCGCACCGCGTCGCCCAGCAGCCCGCGCGCCGCGCCCAGAAGCGCCGTCTGCAAGATGGAGGCCTCCAGCCCCTCGCGCGTCCGCCCGCCGACAGCCGCCGTTTCGCTCATCCGTCCCGCGCCGCTTTGATAGACTGCCGCGTCCGACAGCGCCATCAGCAGCGGCACGCCCGCTTCGCGGATTTCCTCCGTCAGCGTGAGCGTCGCCGCCAGCCGCTCGGGCAGACCGCCGCCGCCCATCTCGCCGCAGAGCACCGCCGCGCCGATGCGCCCCGCCGTCAGCGCGCGGCAGAGCGTCTGCGCATCCGCCGTGTCGTCGATGCGCGTCGGTCTTGCGCCGATTTCCTCCAGAACTGCGGCAAGGAACGCGCAAAGCCCGTTTCCGTTTCCCACGATCAGCACACGCCTGCCGCGCCATCCTTCCAGCATCGCCTCCAGCACCGCGCATCGCCCCCCGTCTCGGCTATCCTATGGCCGCCCCTGACCGAATAGTCCGCCCTGACCGCCCGCCGCGTCCCCTTTTCTCCACAGCCAAAGTATGGTATAATCACAGTAAATTGATTCTCGGAGGCGCACGATGCACAGCTTTTTGAAAAAAACCCTTTCTCTGTCCCTCGCGCTGTCCCTGCTGACGGGCACGGCGGGCGCGGCGACGCTCACGGGCCTTGAAACCGAGACCGTCGAGCGCAGTTGGGAAAACAGCCTGTTCTTCCCGCGGATGGAAGCGCTGACGGGCGTTTCGATGGAGGCGCACGCCGTATCGGATGAAACGCAGTACGCGAGTCTCATCGCCGCGATGGAGCAGGGCGACCTGCCCGCGGATGTGCTCTTCAAGGCAAACCTGAGCCGCACGCAGGAGCAGGCTCTGCTGGAGAGCGGCGCGCTCATCGACCTTGCGCCGCTGATTGAGGCGAACATGCCCAACCTTTCCGCGCTGCTGGCCGAGCACCCCGATTGGAAGGCTGCCATCACGCTTGAGGACGGGCGCATCGCGTCCCTGCCGCTGCTGAACACGGCAGAGCGGCAGGTCTGCGTGTGGATAAACGCCAAGTGGCTCGACGCGCTGAATCTGTCCGTGCCGACCTCGGTGGACGAGCTGACCGACGTGCTGCTGGCGTTCAAGACGGGCGACCCCAACGGCAATTACAAGCAGGATGAAGTCGCGGCGGATCTCGTCGGCGTCTACGAAATGCGCTGGCTTCTGCCCTATTTCGGCATCGTTGCGGATGACAGCAACCTGGCGCGCCAAGCCGACGGTTCGCTCGTTTTTGCGCCGGAGCTGCCCGCCTATCGCGATTTCATCGCCACGCTGCGCGACTGGGCAGACAAGGGCATTTTGAGCAAGAACGCCTTCACCGCGATGCACAGCACGGCGGCGCTCTCCTCGTCCTCCGACGATGAGGATGCGGCTGTGACCGGCGGCCTGCTTGTCACGATGACGCCGTATACGCACGTGCCTTCCTCTGCCGTGACGGATTACGAAGCCCTGCTCATGCCGGATGACACGGGCGCGGCCCGCTGGCGCGACCTGCTGGGCGACGTATGGACGGGCTGCTTTGCGGTGACGTCCTCCTGTGCCGACCCTGCCGCCGCGCTGCGCTGGGCGGACGCGCTGTATGGCGAGGACGGCGCGCTGCTGGCCTACGCGGGCGTTGAAGGTGAGGATTACGCGTGGAACGCGGACGGCACATGGTCGTTCAAGGTGACGAACAGCCGCACTGTTAACGACATCCGTGCGAACGTGCTGATGTACACGGGCACGGCCATGCCGGGCCTGTACCCGAGCGATTTCATCGCCAAAGTGGCCAGCCCCGTCGATGCGCATGTTTTCGCGCAGAGCGAGCGTGTGCATGCCGTCAGCGAGCAGGTCGTGCCCGTGCACGCGCTGAATCCTGCCGACCAGCAGCGCGCCAACGAGCTGACCGCCGTGCTCGGCGGTCTGGTGGACAAGGGCATCGCGCGCTTCGCCACGGGCGAGATCGAGCTGAACGACGAAACCTACGCCGCGTGGCTCGCCGAGCTGAAAGCCGCAGGCAGCGACGAGCTGGTGGCTTTATATGGGGCTCTGCCCCAAACCCCGGCAGGAACCTAAGGTTCCTGCACTTCCTGCTTCGCTTCGCGGCTATATGAAGCCGTTTATGCAAATAGAGCCTGTCAATCATGACAGGCTCTATTTCATATCATGGGAAATCCAAGAACCTCAGGTTCTTGGTGGGGTTTGGGGCAAAGCCCCAACGTCCCCCCAACGTCCCCCAGCGTCAGCAGCCCCCGCACGGGTGCACAATGCCGTCGCGGGTGTGGCTGTTCTGGCTCGGGTCCTTCATGCAGAGGTGCACCGCCGTCGTCGTGAACGCGCGCGGCAGAGCGAGGATGTTCGGGTTCGGGCCGACAATCTTCTTCTTCGCGTCCTCCAGCGCCTCTTCAAACGTCGCGCGGGTCTTGAGACCCATGCCGCGGGCAATGCCCGGCTCGCGCGCGCCGACGATGTAAATAGCGCTCGTGTTCATCTCCGCGATGTGGCCGCAAGACATCATCGAGAAGCCGTGGAACGGATGGAACGCGTTGGCAAAGCGATACTTGCGGATGTATTCCTCGTTCGTTGCGAAATACTCGCCGTAACGGTTCATGTCCGGCAGGGTCTGCATGTAATCATGCTGGAACATCTCATACAGCTCGCGCAGATACGGCCAGCGCTCGTCGTGGAAATAGCCGTCGCAGATGCTCGACACAATGAACACACAGTGGTCGGAGAGAATGCGTTTATGACGGATGACCTGAGCGGAAAGCGCCTGCATCATCTGAATCGGGTTCGTGCCCATGCCATTGCCGTAGTGGAAATTCGTCGGCATGCCGA
Organism: uncultured Clostridia bacterium; assembly: GCA_934675735.1. Taxonomy (GTDB): domain Bacteria; phylum Bacillota; class Clostridia; order Christensenellales; family Aristaeellaceae; genus Ventricola. Next base: position 19,427 of record CAKURR010000009.1, read on the forward strand.
ACACGACCACATCGTATTTCTTTTCCGCCCAGTGGACGTAGGTGCGCTTGTCGGCGACTTCCCACGAAATCGGCTGCATTTCCTTCGCATAGCCCGAGAAGATGGCGATTTGGCGGCTCTTGCTGTCCAGCACCGCGTCGCAGCAGAAGAACTTCTTGCCCATCTTCTCTTCCATGAACATGCCCTGCTGGTCGAACTTGTTGCGCATCTCGCTGTGCGTGGAGACGGGCACGAAGTCCGCGCGGTGCATGACCTGCGGCACGTGGTGCGCCGCGATGGAGCGCCAATGGGAAATGCCCGTCGCGCAATGCTTATAGCCGCCGGAATAGCCGCCGTAGGGGTTGCCCTGGGTGTGGCCGATGAGAACCGCCACGTCCGCGTCATAGACGTACTTGTTCATGATGACGTGGTCGCCGTGGTCGGTATAGCCCAAATCGACGAGATGGTCGTAATCCTCGCTGTCGTGGCTGGTGATCTGGCCGGAATAATAGAACTCGTTAAACAGTTCGTCGCCCAAAATGGTCTTCATCTCCGGCACGCTGGTGCGCGGGTGCAGACCGTTGGAGAACAGCAGCAGAATATCCTTCTTTTCCACGCCCGCCGCGTACAGCTCGTCGATGCACGCGCAGATAGAGACCTTGCGGTGGCTGGTCGGCTGGTTGCCGCCCTTGACGATATCCGGAATGACGATAACGACGCTGCTGCCCTTATGCGCCAGTTCGCTAAGCGGCTGCATGCCGATGGGGTTGCGGATGCTCTTGAGCGTTTCCGCATAGAGCGTGTCCCAGTCCTGCGGCAGGCACTCGGGGTCGGGCACGGTTTCACCCGGCACAAAGATATCGGTGTTATCCGGCAGGTTCGCGCTCATAAGCCCCTGCCCATATTCAAAATCGAGCTTCATCTTTCTTCTCCTTTTTACGGGGATAGGGACGATTGGGGCGCTGCCCCAAACCCCGGCAGGGAACTGAGTTCCCTGCACCCTCCACTACGCTATCGCTACGCGATAGCTGATCATAATTGCAAAAGCCTATTATATTGTCTGTCGCTTCGCGGCATGTCGCGAAGCGAAGATGGGAGTCTGAGGGACAAGGTCCCTCAGGCGGGTCTGGGCGGCAGCCCAGCGTAACCCCCTTACTTGCCCAGATATCGGCGGATGATGTCGAGATACTCGTCGGGATAGAAGCCAATCTCGCCGGAAAAACGCGTCAAAGCGATTAAACCGCCGTCGATTTCGTCAATCGAGGCCAGCATCGCCGCGTTGTCCTGCTTCAGGCCGCCGCCGTAAACCACGTCCAAACCACCCGTGCGTTCCTTCACAAAACGCGCAATCTTGGTGATGTAGGGCTTGTCCGCAGGCGTCTTGCCCGGGCCAATCGACCAAATCGGCTCGTAGGCAATCACCACGCGGCTCTTGTCCACGCCGTCAAGGCCGATGTCCAGCTGCGCACCGAGCACGTTCTCCCAGTCCGCCTGCTCTTCGCTCTTCTCGCCGATGCAGTAGAGCACCGTCAGCCCCGCCGCCTGCGCGCACTTGATTTCCCGGTTGAGAATGCGGTTCACGGCTTCCGCTGCCGCCCTGCCCGTCACGCCCGCCTCGGCCAAAATGCCCATCTTGTCGTTCCGCTCTTCGCAGTGGCCGATGAGCGTGCTCGCACAGCCCATCTGCGCCACGGCGTTCGCGGGCCGGTTCGTCGTGAACGCGCCGAAATTGCCGCCCACCGCCGTGTCCGCGCGGTATACGCCCTGACTGCCCAGCTGAACGTGGCTGCCCGCCGTCTTCGCCGCGGCCGCGCCCAAAAGATGCGCCTCGGGCATGTACATCACAAACTCGACCTCCGACGGGTCATACGCCGCCAGCGCGTCCTGTGTGCCGGAGACAATCGCCGCGCCCCAATTTGGCATCGGGGCCAACCGATTCACGCCACCCTTTTCCGGGCTGATGTCAAACCGTTTGAGATTCAAAAAAATGTGCTTCATGTCAAATGCCCGCCTTCTTGTAGCGCTCGGCCATCTGCTCGCAGGTCACAACCTCAATCAAATGGCTCTTGCGGTAACTGCCGAACTGCACCAGCAGCGGCGCGATGGATTCCGTCACGCCGTCCTTCATGCAGTCCACCACCTTCTGCACATGCGCATCCGGCACAACGCCGAGGGTAATCGTATCCATGATGGAAGCGACATAGTTGCGCGGGTCGAAGTTCTTCGGGTTCTTCTTCAAATCCTTGTAGAGCCGGCCGACAGAATCGCTTTCGCGCAGCTCCGGCTCCTTTTCAAACAGCTCCAGCAGGTTGCGCGTGCAGGCCAGACGGATGTCCGTGTCCACGTTGATTTTGTTGATGCCGCAGCGCGCCACGTCCACCAGCTGCGCCACGTCGATGCCGAACGCGTTTTCCAGCTGACCGCCGAGCGCGTTGATGCCCTGCACATATTCCTGCGGCACGGTGGAAGAGCCGTGAGAAACCAGATAGCCGTCGATGCCCTCGTGCAGCATGCATTCCTTTGTCGCAATCGCGATTTCGCGGCGAATCTTCGTGTCCTTGCCCTTGTTCGCGCCGTGGCACGTGCCGTAGCTGATGGCCAGCGCGTCGCAGCCCGTCTTTTTGAAGAAATCGACCGCCTGCATCGGGTTGGTGTAGGTGCTCGTCGCGGAGAACACGTGATCCTCCACGCCCGCCAGCACGCCCAGCTCGCCCTCAACCGTCACGCCGTAGGGATGCGCCAGCTTGACGACCTCGCGGGTCAGCTCGACGTTCTGCTCATAGGGCAGGCTGCTGCCGTCAATCATCACGGAGGTGTAGCCGCCGTCGATGCAGGCCTTCACGCTCTCGATGCTCTTGCCGTGGTCCAGGTGCAGCGCAATCGGCACGGGGCTGTTTTCGCCATAGCGCTTCACCGCGTCGCCGATGCGCTTTGCGCCAACCTTTTTGGCCTCGATGGTGCCGTGCATGAAATCGAGTTCGCCGCCCATAAAGGCGTTGGAAGCCTCCGCGCCCTGCAAAATCGCGCCGGAATGCAGCAGCTCGTGAATGCGAACCGCCGCCTCAATCTGCCCCACGCTGTTCATGTTAAACGCGCCCTGGCCATAGCGATATTTGTCCGCCGCCGCCAGAATCGCTCTCATCGGTACGAGCATATCGTTCACCTCATCTGCAAATTTGTTCTGAACACACCGGTTGAAACCGCCGCGAAGCGAAGCGGGAGTCTGAGGGCTCAGCCCTCAGATAGGTCTGGGCGATAGCCCAGCGTAGCCTTAAACTCCACCAAAAGCGTAGTTTCAGAGCAGAATGCGAAGCATTCTGCGATTGAAACGGGTTTCTTCCTGAAAACCGTGATTTTATTATAGCAAATCTCCCATTGCTCTGCGAGTATGAAATTGCGCCATCCCTTTTACGCGGTATAAAGCACGCGGCCGAGACCGACGGTCATCGCCACGTTCAGGTCGTCATCCAGCAGCACCATATCCGCATCCTTGCCGACCTCCAGCGTGCCCTTTCGGTCGTCCATGCGCAGCGCCTTGGCCGGATTGATCGTCATCAGCGGGAGCACATCCTGCACGGGGCGCTCGGTAAATTTCACGATGTTTTTGAGCGCCTGTGCGAGCGTCAGCGTGCTGCCCGCGCGAACGCCGTTCGAGGCCAGCACCGCGTCGCCGTCTTTGACGACCACGTCGTTCACGCCGAGCTTATAGTTGCCGTCGGGCAGGCCCGCAGCCATGATACTGTCCGTGATGGCAACCACCTTATCCCAACCCTTGCACTTGAGCAGCATGCGCACCGTGCCGGGGTGCAGGTGCCGCCCGTCGCAGATGGCCTCGCACCAGCAGTCGCTTTCCAGCGCCGCGCCCATGATGGCGGGCTGATGCTGATGGAACAGCCGCATCGCGTTGAAGGTGTGGGTGACGCACCTTGCGCCGCGGCGGATAGCTTCCATGCTCGTGTCATAATCCGCGCCGGAATGGCCGATGGCGACCACGACGTCGTGGCTGATTTTGCCAATCATATCGACCACGCCGGGCACTTCGGGCGACACGGTGATATAGCGGATGACGCCGGGGAACTTGTTTTGATACGCGCGCAGCAAATTCTCGTCGCCCTCGCGCAGCAGGTATTCCGGCATCGCGCCTTTATATTCTTTGGCGAGGAACGGCCCTTCCAGATGCGCGCCCAGCAGCTGAGCGCCCCTGCCCCTGTCGCTCATGACGTTTGCAATCGCGCCGAGGCATTTTTCGGTCGTTTCGGGCGTATCGGTCAGCACGCTGGCGTTGAACGCCGTCACGCCCTGCGTCGCGAAGAACGCCGCAATTCTGCGCAGGCCCGCTTCATCCGCCGCGTTCACGTCCACGCCCGCCGCGCCGTGCGTATGCACATCGACGAAGCCCGGCGCAAGGCGCATGCCGCCCGCGTCGATGACCTTCGCATCCGCCGCGTCGAGGTCTTTGCCGATTTGAGCAATCAGCGCATCCTCGCAGAGCACGTCGCCGACGACAAACTTTCCATCCCGATAGACGCGCGCGTTTTTGACCAAGAGCTTATCCATGAAAAACTCCTTTCAACGAGAGGGGAACGGTGGGGCTACGCTGGGCTGCCGCCCAGACCTGCTTGGGGCCTTAGGCCCCAATCGTTCCCCCCTTAGAACGGCTGCTTCGCAGCGTTCGCATTCACAATGATCATCGCGTCCGGATGGCGCTGAATCAGCGTCGCGGGGAAGTGCGCGCTCACCTCGCCGTAGGCCGCCTGCCGCACCACCGAACGGTGCCAGTCGCGGAAAACGCCCAGACGAATCTTCTTCGCGCCCAAAATCTCCGCCATGCCGATGGTCACGGCCTTCTTGGGCATCGCGTCAATCGCACCGTTCAGGTCGCCGATGGCGTTGGATGTGCGCGTCTCGCGGCTGATGGTCAAAACGCGCGTGTGCAGCGCCGCAAATTCGTCCGCCGTCAGCTCGTCCTGCGCCTCATTGAACGCCAAATGGCCGTTGATGCCGATGCCGCCGAAGGCGATATCCACGCCGCCCAGCTCGTCAATCACCTTCGCGATATGCCCGGGGTTATGCGGGTCGGGGAAGATGCGCTGGCTTTCCGGCATGACCAGACTCGGGTCGATTTGGCTGTAAACCGTGCGGTTCATGAACCCGTGGAAGGACAGCGGGCTGCGCTCGTCAATCCACTCCTCATCATCCGTCAGATACTCGTCCATGTTGATGAACCAGCAGTTCTTCAGGCTCAGCTTCCGCTCGTTCACCAGCCGAACGAAAATCGGATACTGCCCCACCGGCCCAACCGGACAGATGAACACCGTGCGGCGGCCGACGGCGTTGTTCTTTTCGATCTCGCCGACCATCTCCAGCGCCAGCTCATAAAACACCTCGCCGGAATCGCCCAGCTTGAGCAGCGGCACCTTGGCATTCCTGCCCAACTCCTCGGCAGAAATCTGATAATAATCCATGTTCATAGCTTTATCCTCCTACATACTCCTTCAGTCTCGCTTCGCTCGACAGCTCCCTCTAAGAGGGAGCCATTTCTCATAAGCAATCAGCTGCCGAAGAAGCTTATTTTGTTTTCATGGTTTCAAAGATACAAGCCTCCCGCCTTGAGGGACGTTTGAAATCGTCTCCGTCTGTGACGGAATTTGACGATGGAAAACGCCGAAGGTTGGCACGACGAAGTCGTGACGGAAGGAGTTAGAACAAATGTTCCACGCCCAATTCGTGTATCATTTCAACGATTTCTTTGGTTCTCGTGCAGCCGAATTTGCGCAGAAGGCCCTTTATCTGCGTCTTGACCGTCACAACCTCGACGCAGCGCGCGGCGGCGATATCCTTCACCTTCATCCCGTCGAGCAGATAGCGCACCAGGCTCCTCTCTGCGGGCGTCAGCTGGGATACGTTGTTGATGAAAAACAGCAGGCTCTTTTCCGAGCGGCGCAGGCGGGAATACTCCTTGAGCACCATGTGCTGCACCCGCGCGTCGAGCATCGGCTCGCCGTCGTAGGCCCTGCGGATGTGCTCGAGCAGCTCCTCATCCGGACAGCCCTTCACCACGTAATCCACCGCGCCCGCGCCCATCGACATCAGAATCATGTTCTCCGTCTCGTGCGCCGTCAGAAAGATGACGATGGTATCCGGCTTTTCGGCGAGGATGTTTTCCGCCGCGTGAATGCCCGCCGTCGTGTTCTCCATCTCGATGTCGATAAGCAGCACGTCGAAGTCGAGCTTCTGCGCCATTTCACAGGCCTGTGCGCCGCTTTCCGCCGCGCCGACGACCTCCATATCCGGCTGTGCGCCGAGCGTTTCGCAAAGGTCCTCCCGCAGCAGCGCAAAGTCATCCGCAAGCAATATTTTCATCATTCACTCACCTGCCCTACACATATTTGGGCAGCAGCACGAAGAAAGACGTGCCCTTTCCCGGCCGGCTCTCCACCCGCAGCCTGCCCACGTGCGCCCGCACAATCGTGCGCACATGGTAAAGCCCCATGCCCCAGCTTGTATTGCTGTTTTTGGATGAATAAAACGGCTCAAAAATCTTCTTTTGTTCTTCTTTGGCAATGCCGCCGCCCTCGTCGCTGACCTCCAGCACGGTATACAGCCGCTCGCGCCGCGTCGCCAGGCCGATCGGCCTGTCCGCGTGCCCCGCGGCGACGTTGGCCTCCCACGCGTTGGTCAGCAGGTTATACAGCGCCTCGCTCAGGTAGTTGCAGTCCGCCAGCACGGTCACGCCTTCATCCACCTCGCACGTCAGCCTGGCGTCGGGATATTTGCGGTAAAAGCGTTCGAGCGTGGTCTGCTTCACCTGCCCCAGCGTCGTCGGCACGAGCAGCACGGATTTGTTTTTGACCGTGCGATACAGCTCTTCGCTGCGCGCGATGAGCATTTCGTTGCACGCGTGCAGCTGGTCCACGCAGTCGCGGATGCGCGCCAAATCGGGTTCGGGCTTATCCAGCTCCTGATAAATGCGCTTTTCCAGCACACGGTTGGCCAGCAGCTGGTTTTTGATGGAATGCACGAACGCCGACGCGCCCGTGCGCGCGATATCGAACTTGCGCTCGAGCGTCGTCTCCTCGTGGTCGCTGACCAGCGTACCCTGCGTATAATGCATCAGGCTGAACACGCCGAGCGCGCCGCAGATGATATTGACGACGACAATCATCACATACCCCGTCATCGTCGGCGCATATTGCAGGTAGCCGATACCCTTGTTCCACACATAGTCATAGCTGTAAAACTGATAGACCTGTGCGGGGTCTTGCCCGCAGTAGAGCAGATACAGCCCGCTCAGCGCGGCCAGACAGACCACGATGCCCGCGAACTGCCTTCTGCAAAACGGCATGGTGATGGAAAACAGTTCCTGCACGAGCAGCGCGAGCGCGGCGACGACGCAGACGATAATCCACCAATAGGAGACCTCCACCAGCACCTGATGCATGAACGGCCACCTGCCGACAATCGCCTTGAATACCGCAGGCACATACACGCCCAGCGACAGCGCGGGCAGCAGAATCACCCATTTTTTGATATTGGGGTGCCGCCTGACCCACGCGATCATGGAATATTGCAGCGCGATTTCCATCAGGAACAAGGGGAACAGATAGCGTCCCACGGCGATGATATAGCCGAGGGTATCCAGCGTGATAAACAGATATTGCAGTTTATTGCGCAGCGTTTGAGAGAAAAACAGAAACCCGATGATGCTCTTGGAATATCCGCCCTTTTTTGCGATGAAAATCAGGATACCGGAAAACTGCACCATCAGGCTGCAGCACATGCCCAGCAGGTACAGCGATTCGCGGTTTTTCTTCATCAGCAGCACAAAAACGGATGCGACGAGCAGCAGCCCGATGAGCATAAACAGCATTCAAGCATTCGCCTCCGATTTCTTACTGCCTACATAATTCGCCTTTCCCCGCGGAAATCCTCTAATATCGAGGGGTACGTTGGGGCTCGGCCCCAAACCCCGGCAGGGACCTGAGTTCCCTGCACCTTCCGCTTTGCTTCGCGGCATGCCGCGAAGCGGAGGAGGGAAGTCCAGAAACCTCAGGTTTCTGGCAGGGTGTGGGACAGCGTCCCACGACAGCTCTGGCCCCCGCCCCGCAAAAAAGCATTAGGCCGACCCGCAGAAGGGTGGCCTAATGCCAGGCGTTTAGTTTTGCTCGATGCAAAGGGGCAGATTACTTGCCGGCCTCGGTCATCACGTCGAAGAGCACGTACTCGGCAACGTCCGGAACGGGGTCCTTCTCCACAGCACCGGCCTTCACGAAGTTGTCGCGCTGGAGCTCGTAATACTTGGCAACGGTGCCGTCCGCAGCGCCCTCGGCCACTTCCTTGCCGGTCAGCCACTGGGCGTCGCCGCGCTGGTTGTACACGGAGTCGTAATCGGTCGCGGTCTGCTTGGCCACCCACTCGCTGACCTCGTCATAGTGCTCCTTGGCGCTGTAATCCATGCCCTTGAACAGAGCGCGGGTGAAGCGAACCAGCAGGTCATGATTCTCTTCGCCGTACTTCGGCATGCAGATCCAGCTGGCCAGAGACACGGTGGTGTCCGCAAAGGTCATGTTGTCGGTGAGCTTGGTCGCGTCCGGCATTTCCTCAAGAATCTTGAGGCTGTTCGGGCTCCAGGTCGCGCAGGCGTCCACGCCGCCGGAGAGCATCGCGGTCACGATGGCGGAAGCGTCCATATCCATCGCCTTGATGTCGTCCATGGTCATGCCGGCCTTGGTCAGGGAGTTCTTGAGGATATCCTCGGAGGACGTGCCGGAAGAGTAGGCCACAACCTTGCCCTTCAGGTCTTCGACGGTCGCAATGCCCTTGCCGCCGATGAGCGCGTCGCCGTTGGAGATGTGGCTGAGCGCGAAGATGGAAGCGCGGCCGTTGATGCACAGCTTATGCGCGCCCTGACCGATGTAGCCCACGTCGATGGAGCCGCTCTCCATAGCCGCGATGATGGTCGGGCCGTCGGCGAACTCGACGAGGTTCAGCGTCAGGCCCTCTTCCTCAAAGTAGCCCTTGTTGATGGCGGTCTCGACGGCCCACAGGCTGCCGTAGTTGGGCATGTAAGCGACGTTCAGGGTCTCGGCGACAGCCGCAGCCCCGATGAGCATGCAGGACAGAGCCAGCAGCACAGCGACAAGTTTCTTCATGATGGTACCTCCTGAGTTGTCTTTTATTGAAGCGGAAAATGCCTATCCGCTTGGGGACAAGGTTACGTTTTTTTGGGGCGCTGCCCCAACCCCCGGCAGAAACCTGAGGTTTCTGCACCTCCCGCTATGGGAAATCACATAAAACACTATCAAAGTCTCTTTGATAAGCCCCATTGTCTCCCTCTTCGAGGGACATCTTATCTGCCACCGCCTGTGGCGGAAACAGGCAGATAAAATGCCGAAGGCGACGGAAGGCGTTTACTTTCTGACCGCCAGATACTCCTGATACACCTGACTCCAGATATGGTTTTTCAGCTCGTTGAACTCGGGCGTGAGCTTGGTTTCCTGAGTGCGCGGATACGGAATGTTGACATCCACAATATCCTTAATGCGGCCCGGGCGCGCGCTCATGATGATGACGCGCTGCGCGAGGATGATGGCCTCTTCCACGTCGTGGGTGATGAAGAAGCAGGTCTTTTTCTCACGCTCCCAAGTTTCCAGCAGCTCGGTTTGCAGCTGGGTGCGGGTCTGCGCGTCCAGCGCGCCGAAGGGTTCGTCCATCAGCAGCACCTCGGGGTTCGCCGCGTAGGCGCGGGCGATGGCGACGCGCTGCTTCATGCCGCCGGAAAGCTCCTTGGGATAGTGATCCGCAAACTTGACCAGATCGACCATCGCCAGATACTTGAGCGCTTCTTCTTCGGCCTCTTTGCCCTTCACACCGCGCATTTCCAGCGCGAACATGACGTTCTTCTTGACCGTCAGCCACGGGAACAGCGCGTATTGCTGAAAGACCACGCCGCGCTCGGTGCCCGTGCCGGTAACTTCCTTGCCGTCGCAGTAGACCTTGCCGCTGGTCGGCTCGGTCAGGCCCGCGATGATGTTGAGCAGGGTGGATTTGCCGCAGCCGGACGGGCCGACCACGCAGATAAATTCGTTGTCGTGGATATCCAAGCTCACGCCGTTGAGGGCGACCATTTCGCCGTTGCGGGTGTTGAACACCTTGCGCACATTGTCAATCTTGACGCGAACTTTACTGTCGGTCAGATTTCGCGCTTCTCCTGCCATGACGTCAGCCTCCTCTCTGCGGTCTTGATGAGCTTTTCAATCGTGATGCCCAGAATACCGATGATGATGATATACAGCAGCATCGGCGCGGATTCAAACGAGTTGTTCAGGCTGCGGATGCGCATGCCCAGACCGGCCATCGCGCCGGTGGATTCGGCAGCGATGAGCGTCGTCAGCGCGACGGACGCGCCGAGGCGGATCGCCGTGAGGATGAACGGCAGGGTAGCCGGAGCGATGACGCGGATGAAGATATCCTTATCCGTCGCGCCGAGCACGCGCGCCGCCTTAATCAGCGTTTCATCCACGTTAATGACGCCCTGATAGATGGTCACGCACATGATGAGGAAGCACGCGATGGTGATGACGATAATCTGCGGCTTGCGGCCGACGCCCGCCGCGATAACGATAAGCGGCACGTAAGCCAGCGGCGGGATGTTGCGGATGAACTGAATCCACGGCTCGATGATGTAGCGCACCGGCTTATACCACGCCATCAGGATGGCGACGGGCAGCGCGATGACGAAGCCCAGCGCATAGCCGGAAACGACCGAGATGAGGCTCGAAGAGATATCCTTCCAGAGCACGCCGCGGTCGATCATCGTTTTAATCGAGCCGAGCACCTTAAACACGTTCGGGAACGCGCGCGAGGTCGCCGGAATGACGGACAGCAGCGTCCACAGCGCCATGGCCGCCGCGAACGAAATCAGCAGCCAGACCTGATGCGGAATGCGGTCTGCCAGACTCCCTTTCTTATTCTTCTTTTCCATGTCATTCTCCTTGTTCATTTCGGACAAAACGTCTTTTGATGTTTTGATTATACGGCGAAACCCGACAATTCAAAAGGGTGAAATTTCATCATCCTTTCGAGGAATACGATGAGGGCTCTGCCATCAAACTCCCGTCAGGGAACTTCGTTCCCTGCACCCTTTCTACGCTATCGCTTTGCAATAGCTAAAAATAACCATATTTCCGCTTTAGCGGCCGAAGGTTTCCAAAGAGGTTTTCAGCTGTTGCCGCCGATGGCGGAAACAAACAGCAGAAAACGGAAAGCCCTTTGGTCGTGTCCGCAGACACGAAAGCCCCTGCCCAATCACAGTTTTTCTTTAGAGAAGCTTATCTTAAGGAGATTAGCTTCTCTAAAGGATCCCCAATCAGCGGGGCGCACCAGTCGATAAACGCCTCCGTCACGCCGTTGCCCGCTTCGTTGACGTATGCGTCCGGCATCTTCTTTTCCACCAGCATCACGTCGTGCACGTCAATCAGCGTCGTGCGCACCTTGTAGGGGCTTGTGCTCTCGCGGATGAAGCCGACCATCTTGCCGCTCTCCCCCGCGCAGGCCGCGCGCACCGCCTCTTCTCCGGCCAAAATCGCCTCCGCCCTGTCCACATCGGAGGACAGCGCAATCGACGCGCGCCCGAGCAGGCCCGGCTTCTCGCTCCTCGCCTTGTAGCCCAGCCGCTTGATGACCAAATTCGCCAGATGTGCCGATACGTCGCCGAAATACGTCGCGCGCCCGACTCGGAACACGGGCTCGACAATCGGCTTGCCGTCCTTGTCCTTGAGTCCTTCGCTCGCCACGACGACCACGCCGCGCTTTTCCTCAATCAGCCGCTTGACGTCCGCCAGATACTGTTCCTCGTCGAACGGCCTTTCGGGCAGATAAATCAAATCCGGCCCGTCCACGCCCGCCTGCCGCGCCAGCGCGCTTGCCGCTGTAATCCAGCCCGCGTTGCGCCCGCTCGCTTCAATAACGACCACGTGAATCGGCAGGCCGCGCACATCCGCCGTAACCTCCGCGACGCTCTGCGCGATATACCGTGCCGCGCTGCCGAAGCCCGGGGCGTGGTCCGTCACGGCAATGTCGTTGTCCATCGTTTTGGGAATGCCCATCACGCGGATGCCCGTACCCTCCAGCATCGCGCAGAGCTTTCCGCATGCATCCATCGTGCCGTTTCCGCCGTTCATCAGCACATATTTCGCGCCGAACTCCACGCATTTTTCCGCCAGCAGGCGATACTCCGGCTCTTCCAGCGCGTCGCGGGATGTGCCGATGGCGCTTCCGGGCGTGCGTTCCAGCAGGGCCAGTTCTTCCTCGGTGATATCGGTCAAATCGCGCACCTGCCCGCGCATCAGGCCGCCCGTGCCGCCGACAGCCGCCAGAATGCGGTCTACATTCGGCTCTTTCTTCGCGCGGCGGATTGCGCCCGCCAGCGACGCGTTGATGACGGCCGTCGGCCCGCCGCCATGAATCAAAATCAGATTGCCCTTCATCACTCTTCATCCTTTCGGCATCCTTCTGATTTCATCATAACACGCCGCGCCCTTTTGTTAAGTCAGAAAAAAGCTCATACCCAAAAAGGAAACGTTGGGGCGCTGCCCCAAGCCCCGGAAGGAACCTGAGGTTCCTTCACCTTCCACCTATGCAACGCGATATATCGCGTTGCAGGATGGGGTTTGGGGTCTGAGACCCCAAGCGGAGTTTGAGGCGGCAGCCTCAACGTTTCCCCCTTATTCGTTTGCCCTCACCTTGCGGTAGCGCGCAAACGTGTAGACGAGCATCGCGCTCCAGCCGATCGCGCAGGCCCACGCCGCGCCGTTCAAACCGACGCGCGGCACGAGCACCGCCACCACCAGCGCACGGATGGAAATCTGAATGAACGTCGCCGCCAGCGTCGTTTTCATCTCCCCCATGCCGCGGAAATAGCCCTGTATGCCGTTCGTAATGCCCGGCAGAATGTAGAAAAACGCCATCAGCGTCAGATAATCCACACCCATGCTCACCATCTGCACGCTGTCCTGCGCCGCAAACAGCCGCATCACGGGTTCTTTCATCAAAAGCACTGCAACGCAGATGAGCACGCCGTAGGCCGCCTCTATCGCCATCCCGCGCCTGAGCGTTTCGCCCACGCGCGCATGCTCCCCCGCGCCGCGGTTCTGCGCAATGCAGGTCATCATGCCCGACGAAATGCTCTGCTCCGGTATGCACGCAAAGTCGTCCACCCGACTCACCGCGTTGAACGCCGCAATCACGCTCACGCCCTGCGCGTTCATCACGCTCTGAATCAGCGCCTTGCCAATCGGCTGACACGCCTGCTGAAGCGCCGTAATCGCGCCTGAGGAAACCGTCTCACCCAAAAGCCGTTTGTCGATTTTCAGCTCGCGCAGGCCCAGGTGCAGCAGCGGTATCTTTCGATAGATGTGCCACGCGCACAGCAACGCGCTGACCCCTTCCGCGACCACCGTCGCCACGCCCGCGCCCACAACGCCCCATTGAAACACGGCCACCAGCAGCACATCCAGCCCCGCGTTCATCACGCTCGCCAGCGCCAGATACGCCACCGGCGTTTTGCTGTCGCCGACGCTCCGCAGCGCCGCCGCCAGAATGTTGTATTGAAACGTGAACAGGAAGCCGACGAATATCACCTGTAAATAGCGCGTCGCCATCCCCAAAATCTCGCTCGGCACGTTCATCAGCCGCAGCACGGGCCCGCTCAGCGGCCAGCCGATGCAGAATACGACAAGCGACGCCAGCGCGCCGAACACAATCGTCGTAGCGACCTCGCGGCGGAGCGCATCCTCGTCACCCGCGCCGTAAAATCGGCTCATCAGCACCGACGCGCCGATGCTCACGCCCGATACGCCGAGAATCACAATCGTCATCACGGGGTTCGCCGCGCTGACCGCCGCCAGCGCGTTTTCGCCCGCAAATTTGCCGATGACGATGGAATCCACCGCGTTGTAGGTCAGCTGAAACAGGTTGCCCAGAATCAGGGGCAGCGCGTAGGCGATTAAATGCCGCGCGATGCTCCCCTGCGTCATCTTTCTCATAGTTTACACGCCCTCGATTTCCAGCTCCGCGGCAATCTGCCGCAGCTCGGCCAGCGTGTTCGCCTCGACCGGAATGCCGTTTTGCAGCCTGTCCTTCTGCGCCTCGTGCGCTTTTTCGCCCGGAGTGTAGATGCGCGTATGGCCCGGGGCTTTCTCGCTGTCGCGCAGCGCCTGCAGATAGCCGCTCATCCGCGCGCGAATCTCCGCCGCATCGCCGAACATCGCGGGGTCAAACGCCATAAAGAAGTGGCTCGTGTGGTCGCCGTGCGCGCCGCACATCTCGGGGGAGAGCATGCCCTGCGCCAGCACGCCCGTCAGCGCCTCCACCATGATGCCCAGGCCGTATCCCTTGTGACCGCCGGTGGTTTCGCCTTCGCCGCCCAGGGGCAGAATGCCGCCCATCTCCCCCGCCAGAATGGATGCGTTCATCCTGTGCGCGTCGCTGCACGGCCTGCCCTCGCCGTCAATCGTCCAGCCCTCGGGCATGGGCTTGCCCCGCTTGTTGTAGACCTCCACCTTGCCCAGCGTCACGACCGTTGTGGATGCGTCGAACCAGAAGGGATACGGGTCGGCGGGCATACAGAACGCCATCGGGTTCGTGCCCAGCATCATCTCGCGGCCGAAGGTCGGCACCATAATCGGGCCGGTGTTGGTCATCGAAAACGCGGCCAGCCCCTCGCGCTCGGCCATCAGCGGATAATACCCCGCGATGCCGTAGTGCGACGAGTTGCGCACGACGACCATGCCGATGCCCGTCTTTTTGGCCTTCTCGACAGCGATGCGCATCGCCTTCGCCGCGGTCAGGTGGCCCATCGCAAAATGGCCGTCCAGCAGCGCGGAAACGGGCGTTTCGCGCACCACCTCCGCCCGCGCGCGCACATCGACGCTCCCGCTCTTGATGTTTTGGTGATAATACATCATCCGCTGCGCGCCGTGGCTCTCGATGCCGAACAAATCCGCCTGCATCAGCACGTCGGCAATCTGCCGCGCCTCTTCCTGTTCAAAGCCCTCTTTTTCATACGCGCGCTCCATAAACGCGCGGAGCTCTTTTTCCGAAATTCTGGTATCCGTCATGTCGTTTCCTCCGGTCCGCCGCCTGAAATGGTAAAAATGAACGCCTTATTATAGACCGTGCGGGGGAAGTTTTCAAGCACGGAAAAAGCGCCCCCGCCTTTCGGCGGGGACGCTTTGAAAAGCTTCCGTCCGTTTATTTCAGCAATTCGGCCATCTCTGCGGAGGCGATGCGCGCGCCGCTGACGCAGCTGCTCAAGCCCGTTCCGCTCATCGGGTAATCGCTGTTGAACCAGTTGCCGAAAATCATCTCGCCCGCGGCATACAGGTTCGGAATCACCCCGCCGTTTTCATTCGTGACGTGCATGTGCTCGTCCACGGTCACGGCCGTAATCGTGCCAATCATCGCCGCGTGGCGCGCATAGGCGTAATACGGGCCGACCTTCACGGGAATCATGTCCTCCAGCGGGGTATCGAACGCGTCGCTTTCGCCCGCGTCGCACTGGCGGTTGTGCTCCTCCACGGTCTTGACCAGCGTATCCGCGTCAATGCCGCACAGCTGCGCCAGCTCTTCAATCGTATCGGCCTTCACCAGCTCGCCGTTGGCGACGTGGCGCTCCATCACGGCCTGGTCGCCCCACGGGGTGTAGTTGGCGATATCGGCCGGATAGATGCAGTAGACCACCGGATCGGCCAGCCCCTTGATGACCTCATACATATGGGTGTAATGCTCGTTGGCCGGGCAGACCTGCTCGCCCGTCGTCGCCACGGTCAGCGGCATGCCGAACTGAACGATTTCCATATCCATCAGCTGATCGATGAAGCCGAGGTTGCCTTCGCCGACCTTGCCCGCGCCGACGGCCCATGCCGCCTGATGACCGTCGCCCGTCGCGCCGGAGATGGTCATGTTGGAGAGAATCACCGCGTAATCCGGAATGTATTCGGCGCACATCTCCGGATTCTGGCCGAAGCCGCCCGTCGCCAGCAGCACTTTGTCCGCCTCGATGGTGTACGTGCTGTCGCCCGCCTGCACCTTCACGCCGGTGATGCTTCCGTCCGCCGCCTGCACAAGCTCGGTCATGCGGTTGCCCAGACGCAGGTCGATATCGCGCTTGTAAAACGCCTTGCTCATCGCCTCAATCATGCCGATGCCGCTGTTGTTGGCAAAGTAGCCGTTGAAGCGCGTATCCGCCGACGGGTTGCACTGGAACGTCGTCGGGAAGGTCACGCCCAGGCTCTCCATGTAGGTCTTGCTGTTCAGGCTCTCGCCCGCCAGCGCATAGAACACGTCCTTGTTGTGTACGGGGCCGGCCTGTTTGTTGAAGAAGTCATACAGCTCGTCCGCCGTGAAATCGTAAATCTCGGACGTCTCCTTCGCGCCGATGGCCCAGATGGCGCCGGCGGAGGTCGTCGCCGCGCCGCCGATAACGCCGCCCTTTTCGAGCACAATCACGTCGATGCCCGCGTCCTTGAGTTCCATCGCGGCGGTCATGCCCGCAATGCCCGCGCCGACGACGACCACCTGCGTCTTGGTATCCTCATAGGTCACGGTTTCGTCCTCGGTCTCGTTGGCCGTCAGCTGCGCGCCGCTCTGCGCAAGCGCCGCCTTGGCCGCGTTCAAAATCGCCGTGCTGGTTATCGTCGCGCCGGAAAGTGCATCCACCTCGACCGAGTTTTTCTTCACCATCGCGGGTGCCATCTCTTCAATGGCGCGCTGGCCGATGCCCACCGTCTCATGCTCGCCGGTAATCTCCACCTGCTTGAGCACATCGTTTTCGATGGTCAGCGTCACGCTCACGTCGCCGCCGAATCCCTTCTCCGTCGCGGTGCAGCTCTCCGCGCCCGCCGCGCCCATGCAGGCTGTCAGCATGGCCGCCGCCATCATCACAGAAATCGCCTTTTTCATGGAAAAACCTCCTTTTTTCCTGCCGAAAGTCCGCTCCTCGGCTTTGATAAAAGTATAACGCATGAACATTGTTAAGAATCAAGCATATTTTTTCACGTTTTTTCGCCGTCTTTCAGCCCGTTTTCCGCCGCCGTTCCGCCTTTTCGCTTTGTTTTCGGCCCGTTTGAGCCGCCGATACGCAAAAAAGCCGCCTCCGAAAACCTGAAGCAGCTTTATCTTTTTGATATGTTTTTGTCATTTCAGCGGCGCATACGCCTGAAAAACCTGATATTGCCCGTCCCGCTCTTTTTCAAGGCGGAGATGGATAAACAGCGCGCTCCCGACCAGCGCGATACCGTGCGCTTTCGCGTAATCCGTCAGCGGCGTGACCGCGTCATACGGGTTCTGTGCCAGCGGCACGCGCACCACCGCGCATAGACACTGACGCTCGGCGATCGTCTCCATCGTGTCATCCTGCGGCAGATTCAGCGCTTCCAGCAACCGCGCCTCGGCATACAGCCCCCAGTTGATGGCCTCGATGCCCGGGCGCGCGTCGTCGTGCAGAATCGCCAGCTGGGTGAACGGCGCCTGTTTGCGCCAGGCAATCGCGTTCGGCGAATAAAACGGCTTATCCGCCCCGCCGACCACAAAGCAGGCGAATCGGCCCGCGGGCAGCGTTTCCCGCCAAATCAGCCCCTCGTTGCAGGCCGTAAAGCTCAGCTTCTTCGCCTGCATGCGAATCTGCTCGGCCAAAAGCGCTTTGTAGTGCGCTTCGCTCTCCAGCGCCCGCTGACGGCCCTGTAATTCGCCCGCCAGCCACGCCGCGCCTGCCCCCGCTTTCATCGCCTGAATATCCTTCACCGCGAACCCCATGTTGCGGTAAGCCAGATATTCGTACAGCTCCACCATGTTGCCCTGACCGTAGATGCGGTATGTGCCGTCCTCGCTGTAAGCGGGCGTGACCAGCTCGTTTTTCTCGATGAACCGCAGCGTCTCCGGCAGTAAATCGTACATCGCGGAAACCTCGCCGATTTTCCGCGCGTCGCCCGTGAACGCCTTGTTCTCCTTCCTGTCCCGCTTCATACCGAAACTTCCTCTCTCTTCTCCAATTTGTATCGGCAGAATTGAAAATAAACGCTCTTTTCGGGTCTGTCAATCTGATAAACCTGATAATTCAAGAAAAACTACATATTTTCGCCCGAAGGTTTCCAAAGGGCGACCGGAAAGCCCTTTGGTGGGGCGGCGGGGCAAAGCCCCACATCTCAGAAATGCTTAGATTATTGCAGCTTGAAATATTCAGTTTAAGCTTGACACCCTCTATGGGAAGCCCCGAAACCTCAGGTTTCGGGCGGGGGATTGGAGCCATGCGCCCGCTGTGCGGGAATCAGCATGGCGGAAATCGGAAATCGCAAGGAGCGCTTGCGCTCCTATGCGAGTTTCCCGGACTGGGGCAGCGCCCCAACGTAACCCCCCGTCACCCCTTCCTCCTGTATAAATACAGCATCTTGTTCAGCCGATTGCTGTCGTCGTACCCCACGTCCGCGGCAATCAGCTCGTAGCGGTCAAACGCCGCGGGCAGTTCGTTCCAGCTCACCAGCACGTAATCCGGTATCGCCTCGCGCACATATCGGTCCAGCTCGCTGCGCATCTCGTCGTCGTGCACGTTCAGCCGCACAAAATATTTCTGCTCGGGCAATACGTGCGCCGCCAGATACAGCCCGTCGTCCAGATGGTTATATTGCAGCAGCGTCGCGCCCGACTCCATCTGCGCGGCCAGACGGCCCTGCGCCAAATCCTCCAGCTTCTGCCCGCGCAGAAACGCGTTCGGGGTCATCAGCCACGCCACGCCCAGCGCGGCGGCCAGCGCCGCGGCCACCGCCTTTGCGCCGCCGCGAATGGTTTTCGCCCGCGCGATAAGCGCCCGCCGAAGCTGCATGCCGCCGACCACGCTGAAGGGCGCCATCGCCATCAGGCTGTACGCCCAAACCCGCCCGACAAAAAACACCGCCGCAAACTGGCAGGCCGCCATCGCGCAGACGCATAGGCGCACCGCCCGCGTCTCGCCCCTGTCGCGCAGCAGCGCAATCAGCCCCAGCGCCGTCGGAATCAGCCAGAGCAGGTTTTGCCGCGCGTAACCCGCAATCAGCGCGCACCGCTCCCACAGGGTAATCGTGTCGCCGTAAAGGAAGATGTTGTTGTAGATATACGCCGTGTAAGCGTCCCCCAGCGCGCCGTTGGCCGCGAAATAGAGCACCCACGGCAGAATCGGCAGCGCCATGCCGAGCAGAAACACGCCCGCGCTTTTCAGCGCGCGCATCAGGCCGCCCTCGCGCAGCGCCAGCACCCCTTCGACCAGACACAGCCCGACCGACGCGCCCAGCAGCGTATACTTGACAGTCGCAATCAACCCCGCCAGCACGCCGCAGACAAACAGCCGCTTCATGCGCATGGGCCTGCCCCGCCGCCCGTATTCGGCGTAAGCAATCGCCAGCGTGCCGATGAGCAGCGGCAGGCAGAACTCCTCCGCGCTGTCCCCGCGCGCAAACGCGCCGCCCGTCACCGTCAGCGCGCCGAAAATCACCGCCGCCGAAAGCGCCCACACACTGCCTGCGCGCGTGCGCATCCAGCCATACGCCGCGTAAAGCGCCGCCGTCAGCGCGGCGACCTCCATCACGTATACGCCCAGAAAGCTTGTGTCGGAGATATACGCCGCCAGCATGTGAATGAGGTAGAGCAGCGGGCCCTTCTGCTCGTAGATATCCCGATAGACCACCCCGCCGTGCCGCATGACCCGCCCGACCGTCAGCAGGCAGTTCGCGTCGCCCCAGACGTTGATGGGATACAGCGGCGAGCACTGCGAGGCAAACAGCAGCATCAGCACCGCCGCGCACGCGCAGACGGCCGGCGCCGCCCCGTGTTCCCGAACCTTGGCCTTATTCATCGCTCTTCCTCTTATACAGAATCATCGATTTGTTGTATCGGTTGCTGTCGTCGTAGCTCATCAGCGCGTCGATTTCCTCGTATTTGTCAAAGCGCTCGGGCAGGCGGTTCCAATCCACCACGACGTAATCCGGTATGCCCTCCAGCAGATAGCGGTCAAGCTCTTCGTTCATCTCATCCAGATTGACGTTAAGCCGCGCGAAGTATTTGCCTGCGGGCAGGGTGTTCGTCGCCAGATACACGCCGCCGTCCAGATAGCTGTATTGAATCATCGTCGCGCCCGGCTCCACCTCCTCGGCGAACATGCCCTGAGCCAGATACGCCAGCTTCTGCCCGCGCAGAAACGCGTTCGGCGTGCCCCACCACGCTGCCGCCAGCGCGAGCGCACAGGCCGCCGCCGCCGCCGCGCGGGCGCGCCCGGGCGCGGGGGCATGCTTGACCGCCAAACGATGCAGCTGCATCGCCCCGATGACGGCGAACGCCGCCAGCCCCAGCGGGCTGTATGGCCAGACGCGGCCCGCGCCGAACACCGCCGCAAACTGCCCCGCCGCCATCGCGAGCACGCCCAGCCGCACGGCGAGCGTCTCCCCGCGGTCAAGCAGCAGCGCAATCAGGCCCGACAGCGTCGGCACGGCCCAAAACGCGTTGTTCACAAAAAGCTCCGCCCACGCGCTCAGGCGCTGCGCCCACGTCTGCGCTTCGCCGCCGTATAAGAAGATGTTGTTGTAGAGATACGCCGTGTAGGCGTCGCCCAGCGCGCCGTTGGCCGCGAAATAGAGCACCCACGGCAGAATCGGCAGCGCCATGCCGAGCAGAAACACACCCGCGCTTTTCAGCGCGCGCGTCAAGCCGCCCTCGCGCAGCGCCAGCACGCCTTCAACCACACACAGCCCGACCAGCGCGCCCAGCAGCGTATACTTGACAGTCGCAATCAGCCCCGCCAGCACGCCGCAGACAAACAGCCGCTTCATGCGCATGGGCCTGCCCCGCCGCCCGTATTCGGCGTAGGCCATCGCCAGCGCGGCCATGAGCAGCGGCAGGCAGAACTCCTCCGCGCTGTCCCCGCGCATAAACGCGCGGCACGTCACGCAGGCCGCCCCGAAGAGCGCCGCCGCGCCGATCGACCACGCCGCGCCCGCGCGCAGACGCATCAACCGATACGCCGCATACAGCGCGCCCGTCATCGCGGCGACTTCCATCACGTACACGCCCAGAAAGCTCGTGTCGGAGATGCACGCCGCCAGCATGTGAATCAGATACAGCAGCGGACCCTTCTGCTCGTAGATATCCCGATAGAGCACCCCGCCGCGCTTCATCACCCGCCCGACCGTCAGCAAACAGTTCGCGTCGCCCCACAGGTTGATGGGGTACAGCGGCGAGGACTGCGACGCAAACAGCAGCAGCAGCGCCGCCAGCCCCGCGCAGACGGCGAGCGCCAACGCGCGCTCTTGGTTTCGGCTCATGCTTCTTCCTCCTCAAAAGCTTCGATTTCGCGCAGAAACACGTCGCCGTATCGCTGCATTTTGCCTTCGCCCACGCCCGCGACGCGGAGCATCTGGGCGCGGGTATGCGGCGCTTTGGCCGCCATATCCTTGAGCGTCGCGTTGGTGAAGATGATGAACGGCGGCACGTTCTGCTCCTGCGCGATGCTGTTGCGCAGCGCCGCCAGCCGTTTGTAAAGCGGCTGGTTGACAAACACCTTCTGCTTCACGCGGCGCTTGGCCTCCGGCGCGGCGTCCGTGGGCAGAAGCGCCATGCGGATGGGCATATCCCCGCGCAGCACATCGCGCGCAAACGCGCCCGCGCGCAGCAGCGGATAGTCGCCCTCCGTCACGGTGAGCACGTCGGCGGCGACAAGCTCGTCAATCATCGCGCGCACGTTGGCCTCGCCCTCGGCCCGCATCGCGCCGAACGCGGTCAGCTTATCCAGCCCGCGCTCGCGCATCTTCGCATCCGCCTGACCGCAGAGCACGCGCGCGACGGTCGTCTTGCCGTATCGCCCGTTCGTGGCGAGTACGGCGGCGACAATCTGCCCTGCCTGCCTGCTCACGTCGCGCTCCTCTTCGCGCGCCATGCAGCCCGAGCAGTTGCCGCAGAACGGCTTTTCCGCCTTTTCGCCGAAATAGGCGAGGATGCGCGCGCGCAGACAGCCGCCGCCCGTCGCGTAAAACGTCATCTGTTTGAGCCGCTCCTTGGCGCGCGCGGTGACGACCTGCTTGGTCTGCTCGTCCAGCCCGCCGACCTCCTGTCCGTGCTCAATCAAAAAGGTGTTGAGCCGCACGTCGGCGGGCTGATACAGCAGGCAGCAGACCGCGTCCTCGCCGTCGCGGCCCGCGCGGCCCGCCTCCTGATAATAGCTTTCCAAATCCTTGGGCATGTTATAGTGCACGACGAAGGACACGTTGGATTTATCGATGCCCATGCCGAACGCGTTGGTCGCCACGATGACAGGCGCGCGGTCGGAGACGAAATCCTCCTGGGCGCGGGCGCGCAGCTCGTCGGCCATGCCCGCGTGATAGCCCACCGCGTCGATGCCGCTGTCCGTGAGCATGGCGGTCACTTCCTCCACGCCCTTGCGCGTGCCGCAGTAGACGATGCCGCTCTGCCCGCGGTGCTCGGCCAGAAAGCGGCGCAATTCCGCGTCGCGATCCTTGGCCTTGCGCACCTCCAGAAAGAGGTTGGGACGGTCGAAGCCCGTCAGAATGTCGTAGGGGTTCTGCAATTCGAGCAGGCGGATGATATCGGTGCGCACGCTCTGCGTCGCCGTCGCGGTAAACGCGCTGACGCGCGGCCTTTGGGGCAGTTCGCGCAGAAACGGCGCGATTTGCAGATAGCCGGGGCGGAAATCCTGCCCCCACTGGCTGACGCAGTGCGCTTCATCGACGACGACCTGCGCGATTTCGGCGTTTTGGGCGAAGCTCAGAAACGAATCGGTGA
Source organism: uncultured Clostridia bacterium (assembly GCA_934675735.1). GTDB lineage: Bacteria > Bacillota > Clostridia > Christensenellales > Aristaeellaceae > Ventricola. Next base: position 42,224 of record CAKURR010000009.1, read on the forward strand.
GCAGCCGCTCGGGCGCGACATAGATGATTTTATACGTGCCGCGCCTTGCGTTATCCAGCGCGAGCATATACTGTCTGGACGTGAGGGAGCTGTTGAGATAGGCGGCGCGCACGCCGTTTTGCAGCAGCGCAAAGACCTGATCGCGCATCAGCGAGATGAGCGGGGAGACGACGAGCGTAATTCCCGGCAGCACGAGCGCGGGGATTTGATAGCAAATCGACTTGCCCGCGCCCGTGGGCATGACGGCCATCACGTCGCGCCCGCGCAGAATCGCGGCGACCGCGTCCTCCTGCCCGGGGCGGAAATCGTCATAGCCGAAAACCTCTTTGAGCGCCGCGCGCGCCGCATCCATCGGTGTCATAGTTTCTCCTTTTTTGGGGTTCCGTCAGGGCTCTGCCCTGAAACCCGACAGGAACCTGAGGTTCCTGTACTTCCCACTTTGAAATTCGATTCTTTTGGGTTCTATTATATCGCCCCCATCCGAGCAGCGTCAAGGCGCGCATGTATAAACCGCGCGCAGAATGTGCATCATCCCTGTATCGGGAGGTGACGGGTTTTGAATCTCTATCCGAATCTGTATGCGCTGCTGGAAAGCGATTCCAACGCGCGGCGCTTATTCGAGCGCGCGCCATCTGAAATCCGCCGTCAGCTGCTCACACGGCGGCAGTCCATCCGTTCCGTCGCGGCGCTGGACGCGGCGATTACGGCGTTTGAGCAAAATTAAAACGGGGACTGCCCTGCGGCAGCCCCCATTTCGATTCTTTCAACTCAAGTCTCAACTTTGGTCAAGTCAGGCGTTTTTCGGCTTACTGCACCGCGGTGTAGGAAGCGGCAATCGCGTCGGCGACGGGCAGGAAGTCCGCGTCGGAAGCCGGCGTGAACATGAAGATGTAGTAGCCCGCATCGACGGTATCCATCACGACGATGCCCAGCACGTCCTCATCCGCGTCGTGGAACGCGACGACAGAAGTGCCGTTCAAATCCATCACAGTCGCGGTCGGGTACACTTCGACCAGACCCGGCTGAAGCTCTTCGGCGGTGATGGCCGCATCCAGCGCGGTGTAGGTCAGAACAAGCACCTGGCTCTCGTCGGCAGACGAGGCGACAAACGCATAGCCCTCCGCAATCTCATCGTCGGTCAGCTCGCCGATTTCCCAATCGGCCGGAATATAGAACTGGAAGCCGTCGCCCTCAATCAGCTGGCCGTCGGCGGTCAGATCGGCCAGCGCGGCCTGCTCGGCAGCCTCGTCCACCTCGGGCACGCTCTCGGCCATCGCCGCAGCGCCGAAGCACAGGGTCAGCACAGCCAACAGCATCGCAAGCATCTTTTTCATGGAAAAATCCATCCTTTCGTCGCTCCGTTGGAGCGGTTTTATTGGTAACAGTATAGACCAAAATTTTCCCTCATGCAAGCATTTTTGCACGAACGACGTTTTTTTTGCACGAATGACATCGTTTCCGCCCAAAAAGGCCCTCACATTGTCCCCTTGTTTATGTTATACTGAACTGTCATCAAATTGTTTGGGGGAAGAAGGGCCTTTTCGCATGCTCATCCGTATCGCCATCGTGGACGACCAGCCGCAGGAGCGCGAGATGCTCCGCCAGGATTTGCTGGTGCGCGTGCCCGCCGGCACAAGCATCGCCTGCTTTGACAGCAGCGAGGCGTTTTTGAGCGGCTTTGCGCCGGGGGATGATTCGCTGATTTTTCTGGATATCTGCATGGACGGCATGAACGGCATCGAAGCCGCCCAGCGGGTGCGCCAGCGCAGCGCGCGCTGCCTGATTGTGTTTTTAACCTCGTCGAAGGAATATGCGTTCGACGCGTTCCCGATTCATCCGTTCGACTATCTGGTCAAGCCCTATCGAACGGACAGGCTCGAGCACGTGCTTTCGGGCGCCATTCGCTTAATGGAGGAGACCGAGCCGCAGGTGGAAATCCGTCTGCCGCGCCAGACCGTGCGCCTGCCGCACGGGCAGATTGCCGCCGTCGCCTCCCACGGGCACACGCTCGAAGTGTTCACCGTCTCGGGTGTCTGCCTGAAAAGCTCGCAGACCTTCGCCGAGCTGGAGACCGCCTTACAGGGCGACGAGCGGTTTCTGCCCTGCAACCGCGGCGTGCTCATCAACATGGACGAGGCGCTCAAGCTGGAAAGCGACAGCATCATCCTCACCAACGGCATGCGCTTCCCGCTGCGCCAGCGCAACCGTCTCGATTTAATCAAACGCTTTTCCGAGTACCAAATCAAACGCATGAAAAGGGGGTAAACCGCCGTGCTTCTGGCCCGATACATTGCCGAATTTGCCATGCTCTACCCTGCCGCGCTGCTGTGTTATCTGCCGCTTTCGGGCTTTCTTCGCATGCGGGTCAAGGCGCTCTGCCCGCTGGTCGGCGCGGTGGTCACGGCGTTTGTGCTGCTGGGCGCGCTCGTCTGCCGCCATTTTCATTTGGCGACCAACGCGCTGCTGCTCCCGATGATGGCGCCGTTTCTGCTGCTGTATGTGAAATCCGTCAAACTGACGCTGCCCAAAGCGTTGTTTGTGTTTTTCACCGCGGCGATGCTCACGGCGTTTTCCACCACGCTGACCAACTACCTCTGCGCGCCGATTGAGCTGTATAACGACGAGCCGGTGTTCGCGCTCTCCTCGGGGCTCATCTGTCTGGCGGTGTCGTTTGTGGTGCTGGTGATTTTTTCGCTGCTCTTCCGCAAAAAAATCCACTGGATGCTCTGCCACGTCAGCTTCACCTCCATCTGGCGGGCGCTGTTTGCCGCGCCGCTGTTTCTGACGGTCGTTTTCATCTGGATTACGCCGTGGTATCCCTCCGTCGTGCTGACGGGCCGCGTGCGGGAAATCAGCGTCGTGCTGCTCATCAGCTTTCTGGGCGATTTGCTGTGGTTTTACTACTTCGTCTATCTGACGACGCGCAAAATGACGGAGGCCGTCGAACTGCAGGCACAGAACCAGCTGCTGGGCATGGAAAACACGCGCTACCGCGAGCTGCGCGAGCACATGGACGCGACGCGCCGGCTGCGCCACGACTTCCGCCAGCACCTGCACGTCATCGCGGGGCTGAACGAGGCGAAGGAATACGACAAGCTGACGGCGTATCTGGCCGAATACGAGGGGCGGCTGGCGAGTCCGCACCCGATTCTGTGCGCCAACGCCGCGCTGGACGCGATTGCGGGCCACTATCAGCACATTGCCGAGAACCAGAACACGAAGGTGTTTTGGCGGCTGGAACTGCCCGAGCGCCTGCCGATAGACGAAGTGGATTTGTGCATGATGCTGGGCAACCTGATGGAAAACGCGCTGCGCGCGGTTTGCGCCCTGCCGGCGGAAGCGCGGGAAGTGACGGTGATTTCGAGCATGATCAGCGACGCGATGCTCGGCCTGTCGGTGGAAAACGGCTATATCGGGGATATCGTGTTCGGCCGCAACGGCCTGCCCGTCTCCCGCAAGCGCGGCCACGGCATCGGCCTGCCTTCCGTCGCCGCGACGGTCAAGCGCTACAACGGCACGCTCTCCGTCACCGCCAAAGACGGCCGTTTCGGCGTGCACATTCTGCTGAGCTTGTAAGGATGTTGGGGCAACGATTGGGGCGTTGCCCCAAACCCCACCAAGAACCTGAGGTTCTTGGATTTCCCAAATATAAATCTGTCTAAATATTCTATCATTGCGCGTCCGTCGTATTTCGCGTTTCTTTCAAAATCCGCCGATTTTCCGTCAGGCGCAAAACGCCTCCCCGTTTTCACAGCACCTCAAACTCATTCTTCCGATAGTCGATAAGGCCCTCTTCTTTCATTTTACTCATCTGCGCCGACAGCGCGCTGCGCTCCACGCCGAGATAATCCGCCAATTCCTGCCGATTAAACGGAATCGTGAAGCGACTGCTCCCCGTGCGGATGGCCTGCTGGGAGAGATAGGACAGCAGCCGCGCGCGAATCGTTCGGGCGGAGATATTCATCATCCGCTGGGAGAGCGTCACGTTTTTCTTGGCCGTGATGCGAAGCAGGTTGCGGAGCAGCAGCGCCTGCTCGGCGGAAAGGCCCTGCCCTCCCTCCAGCAGGCGGCCGATATCCACATGCATGACCCGCGTAGCGGTATCCGCCGTGACGGAGACCATCAGCGGCTCGCCGGGCAGGCAGGCATACGCCTCGGCGAACACCTCGCCCGGCTCAAGCCGCTCGATGATGCTTCGGTTGCCCCACGCGTCGCAAAGCTCGATGGTCGCGCGGCCCCAGAGCACGACGCCCATCGTGGCGGTCGTCTCCCCCGCATGGCAAATGGTTGCCCCGCGCGCATAGGTTTTGATGCCCGGCGAAAGCTCGTCGAGCATTTTTTGTATCTGCGCCGCATCCGCGCCGCGAAAAACGGGCGTGTTTTCGAGCGGAAAATCCCTGACGTCCATGTTTTTCCTCCTGCCGTGTCGTCGTTTTGTTGGAAGTACAACATACTTTTCCCGCTTATGATACTATACTGAATCCCGACAATCAAGAAAATTTGGAGTGATTTTGATGATTCGCAAGATTATTCATATCGACGAAGCGCGCTGCAACGGCTGCGGCGCATGCGCGAACGCCTGCCACGAGGGCGCGATTGCGATGGTCAACGGCAAGGCCAAACTCATCCGCGACGATTACTGCGACGGGCTGGGCAACTGTCTGCCCGTCTGCCCGACGGGCGCGATTACCTTTGAAGAGCGCGAGGCCGCGGCGTATGACGAGGCCGCCGTGGCCGTGCACATGGAGGCACGCAAGCAGGAACAGCAGGCCGCGCACGCGGGCGGGTGCCCGGGCAGCCGCATCCGCCAGTTCAACATGACGGCGGACGCGCGCGACGCCGCGCCGACAGGCGGGGACATGCCCTCCCAGCTGCGCCAGTGGCCCGTTCAAATCAAGCTTGCGCCGATTCACGCGCCGTATTTCGACGGGGCAAACCTGCTCGTCGCGGCGGACTGCACGGCCTACGCCTACGGCAATTTCCATCGGGATTTCATCCGCGGCCGCGTGACGCTGGTCGGCTGCCCGAAGCTGGACATGGTGGATTACAGCGAAAAGCTGACCGAGATTCTGCGCCGCAACGACGTGAAGAGCCTGACGGTCGTGCGCATGGAAGTGCCCTGCTGCGGCGGCATCGAGGCGGCGGCGAAGAACGCGCTGAAGGCCAGCGGCAAGTTCATCCCGTGGCGCGTGGTGACGCTTTCCATCGACGGAAAGATTTTGAGCGACTGCTGAGCTTTCGGATTCCCAAACTTCTTGGGAATCCCTTTTTTTCTCCCTCTTCTCCCCCGCTGGACAGCGTTTCTCTGTTCTGTTATAATATGAGATAATCATTTTGACATGCTTGCCCGAAAGGAGCAGCCTATGGATTCATCTCATCTCTCCGCCCGTGCGCACACGCTGCTGACGGCGGCGCTCAGCTATATCGGTTTCATCGCGGCGTATTTCATCCGCTTTTACGTTCTGCCCGGCATTTTCAATTACAGCTTCACGACGTACAGCCTGATGGGCCTGTGCTCGGCGCTGCTGCATTACGTGATTTACAGCCTGCTCTTCTACCCGCAGATGAACCTCTACCGCCGCTACACCAAATTGCTTCAGCGCACAATGCTCTGCGAAATCGTCTGCGCGGGGCTGACGCTGTCGGTGCTGTTTCTGGTCAACCTGCCGCGCGTCTCGCGCCTGGCCGTGTTCATCGCTGCCATCATCAACACGGTGCTCATCGGCGCGAAGCACTACATCGTGCTGCGCGTCTATTCCGCGCTCCACCGCAGCGGCATTTATCAGCGCAACACGCTGCTCATCGGCGAAGGCCCGACGGCCCAGCGCTACGCCGCCACCGTGCTGACCCAGCCGGAAGCGGGCCACCACATGGTCGGCTATGTCGCCGCGTGGGCCTATGAGCCGGGCAGCAAACGTCTGGGCGGTTACGACGATTTGGAAAGCGTGCTCGCCGCCACGCCCGCGGACGAGGCCATCATCGCCCTGCCCGCGCACGAATACATCCGGCTGGACAAAATCATCAGCCTGTGCGAAAAATACGGCGTGCCGCTGCGCATCATCCCCTGCTATGAGGAGCGCATCAGCTACCAGATTGTGACCAGCAAGTTTGAGGATATCCAGATGATCGGCATCCGCGATATCCCCCTCAACCGGCTCTACAACGCGTTCATCAAGCGGCTGTTTGACATCGTGATTTCGTCGCTGGCGCTGATTCTGCTCTCCCCGCTGATGCTCGTCGTGGCCATCGGTGTGCGTCTCTCCACCCACGACACGGTTTTCTTCACGCAGACGCGCATCGGCAAAAACAAGAAGCCTTTCAAAATGCTCAAGTTCCGCAGCATGCGCACCAACGACACGGAGGACAGCGCCTGGTCCACCAATGAGGACGACCGCCGCACCTTCTTCGGCGCGCTGATTCGCAAGCTCTCCATCGACGAGCTGCCCCAGCTCATCAACGTGCTCAAGGGCGACATGAGCATCGTCGGCCCGCGGCCGGAGATTCCCCACTTTGTCGAGCAGTTCCGCGACGAAGTGCCGCTTTACATGATTCGCCACATGGTCAAGCCCGGCATGACGGGGCTGGCTCAGGTGAGCGGCTATCGCGGCGACACCTCCATCCGCGGGCGCATCGACTGCGACATCGCCTACATCGAAAACTGGACGATATGGGTCGATATCCGCATCATCCTGCGCACGTTCACCTCGCTGATTAACGAAGAGACCCTGCCGCCGATGCACCGCACGAAATAATTTCCGACATTTATCCAATCCGACATAAAACAACATAATTGGATGTGTTCATTTTGGGCCTTTCGGGATATGATATTTATATCATCAACTTGTCGGGAGGAACTCGGAATGCACGTTTCATTTAAGGCCATCGGCCGCAACATCCGCGCCGCGCGCACGGAGCTGGGTCTGACTCAGGAAGAAGCCGCCGACCGTCTCAAGATTTCTCAACTCCACTTCGGCCGCCTCGAGCGCGGCGAGCGCCCCGCGTCGCTGGAAATGCTGGCGCAGATTGCCGTCATCTTCGGCGTTTCGCTCACGTCCCTGCTCAACGGCTGCCTGATGGGCGAGGATTTTGAGCAGCGCCCCGCCTCCGGCCCGGAATCGCTCGGCATGACCATCGCCTCCATCGCCAACGGCTGCTCGTCCAAGGCCCAGCGGCTGATGCTCGAGCTTTGCCGCGCCGTGGCGCAGAGCGATAAGCTGCCCGAAGCCGATACGAAGGATGAAGCGTAAAAAGCAGCCCGAGGCCGACCGCGCCTGCGCCGCAATTTGCAAAAACCAAAAGCTTCGCACACGGATGTTTCGTGCTGTTCCCTGCGAGCAAACAATAAGCCCCTTCCGAACGAATGTCGGGAGGGGTGTTGTTGTCTTACGGAAGTTTCGTAATTGCCCATTGAGAATGAACTTCTGTAAATTCCGCCGTCTCGGCAATATATTTCCGTTTGCTTGTCTGTGCCACAAGCATTTTCTTACTTTCAGGCGAAAATGCCGCCACCATCGGCACGGGATATTCCGAATTTCTGCCGTCCATCCCGCGGACACAGATTTCCTCCGCCTTTCCGTCGCGAAGATACATCAGCCCAAAATGGCGGGCTGATTCCTGCTCATCTGTGCTTATCCGATGCCGGTTAAACAGAGCGACCGAACCGCCGATACGCATAAACGTTTCCCGCGACGCCGACGCGCCCGTGTTCTCGCTGATGACATATTCCTCAAACATACAGCCGTTTTCATCTAGGTGAATCAGCTGCTGTTTGTTCACCGCCGTCATCGAATCATCCGTTGCCCACATCGTGCCGTCCGCCTGCGGATACAAGTTCGTCACATGGAAGCCTGCGCTCAGCGCATTCTCCCCCGCTTCTCGAATTTTTCTGCCCTGCATGTCGTAAAAAATCATCAGCGTTCTTTGCGTCGATTCATCCCAGCCGACAAGCACATAACCGTCCCGTGTCGCATACAGCGACGGAATATACTTCCGCATATCGCTCAAATCCAGCCGGAAAACCACGCCGCCGTCTTCATCCAGCTGCGCGTAAAACGGCAGACTCTTCGGCCCGACCCAGCCGCTGACCAACATGCCGCCGTGCCCCGATTCGCTGAAAAGCGTCTCCTGACTGCCCGCATCCATCCCGCTGAGCACATCGGCCGACGGAAGCTGCCGTCGTTCCAGCAGCTTTCCGTCCCCGCTCAGCGTCGCCAGCTCATAAAGCTCGTATTCAAATGCATGCTCGACCTCGCGATTTCGGTTGAGCATCAGCTGAATCCGCCCATCCTCCAGCTGCATGGCGCCCGAAACGCCGCAATACTCGTTTTCCTGTGCGTCAATCGTTGCTCGCCAGAGAATCTCGCCGTTTTCATCCACACAGGCGGCAAACGCACAGCGCGTATCCCTGTTATTTTCCGCCAGCTCCTGCCCTGCAAGCAAAACCGTTCCGTTTTGCAGCGTCAGCAGCTCGTCAATCCGCATATTTTCCCAAATTACAATCTGCGGTTCAATCATCGTGATCGTCTGTTCATGGCGCGCCAGTTCGCGTTCATCGTCCTGCTCCAACGTATCCGAATGATGATACGCAGCCGCCGCTTCTTGCGGCGATTCCACACCCCAATAACCGTCCACGCTTGTGAGCACATCGCCCGCGCCGGAAATGCACGCGCTCTCGGTCTGCCACGTGCCCGTTTCGTCACAGACTGTCAGATATACGGTATAATACGGCGGCTTCACGCCCAACTCGGAACGATGCACCGCAAAGCTCAATTCCGCCAGCTCGGCGCTTTCCATCTGTTCAGCCGTAAAACCGAACGCTTCCCGAATCGCTTCTTTGGCAATCTGAACAGCTTCCTCGCACGAAATGTCGTTTTCGTCCGGCAAGAGGTTGACATCCTCATCATAGCCGCCCAGCTCAAATTCATTTTCCAGTTCAGAATAAGCAGCCTTCTGTTCCAGACTCCATTCGGGGTCAAGTTCGCCCAGCTCCTGCTGCATGATGCTGTGCAGCGAAATATGCCGTTTTCCTCCGGCAGTCGCCGCATAATGACCGATGAACAGCGCATCCAGCGCCGCTTCCCGCTTCTTTGCGCCGTTCGCTTGCAGTGCGGCGGCCCACTCGGCGTCATCCTCTTCCAAATCATACTTGAGCAACAGTTCGGCCACGGCTTCCTTCTCGCTGAGCGACCAGTTTTCCATGTAACTGCTTGCCAGCGGAAGCTCCCGCACCTCGGCGAAAAAGCCGCTGAGCGCCGCAATTGCCAGCGCCGTTGCCGCAATCAAAACGAGCAGCGCCGCCGCAATCAAAACCGTGACCGGTTTGCGCCGCACGCTTCTTGGTCTGCGCCTTGTGGGCAGGCTGCGCAGGGTTTGCCGCATCTGTGCTTCAAACGCCGCATCCATCGGCGGATACAGCCGTCTGAGCGTCTTTTCGTCAATCACCCGCTTCACGCAAACGTCACCTCCCCGTCAATCTTGGCCCGCACCGCGCGTCTCGCACGAAAAAGCCGATTTTTCACCGTTGTTACCGGCACGCCGAGCGTCTGTGCAATCTCCTTTTCGGAATAGCCCTCCATACAGCGCAGCAGCAGCGGCACACGCAGCTTTTCAGGCAGATTCTCAATCGCGCCCCTCAGTTCGTTTTCCGCGGCGGTCAAATCGTCGGGCGCAACGCCTTCGGGCATCTGCTCGACGGGCACGACGCGCATGCGCCTTCGCTGGATGTTGTGGCATTCGTTGATGACAATGCGGGTCAGCCATGCGCGAAACTGTTCGGGTCTGGCCGTATCCAGCCGTTCCCACGCGCGCAGCAGCCCCTGCTGAACGGCATCCTGCGCGTCGTAACTCGTATGCAGAATGCTCACGCTGAGCCGATACAGGCTCTGCATGTTTTCCTCCGCGGCGCGGGCAAATTCGCTCGCTTCCATTCTTTTGTTCCCCCTTTCGCCGAATCGTTGAAATCCGTTTCACTTGATATACGCGTCAAGGCGCGAAAAGTTTGATAAAAAAGGCACATCGCGCGAAACATGCACGGTGTGCCTTTCAAATCTTCATTCAGTTACTTGAAATACCCCACGCCGGATTCAAAAATCTTTTGATTCTTTTCGCCGGGGATATTCTTGGCGACGTTATCGCCGATGCGCTCGCTGTGGCCCATCTTGCCGAGCACGCGGCCGTCGGGCGAGCAGATGCCCTCGACCGCCCAATACGAGCCGTTCGGGTTTTCGGGCATTTTCACCGCGGGCACGCCGTCGAGGTTGCAATACTGCGTGACAATCTGGCCGTTCGCCACCAGCTGCTTGAGCTGGGCTTCGCGGCAGACGAAGCGGCCCTCGCCGTGGGAAATCGCGACCTGATGCACGTCGCCGACGTTCACGCCCGCCATCCACGGGGACTTGACGGAGGAGACGACGGTGCGCACGTGCGTGGCGGCGTGGCGGCCGATGGTGTTGTAGGTCAGCGTCGGGTCATCCTCGCCGAGCGTGCGGATTTCGCCATACGGCACAAGCCCGAGCTTGATGAGCGCCTGAAAGCCGTTACAGATGCCCAGCATCAGGCCGTCGCGCTTGTTCAGCAGGTTCATAATCGCTTCCATGATGCGCGGGTTGCGCAGTGCGGTGGCGATGAACTTGCCCGATCCGTCCGGCTCGTCGCCCGCCGAGAAGCCGCCCGGCAGCATCACAATCTGCGCGCGGTCGATGCCCTTGGCCAGCGCCTCAACGGATTCCTCGATACCCTTGGCGGTCAGGTTGCGGAAAACAAACACATCCGTTTCCGCGCCCGCGCGGCGGAACGCCTTTTCGCTGTCCAGCTCGCAGTTCGTGCCGGGGAAGGACGGGATGAACACGCGCGGCTTGGCGATTTGGAGCTTCGGGCGCGCGGTGCTGCGCTTCTCATAGGGGATGAACGGCGCGGTCGTGTGCTTGGCCTTCGCGTCGGTCGGGAAAACGGTTTCCAGCGGCTCGCTCCACGCGCTGCGCGCTTCCGACAGGCTCAGGTTCATGCCGCAGGCGGTAAGCGTCGCGCTTTCGGTCGTCACGCCGATTTCGCGCAGCCCCGACGGAACGGGCGCGCCCTCCTTCAGCTCGGCCACAATGCCGCCGTAGGCGGGCAGGAATAGCGCGTCCTCCTCCACATCCGTCAGATTCACGCCGATGCGGCTGCCCAGCGCCATCATCGTCACCGCCGCCGCAATGCCGCCGCGGCCGACCGTGTGCGCGCTGAGCACGTCGCCGCGCAGAATCGCCCGATGCAGCGATTCGTAGAGCATCAGCGCCTTGTCGTATTCGGGCACAAGCGCGTCATCCGTCGGCAGGGTCAGCAGCGCCAGACGATGGCCCGCGCCCTTGAGATCGGTGGAAACGACGTCGCGCGCGTCTGCCATGCCCACGGCGAAGGAGACGAGCGTCGGCGGAACGTGGATATCCTCAAACGTGCCGCTCATGGAGTCCTTGCCGCCGATGGAGGCCGTGCCGAAGCCGAGCTGGGCGCTCAGGCCGCCGAGCAGCGCCGCCGCGGGCTTGCCCCAGCTGAGCTTGTTTTTGTTCAGCCGCTCAAAATATTCCTGAAAGGTCAGCCGCGCGCGGGAAACGTCGCCGCCCGCCGCGCAGATTTTCGCCAGCGACTCCGTGACGGCGTAAACCGCGCCGTGGAACGGGCTCCACGTGCTCAGGTCGGGGTCATAGCCGTGGCTCATCAGCGTGGCCGTGGTCGTTTCGCCCGCCGTGGGAATCAGCGCGGCCATCGCCTCGTTCGGGCTGTCGCGGTATACGCCGCCGTAGGGCGCGAGAATCGTGCCCGCGCCGATGGTGCCGTCAAACCGCTCGACAAGCCCCTTCTGCGAGCAGATGTTCAGGTCGGAAAGCATCGCCAGCCACGCCTCGCGCACGGTGCGGTTCTTCGCGAAATCAGGCTTTTGGGTGAGGTACGGCGCGGCCTCGTCCGGCGCGGCGACCTCCGCTTCGGCGTGCTGGGTCACGCCGTTGGTATCCAGAAATGCGCGGGAGAGATCGACAATCGTCTTGCCGCGCCAGTGCATCACCAGACGCGCCTCTTCGGTGACGACGGCCACCTGCGTGGCCTCCAGATTCTCCTCATAGGCCATCTGCTTGAAGCGCTCCAGCATACTCGGCTCGATGACGCAGGCCATGCGCTCCTGCGATTCGGAAATCGCCAGCTCCGTGCCGTCCAGACCCTCATACTTTTTCGGCACGGCGTCCAGCTTGATGACCAGACCGGGCGCAAGCTCGCCGACGGCCACGCACACGCCGCCCGCGCCGAAGTCGTTGCAGCGCTTAATCATCTGCGCAAACTCCGCGTGGCGGAACAGACGCTGGATGCAGCGCTCGGTCGGCGCGTTGCCCTTCTGCACCTCCGCGCCGCAGGTAGTCAGCGACTGCGCGTTGTGCGCCTTGGAAGAGCCCGTCGCGCCGCCGCAGCCGTCGCGGCCCGTGCGGCCGCCGAGCAGCATCACGATATCGCCCGCCTCCGGCTGCGCGCGGCGCACATGGTCGCGCGGGGTCGCGGCGATGACCGCGCCCAGCTCCATGCGCTTGGCGACAAATCCCGGGTGATAATACTCCTGCACCTTGCCCGCCGCCAGACCGATTTGGTTGCCGTAGCTGGAATAGCCCTGCGCCGCGGTCGTGGTGATGCGGCGCTGGGGCAGCTTGCCCGCCCGGGTGCGGCTGTACGGCGTGCGCGGGTCGCCCGAACCGGTGATGCGCATCGCCTGATAGACATAGCTGCGGCCGGAAAGCGGGTCGCGGATTGCGCCGCCGAGGCAGGTTGCCGCGCCGCCGAAGCCCTCGATTTCCGTTGGGTGGTTGTGCGTCTCGTTTTTGAACATGATGAGCCACGGCTCGTCTTTGCCGTCCACATTCGCGGTGACGACGATGGAGCAGGCGTTGATTTCGTCGGAAGCGTCGAGGTCGTCGAGTTTGCCCAGCCTGCGCAGCGCCTTCGCGCCGAGCGTGGCCATATCCATCAGCGAGATATCCTTCTTGCGCGCGCCGTAAACGTCTTTGCGCGTGTCGATATACAGCTCGTAGGCCGCCTTGACGGGCGCGGTGAATTTGCCGTCGTCAAACGCGATGTCGTCGATGGCGGTGAGGAAGGTCGTGTGGCGGCAGTGATCCGACCAGTAGGTATCGATGGCGCGCAGTTCGGTCACGCTGGGATCGCGCTTCTCGGTGTCGCGGAAATAATCGCGGCAGAAGCATAAATCCTCCGCGCTCATCGCCATGCCCATGCGCGCCACCATGTCGGCGAGCGCCTTGTCATCCATCTGCGTGAAGCCCTCGACAATCGCCACGTCGGCGGGCGCTTCGGTCTGCAAAGCCAGCGTCTCCGGCTTTTCCATGCTCGCGCGGCGCGCCTCGACGGGGTTGATGACGTGGTGCGCAATCGCATCCATCATCTCGCGGGTCACGCCCTCGACGGCGTAGACCTTCGCGCAGGCGACCTTCGGCCGCGCCTGCTCCGGGCTGAGCAGCTGCAGGCACTGGGCGGCGCTGTCCGCGCGCTGGTCATACTGGCCGGGCAGATATTCCACCGCGAGCAGCTGCGCATCCAGCGCGGGCAGGTTTTCATCATAGAGCACGTCGGCGTTCGGCTCGGAAAAGATGATGCCGCGGGCGCTCTCAAACGCCGCGTCGGAAAGCCCCTCGACGTCGTAACGCTGGAAGATGCGAACGCGGGCAATCGCATCCGTGCCAAGGGCCTCGCGCAGCTCCTGACAGAGCTGGCGGGCGGCCACGTCATACCCGGGGCGCTTTTCCGCATAAATTCTTCTGACTCGGCTCATGATGGTTGTTCCTCCTTGCGCGTTTTCAAAAGCTCGGCTTAAAATCAAAACAGCATTCGCATTATATCATCAAATGTTCGTGTTTGCAATCTCATTTCCGCACTTTTCGGCTCAAGACGCGCAGTTTTTCGTTTTTGTTCGGCTGCATTTACGAACATTGACAAAGGATTGCACGCTGCTGTATGATAGGGAAGCTTGAAACTGCTTTGGAAAGCAACGCTCCGTTTTCAGAAAGGAGGGAACGCGCTCTGTCCTCGTTTGCTCTGCGCCTGATTGCGCTGGTCTGCATGTGCATCGACCACGCGGGGCTGGCGCTGTTTCCGTCCGCAAGCGCGTTTCGCTGCATCGGGCGGTTGGCGTTTCCGCTTTACTGCTTCCTGCTCGTGCAGGGCTTCCGCCACACGCGGGATATCCGCGCCTATGCGCGGCGGCTGTTGCTTCTGGCCTGCGTTTCGGAAATCCCGTTTGACCTGCTGATTTTCGGTCGGGCTTCCAGCGCGATGGAGCAAAACGTCGTCTTTTCGCTGCTGCTGGGGCTGATGGCGCTGTATGCGGCCAAAGCGCTCGCCGCCCGTCCCCTGCCGTGCGCGCTGGCGATTTTGACGCTGATGCTGCTGGCAATGGCGTCCCAGGTGAGCTACGGCTGGCTGGGCGTGGCGCTGTGTCTGGCCTACGCCTGCGCGGGCGACAATAAAAAGCGTCAGGCCCTGTTCACGGTGCTGCTGACGCTGCTGTATGCTTTGACCCTGCTGCTTTCGGGCGTGGCGCGCCCGTGGGTGACGGTTTCCCTCTGCGCGATGCTCTCGGCCATCCCGATTCTGCTCTATAACGGCAGGCCCGGCCCGCGCGGCAAGGCGCTGACGCTTTTCTTCTACGCGGCCTATCCCCTCCACCTTTGCGCGCTGGTGCTGATTCGGGCCATGCGGATTATCCCGCCGTACTTTTTGGGGTGAGACGCAAGTTTTCCATATTGAACACACACAAAAATCCGGCAGACCGCAATCTGCCGGATTTTTTATAGTGGCTCAATCCTCGTAATCAAAAATCGCTTTCTTCTCGAGCATACCGCCGAACTGTTCCTTCCACCGGTGATGAATCTCGGACGCGTCCCAATTCGGCAGGGCCGCCTTATCCATCTCCACGACAATCATCAGGTCATAGCGGTTATCGCGCGCGACGCAGTTTTCTTGAATCGTGATTCCATGCACGCCTTCGACAGGCGCGGCGCTCGCAAACAGCGCCTTTACGCTTGCAATCGCGGCGGGTTTATCCGTCACGGACGCGTTGAACTTCGCGATGATGCAGTGATTCATGATATTGCCCCCTTATTTCAGCAGGAAGTAGACGGCCACCAGCGCGCCGAGGATGATGCGATACCAGCCGAACGCGGTAAAGCTATGCTGCTTGATGTAGCCGATGAACGTCTTGATGGCGATGATGGAGACGACAAACGCGCTGACGCAGCCGATGCCCAGAATCAGCAGCTCTTCGGACGTGAAGGACAGGCCGAACTTGAGCACTTTAATCAGGCTTGCGCCCGCCATTGTCGGGATGGCAAGGAAGAAGCTGAATTCGGAGGCCGCCGCACGGGAGCAGCCCATCAGAATGCCGCCGAGAATCGTCGCACCGGAGCGGCTCGTGCCGGGCACGAGCGAGAGCACCTGAAACAGGCCGATCATCAGAGCCATGCGCATATCGATAAGCTCGACGTTTTGGATGCGGGCGCGTCGGCGCGTATTCTGGTGTTTCTCGACGAGGATGAACGCCACGCCGTAGAGGATCAGCATCGCGGCGACGACAGGCGCGTTATGCAGGTGCGCATCCATCCAGTCGTCAAACGGAATGCCGACAATCGCGCTGGGCAGAATGGCCACGACGACCTTGACCCAGAGCATGACGGTATCCGGCTTAAACAGGCCGACGACCCCTTCGCCCTTCTTCGGCTTTTTGAACGGCCAGAGTTTCGGGAAATACAGCACGACGACCGCCAGAATCGCGCCGAGCTGGATGACCACCTCGAACATCGATTTGAACGCGTCGGACATTTGCAGCTGAATGAACTCATCCAGCAGAATCATGTGACCCGTGGAGCTGATGGGCAGCCATTCGGTGATGCCCTCCACGATACCGAAAAGCAGGGCTTTCAGCGACTCGATGAAAAGATTCATAAGTTTCTCCTTTTTTGGGGCGCTGCCCCAAACCCCGGCAGGGAACTGAGTTCCCTGCACCTTCCACTTATTGATTGCTGCGCAATCAATATAAAATCTCTGTACTATTTTAATCGTCCAACATAAGAAAAAGATGAAATTTTCTTATGTTTTCTTGATTGCAAAGCAATCAATATGGGGGAAATCCAAGAACCTCAGGTTCTTGGCAGGACTCGGGGCAGCGCCCCCAACGTCCCCCTTAAAACTCAAACTCGTCGGCGGAACGGACGACAAGCTTTGCGGGCTGCACCGCAGCCGCTTGGGCGTCCGCGCGCTCTTTCGCTTCCCGCTCGCGCACCGCTTCCTCTGCGGCCTGCTCCGCCTGTGTGCGCATGCGCCGCATCAAGCCATGCAGCGGCGCCATCCGCGACAGGTCGGCGGCGATTGCATCCGCCATGCCGCGCGTGCGCAGAAGCGCCCAGTCCGACTGCGTGCCGTTGTGCTCATAGCCAAAATACTTTTTGATGTATAAAAAGCGCAGATCCTCCGGCGCATCGTCCGGCACGGCCAGCTTTTTGTAATCCTCGCCGTATGGCTCAAACCGCCCGCCCAGCGCATCCAGACAGCGGCGCACGTCCTCCGGCTCGCGGCGGATATGCAGCCGAAGCGCATCCATCAGCGGCTTATCGGTGTAATAGCAGCCGCAGCCCCAGCCCAGCCAGTCCGGCCCGAAGCCCCAATACATGTGAAAGCCTTCGCCGCGCCCCTCGCCCGGGTAGCGCCAGCCCAGCCATGCGTGATCCCGAAACGGCGATTTATCCTTCGTATAGCGCGTGTCGCGGCGGATGCGCGACATCGTGCGCCCGGGCCGCGTATCCAGCTTCGGGTCGATGAGCTGCACGACGGGCGCAAGCTCGTCGCTCAGCTCGCGCATCGGCTGCTTGACATACCGCTCGTAGCGCGCCTTATTCGCCTCGTAAAACGTCTGGTTGTTGTTGAACCGAATATCGTTCAGAAAGTCGAGCGCTTCCTGTGAAAATCCCTCGAACATGTCTGCTCCTTTCCGAAAAAATTACGATTGATTATAACACGCTTTCTTTGCGTTGTCTACATAAAAGACGGGCCTCTCTCCCGCAGGAAAGAGGCTCGCCCGTTTTACTCGAACAGATCGTCGTCCTCATCGCCGCCGTCGTCGGGGTCAATCAGGAAATCGTCGTCGTCGTTCTTTTTGCTCAGGCCGAAGAGGCCCTTCTTTTTCTTCATCGGCTTGATTTCGTCGCGCTTCTTGCCCTTCACGCCGAAGTGGTCCTCGCGAACCTGCGCTTTGAGCTTCTGCACATCCTCGCCGCTCAGGCGGATGGTCTCCTGCCCCGCCTCGGGCGCGGGTTCGGCGGGCGCGGCCTTGGGCGCTTCCTCGACCTTCTTCTGCTCTTCCTTCACGGCGTTTTCCACGTCGAGCTTGCCGAAGATGCGGGTCTTGGAATCATCCACCTTGCCCTGCGGCGTAAACTCGGGGCGCTCTTCGACGGGCGCGACGCGCAGCGTCTTATCCGTCGGCACATCCTGCGGTGCGCGGCGGCGGTGGGTTTCGCCCTCATCCGCCTTGCGCGGCTCGGCGGTCTGCGCGGCGCGATTCGGCGCGGACGCGATAAACGCATCCGGCTCAAAATCGGGCGTGGGCACAATCTGCGCCTCGGCCTTTTCGTCCTTTACCTTATCATCTTTCTTTTCGTCGGCCTTTTTCTCGGCCTTCTTGTCGGCCTTCGCGCCCGCCGCATTCTGCGCGCGGCGGCGGCGCTTGCCGAAGGAATCGCGCACATCCGGCGACAATTCGATGGTGTCGATGGCCTGCTCCATGCGCTTCTTACGCTTCGCGCCGCTCACGCTGCTGACGGCGACCAGCGCGACGATGACCGCCGCCAGCACGCCCGCAATCGTGTAAAGCACGACGGGGTTCACATGCTGCGCAATGATATCGCCGATGGTCGGCACGGGCGTGGCCGTCGGTTCGGGCGTCGGGGTCGGCGGCACGGCGGTCGGCTCGGGCGTGGCCGTCGGTTCGGGCGTCGGCTCGACATAGGTCAGGAAGATGATGTTGGAATCGTACGCCTTGTCGTTGCCCGCCGCATCCTTGCCGGAAACCTCAAACTGAATCTGGCCCGCGATGCTCGTCTCCAAATCGAACACGAGCGTGCGGCTCTCGCCCGAGGGCAGGGAGGGAATCGTCGCGACGGTCGTGCCCGCTTCCTTCACGGTCAGGGTCGCCGCGTCGGTCTGGCCGATGTTTTTCACCTGCACGGCAAAGCGGACAACCGCCGGCTCGCTGAAAATCGTGGTGGTCTGCGCCTGAGCGGTCACGTCGAGCACGAGCGCCTGACTCGCGTCCTGCGTCGTAATGCTCAATTCTTCAGAAGCGACGGAGACGGCCTCGCCCGTGTCGCTCGTGCCGACAACCTCGGCGGCAATCGTCCGGCTTTCCGCGGGTGCCCATTCGACCGTCTGCTCAAACGTCGCGCCGGAAGCCAGCTCCACGCCGGAGGCGAGCACCGTGCCGTCCGTCAGGGTGGCGGTCAGGCCGGTGTAACCGTTATTGCCCGTGTTCTTGAGCGTCAGCGTCAGGTGAATCTTTTCGCCGGGGTAAACATTGTCGCCCGCGTCGCTGGTGAGCGCCGCCTCCAGCCCGTCCCGGGCGAGGGTGACGGTCTTGCGCGCCATATCGGAGATGGTATAGGTCTTGCTGTCGCCGCTGGCCTGATAGGTCACGGTCGGCTTGCTGACCAGCTCGCTGTCGCCCATCGTGAAGCTGTCCTGAAGCGTCACCTTTTCGCCGACGGACAGGGAGGGCGCGGTCAGCTTTTTGTCGCTGATGCCCTCGTTGCTGATAACGATGCTGCGCAGCTCGATGTTGCCCGTGTTGGAGAGGGTGTATTCCACGTTGACCTTCTGTCCCTTGCGCGCGCCGGTCGGCGAAAGGGTATACGTCGCGGTCAGCTGGGGCGCGGCGGCCTCGGTCTGGATGGTCACCGGCACGGCGCGGACAACCTTATCCGAACCGTTGCCGGAATCGAAGTTATACTGAATGTAATACTTGATTTTGCCTTCCTGAATCTGGTCCTGCGTCACGTGCCACGTGCCGGTATAGGTCACGCTCTGCTCGCCCTGCAAGCCGTTGTAGCTGCTCACGGGCGCGCCCGTCGGGTCGTAGAGCGTGATTTCCTCGGTCATATCCGTCTGGCTGCTGTTATAAACCTTGATGGTGATGGAAACATCCTGCTCGGAAATGACAGACTGCGGCTCGCTGAGCGAGGAGACGCGAATGGGGTCGGCCTCTGCCATCGCGAAAGCCGAAACGGCGAGCAGCAGAACCAGCATCGCCACAGCGGCGGCGGCGCGAAACCCTCTTGAGCGATTATCCATGTTGATATCAGGGCCAAAAGGCCCCTTCCTCCCTTCACAGGCGGGAAAGCCCGCATAGCGATGTCAAAAGCATATAAAACCACTTTGGATTATTGTATTCGATTCGACGATTTCTGTCAAGCGCCGACACGGTTTCAACCGCTTTTTACCTCTTCCTTCAGGCCAGATTCGCCGCCGCCAGCACGCCCGCCGCATAGGCCAGCAGCGCAGCGGGAACGGCGTAGCGCGCGCGCCTGATCCCCGCCGAGCCCAGATAGAGCGACTCGGTGAAAAACACCGTCTCGCTCGCCCCGCTGACGATGCAGCAAAGCCGCGCAGCCCGGCTGTCCGCGCCGCATTGGCGGATGACGTCGCTCACCGCCGCCAGCGCCGCCGAGCCGGAGAGCGGCCGCAGCAGCACGACGGAGGCCGCCTCGACGGGCAGGTTCAGCGCCGCGAGCAGCGGCTCGAGCGCCTCGGTCAGCGCGCCCAGCAGCCCCGTTTCGCGCCAGAGCGCCGTCAGCGAGAGCACGGCGCACAGGCACGGCGCCATCTGCACCAGCGTCGCCAGCCCCTCCTTCGCGCCGCGCACAAACGCGTCGTAAACGTTCACCCGCGCGGCCAGACCCATCAGCACGACCGCGGCGCAGAGCGTCGGCAGAAACAGCGCGCTCATGCGCGCTTCCCCGCAAACAGGCGGCAGGCCGCGATGCCGCACGCCGTCGAAACCGCCGTCGCCAGCAGCGTGGGCAGCACGATATCCGCCGGATTCGCCGCCCCCGCCTGCGCGCGCAGGGCAATCATCGTCGTCGGCAGCAGCTGCACGCTCGACGTGTTGACGACCAGAAAGAGAATCATCGCGTCGCTGGCCTGCCCGTTCGGGTTTGCGCGCGCCATCTTCTGCATCGCGGCCAGACCCACGGGCGTCGCCGCGCCGCCCACGCCCAGCATGTTGGCCGACAGATTCAGGCTGATATCGCCCAGCGCTTCTTCCTCGCCCGCCGCAAAGCGGAACAGGCGCGAAAGCGGCCTGCGCATCGCCCGCGCCAGCGCATCCGCCGCGCCGCCCGCCCGCAGAACGCCCAGCAGCCCGCCGAAAAGCGCATACGCGCCCGCCAGATTCGTCAGCAGCGCGACCGCCTCCCCGCCGCCGGCCAGCAGCGCGCGCTGCGCCGCATCCGCCCGCCCCGTCGCCGCCGCGTAAGCCAGCCCCGAGAGCATCATCACGCAGAAAACCCCGTTCATACGCTCACCCCGTCGAGGGTATGCGCGTCGCGGGCAAAAAAGAAGGGGGCTTCCGCCCCCCAAGGCTCAGCCGTTTCCGGCCAGACCCGTATCGATGATGACGTCCAAAATCGTGCCGTCCGCCGCGTCGAGCGTGACGGCGCAGATGCCTTCCGCATTATGGTGCCACACCGTCCAGACCGTCTTTCCCGCCTCCTTCGTACAGACCGCATAGATCACGGCTTCCGCATCGTCGAGTTCGTCCGCCGAGAGCCCGCCCTCGCCTTCCGGCACCTGCCGCGCCAGCGCGAGCGCATCCTGCTCGGTCAGCATGTCGGAATCGGGAAGGACGTGGTTGTAGCGCGCCGCGCTGAACCCCGCCGCAATCATCCGCGCATCGAGCCGCGCGTCGCCCTCCGGCGTATGCGTCCAGCCGTCGTCGGGATATTCCGCCCGAATCGCCCGCAGATCCGCCAGCAGCTTTGCAAGCTCGGTCAGGCATTGCGCGCCGTAAACGTTCGCCCTGCCCCACGTCGCTTCCGTCACCGTCGGAATCGGCTCGCCGTCGTGCGTCCAGCCGACCGACCGCACCGCGCCGTCGCCGCCCAGCTCCACCGTATAGCGGCCCATGCGTTCGCTGTGTCGGGCAAATGCCCGATTGGTTTCAGACGAATCGGCTTCGAGCAGAATCCCATCCTCCTCCGGTGGGATATTCGGCACGAACGTGATTTGTGTCTTTCCCTCCGCCGACAGCGCCCACGCGTCGAAAAGCGCAAGGTTTTCCGCCGTCAGGCCGTATTTCGCCCGAACCGCATCTCGAGCCTTCGCCGCGTCGGCCTCATCCTCATCCATCAGCCGCGCGCCGCTCAGCCCTTCGGGCACGAGCGCGGTTTCTTCTTCCGTATCGCTCAAATCCGTTCCCGTTTTAAGCGCCGCGCCCGTGATTTCATACCATTCTTCCCCCGCCTTGCGCCGCGCAATGCCGCGTGCCAGCAGCGCCGTATCCCACACGTCGGAGGAAAAATCGTCGCCGACCGCCTCGCCGTCGCCCGACCAGCTTGCCTCGGCCTGACCGTCCCGAATCGCGACGGTGTAATCGCCCAGCTTCTGCGCAAAATCCCCGACGTCCTCGTTGGCGCGACAGGTGACGACAGTCTGCCCGTCCTGCTCGTCCACCGTGCAGGTGAAAAAGCTCTCCATATCCGTCGTAAAGCCGTATTTTTCCTCCAGCGTCTGATACGCCAGCCGCTTGGCGTCGTAACGGGCCGAGCGCGTCAGCCCGGCCGCCACGGCGGCCGCTGCAATGAGCGCCAAAACCAGCGCCGCAGCGACGAAAACCGCCCGTCTCGGGTATGCGCGCTCGGGCCTGTCCGTCAAACCGTCGAGCGTCGTTCGGACGCGCCTTTCCAGCGCGTCGCCTTTCGGCGCGTAGACCGCCTGCCATTCCGCTTTCTTCATCGTTCATCCTCCTCCAGATAGGCGCGCAGCTTTTCCCTTGCGCGCGCCAGACCCGCGCAGACCGCGCCCTTCGTCGTGCCCATCATCTTCGCGATTTCGCGCACGTCGTAGCCCTCCATATAATGGAGCACAATCATCGTGCGTGCCTTCTGCGGCAGGCTGTCAACCGCCTCGCGCAGCGCCGCGATTTTCCCATCCTCCGCCGGCCCTTCCGCCACGTCCTCAGTCGGAATCATCCGCTTCTGTCTGCGCTGCATATCCACGCAGACGCGAATCAGGATCCGCGTCATCCACGTGGCGAACAGCGCTTCATCCCGCAGGGTCTGCCGCTTTTCCCACGCCTTGGCAACCGCCTCCGCCACCGCGTCGAGCCTGTCGCTCTCCCCGCGCAGATAGCTTGCCGCGACGCGGTACAAACTGCCCTGCATGGCCGTGACCCGCTCGCCGAATGCCCGTCGGTTCATTTTGCATCCTCCTTTCGTTTGCTTTTCACCCATTAGACGGATGAAACCCCGCGCAGATTCGCCCGCTTTGGCTTTTTCTTCCCGCCTTGCCAACTGCCGCGCGATGCGCTATAATAGAAGCGATATTTTATCGTTTCAAAAGGATTCATCATGACTGTACACTTTTCCCGCCGTGCGCTGCGCTGTGCGGCGATGGCGACGCTGCTTCTGCCCGCCGCCGCGTTTCTGCTGACGTGGGTGCGCCCGCTCGTCTCCGTCCCCTGTGCGGCGGCGGTCGTCGGCGCGCTGGCGCTCTATACGCGGCAACGCCGTGCCCCGCGCGGCCTGTTCGGCGATGCGGAGGATGATTTCGCCCTGCCGCTTTCGGCGGTGCTGGCTGTCGTGCTCTGCGCGCTGATATGGACGTTCTTTTCCGGCATCGGCGGCTGTTTTTATCAAAACGAGGATCACTACGGGCGCAACGCCATCTTTCACGACCTGCTGAACCACAGCTGGCCCGTGTATTTCGAGGGCACGCCTTACGCGCTGGATTATTACGTCGGTTTTTGGATTCTGCCCGCGCTGGTCGGCAAGCTGTTTGCCGCGCTGATGGGCGCGTCATGGCTCTGGCCCGCGGCGAACGCGGCGCTCTTTGCGCAGACGGTCTGGTTTCTGGCGCTGACGTTCCTGCTGATGCTTTCCGTCGTTCGGGTGCAGACGCTCGGCAGGGTCTGTCTGTCGTTCGTCGTGTTCGTGCTCTTTTCGGGCATGGATGTGCTGATGGCGCGTTACAATCCGGAGGCGTGGCGGCACCAGATTGAGTGGTGGGCGCAATGCTACCAATTCTCATCCAACACGACCTGTCTGTTCTGGGTTTACAATCAGGCCGTGCCGGCCTGGCTGGCGACGATGCTGCTGCTTGCCGCGCCGGAGGACATCGGTTCGTTTGCCCTCATCGGGCTGGCGGCCCTGCCTTTTTCGCCCCTGCCGCTGATGGGGCTGGCGGTGTATTTCGTCGGCACGGCGCTCTGTCGTCTGGTCATTCAGATTCTGGCGCGGGGCTTTGCGCGCGGCCTTTGGGCGCTGCTGTGCGAATGCTTCACGGGGCGCAACGTGTTGGCGATTCTCGGGCTTTTCCCCGTCTTTGCACTGTATTTTTCGGCCAACGCGGCTTCCGGCAATGCGCCGCTCCGGTTTGACATCTACATCGGCTCTTTGGCCCTTGGCGGCGCGGTGAAGCTGCTGATTGTATTTGACCTCATCGAGTTTGCGTGTCTGTCTCTGGTGATGGGGCCGCGCTTTCTGAAAAGCCGTGTCTTTTGGCTGACGCAGATTTCGCTGATTCTGGCGCCGATGTTCAAAATCGGCTACAACATGGATTTCTCCATGCGCGCGTCCATCCCTGCCCTCTGCGCGCTATGCGTCTTTGCGATTCGTTTTTTGACGGAGGAGCACGTCGGCTTGCGCCGCAGGGTTTCCGCCGCGCTGCTGGGCGTTTTACTGGCCGTCGGCGCGGTCACGCCGCTCGAGGAGTTCCGCCGCGGCGTTTACAAGGTACGCGAGGCGGGCACGATTTTCCTCTCCGCCGACCCGTTCGGCACGGTGCTGCATCCCGACGCGGACACGGACAACTTCATCTGCCGCGACGTGCGCGAGCACCGGTTCTATCGATATTTAGCGCGGTAAGGAGACGAAGGGAACGTTGGGGCTTTGCCCCAAACCCTGCCAAGAACCTGAGGTTCTTGGATTTCCCATATTCTTTATCGCTTCGCGATAAAGAGGGTAAAAAACGGAAACACGGAAACGCATTGCGTCCGTTCCCCTTCCGTTCTGCGATTCACTGATTACAGAAAAAAACTGGAATAAAAAAGGAACAAAAGCCATGAAAACAGTCATCATCATCGGTGCAGGCCCTGCGGGTCTGACGGCGGCCTACGACCTCAAAAAGCAGAGCGGCGACGATCTGCGCGTCATCATTTTGGAAGAAAGCGGCGAAATCGGCGGCATTTCCCGCACGGCGCGCCACAACGGCTGCCGCATCGATCTGGGCGGCCACCGTTTCTTCTCCAAAAACGAGCAGGTCAACGCGCTCTGGCAGGAAATCATGCCGATGCAGGGCGCACCTTCGATGGACGACCGCATTCTCTCGCGCGATGTGCCGCTCGCCGCGGGCGGCCCCGACCCCGAGCAGGTTGACCGCGTGATGCTCTCGCGCCACCGCGTTTCGCGCATCTACTATCTGCAAAAGTTTTTCGATTACCCGATTTCGGTCAAGCCGCAGACGTTCATCAACATGGGCTTTGCGCGCACGATGAAATCCGGCTTCGGCTATCTGGCGGCGCGGCTGCACAAACTGCCCGTCACCTCGCTGGAAAACTTCTACATCAACCAGTTTGGCCGCCCGCTCTACGAAATGTTCTTTGAGCATTACACGGAGAACCTGTGGGGCGTGCACCCGAGCCAAATCGCGCCGGACTGGGGCGCGCAGCGGGTCAAGGGTCTTTCGCTGATGAAGGTATTCACCAGCGCCATCACCAAGCCCTTCCGCAAAGAGGGCGGCGAGGTGGAAACCTCGCTCATCGAGCGGTTCAGTTACCCCAAATACGGCCCGGGCCAGTTCTGGGAAACGATGGCCGCCGACGCGCAAAAGCTGGGCGCGGAGCTGAAGATGAACACGCGCGCCGTCGGCTTCACGCGGGATGAAAGCGGCCGCATTGCGAGCGTCATCACCGAAACGGCGGACGGCGTGCGCGCGGAAATCCCGTGCGACGCGGTATTCTCCAGCATGCCCATCAAGGATTTGGCCGAAGCCATGCCGAACATGCCCCAAGATGTGAAGGATATCGCCGTCTCCCTGCCCTACCGCGATTTCATGACGGTGGGCCTGCTGGTGGACAAGCTGAAAATCAAAAACGAGACCAAACTCAAAACGCTGGGCAACATCGTGCCCGACTGCTGGATTTACATCCACGACCGCAGCGCCAAAATCGGCCGCATGCAGATTTTCAACAACTGGTCGCCCTACATGGTCAAAGACCCCGAGCACACCGTTTGGATCGGGCTGGAATACTTCTGCAACGAGGGCGACGAGATGTGGACGATGTCCGACGACGATTTCATCCGCATGGCGACGGAGGAGGTTGAGCGCATCGGCATTCTCGAGCCGAACAGCGTCCGCGACAGCATCCGCATCCGCGTCAAGAAGGCGTATCCCGCCTATTTCGGCTCGTATGCGCATATGGACAAGGTGCGCGACTGGCTCTGCGGCGTCGAAAACCTCTACTGCATCGGCCGCAACGGCCAGCACCGCTACAACAACATGGATCACTCCATGCTCACCGCGCTGACGGCCTCGCGTCTCTATCGCACGGGCGACCCCGAAAAGGCGGCGCTGTGGAACATCAACACCGAGGAGAGCTATCATGAAAGCAAGGACGGGCAGTAACCCCGCCGCGTCCGCCGCATACGGCGTGATGGCGCTGCTTGTCGCGGTCTACATCGCGTTCGTCGCCCTGCTGATGCGTCACGACGCGATGCCTGTTCCCGTTTTCGCGGGAATCGCGCTTGCGGCGCTGGCCGCACTGCTGCTCGGCGCGAGGGCCTGCCGAAACGTAAAGCTCGACATCCCCGAACGGGCGGACGAACGCAGCCGCCGCGCGTTTTGGCTCGCCGCGGCGCTGAGCGCGCTGGTTTCCGCCTGCTATCTGCTTGCGTATTACCCCGGCGGCTTCTCGTCGGACACGGTGTATCAGTGGAAGCAGATTCACGGCCTGATGCCCTACACGGATTGGCACCCCGCGCTGCACACGCTGCTGCTCGCCGCGCTGCTGAAGCCGGTCGATTCCCCCGCGTTTGTGCTGGCCGTGCAGGGCCTGTGCTATGCGCTGGCGGTGGGCTACACCGCCGATGTATTGACGCGCTGGCGCATCCCCAAGGGCGTTGTCGCCGCCATCACGGCATATCTGTGCCTGAATCCGGCCATCGGCAACATCATGTCTTTCCCGTGGAAGGACTGCGCGTTTGCGATTGCCGCGCTGTTTCTGGGCGCGCAGCTGCTGGACGTGCATTTTTCCCGCGGCGAGAGCCTTTCGCCCGTGCGCTGTCTCGCGCTGGGCGCGACGCTGAGCCTGTGCGCCATTCTGCGCCACAACGGCGTGGCGATGGCGCTGGCCGCGGGCGCATGGCTGCTGATTGCCCTGCCCAAAAGGTGGAAACGCATTCTGCCCGCGCTGCTCCTCGCCGTGCTGATGACGCTGGGCATTCGCGGGCCGCTGTACCGCGCGTTCGGCGTCGAGCGCCAGCGCACGCAGCTCGACGAGACCTTCGGCGTGCCGATGACGATTCTCGCCAACATCTACGACCGCGCGCCGGAATCGCTCGACGACGAAACCGTCGAGTTTCTGGAGGACGTCGCGCCGCGCTCGGTCTATGCGGAGCACAACTCCGTCGGCGACTGGAACGACATCAAGTGGTACGCGGGCACGATTTACTTCAGCAAGCCCTACACGCTTTTGCAGGTCTACGGCTTCGCCCTCCGCGCCGCCGTGAAAGAGCCTGCGTTAGCGATTGAGGCGCTCGGCTATCTGATGCAGATGCCGATGTGGCCGTTCGGCGACGCGTATTGGCGGATTTCGCCGTATGTCGATGCTTCCGCCGCGATGTTCGGCGTGCCGCAGCCTCGCGTCAACCTGCTTGGCCGCATCCTCGGCGCGCTCAACCGCCTGAGCGCCCGCCCGATTTTCGCGTGGCTGACGTGGAACGCCGGTTTCGGGCTGATGTTGGTGATGGTCTGCTGCGTGCTCTTCGCCCGTCGGCGGCCGCTCTCCGCGCTGCTGCTCCCCGCGATGCTGATTGCCTACAACCTCGCCACGTGCGCGGTGCTCTCCAGCTCGACGGATTTCCGCTTCTTCCTGACCACGCCGATGCTCGCGCCGCTGTGCGTGGTGGGGTTAGTGGGGGAACGGCGCGGGGCTTTGCCCCGTACCCCAGCAGGAACCTGAGGTTCCTGCACCTCCCATATTTTATCGCTGCGCGATAAAAAAATATATAAAAAGCATGGTTTTCTTGTTCATACTCGAACGAAAACCATGCTTTTCTTATTTTTCCCCTTATCGCGAAGCGATAAGAAGTGGGAAATCCAAGAACCTCAGGTTCTTGGCAGGGGTTATAGGGGGCAGCGCCCCCTAACGCCCTTTACAGAATCAAATCATGCAGCCCCAGCGGCGGCACGTCCTCCGCCTTCTTGCCCAGCTTCACGCACTTCATCAGCAGCTTTGCCGTGTCGATGCTCGTCACGCAGGCAATGCCGTATTCGACCGCCATGCGGCGCAGACGGAAGCCCGCGCGCATCGGGTCGCGGCCGTGCGTCGGCGTGGCGATAATCAGGCGAATCTTGCCGGAATCGAAGAGCTTCGCCAGCTCGTCCGTGTCCTCGCCGGGGCGCGGCACGGGCTGCGCGCCGACGTAGTTGTGGTTGAGCATGTGCGCCGTGCCCGTCGTGGCGTAAATCTCAAAGCCGAGCGCCGCAAAGGTTTCGGCCAGCTCAAGCCCTTCGCGCTTGTCGTGGTCCGCGATGGAGAACAGCACGCCGCCCTCTTCCGGCTTCGGAATCGCCATCTTCGTGGAGGCAAAGCCCTTGAGATAGGCCTCCTCCGCCGTCTCCGCAAGGCCCAGCGCCTCGCCGGTGGATTTCATCTCCGGCCCAAGGCTGACCTCGACCTCCGGCAGCTTTTCAAAACTGAACACCGGCATCTTGACCGCGACCGTCGGCGCGGGCGGATACAGCCCCGTGCCGAAACCCATCTCCGGCACCTTCTCGCCCAGCGACGCGCGCACGCCCAGCTCGACAATCGGAATGCCCGTGACCTTGGAGATATACGGCACGGTGCGGGAGGAACGCGGGTTGACCTCGATGATGTACAGGTCGCCCGCATACTCGATGAACTGGATGTTCACCAGGCCGCGCACATGCAGACTGCGCGCGATGTTGATGGTGTAATCCGTCACCATGCGCTGAATGCGCGGCGCGAGATGCTGCGGCGGGTAGACGGAGATGGAGTCGCCCGAGTGAATGCCCGCGCGCTCGATGTGCTCCATAATGCCCGGGATGAGCACGTTTTCGCCGTCGCAAATCGCGTCCACCTCGATTTCGCGGCCCAGCAGGTATTTATCCACCAGAATCGGGTGTTCCTGCACGTTCATGTTGATGATAGACATGTATTCGCGGATGTGCTTCTCGTCATACGCGATTTCCATGCCCTGACCGCCGAGCACATAGCTCGGGCGCACGAGCACCGGATAACCCAGCTCCGCCGCCGCCTTGGCCGCCTCGTCCGCGGTAAAGACGGTCGTGCCCTTCGGCTGGGGAATGCCCAGTCGGGTCAGCAGCTCGTTGAACAGCTCGCGGTCCTCCGCCGCGTCGATGTCGCCCAAATCCGTGCCGAGAATGCTGTAACCCGCCTCACGCACCGCCTTGGCGAGCTTGATGGCCGTCTGCCCGCCGAACTGGCAGACCACGCCGACCGGCTGCTCGATTTCCAGCACGTTCATCACATCCTCCGGCGTGAGCGGCTCGAAATACAGGCGGTCGGAGGTATCAAAGTCGGTGGAAACGGTCTCGGGGTTGTTGTTGATGATGACCGTGTCAAAGCCCGCGCGCTTGAGCGCCCAGACGCAGTGCACCGAGCAGTAGTCAAACTCGATGCCCTGGCCGATGCGAATCGGGCCGGAGCCGAGCACGACGACGGTCTTGCGGCCGCTGTTCTTTGCCTCGGTCGCCGTGCCGTAGGTGCTGTAAAAATACGGGCTGACGGCCTCGAACTCGCCGCCGCAGGTATCGACCATGCGGAAGGCGGGCTGCACGTTCAGACGGGCGCGCAGCATGCGGATATCCGCCGTCTTGCAGCCGACAAAGCGCGCGATGGCGCTGTCCGCCATGCCCATCTTTTTGGCGGCCATCATCGTATCCGCGTCCAGCGCGGCGATGCTGCCCAGCGCTCGGATTTTCTGCTCCATGCGGACGATATTCTGCACCTTTTTGAGGAACCAGATATCGATTTTCGTAATCTCGTGGATGTGCTCCATCGTCACGCCGCGACGGAGCGCTTCCGCCACGACGAAGGAGCGCTCGGTGTCGATGCTGTGCAGCTTGGCTTCCAGCTCGTCGTCGGTGAGCGCCTCCAGAGACGGGGTGACGAGGCTGTCCTTGCCCATCTCCAGCGAACGCACGGCCTTGAGCAGCGCGTTTTCAAAATTCGTGCCGATGGCCATGATTTCGCCCGTCGCCTTCATCTTCGTGCCGATGTGCTTGTCGGCATAGACAAATTTGTCGAACGGCCAGCGTGGGAATTTGAGCACCACATAGTCAAGCGTCGGCTCGGCGCACGCGTAGGTCTGCCCCGTCACGCCGTTGACGATTTCATCCAGCGTGTACCCTAACGCGATGCGGGTCGTGACCTTGGCAATCGGGTAGCCCGTCGCCTTGGAGGCCAGCGCCGAGGAGCGAGACACGCGCGGGTTGACCTCGATGACGTAATACTGCATGCTGTCCGGGCTGAGCGCGTACTGCACGTTGCAGCCGCCCTCGATGCCCAGCGCGCTGATGATGTTCAGCGACGCGCTGCGCAGCATCTGGTGCTCGGGGTCGCGGAGCGTCTGACTCGGCGCGACGACGATGGAATCGCCCGTGTGCACGCCGACGGGATCGAAGTTTTCCATGTTGCAGACGGTGATGCAGTTGCCCGCGCCGTCGCGGATGACCTCGTATTCGATTTCCTTCCAGCCCGCGACGCTGCGCTCGATGAGGTTTTCATGCACGCGGGAGGAGCGCAGGCCGTCCGCGCAGATTTCACGCAGCTGCTTCTCGTCCTCCGCAATGCCGCCGCCCGTGCCGCCGAGCGTGTAGGCCGGGCGCACGATGACCGGATAGCCGTATTCGTTGGCAAAATCCACCGAGCTCTGCACGTCGTGAACGATGACCGAGTCGATGCAGGGTTCACCGATGGCGAGCATCATGTTTTTGAAATCCTCGCGATCCTCCGCGCGGCGGATGGAATCGATTTTCGTGCCCAGCAGCTGCACGTTGTATTTCTGCAAAATGCCCTTTTCATCCAGCTCCATCGCCAGATTCAGGCCCGTCTGGCCGCCCAGCGAGGCCAGCAGGCTGTCCGGCCGCTCGCGGGCGATGATTTTTTCCAGCGAGCCCGCCGTCAGCGGCTCGAGATACACCTTGTCGGCGATATCGGTATCGGTCATGATGGTCGCCGGATTGCTGTTGACCAACACGACCTCCACGCCCTCCTCCTTGAGGACGCGGCAGGCCTGGGTGCCGGCGTAGTCAAACTCGGCCGCTTGGCCGATGACAATCGGGCCGGAGCCGATGACCAGCACTTTGCGGATATTCGGATTCTTAGGCATGCTCGTATCCCCCTCTTACTTGCTCTTCTCCACCATGGCCAGAAAATCGTCGAACAGATACGCCGTCTCGCGCGGGCCGCCGCAGGCTTCCGGATGGAACTGCACGGAGAACGCATTCTTATCCGTGTAGCGCACGCCCTCGACGGTCTGGTCGTTCCAGTTCACGTGGCTGACGACCGCGCCCTCGGGCAGATGCTCCGGATCGACCATGAAGCAGTGGTTCTGCGCCGTGACGGAGCATGTGCCGCGCGCCAAATCCTTGACCGGATGGTTCGCGCCGTGGTGGCCGTATTTCATCTGCACCGTGCGTCCGCCCATCGCCAGCGCCATCAGCTGATGGCCCAGACAGATGCCGAACACCGGTTTTTTGCCCATCAGCTCGCGGATGGCCGCAATGGCCTTCGGGTTATCCTCCGGGTCGCCCGGGCCGTTGGTGAGCATCACGCCGTCGCAGCCGGAGGCGAGAATGGTCTCCGCCGGCGTATCCGCCGGAAAGACCGTCAGCGTGCAGCCGCGGTCGTGCAGGCTGCGCAGAATGCCGCGCTTGAGGCCGAAATCCATCACCGCGATGTGATACTTGCCCTCGCCCGCCACTTCATAGGCTTCCCTGCAGGTGCACCTGGCCACCTGGTCGTGCATTTCAAACGACTTGGCCAGCTCGAGGTCGGTTTCCGTCGCTTCGCCCTCGACGATGCGGCCGCGCAGCGTGCCGTAGACGCGCACATGCTTGGTCAGCGCGCGGGTATCCACGCCGTAAAGGCCCGTGACGCCCTGCTCATCGAGGTATTGGTCGAGCGTCTTTTTCATCTGCCAGTTGCTCGGCACGTCGCAAAGCTCGGAGACGATAAAGCCGCGCATCTTCACGCCCGCGCTCTCGTTGTCGATATCGTTGACACCCACGTTTCCGATGAGCGGATAGGTCATGCAGACAATCTGTCCGCAGTAAGATGGATCGGTCAGCGTTTCCTGATAGCCGGTCATACCGGTCGTAAAGACCACCTCGCCCGTCACCGGAGCTTTATGGCCGAATAACGTACCCGTGTAGCGGGTGCCGTCCTCCAGAATCAAAGTTGCCATCGGCGCACTCTCCCTTTCACCGTCAGGTTGAATATGAGATGAATATTATGCGTATATCTTTGTATATTATACACATCCGTCCCCCGTCCGTCAATCGCCCATCTGTGCAAAAAGAAAGCCGCCAAAACGGCGGCTTTCTCAAAAATGACGACGGAACAGGAAAAAAGGAAACAGCACGACCGTCGTTTTCTGATTCACAGACGCACTCCGCTTCATGTCGTTTCCTCCTTATTGGTATACGTTGGGGCTGCCGTCCAAACCCGCCTCTCCGCTTCGCGCGGTTTGAACATCATTTTCATCCATTCATCGCATTGCGATAAATGAAATGGGAAATCCAAGAACCTCAGGTTCTTGGCAGGGATTATAGGGGACAGCGTCCCCCTATCGTCTCCCCGTTCCCTTACCGATAAATAATCTCGTCGCGGCGCGGGCCGTTGGAAATCAGCTTGAACGGGCAGCCGACTTCCTTCTCCAAGAACTCGACGTAATGGCGCGCGTTCTCCGGCAAATCCTCAAACTTCGTGATGCCGCGCGTGTCGCACTTCCAGCCCGGCAGCTTGACGTAAACCGGCTTGCAGTGCTCCAGCTTCGGCGTGACGGGGAAGTTGTCCACGCGCTCGCCATCCATCTCGTAGGCCACGCACACCGGAATCTCATCCAGATAGCCCAGCACGTCGAGATTCGTCATCGCGACTTCCGTCGCACCCTGCATCTCGCAACCGTAGCGCGTCGCCACACAGTCAAACCAGCCCACACGGCGCGGGCGGCCCGTCGTTGCGCCGTATTCGCCGCGGTCGCCGCCGCGCTTGCGCAGCTCCTCGGCCTCGTCGCCGAACAACTCCGTCGTAAACGGGCCCGCGCCCACGCAGGAGGAATACGCCTTCGTGACCGCAATGACTTCCTTGATGCTCCACACCGGAACGCCCGCGCCCACCGGGCCGTAGCCCGCCAGCGGCGAAGAAGACGTGACCATCGGGTAAATGCCGTGGTCCGGATCGCGCAGCGTGCCCAGCTGGCCCTCCAGCAGAATCTTCTTGCCGTCGCGAACCGCCTGCATCATGTAGGCGTCCGTGTCCGCCACAAACGGACGGATGCGCTCGGCCAGCTCGGTCAGCTTGGCAATCAGCGCCTCCAAATCGACCGGCTCCCTGTGATACAGGTTCACAATCATCGCGTTCTTGATATCCAGCGCGTGCGTCAGCTTCTCGCGCAGCACCTCCGGATAGTAGAGCTGGCAGACCTGAAGGCCGATTTTCTGGAACTTGTCGCCGTAGAACGGCGCAATGCCCGATTTGGTTGAACCGAAGGAGTTCTTGCCCAGGCGCTCTTCCTCGTAGCAGTCCAGCGCGACATGATACGGCATGAGCACCTGCGCGCGCTCGGAAATCAGGATCTTCGGCGCGGGCAGGCCCTGTTCCTCAACAGCGGCCAGCTCTTTGAGGAAAAACTCGATATCCAGCGCAACGCCCGGGCCAAGCACGTTGACCACGCCGGGCGTGCACACGCCGCTGGGCAGCAGATGGAGCGCAAAACGGCCATAATCGTTGATGATGGTATGACCGGCATTCGCGCCGCCCTGGAAACGAACCACAATGTCGGACTCGGAGGCCAGCATATCGGTGATTTTGCCCTTGCCCTCGTCGCCCCAATTCGCGCCAACAATCGCACGGACCATGGAAGGTTCAACCCCTTTCAAAGCAAAAGCGGCGAAAAGCCGCCATGATAGACATGCACATGCGCCGCCTTCGGCAGACGCAGACCGTCTCTGAACCAGTCGTTTATGATACAGGAAATGACGAATTTTGTCAAGCGGTTTCGCGGGTTTTGTTCGTAATTTTGCTCACACCGCGCGCGCGTCGCCGTGCGGCAGCGCCGCGTCGTCCGGCGCGAGGCTTTCCACGCCGTCAAACACCTGCTCCACCAGCGCGTCAAGCTCCCGCCACGCGTCGGTTTCGCCCAGCTCGTCCCTCAGCCCGGATACGCAGCTGCGGTAATACCACGCGTGGCGGCGCTTGTCATGCTGATGGAATTTCAGGAACATTTCTTCGCCGTCGCGGGCAAAATCCCGGCTGATGGCGCGCATGTTGCTCAGTTTGTCGGAAAGCGCGATGATTTTCGTCGCGCGGCACCCGCCGCAGATGCGCTTGACCGCGCTCATCTTGCGGGCGTTCCACGTCAGGCAGGGGTCGCCGCAGGCGCGCTGGCTCTCTTCGCAGACCAGCCCCGCGACGCGCACGCCGAAACGCTCGCTGAGCGCGTCGAACGTCACGCCGCAATCCTCCATCACGTCGTGCAGCGCGGCCGCGGCCAGCACCTGCGGGTCATCCGTCATCGTGGAGGCAATCGCGACCACCTCCATCGGATGCACGATATAGGGGATTTCGCTCCCCTTGCGCGCCGCTCCGTCATGCGCCTGCGCCGCGAAAATAACCGCCTGAGTCACCAACGTCATGGGCTTTCCTCGCTTTCCGTGTTATGCCTCGTATTCGCCGTCGAACACGAACGCGGCCGGGCCTGTCATGAACACATGCCCCGTCCGGTCATCCCACCTGTCGTGCAGCGCGCCGCCGTCCAGCTCGATATCCGCTTCGCGCGCGGCCAGACCGCAGAGATTCGCCGCGACCAGCGCCGCGCACGAGCCCGTGCCGCAGGCCAGCGTCACGCCGCTGCCGCGCTCCCACACGCGCATGCGAAGCCGATTCTGCGAAAGGACGTTCACAAACTCGATATTCACTTTTTTCGGAAACGCCGGATGGTTTTCCAGCGCCGGGCCGTACTTCGTCAGCTCGAACGCCTCCACGGGTTCATCCAGAAAAATCACGCCGTGCGGATTGCCCATCGACACGGGCGTCACCTCGAACGTGCGCCCCAAAGCCGCAACCGCCGCCCGTTTCACGACGCCCCGCCCCAGCGTGCACGGCACATCCTCGCAGGCCAGAATCGGCGCGCCCATATCCACGCAGACGGTTTTCACCCTGCCGTTTTCTGCGGTCAGGTTCAGCGTTTTGACGCCCGAATCGGTTTCAAGCGTCACCACCGTTTGATCCGTCATGCCGCGGTCGTAAACGTATTTCGCGACGCATCGGCTCGCGTTGCCGCACATCGCCCCGCGCGAACCGTCCGCGTTGTACATGATCATGCGGAAATCCGCCTTGCCGCTCGGCGCGATGAGCACCAGCCCGTCGCCGCCCACGCCGAAGTGCCTGTCGCTGATGCGCCGCGCCAGCGCGGGCGGATCATCCACCCGCTCTTCAAACGCGTTGATATAGATGTAGTCGTTGCCCAAGCCCTGCATTTTGGTGAATCGTATCAATGCCGTTTACCCGCTTTCGCAATCAATTCGGATACACTGGTATGTAAAGTTCGCGCATACAAACCGCTTTTCCTGCCGCGCCCGTCATAAAAAGCCGATTGGACTTTTCACCGACGCCTTCATTGCATTCAAATCATTCAAAAAGAGAGACCGCCGTTTTCAGCAGTCTCTCTTCTCTTAACAGGTTTTTACTCCGCCATAGCCGCCTGAGCGCCGGCAACCTTGCCGAAGCAGACGGACTCGGAATAGCCGCCGCCCTGCCAGGTCACCTCGCCGGCCGCGTACAGGCCCGGCACAACGGTGTCATCCGCGTTCAGAACCTGAGCGTTCTCGTTGCAGACCACGCCGCCCTTGGTCATGTGGTTGGCCGCCTCGACGCGCACGCCGTAATACGGGCCTTCCGCGTCCAGCGCACGCTTCGGCACAGCCGCAACCTGCGCGTTCTCCGCGCCCGCCGCCGCGTCGGCGTTATACTGCTCGACGGAAGCCTTCAGGCCCTCGGCGTCGATGCCCAGCTTCTCGGCCAGTTCTTCAAGGGTCGCGCCCTCGGAGTAGTAGCCCAGACCCACATGCTTGCGGATGCGGTAGAAGGAATCATAGCCGGTCTTGTCGGTGATGTAGTAGGCTGCGCCGTTCGGCTGTTCCTGAATCATGGTGCCGCGATCCATGCCGGACTTGTTCGGCAGGAGCGTGCCCTCGTTGTTGGCCAGCAGGTTCATATCCGCGCCGCCGGTCAAATCGCGATACGGCACAATGATGTTGGAGAAGAAGCTCATCTTGCCCATGTTCTCCATCTTGAAGCCGTTCTGCTCGAAAATCTTCACAAAGTCGCCCGTCGTGCCCATCTGGTTGGAGGTATTGAACACCTCGTAGCCCGGCGCATACTCGGCGAGCAGCTCCTTGTTGGAGCAGAAGCCGCCGGTCGCGATGATGGTGCTCTTGGCGTTGATGGTGTAGGTCTCGTTCGCGTTGTTGGTGACGACCACGCCCTTGCAGACGCCATCCTCCATCACGAGATCCATGCCCTTGGTGCCGGTGCGCACATCCACGCCCAGCTCGGCCGCCGCTTTCTCCAGGCCCGCCTGAATAACCTCGCCGGAGTACTGGTTATCCTCGGCC
This sequence comes from uncultured Clostridia bacterium, assembly GCA_934675735.1. Taxonomy (GTDB): domain Bacteria; phylum Bacillota; class Clostridia; order Christensenellales; family Aristaeellaceae; genus Ventricola. Next base: position 78,620 of record CAKURR010000009.1, read on the forward strand.
ATGTGGTTGGTGCCGCCGTAGTTGTAGTTCAACTCGACGCCCATCGCGCGCAGCCATGCGTCAATGCCGTATTCCTCGTTCGCCCAAACCTGAATGCGCTCGGCGGATTCGCCGTTGGCGCTCTTTTCCTCGATGAACTTCGCCAGACCGGCCTCGCCGACCCACTCGTCATTGCCCGCGGCCTTCTGCGCCTCGGTGTTAATCATGTCGAAGAAGTTCATGTCGAACTTGCCGTTGCCGCTGAGAATATCCAGCTTTTCAACGATGATGACGTTCTTATCCGCGTTGGTCTGCTTGGCGCTGATTGCCGCAGCCAGGCCCGCAGGGCCGCCGCCGACGATAACAATGTCGCATTCCTCCGCCGCGCGCTCGGTCGCCGGCTTCTCCGCGTTCTGCATGGAAACAGTCGGCGCTTCCAGACCGGCCTGCTTCATCGCGTCGGCCACGGCGGTCTTGATGGCGTAAGAAGAGAAGGTCGCGGCGGACACGCTGTCCACATCCGCGGTATTCGCTTCGAGAATGCGCTCGCGAATCACCGGAAACGCGCGGTCGATGACGACGTTGGTCTCGTGGTTGTCGCCCAGCGCCACATCGGTGATGGTGCCGTTCTCAATGGTCACGTTCACGGTCATTTCGCCGTGATAGCCGTTGCCCGTCGCAGAGTACGTCTCGGCCATCGCCGCGCTGCCCGTCATCACGGCGGCGGCAGCCAGCAGGCTGAGCATCTTGGTCTTGTTCATGGTTCTTCCTCCTTGATTTTGTGGGCGAAAAAGCGGCCTGAGACCGTTCCTGCTTCCGCCAAAGTTTGAAATAGCTCAAGCGTTTGCATACGCGGCCGGCTCGTTCCAATTCCTACCCGCATGCAGGTTATTATATCCATATTCGCTCACAAAGTCAACGGAAATCTTGCGTTTTTTTTCGGCGGAATCGCGTCATTTTTATCAAATTCATTTGATTTTTGTAACAAGCGCTTACTTTATTCATCGTGTTACACGACAAAAACAGCCTTTTGCGCCAAAGCAAAAGGCTGTGATTTTTTGTGCAGTTTTCTGAAAATCAGACCACGCCCTGCGCTTCCATCGCATTGGCCACCTTGAGGAAGCCCGCGATATTCGCGCCCGCGACGTAGTTGCCCGGCATGCCGTATTCCTTGGCGGCGCTGTCGATGTTGTTGAAGATATTGACCATGATATCCTTAAGCTTCGCGTCCACCTCGTCAAACGACCAGCTCAGGCGCATGGAGTTCTGGCTCATTTCCAGCGCGCTGGTGGCCACGCCGCCCGCGTTGGCCGCCTTGCCCGGCGCAAAGAGCACGCCGTGCTCGCGGAGATAATCGGTCGCCTCCAGCGTGGTGGGCATGTTCGCGCCCTCGGCCACGGCGATGCAGCCGTTGGCAACCAGCGCCTTCGCGTCCTCCAGACGCAGCTCGTTCTGCGTCGCGCACGGCAGCGCCACGTCGCACTTGACGGTGAACACGCCGCGTCCCTCGTGATACACCGCGCTCTTGCGGGCGGCGGCATACTCGGTCAGGCGCGCGCGGCGCACTTCCTTCACATCCTTGAGCAGCGCCACGTCGATGCCTTCCGGATCGTAAATCCAGCCCGTGGAATCGGACACGGTGACGACCTTCGCGCCCAGCTGCTCGGCCTTCTGCACCGCGTAAATGGCGACGTTGCCCGCGCCGGAAACCGCGACCGTCTTGCCCGCGATATCGTGTCCGTTGGCCGCCAGCATCGCTTCCGTCAGATAGAGCAGGCCGTAGCCCGTGGCCTCCGTGCGCGCCAGAGAGCCGCCGTAAGACAGGCCCTTGCCCGTCAGCACGCCCTCATAGCGGCCCGTCAGGCGCTTATACTGGCCGTAGAGATAGCCGATTTCGCGCGCGCCCGTGCCGATATCGCCCGCCGGAACGTCCACATCCGCGCCGATGTACTTATACAGCTCGGTCATGAAGCTCTGGCAGAAAGCCATCACCTCGCGGTCGCTCTTGCCCTTCGGGTCGAAATCGCTGCCGCCCTTGCCGCCGCCGATGGGCAGGCCGGTCAGGGAGTTTTTGAAAATCTGCTCAAAGCCGAGGAATTTGATGATGCCCAGGTTCACGCTCGGATGCAGGCGAAGACCGCCCTTGTACGGGCCGATGGCGCTGGAAAACTGCACGCGGAACGCGTTGTTGACCTGCACCCGGCCTTTGTCATCCACCCACGGCACGCGGAAGAGAATCTGCCGCTCGGGCATGGTCAGCCGCTCGAGAAGCGCTTCCTTGCGATACTTCTCTTCGTTGCGCTCAATCACCGCACGCAGGGAATCGAGCACCTCGCGGACGGCCTGATGGAACTCCGGCTGGCTGGGATTTTCGCGCACCACGCGCTCATAGACCTCATCAACGTAAGACATGGATTACGTCCTCCTTAACGCTTATATGTTGGAAATGGAAAATGCAATTTCAGCTTCTTCATTATACGCATGCCGCGTCATTTTCGCAAGTGTTTTTGATAAATTTTTCGTTTTTCTTTCGTTTTTGCCGTAAAAACCGATTATTTTTGCACCTGATACCAATTCATGAGTCGAATACGGCGGATATCGGACGCGCAATGCGCGCCCCTGCACGTGTTCTGCGCCGTTGTTTCTTTCCATAAATAAATCCCCCCTTTTTTCAAGGAGGGAAGTCCGGAAACCTCAGGTTTCCGGCAGGGGATCGGAGCCGTGTGCCTGCTGTGCAGGCATCGGCATAACGGAAATCGCAAGAAACGCTTTGCGTTTCTATGCGAGTTTCCCGGACCGGGACGGAGTCCCAACGTTCCCCGTCGTCTTATCGTTACAGCATCTTTCTGAGCATCTCGTTAATCTTTTTCGGGTCGGCCTTGCCGCGAAGGGCTTTCATCGCCTGCCCGACGAGGAAGCCGAACACCTTTTCGTTGCCCGCGCGATAGGCCGCGACGTCCTTTTCGCACTTCGTCAGTACCTCGGCAAGAATCTGCTCGTAGGCCGAATCGTCGCTGACCATTTCAAGCCCGTGCTGCTTGATATAGCCCTCGATATCCTCGCCGCCGTCAAACGCATAGGCAAAGACCTCGCGCGCGCCTTGGCGGCTGATGCGTCCGTCCGCCACGGCGCGGATGACCGCGCCCAGCGCTTCGCCGGAGAGCATCAGGTTTTCGGGCAGAACGGCCTTTTCCTTCATCATCGCCATCGTCTCGCCCATAATCCAGTTGGAAGCTTCCTTCGGCCTGCCGCAGACCGCCGCCGCGCGCTCGAACAAATCGGCCATCGGCTTTTCCTCCGTCAAAATCCGCGCGTCGTATTCCGGCAGGCCGAACTCCTGCCGGTAGCGGGCAACCTTCGCCTCCGCCAGCTCCGGCTGACGGGCGCGCACCGCGTCGATAAACGACTGCGAAATCTCAATCGGCGGCAGATCCGGTTCGGGGAAGTAGCGGTAATCCTGCGCGTTCTCTTTGGAACGCATCGCGAACGACGCGTCCTTGTTGTCGTCCCAGCGGCGGGTCTGCTGCTTCACCTGCCCGCCGTCCTCAATCAGCTCCACCTGACGGCGGTATTCGCCCGCAATCGCGCGCGCAATCGCCTTGAAGCTGTTGATGTTCTTCATCTCGGTGCGCGTGCCGAACTCCTTTTGGCCGACAGGCCGCACGGAGAGGTTCACATCCGCGCGCAGCGAGCCTTCCTGCATTTTGCAGTCCGAAACGCCGAGATATTGCAGCGTCTGGCGCAGTTTGGTCAGATAGGCGATGACCTCCTCCGCCGAGCGCATGTCCGGCTCGGAGACGATTTCCAGCAGCGGTACGCCGCAGCGGTTGTAATCCACCATCGTCTCATCCAGCCACGGGTCGTGCACCAGCTTGCCCGCGTCCTCCTCCATGTGGATTTCGTGGATGCCGATGGATTTTGCGCCCGCCGCCGTCACGATATCGACATGGCCGTTTCGGCAGATCGGCAGATACAGCTGGCTGATTTGATACGCCTTGGGCAGGTCGGGGTAGAAATAGTTTTTGCGGTCGAACTTGTTGTATCGCGTAATTTCGCAGTTCGTCGCCAAACCCGCCGCAACGGCAAACTCGACGACCTTTTTGTTCGCCACGGGGAGCGTACCGGGCATGCCCGTGCAGACCGGACAGGTATGCGTGTTGGGCGCGCCGCCGAATTTCGTGGTGCAGCCGCAGAAAATCTTCGTCTTGGTCGCCAGCTCGACGTGCACCTCAAGGCCGATGACCATTTCATACGTTGCCATGACTCAATCCTCCTTCGGGCGGCTGCGATGGAACGCCGTCTGTGCCTGATAGGCGCAGGCCGCGTCAAAGAGCTTCTGTTCGCCGAACGCGGGCGCAATCAGCTGCGCGCCGACGGGCAGGCCCGCTTTGTCCGCGCCGCAGGGCACGACCATGCCCGGCAGGCCCGCCATGTTGACGGAAACGGTGTAGATATCGCCCAGATACATCTGAATCGGGTCGTCCGTGTGCGAACCCAGCAGATACGCCGTCGTCGGCGCGGCCGGGGTCAGCAGGATATCCGCCTTTTCAAAGCACGCGTCAAAGCCCCGCTTGATGAGCGCCTTCACGCGAAGCGCCTTATTATAGTAGGCGTCGTAGTAGCCGGAGGACAGCGCGAACGCGCCGAGCATGATGCGCCGCTTGACCTCCGCGCCGAAGCCCTCGCTTCTGGCGGTCAGATACAGGTCGTGCAAATCCTCGAAATGTTCCGGACGGAAGCCGTATTTCACGCCGTCGTAGCGGGAAAGGTTGCTGCTCGCCTCCGCACAGGCCAAGATGTAATACGCCGGAATCGAATACTTGAGAATCGGCATGTCCACGTCCACGAGCGTTGCGCCGAGGCGCTCCAGCTCGTGCGCCGCTTCCATCACGCGCCCGCGCACATCCGCGTCGAGGCCCTCCCCAAAATACGCCTGAGGAATGCCCACGCGCAGACCGTCGAGCCGCGCTTTTTTCGGCAGGGTCGGCACAGGCGCGTCCACGCTCGTCGCATCCATGTCGTCCCTGCCCATCAGCGCGGCGGTGACCGCGGCGGCGTCCCGCGCGTCAATCGTCAGCGGGCCGATTTGGTCGAGCGACGACGCGTAGGCCAGCAGGCCGTAACGGGATACCGCGCCATACGTCGGCTTGATGCCCGTCACGCCGCAGAAGGACGCAGGCTGGCGAATCGAGCCGCCCGTGTCGCTGCCCAGCGCGTAAAACACCTCGCGCGCCGCGACAGCCGCCGCCGAGCCGCCGGAAGAGCCGCCCGGCACACGGGTCAAATCCCACGGGTTGCGGGTCACGCCGAAATACGAAGATTCGGTGGAAGAGCCCATCGCAAACTCGTCCATATTCGTCTTGCCGAGGCAGACCGCGCCGATGGCGTCCAGCTTCCGCACAACGGTCGCGTCGAACACGGGCACGTAGTTTTCCAGCATTTTGGATGAGCACGTCGTGCGCACACCCTTGGTGGAAATCAAATCCTTCACGGCCATCGGCACGCCCGCCAGCGGATGCGTCAGCTCGCCGGAACGGATGCGCTTTTCCACATCCTCCGCGCGGGCGAGGGCCGCTTCCGGCGTGACGGTCACAAACGCGTGCACGGTCGGTTCTTTCGCTTCGATGCGTTCAAGACAGGCTTTCGCCGCCTCCACCGCGCTGACCTCGCCGCTCTGTATCTTTGCGCCCAGCTCAAGGGCGGTCAAATCCAACAAATCCATGTTTCGCCCTCCTTACTCCACCGTTTTGGGCACGAGGAAGCAGCCCTCTTTCTGCTTCGGCGCGTTTTTCAAAATCAGTTCGCGCTCCATGCCGGGCTTTACTTCGTCCTCGCGGAATACGTTGACCACCGGAAACGCGTGGCTCATCGGCTCCACGCCGTCGGTGTCCAGCTCGGAAAGCTGGTTGACATAGCCAATCATGCGGGCTAAATCCGCCGCGGCCTGCCCGCGCTGCGCATCGTCCAGCTTCAGGTGCGCCAGCTCGGCGACATATGAAACGAGTTTGTCGTTGATTTCCATCTTGATATCCTCTCAGTCTTTTTGCGTTTTTTCCCTCCTATGTATCGCGCAGCGATACATGAAACGGGAGTTCCAAGAACCTCAGGTTCTTGGCGGGGCTTGGGGCAGCGCCCCAACGTTCTCCCGTTCCCCGCCCTTACGGCTCGATTCTCTGCTGGTCGCGCGGGAACAAGCACGTCTCGCGCACGTTGTTTTCGCCCAGCAGACGCGCCGTCAGCCGCTCAAGGCCCAACCCCAGACCGCCGTGCGGACACGTGCCGTATTTGTGAATCATCAAATAGCCCGCAAAATCCTCCGGGTTCATGCCCTTCTTGATGAGCTTCGCCACCTGCGTGTCGTAGTCGTGGATGCGCTGGCCGCCCGTCGTGACCTCCAGCCCGCGGAAGAGCAGGTCAAATGAGAGCGTGTAGCGCGGGTCCGCCGGATCATCCGCCGCGTAGAACGGCCGCTTCTTGCTCGGGTAGTGCGTCACAAACACAAACTCACTGCCGTATTCCTCTGCAAACAGACGGCTGATGAGCTGCTCTTCCTCCGGCTCCAGATCGAACGGGTCGCGAATCGCGCGGCCGTATTTCTCGCTCACCATGCGCTTCGCGTCGTCAAACCGCACAGCGGGGATGCTCGTCACATCCGGCAGGGCGACATGCAGCGCGGCCAGCTGCGGCGCGTAATCCGCCTTCAGCACCGCCATGATGTTCTGCAGCACCTTCGTCTCCATCTGCATGATGTCCTCAAACCCGTCGATGAACCCCATCTCGAAATCCATCGACGTGTATTCGTTCAGATGGCGCTGGGTGTTGTGCTTCTCCGCGCGGAACACCGGCCCGATTTCAAACACGCGCTCGTAAACCGGCACCATTGCCTGCTTGTAAAACTGCGGGCTCTGTGCCAGATACGCGCGGCGGCCGAAGTATTCCATGCGGAACAGGTTCGCGCCGCCCTCCGCGTTCTGGGCGACGATTTTCGGGGAATGGATTTCCGTGAAGCCCTCTTTTTGCAGCGCCTCGCGGAAGCCGCGGACAATGCCCTCCTGAATCTTGAACACCGCGCGCTTGCGGAGGTTGCGCAGCGTCACAAAGCGCAGCGCCAAATCCGTATCCAGCGACAGGTTCATCTTGTTCTTGCCGATCGGCACGGGCATGGCCTCCGCCGCGCGGGAGAGCACTTTGACGCTCTGCACATGCAGCTCCGCGCCGCCCGGCGCGCGCTCGTCGCGCACCACCTCGCCTTCAACCGCCACCGCGTCGCCGTCGCGAACGTCCTCGTCCGCGCCCAGCACGCATTGCAGCACGCCCTGCGGCATGCGCAGCAGTGCAAAGCGCACGTCGCCCAAATCGCGCAGCGTGTGCACAAGGCCGTGCACCGCCGCCCGCGCGCCCGTCTCCATCGCCAGCACCTGTGCCAGCGTGCTGTGCCTGCCTTCGGTTTTGCCTGTCATCGTCTGCATATCGTTCAGCCTTCCTTTCGCCCCTGCGGGCTGTCTTGTGGCTGTTCGGCGCGCTTTTTCCAAAAGAAAAACCGTCCCGAACAGATTCGTTCTGCTCGGGACGGGATTCTGCCTAAACGTACCCCGCGGTACCACCCAAGTTGCTGCCTGCGGCCATCACCCGGCAACCCCTCTCATCCTTAACGCGGATCACTCGGATGCGCCTGGGCAAACGCGTTGGCGCACCGGCTCGGGAGTGTTCTTTCCGCCCGCGGGGTTTCTGCGCACGGCTCTCAGCCGCCGACCGTGCCTCTCTGGTTGAAAACGCGGGGTACTCGTCTCTTTCATCGCCGTTTGAATTTTTATGGTGGGATTATAGCGCATGCAAATGCAGCTGTCAAGTATTTTCTTCCACTTTTCTTTCAAAACGCGTCGAAATTTTTCATTTTCTGAAAGTCAACGCGTTTTTCTGTCATATTTCCATGCCGTTTGACATTTTCATCCGCTTCGGGGTATACTGTTTTCATCAGGGTTATCCCGTATGCAAACGGAGGAATCATCATGGCGTATTCTCAGCCCATTGCCGATATGCTGCGCGAATTTTTCGCGGTTTCGGGCATTCATGCCGCTTTTGAAGAAAAACCGACCTGCGGCGTTTTCACCCTCCGCATGAAGCTGCGCTGCCGCCTGCAAACGGCGCAGATGCTCGTCATCGTGCGCGAGGATAATTTTTCCACGCTGACGACCATTCCCCTTTCCGCCGACGAAAACAGCCGTCTGGCCGTCGCGGAATACCTGACGCGCGCGAATTTCAATCTGCGCAACGGCAATTTCGAGCTGAACATGGAGGACGGCGAAATCCGCTTCAAGACCTATGTTCACGTCGGCGCATCGAAGCCCGATCTCGGCGCGGCCAGGCTCGCCGTCACGCTGCCGTTTTTCATGCTCGACCGCTTCGGCGACGGCCTGCTCGAGGTGCTCTTCGGGTTCAAGTCGCCCAGAGAGGCGTTTGAAGCGGCGGAAGGGAAAAAGTAAGGCATCCCTCCGGCAGCCCCGCGTCAAGGCTCTGGGCTGTTTTTCATCGCATTCTGCATGTTTTTGATGTAAAGTGTGCTTGACATTTTCTTCCCGTCGTGCTATGCTGTTCATGTAAAGCAAGCTTTACTTTCGCTTAAAGGAGTTTCATTCATGAAAAACCGACTGGAAGAGCTGCGCAAACAGCGCGCCATCCGTCAGGAGGATTTGGCGCTGGCGCTGGGCGTCTCGCGGCAGACGGTCATTTCGCTGGAAAAGGGGAAGTACAACCCGTCTCTGGCGCTGGCCTTCAAGCTCGCGCGGTATTTCGGCCTGTCTATCGAAGATATTTTCGACGACAGCGACGAATGCCCGAGCGCCAAGTAATCGCGGCGGACGCGCCCCGACCCGTTTCGGGCGGGGCTTCGGCCTATACGGCCAAGGAGGATTTTGCTATGACCTGCAAATGGGGAGAAAAGAAGAACATGACGGTTTTGCTGGCGGTCGGCCTTGCGCTGCTGCTCGGCGGCTTTATCTGCAACCAACTTCTGCCGGAGGACGCGCACCTGCCCTCGCGCATCGCGGGCTTTTTCAGCGGCATGGGCGGCTCGTTCACGGCGATTTCGCTTGTCGTGCTCGTGCGCCGCAGACTCATCGGCGAGGCGCGCGCCAAGGACAGCGAGCTGGCCGCCACGGATGAGCGCGGTCGGCTGATTGCGCTGAAAGCGCAGAACGTTTTGGCGCTGTGCGTCACCTTCTCGCTCTGCGCGCTGGTTATCGTCGCAACAGTTCGCGGCGACGAGCTTTACATGCTGCTGGGCGGCGCGCTGCTTCTGCTCAGCGCCGCGGCGAAGGCGATTGCGATGCATCTTTACGCCAATCGGCTTTGACCTTCGGACAAAAGCGCCCCGCTGACCCTTGTATCCCGCCCGCCGATTCTGTTATACTGAGTGCAGCACAAACGGCAGGAGGGATTTTTTTATGTTTGAGCTGATTTCCGAAACCCGCTACCGCGAGACGATGGAAAACACCGTCGAGCCGCAGCTCGCGGCCATTCGCGAGGAGCTTTCCATGCCGCTTGAGGGCGGCGGCGCGCTGCATGCCGAGCTGTACGAGCAGCCGTCCGCCGCGCGTGCGGTCGTCGTCCTCCACGGTTACACGGAGAGCGGCGAAAAATTCCGCGAGATGACGTGGTATTTTCTGCAATCGGGCTTCAACGTCTACGCCATCGACCACCGCGGCCACGGCCAAAGCGCGCGGTCGGTGGAGGAAACGTGGCTGACGCACGTCGAGCATTTCACGGATTATGTGGACGATTTGGAAGCGTTTCTGAACCGCGTCGTTCTGCCGCGCACCGAAAAGCTGCCGCTCTGTCTGTATGCGCATTCGATGGGCGGCACGGTCGGCGGAATGACGCTTCAGCGGCATCCGAAGCTGTTTGCGCGCGCGGTTTTGACCGCGCCGATGATTGCGCCGTCGAGCGCGCCGTTCCCGTCGTGGATGGGCGCGGGCATTGCGAAATTCATGTGCGCCATCGGCAAAACGAAGGACATGGCGTTCATCGGCAAGCCGTTCGACCCGAAGAACGAGACGTTTGAAGCCTCCTTCGGCACGAGCCGCGCGCGGTTTGACTATTACGCGCGCAAGCGGCTTGAAAACGCGCATCTGCAAAACAACGCGCCGACCTACGGCTGGGTGAAGGAAGCGGTCGGCGTGACGAAGGTTCTGCTGAGCAAAGACCTTGACCGCGAAATCGAGACCCCGCTTCTGCTCTGCCAGGCGTCGCGGGACACGGTCGTCCGTCTGCCCGAGCAGAACCGCTTTGTTTCGCTCCTTCCGCACGCGCAGCTCCGCGCGTTTGACGCGAAGCACGAAATCTACATGTCCGGCGACGACGTGATGCGCGAATACGTCCCGACGGTCATTGAGTTTTTGGAGGGGTGACGGCGGGGCTTTGCCCCGCGCCCCACAAGGGAACTGAGTTTCCTTGACCTTCCGGCATTTGATTGCTGCGCAATCAAAAAGTAAAAACAAAAGGCTTTTTTGTTCTGATGACAGTAACAGAACGAAAAAGCCTTTTTTCATGCAAATCATTGTAGGGGCGCGCAGGGCGCTGTCCTTTTTCTGTGAAAAACGCGCCCGTTTCACGAATGCGCGTCCGCTTTTTGTGCAAAATTTTTTTTGCTCAACTATAGGTTTTTGTTCAAAATCCGCTCATTCGCTCTGCATGTCGCCCACAACGCGGTGCAGGATATCCAGATACATCTGCCCGAGCGCGGTCGGGCGGTAATCCTTATGGGTAATGACGCCGATGCGGATGATTTCCTCCACATCCAGTGGGATGGAGATGATGTCGTCGCCGCGCAGATACGACGGGCAGATGCCCGAAGAGATGGTGTAGCCGTCCGTGCCGGTCATCAAATCGATAATTGTGCCTTTATCCGTCACCTTGATGCTCTTTTCATGGTTGAGCGTCGAGAGGATTTCTTCGGAGAAATAGAACGAGTTCTGGTCGCCCTGTTCATAGGTCAAACAAGGCAAAGCTTCCAAATCCTTCATATTGACGCGTTCGCGCCCCGCAAGCGGGTTATTGCGGCCGATGAAAATATGCGGCCTTGCGGAAAACAGCTCGGAAAAGACGAGATTGGATTCGCGGAGCGTCTTTTTGATGACGGCTTCGTTGAACGAGCAGAGGTAAATCACGCCCATTTCACTGCGGAGGTGGCGCACATCCATGATGGTATCATAGGTTTTGCCCTCACGGAGGATAAATTCATAGGACTGGCCGCCCTGCGCGCGCACGAGTTCGACGAACGCGCTGGACGTAAACGAATAATGCTGAGTGGAAACGGAGAAGCGCTGGCGGCTGGCGGAGTGCGCGATATACTTATCCTCGATGAGCGCGGCCTGCTGAACGACCTGACGCGCATAGCCCAGAAACTCCACGCCTTCCGAAGTGAGGAGAATCCCGCGGCTGTTACGCAGGAAAATGGTGATACCTGCTTCCTCCTCCAGCTCGCGCACGGCGGCGGAGAGGCTGGGCTGCGCGATGAACAGCGCCTTGGCGGCCTCGGTAATCGAGCCGCGTTCGGCGACCTCGACGACGTATTTCAGCTGTTGAAGTGTCATGGAACCTTCCTTTCCGGGGCTTGTTTGGGGCGCTGCCCCAAACCCCGCCAAGAACCTGAGGTTCTTGGATTTCCCATTATTTATTGCTTCGCAATAAATGACCAAACCGATTTTTTATATAAAAAGTTTCTTTCAGCGAACACGAAACTGATTATCCTCTTTGGCAGCTTATACCAAATGCCTCCCTCTTCGAGGGACGTTTGAAATCGTTGCCGCCTGTGGCGGATTCAAACGATAAAAAAACGCCGAAGGTTGGCACGCCAAAGGCGTGACGGAAGGAGTTCCCCCGCGCCACAGTGCCCATACAACGGAATTACGCTTCCGCTCATGTAGGGGCGCGCATTGCGCGTCCGTTTTTCTCTACATATGTTCCCCCTGATTTTATCATAGCTTCCCCTCTTTTTCAACCGTTTTCATAGCTTCATCCTATGACCAATCATACAATATACGTGTTTGCCTATGCGGTGCGATTCGTATATAATACATCTCGTCACAAGGACGTGGCAGACCCACATACACGTGTTGAAGGGAGTGCTTCCATTTTGGCGCTCATTGAGCTGAATCATCTGACCAAGACTTTCAAGGGCAAAACCCAAACGGTGGACGCTTTGAAAGACATCAACCTGCAAATCGAGCAGGGCGATATTTTCGGCATCATCGGCATGTCGGGCGCGGGCAAATCGACGCTCGTGCGCTGCATCAACTTTCTGGAGCGGCCGACTTCGGGCAGCGTCGTCATCGACGGCAAAGACCTCGCGTCGCTGACCCCGAAGGAGCTGCGGCAGCTCCGCCAGCAGGTCTCGATGATTTTCCAGCATTTCAACCTGCTTTCCCAGCGCGATGTGCGCGGCAACATCGCTTTTGCGATGGAAATCGCGGGCATGAAGCGCCCGCAGATTGAAAAGCGCATCGACGAGCTGCTTGAAATCGTCGGCCTGACGGACAGGCAGCACAACTATCCCAGCCAGCTTTCCGGCGGTCAGCAGCAGCGCGTGGCCATCGCCCGCGCCTTGGCGACCAACCCGAAAATTATCCTCTGCGACGAAGCGACCAGCGCGCTCGACCCGACGACGACGACCTCGATTCTCAACCTTCTGCGGGAAATCAACCGCAAGATGGGCATCACCATCGTCATCATCACCCACGAGATGAGCGTGGTGGAGAGCACCTGCACCCACGTCGCCATCATCGACGACGGCCGACTGGCCGAGTGCGGCACGGTCGAATCGGTGTTCAGCCAGCCCAAATCCGCGGCGGCGAAGAAGCTGATTTTCCGCACGACGGGCGCGGACAGCGGCGCGATGGGCGAGCGGATGATTCGCATCGTGTTTGAGGGCAGCTCCGCCGACGAGCCGACGATATCCGATTTGGCGATGCAGTGCCACGTAGCCGTAAACATCCGCTACGCCGACACCCGCGAGGTCAGCGGCAAGCTGTTCGGCCAGATGATTTTGCAGCTGCCGGAGGACCATTTGCAGCAGGAAAAAGCGATTTACTTCCTGCAAAACAAGGGCCTGCGCGTTGAGGAGGTGAACGACCGTGTCCATGGATAAGATGATACCGCTGATGCTGGGCGGCATCAAAGACACGCTGTACATGACAACGGTCTCCACGCTGTTTGCGTATCTGCTCGGCCTGCCGATTGCCATTGTGCTGGTGCTGACCGCGCCGAACGGGCTCAAGCCGCAGAAGCTGGTTTACCGCCTGCTGGATACGGTGGTGAACATCTTCCGTTCCATTCCGTTTTTGATTTTGATGATTCTGGTTATCCCCGTCACCCGCGCGATTGCGGGCAAAGCCTACGGCTCGACGGCGACAATCGTTCCCCTGGTCATTGCGGCCGCGCCGTATGTCGCGCGCATGATTGAGTCGTCGCTGCTCGAGGTTGACCCGGGCGTCATCGAGGCGGCGCAGTCGATGGGCGCGAACATCCCGACGATTATCTTCAAGGTTTTGATTCCGGAAGCGAAAACGTCGCTGATTGTCGGCGCGACCATTTCGTGCGGCACGATTCTGGGTTACAGCGCGATGTCCGGCGCGATTGGCGGCGGCGGTCTGGGGCAGATTGCCATCAGCTACGGCTACAACCGCTACCAGACGGACGTGCTCTTTGTCACCGTCGCGCTGCTGATTGTGCTGATGCAGGTCATCCAAATCGTCGGCATGAAGATATCGCGCAAGACGGACAAGCGCGTGCGGAACTGACGAATGAGAGACGATGCGGGGCTTTGCCCCGCACCCCAGTCGGAACCTGAGGTTCCGACACCTCCCACCTTTTTGATTCAAAGCTAAACTGCTTTGAAATAGATGTACAATTAAAAAACTTTTATCTTTAGGAGGACAAAACGATGAAGAAGCTGCTTACACTCGCCCTTTCCCTCGCGCTGACCGCCACGGTCGGCGCCGCCAGCGCCAACACGAAGCTGACCGTCGGCGCATCCGCCACCCCGCACGCCGAGATTCTCGAGGCGGCCAAGCCGATTCTCGCCGAGAAAGGCATAGACCTTGAAATCGTGGTCTTTGACGACTATGTTCAGCCGAACCTCCAGCTCGAAGCGGGCGATTTGGACGCGAACTACTTCCAGCACATCCCGTATCTGGAGAACTTCAACGCAGACAACGGCACGCATCTGGTAAGCGCGGGCGCTGTGCACTACGAGCCGATGGGCCTGTACGTCAACCCGGCGAAGGAAATCACCCTCGATTCCATCCCGGACGGCGCGACCATCGCCATCCCGAATGACCCGACCAACGAAGCCCGCGCGCTGGGCCTGCTGGAATTCAACGGCCTGCTCACGCTGGAAGACACCAAGGATCAGAAGGCGACTGTTCTGAACATCGCCGAGAATCCGCACAAATTCGACTTCGTCGAGGTCGAGGCCGCTCAGGTGCCGCGCACGCTGGCCGACGTTGATCTGGGCGTCATCAACTCCAACTACGCGCTCCAGGCGGGTGTGGACGTTGTCGGCACGCCGATTGCCTACGAGAGCACCGAGGTTGCCTATCCGAACATCGTCGCCGTTCGCGAGGGCGATGACCGCGAAGAGCTCAAGACGCTGGTCGAAGTGCTCCAGAGCGACGAAGTCGTGAGCTTCATCAACGAGACCTATAAGGGCGCCGTTGTGCCGACGAAGTAAGGCAAGTGCAGCCCTAAACGCTTTCAAACACGCAAAGAATCGGCCCTCTTCCCAATCAGTTCGGAAGAAGGCCGATTTATTTATCTGTCAGACTTTCGCCAAATCCCCCAGAATCGCCTGTTCGGCGAACAGCGCCGTCGCGCCGCCCGTGTGCCAGAAGATGACCGTCTCGTTCGGCGCAATCCGCCCCGTGCGCGCGTGGTCGATGAGGCCCGCCAGCGCCTTGCCCGTGTAAACGGGATCGGTCAGCAGGCCCTCCGTCCGCGCCAGCAGGCGGATGGCTTCGTTTGCCGCCTCGTTCGGCTGCTCATAGCCCGGCTCGAAGTAGCCGCGCTCCACGTTGAAATCCGCCGCCGTCACGCGCGTGTCGCTGCCCAGCCACGCCAGCGACGCGTTCGCCAGTTCGGCGCAGCGGCCCTCGTAACCCTCGTCCTTGCGGCTGACGGCCACGCCCGTGATTTCCGGCCCGACGCCCAGCGACTTATGCCCCGCGACCAGACCGGCCAGCGTGCCGCCCGTGCCCGTCGCCGCGTAAAGCCGCGTCGGCGCGATGCCCATCTGCGCGCACTGCTCCATCATTTCCAGATAGCCGCCGACAAACGCCGTCGAGCCGACGAGACTTGCGCCGCCCATCGGCACATCGTAGCAGCGATGGCCTTCCTTTTCCAGCCGCGCGGCATGCTCAAGCCCCAGCCGATGGCAGCGTTCTTCCGTCTGCGCCTCAGTTTCGCCCTCCAGCCCGGGGATGACATTCACCTGTGCGCCGAGAATGCGGTCAAGCAGCATGTTCGCGCGAATGTCGTTTTCATCCGGCTGCACATACGCGTTCAGGTAGAGAATCGGCTCCATGCCCACGCGGCGGCAGGCCGTCACGGTCTGCATGGCGTGGTTGGACTGCGTCGCGCCGTAGGTAAACACGGTGTCGCAGCCCTTTTCCTTCGCGTCGCCGAGCAGATATTCCAGCTTGCGGATTTTGTTGCCGCCGAAAAGGCTCATGCCGGAAAAATCGTCGCGCTTGACATAGAGATTCACGCCCAGCTGTTTGCTGAGCCTGTCGAGCTTATACAGCGGGGTCGGGAAAAAGCCGAGGTTCGCGCGCGGCTTTTGGTCAAGCAGCGCATGCAGCTGTTCAAATCGATTCACGGTTTATCCTCCTTACATTATCACATCATCATCACGTACAGTGCGGCCACGATGCTGAGCACCGCCGCAATCGGCGCGCTGACGGTGAACGCACGGTGTTTGGTCTTATGGTGAAACACGCGCATGCCGATGAGCGCGCCCACGCCACCGAAGAGCCACGTGCAGGTCAGCAGCGTTTTTTCGGGGATGCGCCACGCGCCGCGTTTGGCCTTGCGCTTGTCCGCGCCGTAAAGGCTGAAGGTGAACACGTTCATCGCCATCCAGGCGGTCAAAAGAATGTTTTTCAAGTTTTGCTCTCCCATGCCGTTTCAATCGTAGAATGCTTCGCATTCTGCTCTGAAACTGGGTTTTTTATATTTTTTGAGTTACGTTGGGCTGCCGCCCAAACCTGCTTGGGGATTTCATCCCCAAACCCCTTCTTCGCTTCGCGGCGGCGTCAACAAGCAAAGCAAGGCTGTCACGTTTCATCCTGACAGCCTTGCTGATTTTACTTCACTTCAACGTCATCCGCAGAATCGTCGGGTTTCTCTTCCGGCTTTTCCTCGGCCTTTTCGCCTTCGGCGGAGGGCAGCTGATTCGGGGCCAGAATCGCCATGAATTCCATGCCGGTGATGGTCTCCTTCTCCAGCAGCACCTTAGCCGTCTCGTGCAGCTTTTCCTTGTTGTCGCTCAGAATCTGATACGCCTGCTCATAGCAGTTGGCGATAATCTGCTTGACCTCCACGTCGATGCGCGCCGCCGTCTGGTCGGAACACACGAGGTTGGAATCGCCGCTGAGATACTGGCCGGACTGCGTTTCCAGCGCCATCATGCCGAACGTATCGCTCATGCCGAGGCGGGTAATCATCGCGCGGGCGAGCTTGGTCGCCTGCTCGATATCGTTGCTCGCGCCGCTGGTGATGCGCCCGAAGATGAGCTGCTCGGCCGCGCGGCCGCCGCAGAACGTGGTAATCTTATCGAGAATCTGCTCGCGGGTCATCAACAGGCGCTCTTCGTCATCCACCTGCATGGTATAGCCCAGCGCGCCGCTCGTGCGCGGGATAATCGTGATTTTCTGCACGGGCGCGCTGTTCTTGAGCTTCGCCGCCACCAGCGCGTGGCCGCACTCGTGGTAGGACACGGTGAGCTTGTCGCGCGGGGAGACGACGGCGTTCTTGCGCTGATAACCGGCGATGACCGTCTCGATGGCCTCTTCCAAATCGCGCTGGGAAACCGTCTTGCGGTTATCCTTGACGGCGGCGATGGCGGCCTCGTTGATGATGTTCGCCAGTTCCGCGCCGGAGCAGCCGCTCGTCGCGCGGGCAATCTGCGTGTAATCGATATTCGGCTCGGTCTTTACATCCTTGGCATGCACGCGGAGGATGGCTTCGCGGCCCGCCAGGTCGGGCAGTTCGACGGGGATTCGGCGGTCAAAGCGGCCCGGGCGCAGCAGCGCCTTATCCAAAATCTCCGGGCGGTTGGTCGCCGCCAGAATAACGACACCCTTGCCCGCGTCGAAGCCGTCCATCTCGGTGAGCAGCTGGTTGAGCGTCTGCTCGCGCTCGTCGTTGCCGCCCATGCCCGCATTGTCGCGGCGCTTGCCGATGGCGTCGATTTCGTCGATGAACACGATGCACGGCGCTTTTTCGCCCGCCTGCTTGAACAGGTCGCGCACGCGCGCCGCGCCCATGCCGACGAACATCTCGACGAACTCAGAGCCGGAAATCGAGAAGAACGGCACCTTCGCCTCGCCCGCAACAGCCTTGGCCAGCAGCGTTTTGCCTGTGCCGGGAGGGCCGACGAGCAGCGCGCCCTTGGGCAGCTTCGCGCCGATATCGCGGTATTTCTGCGGGTCGTGCAGGAAATCGACGATTTCCTTGAGCGCGTCCTTGGCTTCGTCCTCGCCCGCCACGTCGTCAAATGTCTTGCCGGTCTGCGCCTCGACGTAAATCTTGGCGTTGGATTTGCCGAAGCTCATCGTGTTGCCGCCCATCCGCTGGCTCATCTTGCGGAACATGAACGAGCCGAGCGCGTAGAAAATCACCAGCGGCAGCACCCACGAGACGAGGAACGAGATAATCGGGCTCATCTCTTCGGGCACGACCTGGCCAAATTCCACGCCCGCCGCCAGCAGACGGTCAACAAGCTTGTCATCCGCCGTCACGCGGTTGGTGGTGTAATAAGTGGCTTTGCCATCCTGAATCTGCTCGACAGGCGTGAAGGCAATCTGCGTATCCTCAATCTGAACGGACTTAATCTTGCCTTCGTCAAGCATCGAGAGAAATTCGGAATAATCAACCTGCTGGACGCTATACCGCTCAATCTGCGGGAAGAGCAGCGCATTGAGCAGCATCACCACGACGAGCGCGATGATGTAATAGACGATCAACGGCCTGTTGGGGTTTTTCTTCTCGTGCATAGCATTTATCCTTTCAGGGACGAGTGCGTCCCGACTTATGATGGCTTCATGATACAATGAAGATACCCAAAAGTCAATTCCAATCGGCTAAACCATGCAAACAAGCTTCTCAAATGTCGTCTCTTCGTATCGCCGCAAAGCGAATATGGGAGGTCCGGAAACCTCAGGTTTCTGGTAGGGGTTGGGGCAACGCCCCAAATAGGTCCGGGCAATAGCCCAGTACATTCCGCAAGAAAGTAGTTTCAGAGCAGACCGCGAAGCGGTCTACGATCGAAACGGGTTCAAACCGAAAAGAAACGTAAAAAACGCCGCACGGGGCGAACCCATGCGGCGCATGATGCGATATGCGATTGGGAAATTACTCGGCGTCGTCGGCCGGGGCGTCGCCCAGATCGTCAAAGTCCAGACCCTGCACCTCGGCGTCGTAATCGACTTCCTCGGTGAGCGCCTCGCGGATGGACAGGCTGATGCGCTTGGCTTCCTTGTCCACCTTGAGGACCTTCACGCGCACGGTCTGGCCGACCTGCACGGCGTCCTCAACCTTGGCAATGCGCTTGAGCGCGCACTGGGAGATGTGAACCAAACCGTCGAGGCCCGGCTCCAGCTCGACAAACGCGCCGAAGGTGGTGATGCGGACAACCTTGCCCTCGACGATGGAGCCTTCCGGATACTTCTCCTCGGCCACGTCCCACGGCTGCGGCTGAAGCGCCTTCAGGCTCAGCTGGATGCGCTCCTTTTCCTTGTCCACACCGATGATCTTCACGGTCACTTCCTGACCCGGGGTCACAACCTCGGACGGATGCTTCACGCGATGCCAAGCCAGATCGGTCACATGGATGAGGCCATCCACGCCGCCGATGTCCACAAACGCACCGAAGTCGGTCAGACGGCGGACGATGCCGGTCACGATCTGATCCTTCTCGATCTTCTCCCAAGCCTTTTTCTTCTCGTCGAGCAGATACGCCTTGCGGCTGGCGACGATGCGCTTCTTGGCCTTGTCCACCTCGATGATCTTGACGGTCATCGTCTTGCCCACGAACTCGCCGATGTTCTCGACGAAGCGGCGGGACAGGTGAGAAGCCGGGATGAACGCACGAACGCCCATGACGTCGGCGATCAGGCCACCGTTGACGGCCTCACGACCCGTAGCCTCCACATAGGCGCCCTCGTCGTATTCGGCAACGAGCTTCTCCCAATTCTTGGTGGCCATGACCTTGCGCTCGGAGAGGAGCACATAGCCTTCGCCATCGTTGAGCTTGACGACTTCGGCCTCGATCTCGTCGTCCACCTTGCAGTCAGTGGTCACCAGATCGTTCTTCTTGATGAAACCGTCAGCCTTGCCGGGAATGCTCACGACAACACCGTCGTCGCTCACCTGGGCGACAACACCTTTAACAACCTGACCGGGGCGGAACTTGACCATCGTTTCCTCGAGCATCGCGGCAAAGTCTTCGCTCTCGGAAACCTGATTCTTTTCCATGTCGTTCATGCGGGTACAACCTCCTCAAGTATCTCTACCCGACTGCGCGTCGGGGGATGATACATACTTTATTGAATCACGGCGGCGGGGACCACCGGGAAACACAAATGATGTTTATGGCGTGCAGCTGTTTTCTTCAATGCGCGCGCGCACCTGTTCGAGCAGCCACTGCGGCGTGGATGCGCCCGCGGTCAAAGCGACGCGGTCGTTTTCCCCCGCCAAATCGGGCGGCACATCCTCCGGCGTTTCCACCAGAACGGAACGTTTGCAGCGCAGGCGGCAGGTTTCCAGCAGCTTCTGCGTGTTGGAGCTGTTCTTGCCGCCGACAACCACCATCACATCCGCCTCGCCGGAGAGCTTTTCCGCCTCCTGCTGGCGCTGGCTGGTGGCCGCGCAGATGGTAATGCGCTCTGTCAGGTCGGGCACGCGCCGCCTGAGCACCTGCAATACCGCGTCAAACCGATCGCGCCGAATCGTCGTCTGCGCGACGACAAGCGCTTTTTGCGGCAGTTCCGCCTGTTCGGCGGCCTGCGCGTCGGGCAAAATGAAAACCTTTCCGTGCGCCCAGCCCGCGATGCCGATGACCTCGGGGTGATCCGCCTCGCCGACAATCACCACCGCGTCGCCGTGCTCGCTGTACTGCGCCACAAGCTGGTGGATATGCGCCACGTGGGGGCACGTTGCGTCGATGACGGGGATGCCCCGCGCCTCGCACGTGCGGTAGACCTCGGGCGTCACGCCGTGGCTGCGGATGATGACCGTCTCGCCCGGCGCAACCTCGTCAAGCGTATCCACGCTGCGGATGCCCGCCCTGCGCAGACGCTCAACCTCCTGCGGATTGTGAATCAGCGGCCCGAGCGTCACGCACGGGAGCTGCTTTTCGGCGCATTCAAAGGCCTTGAGTACCGCGCGCCGAACGCCGAAACAAAATCCGGCATGCTCTCCGATTGTGAGCTTCATACGCACCTGCTCCCGCCTTCAAAGGGGCTTTTGCCCCATTACTCCATATTGCCCATCTTTATTCATTCTAGGTCTTTTTCGGTTTTCCTGCCGAAGCGAGCCGAATTTTCAAACTTTTTTGAAAATTTTCTTCGTTCAATCGCCTTTTGGCGTTCCAAAACCGATTAAGCTTCGGTTTTCGCGGCGGGCGGCAGGGATTTTCCGCCGCTGAGCCGCGCGAACTCGGCCTCCATGCGGCGCGTCAGCTCGCCGCAGGTCTCTTTGTTCATGCGGCCCGCGCGCAGATCCGCCATCTCCACCGGCTTACCCACGCGCACGACCATGCGGTGAAACGGTTTGTAGCTGCCCTCGATGTAAATCGGCACCACGTCGCAGCCGCTCTTGAGCGCCAGCAGCGACGCGCCGCCCAGCAGCGGCAGCATGTGACCGCTCTTGCTGCGCGTTCCCTCCGGAAAAATGCCCAGCGTTTCGCCCTCTTTCAGCACGCCCATCGCCGTGCGGATGGCGCCCATATCCATGTTGCCGCGGTCCACGGGGAAGCCGTGCACCTGCCTGAAAATCCAGCCGAGCACCTTGTTTTCAAACAATTCTTTTTTGCCCATGAAATGGATTTCCCTGTCCGGCACGCACAGCGCCAGCGTCACGGGGTCAAGCAGGCACTGGTGGTTGCCCATCAGAATGCAGTTGCGGTCTTTGGGCACGTTCTCTCTGCCCTCGATTTTCATAAAGAACAGCAGCTTCACCAATATGCCGTACAGGAACACGATAATCGTGTAAATCGGCGTATATCTGCGCTTATGCATCGGGTAGCCGGGCTTCTTTTCCTCTGCGGTCTTTGTCTCTGCGGCCTGCTCCGTCCGTTCGGCGGCGCGCTTCTCTTCCACTTGGCTTTCGGCCTGCCCGGCGGGCTTCTGCGCCGCCTGCGCGGCCTGTCCGTTACGCCCGTTTTCCATAAACATCCTCCACCACGGCGATGATGGCGTCCACCACCTGTTCGGGCGTCATGTCCGTGGAATCCACCAGCACCGCGTCCTCCGCCCGGCGGAGCGGGTCGGTTTTGCGGTTCATATCCTGCTCGTCGCGTGCGTTCAGCTCGCTGAGCACCTGCTCATAGGGCGTCATGTCGCCCTTTTCCGCCTGCTGCTTGTAGCGGCGGCGGGCGCGTTCCTCCGGCGTGGCCGTCAAAAAGATTTTCACAGGCGCATCCGCCAGCACGCGCGTGCCGATGTCACGGCCGTCGATGAGCATATCCGCCTTCGCGGCAATCTCGCGCTGGGCGGCCACCATGCGGCGGCGCACTGCGGGCCACTTGGAAATGGCACTCGCCGCGGCGGAAACCTCGCCCGTGCGAATCAGGTCGGTCACATCCTCCTCGCCCAGCATCGTCCGCTGCGCGCCGTCGCGATAAGCCACGCGCACATCCGCCTCGCCGCAGCGCGCGGAAACCGCCTGCTCATCCTGCGGGTCAATCCCGTTTCGCAGCATGTAAAGCGCGACCGTCCGATACATCGCGCCCGTATCCAGATGCAGAATGCGCAGCCGCTGCGCCACCTCATCGGCAATCGAAGATTTGCCCGCGCCCACCGGGCCGTCAATGGCAATATTCATCGGCATATCTCTTTTTCCTCCCGTAGGGCTGCTCATACAGCCGCTGTGCCTGTTATTATACTCTATTGTGCGTTGTTTGTTCAAGCTTTCGCCCCGATTTGGGCATAGTTCTCCACTTTTGCGCAAATTCGGACAGTTTCGGATATTCTTCCGCCACTCTTCGCTCAAAACCCGCTCTTTTTTCACCTCTTTACGCCATTTGCCGAATGTGTTATAATGATTTTGCGTGACAAAGCTCTTTTTCTCTTTCATGACAAGGAGGTTGTTTATGTATTCATTCCAAACCGGCGCGGGCAGACGCAAAAATCAGAAAACCGTCCGCATCCTCATCGTCGTCGTTTTCGTGCTTGCCGTCGCCCTCATCGGCGTAACGGTTTCCTATCTCCGCGCGTCCTCCGTCAGCCGCACCACGGGCGATGCGCTGATGGCCCGCGCCACCAACGAAGCCAATGAAGCGCAGACCGCCGTCTATCGGCTCACCCAGTCCAGCGGCACCAATACCATGACGCTGCTTTCCAACGTCCGCGCGCATATCTACGCCATGCAGTGCCTGAACACGCTGGCCGCCAACATCTACGGCGCGGGCACGGTCATTGTGGACAGTTCCATGCTCTCCGCCTGCATCACCACGCTGGATGCCGCCGAGCAGCGCCTGCAAGCCGGCAGCGTGCTCACCGGCTCCATGACCGAGCTGCGCGACGAGGTGGACGCTATCGTCGCCCTCTTCGCCGCCGCGGAAAACGCCGAAAACTAAACGGCTCCGCCCGCCCCGTCCTTTCAGGCCGGGCGGGCTTTTTGTTTACTTCGCTATCGCCCACACCGCGTCAATCAGCTTCTTCGCTTCCGCCGCCGTGTTCATCAGCCCCGGGCTGACGCGCACAGCGCCGATGTTCAGCGTGCCCAAAAAGCGATGCACGCCCGGCGCGCAGTGCAGCCCGCCGCGCACCGCAATATCCCGCTCATCCAGAGCCGCCGCGACGACCTGCGAAGCCATGCCCTCCACGTTAAAACTCAGCAGCGACGCGCCCGCCTTCGTGTAAACCCGAACGCCCGCCATGTTTTGCAGCGCGTCGCGCATCATGCCGCACAGGGCCGTCGTCGTTTCGTGCGCCTCCCGCGCGTGCGCCAGCGCAAACCGCATGCCCGCCTCCAGCCCCGCAATGCCCGGCAGATTGAGCGTCCCGCTCTCCAAGCTGTCCGGCATCATGCGGGGCTGAAACATGCTTTCGGAGGCCGAGCCCGTGCCGCCCTGCCGAAGCGGCGCAAGCGTCACCCCGCTTCTCACCCAGAGCGCGCCTGTGCCGTGCGGCCCGAGCAGCCCCTTGTGCCCCGGCATCGCCAGCATCGTGCAGCCCCATTTTCTCGGCTCGAGCGGCACATGCCCCGCTGTCTGCGCCGCATCGACCAGAAAGAGCACGCCCCGCCGACGGCATACCGCGCCGACCGCCGCGACGTCCTGCTCCAGCCCAAGGACGTTGGACATGTGCGTCATCGCGACCAGCCGCGTCCGCGCGGTCAGCGCGCGCTCGATTTCCTGCGCGCGAATCCGCCCGTCCGCATCCGGCGGCACGAGCGTCAGCGTGATGATTCCGCTTCTCGCCAGTTCCGAAAGCGGCCGCAGCACGGAGTTGTGCTCAATCAGCGTGGCGACGACATGGTCGCCCGTGTGCACCGCGCCGTGAATCGCCATGTTCAGCGCGTCGGTCGTGTTTTGGGCGAATGCGACGCGGCTTGCATCCGTCTCGCCCAGCATTTCGGCGATATGCCGCCTGCATGCTTCCACCGTCCGCCCAGCCTCCAGCGAGAGACGATGGCCCGCACGCCCCGGGTTCGCCCCGCTCTTTTCCAGCGCATCGGCCATCGCCCGAACCGTGCAGCGCGGCTTCGGAAAGCTCGTCGCCGCATTATCCAGATAAATCAAGCGCATTCCCCTTTCTCGCACCGCCGCCCGCGCGTGCTCATACAGTGGAGTATATGAGAGGGGGAACTTCGCATGAACGATTCCTTTGGCCTTGCCGCTTTCCGTTCGCGCACACAGGTTCTGCGCATGGAGGACGCGCTGCGCCGCGCAGGCCTTTCCGCCGGCGTCATCGCCACGCCGCGCGAGGTCGCCATCGGCTGCGGCCTGTCCGTTCGGTTCGATTTATCCCAAACGCCCCAGGTGATGCAGGTCTACCGCCGCCTAAACCCCGGCGCGCTCATCGGCTTTTATCGCGTGGAGGGCTACGGCACGCGCCGTCCGGCGCTCACGCCGCTGCTTGAAAAGCGATGAAGCAGCTTGATGATATTTCTTATGAATTGAAAACAGCTCCGCGCCTTGACGCAGAGCCGACTTTCAGCTATAATATGAACAGACGAGGAGCCGTTTCGAGTCGGTTCTCCCGCTAGACCTTAATGGAAAAGCTAAGACCGCCGATCAGGGCTGAACTGACCGGCGGTTCGCTTTACTTGCGGTTTAACTTGTACGCTGTCATCAACAGGTTCAGGACCGTAAGGACAACCATGATAATCTCATAGGATGTCATGCGTATCCCCCCTCTCTTTGGTAAGAGCGGGAGGCACCACCGGCAGCACTCGTCTGCCCACGCAGCTATTATAACATCTCGTTTCCTTTCGAGCAAGGGATTACCTCAAACTCAGCATCATCTTTTATAAAAGGAACGTCCTATGGAAAGAGAAGAAAAAAACCGTCTGATTTTAGCCGAGTTGGCGCGGCTCTATCCGGATGCGAAGCCCGCGCTGCACTTTGCCAACCCGTTTCAGCTGCTCGTCGCCGTGATTCTCTCCGCCCAGTGCACGGATGTCAAGGTGAACATGGTCACGCCCGCGCTCTTTTCGGCTTATCCCGACGCGGCGGCGCTGGCCAAGGCCGAGCCGGAAGAGATTGAGCCGTATATCAAGACCTGCGGCCTGTTTCACAACAAAGCCAAAAATCTGGTGCTGATGGCGCGCGAGCTGGTCGCCCGCTTCGGCGGCAACGTTCCGGCGGAGCATGACGCGCTGGAATCCCTGCCGGGCGTGGGGCGCAAGACGGCGAACGTGGTCATGAGCTGCGCGTTCGGCGAGGACGCGATTGCCGTCGATACGCATGTTTTCCGCGTCACCAATCGGCTGGGGCTGGCGGATGCGCCCGACGTGTTCAAAACCGAGCAGCAGCTGATGCAAAGCATCCCCAAAGACCAATGGAGCCGCGCGCACCACTGGCTGATTTACCACGGCCGCCGCGTCTGCGCCGCGCGCAAGCCCGCGTGCGACGCCTGCACGCTGCGCGTGTGGTGCGACTACGCGAACGGGAATCCCAAAAACAAGAAATAATGACAAAAGCGCGAACCTCCCGTCTTTTCAGCATTCGGGAGGTTCGCGCTTTTTTAATCCATGAGAAATTGCTCAAAAATCATCCGCGTGCGCAAAACTTCGGGGGTTTGCAGATTGCGGCGGAAGTGCAGGCGGCCTCAGGCCGCTTACTTCTTTTTCCGTTTCATCACGGCCAGTACCGCCGCGCAGAGGCCCAGCGTCGCGCCCCAGAGGAGCACCGGGCTGGCGTCGCCCGTCTGCGGCAGGTTGGACATATCCGGCACGGGCGCAACCACGATCTTTCCGGAAACCGTCTGTCCCTCGTATCCCGGCCCTTTGAGGTGCGCGGTCAGGATATGCTCGCCGACGGAAAGCGTGTTGAGATACGCCTGATGCACGGTGAGGATGATCGATCCGTCCTTCGCGGTATAGAACTGCGGATCGAGCCGCTTGCCATCCACATCGACGTAATCGAGGTTCGCCACGCCGAAATTCGCGACGCCCTTGCCGATGTGCATGATTGCATCTTCGGTCGCTTTGCCGACGATGAAGGCCGAGCCGCCTTCCATGATCACGGACGGCGTCGGTTCGGTCAGTTTCGTCCACGTCGCTTCCAGCGCGATATCTGCCGTATACGCCGTTCCGCTCAGCGTCAGGTCGCGCGCCGCCGCGCTTCCGTTGACCTTCCAGCCCGCGAAGCCGTAACCCGTCTTCGTCGGGTTCGGGATCGCCGTGTCTTTTCCGAAGACATGCTTCGTCGGGAACGTCGAGACATCCGCGCCTTCCACGCCGCTGTATGTGATGGTGAATTCATTCGCCGTCCACGTCGCTTCCAGCGCGATATCTGCCGTATACGCCGTTCCGCTCAGCGTCAGGTCGCGCGCCGCCGCGCTTC
>CAKURR010000010.1 GCA_934675735.1 uncultured Clostridia bacterium
ACGGTTTCCGCGTTCGCGTCGAAAAACCGCGCGAAATCGTAGGTCTTTTTCGCCCGCGTCCAGCAGTCGAAAAACTCTTCCACACACAGCACGCCCTTGTCGCGGCAAAGCTCAAGAAGCATCGTGCTGGATGGATTGTGCGTCAGGCGGATGGCGTTCGCGCCCATCTGCACCATGCTGTCAAGCTGGCGCTCCATCGCGCTTTTGTTCGCCTCCGCGCCGATGCACCCGAGGTCGTGGTGCAGGCATACGCCCTTGAGCTTGATGTTCTGCCCGTTGAGCCAAAATCCCGTATCCGCGTCCCATTTCATGAACCGATACCCGAAAACCGCGCTCGCGATTTCCGTCCCGTCCGCCAGAATCGCCGCTTCGTACAGGTTCGGCGCGCCGACGTCCCATAGTTCGGGCGCGCTGACGGTTGCGCTCAGCTCAAGCGCGTTCTCGCCGCTTTGCAACGCCGCCGTGCTTTCGCCGCTTCCGACTTCCGTCCCGTCTTTGCGGATGACGAGCTTCACCGCGCGGTTTCCCGCCGCGCCGTAATTCGTCAGCGTAAACGCCGCCTTTGTCTCCACGTCGCCTTCGTATTCCGTCTCAAGGCTTGGCGACGTGATGACTAACCCTTGCACCGAAAACCCCGCCTTTTCCAACCCCAGCAGATACACCGGGCGGTAAATGCCGCTGCCCGAATACCAGCGGGAGGACGGCTGACGGTTGACGACCTCCACCCGCAGCGTATTGACGCCGTCCGTCAGCTTGTCCGTCACGTCAAAGGAAAAAGGGTTGTACCCGTTTTTGTTCTCGCCCAGCTTCACGCCGTTGAGCGTTACCGCGCTCTCCATGTATACGCCGTCAAAATACAGCACCGTCCGCTTCGTGCGCAGCGCGTCCGGCACGCGGAAGCTCGTCTCATAGACCGCTTCCCCGCCGTCCAGATAGCCGCCCTCGTAGTCCGCGGGCGACGCGCTGTTAAAGTCCTCGCGGATGCTCCAGTCGTGCGGAATCCGCACCGTCTGCCAGGCCTTGTCCCCCGCCTTGCGGAATCGCCATACCCGATGCGCGCCGTCAAAATCCCTGTCAACGGCTTCCGCCGTGTAAATCACACCTCCGCCGAGGTCGTAGGCGGCGACAATCTTCTCCCCGCCCGCCGTAAACGCCTCATTCAGCTGAAAGCCCAAATAACCCCAAATACCCATTTTTACTCCCTCCGTCAGCGCGTCCGTCGTTCCCCATCGTAGCCCCTCGTCACCCCAACCCCCGAATGCGCCCCGCAGGGCGAAATCATTCGGGACGTAGCCCCTCGTTCCCGGGTGCAGGGTGTCCCTGCTCGTTTCAGTGGGGGTAATGGGGTTCTTAGGGGATTTAGGGGGAGAAATCGAAATCTCCCCATAATCCCCTAAGCCCAGCGGAGCGTCGTCTCTTTTACAACTCTGGCAAAACTTTTCTCTGATTCGTTGCTTTTTTTGATTTACTTCGATTTCGGCCATGCTATTTTCCCGCACAGCGGGCGCATGTCCGTAATCCCCACTAAGCCCAGCGGAGCGTTTACCCCATAATCCAGTTATACACCTGCATGCTCGTCAGCGCCTTGTCGTAGACCAGACACGCGCTCAGCACGCCGTCGAAATACCGCCCCTTCACGCCGTCCGTCGTCCGGTATCCGCCCAAAATCAGGCTCTTTGCAACCGCCGTCGTGTAGTTTGTAATCGGCGAACCGCCCGTCATGTAGTTGCCGTTGTAGCTCCACGCCTTGACCGTCTCACCCGTAAACTGCACCGCAAACCGCCGCTTGCCCGCTTTCAGCGTTGCCAAATCGACCATCACTTTTGTATAGCCGTACAGATTCATCTGCAAACCGTTGCCGCCTGCAATCTGGATAGCAAGGCCCGGCCACGGGCTGCTCTCTTCCATACAGTGCATCAGCACATAGGTGTCATATGCGGCGGTCAGCGCATCGCCGCCCTGCACTTCAAACAGAATCGTGTACGTGGGCTTCGGGTCGATGCTCTCAAAAAGTTTTACACCCGTGTCGATAACGGTTGCCTTCGCGGGCGTGAACTCGGTTTCGCTTGCCAGCTTGTAGACGGGCGTTTCGCCCGCAATGTCCTGCGCCGTGTCCCCGCCGCTTTGCGCCGCCGTCACCGTCACCGCGCACGACGCGCTCTTTCCGCCGCAGCTGGCCGTCACCGTGCACGCGCCCGCCTTCACGGCTGTAACCAACCCGCCGCTCACCGTCGCATAGCCGCTCGGGCTGACCGACCAGCTCACGGCCTTGCTCGTCGCGTTGTCGGGCTTCACCGCAGCCGTCAGGGTTTCGGCTCTGCCCTCCTCCAGCGTCAGCACGCTCTTGTTTAGGCTCACACTCTCCACCGCGACGACCGCTTCGGCCTTCCATTCCTCTTTTAAGCTGTCGAGCGTCGCCTGCATGTCCGCGCTTGCGTAGGCCGCGTTTTCAAACAGCGATAAAATCAGCGCCCGCGCCGTGTCCGTCAGCCCGGCGCCCGGCTCTCCCTTCGCGCCCGCAGGGCCTGCCGCGCCCGTCGCGCCCTGTGCGCCCGGGTCGCCCTTCTCGCCCTTCGGCCCCTGAAAGCGCCTGATGTCCACTTTGATGATGTCCGCCATCTTACAGCCCTCCGATTGCGGGCAGAATCGTCAGCAGCCCGATTTCCATCGGCGTGACCGCCTCCTGCCAATCCGTCATGTTCCCTTCCGCGTCCGTCGTCACGCCCAGCGCATAGCGCACGTCCCACGCGTATTCCCTCGCCCTCAGCTTCGCCGTTTCCGCGCTGTCCAGCGGCACGATGACCGTCCCGTCCGCCTGAGGCACGATGATTTTTTCTGTCAGCGCCCGCCGCCCGGGCCGCTCCCGCACGGTGAAAATCGCGCGGTCCTCCGCCGTGGGCACATAACTCCCCTCGCGCGGCACAATCGCCAGCATCCCCGTGTCGCCCGCCGTCATCGTGATTTGCGTCCCGTTTACGCGAAACACGCGCCCTGCCTCCTTTTCAGCTTTCTCATAAAGACCTGCACCCCGCCGTAAATCAGATTCGTGATTTTCACCCCGTTCAGATACAGCGCGCTCAGCTGCACGCCGTTGAATACCACCGGAATCAAATCGTCCTGTGTTCCGCGCAGGATGACGATGCCGCTTCCGCCCGCGGCAGCCTGTCCGCCCTTGCCGTTGTATCGGCTGTCGCTGTCGGCATATCCGCCGCCCGGGCCGCCCGCGCCGCCGCCCGTGTTGGCCGCGCCCGCATTGCCGTCCGTGCCGTCCACGCCCGGGTAACCGCCTGTGCCGCCCGCACCGCCGCCGCCCGCGCCGCCGTTTGCGCCCGCCACCTTCCAGCAGGGGCCGCCGCCGCCTCCGCCGCCGCCGTATTGGCCAAGGCCGAATATGTCCTTGCCTTCCGCGCCCGCCGTCGGAAGCTGGCCGTTCTTCGAGCCGCCCGTGCCGCCTGTGCCAAGGCCGCCAGCACCCGCAGCGCCCGGCGTGCCGCTCTCCTTCCAGCCCATCGTGCCCGCGCCTTTGCCGCCTTCCGCGCTCACGCCGAGGGCCGTTGTCGCCCCGCCGTCGTTGCCCGGGTTCCAGACCGCAGGCACAGCGCCGCCCGCGCCGATGTTCACCGCATAGCCCTGCCCCGCGGCAACCGCCGCCGCGCCCACGGCAACGCCGCCTCCGCCGCCTCCGCTTCCGCCCGCATCGTTGCCGTATTGCAGATGACACGCGCTCGACCCGCCGCCGCCCACACAGGCCACGTCAATGGCGCTCTTCGCATAGCTGAACGTCAACGTTCCCGATGTCAGCAGCAGAATGTACCAATAATTATCATCGCTCTGCGTCCGATACTGCCCCGTGTACCCAAACGCAGGAATCTTCTTCGCCAATCTCTCACTCCCTTATATTTATTTTCTCGTTCCAGGGTACGCGGCGGTCAAGCCCTTCGGCCTTGCCGCCGATTTACCCTAAGGGCTTTCCGTTTTCGTCTGTTTGTTTCCGCCACAGGCGGCAACAGCCGAAAACCTCTTAGGAATCCTTCGGGCCCCATCTCTAAGAACCTTAGAGCAACCCCCGAATGCGCCCCGCAGGGCGAAATCATTCGGGACGTAGCCCTTCGTTCCCGGGTGCAGGGTGTCCCTGCTCGTTTTAAGGGGTGTGGGGGGCAAGGGGGCGAAGAGGACCGCAGCCGAGCGCGCCCTGTGGGCGGCTCAACGAGGCGGAGCGTCCCAAGCGAAAGGGAGCAACATCGTTGCGACCATTGAGCGCGGTTAATCGAAATCCCCCTAAGCTCCCCTTGCCTGCGGAGCACGCCCCCGCATAGCCCGCAGGCTATGCACTCGTTCCCCGTCACCCCAACGTGATATAAAGAACGCTCCCCTGCAAGCTGAACGTCACCCCCGCAGGCCCTTGCGGCCCCTGCGGCCCTTGCGGCCCCTGTGGCCCTGTCGGTCCTTGTGGGCCTGTCGGTCCTTGCGGGCCTGTCGCCCCCGTCGCGCCCGTTGCCCCCGTCGCCCCTCTCGGCCCGCGCTCAATTCCCAGCGAAAGCACCTTGCGGCTTCCGTCGTCCGTCAGCGACGCCGTCGTCCCCGTGCCGTATTCCCGCGTCCACGCCGTCACCGCCATGTTCGCCAGATGCACCGCCTGATCGTTCGCGCTCGCCGCGCAGGCGTTCGCGTTCGCCGCCGCGCCGTTCGCGTTTTGGGCTGCACCGTTCGCGCCCGCCGCCGCATTGTTCGCGCCCTCAGCCGCGCTGCTTGCGCCCGCCGCCGCCGTGTTCGCGTTCTCCGTCGCCGCATTCGCGCCCGCAATCGCCTCCAGCGTCGCTTCCGTGGCCGTCTGCGCGTTCTCCGTCGCCGCGTTTGTCTCCGAAATCGCCGTGTTCATCTTCGAGAGCGTCAGGTTGATTTCCGTCACCAGCGCGTCCCACGCGTTGCCCTGACTCGGCGTGACCTGTGTGCTCGGTGCGGGGCGGCTGATGGGCGTGAAGCTTCCCTCGTAACACGTTTTCGCCCGCGCCGCTTCTCCCGTCGCGCCGTAGCTCACATACACAAAGACCTTCACCGCGCTCGAGCGCGTCAGGTATGCGTCGGGGATGTCCGCCACCCACACCCCTGCGGCCGCGTCAAAGCTCGCCAGCCGCGTTTCCGTCCGGCTGTCCCCCACAAAGCCGTATTGCGCCTGCACGACTGCCGCGTCGCCCGTCAGAAAATCGTCCAGCTCCGCCAGTTCTTCGGGCGTGGGCAGCCCGTGCATCCGCAGCCGCTGACCCGTGTCGTATTGATAAATCCCGCCGATGGCCGCGCTCTTGTGGTTGCGGCTCTCAAAACTCGCGTCAATCATTTGATTTGGCCCGCCTCCTTCTTTCTCCTCACCAGCTCCTCCAGCACCGCCTGCTTCGCCTTCGTCGCCTCTTCCTTCACCGCGCTCATTTTTTCCTCATCGCTCATCCTCTGCCACTTTCGGCTTTCCGTCAAGGGGCGCAGGCCCGTCACCCTTCGCCCGCTTCCGTTAAACAGCGCGTCCGCATAGGTGCCGTTCAGCCACCGCTTTTCCTCGTCCGTCAGGTGAATGGTCATGCCCGCGTACTGGTTCACGCCCACGCGATTGACCCTCAGCGCCTTGGCCAGCGTCTTGGTCACGGTCACTTCATACTTGCTCCCGCTCACCAACTCGCCCGGCAGAAAGCTCGTCTCGCCCGTGCGGTAAGCAAGGTCGGTCAGCTCGTCGAGCGTCGCGTCGTTCTTCTCCCCGATGCTCGTCCACGGCGTAACGTAAGCGTTCAGCATGTGCAGCACCGCACTTTGCTGTTCCTTCCCCCAGTTGTAATAGCCGCTTTGCAGCGTCTTGTCGCCCGTGATGTCCGTTTTGACAGGCAGCGTCTGCCGCAGAATCGGCCAGTTCTGCGCAATCTGCTGATTGAAAAACTGCTTCACCGCGTTTTGGCTGTATACGTCGCGCACATACGGGTCGGTCGCTTTCGCCAGCGCGCGCACTGCCGACGGGGTCAGGCGGCTGGCCTGATTTTCCGCGACGTTCTCCGCAATGTTGTGCGCGATGCCCGCCGCGTCGTTGTATCCGCGAAACAGCGCGGCAAAGCCGGAGAGAAACGAGTTGTCAAACAGCTGGTTGCCCGTCTCCAGCGCCGAGCCGTAGAGCACGTCTCCCACCAGCCCGAGCACGTCCGCGTCCTCGCCCATCTGTTCAAGCCCCCACGCAATCTGCGCGCCGATGTAAAGCGGCCCGCTCGCGGGCTGCGCAAAATCCAGCGGAATTTCCATGTCGCCCAGTTTCAAATACGTGCTGTAACTCTCGCCCTTCGCCTTGCGAATCACGCCGAGCTTCTTGTCCTCCTCGTCCTCGCGCCCGGGCTTGATAAAGCCCAGGCCCGCCAGCAGGCAGCCCACCGCCGCAAGCCCCGTGCCCGTCAGCCCGCGCCCCAGGTTCATGACGAATTTGCGCTGGTCGAATTTCGCGCCGCCGTTTCTCGTCCCGTCCCACAGGCCGTATTGCAGCACCGCCCGCGCCAGCCCGATGGGGCTGTATTGCACCATGCGGCTCGCCACGTTCGTGGGCGTTTTGAGGAAGGGCATCATGCTCGTAATCGCGAAATCGGCCATCGGGCTTTCCTGCCGCGCCTTGTTGATGGCGCCGACAATGCCGTTGTCCTCCTGAAAAACGCGTTCCGTCGCGCGCACCGCCGCTTCGGTTTTCATTTCCTCCGGCGTCATGTCGCGCAGCCCGCGCGCCTCGCGTCCGTCCGCCTTCTGCGTGTCCGCGATTTTCGTGCCCAGCCGCTTGATGACCGCCAGCTCCTCCGCGTAACATTGCTCCCAGAACGGGCGGTCGCCCGCCTGCATCGCAAAATCCACGATGTTTTTGTAGGCCTGCAAAAACGCGTTGTTGTAGGTGCGGTTGTTGTGGCTTAAATCAAAACTGCTCGAGTGGCCCGTGTCCGCGTGCGTGATGAAGTAATCCACCATCGTCTGCCCGATTTCGCCCACAAACGCGTCCCTGCCCTGCGCCTTCTCCGCGCGAGAGGGCGCGTCCGTCGTGCGGTTGCCCGTCCGTCTGGTGATGAGCGCGTTTTCAACCATGCCGCCGATTTTCTCGCTCGCCAGCTCCAGCGGGCGCATGAGCAGGTTGCTGGTGATGTTCTTGCTCCACGTTTTGGGGCTTGAAAGCATGTTGGTGTAGCCGAAGTTGTTGAGCTTTTCCGCCGTGCTTTCCTGCACCGTGTTCGCCTGCGCGTTGTAGACGCGCTGCAAGGCCGTCTTGCCCTCCGTCGTCACGGGCATTCCCTCAAGCTCGGGCCCTTCGGCGTAGAGGAATGTGCTCATCTGCCCCGCGATGTAGTTCAGGTCGGCTTCCGTCACCACCGCAAGCCCCTGTTTCATCGCCTCCAGCTGCTGGCACAGCGTCAGCAGCCCGTCGCCGCGGTTGTTGTTCGGCGTGGCGATAATCGCCGCCAGCATCCGCTCCTTCACCGTCGCGTAGCTGTATGTGTCGCCGACCAGCTTTGTTCCCCGCAATTTGTATCGGTCGATGAGTTCCGTTTTCCAGCTTTCAAGCGGCAGCCTCCACGGGTTGTCGTCGCTCACGTCGGCGGGCAGGCTGTCTATCTTCTGCTGCATCAGCTCCGCCGCCGTGTAAACCTTTTCCAAAATCGGCGGCAGGGGCGTTTCGATGAAACTGCCCTGCACCGCGTCGCCCGCCGGGCCGCGCGCGCCCGTCACGTCCTCCTGCGCCAAAACGGAAGTGCTTCCTTTATTGAATGGGTTGTTCGGGTCGAACTCGCCCGTCGGGTTGAGGCTGCCGTTCGTCTCGGTCTGCTCTTTGCGCATCCGCTCGACGGCTTCCCGGCTGCGCTGCTGCCGTTCCTTCCGGCCCTTCACGGGTGCTTGATTGCCGACGGGGATGTCGCCCGCCTGCACGCCCTTTTTCGCGTTGGCGCGGTCGGCCTTCTTCGTCGCCTCCGCCAGCGCGCCCGCCGCCGTCAGCTTCCCAATGATTTTTCTCGCCTGCAACGCCTGTCCGGCGTTCGTGCCCTGCTCGTCATAAGCCTTTGCAATCACGTATGCCGTCGTCATCAGCCCTTCGTTCTCCGCGCGGATGAAGGCCACGGCCGCCGCCGCGTGGTCGTCCGCCGTCCATCTCTCGCGCGCCAAAAGGTCGCCCACCACCGCGTCGATGCCGCGCGCGTTGATGTCGTCGTTGGCCTTCTGCACCTGCTCGCGGTTGGTCGCCGTCTCGTACTCGCTGCCGCGAAGAAAGTCCTTCGTTCGGTCGGTCAGCGTGTCGAGCGCCTGCGCCGTCTTGTTGCCGAATTGGCGCGGGGCGACGGCATATTCTGCGCCGTTTGACGTATCATAGGGATTGACGCCGGTTTCGCTTTGTGCTACACTGGTGTCAGAAAGAGATGCAGCATGGCTACTGTGTGGAGTACGTTGGTACTCGCCGGTACGCTGCGTCTCTTTGCCGCTTGTGCCAGTAGCTCCTTCGGGGACGCGCCCCGCTGGAGCATATACGCTGGGCAAGTGGCTTTTTTCAATTTCTTGAACTTTCCCGATGTTATAAACCACATGCCCCTGGTCGCCTTGTGCAACCGAGATATTCAGCAAATACCGCTTTCCGTCGTAATCCTCAAAGACCGCGTCGTAGTATCGCCAGCCGTCCTGCGCAAAAGAACCGTGTTTTCCATTGTCGGAACGATTCTGTTTGCCGGGGTTCTGGTCGATTGCCACCTGTGCAACCTCATCCAGATGTGCCGATGCATCCAGCTTTGTGCGATACAGCTTTTCATTTATATAGCCGACACGGCTTCCCGCGTGCCACTGGCTCTTTTCGTTGATGGTCAGCTTTTCGCCTTCAAGCGTTTGAATTTGTATATCACCATCCTTGCGGATGGTTTTTTCTATATATGCCTGAATTTCGTCATTCCACTTCTTTGGGTCTTTGCTGAGCACCAGCTCACGGTCTGCCTTAACCATCGGCCAGTTGCTCTCGTCCTGCTGAATCGAAAACTCCATCTCCGTCTGTTCGCCGCGCGTGACCTCCCTCTGCACGGGCGCGGTCTTGCCAAACAGCTCGATGGTCGCGTCCTCGCCGCCCTTGCCCTTCTGCCACTGTCCGGCTTCGGCAATCGCCGCTTTCAGGTTGTCCCGCGCCGTCACCAGCGCGCGGTAATGGTCAACCGCCGCGTCTCCCGCCTTTTGGGCCTTGCGTTTGGCCAAAAACTGCGTCAGCTTGTTGTAAACCCGAATCGGGAAGGATTGCTTCTCCCCCAGCAGGTCATAGACAAGCGTCTCGCTCCCCGTCCTGCCCCACGCGCCCAGCGCGTCCGTCAGCTTTTCCGTCGCCGCCGCAACCAGCTCGCGGTTTACGTCGCAGGCAATGCCCGCCTGTTCATAGGTCTCGCGAATCTCCTGCGCGTCGCGCTCCAGCGCGTCCATGTCGCCGCGGTAGGCGGCTTCCAGCGTCGCGTCCTCATAGGCGGCGTAGCCCTTCGTTTCCTCAATAAAGTGCGTCAGCTCGTGCATGACCACCTGCCGCATCTGCTCGCCCGCGCCCAGCCTGTTCGAGAGAATCAGCCGTCCGTTCGCCCTGTCATAAAAGCCGCGCGTCTTGTCGCCCAGCGGCATCACAATCAGCTCAAGTCCCGTCTTTTGCTTCAAATGGGCGGCCAGCTTCTGCGTCACGGGGTCGAGGTTGCCGCGCGAAACGTCCGCGTTCAGATAGTCTTCCGCGCCGCCCTTGCCCACGCTGGCTTCCGGGCCGCCCTGCATCCCGCTCAGCTCGCGGTTTCGGTTCAGCAAATCCAGTATCGCCGTCTCCGGATGCGCGCTTTCCGCCTCCATCAGGCCGGGGATGCTCGCCGCCAGCTCGCGATAAAAGCCGCTGTCCAAATCCACGTCGGCGTTTGCGCGGTTTTTTCTGAATTTCGTTCCGTATTCGCTGTTGACCCGGCTGATGGTCCGCAGCCCCGTGGCGTGCAGCACCTCGGCCAGCTGCTGCTCGTTTAAGTAAATGCGCTTCGCTTTGGCGCCCGCAACCTCCCGCACCGCGGGGGCAAGCCCGTCGATTTCGCTTTGTATGTGCTCCCTCTCGCGCTGCTGCTGCATCTGCGTCTGCGCTTCCTGCTCCTGCTGCGCCGCCTCGGCTTCCGCCTGCTGTCTGGCCGCATAGGCTTCGGGGTCGGTTATCCGCTCCCGCGCCTCCTCCAGCGCCGCCATCCGTTCGGCGATTTCGTCCGTGCGCGCTGTCAGGGCGGCGATGGTGTCCTCGTCCATTCCCATTTCCTGCGCGTCGCTCAGGCCGCCGAGCGTCTCGGTGAACGCGTTTTGCAGCTGCTCGTCCTGTGCGTCGAGCTGTGCCAGCTCGCTGTCAATGGCCGCCGTCCGCGCCTGCCTGTCCTCGCTCAGCGCCGCCGCGCTGACCGCGTCCTCCAGGTTCAACATTCGGCTCGCCTCGCCCCGCGCGTTTTCAAGCCGCTGGGCAAAAGCGCTTTCCGTTTCCTCGGCTCTGCGCGCGTAGACGGCGCTTTGCTCGTTGGCAATCTTTTGGTTTTCGCCCATCCGCACCCGCGCTTCGGTCATTTCCTTTTGGCGCGAAAGGTCGCCGTTCATCACGGCCTCGCTCGCCTCGTCAAACTGCGCGCGGCTGCTGTCCGCCGCGGTCTGTGCCGCGTCCGCCCGGGCCTTGGCGGTCTCGGCCTGCGTTTCGGCCTGGCGTATGGTTCGGTCCAGCGGGTCGCGGGTCAAAAGCATTTCCTCCGCCGTCGCCTTGTCCGCGCGCTGCTGCTCGACCTCACGATTGAGAATTTCGGCGCTTTGCGCGTCGGCCGCATCCTCTGCCGCCGCTCTGAGCGCCTCTTCCACGTTTTGGCTTTTGCCGCTGACGACTTCCTTCGCCAGCTTCACGCTTTTCAGCTCGCTGGCCGCTGCGCCCGTCGCGCCCGCCAGACCGAACATCACCGCGCCGATGGCGTTCTGCCAATAGTTCTCCTTCACGTCCGCCATCACTTCATTTACATGGATGTTCGCGGGGTTGATGACGTTCAGCACGTCGGTGAAGGTCAGCGTCTCGCCGTTTTCAATCTTGCGGTAGATGGGGCCGATTCCGTTGTCCACCCATTGCTCCACAAAGCCTTCCAACGTCTCGTCGTGCACGGGCTCGTCAAAGAATACGTCCTTGGCAAAGACCTTTGCGCCCTCGCCGACAGCCCTGCCCAGCGTCCCGATGGCGGAAAGCGCCTTGCCCGCGCCCGCCGGATTGCGCTTGATAAGCGCCTGTGCCGAACCCGACAGCGCGCCCCAGCCGGGGAAGTGCCGAATCATCGCGTCAAACGTGCCGATGTTCGCCATCATGTCGCCTGCCGTGTTGAGCATGCCCATCGTGTTGGCCGCGCCCAACGAATAGCCCTTGTTCAGGTATTCGTCGCGGTTGTTTTTCAGCCCGACCACGCTGTATCCCGTGCCGAAGCCCAAAACGCTCGCCGCCTTCTGCGCCGCCTGCGCCCCCACGCCCATGCCGGTCAGCGCCGCGCCCGTCGCCGCCGTCGCCGCCGTCGCCACGCCTGCCGAAATGCCGTTGTAAACCATGCTCGTGCCGAGGTTGTACCAGCGAAATTCGCCCTCCGTGGCGTGCGTGCGCATGTAGCCCTGCATCGCTTCCGCGTTTTGGCGCAGCTCCGCCGTCGTGTTGACGAGCAGGCCGTCCGTCAGGTCCTCGGGGTTGATGCCCAGCATGTATACGTCCGCCGCGCTGTCCATCGCCTTCAAAATGCCCTGTCCGTAGGTGCTGTCTGCTTTTCCGCTCGCCACGGCCTTTTCAATCGCTCTGCGGTAAACCGTGCGCCCCATCGCGCCGTATTCGCGCTGGTATTTGTCCTGCATCCGCGCCGATACGCGCTGCACCTCGCTGAGCTGCTTGCCCTCGTAAATCGATGTGCCGAAATCCGCCCAATATTGGTTCCAGCCCGTGTAGCCCGACGCGCCCAGCGCATACGCCGCGCCCACGCCGCTCCCGAAGGCCGCGTCTGCGGCAGCGATTTCCGCCTCCGTCAGCGTCGCGCCCTGGCGCTCCATTCGGCTCTGCGCGCGCTCGCAAAGCGCGTCCGGCGTCATGCCGCCCGTCTTGGCGTAATAGTCCTCCAGCGTCATCCCCAGCGCAAGCGCCGTGCGCGTGTCCTCCTCCAGCAGCGCGCCCATCTGGTCATAGAGCGCTGTTTCGTAATCGCCCGTGTCGATTACGCCCTGCGCGTTAAGGCTCAGCTTCACGCTGCTCATCTCAAACGCGCGCTTGCCGTCCGCGTCCGGCGCGAAGTATGCGCCGATGTCCGTCAGCCGCGTCCAGTAGCCGTTGTCGCCATAGACGGCCGCGTCCGAAACCGCCGCGTTTTCCCGCACCAAGGCCAGCTGTTCCTCGCTCGCCGTGCCGCGCAGGGCCGCCGTGCGCGCCTCGCCGAGCGTCTGCGCGCTTTGCGCCTCGCGCGCTCTGCGCATCTCGGCCTGCCCCTCAAGCAGGTCGTCCCGCGCCGCAAACACGCCGTTGTATTCGGCCATGGATTGCCTGTCCGTCGTCAGCAGCCGCTCAAGCAGGGGGAGCTGGTCCTCCGGCAGCGCGTCCGCGTCGTCGATGTAGCCGCCCAGCGTGCCGTTTTTCTCCATTTCCTCCGCGCGCGCCGCCCAAACGGCAATCTGCGCCATCACGTCGCCGCGCAGCGCATCCGGAAACGCGCTGCTCATCATCATATCGTAAAGCGTCTTGACCTTCTGGCCGTTTGACGCAATGCTTCCGTAGGCAATCGCTTCCGCGGGCGTGTTGTTTGCGGCAATCTGCGCGCTCTCCTCGCTTGAAAGCGTGCCGTATACCCGCCTGGCCAGCGCGCTTTTTTCAAGCAGCGCATCCAGCTCGTCCTTCCCCGCGCCCTCGATGCTGTCGTATTCGCCGCTCAGCAGCGCCCCCGCGGCCTCCCCAATCGTCCGCGCTTCCCGCTTGCGAACCTCCGTCGAATTTTCCGTCTCCGACTCTTCCGTGCGCTCTGAGAGCTTCCTCTCAGAGGGACGTTCCTGCATCGTCGCCGCCCATTCTCCGAAACCCGGCCCGCCCGGCGCGTTCATCCATTCTGCCGGCGTCGGCTTCTTCTGCTGCACAGGCCCTTGCACTTCGGGCGTTTTCGCTTCCCCCGCCGTGTTCTTTTGCGCGTCCTCGGCCTGCTTTTCCGCCGTCTCGGCATTTTGGTTCTGCGCTTCCGACGGCTGCGCTTCCTGCACGTTCGTCTGCAATTCGCTTTCGGAATCCGAATTGAAATCGGAATCCTTTTTTCCAAACAGTCCGGCGAAAAAACCCGGCTTCTTCTCGTCCTTCCGTTCCTCTTCATCGGGGCGCACATTGCCTCCCTCTTCGGGGGACGTTCCTGCATCGTCGCCGCCTGTGGCGGATTCAGACGATGCAGAACGCCGAAGGTTGTCAGCGGAGCTGACGGAAGGAGTCGTCGCCCCCGTAATCCCCCGATACGCCTTATCCAGCGCCGCCGTCAGCTGGGCCTTGGCGTAATCCGAATCATTGCCCTCTTCGATTTCCT
This sequence comes from uncultured Clostridia bacterium, assembly GCA_934675735.1. GTDB lineage: Bacteria > Bacillota > Clostridia > Christensenellales > Aristaeellaceae > Ventricola. The sequence goes on from CAKURR010000010.1 coordinate 13,578, forward strand.
GCCGCGCGTCCAGATAACTCTGCGCATCCTCTTCGTCGTGCGCCCCGTCGCCGTAAAACAGCCCCCGGTAATAGTCCGCGTTGGCCTTATATGCGTCGTGTTTCAGGTTCGCGCTTTCCAGAAAATCGCCCACGCCGTCCGTGCTCTCGCCGTAAAAGCGGCTTCCTTGGGTCTGCGCCAGCGTCGCATACGCCTTCGCCGCCTTCGCGCGCAAATCGTCGTCGGCAATCGAGTTGATGCCGCGCACCACCGTCGCGGGGTCTGCCGTGTTCACATTGATGGTCTGCCCGTCAAACCCCATCAGCGTCATGCCGCCAAGCAGCTGCATCGCCTCGCCGCGCGTGCTTGCGTTCTTTTGGCGTGTTGCCAATTCGGCATCAATCGCATCCGTCATTGTTTTGGCAAGCGAAGCGTTATCGCCAAATCCGCCGATTTCCGTGTTGATTCGCAGCTTCGCATCCTGCATGCCGCTTGCACTCATGCGATTTGTGTTCGGCACAAGCTGTCCCTTTGCGTTGGTCGTCGCACCGTATACGCTCGTAAGCTGTGCCGTGTTCATTTCCGGCGTCTCGCTTGCAATTTTCCACGAATTTTCGGCAGTCTTGCCCTCCTTTTCGGCTTCGCGCTGCTTCACATAAGCCGCACTCAGAGCGGCCGCACCGGAATCGCCGAGCTTAATTTTTTCGGGTTCGGCCTTCTGTACAGGTTCAGCCTGCTTCGCAGATTCGGCCGCCTTGGCCTCTTCCTCTTCTTTTTTCCTTCTCCCGTCAATCCATCGGCCGCTCATGTTGTTTTTCCTTTCTGCTTATGCAATCGCGTCTACGCCGCCGCTTGTTTTCTTTTTGCTGCTTCCGCCGACCGTCTGCGTGACGCTCGTCGAGCTGCTGGAGCTGTTGGTCGTCTGCCTGCCCGTGCTGTCGCTCGTCCCCGTCGTCGTCTGGCTTCCCGTGGTCTGCTGCTCGCCCGTGGTGGTCTGACTGCCTGTGGTCGTCTGGCTGCCTGTCGTCTGCTGGCTTCCCGTCGTCGTCTGGCTGCCCGTGGTCTGCTGGCTTCCCGTCGTCGTCTGGCTGCCCGTCGTTTTCGTCCCCATCGCCGAGGAAATCGCCGTCAGGTAGTTGCTGTTCCATTCCTTGCGCTGGCTCTCTTTCAGCTCCTGCACCTTCGCGGCCAGCTGGGCGGCGAAATCCGTGTTCAGCCGTCCCTGCGTCTGGCTGTTCTGCCGCGCCGCCTGAGTGATTTGCTCCTGAATCTGGCCCGTCTGCCGCGTGCTCTCGTCCGTCAGTTCGCGAACGGCCTTCGCCAGCGCGTCGCCCTGGTTGGCCAGCGTTTGCAGCGTGTAGCTGCTCCTGCCCATGCCGCGGCTGAGCGCCGCCGTTTCCACGTTCGCCGCGCTTTGGCGGTAGGCGCTGTTTTGCTCGTCGATGCTCCGCGTCAGCTGCCGAGCCAGGTTTTCGATTTCCTGCTCCTTGCTCAGCTTCGTGGTCTCGTAATTCTGCCGGCTCTCCTCCAGCGCCGCGTTCAGCTGCGGCCGCAGCAGGTTGTCCGCAAACTCCTGCAGCTGCTCGTCGGTCATGTTGCCCGCCAGCCCGCTGAGGATTTCGTTCATCAGCTCGCTGTCCAGCACCTTTTTCGTCGTGCTTTCGCTGCTGCTGTCGCTCCTGCTCGTCGAGTCGCTTCGGCTTGTCGTGTCGCTTCGGCTCGTGCTGTCGCTCCGACTCGTCGTGTCACTTCGGCTTGTCGTGTCGCTTCGGCTCGTCGAGCTGCTTTGACTGGTGCTGTCACTTCGGCTTGTGCTGTGCTCCTCGCTCGTGCTGTCCGAGCTGGAAGAGCCCCACGTCTCCGTAATCGTCTTTCTGGCCATATTCTCACTTCCTCTCCAGCGCGTCCACGCGCTTCTTCAGCTTTTCAATCTCCGCGTCCTTGAGCCTGTCCGCGTTCCAGCTCGCCGTGCAGAAGTCGCGCAGAAACAGCGCCAAACTCTTCACGTAACCCGATAGCGTCCCGCCCGTCTCCTGCGGCACCCTCGGCTGCTTAAATGCCATAATTACACCTCATCCAGCGAATATTCCGCCTGCACCCCGCCGTAAATCCTCCACCCCGCGGCCTTCGCGTAGCTGTGCAGCTTCAGCTTCATCCGCACGCCCGAAACCTGAATCTTCACCCTGTAATCCGTCCGCCGCTTCTTGAGCAACACCACCCGCGTCTTTTCGCGCCGCTCGGTGAGAATCGTCACCTCCAGCGGCACGTCGTCCTCGTCCGCGTCGGCGGTGAAGCGCAGCACGAAGTCCCGCTTCATATAGGCCTTCCCCAAATCCAGCCACGGCGTCTCCCACAGGCTCTCCATCGGCACACCCAAATAGCTCCCGCTGTTCGGGTCGCCGTATCGCAGCACCTCAAACGGCGCGTCCGCCTGGGTGTAATAGACCGCCCCGCCGACGGCGAAAAAGTCCTTGACGCGCATCCCTTTGCGAATCATAAACGTCCCGCGCTCGGTGTCGTATTCGATGACCGTGTTGTTTTCGCTGAGGGTGTCCCCCTCGTTTTCCTTCACGCACAGCGCCAGATAGTAGACGTGCTCGCTCACGCAGCTTCTCGCCGCGCCGTCCATGCCCGCCATCCGCATCCGCATCGTCTCATACAGCGCGTCGCGGCTGAGCATCCGCAGCGTGCTTCCGTCGTAAAGGCCGATGCCGCTCTGAGACAGATACAGCATGCTCGTCCTGTCCGTGCGGATGCTCTTCTCCTCCACCGGGCCGTCCGTGCCGTAGGCCTCGGTAATCGTGAAGCTGCTCGGGTCTGTGCCGCGAATCTCGAAGATGGTTCGCTGCTTCACCGCCAGCAGATACCCGCCGAACGGCTCCAGCGATATGAATTTGTCGCCGTCCCACGTCGGCTGGTTGATGACGCCGCCGCCCAGCTCGGGCGTTTCGGGCACGTCCGTCCATGTGAACGGGTCGTAGGGCCGCGAATAGAAGATGCTGTCGGGGTATCCCTCCGCGCCCACGCCCCAGATTCGCTCGGCGTGCCGCCCCAGCTTGGCGAATTTCACCTCGCCGTAGTTTTCGCCGATGGTCAGCGCCTTCTTTTCCACCCGCAAGTCGCTTCCGTAAACGGCGACCATCCCGTCCTTCGCGTTGGATAGAATCAGAATGTCCACCGTCGCCCCGTTCTCGACCGCCTCGTAGGTCACGAACGACCATACGTCGCTTTTGTATCCCTCGCCGCGCTTCACCCAGCCCTCCGTGCCGAGCGTGTAGGTGTAAATCGCCCCGCCCGCCGCGGCGACGTATACGTCCGCGTCGTCGGGCCGCGTCCTGCGATAAAACCGCGCCAGCGTCTCGATTTGCGCCCCCAGCGCGGGGAACGCGCGGCTCGTGCCGTAGCTCGACGCCAGCAAGCCCCGCTCCGTGCGGATGTTCTCCGCCCGATACGCGTAATCCGTGTTGATGTTCGTGTCGCCCGAAGCCTGGTATACCCCCTTCGGCGTGGGAATCGTGAACCTGCCTTGGTAATCGCTGTCCGAAATGCTCACCTGCAATACCTCGCGTCCGTCACCTCATACAAATGCTTCATCCGCGTCACGCTCCCCATCCCCTGAGGCCGCATCCGCTGCATCGTCCGGTAAAAGCTGTCCTGGTAGAACTGCGCCCTGCTCTGTTTGGCCAGATTCCCGCTGGATAAGTGCCGATAGCAGATGTAGTCCGCCAGCGCCGCGTGCGCGTATTCGGGTATCTGCGGCTCGTCCTCGCCTTCCTCCAGCGGGTAAAACGCCGCTTCGCATACCGCCCGCAGCGTCTGCCCCGCCAAATCGTCCCGCCAGACGTGAAGCCCGCGCCCGTCAGGGTCAAGGTCCGCGCCCACGTCATAGCCGCTCGCGTCCCGCAGCTCCACAACCCGAACCGCCGTCAGCCCCGGCACGGGCGCGTTCCCCTCCTCGTCCACGTCGGTGTAAAAAATCCGCCGCGGCTTCAGATACTCCCGCACCGCGATGTCGTAGCCCATGTTCGCGTATACCTTGAAACTCTCTTCGTATTCGCTCACGTCCTCCGCGTCCTCGTCCAGCTGACGCAGCGCCTGCGCGATAATCTGTGAAAGCGTCATGGGCCGCGCACCTCCTTACATCACCCTGCTGTCATGCAGCACGTTAAACAGCGGCTCGGGCATGTCCACCGTCTCGCCGCGGAGGAAATAAAACTTCGAGCCGTTCAGCCCGACAAAAACCACATCGTCGCCGCTGCCGGGGATGAGCGGAATCATCGTCTTGACCGTCTTATAGGTTTCGCAGCCCGCCGCCGCCATCAGGCGCTTCATGTTCGCCTTCGTCGCCTCGCATTTTTCTTTCAAAACGCTGCTCGCCATCTTCATCGACTTGGTCGTGTTCATCACTGCCATACTTTTGTTCTCCTTTCAAAATCAAAGAAAAAGCGGGCGGGCGCATCGTCCCGCCCGCGGGGGTTACGCCGTGAAACCACACTCGATTCTCACGGCAAACTCCGGCTGAAGCATCTTCGCGGCAAAGCCGTCCAGCTTCCAGCCGACCGAAGAAATCTGGTCGAGCGGGTCGCTCGTGCCCGCGCTGCCCGGGTTCTTGGCGATGATGCGCGGCTTCGCGCCCTTCAGGCTGGTGATGCCGTAGGCATAGCGGCCCAGCACGATGACGCTCGCCACGTCCGCGCTCGAAGCGCCCGCGCCTTCAAAAATCTTCGCCTCGGTGCTCTCCACAAAGCGCACGCCGAACAGCCTTCCCACCTCGCCCGTGTAGATGTTCTCCTTGTCCTGGTACTGGCTGACCTTCACCCACGCGTCGTCCTCCTGAAGGTCATAGGTCGTGTCCGGGCCGACAATGGCGACATAGTAGCCGCCGAACTTCTGCGCGTGGTTCTTCTTGAGCACCTTCACCGCCTTGCGGATTTCCTTGCTCGTCAGCTTGTCCGCCGCCGTCAGGCTCGCGCGGCCCGTCTTGCCGTTCGCATAGATGACGTTGGTGCAGGTTGCCAGCTCGTCGCGCACCATCGCGTCCACACTGCGCGAACCCGCGTCGCCGAAAAGCTTCGTGCGGCGCGCGATGTTCATGTCCAGGTGCACCATGTCCAGCCAGTCGCTGCACAGCGCATAGTCGCCGTACTGCTTGATTTCGGTCGTCACCGCCACCTCGGCCAGCATCTTGCCCTCGCCCGGGTTGCCCTCCTCAAGCGCGGTCGTCTTGGCGTCAAGGGGAATCAGCTTGCGCATGTTCATCACCGCGCCGCTGTTCGGGGGGATTCGGTGCTCGTCGCCAAACTGAAGGTGAACCAGGTTCGGTTCAAACGTCCGCAGCAGCTCGCGGTTGTAATAGGTCTGCATGCCGGGGGTCAGGCCCGAGCTGGTCGTCATGTTGGTGTTCGCATTGGTATAAGTGTTCGCCATAAAAAAATCCTCCTTAGATTCTGACCCGTTTGCCCGCCATCATCATTTCCTGCGCCCTGTCGGAAAAACGGGCAAACTCTTCGTCTGTCATGTTTTCAATCGGGTTTTCGCCCGTCACGCGGCCGCTTCCCGCCGTTCTGGCCGTCGGCACGCCGTGCTTGCGGCCGCCGTCGCCGCCTGCCGCCGCGCCGCTTACGCGCTGCAAATAGGCTTTGGCCGCTTTGCGAATGCTCACGCCGTCGTTGACCTGCCGCTTGACCTCTTCGTCTGCGGAAAAGGCTTTCAGCTCGTCCATCGTCCAGCCGTCGTCAAGCAATCCGCTGAGCTGCTCGGTAATCGACGCTCTGCGCTCGTCGGTCTGCGCCGTCGCCGCCTTTTCCCCGGCCTCGTCCGCCTTGGGGCCGATGTCGCTGTCTGCGCCTGTCGGGTTGTCCGTCAGCTCGTCCATCGTCACTTCCTGCGCGTCGTCCGCAGGCTTGTCGTTCATCGTTTCGACCGCATTTTCCAGTTCGTCCATAAACTCTCCTTATCGCGCCTTTCCGCGTTGTCATCCTCATTGAGATGCGGCAGCTTATTGACATCAGCAAACTTGTCTTAAATAGCAAAATCAAGAAATTCAGCCATTCTTTCATTTACGGAAAGGGCTATTCTCCCCCCTTCGGGGGGAGAATAGCTTTTTGTCTGCAGTCTGCCTCACTGAGATGAGGTTTTGCCGTTTTGCAGCAGGCCGCTGTAATCCGCGCCTGCCTGCTTTTGCTCGATTTCGGCGGGCGTTGCGTCCGCCTTTCGATATTCATTGATGACCGCCTGCATGCCCTGCACCTGGGCCGTCGCCTGTTCAAGCCGGGCTTGCAGCCCTGCAATCATTTCCTGTGTCTTGCTGTTCTCCCGCACCACCTTGAGCACGCTCGGCTTTGTGCGGTATCCCTCCATCAATCCGATGACCGATTCCGGCGGCAGCGCCTGCCCCGCCTGTCCGCAAATCTGCGAAACCTGCATCAGGAACTCGTTGTCCGCCTGAATCTGGAGCGGGTTGTTCTTCTGCACCTGCACGCGCACGGTGTAGGCGGGCTTGGGCAGCTTTCCGCCCTCCCTGCTCGGGGCAATCAGCTCGACGATTCGGTCTTTCATGTTGCCGCTGCTGTCCCATCCGCCGACGATGCGAATCTTCCTTTCCGCGTCCAGATAGTCGCTGAGCACCCAAAGAATCTGCTCCACCATCTTGCGGAACGCGTTTTTGTATCGCTCGGTGTGCCAGCGCGTCGTCTTGCCGCCCGCCTCCTGCAAGGCTTGAATCGCCGCCGCAGCCGTCACGCCCAGGCCGCCTTCGCCGCGCGAAAACTGGTTCTGTCCGCAGTCCTGCTTCATCGAATCGACCAGGTAGTTGAGCGTCGTGTATACCTGGTTGTTAATCGGGTTGGCCTGCACCGTCTGCATCGCCTGGCGCACGTCGTTGCCTTCCCATTCGATGATGGTCTTGCGCATGTCGGCCACGTCGTCGGGGTTCACGCCGCTCCCCTTGCGAATGAAGTGCCGCTGAACGCTTGACTCCCTCGCGTTGTCGTCGATGTATTTAATCAGTCGGTCGATGGCCGTCTGCGTGTCCTTGTAGTCGTGCACCATGCCCGTCCCGAACGGCTTGCGCCATACCGCCCGATATTTGTAGAGCACAAACGGATACTGCCCGTGCGCATACACGCCGTCGGGGTAGTCGCCCTCTTTCGCCCCGCCGAACGCAAGCTCGGTGCTGTAAAGCAGCGCGCCGCCCGCCGTCTGCGCCATGTGCACCCTGTTTCGCCGCGTCTTGGCGTCGTATCGGCGATACCAGAACTCAATCAGCGTCACCTTCTCGTCGCCGTCGGCGATGTTCTGCGCCTGCACCTCCTGTGCGTCGTCCGCGTGGTCGCCGTGCACATAGCCGCGCGCATGGGGATAGTGCTCTTCCACCCACGCCACGCTGGTGTGCGTCACCTTGAAGCACGCGCGCCCGTTCTGAATGTTCTCCTGCGTCGGGTCGGGGTAAAAATCTTCGGGATGCCACGCCTGAACGGAAACCATGCCGTTTCCGTCGTCTGCGTCGTCGTCCCAAAACACCTGGGCGATGCCCGTGCCCGTCACCGCCGAATCCTCCAGAATGGTCTGGTATTCGTCCGGCCATCCCGCCTGATAGAGCACGAAGCTCACCACGTCGCTCATTTCGTCGGCGCTGTTGGCCGTGTCCTCGCGTTCGGGCAGCATCAGCGCCTCGGGCATGTTGTCGATTTGGTCGGCAATCACGTTGTCGATGCATGAGTTCAGTGCGTTGCTCGGCGGCGCGGTCACGCTCCGCTCGTTCTGGCTGAGCTGGCGCATTTCCCGCGCGTCCCGCATTTCGTCGTGCACGTCCCGCAGCTCGTCCACAAACTCGCGAAACAGCGCATACGCGCGCCTGGTCAGCGCCCTTTGCGCCTCGGTGAGCGGCTGGTCGCCCGCCTCCACCCTCTTTTCCATGCGGATATCCCCGGGCGGGGAATCCCTCTTCCTCTTTTCCATACTTCCTCCTTCAGTCCAGCGGATTCCATGCCGGCCGCCGCTTGGCCGGGGCGATGAGCTTCGGCGCAAGCGGCCGCGACATCAAAAAATACCGCGTCTCGTCGTAAATGTGGTCCTCGCCCGCCGTGTCGATATCCTCGACCTTGTGGGCGTCGTAGCAAAGCGTCGGAATGGTGCGGATGAAATCCTTGCACGTGCTGAACACATACATCATCGGCCGCCCGTCCTCGCCGAAACGCAGCCGTTCGTGCAGCTGCATCTTGCCCGGCATGCGCGTGTTGTCGCCCTTGCGGAAGATAACGCCGGAGAATACCCGCCGCATCTGCTCTTCCACACTCGTTCCTCGGCTCTCGTCCCAAATGGCGGGGTCGGCAATGCCCGTGATGTGAATCCCTTCGCGGAACTCGGGTTCAAGCCAGTCCGCCATTCTGCCCGCGATTTCCGACGGCGTAATCATCAGCCCGACGTTCGCCTCGCCCGCCTTGCAGCCGTAAAGCTCCTTGTAGCGATACACCCGCCCGTCGGGGTCAACCGCCCACGCGCCCAGCGAAAACGGCCTGGAAAAGCCGTGGTCAAAACTGACGTACCGCGTCCAGTGCATCGGGATTTCAAATGGGTCGATGACGTGCGTGTGCAGCCCGTCCGCGTAATGGTTCGGGTCGTTGGTGAACTCGGGGAAGGCCTGCCCTTCAAACGCTTCCCACTTGCCGTAAAGCAGCGCGTCGCGCAGCTTGGCGGGCTTGTTTTGCAGCTCAACGATATACATCTCGTCGATGTGCGGGTTGTCGTACACCGTCGCCGGAATGTATTCGCATATCGATTTCTTGGTTTTCGTCCTGCCGTCTTGGCCCATGATTTCCGTGTCCTTGACGACCGTGTGCTGCCCGACGTCCGTCGAATCGACGAACCGCGCCTTCACCCAGCCGTGTCCCGGGCCGCCGGGGTTGCTGGCGCAGCGCACACAGGGCTTCACCTTCAGGTTCGTCGGCGCGCGCAGACGCGTCTTGATGTAGTTGTACATGCCCTCGGAAAAGTGCGTCAGCTCGTCAAAATACAGCCACTGTATCTGTGAGCCCTGATACTTGAGCGTGTCCCCCTCGTCGCTCAGGTGGCAAAACCGCGCCACGCTGCCGTTCACAAACTGTATTTCGTGCGTGCCCGCGTAATATTTGCCCAGCTCCTCGGGCACAATCGAGCGCATCGTTTTGATGAGCGTCTGTTCCAGCTCGGGAAACGTCCGCCTGAACAGATACGCGTTCGTCCCCGCGTATTTCAGGCAGCGGATGAACGCGTCCCAGCAGATGGCGTAGCTCTTGCCGCCGCCCGCAGCCCCGCCGTACAGAATCTCGTTGCTCTTGCTCGCGTGAAACGCCTTCTGTTTGGGCGTGGGCCGATAGTCAAACACAATTCGGCTCATTCGTCCCCGTCCTCCGGCATGTTCACGTCAAAGCCGCCGTCCGCAAACGTAATGCTGATGTCCCGATTGTCCTCCTTCGGCGCCTTGATGCCCGCGCGGTCGAGCGTGTCGCGGCTCGCGTTCTGCCACAGGTATTGATACTGCGGCTCGTATTTCGTGTCGAGAATCTGTTCGTTTCGGTCAAGCGCCTTCTCCGCCTGCTCCAGCAGCCGCAGCTGGGCCGTCGCCAGCCGCGCCTCCCGCAGCTCCTTCATCCTGTCTGCGAACTCCGCCCTGTGCAGTGCGTTGTAAATCGCCGTCCTGCTGACGCCGTATGCCTCCGCCAGTGCCTTGACCGACTCGCCCCCATCCACATATCGGCGCACAACCTCAACGCACTGCTCGTCCGTAATCTTCTGTCCGTTCGGCGGCGTTCGCGCCTTCCTTCCCAACATCCGTTGCCCTCCTTTTTTCTCCGCCCCCATGTGTATAAAAAAATTCCGAAACATGACTTTGTTTCGGAATCGCGCATAGGTGACTGCATGCTGTTTGGTTTTTGCTTCCCGTTTCTGCCCCCATGGGGCTGTCCCCTCGGGGCGGGGAGGCATATGTTTTCGGCTAAACCCCCGCGCTCGGGTGGTCAATTCGGGGGTACGGGCGGCCTCTTCCCGTTTTCGGTTTCATTTTTCCGCGCCCCGCATCGCAAGGGAAAAGCGACGAACCGCCGCCCCTCCAGCATAACGATAGAATGAAGAGAAAAAACGCCGTTGTGGGTTGTCAACCCGCAATCTCTCCCGATACTATCCAACTAATATCTAGCCTTTTCCCCTCTCTCTGCCCCGCCGTGGCATAATCTGCGGCATAATCGCCCCGCACCCCCTCCATTATATCGCCTTGCCCATCGCCTCACCCGCAGCCGTCGGCAAATCCTCCTATCTCATCGCCAACCGTCCAGCGTCGAAGCCTCCTATCTCATCGCCGCGCCCGCCGAGCGGCAACCCCTCCATAACATACGCCGCCGCCCCATCTGCCGCGCCCCCGTCCCCCTGGGCAGATTGCCGCGCGGCGAAGCCTCCCGCCTGCGCCGTCGTCTCCATCCTCTCCGCCGTCGCCGCGTCCGCTATCCTCTGCACGTCGTCCCGCTGGGCCTCCGCCCTGCATCGCCGCGCCCGCTGTCTTGCCGCGAATCGCCGCATATAATAGAAGCGGCCGCACAGCTCCAGCCGTACAACCGCCGAGAATTGTATAATCGCCGCCGCGCGCGGTGGAGAAGTCCGCCGACCTCTCCCCGCGTCGGGGACGATTATACTATATCATGCTGTCAAACATGACACAAGTGCCGCACCCTGTACAACTTACGATATGCAGCGCGTTCCAAACGCATCGGCTGCAAAGCAGCAAACAAAAAAGCCCTTGACGCGCTGACTGTTCCGCCGCGCATCAAGGGCAATCAAGCATATTATGCAAAATCTAAAGAGACCTGCAAAAGAAAACGAACGGCCATGATTCCAGCCATGACCGTTCCGATAAGCAGGGCTAACTGCTAATTAAAGCCCGCCGTCGTGCCTTTATTTTATCACAGCTTGGAGGGAAAAGCAATGGAAAATGAAAGAAAAAAGAGCGCCAAAGAACGCTATGACGAACGCACGGCCCGCCGTGTCAGCCTGAAGCTTAACAAAAACACCGATGCCGATATTCTGCAAAAGCTCGAAAGCGTCAGCAGCATGCAAGGCTATATCAAAGCGCTGATTCGCGCCGATATCGCCGCCAACGCGCCCGCTCATCCGGCCGATTAACCTCCATTTGTGCGCCTTCACGGCGCTTTTTTATTTTTCCCCTCTTGACAAATTACCCCGTTCGCGGTATAATCCGTTTTGTCAGATGGCGACGGCCGCCTGACAAGTCCTCTGTGAGGGCGGGCGCTCCAAACGAAAGGATGAGAGCGAATGAATCACAGAACAGGCTACAAGGTTACAATCATCGATACCGAACAGGTGACGCTGACGCGAACCGTCAAACGGGAAATCAAGATTGAACCACTCCAAAGACGGACAGAAACAAAAAACACGACAACGGTGCCCCCCGTTATCGTGCATGTTGAGGTCCGGCAAGACGCAGGAACTCATGTAACCCAAGACGTTGATTAAATGACTTCTTGAGCGCCCGCCTTCCTGCCTTTTATTTTATCAGAAAGGCGGTTAAAAGTCAATGACTCTGAAAGATGCCTTAAAACAAAAAAGCTGGACGGTGCAGCATCTGGCCGATGAAACAGGAATCAGCAAACGCACCCTCGACAAGTACATGACGGGCGAACGGGATTTAAGACGGGCCGAAGCCGCAAACATCATCAAAATTGCCGACGTGCTCGGCATCCATCCCCGCGAACTGATGAATTAACCTCCCGGTTTTTTTGAATGCATTTATGCGCCTTCGGGCGCTTTTTTTATTTGGCGCAAACTGCAAGAGCTCATCAACAGGCAATAAAAAAGTACCGGCAGCCCGCTAAAGCACCGGTACAAGCCTAACCCATTGGTTGGCGGTGAGATTGCCGCCGTCAACCTCTTTCATTTTAGCATAATCCCCACCGATATACAAGACGCAACACACACCGCAGATTTCAACGCGAACTACATCGTTCTCTGCAAGCGCACGACCTGCCGCAAGCCGGAAGGCCGCAAGACCTGGCCGAAAGAGCCGACCGAAATCGGCACTGAAGAGTTCTGCGGCGGGCAGAAGTATCAAAACTTCGTGACCTCCGTTCCATTCTTCAATAACTTCGGCGGCAAAGCCTACTGCCGCGCGTCCTTTGACTACACCGCGGCGGGCTACCTGCCGACGGAAATCACCACCGTGAACCCTGACGCGACCGTCAAGCACGTTGACCGTTTCACCTTCGTTTTCTTCCCGATGTACGATGCACGTCGGGCGGCTGGCTTCCGTGAACGCGATGTGATGGACCATTGCGACCGCGTAGACCTTCGCCGCGACGGCGAGCACTTCTTGGCGACCTTCTACGCCGATGACGAGCACACCGCCACGTTTGACGCCGCAACCCGCAAGTGGGTCGGATAATCGAGGCTTTCAGAGCGCCCGACACGTTGGGCGCTCCACAAAGCCCCCGGAAACAACTAACCGTATTAAACAATTACCGCGCATCAAGAACAATCAAGCATGTTATCTTATGAAAAATGAAAAAAAAACTTAAAAAAGGTGTTGACAAAGAACAAGAAACAGCTCCACGCCTTGACGCAGAGCTGTTTCGCGGCTATAATATAGGCAGACGAGGAGCCGTTTTCCCCGGTACTCCCGCTCAACCGTTAGGGTAAAGCAATGAACCGCCGGTCAGGGTTCCAGCTGACCGGCGGCGCGCTTTTTACTTCCGATTCTTGGCGTCTACTGCAATAAGCAGGCTCAGGAACGTAAGGACAACCAGCATGATTTTTGTCAAGGAATATTTTCGCTGCTTTGTTCTCTTATCCTTCTGTTCAAAAAATATTCCTTATATATATTCATCGCGCTTATCTCCTTGACAACCGTCTCGAATCCCCCTATAATGCTTGATGGCGTAAGCCTCAAACTGCATAGCGTAGCGAAAAGCATCATGTCTTTGCGCATGGGAAGTCGGGTGAGAATCCCGCACAGGACCGCTGCTGTATTGGCTGAGCGGCTCTCACGACCCTTTGGGTCAGTCACTGGGGTGTAAGCTCTGGGAAGGCGAGAGCGTCTGCTATGAAGCCTGAGTCAGAATACATACTTTTTGCGACAATCAAGGGTCTTCCCGGTCTCGGAAGAGCTGTTTTTTCTGTACCCAAATATCCCGTTTCTCCTGACGGCGGCGGGTTTGTTTGGCGCGCTCAAAGCACTGTGTCGACCGAAAAAGATTGTCGATGCAGTGCTTTTTGTCGCCTTACGCACCAAACAAAAGGAGGAACAACCGAATGAAGAAACTTGTCTCCCTGCTGCTCGCGCTTTCACTTGTGCTCACGCTCTCCTGCGCCATGGCCGAGGGCAAAAAGCACGTCGAAAACCTCGTCATCGGCACTACGGCCGCCAACAACACCTTCAACATGACCACCCAGACCGACGCGTTCGGCCGCATGAATTACAACGGCCTGACGCAGGGCAACTACGTCTATCGCGATGCGAACGGCGATTTGCAGCCCTATTTCTTCACCAGCTACGAAATCTCCGAGGACGGCAAGGTGCTGGATTTCACCTGGCACAAGGGCGCGATCTGGCATGACGGCCAGCCCGTGACCGACGAGGATATCATCTTCACCTTCGAGTTTCAGCGCGACGTGAAGAAGGTCGGAGGCCTGTCCAATCTGGTCAGCGTGGAAATCACCGGCGAGAACGCCGCGCGCCTGACCTTCTCTCAGCCGGACGTGTATTATTACCTCAACACCTCCTGCATGAACACGGCCTGCATCTATGCTAAGCACATTTGGGAGGGCATCGAGGATTATTCTCATTACACCGGCGAGGAGGCGGCGATTGGCTGCGGCCCGTACAAGCTGGTGGGCTACGATGTGGATTCCCAGACCTCCTATTACGAGGCCGTGCCGGAGAATGCGTTCCTCGGCGAAATCACCGTGGACAAGGTGACCGTGCAGACCTATGCGGATCAGGCGAGCCTGATGATGGCGCTGGCCAGCGGCGAGTGCGACGCGTATTACAACTACGCCAACCCGATTGAAGCGACGCTCATCGACAGCTTCACCGGCATGGACGACCTCGACGTGGGCGAAAGCCCGTTTGCGGGCAGCTATCAGATGTTGTTCGGTTGCAGCCGCACGCCGGGCGACGACGCGAATTTCCGTCAGGCGATTGCCTACGCCATCGACTACCCGACCGCGGCGACTGCCATCAACGGCGAATATGGCAAGCCCGCCAACCGCGGCGTGCTGGGGCCATCCTTCAAGGGCTTTGACGATTCCATCGCGATGCTCGAATACAACGCGGAGACTGCGAAATCCATGCTGGATGCGGCGGGCTATGTCGATGCGGACGGCGACGGCTGGCGCGAACTGCCGGACGGCGGCAAGATGGATCTGTCCGTCATTCCGCAGTATTCCCGCAGCATGGAAGTGCGCTCCCGTCTGGGCGAGATCGTCTGCAAGTCCTTGCAGAACGTCGGCGTGAACTGCCACATCGACGAGGAAGCCATCGCCAACAGCGAAATCTGGGAGGATAAGGTGACCAAGGAGGAATACGATATCTCCATCACCTTCACCACCTCCGGCATGCTTTATTCCACGCCGTTCCGCTACATGCTCGCCGAGCTGCGCGACGGCGATTCCGGCTGGCACTGGGGCAGCTGCCATGACCCGCGCCTGAAAGAATACTACTACGCGATGACCGAGGCCATCAACGACGAGCAGTATATCGAAAACAGCCGCAATCTCCAGCACCTCGCCGACGACGAGATGTTCGCCCTGACATTCGCGTGGCAGACGGGCTTCTTCCCGTATCGCACCGACAAGATCGACGGCTGGGATAACTGGCAGAGCTGGGGCGTCGTCAACGCCAGAACGTGGTTTGATCTGACGGCGAAGTAAACACTAATTTAAGGGACTGTCAAACCTTTCAACTTGTATTTCAAAATAATCTGGGGATATGCGCCCGAAGGTTTCCAAAGGGCGACCGGAAAGCCCTTTGGTGGGGCGATGGGGCAAAGCCCCATGTCTTGCCGGAAAAGATGTTTGGAATACCTGTTGGGGCTTGTCAGCCCTTTTCTGCTATAAAGTAGGGGTGATTTTCTTTTGCTCAAACACATCCTCAAGAAAACCCTCATCGCCGTCGCGACGATCTGGCTGATTATCACCATCAGCTTCACGCTGGTGCATACCATGCCGGGCAACCCGATTATTTTTCTCATCGGCGAGGAGGAATATTATTATCTGCTGGATAACAACCCGGCGTATCTGGAAGAAGTCACGGAGAAATTCGGCCTGAACGACGACCTGCCGACGCAGTACGCGCGCTACATGAAAAGCGTGCTGACGCTGGATTTCGGCCTTTCCTACACCAACCAGAAGCCCGTCATCGAGAATTTCCGTTCTGCCGCCTATTGGACGCTGCTGCTCTCCGTTCCGACGCTCATCATCTCCTGCATGCTCGGCGCGATGCTCGGCATTCACGCGGGCATTCGTCCCGGCGGCTGGTTTGACCGCATCGCCACGCCGTTTTTCCTGTTTCTGAACACCATTCCTTCCAACTGCCTGAGTCTGCTGCTGCTCATTGCGTTCGCCTACAAGCTCAAGTGGGTGCCGATCAACGGCATGGTTTCACCCGGCCTTTCCGGCGCGGCGCGGACGACGAGCATCGTTCAGCACATGATTCTGCCGCTGTGCATTTTGATTCTGTTCCGCACGTCGGGCGATTTCATGCTGATGAAAAGCACCGTCTCCCAGATTCGGCAGGAGGAATACATCCTCACTGCGCGCGCGAAGGGCATCGGCCAAAACAAGGTGCTCTTTCGCCATGTGCTCAAAAACGCGCTCGTGCCGTATTCCACCTCGCTGTGTATGCAGCTGGGCGGGCTGCTCTCCGGCGCGATGGTGGTCGAGGTCGTCTTTGGCTGGAAGGGCATGGGCCAGATGATGTACAACGCCGTATCCTGCCGTGACTTTGCGACCGCGCAGTTCTGCTTCCTGCTTTCGGCGCTCTGCGTCGTGCTCAGCAACCTGCTGGGCGATATTGTAGCGGCGGCGATCGACCCGCGCATTCGGGAGGAGGCGGCAGAGCGTGCGTAAAAAGCATAATCCCGCCGCGATTGCAGGCTGGTGCATCATTCTGGCGTTCTGCCTGATTGCGATTTTCGCGGATTTCATCGCTCCGTATGACCCCTCCGAGCTGGGCACGGCGTATCTCAAGCCCAGCGCGGAACACTTGCTCGGCACGAACGATTTGGGGCAGGATATTTTCAGCGAGATGGTCTACGGCACGCGCGTATCACTGCTGCTCGGCGTGTTCTCCGCGCTGCTGGTTTCGCTCGTCGGCACGGCCTTGGCGCTCATTGCCGGGTATTTCGGCGGCACGGCGGATAAAATCATCTGCGCCGTGATCGACGTGGCGATGGCCGTTCCGTCCCTGCCGCTGACAATGCTGCTGATTGCCTACCTCAAGAGCGGCATGTTCAGCCTGATTCTGGCCATCAGCATCACCGCGTGGACAGGCACGGCGCGCATCCTGCGCACGCGCGTCAAACAGATTTGCGAGCTGCCTTATATCAAAATTGAAAAAGCGATGGGCGTTTCCGCGCCGGTCATCATGGTGCGCCACATCCTGCCCAACCTCAAGGATATTCTGCTCACGCGCATGGCGCTTTCCGTTTCCAGCGCGATGACGACGGAATCCGGCCTGAGTTTTCTCGGCCTAGGCACCTACGGCCAAAAGAGCTGGGGCAACATCCTGCATTTTGCCTTCTTCCGCAACAGCATTCTGCGCAAACAGATTTGGTGGTATCTGCCGCCGATCATCTGCATCAGCGTTGCGGTGATGGGCTTCATGCTCGTGGGCTACTACGGCCAACAGAGGAGGGAGTGACCGTCATGGAAAACGCGATTTTGGATATTCAAAACGTCTCCGTCCGCTTTGCCAACGGCAGCGCCGTGCAGGCGGTCGAGCAGGTTTTCCTCTCCGTCTTTCCCGGCGACAAGCTCTGCATCATCGGCGAAACGGGCAGCGGCAAGAGCATTCTGCTGCTCTCTGTGCTTCGCCTGCTCCCGCCCAGCGCCGTCGTCAGCGGCGACGTGCGCTTTCACGGGCAAAGCCTGTTCGCCCTTTCGCCCAAACAGATGGACAGCGTTCGCGGCGGCCAGATTTCATACGTGCCGCAGGGAAGCGGCAACGGCATGAACCCGCTGCTTTCCGTCGGCTTGCAGGTCGGCGAACCGCTGATGGCGCATCGCGGTCTGCGCAAAAAGCAGGCGATGGCGCGCGCGGTGGAGCTCATGCGCCGCTTTCACCTTGGCCGGGAGGAGGAACTGGCGCGGCAGTATCCCTACACTTTGAGCGGCGGCATGCGTCAGCGTGCGCTGATTGCGATGGGCATCAGCGCCGGAGCGGAGCTTCTGCTCTTTGACGAGCCGACCAAGGGGCTGGATGAGGCGCGCATCCGTCTCGTCGCCGATGCACTGAACGAGCTGGACGGGCAGACGATGGTCTGCGTCACGCATGATTTGAGCTTTGCGTGCGCCGTCGCCAATCGGATTGGCGTGATGTATGCGGCGAATCTCATCGAGGTTGCCGACGCGGACGAGCTGTACGCCCATCCGCTGCATCCCTATACGCGCGATATGCTGGCCGCCATGCCGGAAAACGGGCTGCATTTCCGCCCCGGTTATGCCCCGGCGCACGACGACACGCGCGTAACCGGCTGCAAATATCGGATGCGCTGCCCGAATTGCAGCGACAAATGCGCCGAAATGCCGCCGATGGCGGACGTGGATGGCCACAAAGTGAGGTGTTGGCAGTATGTGTGAAGCCGTCATGGAGGCCGTTTCGCTAACCAAGCGCTTCCGCAACGTGGATAAGACGTGGTTCACCGCGGTGGATCATGCGTCTCTGACCCTGCAAAGGGGCAGGACGCTCGGCCTGCTCGGCCAGAGCGGCAGCGGCAAATCCACGCTGGGGCAGATGATGGTCGGGTTGCTGAGACCCGATTCGGGCGAGCTGTTTTTCCACGGCGAGCGGCTCAGTTATCCCATTCGCGGGCAGGCGCGGCGCAAGATTCAGATTCTCTTTCAGCACCCGGAGGTTTCGTTCAATCCCCAACTTACGCTTCGGCAAAGCCTGATCGAGCCGTTCAAGCTGACGGGCAAGCCGTTTGACGACGGGGCGATTCTTTCCGCCATTGAGCCGTTCGGCCTGCACGCCGAGCATCTTTCCCGCTATCCCGGCGAGCTTTCCGGCGGCGAGTTGCAGCGCGCGGCGCTGGCGCGCGTCACCGTACTTGAGCCGGAAATGATCCTGCTCGACGAGCCGACCAGCATGCTCGACGTGATTACGCAGGCGCAGATGATCGACTTTCTGCGCCGCTATCAGCAGCAGCACCAGACTGCCTATCTGTTCATTACGCACAGCACGGCTTTAGCCGAGCAATTCTGCGACGAGATTGTGAACATGGAGGACGGGCGGCTGGGTACGCTTGAGGCTCCGCCTCAAACTCCGGTCGGAACCTGAGGTTCCGACACCTCCCGCTGATCGACCGCTTTGCGGCCGATAGGAAAAACAATATAGTTCTAGAGAGGGTACTGAGTTATGAAACGAATTGCGATTGTGGCCTGCGAAAATTCCAACACGGTCTGCGCGGGCTGCGCCTGCCTGAACGCCTTTTACGACCGCCGCAAGTCCTTCGAGCGCTATGCGGGCGAGGAGCTTCGGCTGATGGCGTTCATGCGCTGTTCCCACTGCGTCAAGGACGGCGACCCGATGCAGGACGCGGGCTTTGTCGAGAAGCTGGAGCGCTTTGTCAGCGAAGGCGTGGAGATCGTCCATATCGGGCTGTGCGGCGGGCGCACGGAGGAAACCGCCTGCCCCGGCATGGCGAAAATGGCGGCGGCCTTCCGCGAAAAGGGCTTGACCGTCGTTTGGGGCACGCACTGAGCGGCTTTTGAACAAACCGATAAATGCAAATGATACGACGGACGACCAATGGTCGCCCCTACATCCTACGGATTTGCGAAAAAACATTGTAGGGGCGCGCATTGCGCGTCCGTATATATTACAAAAAACCACGCTTTTCCATGTCTGCACACGGATCAAGCGTGGTTTTTTCTTATTCTTATTTCAGCTCTGCTTTCAAATGCTCCACATATAATTTCTGCACAGCTTCCAGCTCGCCCAGCCCTTCCACGGTGCAATGCACGTCAAACCCGGCGGCGGTCAGGCGGCTTTTCCAGCTGTCCGCGTCGTCGCCTGCCATATCGTTTTGCGCGTGGTCGCCCGCGACGAGCATCATCGGGCGCAGCTCGACGCGTTTTGCGCCCAGCGCGCGCAGCTCGTCGATGGCGTTTTCCAGCGTCGGCCAGCCCTCGACCGTCGCAACGACAACATTCGGATGACCTTGCAGCCGAAGCGCCGTCTGCATCGCCGGATAAACCATATTCGCAAAGTGCGTCGTGCCGTGGCCCATCAGCAGCAGCGCATCCGCATTTTCAGGCTTGAGCGCCGCCAGAATTTCAGCCAGCCTGAGTAGGTCGTCGTTCTCCGCAATCAGCGGCTTACCGATGCCGCCGTTCAGGAATCGTCCCGCATAGCGCATATACGGCATGTGGATTTTTTCGTCATATTCGCTGCCGCAGAGCAGGTGCGTCGGCTGAACGAATACCGTATCATAGCTTTCATTTGCCAGCTTTTCCAGCACTTCTTCAAGCGACGGAACGATTTCGCCGCGAGACTTCAACACCTTGCGGACGATGCTGCTCGTATACGCGCGGAAAACGTCATAGCCCTCCGCAGCCTGCGTCAGCACGCGCTCCACCGCTTCAATGTCCTGCCGCCCCTTTTCATACGTCGTGCCGAAGCTCACAATCACCAACGCTTTTTTCATCGTTCATCCTCCTTCGGTCTTTCGATCATAATCACGTCGATTCCCCGTTCCAGCGCGGGCAGAACCTTGTCCGCCACGCCGCCGGGCCGGCCGGAATCCTTGGAAACCATTGCGCGGATATGCAGCTGGTCATAGAGCGCCGCGTTCAGCGCCCGCGAAAACGGCCCCTGCATCGCGATGATGTGGCTTTGCACCATGCCCGCCGCCGTACAGAGGTCGAGCGCTTGATGCGTCGGCAGGACACGGACGAACAGTCTTTCCGCCTCAATTTTGCGGGCATAGACGTTCAGCGTATGGCTGCCCGTCGTCAGCAGAATATTGCCCTCACAGCGCGCGGCCAGCGCCGCCGCTTCTTCGGAATCGCCTGCCCACGTCACCGCGTCGCGCCAATCCTCGCGCCTGTCCTCGGCCCGCTCGATGCGCGTATAGGGAATATGCAGCGCGTCGGCACAGGCGCGGATGGTCTGCGTCGCGCGGACGGCGAAGGGATGTGTCGCGTCGATGATGCGTTCGGGGCGCTCCTGCATGAGCCACGCCGTCATGGCCGCTTTATCCAGCACACCGACGTGGCAGGCCGCGCCCTGCGGCAGAAACTGCCGCGCGTATTCGCTCGTCACGCTGACCCGCACATCGTCTCCGCGCGCCAGCGCCAGCGCGGCCTGCTCGCGGCCCTCGGTCGTGCCGCCGAAGATGATGGTTTTCATCGCCACAGCCTTTCTATCCATTCGGGATGCGACAGGAAATGCAGGTGCGCAAAGCCCGCCGTCGTGTGTCCCTTGCGCAGCCCGCCCGGCCAGCACAAGCTCGGTCTGCTCGCCTTGCGGATTTCAAAATCATACGCCGCTTCGCCTGTTGCTTCCGTCACCGCGTGGTGAAACTCGTGCGCGGGGTATGTCCTGCCCGTCTTCAAATCCGTGACGAGCGCATAGCCGAAGCGCTGCAATCTATCCGTCATGCGGCAGATCTGCGGCAGGAAGCCAACCATCTCTGCGCCGTCGATGCTTTGGGAGAGATACATCATCCCGCCGCACTCCGCGTAGCAGGGCAGGCCGTTTTCCAGCGCCGCGCGGACGCTCTGACGCATGGAGACATTCGCTTCCAATTCGCGCTTAAAAACCTCCGGGAAGCCGCCGCCGATGTACAGCCCGTCGAGCTTTTCCGGCAGTTCATGATCCGAAAGCGAGGAAAACGGAACAAGTTCCACGCCTATCGCGTTGAGCACGTCGAGGTTCGCCCGATAGTAAAAGCTGAACGCCTTATCCCGCGCAAGCCCCATGCGAAAGCCGTCCATCCGAGGATAGGTTTTGGGCACGACGGGCAGATTCGGCGCTCGCTTTGCCAAATCCAGAATCATGGACCAATCCAGCGTGTCTGCAACCTGCCGCGCGGCTTCTCGGATCCGGGGAAGCACGTCCCCGACCTCCTCGGCGGGCACAAGCCCCAGATGGCGGCTCTTGAGCGCCAGATTCACGTTCTTTTCGATATAGCCCACGCACGGCAGGCCGGTGTAATACGCCACCGCGTCGCGCACCAGCTGATAGTGATGCGCGCCGGAAACCCGGTTGACCAGCACGCCCGCAATGCCGCTCTCCGCCTTGAGCATCATGAAGCCCTTGACCGTCGCCGCCGCGCTCGCCGCCGAGCCGGAGGCGTCCACCACCAGCAACACGGGCGTCTGCGTCAGCCGCGCCATCTCCCAGGTCGATTGGCGACAGCTCGTCGCGTCCATGCCGTCGTAATAGCCCATCACGCCCTCGATAACCGTGATATCCGCCGGGCGGCTGAGCAGCAGGGGCAGGTCTTGCGGCTCGATTAAAAAGCTGTCCAGATTGTGGCTCGGCCTGCCGCAGACCAGCTCGTGAAAGCCCGTGTCGATGTAATCTGGCCCGACCTTGCAGGGCGCAACGTCCAGCCTTTTTTCCCGAAGCGCCGCCATCAGTAAAAGACTCGCCGTCGTCTTGCCGCATCCGCTGTTTGTGCCCGCAATGCAAATCCTCATCCGCGCACGCCCTCCATGCCATAGAGCAGCGCGTTGACGATCGCCGCCGCCACGTTGCTGCCGCCGCGCCGCCCGCGCGCCACGATGCAGGGCAGGCCGGTCTCAAGCAGCATCTCCTTGGCTTCCACCACATGCACAAAGCCGACCGGCACGCCGATGACGACCGTCTCCTTCAAATCCGCGTGATCTTCCAGCGGTTCAAGGAACGTCGGCGCGTTGCCGCAGACCAGCAGCTTCGGGCCGGGAATATTGAGCGCATGCTCCATCGACACGCGGGCGCGGGTCGTCTCGCGTGCTTTCGCCTCCTGCGCGACGGCTTCATCCGCCATGAAGCAGACCGCCTGACAGCCCAGCTTTTTCAGCGACGGCTTGCTGATGCCCGACAGCGCCATCTGCGTGTCGGTGACAATCGTCGCGCCGCGCGCCAGCAGCTCCCGCGCATAGGGCACAACGCCCGGCGTAAAGACCATCGACTCCGCAAAGGAAAAATCCGCCGTCGCGTGAATCACGCGCTTGACGATGGGCTTGATCTCCGGGTCAAGCTGCACCTGCAGCTCGCGCTCGATAATCGCCATGCTCGCCTGCTCAATTTCCATCGGTTTCATAGACCGCATTTCCTTTCGTCGTTCCGTGCGGACGCGCAATGCGCGCCCCTACATCTTGTATTCATTCGGGAAGTCCAGAAACCTCAGGTTTCCGGCGGAAGCGTAGCCCCCAATGCCTGCCCCTTCGCGTCCAGCATCACCGCGTCCACGCGCATTTCGCCGTGAACGCGCGCCGCCGCGTAAGCCGCCGCCGCGTCGGCCAGATGCGTCCAAACCGCGTCAAACCCCGCGTCGTAAATCGGGGAGATGCATCCGTCGAGCGTCACACTCTGACGCACGAATTCCAGCAGCTCAACCGGCGCGCCCATCAGCGCCAGATGCGCAATCAGCGTTTCGCGCCGCCCGTCGCCATATTGGCTGTGCGTCTGCATACTGCCGCCGGAAACCTTGACCAGCTTGCCCGGCTGACCCAGCAGAATCACGCGCGAAAAGCCCAGCTCGGCCGCGCTATCCAGCGCAAAGCCGACAAAGTTGCTCATCTGCACCGTCTGCAAGCCGGGGAAAAGCGTCGCCGCAGCCGTCTCGCTCTGACTGCCGAAAACCAGCCCGATTGCATCCACACCCTGATTTCTGCGGATGGAAAGTTCGAGCCGAATGGTCTCTTTCAGCGCTTCCTCGCTCATCGGGTGCACCACGCCTGTTGTGCCCAGCACAGACAGCCCGCCGACCACGCCCAGCCGGGGATTGAACGTCTTTTTCGCCAGTTCCACGCCTCCGGGGATGCTGACCGTCACCTCTGCCGCGCGCGTTGGGAAAACCTGCCGAACCGCCTGCTCAATCATCTGCCGCGGCACGGGGTTGATCGCCGCCTCGCCGACCGGGAGCTTCATGCCCGGCAGGGTAATCGTGCCCACGCCGTCGCCCGCCAGAAAGCGGATGTCGCCGTCGCCCGCCAGCAGCCGCACGCGCGCGCAAACCTCGCTGCCGGTGGTGATATCCGGGTCGTCGCCGCCGTCCTTAATGACCCCGCAGGTGTAACCTCCGTGCGCGATGATCTCAGGCGCGAACGTTTTGCCCGTCGGAACGACAATCTGCACGCGTTCCGGGCATACGCCGTCCCTCTGCCACAGGCAGCTGGCCAGCGCCGCCGCCGCGGCACAGCTCCCCGTCGTGAAGCCCTCTCGAAGCGCTTTCACAGCCGATACCCCCGCGGCGTGAGCATGCGCCCGAAGCGCTCTTGCGTTTCCGCATTGCCGATGAGCACCGTTGTGAACATATCCAGCGGCTCATGCGCCAGCTCGCCCAGCGTCAGCACGCGGCTTCTCTGCCCGTCCCGACCGATGTTCTGCACATAGCCGCAGACGGTCGAAGCGGGGAGCGTTTCCATCAGAATCGCGCAGGCGCGGGCAAGGTGATCCGGCCTGTGGCGGCTGCACGGGTTATACAGCGCGATGGGGAAGCCGCCTTCCGCCGCTGCGCAGAGCCGCCGCTCGATGATGGCCCACGGGGTCAGCTGGTCGGAAAGGCTGACGACGGCGAAATCCCCGCAGAGGGGCGCGCCGAGCACCGCCGCCGCGCTGAGCGCCGCCGTCACGCCCGGCACAACCTCGATTTCGTCGCTTTCCTCCGCCATTTCCAGCAGGAGCGAAGCCATGCCGTAGACCTGCGCGTCGCCGGAACAGATCAGCGCCACACGCTTTCCTTCCCGCGCAAGCGCGAGCGCCTGCGCGCACCGCTCTTTTTCGCCGCGCATGCCCGTCGTCACAAATTGCTTTTCGGCAAACTCGTCCCGAACCAGCGCGACATACGTCGTAAAGCCCACAATCACATCCGCGCGGCGAAGCGCGTCGTCCGCCGCAATCGTGCGCCCCTCGCGTTTTCCGGGGCCGATGCCCACCACCTGAATCATACGTTTTCCTCCCCGGCGAGGGCGAATGTCACGCCCTCCATTGCCGTTTTGCCTACGAGCAGCCGCCCGCCGCCAGCCAGCACCGCCGCGCGCTCGCACACGCAGCCGCAGCCCACCGTTTTCATCACAAAATCCGAATGCGCAAACACGCCCGGCACGGCGTTCAGCGCTGCCGCCGAATAGGTTTGCAGCGGGAAGCGGTATTTTTCGCAGAGCGCCAAAATCGCCGCCTCGTCCTTCTTCACGTCAATCGTCGCAATCGCCCGGACGGCCAGCGGCGATACGCCGTTTTCATGCAGAAACGCACGGAAGCAGCTTTCCAGATGCGCCGCGTCCGTGCCGCGCTTGCAGCCCACGCCCACCGTCAGCGTCCGCGGCCTTAAAAAGAGCGTCACGGGGAACGGTGGGCGGATTTCCCGTTCCGTAATCGCCACGCCGACCGGCTTTCCCGCCAGCGCGGCGGAGGAAACCGCCTGAATCGCCGATTTATTTTCAATCGCGCAGTCGTTTTTCATCGCCCAGCTGTCGATGGCGGGCACGCCGCGCACGTCCGTCGCCGTCGTCAGCACAGGCTCAGCGCCCGTTTTCTGCGCCAGCAGCCACGCAAGGTCGTTTGCGCCGCCGATGTGGCCGGAGAGGATGGGGATGATGTGCCGCCCCATTTCATCCATAACGAGCACGGCGGGGTCGGTCGTCTTATCGCGGCAGAGCGGTGCAATCGCGCGCACCGCAATGCCGCACGCGCCGATGAACAGCAGCGCGTCCGCGTCGGCGAAGGCCTCCCGCGCCCACTGCATGACGGGCACGCCGCGCTCGACGGGGAAGTCGAGCATATTCTGCCAGCTCTGTCCCTTCTCGGTAAAGGCGATGGCGCGAATCCTCATAGCTTTTCCGCCTCCCGGCAGGCATGGGTGAACGTCGGGTCATAGAGCTTGGAGCGCTTATCGCTCTCCCGCAGAAAATCGCCGACGAGAATCAACGCGGTCTTTTGGATGTGCGCTGCTTTTTCCGCGATATCGGCCAGCGTGCCGCGCACGACCTCCTGTTCCGGCCACGTCGCCTTATAGACGACGGCGGCGGGCGTATCTTCGGGATAACCGCCTGCGATCAGTTCAGCGCATACGTTTTTCAGCATGGAGACGCTCAAAAACAGCGTTATAGTCGCCCGATGCGCCGCCAATGCACGCAGGTTTTCGCGTTCAGGCACGGGCGTTCGGCCCGCCATGCGCGTGATGATGACGGTCTGGCTGACCTCGGCGGGAGTGTACTCCGCCGGGATGGCCGCCGCCGCGCCGCAGAACGAGCTGACCCCCGGCACGACCTCATAGGCCAGCCCAAGCTTATCCAATTCGCGCATCTGCTCGGCAATCGCGCCGTACAGGCACGGGTCTCCGGTATGCAGCCGCACGACGGTCGCGCCCTCCGGCGCGCGCTGCATGGCGGCGACGGTTTCCTCCAGCGTCATGGATGCGCTGTTATAGATGGCCGTTTCAGGCCTGCAATAAGCCAGCAGTTCGGGGTTGACGAGCGAACCCGCGTAAATCACCACGTCCGCTTTTTGGAGCAGGCGCATACCGCGCACGGTGATAAGGTCGGGAGCGCCCGGCCCCGCGCCGATAAAATAAATCATAAGAACTCCTTTTTGGGGCGCTGCCCCAAACCCTGCCCGGAACCTGAGGTTCCGGGGCCTCCCGTTTCGCTTCGCGCTGTTTTAAGCAAGGCTGGCGGAGAAAACAAAAACGGGGTTTTCCGCTTTGAACATAGTATAGCGCCCGACCGCTTCGAGATTCGAGACGGCGACCTGCCGCGCTTCAAAATCCGCCATCGGCTGCATCAGGTGCAGAAGTTCCTGCGCGCTTTCCATCGTGACGGCGGTTGCGACCAGCCGAATCGGGCGCTGCAACCTGCGCAGAACGTGCACGATATCTTCCGCCGCGCCGGTTGTTCCGCCGAGAAATACCACGTCCGGCGCAGGCAGACCCGCCAGCGCATCCGGCGCGCGGCCGGGAACGACGCGCAGATTGAGCGCATGGAATTTTTGGGCGTTCCGGCGGATGAGGTCGAGCGCATCCGCCTTCATTTCGACGGCGCAGACCTCGCCCAGCGGGCATTGACGCGCGCATTCGACGCTGACGCTTCCCGTTCCCGCGCCGACATCCCAAACGACGCTGTCCGGTTTAAGGTGCAGGGCCGACACGACGAGCGCGCGCACATCGCGCTTGGTCATCGGCGTTTTGCCGCGGATGAACGCGTCATCCGGCAGGCCGACGAGCGGAAGGCCGCTTTCCGGCGCGTTGTTTTCGATATAGGCCATGCAGAGCGGGTCATACTGCGCGTCAGCTCGATAGGCTTCCGTGCGCTCATCGGGATAGGAGAGCCGTTCGCCGACGAACAGCCGTGCGTTTTCCAGCCCGCCGCGGGCCAGGCTTTCCCGCACCCACGCGGGATTGTGCGCCGCGTCGAGAAAGAGGAACGTCTGCCGATGCGTCCGCACGGCATAGCACAACGCGCTCGGAGACAGCGCCCGCCCGTGCGCGGAGAGGATTCTCGCATTTTGCCACGAAACGCCCAGCCGCGCCGCGAAAAGCTGCAACGCGCTCACGCCCGGATGCACGCGCAGACCTTCGCCGCCGACCTTCCGCTTGAGCATTTCCAGCAGGCTGTACAGTCCCGCGTCGCCGGAGACCAGCACAGCTGCGTTCTGCCCCGCGTTGCTCGATACGCGCATCCGTTCAATCGCGTCTTCCAGTGGCGAAAGCGGCCTGACCTTTTCCGGCGGCACGAGCACGGCGTGGCGCGCCGCGCACCAGACCGCGTCCGCGCGGGCGATCGCCTGTTTCGCGTCGTCGGTGAGCAGGGCGGCATCTCCCGGCCCGACGCTGATGATCTCAAGCATGGCGCACCTCCACATGATGTTCTTTGGCAAAATGAATCAATTCGTCGTCCCAGGCATGGGTTTCAAATCCGCCGGGGATAAACAGCACGCCGCAATTCAGCAGCGTTTGCCGGGCTTCCGTCATCACGGCTTCATCCGGCGGGGCAAACGGCGCTGTCGTCAGGATGCGGTCGGCCAGATGGCGCGCGGCGGGGATATCCATATCGTTTTCCGCCAGAATGCCTGTCGCAAACGGCGTTCCTTCCCGCGTCAGACGGCGGTAGACAGCCGTCGCGCGTCCCATGCCGCCGAGGACGAACACGCGGGGCTGACCTTCCGCGCGGGGAAGCTCCGCCGAGCCGGAAAGCGCGTCGTATGCGCCGGACGAAATGCCGTACAGCCGTGAGATGTTTTCTTCCGTAAAGACTGCTTCGGGTGCGCCGAACACCTCTACGCCGTGCGCGCCGATACCCATCACGAGGTCGGACGCCCGCGCGGCGAGGTCGATTTCGTGCAGACTCATCACGATGGTCACGCCCTGCTCCCGCGCAAGCCGAAGCAGAATCGCGGACAGCTCAATTTTGTACCGAATATCCAAAAAGGAAGTCGGCTCGTCGAGCACTAGCACGCGCGGCTGCTGGCAGAGCGCGCGGGCAATCATCACCCGCTGGCGCTGGCCGTCGCTGACGCGGGCGAACGGCTTGTCAGCCAATTCTTCGGCATGGACCAGCGCGAGACTCTGCGCGATGATATCCCTGTCCTGCGCGGTCAGCATGCCGAAACGGCCTGTGTAGGGATAGCGCCCGGAGGCCGCCACGTCGTAACAGGTCATTAGCTCCGGCCGGACGCGCTCGGTCAGCACGACGGAAAGCCGCTTCGCCAGGTCGTGGCCGTCCATCCGCTCGATGTCCTCGCCGCCGACGCGCACCACGCCGCCCATGCGCGCAAGGTGATGCGAAATCGTCTTGAGAATGGTCGATTTGCCTGCGCCGTTCGGGCCGATGAGCGTCAAAATCTGCCCCGGCGGAATCGACGCGCAGAGGTCTTTCAGCAGGATGCGTTTGCCGTAGCCGACCGAAAGATGATCCAGTTCCAAAGTCGGTTTCATCGGTGTCCGCCTCCCCGCTTGAGCGTCATCACGATGACAATGGGCGCGCCGAAAAACGCCGTCACTGTGCTGATGGCCAGCTCCGTCGGCGAAAACGCCGTTCGGGCGATCCAGTCGCACGCCATGCAGAATACGCCGCCCAGCAGAAAACAGCCGGGCAGAACGGCCAGCGGTTTGGCCGTGCCGAGCAGCTTTTTCGTCATATACGGCACGGCAATGCCGACAAAGGAAATCGGCCCGGCAAGCGCCGTCACGCTTGCGGCCAGCAGACAGGAAAGCCCGATCAGCGCCGCGCGGAAACGGCGGACGTTTACGCCCATGCTCGCCGCGTAATGCTCGCCGAACTGATACGCGCCGATGGGCTTCGCCAGCAGCAGACACAGCAGCAGGCAGACGGCGATTACCGCCGCGCAGATATGCAGATGATTCCATGAGACGGCGGAAAAGCTGCCCATCGACCAGCTGGTGAGGTTTGCAATGTCGCTCTCCCTGGCGAAGGTGACGAAGAAATCCGTCGCCGCCGAACAGACGTTGCCGACCATCATGCCGACGACCAGCAGCATCGCCATGCTGTGAATCCTTCGGGAGACGAGCATCACAAAGCCCGCGCAGAGCATCGCCCCGACGAATGCCGCCGCCATCACCGCGCCGAACGGCACACGCCCCCAGAGCTTCATGCCGAAGATCATCACCGCGCCGACGGCCAGCTTCGCCCCGGAGGAGACACCCAGCACATACGGCCCGGCGATCGGGTTGCGGAAAAACGTTTGCAGCAGAAAGCCCGACACGCTCAGCGCGCCGCCCATCACCGCCGCCGCCAGCACGCGCGGCAGGCGGATCTTGAGCAGCACGTTATAGGCCGCCGTGCCCGCGCCCTCGCGCAGAAGCAGAATCCGCACCACCTCGCGCGGGGACAGAGCCGCGCTGCCCGTGCCCACGCCGACAGCCAGCAGCAGCGCAAAGCAGACCGCAAGCGCCGCATAGCACAGCGCGCACCGCGTTTTTTTCACCCGTTCCTCACTCCAGCTTCATGATATGGGTCAGCACCGCGTCGTCGCCCGAAAGCATGCGGTTCATGTCCTCGATGAGGTCGCCCAGCCGCCCGGCCTGCTGAAAATAATCCGCGCCGGTGCAGTAGACGCGCCCGGTCTGCACCGCCTTGAAATCGGCCAGCAGCGCGTTTCGCTCAAGCAGCTGCGAAAGCGTCTCCGGCCGGCCGCCGAGTTGGCCGATGTACAGGATGCAGTCTGCGTCGCCCGCTGCGAGATAAAAGGCTTCCATTTCCATCTGCCGCGTGCCGGATTCGCCGTCGTCCAGCCCTTCCGGCGTATACTGCCCGCCTGCCAGTTCGAGCATTTTAACCATGTAATCCCCGTTGTTGCGCACATACAGCGCGCCCTTGGAGGTGATGTAGAACATGGCGACGGTCGCGTTCTCCTGCATTGGCTCAAGCGTTTTGATTTTCTGCTTCTGCGCTTCAAACGCGGCGTTTGCCGCGTCCTCGTGCCCCAGCAGCACGCCGTAGAGCTTCATCCACTCCATGCGCCCCAGCGGGGTATCTTCCAGCGCCGAGCTGTCCACCAGCACGGGAATACCCAACTCATCCAGCTTTTCCCGCACGTCCGGCGTGCCGTCGATCATCGTGGAAAACACGGCCAGCTTGGGCGGATTCAAGGCGATGCGCTCAAAGTCCGGCTGCTTGTAAGAGCCGACATAGGCGATTCGACCATCCTGCACGGCCTGCTTTACATCCGGCAGATACCAGTCCTCCGCGTCGTAGGTCGTCTGCGCCACGGCGGACAGCGCGCCGATTTCATCCATCAGCGCCACCGTTGAGGTAGAGGCCACGAGCAGGTTGTCCAGCGGCATGTACAGCGGCGTAATGTCTGCATCCAGATCATCCGGCGCATCCATGCCCTCCGGAATCAGCAGAAAGCGCCCGCCGTTCTGCACGTTAATCAGCGAGTAGCCGCCTTCCAGCCTGCCCACGGCAAAATTTTTCGCCGCTTCCGGCGTGAGATTTTCCGTGACTGCGGGCAGCTCCGCCAATGCAATTTGAACGGTGAAAACGCCCCAAAGCAGCGCAATCAGCGCGATCATCTTTTTCATAAATTTCCTCGCAGTTTTTCCCCAAATAAATGAAAAGCGCCCATCTTGGACAAAGATGGACGCATAGCAAACAAACGCTTGACCTGCCTTCTCCAACTGCCCGAGAATCGGTTTCATCTCCGCAGGGCAGGTCTCCTGGCTGACGGCTTCGCGCGCGCCGCCTTCTCGAAATCGCTTTCAATGGCCCGTGGCGCGCGCATACCGAACACAGTAATGGCTGTTGCGCCGGATTTGAACCGGCTTCCCTTTTCATTTGAATGGCTTCAAACACCCTGCGCGGTATGGATTTTTCCTGTTTATTATACGGGGTTTGAGGGAGTGCGTCAAGACGAGAGGAAAAATGGATTTTTCTTAAATCGCCAGAGGATGAATCGGTGCAGATTTATTCGTTTGACGGGCGTCATTCGATTGTCGGAGGACGCTCTTTACGGTATCGTTTGTAACCTGCTCCAACTCCTTCCGATTACTTGCAGTTTCCATCGCATCCTCAACCGAAACCCGCCCATCCGAAACGCGCGTTAGCGCGTCGGGAATGACCTTGCGCGTCCAATATCGGATGCGGTTCAGCTCCACCATTTCATCCTTAACTTCTTCGAGTTTGGGAAGGAGGGTTTCGCGCTCTGCATCAAGCTGTGTGCGTTCTGTTTTCAGCACCGCACGCTGCTCCTTATCGAGAGGAGATGCAAGCCCCAGTGACTTCATGAGCTTTTCGCGCAGCCATATTGCTTTTTGCAGACGGTTCAATTCTTCGCCATGTTCGGCCTTGAACTTTTCGCGTTTGCTGCTCCAGTGGATGTCCTCATATTCTTGCTGAATCGGCTTCAATTCTCGAATGGTTTGAATTGCGCCAAACAGCGCGTCAATATCACGGATTCTGCGTTCTTTTGCCGTGGATTCCGCCTTGATTTTGGAAAATACATGTTTCGTTTCGGCGATGTACCGTCCAAGCTGACCGACCGTATAAAGCTCGTGATTCGAGAGGAAGGAAACCGCCTTGAAGCCGTCCTTCAAATCATGGACAGCACCTTTTTCCTGCGCATAGCGATTCCATGTTTCGCGCCCGTCCTTTCGCATATCCAAATAGGCGGTAATTACGTCGCCCAGCGGGTAATCATCCGGGCTTTCGATGACCTGCTGGCGGCTGACTGCTTTTCGCAAATCATCCAGCCAAGCGCCGATACCGCGAACGGTTTTCTGCAACGAAGCCAGCATCTTATTCACGCTGATGATCTTTCGGTTTTCGTCACCGCGTTCGCTGGAAACGCCCTTGCGTTCCAGCGCGGAAGCGGTCGGGCCGAGGTGCTTTTGCGGCAGGCGATCTTCAACGCCCTGCCGCTCAAGAGAACGCATATCGACGCGCTCTGCTCGACCCGCTGCTTCGAGCGCCGCGTTTTGTGCCGTCGCCCAATCCTGCCGCCAGATTTCGCCGTACTTGCGTTCGTTCCAATCGACGGTATCGACCTTGACGCGCTTCCAGCTTCCGTTCGGTGCGCGGATGCGTTTTCCATTTTCGTCGAGCGCGTAGACATTCTTCGATTTGGGCAGCCACTTTCCATTTTCATCCATTGCGCGAAGCGTCAGCATGATGTGAACGTGCGGGTTGCCGTCGCCTTTGTCGTGATAAAAGAAATTGCAGACCATGCCCTTATCCACAAATTCCTTTTGACAGAAATCGCGGACGAGGGCAAGGTTCTGCTCGTCAGTCAGTTCGCGCGGCAAGGCAAAGAGCATCGAGCGCGCCGTCTGCGCGTTGACGCTTGTTTCCGCTGCGTCCACCGCGTTCCAGAGCGTCTGCGGATCGGCATACGCTTTCGGTGCGTTGGGCGGCAGCATGACTTCGACCCGCTTCACGCGCGATGAGCTGCTGTGCGGATATTTCCAGCAGCACTCATATTCGGAGTATTTCTTTTCGCCGGAGTAATACGCGCAGGAAGCCATACAGGATTGACCTTTTCCTCGGCTGATGATCTTAAAACTTCCCGTCGGGCAGGGCATGGTTCACCTCCGTTCCTCGGCGCAAAGCGCCGTCATGGAGTAGCCGATGCAATCGGCGCAGGGGCTTGCCCCTGTTGATGCCGAAGGCATCGAGCACCCCGCAGGGGCCTTCGGAGAACGCACGGCGCATCGAAGATGCGTATAAGTGCGCCCTCACGGGATGGGGCTGCTTCCGTCGCTCTCTGCGTTGTCCTCGTTCTCTTTGCTCCAAAGCATGTCTTGCATGGTCGATTCCGGCATACGCTGCACAGCCGCGTCGATCAGCTCCTTCGGGCTTTGCGGAAGCTCCCCACGTCGGCTGGCGGTCATCTGTTCTGCCAGCTCGCGCACATGGGGAGAGGAAAAGAAGTAGTCGATCAGCAGGAACACATCTTCATCCGTCAGCAGTTCGGGATTGGGCAGATAATGCTCCAAATGTCCGCCGCGTTCGCAGAGACGATGCGTCCTTTCCTTGTTTCGCTGAATGGAGATTTTGTGTTTCGCCGTCTTGAGCTGCTGCTCGGCTTTCCGTTTCTGCGCTTCGGCTTTCTGCTGCATCACAAGCAATTTTTCGATTCGTTCGGATGCCATTGAACATTCCTCCTTATATGAAAATCGGTTCGTATTTTGAGAATTACGCCGCGTGTTCGGCAGGCGGTGCTTCCGGCTTTTCGGAAGCATCCGTTTGCAGCGCGCCGCTGCGGATCAGCTCCAGCAGCTTGTCCTCATAGGTCACGGCCTCGTCGTCTTTGCCAAACACGTTGACGCTGTACGTCGTGTGTCCCAGCCTGCGGGAAAAGGTAAAGGTCGGGATTCGTTTTTCACTCATAGCCACACCTCCGTTTACATAAAAAGGCGGTGCCTTTTCGCACCGCCGCCTGTCTGTTTACTTGTTACTGCATGGGCAGTCGCCCGATAAAGCTCAGATACACCTCCATTGCGCGTATGGGTTCGCCGCTTTCGCTTTTGATGCGCTCATGCACAACCACCTTTTCAATCATCTTCGCCAGCATTTCGTCGGAGTAGTTTTCGCAATGCTGATACTCGTCTACGAGTTTCAGAAAACGGTCGATGTTTTCTTCGTCCGTTCGGAAAACCTTTAACTGTTCCTGCTGGGCAAGCACGGCTTTTTCGAGCGTGTCAAGTTCGGCTTCATACTGCGCCGAAAGCGCGTCAAACTGGGCTTCCGAAATCTTGTCCAGCGCGTAATCCTCATAGAGTTTTTTCAGCAGCCGATCCAGCTCATTCATCCTTTTTCTTTTCACGGCAGCATCCTTTTGAATGACAGCCGCCTGATTGGGCTGATGGGAAAGCGCCAGCCGTAACTTCTGCGCAAAAGCCTTGCGGTCAATCGCCGCCTCCTGACAGATGGCCTGAAGAATGGCTTTCAGCAATTCGCGGAGGTCGTCGGCGTTCAGCTTGTTCTGGATGCAGCCGCGCTTCTCCTGACGGCTGGTGTTGTTGAACGTTGAACAGACAAAATAATCGTGCTTCCTGATGGAGCTGTCCTTCTTCGCTTCGTTGCAGCGGACGTTGTACATGATTGCGCCGCACTTCGCACAGACGACCTTGCCCTTGAACGGGCTGACCGGCCAGTGCATGAACGGCTGCGCCTGCCGACGAGAGGAGAGAAACGCATGGGCTTTGTTCCATGTGTCGGGGGTAACAATGGCTTCGTGCGTGTGCTCAAAGACCGCCTGCTTCTCCGCCGGATTCGCCTTTCGTTTCGCCTGATAGGACGCTTTACCCGATTTGAAATTGACGGTTCTGCCGAGGTATTCCTGCGCGTTCAGGATATTCAGAATCGTCGCGCGGTTCCAGTCATACGGCCCGGTGATGCCGCTCTTTTTCCCCGTTCGTGTGTGCAAGCCCTGACTTTCAAAATAGGCCGAAGGGGTCAGCCGTTTTTCGCTTTGCAGAATCCTTGTGATTCGATACGGATTTGTTTCTTCGGCGGCCAGTTCAAAGATACGCCGGACGGTTTCCGCCGCCTGCGGCTCGACGAGCCAGCGGCTCCGATCTTCGGGGTCTTTGACATAACCAAAACAGGGCGTGGACATAATCGGCGCGCCCGTCATGCCCTTGGCATGATAGCCGATGACGACTTTTCGGGATTGGTCGCGCAGATACATTTCGTTCAGCACGTTGAGCATCGGCACAAACTCGATGTTGTCGCTGCGGGTGCTGTCAACATGGCTGTCGATAGCGATAAAACGAATGGCTTTCTTCTTGAAGTAAACCTCCGTGTAGAAGCCCGTTTGCAGGTAGTTGCGTCCGACGCGGCTCATGTCCTTGACCAGCACCGTGTCGATTTTATCGTCTTCGATGTCGGCGAGCATCTGCTTCCAGCCGGGGCGCTCGAAGTTTCTGCCGCTGAATCCGTCGTCGGTATAGTGTCGGCAGTTCTCAAAACCGTTTGCCGCCGCATACCGTTCCAGATATTCCTTCTGATAGACGATGGAGCAGGATTCGCCGTCGTTGTTTTCCTCACGGGAGATGCGCTCATACAGCGCCGTCCATTTTCCGTTTTTCATTTTCTTCATTCCTTTCTTCCTGAGTTGGCACATGGAAATTGCCGATAAAGTTGAGATCAATGTCGATTTGAACATGGCGCTTGCCGTCGATCTTTTTCGGCGCATGAACGAGAATCTTTTCAATGAACGCATAAATCATGGGCGTGGTCAGCTCGTCCGCGTTCCTGTATTTCTTTGCAATCGCCAGAAAAGAGGAAATCTTCGTGGAATCTGTCTCGTAAGCCCTGAGTTCTTCCGCGTCCGTTTCGAGAACAGCTTTCAGCTCTGCCTGCTCCTTTTCATATTCGGCAAGAAAGTCGTCAAACCGCTTTTCCGAAATCTTGTCCAGCGCATACGATTCGTACAGCTTTTGAATCAGCACGTCGAGTTCGTCGCAGCGTTTTTTCGCCTTTCGGATTTTGGTTTTCATCGCTTTTGCCGCTTCCGCGTGCTGCAATTCGGAGGCTTCCCGCACCTTGCGTGCAAACTCGACCTCGTTGGAAATCGCATAGCGGCTGACTACCTGAATGGTTTCCAGAATCAATGCGCGGAGATGTTGGGTGGAAACGCTGTGCGACACGCATTGGACGTTTTCCCTCGTGCTGGAAAGCGTATACGACGAGCAGTTGTAAGTATCTTTCGAGTATTGCCCATTCTCATTCTTAGTGCCGCCGCGATGGTTGTACATCCGCCTGCCGCAGTCCGCACAGTAGAGCAAGCCTGTCAGAGGATTTGCCACACCCAGTGTGTCCGTGCGCTTTCGGCTTTTCAGCGCGCATTGCGCCAGCTCCCACGTTTCCTTACTGACAATCGGCTCATGCGTGTTCTCAAAAACCAGCCATTCCTCCGGCGGATTGTCGTGCCGCTTATCCCGATAGAATTTCTTGCCGGAACGGAAGTTTACCGTATGCCCCAGATATTCGGGACGGGTGAGAATCTGTGTGACCGTCGGGCCGTTCCAGTCGTATGGGTTGTCCGCTGCTCTACCAGCGCCGCCGTGCTTTGCAGCGTATGTGCCGGGGCTTTCGACCTGTTCCCGGCTCAGAATCCGCGCGATTTCATACGGCCCGTGGCCTTCGCAGGCCATCTGATAAATCCGCCGAACGACAACCGCCGCGTCCTCGTCGATAAGCCAGTGATGCTTGGATGCTGGGTCTTTCCGATAGCCGTAGATGCGGTTGTTGCTGGTCGGCAGGCCGGATTTGCCGCGCAGCTGATACGCCGCCGTCAGCTTCTTGGACTGGTCTTTGAGATACCATTCATTCATGATGTTCAGAAACGGCACAAATTCGCCCGTTTCGGGATGCTCGTTGTCCACGCCGTTGGCAATGGCGATAAACCGCACGTCGTGCTTGACGAACATCACGTCGGTGTAAAAGCCCGTTTCAAGGTAGTTGCGCCCCAGTCGGCTCATGTCCTTGACGAGCACGATGCCGACTCTTCCGGCTTCCACGTCGGCAATCAGGCTTTTCCAGCCGGGGCGGTCAAAATTGCCGCCGCTCCATCCGTCGTCCGTGTAGTGCTTACAGTTGGTGAAGCCGTGCTCGTCGGCATAGCTTTGCAGGAAAAGTTTCTGGTTTACGATGGAGTTGCTTTCCCCGTCAAGGTCGTCGTCGCGAGACAGGCGCTCGTACAGCGCCGTAATCAAAAGATTTTGGCTGGGCATTGAATCCCTCCTTTATGAAATGATTCAGAGTTGGAATGTGCAAAGGAACATCGCGCACTGTTTGAATATACGGGCGAAACGGAGAAAACGTCTTGAAATAGGCAGATTCTCAACCAATCGGGGACGAAACAGGTTTTTGTTGCAGAAATGCAACATGTTTGACTTTGCCGGGAACGTCTGGTATGATGCAGTCAACAAGGTATCTTGGGAGGATGGATTGATGCAGGAAAAATGGCTTCCGGGAACGCTGCGGGACAGAATCCACGATTTGTGCAGAAGCAAGTCCATTACGCAGACCGAACTGGCGCAGGCTTTGAGCATTGACAAGAGTACGCTCAGCCGCTTTATGACCGAAAAGACGAATAAGCTGTCCAGCGAATACGTCGTCGCCATCGCGAATTACTTCGAGGTTTCGACGGACTTTCTGCTGGGACTGACGCACAGCGCGTCCAGAAAAAACTACGACATTGAAAAGCTGGGATTGACGGTGGAAGCGGCGGCCAATCTCTATCACGGCAGGCTGAACCGTTCGGTGGTCTGCCAGCTTTTGGAAAACCCGAAATTCGCGGCTCTGACGCAGCAGATTGCGCTGTATCAGGAAGGAATTATGGCAACCCAAAACGCCACGCAAAACGAAATCTACAACGTATTTGGCGGTATGCTGCTGGAAAACGCAGACCCGGAGCATCTGCCTGCCGCCAAAGCCACGGTGCGGGAAGCGAGCCTTCTCAAAGTGCCGCTCTATGCAAATGAGTTGGACAACCTTACCCGCTCCTTTCGACAGATTCTCAGCGAGATGAAGGCGGACGGGCCGGAGAAAGCGAAGCAGGCCGCCGCACTGAATCGGGTAAAATTGGAGGAAATTGCTTCACAGCTTCCGATTCGGCAGGGCGACGCTCTCGCAGCGCCTTCGCCCGAACAGATATTGGCTGTGCTTGCAAACGCTTTGAAGCAGATTTCTATCCCGGCGAAATATCAGGCTGAGTTTAATCAGGCTGTGGGGAAGCTGATGCAAGCGATTGGCGACTACTTAATGACCGTTTATCGACTTCAAAAGGAGGCGGACGCCGATTCCGAACGAAACGCTTTGCCTGATGATTCAGAATGGCAATCATGAGGCATGTACCCAACTGATTGAACAGAATACCGCATGGATTCGCTCGATGGCCGTTCAATTTGAAAAGCAGTACAG
Source organism: uncultured Clostridia bacterium (assembly GCA_934675735.1). Classification (GTDB taxonomy): domain Bacteria; phylum Bacillota; class Clostridia; order Christensenellales; family Aristaeellaceae; genus Ventricola. The sequence goes on from CAKURR010000010.1 coordinate 51,357, forward strand.
CAACTCAATCCTGAATTGTGATGACTACGAACAGGAAGGACGAATCGCGCTGCTCCATGCGGCAAAACGCTACATGCCCGACAAAGGAAAATTCCTGACGTATGCCGCCGTCGTAATTCGTACCGCGATGCTGGATGCGCTCCGACAAACCCATCCCGAAATCAATGTGGTTTCGCTGGAAGAAAACCAAACGGCAGTTGAAACTATGCAGTCCGATACTCCTGCTTTCAGTCGGGATATCTATCGGAAAAGCCCCGAACAGCTCTATCTGGACAAAGAAAGGATGCTTGCACTCTACGACGCGATGAATCGCTCGTCGTTGCGAGATGTCGCATGGGTTCGTCATCGGTTTGGCTTCGATGGCGAGCCATGCGCGCTGGCGGCAGCGGCGCGGGATTACGGTTTAAGCGTCAGCCGGGCAAGACACATCGAAAAGGAAGCGCTGAATCATATCCGCGAACGCCTGACCAGACCCGGCAGGGAGAAAGCGGCGGCATGACTGTTTCCTCTCCTGCGCGGTTTACGCATAAACCAGCTCGTTCAGCAGGATTTCTTCTGCGCGGGCATGAATATTGTTCATACGCGCAACCCATTCCATCTGGTTGCTGGCTTTGAGCGCTTCGTCAACGCCTTCCTGCTGCATCATCTGCGGAACGAGGGTTTCAAGACGCTCCCGACACTGTTCGTCCACTTCGGCAAGATGCTTCGTCAGCTCGCCAGAGAGCAGCAGGGCGTTGTACAGGATGGGCTTATGCGCTTGCAGATACGTCTTGCGCATCCTGCCGTACTTGCCCAGCGTCACAGGCTCGTCCGGGATGGTCAGGTCGGGCAGCAGGTAATCGCCGCAGCGGTGATAGGTCAGTTTCATACAAATCTCCTTTCAAACACAAAAAAGCAGTGACAACGGAGAAGAAAACTTCATCCGTCATCACTGCTCGAAGATATTGGGTTGTCGTTTAGGGGGCGGCAGTATGCGGAAGAACTTTTCTTCCTTTACATACTACATCCCATGATGATTTCATACGCTGTCATCGCACATTCCTCCCTTCTTCTGTAACAGAAGCGGGAGGCAACCGCCGGCAGCACTCGTCTGTCTACAAAAGCATTATAACACAGCCGCCCTGTACACGCAAGGCGGCTGTGTTTTATTTTCCCCGCGCAGCCAGAAGAATTTGCGCCTTGTATCGCCGCGCCGTCCTTTCGGATATGCCCGCCTCCGCCCATGCCGTTTTCATGGGCAGGCCGTCGATGTAAAACAGCTTGAGAAACGCCCGCATCCCCTTGATATAGTCCCCCTGCTGGGGCTGCATCGCCGTCAGCCTGTCCAGCGCCCGCAGCGCTTTCTTTTGGGCGCGCAGAAAAGCCGCATGTTTTGCATGCAGCTTTTCCGTCGCGGCCTGGTCTTTGATTAAGCGGTCGTCCAGCCCCCGCGCCGCGCCGTGTTGGCGGGGCAGGCCGTCAAACCCGCCGCCCCGCGCCCCGCGGTTGTCGTATGCCTCCCGCGCCTTTTGCAGCTCATAGGCCGCATAGCCGCAGTCAATCAGCGCTTGCGCGTCCTTTTTGTCGGCCCGCATTCCGCCGCCTCCTTTGCGCGTCGCATCCTGTCCAGCGCCGTCACCCCGACCGCCATCGCCTGCCACATGTCGCCGCGAAAGCCGTAGAATGTATCGGGATTGGCCTTTGTCCCTTTACCGTTGACCTTGTCGTGCCGCGCGAATCGCTGTATCAGCGCCGCGCGAATCTGCCCGTCGGCGTGAGCGGGCGCGCCCTTCGGCAGGGGCGGCAGCCCGTTTTTCTTCGTCGGGATGATGGCCGACCGCTCGTCCCGCCGAAACACCCAGCCGACCGCCAGCCCGCGAAGCGCCGCCTGCCAGGTGAACACCCCCATCCATTTAAGCGTCTGTATTGTGCTCGTCCCCATCACCGCGCCCGCCGCGCTCCTGTCGCCGCTGGTGTAGCGCGGTTCCATGTCCTCGATGACAATGTCCGTTATCTCGGGCATCTCCGCAATCAGCGCAACCATGAGCGCGTTGTCTACCTTGTCCGCGCTCAGAATTTGATAATCTGCGTTCAGCAGCACATACGCGCTCTGTGTCGTGCCCGGGTCGATGGCAAGCAGCTTCATTTCGGCTTTCTCCTTTGCTCGTTCATCCAGCGTTTGTGATTCCGCAGCGACGTTGTCGCCTCCAGGCAGGCAACGCGGCGGGCTTCGCACTCCTCTTTTCGCGCCGCGTCGTATGCCTTGTAATCTTCGCAGCCCGCATGACAGCCCACCGCGCGGCTTGCGCAGTTGCGGCAGGGCGCTTCAGCCATTGCTTCCTTCACCCTCCCACTTCGGCGCTTTCCCGTTTTCCTCGTTTGTCGGCATGCGCGGCCAGCACCGAAATTCTCGGTTGTAATCCTCGGCCTTAAACATGGCGCTTTTCCCTTCTCCCAGCAGCTCAAAATAGATGTAGCCGTTTTCCGTCAGATTCGGCCTTGCATAATCGTCGTAGTCATCCCGCCACTGCACGAACACGACTTCCTGCTTTTCCGCCTCGGCCATGGCAATTACTTCTTGCCACTCCAAAATCCGATTCGGGCATCGTTCTTCCCAGCTCTCCGACTTTGCGCGGTGCAAAGTGACGTCAAGCATTTTTCCTTCAATTTTGTTTGTTGCATAGCTCGCAGGAAATTCAATGCGCGGCGACGTACTGTCGCAAGTCACGCACTGATACCACGCCGATATAATCGGCCTGTCGAATCCATGCAGTACAAAATGCAATGTCATCTTGTCCCCGCAATACGGGCATTTCGGCGCTTCACTCACGGCCTTTGTCCCCCTTTGCCAGCTCCTCCAGCATGTCGGCGGCCTGAAGATTCAAAACGTCCGTACACGATAATTCCTCGTCGAGCATCTGGAGCGCGCACCCGACGCAATCGTTGGTTGCGCAAACCCTCAGCGATTTCACCAGCTCGGCCGCGGTCAACGTCGGCGTCTCCGTTTTCCGCGCTTCTGCCGCAAACCTGCACACCTCTTGATGGTCGTCCGTTCGGCATACATCCCCGCAATAGGGGCAGTTGTCGTTGGTGCATGTGCCTTCAAAATTCGCGTACCACTTGCATTTCATCGCGCTTTCTTCCTTTCCTCGCTCGCCCTTCTCATCCGCGCAATCATTTGTGCGACCGTTTCTTTCTCCTGCCGACCGACAGGCCGCCGCGCGGCCGCTTTCCTCTGCGCCTTGAGCCGCGCTTTCTCTTCTTCCCGCCGCCGTTTGGTCTCCAGCGTCTTTTCCGCCCGCGCCTGGGCTCGGCGCTCCATCTCCGCGCGGTGCGCCTTGCGCGCTTCCTCCCTCGGCTTTTGCGCCACGCGGAAACATGTATACCCGCAATACCAGTCAAACGCCGTTCCCGTGTGCGGTTTCGCCAGCTTGTACACGTATTCTTCGCCCGCGCCGAAGGTCTTTCCGCATAGCGCGCACGTCCTTTGCTTTGTCGGGCTAAATCCTAACAGCCCCGCCATGTTTCGCCCTTTCACGGCCCGTCCTCCTCGTCCAAATTGACGACCATGCGCTTGTAGTCGTCTTGCGTGTATTGGTGCTTGAGCATCTGCCCGCCTCCGGCGCTCGAAGCAGCCGCCGCGCTTTCGGGCGGCTTGTCCAGCCAACTGTACCCCGCAGCCTTTTCTTTGCGCAGAATCCCCGCGACATACCGCCAGTTTCGGCTTTTCTCGGGCGCGCCTTGCAGCTTCCCGATGGCTTTGAGCAGATTCCCCGCCCCGTGTTCTGCGCGCAGGTTGTTCATGCAGTCCATGTCGCTCAGCGCAGAGACGGGCAGCCCGACACGCCGCGCCGCCGTCTCCGCCTCCGCCTGCTCCTGCCGAATTTCTTTCAGCTCGTCGTCCGTCAGGTCGAAAAGGGGGTTGGGGGTACTACTGTCGTACTCACTCTCTTTCTCTTTCTCACACTCCCCCTCTTTCTCTCTCTCTTTCTCCTTGCGCCTTTGTTCCCGATTTGTTTCCGTTTTGTTTTCGTTTTGTTCTTCGTTTGTTTTCGTTTTGTTCTTCCGATTCGCCGCTTTGTTCCGCCCGGCGTCCAGCGTCGGGCGAATCAATTTGAAGCAGGCCGAGCATGAACCCGTCAAGTCATTCGGCATTTGTTCGTCCAGTGCGTAATCCAATACCGCGAACAAAACCCGCGCCCGTTCTTTTTCCGGCAAATCCTTCAACGCCTCGTAATAGCTTCGGTAAAACGTAAATTGTTCGCGCTTCATCGACTTGTCCTTTCCGTCGGTCAGAACGGCAGCGTGTCGTCGTCCACCGCCGTGAAGCCCGCCGTCGGGTCAAACGGCTGGGCGGGGCGGTCGTCGTTCAGCTTCTTCTTCTCCGGCATGGCTACGCCGTCCAGAATCGCCTGCACGCTGCGCGCCTGCCAGGCTTTCACGCTCGTGCGGATGTTGCCGTCCTGCGCGCGGTATTCCTCTTCACGCATCACGATGCCGATTTTCTTCTGCACCGCGCTCTTTTCGTCCCAGTTCCAAATGTAGCCCGGGTTGCTCTCCTCCAGCGATTTGATAAAGCCCTTGAAATACGGGTTCGCGCTCGTCCCGTCCTTGCCGTAGAGCATGAATCGAATCACGCCCTGCCACGTCGCGTTCGGGTTCTGCTTCTTTCTCTCGCGCAGGTTCGCCATGTAGAAGCCGTCCAGCTCGCCGCCCTCGTCCACGTCAAACGCAACGACAATCATCGGCCTGTTCGTGCTCTTGCTGTTCTCCTGCCGCATGCCGACAATGCGGCAGATGTGCCCGCCCGGGGTCATCTTCGGGCCGCCTTCGCCCGTGTAGCTCTCTGCCGTGTCCCAGTCGTTCGGTCTCGTAATCATGTTTTTATTCCTCCATTCCGTAATAAGCGCGGTAGACCGTGTCCACCAGCTTCAGGTCGTTGGGTATCTTCACGTCGTCAAACATCCCCATCGGGCTTTTCGCGACGCTCGTTCCGTCGTTCTGCGTCTCAAACCAGTGGTCTTTGCCGTCCGTCTTGGCCAGCAGTATGGTCGTAAACAGCCCCGCGACGTTCAGCTTCTCGTCGAGCATCTTCCCCTGTGTTTTGGGCTTGAGCAGCCCGTCGTCCGCGCGGTCAACGTGGTGCAGAAAATACACAATCGCGTCGTCCGTCGTCCTGTCCGTCGGTCTGTATGTGCCGTCCGGCTGCTTCTCCATCACCTTCCCGCTCTTGCAGGTCATCAGCAGGTCGTAGAAGTGCTTCGCCATCTCGGTGAATTTGCCGTATCCCGTCTCCGCCGCTCGGTTGAAAGCCTCAAACGCCAGCAGGTATTGGCTGTCGTCGATGACGTACCGCTTGAATTTCCCGCTCCGCACCGCCGCCGCAATCGTGGCATAGGTCGCGTTGTTCACCACGTTCTTGCCCCAGTCGTTGCGAAAGGGCAGGCGCTTGCCCGCCACGTTCAGCACGCAAACCTCGCCCGCCGCGAAGCTCCGCAGGCTCGTGCTCTTGCCGCTCCCGCTTTCGCCCAGAATCATCACCAGTTCCGCCATATTACCAATCCTCCCTGTCCATCGGGTCGGTGACGAAGGGGTTGCCCCCGTCGTCCCAGTCCGATAACGCTCCGTAGTAGGGCCTGCCGTAGGCCGTCGGCCGCTCGTCCGTCTCTTCGCAGCGGCCGCAGCCGTCGCATTCCTCTTTCAGGTTAATCACGCATCTGTAACTCATCGTCTTTCGCTCCGCTGATAAATCGTCTCCGCACCCGCCGCGGAATCTGTATCGCCTCGTAGCATCCGTCCTTGAGCACCTGTATCGCGTCCAGCACCTCGGGTTCCATGACGTCCAAACTGTCCGCGATGTACCCGTTGATTACGTTGCCCGCGCGGATGAAATCTTCACTCGTGAGCATGCGCCCACATCTCCTCAAATGCCCGAATCATGTCGTTTTCCGGCGCCATGCCCAACGGAATCAGGCGGTTGTTTTCGTCTGTCGCCAGCGTGCCGTCCTCCTTCTGCGCGAACTGCTGCCGCACGATAAGCACCTCGTCGATGTCGTGCTTCAGGTCTTTCAGCGCTTCGACCAGCTGCCCGTAATCCATCTCGCCTTCGATAAACGACAGGTCAAGGGCGTATCGGGTCTTGCCCTCTTTGCCGAGAAACGCCGTCAGCCACAGGGTCTCGCCCTCCAGGGTAAAATTCGTGATTCGTCCGTTCATGCTCGTTTCTCTCCTTCCATTTGGTACATGTTCCGCCGACGATGCACCCGATGCATGTCGGGTGTATCGCTTCGCTCATCGCTCGGCAGCGCGCGCATGTCGCGCAGCTCCTTTCGTTCACGCTCTTTCCTCAGCTCCTCCGTCATTCGATGCGCCATGTAACAAAGCGCAATCGCCAGCGCGGCCAAATCCAGCCCCGCCAGCGCCACCCATACCGCGTCGCTCATATCGTCACCTCCAGCCCGATGGCCCTGCACATGTCTCGATACTGCTGAATCGTCATGCTCCCCGCATGTTCAATGCGCGAATGCACCGTCTTGTCCGTCACGCCCAGCCGCCGCGCCACTTCGCGCTTGGTCAGCCTCTTTTTGCACATCTCCAGACGCATCGCCTGACAGATGGCCCCGTCCAGCGCCCTGTCCGCTTCCGCGTTTCGGCCCGCTTCCGTCAACGCCCTGATTTTCGGCATTGTCTTTTCTTCCTTTCCGTGTTATACTGACGGCACGATTATTCGTCGTCTTTTCTCCGCCGCCGGCCTCTGGTACAGACCGGCGGCATTTTTTGTTTCTTCCACCGCCGGAGTCTCTCCCTCCAGCAGCTTAAATGCTTCATTCCTCTTTCATGGCTTCTTCTAGCAACTCGGCCGGATCGGCGCCGATAGCCGCGCAAATGGCCATGTACTTGTTCAGCATAATTCCGCCCTCGTACTCGCCGCGCTCATACGCATACATCGTGCGATAATGCACGCCGCTGATACTCTGAATCCGGCGAACCGACAAGCCGCTGGCCTCGCGTTCCCGGCGCATCAGCGCGCCGAGGCGAAGCCACAAGCCCCTTGAAAACGCTATATCTTGTTTTATCGTTGCAAATCACCACAACATATAGTATAATGTTCATATTATCTCGACAGGATTTGCCGAGCCAGAAAGGTTGTGTCGGATTGATCTCTTCTTCTGATTTCGCTCGATTTGCCGCCGATATGTTTGCAAATCACAAGGTTTCATACAAACGCGCCGGTTCTACACTTTCAGGAATGGACAGCGCAGGTTTCATCTCCTATTGCCTGACCCAGTTGGGTCGTTCAACAAAAATGAGCGGCACTAACGACCTCATGCGCAATTACACGACGCGGGTCATTCCAATCAGCGAAGCCAGAAAGCAGAAGCTGATTCAGCCCGGCGTGCTTCTCCTCCACGTTTCAGCCGATGACAAAGCACCGTTAAAATATAGAGACGGCCTCGGAGATTGCGATTACGCAATGATCTGTGTGGATCAAGAGCATGGAATTTATCCATCCAAAAAAGGCGAAGAATTGATTCAAACCGAGTTTAATGTGCCAAACCGCGTCACACACATGGCCTACTGCAAATATGTTGACTACGGAAATTCCTCCGGCTCATCAGATGCGTACCCTTCTGTTCCTGACAGCCCTGTCCGCACCGACGAAGCAAAGCTCATTGGAGATGGCGTTCGTTTGAGGAAAGGCCCTTCAATCAGTTCTGCCCCGCTTGCCTCAATGCCGATTGGCTCCATTCTGAAAGTGATTGAATCACGCGGCGAATGGACGCATGTGCGCTACACCGATCAGTGCGGTACCGTTTTTAATGGCTGGTGTGCTTCCCAATTTTTGAGTAAGTGACGCTCACCACCAATCAGCCGGTATCTCACTTCGGGCCGTGCCCTGCATCGCGTCGATCACTTTTGCGTCAATCGACCGCAGGGTGGCATTCAATCGCTTTCTGTCCTCCGACAGGTCGGTAATTTCATTCAGCAGCACATGCAGGCTATTCCAGACATCCTCAATGTCCTGAAATACCTCGTCGGTTGTCACCCGGCCTTTTATGATTCCCTCGCAGCTCACCAGTCGCCCATCCTTGAACACAATATGGCCGACTCGGTTCTTGGCTGCAAGAATCTCCGTAAATTGATCGTCTGTCATGTTTTCCTTTCCGCCGCCGAAGTTACCAGTTTCCAGCGGCTTCCCTATTCACTACAAACTCCGTTCGTTGATTTTTTCCATCTTCTACGGCATAATTTATTTGTTATTCCGAAATTTTTTGTACCACTCCGCTTCAAGCTGCTTCTTGCTCCATGTTTCAACCACAGTCCAGAAGCAGAGGGATGCTTTGGTGCAGAATAGTTTCAGCACCAGTACAAATAGCTCAACCAGTTCTTTCATCCTGTTCAATAGATTTTTCATCGCATCAACTCCATTTCAGAAAGGTGATTGTATGGATTCCGAAGAAAAGAAAGTTGTCGGTATGGAAGTCAAGATTCCTGATTGTGTCGATAAGACCATCGAAAACCTAACTGCCCCTCTGGCCAAGTCTGTGGGCACAACGCTCGCTGACCTTTGGTATCTTGTTTTTGGTTCTATCAGTACCTCTGCAGAGAAGAAACGTATAATTCAAGAAACGGCTCTTGAAAACTTCAAAAACAATCTTAAAAAACGGATTGAAACCATTCAAGAAGATAAGCTCGTTATGCCGGATACTCAAATCGTCGGTGGTGCGCTCTACGATTCTCGTTTCTGCGTAGATAAAGATGCACTCCGAAGCATGTTTGAAAATCTCATCGCTTCTTCGCTAAGTTCCGATACAGTTTCAAACGTCCATCCATCTTTTTCCGGAATCATTCGTCAAATGACATGTGAAGACGCTCATATGTTGGCTCGCTTTAAGACAGTTCAGGCTCTCCCTATTGTCAGTTATCTTTTATCTCGCAAAGAAGGCAGCAACCTGACCCTGTACAACAACGTCATTACTGCTTCTCAAGATGTTTCCAGATTAAAATTTGAAAGTCTGTCTCTCGAATGTTTGCAATCCCTCGGTCTACTTACCCTTTGTTACACCCAACATCTCACCGATGAATCAAAATATACACCGCTTATCACTGCTCCATGTTTTCAAAAATTAAAGCAACATATTACTGAACATCCAGAAATCTATCCTGAAGCTTCTTTTATGAATTACCATAAAGGAATTGCCTTCCTTACAGATTTAGGAATTCAATTTATTTCCATCTGTATGCCATAATCTTTTCAGCCAACGCCCTTTCGCGGTTGCCCCTTCGGTCAGCCGCTTTTTGTTTTCGTCCATCCCGGCCTCCTCCAGCAGTGCTCGCTTTTCTCTGCTTTTACATCAAGCCGTTCTCGTTGTGTTCCTACTAAAAGTAGAATCGTCTGCAAAAAATAAATCATCATACGAAACACCCAACTTTTTCGCAATCCTTTTCGCCTGTTCCACGGTTGCAGTTTCGGGATGTTCCTCGATTCTACGGTACGTCTGAACGTGAATTCCGAGAAAATCCGCCATTTCCTGCTGGCGAATCTCCATCATCCTTCTAATCTGTCGAATACTTGCCATCTTGTCTCCTCCTTTCGCCTTTATTTTAATCTACTTAAAGTGGATTGTCAATCCCTTAAAGTAGATTTTTTATTTTTTGATGTTGATTTTTTTCTACTTTCGGTTTATACTCATAAAAAAGGAGGTGTTGAAATGTCGATTGGTCAAAACATCAAACGATTGCGTGAGCTTCACGGCATGAATCAATCCGAGCTTGCTCAAATTGCCGGAGTCACTGATAAAGCCGTTTCAACATGGGAAAATGACTTGAAAATTCCAAGAATGGGTGCTATTCAGAAAATGGCTGATTATTTCCATATTTCTAAATCCGCTATCATCGAAGATGCGCCGCAAAACCAAGCCCTTTCTTATCCCTATCCTGGCATTCTCCCCATTCGCGGCCACAGGTCTGTCCCGATTGTCGGCAGCGTGGCTTGCGGCCAACCCATCTATAAGCCCGGCGACGGTACGGATTTCATCGACGCAGGGCCGGGAATCGACTGCGACTTCGCTTTGATTGCCGACGGCGACTCCATGATTGGCGACCGCATCAATTCCGGCGATGTCGTTTTCATCCGCCAACAGAGCGACGCGGACGACGGCTCCATCGTGGCCGTCGCTATCGACGATGAAATGATGCTCAAACATATTTCCCGCGTCAAAGCGCCCGACGGCACGGTTCTCTATACCATCTTCACCAGCTCCAACCCAAAATACGCACCCATCAGCGTGGGCGGTGAAAACGAAACCCGAAATATCTGCATTTTAGGCAAAGCCGTCGCTTTCAGAAGTTTGCTGTAACGCGTTCGATATACAAACGAGGCAAAAAGAAAGGATGCTTCCATGAGCAACGATTTTCGTTTTCTGATGTACCAATCCACCGAAGAAAACGTGAGCGTCAACGCCATCATCAAGGACGAAACCATCTGGCTTTCTCAAAAGGGTATGGCCGAGCTGTTCGGCGTTCAGCCTCCGGCTATCGCCAAGCACCTTCAAAACATCTACGATGAAGGCGAGCTTTCGCGAGACGCAACTCTTTCCAAAATGGAAATAGTTCAAAAGGAAGGCGACCGCGACGTTACCCGTTCCGTTATTTATTATAATCTGGACGCAATTATCTCCGTCGGCTACCGCGTCAACTCCCGCCGCGCAACTCAATTCCGCATTTGGGCAACCAGCGTCTTGAAGGAGTATATGACCAAGGGCTTTGCGCTGGATGACGAACGGCTCAAGCAGGGAACGGCCGCGTTCGGCCATGACTATTTCCGCGAGCTGCTTGAGCGCGTCCGTTCAATCCGGGCCAGCGAACGCCGCATCTGGCAGCAGGTAACGGATATCTTCGCGGAGTGCAGCATCGACTATGATAAAAACGCCGTCACCGCTCATGACTTCTATGCCATGATTCAGAATAAATTCCACTATGCCATCACAGGGCAGACCGCCGCTGAAATCATCTTCGACCGTGCAGACCGCACCAAGGATCACATGGGCTTGACCACATGGAAAAACGCCCCGGACGGCCGTATTCTCAAATCGGATGTTTCCATCGCCAAGAACTATCTGGATGCGAAGCAGATCCGCCGGCTTGAGCGCACCGTCTCCGGCTATTTCGACTATATCGAAGACCTGATCGAGCGCGAAAACACCTTCACGATGGAGCAATTTGCCTCCAGTGTCAACGAGTTTCTCGCTTTCCGCCGCTATGACATTCTGCCGGATAAGGGCCGCATTTCCGCCGCAGCCGCAAAAAAGAAAGCCGAAGCGGAATACGACGCGTTCAACAAAACGCAGCGCATCGTCTCTGACTTCGACCGCGAGGTACAGCGCTTGTTCGAATCCGAAAAGCGTCCGTGATTTTCTTCGTGGCCATTTTGCCGTCCTTAGCAAAATGGTCATCAAAAATGCCCCGTCCGCGCTACCAACACGAACAGGGCGATGCATTCCGCCAACTCATCAACTCCGGAAAAATCGGAAAAATCGGGGAATTGCCGTTTCATTATAGCAGATTCCCCGCTCAAAAGAAAGGGGAATTCTCTATGCCTAAAATTGAAAAAACGAAAACCGGCTACCGTGCCCGCATCTCCACGGGCGAAAAGCTCCCGTCGGGCGGATACCGCTATATCTCCGTCTCTGCCGCGACCAAAGCCGAAGTCAGGCGCATGATTGCCGATTTCGACGAAAACCGCACAAGCGCTCTTTCCGCCCATCTGGCGGGGCGCGTGACGCTCGCTCAGGCCATGGACCAATATCTGGATACCTGCCGCGCCGCCGGCCGTTCTCCTTCCACTGTCCGCGGCTATGTGACCATGCGCCGCAATGGCTTTGAGACCGTCGAAAATATACCGGCTTCCAAACTGACCCGCGCCGACCTGCAAGCGCTCGTCAATGGTTGGATATCTTCCGGGGCATCGCCAAAAACGATTCGCAATAAGCTGGCGTTCCTTTCCGCCGCCATGAAGCACGCAGATGTTGAGCCGCCCATACAAAACCTTGTTCTGCCCGAGTCAGACCGCAAAGAGATGACAATCCCACAGGATGAAGATGTTCAGCGCGCATTGTTCTACCTACGCGCTCACAATCCAAACATGTACGTCGCCGTTGTCCTTGCCGCCACGTTGGGCCTCAGGCGCGGAGAAATTTCCGCCTTGACCATGGATGATTTTGACTTCGGCGCCGGAACTGTGACCATCTCCAAGGCCATGGCCATGGATGAAACCGGGGCATACGTCATCAAATCCCCGAAAACCCGCAGCGGAAATCGAACTCTTCGCGGTCTTGATACGCTCGTTGTTTCTGCCGTCCGGCAATTCGGCCACCTTCCGCCCGATACCATAACCGGCATGACACCCGCCGCCATTTCCTGCGCTTATGACGATGTGCGTACAAAACTCTCCCTGCCCGGTCGCTTCCACGATTTGCGTCACTACGCCGCATCCGTCATGGCGGCGCTCAATATCCCTATGAAATATGCTCAGGAGCGCATGGGACACGCCACGCTCGATATGTTGAACCGTGTCTACCAGCATACTATGGATAAAAAACGCGACGCAGTTGCCGAGACAATCGCAGCTCACAATTATGACTTGCTTTCAGGCGAATCATGCCAATACAAATGATTATGCCGCAAATTATGACGCGTCACAAAAAGAAACTCAATAAAATAAAGAGTTTTTAGCCATTTTATAATGGGTTCGACCCCCGCTATCCGCACCAAAGCAAAAAAGCCGAACCCGTCTTTTGAGTCGAAAGCGGGTTCGGCTTTTTTTATGCCCATCCTCTTGACAATTTTCAATTTCCCGATATAATTGCCTATAGTAATTATCAAGGGCAATTATAAGGAGTTTCTGCCATGACAACCGAAAAAATCAAAGCGCTGCTCGACGCTTGCTATCAGGCCAAGCGCGTGCGCGAGCTGCTTCCGGCCCTGCCGGATGGCGTGTCGCCGTCGTTCATCCACTATCTGGACGTTATCGAAACGCTGGAGCGGCGCGGGGTTCGCGTCAAAATATCGGATATCAGCGACGCGCTGAGCATCCCGCGCCCGGGCGTCACCCGCACGGTAAAGGAGATGCAGGACGGCGGCTACCTGCAAAAGACCGCGTCGGATGTGGACGGCCGCGTCACCTATCTGTCCATCACCGAAAAGGGACGAGCGCTGTCGCAAACCTACAACGACCTTTTCTTCGCCCAGCTCACGCCGCTGCTGGCCGATATCACCGACGAAGAAGCCGTCTGCGCCGTCCGCACGATTGAAAAGCTGTACGCCGTCATGTCCGAAAGGAGGATTTCCCTTGAACGCAGATAAAGCCGATTTCACGCAGGGCAGCATCCTCAAAAAGCTTGCCCTGTTCATGCTCCCCATCCTCGGCGCGCTGATTTTGCAGGCCGCCTACGGCGCGGTCGATCTGCTCGTCGTCGGGCGCTTCGGCTCGACGGCGGGCCTTTCCGCCGTCTCGACCGGCAGTCAGGTGCTCAACCTCGTAACGTTCGTCGTCACCCAGCTCGCCATGGGCGTAACCGTTTTGATTGCGCGCTACCTCGGCGAAAAGAAGCCGCAGCAAATCGGCGCGGTTTTGGGCGGCGCGGCGGTCGTGTTCACGCTGCTTTCCGTCGGCATGTTCATCCTGCTGGTCGGCTTTGCGCGCCCGATTGCCGTGCTGATGCAGGCGCCGGAGGAAGCGGTCGCCCTCACCGTGCAGTATGTGCGGATCTGCGGCGGCGGCATTTTCTTCATCGTCGCCTATAACCTGCTGTCCGCCATTTTCAGGGGGCTGGGCGACAGCAATTCGCCGCTGCTCTTTGTGCTCGTGGCCTGCGTGGTCAACATCGCGGGCGACCTGCTCCTCGTCGCGGTGTTCCGCCTCGACGCGGCGGGCGCGGCGATTGCGACCGTGTTCGCGCAGGCCGTCAGCGTCGTGTTTGCCCTGGTGATACTCGCCAAAAAGAAACTTCCGTTCGCCGTCACCCGCGCGGATTTCCGCCTCAACGTCCAATGCCGAAAGTTTCTGGCCATCGGCCTGCCGCTCGCCTTGCAGGAATTTTTGACTCAGCTCTCTTTTCTGGCGCTCTGCGCGTTCGTCAACCGTCTGGGGCTGGCGGCCTCGTCGGGCTACGGCGTTGCGAGCAAAATCGTCAACTTCGCAATGCTGATTCCCAGCGCGCTGATGCAGTCCATGGCCTCCTTCGTCGCGCAGAACATGGGCGCGGGCAACCCCAAGCGCGCCAAGCAGTCCATGATGACGGGCATCGGCATCGGGCTGGTTTTCGGCTGCGCGGTGTTTGCGCTCGTCTGGTTCAAGGGCGATGTGCTGGCGGGCGTCTTTTCGACCGACGCGGAGGTTGTGCGGAAGGGCTTTGAATATTTGAAAGGCTTTGCGCCGGAAGACCATCGTCACCGCGGTGCTGTTCAGCATGGTCGGTTATTTCAACGGCAATAACCAAACGCTCTGGGTCATGGTTCAGGGCTTGATTCAGACGCTGCTGGTGCGCCTGCCGATGGCCTATTTCATGAGCATTCAGCCGAATGCCAGCCTGACCAAAATCGGTCTCGCCGCGCCTGTCTCCACAACGGTGGGCATTGCGCTCAATGTCGCGTTTTATGTTGCTTTGAATCGGAGGGAACAATCAGGCCCTAGGCGCGAAGCGAAGCGGGGAGTCTAAGGGCCTTTGGCCCTCAGGCAAATTTGGGCGGCAGCCCAACGTTTCCCTTTTTGTTTATTTTATCTTCCCCATCAGCGCCGGCACGGCGGAATCCTTCGGCGTATTCGCCCGAAACGCGAAATACACCACCCGTTTGGGCAGTTCATCCGCCACGGGCACACGGGCAAGCGCGAACGGCGCAAGCAGGCTCACATCCAGACAGAGCGAGACGCCCGCGCCGGAGGCCACCATGCCGCCGATGGCCGTTTCGTCATCCAGCTCATAGGCGATATTCGGCGCAAGCCCCGCCGCGGCGAACACCTCCATCAGCAGACTGCGCACGGGCGAAATGGCCTTATAGGTCAGCAGCGGATAGCGCGCGATTTCCGCCAGCGTCACGGGGCGGCCCTGCCGCGACAGCGGATGATTCGGCGGCGTGACGAGCACCCACGATTCGGTATACACCGGTTCAAAGCGAAGCGCGTCATACCCCGCCATAAACGAGCAGACGCCCGCGTCCAGCCGTCCGGCGGCAATCTGTTCCAAAATATCCTTCGACGCGCCGACGCTCACGTTGACCGCCGTCTGCGGATGTTCGGCGCGGAAATCGACAATCAGCTTCGGGATGCGCTGCGACATCGCCGTGGCAATCGCCCCAAGGCGAATCACGCCGCCGCGCTGCACCGCCAAAACGCCTTGCGAAAGGGATTCCAGCGCGGCGCGCGCATAGCGGTAAAAGGTTTCTCCGGCGGGCGTGAGCGCAATGCGCCGCCCCTCGCGCGCCACGAGCAGACAGCCCAGCTCCTTTTCGAGCGTGGAAATGGCGTAGCTCAGGCTCGGCTGAGCGATGAAAAGCGCCTGCGCGGCCCGCGTATAGCTCTGCGTTTCGGCGAGTTTGCAGAAATAAGTCAGCTGGTTGAGCGTCATGGGCGGCCTCCGCAAATGGAATTATCCCCAGTATACCACAAATCGATAGAGCGGTTCTATACATCGGCAGATTTTTTATATTTGTATTTGCATGGCAAAATTGATAAAATAGTGGCAAGCACCCCAAGTTCATATCCGATTGCTCATTTTTGAGGAGGAAAACCCAATGAACAAGAAGCTTCTTTCCGTGCTGCTGGCCCTGTCCATGATGACGGGCGCGGCGGCGCTGGCCGACAGCTACACCGCCGGTACGTATACCGGCAAGGCGGACGGCCGCAACGGCGAAATCACCGTGGACGTCACCTTCTCCGAGGACGCCATCACCGATATCGCAGTGACGAGCCATCAGGAGACGGCAGGCATTGCGGATGCGGCCATCAACGATCTGCCGGGCGAGATTGTCGCCAGCCAGAGCCTGGCGGTGGACGCCAAGAGCGGCGCGACCTTTACCTCCGAAGGCATCGTCAACGCCGTGGCGGACGCTGTGACCCAGGCGGGCGGCGACGCGGACGCGCTGCGCGCGGTTGCGGTTGAAAAGGAACTCTCCACCGAGACCCTTGAAATGACCGCCGACGTGGTCGTCATCGGCGGCGGCGCGGCCGGCATGGCGGCGACGGTTCGCCTCGAGCAGCTGGGCAAGAACGTCATCCTGCTGGAGAAGGCTTCCTTCCTCGGCGGCGCGATTTCCGTCAGCGGCGGCAATCAGGTCGTCATGGGCAGCAAGCTTCAGACCGAAGCGGGCGTGACGGATGACACCGTCGATTCCATGGTCGAGGACTTCATGAAGAACGGCGCGAACCTCAACGTGCCGGAGCTGCTCACCCTCTATGCCGAGAACGTCGGCGCAACCACCGATTGGCTGAATGAGGACTGCGGCATTGCCTTCGACATGGAGGGCGGCCTGCATCAGCTGGGCGAATACAGCCACAACCGCGAGCTGGCCTATGTCGGCGGCGGCGCGGGCTTTGCCGAGACCATGCGCGCGGCGGTGGAAAAGAGCGGTGCGACCGTGTTGCTCTCCACCCGTGCGCAGAGCCTGAACGTGGAGGACGGCAAGGTGGTCGGCGTGACCGCGCAGGCCAACGAAGGCACCACCTACGTCATCACCGCCGAGAACGTGATTCTGGCGACTGGCGGCTACGGCGCGAGCGACACCCTGCTCAGCGATGAGCTGGCCTCCGCGCTCTACTACGGCCCGTCCACCTCGACGGGCGACGGCGTCATCATGGCGACCGCCGACGGCATCAACGCCGCGACCCGCCTGATGGAATACGGCAAGCGCTACCCGAACGGCGTGGAAGTGAGCAAGGGCATTGCGAAATCCACCATCGCGGGCAACATCACGGGCTGGACGATGAGCGCAATTCTCGTCAACGCCGAGGGCGAGCGCGTCGTCAACGAAAAGGCGAGCAACCGCACCATTTTGGAAGCCGAACTGGCGCAGACCGGTTCCGAGCTGTTCCTGCTGATGGACAGCGAGACCTTTAACGTTTGGAAAACCAAGCTGGCCGCGGCCGGCCTGACCGAGGAGACCATCGACGGCTATGTTGCCGCCAATGGCACGACCACCCCCGTTTTCGCCCACGGCGATACGCTGGAAGAAGTCGCAGCGGCGGCCGGTGTGAACGGTGAGAACCTGGTCAAGACCGTCGAACGCTACAACGGCTTTGTGGCCGCGGGCAACGACGAGGACTTCGGCCGCTCTGCGGATTACATGACCATGGCCATCGGCGACGGCCCGTATTACCTCGTCGAGCAGAAGCCGCGCTTTGCGACCACGATGGGTGGCCTTGTGGTAAACACCAGCCTTCAGGTGGAAAACACCGACGGCGACGTCATTCCGGGCCTGTATGCGGCCGGCGAGGTTGTCGGCGGCGTGATGGGCGATGACTCGCCCTCCGGCGCGAACAACGGCTGGGCGCTGACCGCCGGCAAGCTGGCGGCGGAAGCCATCGCGCAATAAGCCATTCCGTTCATCCTTGAACTGAATAGAATCGGTAACACGCCGCCTTGCAGCCAAGCAGGGCGGCGTGTTATCATATAGGCAACCAAACGACAAAGGAATGATGAAGGTGAAACATTCTTTTTACCCGACCGACGCTTTGGAGGCCCGTCTGCGCGAGGATGCGAGGCAGTCCCACCGCTCAATCGGCAAAGTGGTCTGCGACATCCTGGATGCGTATTATGCTCAATTCGATGCGCCGCCGGAGCCTCAGCCCGAAAAATCGAAACCCGAAGGAACAAAAATCGAAGAATCGAAGCCCAACGATGCGAATAAAGGCGTTTGTGAACTGCTGCTGGACGCAGGGCTGAACTATTTGGATAATCGGCCGAAAGGCGGCCGCCTGTGGGTTATCGATAAGCCGGGCGCACGGGAACAGCTTTTGTCCATTCAGAATCGGCTGAACTGCAAATTTATTTTTGCCGCCGACGGAAGCAAGGCGACAAACGGGAACGCGGCATGGTATATGTTCACGGTCTGACAGACCTCGAAAATCCCCGCTCTTTTTTGGCAAAAACTTTCTCTTCTTTTGGCTTGAAAGCCGCCCGCGAGTTTGATATACTAAACAGTCGAAGTGGTTTGGAGAGACGATTGGGGCGGCGTTGGGACTCTGTTTCAATCCCTCCCCAACGGGTGCAGGCACAGCCTGCGGAATGGAGAGAGACAGATGAATCAGGTCGGTTTTGACAGCGAAAAGTACATTCGCCTGCAATCGGAGCACATCCGCGAGCGCATCAATCAGTTCGGCGGCAAGCTCTATCTGGAGTTCGGCGGCAAGCTCTTTGACGATTACCACGCCTCCCGCGTGCTGCCGGGCTTCGCGCCGGACAACAAAATCAAGATGCTGCTCGCCCTGCGCGATCAGGCGGAAATCGTCATCGCCATCAACGCGGGCGATATCGAAAAGAACAAGCGCCGCGGCGATTTGGGCATCACCTATGACACCGACGTGGCGCGGCTCATCGACGTTTTCCGCGGCTTCGGGCTGTATGTCGGCTCGATTGCGCTGACGCAGTACGCAGGCCAGCCCGCCGCCGACGTGTTTGAAAAGCGCATGTGCGCGCTCGGCCTGAAGGTCTATCGTCAATACCGCATCCCGAATTATCCTTCCGATGTGCGGCTGGTCGTCAGCGACGAGGGCTATGGCCGCAACGATTACATCGAAACCACCCGTTCGCTGGTCGTCGTCACCGCGCCCGGCCCGGGCAGCGGCAAAATGGCGACCTGTCTCTCCCAGCTCTACCACGAGCACAAGCGCGGCGTGAAGGCGGGCTACGCCAAATTTGAGACGTTCCCGATTTGGAATCTGCCGCTCAAGCATCCGGTCAACCTCGCTTACGAGGCCGCAACCGCCGACCTGAACGACGTGAACATGATTGACCCGTTCCACCTGGAAGCCTACGGCGTGACGACGGTCAACTATAATCGCGACATCGAGATTTTCCCCGTGCTGCGCACGATTTTCGAGCGCATCTACGGTGAATGCCCGTACAAGAGTCCGACGGATATGGGCGTGAACATGGCGGGCTTCTCCATCATCGACGACGCGGTCTGCTGCGAAGCCTCCAAGCAGGAGGTCATCCGCCGCTACTTTCAGGCCGCCTGCCGCGTCCGTCAGGGTCAGAACGCCGAGGATGAGGTCGCCAAAATCGAGCTGCTGATGCGCACGCTGGATATCGAGCCTGAGCGCCGCGCCGTCGTGCCCGCCGCCATGGCCGTCGCCGAGCGCACGGGCAAGCCGGCCGTCGCCATCGAACTGCCAGACGGCCGGCTCGTCACGGGCCGCACGACCGAGCTGTTCGGCGCGGCTTCCGCCGCCGTGCTCAACGCGCTCAAAACCATCGCGGGCATCGACGATGACATCCAGCTCATCGCGCCGGACGTCATCACCTCCATCCAGACGCTCAAAACCGACTACATGAAGAGCCGCAATCCGCGCCTGCACACCGACGAAACGCTCGTCGCCCTCGCCATCAGCGCCGCCAAAGACGCCAACGCCCAGAAAGCCATGCAGGCCCTCGACCGTCTCAAGCACTGTGAGGTGCATTCCACGGTCATTCTCTCCTCCGTGGATGACGGCGTGTTTAAGCGCCTGGGCATGCGGCTGACCTGCGAGCCGATGTATGAGAAGAATAGTTTGTATCATAAGTAAGAGCGGAGGAAGAGACGCTGAGTTTATTTCTGTTTTTCTGCCATCCCTTTGAGACTGCAATTTGTTTGCAATAAGCAGTTGTTTTAGGGAACCTCTGAATAATAAGCCCTATATTCTGGTCTAACACGCCATTCAAGCGTTTTTTCAGAATACAGGGCTTATTTTTACTCGAATATGCCTTTTTTGCTGGTTAGCTGCTTTCTTTTCTGTAAAAGGGCAGACTTCCCCCTGATTTATGTTGTGGAAAGTTTTCGACCGGCAATCGCCGGTGAATACAAATTAGCACAGGCAAACAGGGCATGCTCAATAGAAAAAAGAATGCCAAATCCGACAGAAACGACTTTATGTGTTCCCATTTTGATTCTGATAGTGTATGGTTTTCTTGGGTCAAGAATGTACTTGTTCATGCTTTGTCGCTGCTTTCTTTAATATTTTCATGGCTCTGACAGAAACATATCTCACACATCGCCTATCTGGCCAACTCCACATTGAATCCGCTCCCTTCATGTGAGGGGAGACCATAAATGAGTCGCCGTTTGGTCAGCTCCAGCTTATTTCAATCCACTCCCCTTATATGAGGGGAGACTGTGTATGCTGACATCACCGCGCCGCTGTATTGGTGATTTCAATCCACTCCCCTCTTACGAGGGGAGACTACGCCGTCTTGCCCAGGATTACGCGCTGCGCAAAATTTCAATCCACTCCCCTCATACGAGGGGAGACTCGTCCATAAGTACGACCGCTTCGCCCGCAACGAATTTCAATCCACTCCCCTCATACGAGGGGAGACGCGCACGGTACGGCGCTCTGTTGCCGCGCTCGTCATTTCAATCCACTCCCCTCATACGAGGGGAGACGGGCGGGCATTTGCCTTGCAATACGTACTCGCGCCAATTTCAATCCACTCCCCTCATACGAGGGGAGACCTTGCGATTCTCAAGCACGGCAACGCCACGCCATCATTTCAATCCACTCCCCTCATACGAGGGGAGACGCCCGCAAGAGTGCCGTCAACCGTCGCCTTGTAGATTTCAATCCACTCCCCTCATACGAGGGGAGACTTACCAAGATAGTTTTTAGCTATATAATGATATAATTTCAATCCACTCCCCTCATACGAGGGGAGACTTTCCCGCGTCGGGAACTCCCATTGTGAGCGCCCATTTCAATCCACTCCCCTCATACGAGGGGAGACGCTGAGAAAGTCGGAAGCATCAAAGCCGGTGATATTTCAATCCACTCCCCTCATACGAGGGGAGACTGAGTGCGCCCCTGAACGTTTCGGATTTGAGCGATTTCAATCCACTCCCCTCATACGAGGGGAGACCATCAGAGGCGCTCTGTGCCGCCTGCGTTGCGCTCATTTCAATCCACTCCCCTCATACGAGGGGAGACAATACAACGAGGAGGTCAAGGCGTTTAGCCTAGAATTTCAATCCACTCCCCTCATACGAGGGGAGACGAGCAGCGTCTTTCCGTTTTTGCGCGGAACATAGACATTTCAATCCACTCCCCTCATACGAGGGGAGACGCCTCTGATGCGAGCGACGCAAAGACGGCAGCTCAGATTTCAATCCACTCCCCTCATACGAGGGGAGACGAGTGTCTGCATGTGGACATCTGACCAAAGAGGACATTTCAATCCACTCCCCTCATACGAGGGGAGACGCGGGGGCGATGACGGCGGAGACGACGACCGCTTTGAACATTTCAATCCACTCCCCTCATACGAGGGGAGACCTCAAGCAAGAGCCGGGGCGGCGTGGTCGAAACCATTTCAATCCACTCCCCTCATACGAGGGGAGACAAGCGAGGCCATACGCACGGCGCGGGCGCTGATTGATTTCAATCCACTCCCCTCATACGAGGGGAGACGCGATCCGCGCGCGCGCCGCCGATCTGGCCGCGCAATTTCAATCCACTCCCCTCATACGAGGGGAGACACTATACCGCGTCCGCAGACCTGTAAAGGGAGATATTTCAATCCACTCCCCTCATACGAGGGGAGACGATATACAAAATCATGCTAAAATGTCAGAAATTCAGATTTCAATCCACTCCCCTCATACGAGGGGAGACGCCACCGTTCGCCCGGCGGCACGTTGGGATATTGATTTCAATCCACTCCCCTCATACGAGGGGAGACGTGCGCGAAGGCTTTGCGGACGGCATCCTGTACGAAATTTCAATCCACTCCCCTCATACGAGGGGAGACCGCAGGCCCAGCGAAGAAGCGCGCCGCGCAAAAGCATTTCAATCCACTCCCCTCATACGAGGGGAGACACTACCACCCCGTCACCAGCCTGCAAGAGCGCAAATTTCAATCCACTCCCCTCATACGAGGGGAGACATTTTGGCCGTGCTATAATGTAAAATGTCAAAAATTTCAATCCACTCCCCTCATACGAGGGGAGACCGCCCAGCTGGGGGAAGAATTGGGGGATAAAAAAATTTCAATCCACTCCCCTCATACGAGGGGAGACCATGCGGGCGGAGGGGGTACCCCCGCCCCGTTTTGATTTCAATCCACTCCCCTCATACGAGGGGAGACAGCATAAGCCTCCAAAAATCCATCCGGATTTACATCAGCTTACACAACAAAGTTATGATACACCGCTTTTCTGGGCTTTACAAGTCCTTTTTTTGCGACGCAAAGCCCGATATTCGGGGTGCGAAGCCCTTGGGGATGTCATGACAGCTTCACCTTCGCACGGCCTTTCGAGGGGCGCGGCGTCACTCCATAATTTGGCAGGTAACGCCCTGCGGCAGATGCTCGGTATCGACGCAGACGTGATAATCCTCAAAGCTGCGGGGCGCGGCGACCTCGGGTTTACGCTGAACATCCACAAGTTTGAACAGCTTCCACGCGGGGGCTTCGCCCAGCTCACTGTCATGCTTGAAGATAATCAGCTTGCGGACGGCCATCATGCCGCGCGCGGCGGAGCGGTCGTTTTCAAACATATTCAAAATTGCTTTCCAGAGGAGCGCCAAATCGTCCTCGTCGAATCCGGTCGTCTTGCGCGCCAGATTAGCGGAAACGAAGCCCTCCGCGCGATAAAGGCCATAAGGCACAATATACTTGCGACCAAACTCCGTGTCTTTGCTAAGCGCATCCGCCTCAGTCGTGATCGCCACACGGGTGATTGTCACTTCATGAGGCACGATGGGGTCAACGCTTCTGGCGAAGCCGAGCTGGACGGGACCACGCACCTGTCCGCAGTTGAGCGAAGCCTTGACGAACGTCGTCATCACCGCGCCGAACGTGCGGATATCGAAGTAATGGCCGCACATATACTGCATCAGCTTTTTGTCGATATCCGAATCGGATTTTTTCAGCGCCTTCAAATCCGTTTCCTTATGCCCCGCCGATTCAAGCGCAGCTTTGTCGCTGGCGTTGAGCGGCACGCCGTCCTTGATGTAGATGCCGAAGCGCGGGTCATCCTCCTTGACCGTCTCCACATAGTTGCGGATTTTGCGCTTCAGGCAGACGTCCGTCACCAGCCCGCAGCCCGTCTCGGGATCGACGCGCGGCATGTTGCCCGCATCGGGATCGCCGTTCGGGTTGCCGTTTTCCACATCGAAAAGAATCACGAAGTCATATCGATTGCGAATCACATCAGCCATTGTCCTTCTCCTCCTTCTTGGTGAACAGCTTTTGTTTCTGGTGGTAGTAGCCGATTTGGAAAATGCCCTGATCCTGCAGGCTCAGGCGCGGCGGATAGCTCTGCGTCACGTCGCCGAGCAATTCGGTTATCATCTTATCGTAATAGACCTCCATGCCGCCGCCGATTTTACTGAGGTGGCTCTGCGCCAGACGCAGCAGCGTCGGGAACACGAGCGCCGGCGTTGCGCAGGCGGAATTGAAATAGCGATCCTTGATGGTCGTGTTAATTTTGGGGTTGGCCTTTTGCTGCACGGCCTCCAGCACTGCGAAAAGCCTGCCCAGCCGATACGGCAGATAGGTCGATTGTTCGTTCAGCTCCACGTCCAAAACCTCCTCATAAACATGTGCGTTTTCCCTTTGCTGTTCAACAACGTTGCGCAGCAAATAGGCTTTGATCATCGCGGCCTTTCCGCGGTTGATATCCCTCTCCGCACGAAGGCGGATTTCTGTCTGCGTATACAGCGCCGACGGATAGAGCGAACCCGTCAGCACCGCGCGCAGCATTTCGCCGACCAGCTGGGGCTGCGCCGATTTATCCCGACTGTTCGGGTTGACGGTTTCCCGCAGCAGTGCCCACATGGAAAGCGTCTCCCGCTCGTCAAACGCGGGACGAACGATATTCAGCCGTGCCTGATGCTTCTGATAGTGCGTCACAAATGTGCCAAAGGAATCCTGCAGGAAGAAGCGCACCGACAAGCGGGATGCGTTCGGCGCAAGGCCCAGAATATAGAATCGGTTTTCGGGGTTCAGCGTCACGTTGGCCCAGTTCACGTTGCGGCCCTGACAGAGCGCAGTCAGAATGCCGCTCAATTCCTTTTGCGTGATTTCGTTTTTATCCTCGCCGCCCAGGCCCATCATCATCATGAACGCATTGCCGTAGGCAGGTTCGGCGCCCTCCGCCCAGTAAATGAGCGTCGTATCGCCCAGCCGCCCGTGGAAATCCGCCTGCCCGACCATGTAATTGAGCGCCGCGCCGTAGGCAAAGGCGGCATATTTGCCAACCGGCGCGTTGCGGCCCTGCCCCTGATTATCGCGCGCGTTCTCCTTGCCATAGGATTCAAACGCGGGCGCGTTGAAGGAAACCAGCGACGCGCCGGA
Source organism: uncultured Clostridia bacterium (assembly GCA_934675735.1). Lineage (GTDB taxonomy): Bacteria > Bacillota > Clostridia > Christensenellales > Aristaeellaceae > Ventricola. The sequence goes on from CAKURR010000010.1 coordinate 75,878, forward strand.
GGACTGCGCCCCCATTATGCCCTTGATGCTCGGATGCAGAATGGCAATCGGCCCTTCTTCGCCCGTGACCAGACAGCGCCCCATCACCGCGTCATCCGACTTGGCGTAGGCTTCGTCCCATGCGCGGCGGATTTCCGGCACATCCTGCGCAAGCTGCAGCTCTCCGTCCGCATCCTGCGTTACAAAGACGATGTTGCCGCCCTTGAGCAGCATATCCAGATTGGGCTGAACGGACGGATGTTGGGCCGCGTTTCCGGGCTTCCACGTCTCAAAGAAATTCAAAATCGCCTTGGCCGTCGGATGCCGCACATCCTTCAAGATGGCCTGATGCTTCCGCGCGCACGCCGCAAAGCATTCGCGTGTCCGTTCCGGCTTGCCCTTGGCGTCAACGCCCAACACATAGGCGGAATTATCGCACAGGAAATTCGCCGCCACGCCGCTGGAACGCTTCACAGGGTCGGGCAGCTTCATCGTCCGCGGAATCTGTTTGCCCTTTGCATCCGTGCCGCCCATCAGCATCAGGCTTTTCACCTGCCCGTCCGCATCCAGTTCCAGACCCCAGCTGACCTTCACGGGCGACCAGCCCTCTTTTTCCAGCTCACCCCGCTCGGCCAGCACCTCATAACAGCGAACCAACGCTTGCAGGATCATTTGACCACCTCGCAATCCGTCAGGTCGAGCACGCCGTTTTCCAGCCTGGCGCGGAAAAACATCGGCTGAATGTCGTTCGGATCTGAAAAATCCATGTCATACAGCGCGAAGCCTAAATCCCGCGTTTCCGGAATTGTCGGAATCTCGCCGCCCTCCCACAGGCCGAAATGCGCCGTGCATTCGCGCGTGCCCAAATACGGCTGAGAATAGGCTTGTCCTCGGCGCAGTCTGCGCTTGATGATATCCTGAAACTTGCCCGGGTTATCCGACGCATTGGCCTTGTCGGTCATTTCAAAATGCGCCTCGATGACATAGTGCACATCGTGGAGCATCGTCGTCGCCCGTTGCTGGATGTCCTCGTTTCGGTCGATATACGAAGCCGCCTTTCCGTTAGCCTCCGACATGATCGCGCTCGCCAATATTTTGGATTTGACCTCGTTGCGCCTCAGATTGGTGAACCGAATCGGGTTCATCACATAAATTCGGTCGATGATATATCGAAGGCCGGGGTGCCAGTAGACGCTTTCGAGCATCCCTCGCGCGCCGCTCGGCGTGGGCACATCGTATGAAAAGCGCTCAGTTTTGAGTTCCGGGCGCGTCCAGCACGCGTAATCGCCCCAGACTTCCATTTTCACGGACACGGTTCTCACCTCCATCTTGCTTCTCGTTGAATCGTTTTGTATTCCGTCGTATCGTTTATAGTATTAAAAGCGCATCCTCGGCTTCCGTCGAAAGGCCGCACTTCGGGTCATACGCATCCGGCTGAATCAGAATGCCAAAGCCGTCCTGCCCGTAGTCCTCCACAACGGCCGCAGAGACGAGCTTTTCATATTCACGCCGATACACGTTCACGCCGCTTCGGCCCAGTCGGCGAAGCAGCGCCTTGCTGTACAGCCCCGCCCGCAGTTTCGCAATGTCCGCCGCATTCTCGGCGCGCGGCACATACACCGTGCAGGTGTCGTCGTCAATCAGCCGAAACGCTTCCGCCGTCTCTTGAAACATGCAGAACCGCTCGCTGTTCAGAATATGCTTAATATCCAGCGCGTTGTCGCCTTTCTCCCAAAGCAGCCGATTGAAATACGCCCGAATCGCGGGACGGGTGTTGATATCCTCAAATTCTCCCATCACCTTCGTCGCGGCCTCGCGCTGCTGTATCATGGGCCCGGGGCATCCCCCTTCCGTCTCAAAGACATGCACAACGCTCTCCGCCGCGCTTCGCCTGCCCTCGCGATTGCAGCGCCCCGCGGCCTGCAAAATGCTGTCCAGTCCCGCCAATTCGCGCCAGACCGACGGAAAATCGACGTCCACGCCTGCTTCCACCAGACTGGTTGAAACGACGTGGCAGGTCTGTCCGTTTCGCAGGCGCTCGCGAATGACATTCAGCGTCTCTTCGCGGTCTGTCGGAACCATTAGCGTGGAAAGATGAAATCGTCCTTCTTCCGGCAGCCCCTCATACACCTGCTGTGCGCGTTTCCTCGTGTTGACGATGCAGAGCACCTGCTCCGTCTCCGCCAGCCGCGCGGCCAGCTCCTCCGAGGTGAAAACGCCTTCCCGACGGAACGAAACGCGGCGGAAATAATCGAACAAGCCATCCGGGTCGGGCGCGATTTCACGCTGAACGAGCGTCGGCGCAAGCTGCTTGAACAGCTTCCCCAGCGCGGGCTGTGTCGCCGTACAGAGCACCGCAGTCACGCCGTAATGCTGCACCAGCTCGCCGATGGCCGAAACGCACGGCATCAGAAAAGGCACCGGAATCGTCTGCGCCTCGTCGAAGATGACGACGCTGTCTGCAATGTTGTGCAGTTTTCTGCATTTCGAGGTTTTGGCCGCGTACAGCGATTCAAAAAACTGCACCGCCGTCGTCACGACCACGGGCGCATCCCAATTTTCACAGGCCAGCCGCTTTTGGTAAGCCTCGGGCGTCTCTTCGCCGTCATCCGCCAATTCGACCTGACTGTGATGCTCCAGCACGTTTTCCGCGCCCAGCACCTTGGCGAAAACCTCCGCGTTCTGCTCGATGATGCTCGTATACGGAATCACGTAAATCACGCGCTTCAACCCGTGCATCGCCGCGTGTGACAGGGCGAACGCCAGCGAAGAGAGCGTCTTGCCGCCGCCCGTCGGCACGGTCAGCGTGTATAAGCCCCGCTCGTCCTCCCCGCCGCGCAGACAGCGCGCCAGAATCGCGCTTCGCTTGGCGCAAAGATCGTTGGCGGGCGCTTCCAGCCACGGTGCGACATGGGCGTTCAGCTTTTCTAAAAGGCGCTCCAGCGTTTCCCCTTCTCCGCGCGGCTGCTCGCCCTGAATCGCCGTTTCCGTATCCAGATAATCCGCATCCACCAGACACGAAAACAGCATGCGGGTGTACATCGCCCAGCGCCGTGCGTCGCGTTCGGCCTCCAGCCACGACGGATACTGCACTTTCGTCGGAATTTCAATCTCCGTTTTCCATGCGGAGGGATCACTGCCGCCCGTCAGGCGCTTGTTCAGCCGCGCCCAAAGCGTTCCGCCGCCGTCATTCATTTTGTCGCCCCTGTTCGGCAGGCCGCCATGATGACCCGCCACGGCAAACGCCGCAAAGGAATCGCCCAACTGCGCCGCCAGCTGTGCGCCCGCCGTCGCGTGGTCCACCTTAGCCGTGTGTTCCGGATCGCGCTGCCGCTTCTGCCCGTTGGTGCTGTATTTGCCGATATCGTGCAGTAGCCCCGTCCGATAGCCGTGCGCCCGAGCGCCGAATGCGGCCGCAAATTCTCCCGCCAGCGCGGCGACGTTCTCCTCGTGCTCCTTCAGCGGCTGATAGCTTCCGTCCGGCTTCAAATGCGTGACATAATCCATTTTGCTTTCCTCTCTTACAGCATCAGCACATCGTCGGGCCGATAGCCGCCCTGCACGCCGATGTGTTCCACCTTATCGTGATAGGCGTTGCCCAGCCGATAAAACCGAAGGCTGTCCTTTTGGCTGTCGATTTGGCGGGTCAGCTCCGCCTTCAGCGCGCAAAGCTGCGCCGCGTCCAAGCTGCATTCAAACACCGAATTCTGCACCCGCTGACCGTGCGCGACGCACAGCTTCGCCACGCTGCGCAGGCGGCGCTTCCCCGCCGCATCCGTCGTGTTTACATCGTAGGTAATCAGCACCAGCACCGCGTTTTCCCCCTTTATTTCCACAAAAACGGCGGATAGCCGTCCAAATCGCCGCGAAGCGTCCGCGCCAGCAGCAGCGCCTGCACATACGGCACAAGCCCCCACGCCATCTTTTCCTTCAAAAACGGGTGGGTGATTTCCTCTTTCTTTCGGCTTTGCCAGGCGGAAAGCAGCGCCTTGCGCCCGTCATCCGTCAGCCACACCGCGCCGTCCGCTTGGGTCTTAAAATGCTTCTGCTGCAAAACGCGCGTGTTGATGAGCGTCAGCACGAAGCGGTCCGCCAGCGGCGCGCGCAGTTCCTCCATCAAATCCAGCGCCAGCGACGCGCGGCCGGGCCTGTCGCGGTGCATAAAGCCCACATACGCATCCAGCCCGACGCTTTCCAGCGCCGACGCACAGTCGTGCGCCAGCAGCGTATACGTCATGGAGAGCGCGGCGTTGACCCTGTCCCGCGGCGGCCTTCGGTTTCTGCCGTCAAAATGAAACACATCCTTCTGATTCAGAATCAGCTGGTCAAACACGCCGAAATACGCTGCCGAGGCCAGCCCCTCCGCGCCCCGAAGCGCATCCAAATCGTCGATTTGCCGAACGTCCTCCAGCTGCTTTTGCAGCCGGGCCGAGGCCGCCGAAAGGCTCGGCACATCCGCGCGCATCGCGTGATCCCGAAGCATCCGCTCGAGCACCCAGCGGCTGTTGAACATCTTGCCGAAAATCATGTTTCGAGCAACTACGCAGCTTTGGGCCGAATCATCCGAAATGCGATACTGCGCTTTGCGAAGCAGCACGTTGCCCCGGGACTGCCCGCAGACCCGCGCGAGGAAGCGCCCGTTCGGCGTTAAAAAGCACAGGTGAATGTCGCGCGCGGCGCACGCGCCCATCAGCGCGGGGCTCGCCCCTTTATAGGAAAACGACACGATGTTTTCCAGAATCGTCAGCGGATACTGTCCCATCTTTTCTTCGCCCCGAAGCACGACGACGTTCTCGTTTTCAAGCGCCAGATAGGCATCCTCCGAGGTGATAAACAGCGTGTTGAGCATCTTTCTCACGACGCATCCGCCTCCTTCGCCGCCTGCCGCAGATAAGCATCCACCGACATGCTTTTGCTCAGTTTGGGCAGACATAGCTCTTTGAGCGAGCAGGCGCTGCAGCCCTTGGTCATTTTGGCCTTCGGCGTATAGCCGCGCTCCATGTAGCCCTGCATCTCGCCGAGCAGCGCTTCCACCCGCGCGCGCAGTTCGGGCGAAAACGCCACGCGCTCGCGCCGCCGCGTTTCGCCGTAATACAAGCTGCCCTCCGGAATCGCGCACAGCAGCATTTCTTCCAGACACATCGCCTGCCCGCAGAGCTGCAAAGCGTCCGCGTCGTGTTCCTTGGGCGCACCGCGCTTGTATTCGACCGGATACGGCGCCCATCGGCCCTCCTGCCCGTACAGCGCCACGCCGTCCGCCGATTCGTGAAACTCCACCACGTCACACACGCCCGTCACGTTCAGCCGCTCGGAGGCCACGCGCAGCCCGCGGACGACCAGCGTGTCGCCCCGCCGCTCGAACTGCGTTTCATCGTGCGCGCGGCGGTGCATGGCGTTCCCCTCCGCCGTGCGCAGATTCTCCTGCCACTGCTGCTCGATGAAAATCAGCGCCCATTGACGACGGCAGAACGCGAAATGCTGTAAACCGGATAACGTGAGTTTTTCCCGATTTTCCATACGCCGCCCGCCCCTTTCTTCGTTTGTTTGAACAATTCCATCGTAGCACACTTGTTCGACATTGCCAATAGGATAGCGAGGGGAATCTGGTCAATTTTTGAAAAATTTATAGCCGAATAGGTCGGAAAAGAGCAATTTGGGCAAAAGAAAAAGAACATTCCCTGCAAAAAGAAACGTTCTTCCTTGAATTTAAAGAAGAAATCCGAACCCATCCCCAATCGGGATGATGTTCGGATTTCTCAAGTATGGTGGAGCATAGGAGATTCGAACTCCTGACCCCAACACTGCCAGTGTTGTGCGCTACCAACTGCGCTAATGCCCCGTCAACAAAAAATAGTATATCATGCTTTTCGGTTTTTGTCAACCGCGCTCGCCAAATTTTGCAAAAAGAATCCCTTGCGTATCCCCTGTACTTATGCTATAACAAATAGCCGTGAGGATGATTCGCAAGGGAGCTTCAACCATGAAAAAGAAACACGAAATATCCATGACGTCCGGCCCGCTGGCCGTCAACATTCTGCTGTTCAGCCTGCCGCTGATGATGTCGCAGATTCTGGAAGTGCTGTTCAACCTCAGCGACGTGGCGATTGCGGGCAAGTTTGCCGATTACCGCGCACTGGGTTCGGTCGGTTCGACGACGCTGCTGGTGTCGCTGTTCACCGGCTTTCTCATCGGCATGGGCAGCGGCGTGAACGTCTGCGTCGCGCATAAGCTCGGCATGGGGGATGACAGCGGCGTGCGCACGACGGTCAGCTCGTCGCTGGCGGTCTGCGCGGCAGCGGGTGTCATCGTCGGGGCGGTGTGCTTTGCGTTTGCGCGCCCGTTTTTGACGCTGCTGGGCACGAAAGACGAGCTTATTGACGGCGCGGTGCTCTATCTCAAGATTTACTCGCTCGGCATGCCCGCGATGGCCGTGTATAACTTCGGCAACGGCGTGCTCAGCGCGGCGGGCGAAACGAAAAAGCCGCTGATCTATCTGACGATTGCGGGCGTGCTCAACGTAATTCTGAACCTGTTCTTCGTCATCGTCTGCCATCGGGCGTCGGACGGCGTGGCCATCGCCAGCGCGATAGCCCAATGCCTGTCCGCGGTGCTGGTTGTGCGCCACCTGCTCAAGCGTCAAGACGCGTGCGCGCTCAAGCTGTCGCGGGCCTACATGAAGCGCACCGCCTGCATGAATGTGCTTTCGATGGGCGTTCCGGCGGGCATTCAAAACGCGATTTTCGCCATCGCCAACCTGTTCGTGCAGCGCGGCGTGAACAGCTTCGACGCGGTGATGGTCTCGGGCAATTCGGCGGCAGCGAATGCGGATTCCATCATCTACAACGTCATGGCCGCGTTCCACACGGCCTGCGCCAGCTTCGTCAGCCGCAACTGGGGTGCGGGCCAGCGCAAGCGGATGCTCAAAAGCTATCTCATCAGCCTGACGTATTCCTTCATTTCGGGCGCGGTGCTGGGCGGTCTGCTGCTGGTTTTCGGGCAACAGTTCCTCTCCCTGTTCGCCAACGAAGCGGAGGTCGTCGCCGCGGGCATGTACCGCATTCGCATCATGGGTTGGAGCTACGCCATCAGCGCGTTTATGGACTGCACCATCGCCGCGTCGCGCGGCATCGGCAAGAGCGTCGCGCCGACGGTCATCGTGATTCTCGGCTCGTGCGTGTTCCGCGTGCTGTGGGTCTACACCGTGTTCGCGTATTTCAAAACCATTCCGTCGCTGTATCTGCTCTACGCCTTCTCGTGGACGATTACGGCTGCGGCGGAAATCTTCTATTTCATGCGCAGCTATCACGCCCTGTCGGTGACGCATCCGACAAGCGTCTGATTCGTTTGCCCGTACACTTAGCTACGCTTTCCCGTTCAAGCAAAAATGCGGCCTCAATCGACCGCATTTTTTTACTTTATTAGGAAATTACAGCAAGTCGGCCGCGTATGCAAACGCCTGAGGCTTTACAAACTTCGGCAGAAGTGAGAGCGGCCTCAGGTCGCTTTTTATTCCTCTTTCACGCGCACATTCTCGCGTCCAAACATATCAAAGACCTTATTCAAGCTGTTTTCGGCCTGTTTTTTGGCTTCCTCCTGCGCGGCGAGAATCGCCTTATCCGATTCCTGCACCGTACCCTCGATGGCCGCGCGGAACGTGCAGGGATAGCCTGCCGCGCGGGTCAGGTAGCCCGCAACCTCTTCGTTTTTCTCCTGCATGCTGAGCATTTTCACGTAAGCGCCGCCCGTCGCCTTGGGATAGACCACGGTGAACAGCCCGTTTTCGCCGGAGACAAGCCGGCCGAATTTGAGCATGCCGAAGAGCTGGGGCTTCTGCTTGGCCTGCCGCATCGCTTCCTGCCAGATGCGTTCGGCGTCCGCCGCGGGGCCTTTGGGCGCTTCCGGTGCGATTTCGGGCGCCGCCTCTTCCCGCTCCGGCTCGGGCTGAGCGGTCGGGCGGGCGCTCTTTTTCGCGGGCACGGCCTGCATCACCACGCCTTCGCGCAGTTTGCGTTCCAGCTCGTCCACGCGGGCGACGAGCGCTTCCACCTGCATGCTCTCTTCGGGCGCACACGCGCGAAGGGCGGCAGTTTCCAGCGCAAAACGCGGCTGAGCGGCCCACTTCATATCCGTTTCGCTCGCCAAAAAGAGGTCGAGCATGCGCATCAGCCGCGTATGCGACGTGCGCTTGGCCTGACCGATATACTCCGCCGCGTCCTCGTGCGTGACCTCCAGCAGGGTGCTGAGCTGCCCCTCGTCGCAGATATCCGCCAGCATCAGCGCGCGCAGATGGGCGCTCACGTCGCGCACGAACACCTGCACCTCGCGCCCTTTGCGCATCATTTCGTCAATCAGCGCCAGCGCGCCCGCCGCGTCCGAATCGATGAGCTTATCCGCAAAGGCAAACAGGAAACTCTTATCCGCCGCGCCGAGCACGCGCAGCACGAGCGCCTCCGTCAGCCCGCCGTCCTCCTCCTGAGCATAGGAAAGGCACATATCCATAATCGACCACGCATCGCGCATGCCGCCTTCCGCCGCGCGGGCGATGCGCGCAAGCGCCGCGTCCTCGGCCCGAATCTGCCCTTCCTCCAGCGCGACATGCAGCCGCTCGATAATCTGATGGGCCGGAATGCGCCCGAAATCGAACCGCTGACAGCGGGAAAGAATCGTCGCGGGGAGCTTCTGCGGCTCGGTCGTCGCGAGGATGAACATGACGTAGGCGGGCGGCTCCTCCAGCGTCTTGAGCAGCGCGTTGAACGCGCCCTGGGAGAGCATGTGCACCTCGTCGATGATATACACGCGGTAGCGCCCCGTCTGCGGCGGATACTTCACCTTTTCGCGCAAATCGCGGATTTCATCCACGCCGTTGTTGCTGGCCGCATCGATTTCCAAAATATCGAGGCTGTTTTCCTCCGCAAGCGCCTTGCAGGTGGGGCACACGCCGCACGGGTCGCCGTTTTCCGGATGCTCGCAGTTAACCGCGCGGGCAAACACCTTCGCCGTCGAGGTTTTGCCCGTGCCGCGCGTGCCGCAGAACAAATACGCATGCGCGATGCGCCCGCTCATAATCTGGCTGCGCAGGGTTTGAATCACAGCCTCCTGACCCACAAAATCCTCGAACCGCGCCGGACGGTAGCGGCGATACAGCGCCTGATAGCCCATCTTTCTGCCTCCACATCGAAATCAATCCTATAAAATAGGATATCACAAAAAGAAAAACTTTACAACCGTTTGCCGAGGGTGTACAATAGGCGACGCTTCTTACTCCTTCAGTCTCGCTGCGCTCGACAGCTTCCTCAAAGAGGAAGCCGTTGAATCGGAATCAGGCTGCTTATTTTTGCAGCCCGACCTCCCTCGGTGAGGGAGGCGGCACGGCGCAGCCGTGACGGAAGGAGTTCATATCATCGACGGAGGATACTTTTATGGCTGTTTCCGGCATCATCTTTCAAATGATTACGCTGTTCATCATGATGTTTGCGGGCTATCTCGCCGCCCGCGCGGGGCTGATTACCCCGAACTTTCGGCGTGGGCTTTCCTCGCTGGTGCTGAGCACGGCGTTCCCCTGCTGCATCGTCTCATCCGTGCTGCAAAGCGGCGGCGCGCCGAGCGACATGATTGTCGCCCTCGGGGTGAGCGTCGCGTTCTTCGCGCTGATGATTGCGCTGGCCGCCGCGCTCGTGCGCGTCGTGCCCACGCCCAAACCGGAGCGAAACCTCGACCAGCTGATGCTCGTGTTCACCAACCTCGCGTTCATGGGCATCCCGATTATTCAGGCGTTCTACGGCGCGCAGGGCGTGGCCATGCTCTCGATGTTCCTGCTGGTGTTCAACTTTCTGGTGTTCACCTACGGCGTGATGCTGGTCAGCGGCAACGGCGGCATCAACCTCAGGCAGCTCGTCAACCCGGGCGTCGTCTCCGCGCTGATTGCGCTGTTTTTCGGCCTGACCGGCTGGCATCTGCCCGCGCCGGTGGAAAGCGCGCTGTCCTCCATCGGTTCGTTCAACACCCCGATGGCGATGATGGTCATCGGTTCGTCGCTGGCGCACAGCGATATCCGCGCCGCGTTCTCCAACCCGCGGCTGTATCGCGTGAACCTGCTCCGCCTGATTGTCATGCCGCTGGTGTTCATCGGCCTTGCGCTTATCGTGCCGATTGACCGCATGCTTGCGGGCATCTGCGTGATTGTCGCCGCCATGCCCATCGCGGGAAATTGCAGCATGCTTTCGGATATCTATACGCCGGAGGACATGACCGCCTCCCACGCGACCATCGTCTCCACCCTGCTCAGCGGCGTAACCCTGCCGCTGCTCGTCGCCGTCATGAATGCTCTCGGGTTGGGTTAATGGGTTCAATACAGCCGCTCGGGTTTCGTTGCCCGAGCGGCTTTCTTTTTCCCCCAAACTCTGCTATAATACTTCCATCAATCATAAAGGAGATCGATTCCCATGCGCGCATACGAACGTTTTCTCAAATACGTTTCGGTCTACACCACGTCCGACCCGAACAGCACGACGGTGCCCAGCACCATGCGTCAGTATGACCTGGCGAACATCCTTGTGGACGAGCTGAAGGCCCTCGGGCTGGAGAACGTCCACGTCGATGAATACGGCATTGTCTACGGCTGGCTGTCCGCGACGGCGGGCTGCGAGGAGAAGCCCACGCTCGGCTTCATCGCCCACATGGACACCGCGCCGGACTGCTCCGGCGAGAACGTGAAGCCGCAGATTATCGAGCACTACGACGGCGGCGACGTGCTTCTGCCCGGCAGCGGCGAAGTGCTCAGCCCGAAGGCCTTCCCGAACCTCAAGCGCCTGACGGGCATGACGCTCATCACCACAGACGGCACGACCCTGCTCGGCGCGGACGACAAGGCCGGCATTGCGGAAATCATGACCGCTCTGGAGAGCATTATTGCCTCCGGCGCGCCGCACGGCAAGCTCTGCATTGCCTTCACACCCGATGAGGAAATCGGCGCGGGCGTAGACCACTTTGACGTGCCGAAGTTCGGCGCGAAGTTCGCCTACACGGTGGACGGCGGCCGCGAGGGCGAAATCGCCTATGAGACGTTCAACGCCTGCTCGGCAGATGTTTACGTCGAGGGTCTGAGCGTGCATCCCGGCTCGTCGAAGAACACGATGATTAACGCGGCGCTGGTGGCGATGGAGTTCAACGGTCTGCTGCCCGCGGGTGACATCCCGCGGCTGACGGAGGTCTACGAAGGCTTCTTCCATCTGGGCGGCATGAAGGGCGACGTGGAGCACGCGGAGCTGCACTACATCGTGCGCGATCACGACCGCGCGACGTTCGAGGCGCGCAAGAAGATGATGGAGCACGCCGCGAAGGTCATCAACGAGAAATACGGCCGCAATGTGATTACGCTCAAGCTGAAGGACAGCTATTACAACATGGCGGAGAAGCTGGCCGACCACATGGAGCTGATTGAAAACGCGAAGCGCGCCTGCGAGAAGGCGGGCATGGAGCCGTTCATCAAGGCGGTTCGCGGCGGCACGGACGGCTGCCGTCTCTCCTACATGGGTCTGCCGACGCCGAACCTCTGCACCGGCGGTTCCGCCGCCCACGGCCCGTACGAGCACGTCGCGGTGGAGAGTCTGGACCGCTGCTCGAAGATGGTCGAGTATCTGATGCTGGGCGAGTAACGGGGAACGTTGGGGCTTCGCCCCAAACCCTACCAGAAACCTGAGGTTTCTGGACTTCCCATACGATTGCTTCGCAATCTATTTTATGAACGTTAAAAAATTGTAGGGGCGCGCATTGCGCGTCCGCGCTTCATGCAGACTTCGTTTTCTGCTCATTTATCGCAATAGTTCTAAAAATCACCAAATTTGAAAAAACATGAAATTTTCCTCCTTTTGTGTCGTCTTATAAGTAGAGACAACACCAAAGGAGGTTTTTTCATGCCGACCAAACGACGCGTCCTCGCGGCGCTGCTCATCCTCATGCTTTTCGGGGCCGTCCGTGCCTTCGCGCAGATTGATTTGAAGCCGTATGAAATCGAAAGCGACCGTTTTACCCCCGTCGAAATCCTCGCGCCGGATGTGTATCTGGTTCTTCAAGACGGCTCTTTGAACGGCGCCACGCCGCCGACGGCGCTGGTTCTGCTCGACCACGGGCAAAAGGTATTCGAGCAGCGCCTGCCGGAAGAGTCCTCCGACGACCCCCACGTCTGTTATTCGCTCTTTGTCGCGGATGAAAACCGTTACGGCCTGAGGATTTTGGACACCTGCACCTATTTCACCCGCTTTCGGCTTTTGGAAAACGGCGCGCTGACCGAGGGCTTTTCCATTGAAGGCTATCCGCGCTTTGAGCCCCTGCCCGATTGGCTGTGCAGGCTGCACCAGCAGGACGGCATGTGTTTCGTCGAGCGCTTTGATTGGGACGGCATTCTGCTCTCCTCCACGCCCGTTTCCGAGATTGAGCCTGCGCCCTATTCGGGCTTCACGGTGCTGAGCGACAAAAGCATCGCCTACATCGCATGGGATATTTACGTTCCGCAAAACCGATATACGCTGCATCATCTGCGCGTCTCCCGCGACGGCGAGCCGCTTTCCGCCGTCTCCGTTTCCCTGCCGAACGAAAGCTTCACCCCGACGGGCGCGTTTTCGCCGAACGGCGGCATTCTGTCCTTTACGGATGCGAAACTCACGGGGCTTCGCGAGCCGTATTTCAGCTTTCTGGCCTGTTCGGATACGGACGGCAATCTGCGCTTTGCCAAAAGCCTGAAGGCCAAAGACAACAACTGCTCCGTCACGCAGGCCGTTCTGCGGGACGACGGCTCTTCCACGGTTTACGGCACCGTCATCCGAAGCTCCCGCTCCGTTTTCCGCGCGTTCAGGCTGGAGCTGGATGCATCCGGCCATATCGTCTCCCGCGACGTTCGCGATTTCACCACCCGCGCCGACTATCTGTACACCGTCAAGCTCGACCCGCTTGGCAACGCCTATGTCGTCACGAATGATGAAAACCCCATCGCCATCGTGCCCTTTGAGGATTTGCCCCCGCTCGACGATATCGAATTCATGTTCGAATAAAGGAGGATGATTTTGATGATTTCCCTGAAGCGTTTCTTTCCGGCCATCTTTTCTGCTCTGCTGCTTCTTTCCGCATCTGCTTTAGCGCAGATTGACCTGAAACCCTACGAAATTCCGTCCGCCGTCTACGCCTCCTTTTCCATTCTGATTCATCCAGGAATGTACCTCGTCCAGAACAACGGAAGAATCAACGATGGGCAGGCGCCTACCTCCGTCACATTGTGGAACAACGGTCAAAAGACCTTTGAAAAGGTTTTTGATGACGATGCAGACTTCCGGCTGTTCGACATTTTTGCTCTGGATGAAAACACCATGGGCTATATCTTAACTAAATGGGAAGGCACAAATCTCATTCGGCAATATGTCCAAATCACCGCTGACGGCAGCAAGCCGCTTTTTACCCTGCCAAGCGATGTAGTCAGCCCCTACCTGTCCTCCGACTGCGTATACGCCATCCGTCAAGGCAGTAAACAGGCTTCCGTCTGCCTGTATGATGGGCAGGGCAATCTGCAATTTGAAGCCCCGCTGGATGCTGTGCGGCCCATCGGGCTTGACTATGCGCCTCAGCCTGATGGTTCGCTGTCCGTCCTCGTCCTCGATAATCTTTCCGTAGAAGATACCGGCGCGTCGCTTGAGCGTATCCAGCCGGACGGCTCGTCCACATCCATCAAACTCGCTCAGGCAGATGCTGTCACGCCACTGTCCGGCCAGCTGTTTGATGATGGAAGCGGCGTGATCACGCTCCGTACTTCCGATGACTCGCGCTATTTTTACGACAAGCTCATTCGCTTTGATGCGCAGGGGCACATTCTCTGGACAAAGGCTCTGCGCGCCGACAAAGCCATTGTTTCCGTCGATCATATGAAACTGTGCGGCAATTCGATTTGGCTCTATGGCACAGCGATGGCCAATTCCCGCAAGCTGTTCACCGTATTCAAACTGGAAATCAATGCGGACGGCAGCATTATTTCGCGCGATATCCGCGATTTCACAACGCGCTCAACCTATTTGTATAATATCGCCTTCGATTTGCAGGGCAATCCCTACGCCCACACCCTCTCTTCCGACTCCGCTCATCTTGTTGCCGCCGTCCCCTTTGAGGACTTGCCCATCCACGATGACCCCGGCCTTATGCTCGAATAAAGGAGGATTTTCATGAAACGCTCTGTCTTTGCCGCGCTTTTCGCGCTGTTTATGCTCGTTTCCGCCTGCGTTTTGGCCGAAATCGACCTGAAACCCTACGAACTGCCCAGCGAATACGGCTCGTCCGTTCAGGTCATCTCGCCCACGCTGACGCTTGTGCTGACCGACAAGCCGTTCGGCGACGCCAACACCCTGCCGACCTCCGTCACTCTCTACGACAAGGGGGAAGTCGCCCTGCAAATCGAATTGCCGGATAAATCGGAGGATGGCATGCGCCAGCTGTATCAGATTTTCGCCGCCGGCCCCACCCGATACGGGTTGATTACGTCTGTGCCGAGCCAAGAGAGCGAGCGCCCCATTCGTTTTCGGCTTCTGCTGGGCGATGGCCTGACCGACGGCCTTGTTTTGAACAGTCAACGGGGGCATTACGCCTTTTCCGCCGATTCGGTTTGCAATCGCCGCAGCGAGGGCAACGCGCATTTCATCGACCGCTATTATTGGGAGGGTGGCCAAATCAGCTCGATTGCCGTTGAATCGGTTCTCGTTTGGCCGTATACCTACGCCTTTTCGGATGACGGCTGTCTCTCCTTCATCGCCGACTGCGACGACGGCCTGCATTTCCGCCGCTATTCGGCGAGCGGCGCGCTGCTCGCCGACCTGCTTGTCCCCGTTCCGGATGTACTCGTCATTCCGCATGGATATTTCGCCGCCAACGGCAGCATACTCGGCCAATACAGCATCGGCGAGCCGTATTCTTCCTCCACCCTGCTGCGCACGGATGAAACCGACGCGCTCCTCTGGGCCAAAACGCTCGGCGCGCCCCAAGCCAACGTCACCGTGACCGCCGCGCAGTTTCTGCCCAACAGCGAAACCGTGCTGATGGGCAAAGCCGTCGCCAAATCGCGCGGGCTGTTCATGGTTTTCAAGCTGCATGTCGATGCACAGGGCCATGTGCTTTCCGCCGACTGCCGCGATTTCACCACCCGTGCCGCCGAACTGTTCACTGCCCAGACCGACACGCTCGGCAACCTCTACGCCGTCACCGAAGATACGGAGACGCACCCCATCGCCGTCGTGCCCTTTGAGGATTTACCCGTTCATGAGGATGTCGGCCTTATGCTCGAATAAAGGAGGATTTTCATGAAACGCTTTGTCTTTACCACTCTTTTCGCGCTGTTTATGCTCGTTTCCGCCTGCGTTTTGGCCGAAATTGACCTGAAGCCTTACATCGTTACAGAGGATTCCGCGGCAAGCGTCATGCCTATCCGCCCCGGGCTGGTTCTCATTCGCCACTGGCACGAACTAAGCGACGGCAAATTTCCGACTTCTGTCGAGCTGGTGCAAAACGGCCAAAGCGTATTCCGCAAAATCTACGGCGACGACGACGAATGGCAGCTACATTCAACCTTTTTGATGAACGAAAACTGCTACGGCGCGGTGCTGGACTATCACGGCGACAATACGCTCGGCGTGCAGTATGTTCGTCTGGCCAACGGCGGGCCGTCTCCGCTGCTTCAGCTGATGGATAACCGCTGGCGAACCGTTTTGATGGATTACGGCATCTGCATCCTGAATGAAACCGATTCCCCCGCCATCGAGCTTTTGGATTGGGAGGGCAGGCTGAAACTCAGCTACCCGCTCAACGCCGAAAAGCGCTTCAATCTGCCCGCCGCGACGCTTCTGCCCGACGGCACGCTGCGCGTCGTGACCATCGACCGCGTGGTCAATACGCCCGAAGCCGTCACAGGCACCGTTGCGGATATGATGCTCCGCACCTTCTCGGCAGACGGTCGCCTGCTCTCCGAGCTGGGCCTTCAGTCGCCCTATATCGGCAGCTTCAACGATACGATTGAGTTTGACGAGGACGGCGGCCTGATCGTCAGCACCGCGCCGCTTGAAGATTACACCGTCGAGCAAATCACCCGCTTGGACGCGGATAACCGCGTGCTCTATCAAAAGACGCTCAGCGCGCCCAAAACCATCGTGAATGTAACCGCCGCTTTCCCCGCTGCCGACGGCTCGGTCACGCTTTACGGCTCGGCAGTCGCCAACTCGCGCAAGCTGTATACCCTCTATCGGCTCGACCTGGACGCTCAGGGGAATATCACCGCGCTCGATACCCGCGATTTCACCACCCGCGTCGGGTATCTGTTCGACGTTCGGGCGGATGCGCAAGGCAATGTTTACGCCATCGCGCGCGATTATAAAAACCCCATCGCCGTTGTCCCCTTTGAGGATTTGCCCGCGCATGAGGATGTCGGGCTGAGCCTGCACTGATTGTTTTGATAAAACAGCCCGCGGCCTGTATGCGCCGCGGGCAGTTCGTTTATCCATGGGTTATATTCAAGAATTGATTCTCCGCCGCCGCGTCCTCCAGCACGCGCGTCAGCTTCGGCAGATAGGCTGCCATTTCCGCGCTTGCGGGCGCGCCGCGCAGCGCAAGCTCCGTCGGGCAGGCGATATCCCCCAGCACGTCATACAGCGCGTCGAGGTTCCCGCCGTAATACGTCGGCAAGTCGAGCCGATACGCCAGATACACGTGCAGCGCCTTCACCGTTTGAATGTTGGTGATATCCATCTCGATTTTCTTCATGCCGCTCACTCCCCGTACAGCCAGCGGACAAACGCTTTCAGCTCCTCGCCCGCGAGATAGCTGTCGTCCTTGTCCGTCCAAATAACCTGAACCTCGTCGAAGGTTTGATAGTGATCGCCCGTGTAATACAGCAGGCCGTCGTTTGAAAACACGATGCGCTTGCCGTTGCGGTATCCGCCGTCGAAGTCGATGTCGCATTCCGTCCATCTGCGCCCTTTCGCGTCCGGCAGCGCGCCTTCGTAATTGCCGAATCGGTCGCCGCCGATGGAGCAGCCCTCCGCCACCTGCCAAAGGTTGCCCTTTCGGTTGTCCCAGCCGAGGTTCTGCGCTTCGCGCTTGGTGATGTAGTTTTCCGGCAGTTCTTCAAAGAAGGTGAGGTAAATCGCCACTTCTTCCATGCTGTCGTACAGGCCGTCCCGCTCAATGTCGTAATCCGCCGCGTCCACGGTAATCGTCTTGGCCAGCGCCGCCGAGGTCGGCAGCAGCATCAGCAGCGCCAACAGCACGGCCCATAATCGCCCGAATTTCATCGTCTTTCCTCCCCGTCGTTTTTTGGCATTATACCATATTTCCCCGCAAAAAAACAGAGCGCCCCGTTTCTTCGGAGCGCCCCGTTTTGTATATGTTGCTTTTTGGGCTTAATACATTTCCTTGACTTCGACGTCCTTATAGCGCGCCATGCCCGTGCCGGCCGGAATGAGCTTGCCGATGATGACATTCTCCTTGAGGCCGACGAGCGGATCTTCCTTGCCCTTGATGGCGGCTTCGGTCAGCACGCGCGTCGTCTCCTGGAAGGAGGCGGCGGAGAGGAAGGACTCGGTCGCCAGCGCCGCCTTGGTGATGCCCAGCAGGATGCGCTTGGCCACAGCCGGACGGCCGCCGTTCATGATGGTCTTTTCGTTTTCCTTCTCGAAGTGGAAGATATCCACCATCGAGCCGGGCAGCATGCTGGTATCGCCCGCGTCCTCGACGCGAACCTTGCGCAGCATCTGGTGAACGATGACCTCGATGTGCTTGTCGCCGATGCCGACGCCCTGGAGGCGGTAAACCATCAGAACTTCCTTGAGCAGGTGTTCCTGAACGGCCTTCACGCCGAGGATGCGCAGCAGGTCGTGCGGGTTGATCTGGCCTTCGGTCAGCTCGTCGCCCGCCACAACGCGGTCGCCTTCCTTCACCTTCAGGCGGCTGCCGTAGGCGATCGGATAGGCTTTCATCGTGCCGTCGTCGCTGGTGATGATCATCTCGCGCTTCTTCTTGTTCTCGCCCAGCGAAATCGTGCCGGAGATTTCGGCCAGCATGGCCTCGCGCTTCGGCTTGCGCGCCTCGAACAGCTCCTCAACGCGCGGAAGACCCTGAGTGATATCCTTTTCGGAAGCAACGCCGCCGGTATGGAAGGTACGCATCGTCAGCTGCGTGCCCGGCTCGCCGATGGCCTGCGCGGCAACGATGCCGACGGCCTCGCCGACGTTCACATAGCCGCCGTGCGCCAAATCCTGACCGTAGCACTTCACGCACACGCCGGTCTCGTTGCGGCAGGTCAGCACGGAACGGATCTGCACAGCCTTGATGCCGCAGTCAATGATTTCGTTGCCCTTGTCGTAGGAAATCATCTCGTTGCACGGCACGATGACCTCGCCCGTCATCGGGTTGACGATATCCTCCGCCGCGACGCGGCCGACGATACGGTCGATGAGCTTCTCGATCGGGTCGCGCTCCGAGCCGATGGCGGTCACGGTGATGCCGCGGATCTTCTCGTGGCGGCTGGCGAAGCAGTCGCGCTCGCGGACGATAACCTCCTGAGAGACGTCCACCAGACGGCGGGTCAGGTAGCCCGAGTCCGCCGTACGCAGAGCGGTATCGGACAGCGCCTTGCGGCTGCCGTGAGAGCTCTGGAAAAATTCAAGAACCGTCAGGCCCTCGCGGAAGTTTGCCTTAACCGGCATTTCCAGCGGGCGGCCCGTCGGCGACGCCATCATGCCGCGCATGCCGGCGAGCTGGGAGACCTGAGAGATAGAACCACGAGCGCCGGAATCCGTCATCATACGAATCGGGTTGAACTCGTCCATGTGGTCCATAATCTTGCTCTTGACGTCGTCCGTCGTTCTGCTCCAGACCTTGACGACGCGCTCGTAGCGCTCTTCGTCGGTGAGCAGGCCGCGCTTGAACTGGCGCTCAATCGCGCGGACTTCCTTTTCGGAGGCTTCCAGAATCGGCTTCTTCTCCGGCGGCACGATAACGTCGGCCACGGCCACGGTGACGGCGCCGATGGTGGAATACTTGTAGCCCATCGCCTTCACGTTGTCCAGCACGCGGGCGGTCTCCGCCACGCCGTGCTTACGGAAGCACATATCGACGATCTGGCCCAGCTGCTTCTTGCCGACCTTCATGTCGATTTCCAGCGCAAACATGTCGTTGAGCGTGTTGCGCGGCTTGAAGCCCATGTCCTGCGGCACGTTGCTGTTAAGAATCAGGCGGCCCAGGCAGGTCTCGATGCGCTTGTAATAGATGTTGTCGCGGTTGCCGCCGGTGATGTTGTTTTCCGCCAGATATTCCGGCGTAACCTCGCCGTCCCACTTGCGCGCGATACGCACGGTGATGCGGCTCTGCAGGTCAATCTGCCCGCAGAGGTAGGCCATCATGGCCTCATCCTCGTTGGCGAAGCAGCGGCCCTCGCCCTTCGCGCCCGGGCGGATGCAGCTCAGGTAGTAGCAGCCGATAACCATATCCTGAGACGGAGAGATAACCGGCTTGCCGTCCTGCGGCTTCAAAATGTTGTTGGCGCACAGCATCAGGAAGCGGGCCTCGGCCTGGGCTTCCATCGACAGCGGCACGTGAACGGCCATCTGGTCGCCGTCAAAGTCCGCGTTGAACGCGGTACAGGCCAGCGGATGCAGCTTCATGGCCTTGCCTTCGACGAGAATCGGCTCGAACGCCTGAATGCCCAGACGGTGCAGCGTCGGCGCGCGGTTCAGCAGAACCGGATGCTCCTTGATGACGCTCTCGAGGATATCCCACACGCGGGTTTCGCCGCGGTCCACCATGCGCTTGGCGCTCTTGACGTTGTGCACGATGCCGGTGTTGACCAGCCGCTCCATGACGAACGGCTTGAACAGCTCCAGCGCCATGCCCTTCGGCAGGCCGCACTGATGCAGCTTGAGTTCCGGGCCGACGACGATAACGGAACGGCCGGAGTAGTCAACGCGCTTGCCCAGCAGGTTCTGGCGGAAACGGCCCTGCTTGCCGCGCAGGAAGTCGGACAGGGACTTGAGCGCGCGGTTGCCGGGGCCCGTCACAGGGCGGCCGCGGCGGCCGTTATCGATGAGCGCGTCCACCGCTTCCTGAAGCATGCGCTTCTCGTTGCGGACGATGATATCCGGCGCGCCCAGCTCCAGCAGGCGCTTGAGGCGGTTGTTGCGGTTGATGACGCGGCGATACAGGTCGTTCAGGTCGGAGGTCGCAAAGCGGCCGCCGTCCAGCTGAACCATCGGGCGCAGATCCGGCGGCATGACCGGAATGACCTCAAGAATCATCCACTCCGGCTTGTTGCCGCTGGAGCGGAAGGCCTCGACGACCTCAAGGCGCTTGATGGCCTTGGCGCGCTTCTGGCCCTCGGTCTCGCGCTCGCGCTCCTTCTCGGTCAGCTCGGCAATCTCAGTGCGCAGCTGCTCGCTGAGCTGGTCGAGGTCGAGCTTCTGAAGCAGCTCGCGGATGGCCTCCGCGCCCATGCCCACGCGAAGCGGGGCCTTGCCCATCGCCACATCGGCGGTGTAGCTCGGCGCGGTAATCTGCTGGCGATACTCCGTCTCGGTCAGAATCGCGTTCTGGCGCAGGGCGGTGCAGCCGGGGTCAAGCACGATGTAAGAGGCGAAATACAGCACCTTTTCCAGCGCGCGCGGGCTGATGTCAAGCAGCGTGCCCATGCGGCTCGGAATGCCCTTGAAATACCAGATGTGGCTCACAGGCGCGGCCAGCTCGATGTGGCCCATGCGCTCGCGGCGCACCTTGGAGCGCGTCACCTCAACGCCGCACTTGTCGCAGACAATGCCCTTGTTGCGCACGCGCTTGTACTTGCCGCAGTTGCACTCCCAGTCCTTGGTCGGGCCAAAGATGCGCTCGCAGTACAGGCCGTCGCGTTCCGGCTTGAGGGTGCGGTAGTTAATCGTTTCCGGCTTGCTGACCTCGCCGTGGGACCACGCGCGGATCTGCTCCGGGGAAGCCATGGAAATTTGAATGGAAGACAGGTTTGTCAGTTCCGACAAAGGGGTACACTCCCTTCTTCTACTTCTATCAGGCCGCCGCCGCGCCCATCGCGCGGCGGGGCATTGTTGCGTTCATGTCCCGGAAAAGACAATTACTTGTCATCCAGGTCGTCCAGGGAGATATCCTCGAAGCTGGGCACGTCGTCAAAGTCAAACACGTCGTCGTCGGTGTCGAAGTCGTCTCCGCCCTCGTCGCCTTCGGCCTCGTCCGCGTCGGCATCGGCCTCGTCGCCGCCGGTCGGGAGCGCGGCGCGCTCGCCTTCGCTCTCCTCGTTCTGGCTGCGGTCAAATCCCTCGTCCTCGTCCTCAAGCTCCTTGATGACGATTTCGTTGTGGTCGCTGTCGAGCACCTTGACGTCCAGACACAGGCTTTCGAGTTCCTTGATGAGCACCTTGAAGGACTCCGGAACGCCCGGCGCGGGGATGTTCTTGCCCTTGACGATGGCCTCGTAAGCCTTCACGCGGCCCACGATATCGTCGGACTTGACCGTCAGAATCTCCTGCAGGGTGTTGGCCGCACCGTAAGCTTCCAGCGCCCAAACCTCCATCTCGCCGAAGCGCTGGCCGCCGAACTGCGCCTTGCCGCCCAGCGGCTGCTGGGTCACGAGGCTGTACGGGCCGGTGGAACGGGCGTGCATCTTGTCGTCAACGAGGTGATGCAGCTTGAGGTAATACATATAACCGACGGTGACGGGGTTATCGAACTGGTCGCCCGTGCGGCCGTCGTAGAGGATGGTCTTGCCGTCGCGGCGCTTGCCGCCGGCTTCCAAAGCGTTCTGAATCTGCTCGAAGGACGCGCCGTCGAAGTCGGGCGTGGCCACGCGCCAGCCCAGCGCCTTGGCCGCCATGCCCAGGTGCATCTCCAAAACCTGACCCAGATTCATACGGGACGGAACGCCCAGCGGGTTCAGCACGATCTGCAGCGGCGTGCCGTCCGGCAGGAACGGCATGTCCTCCTGACGCAGCACGCGGGAGACGACGCCCTTGTTGCCGTGGCGGCCTGCCATCTTGTCGCCGACGGAAATCTTACGCTTCTGAGCGATGTAGACGCGAACCATGCGGTTGACGCCCGGGGCCAGCTCGGCGTGATCCTTGCGGTCAAACACCTTCACATCGACGATGATGCCTTCCTCGCCGTGCGGCACCTTGAGGGAGGTATCGCGAACCTCGCGGGCCTTCTCGCCGAAGATGGCGCGCAGCAGGCGCTCCTCGGCGGTCAGCTCGGTCTCGCCCTTCGGCGTCACCTTGCCGACGAGGATGTCGCCCGGGTGCACCTCCGCACCCACGCGGATGATGCCTTCGGCGTCCAAATCGCGCAGCGCGTCGTCGCCGACGTTCGGCAGGTCGCGGGTGATTTCTTCCGCGCCGAGCTTGGTATCGCGCGCTTCGCACTCATACTTCTCCAGGTGGATGGAGGTGAACACGTCGTTGCGGACCAGCTCTTCGGAGAGCAGAACCGCATCCTCGTAGTTGTAGCCTTCCCACGTCATGAAGCCGATGAGGATGTTGCGGCCCAGCGCGATTTCGCCGTGGTCGGTGGACGGGCCGTCCGCAATCACGTCGCCCTTCTTAATCTTCTCGCCGGCGGAGACGATGGGGCGCTGGTTGATGCAGGTGCTCTGGTTGGAGCGCGCAAACTTGATGAGCTTGTAGGTGTGGGTCTCGTGCAGCTCGTCCTCGATGACGATCTGGTCGGAGGAGACCTTCTTCACGAAGCCGTCTTCGCGGGCGCGCAGGCACACGCCGGAATCCTTGCCCGCCTTGTACTCGATGCCGGTCGCGACGTAAGCGGCTTCCGGACGGAGCAGCGGCACGGCCTGACGCTGCATGTTCGAGCCCATCAGGGCGCGGTTTGCGTCGTCGTGGTCGAGGAACGGAATCATGGCCGTCGCGACAGAAATCACCTGACGCGGGGAAACGTCGATATAATCCACGCGGCTCGGCTCGATGCTCTGAACGTCGGCGCGCACGCGCGCGGTGATGCGGTCGTTGACAAACGTGCCGTCCGGATTAAGCGGCTCCTTCGCCTGAGCGATGTAGCAACCGTCCTCTTCGTCCGCCGCGAGATACACAATCTCGTCGAGCACGCGCGGCTTCTCGCCGCTGTGGTCGATGAGGCGGTACGGCGCTTCGATGAAGCCGTATTCGTTGATGCGGGCGTAAGTCGCCAGCGAGCCGATCAGACCGATGTTCGGGCCTTCAGGCGTCTCAATCGGGCAGATACGCGCGTAGTGCGAATAGTGAACGTCTCGAACCTCGAACGACGCGCGGTCGCGGTTCAGGCCGCCCGGGCCGAGGGCGGAAAGACGGCGCTTGTGGGTCAGCTCGGCCAGCGGGTTCGGCTGGTCCATAAACTGGGACAGCTGAGAAGAACCGAAGAACTCCTTAATCGCGGCGGAAACCGGACGGATGTTAATCAGCTCCTGCGGCTTGACCTCGCTCTGGTTCTGCACGCTCATGCGCTCGCGAACCACGCGCTCCAAACGCGCCAGACCAATGCGAATCTGGTTCTGGAGCAGCTCGCCCACGGAACGCAGGCGGCGGTTGCCCAAGTGGTCGATATCGTCCGTCACGCCCACGCCGTAGGGCAGGTTCAGCAGATAGCTGATGGAAGCCACGATATCGTCAATCAGGATGTGCTTGGGCATCAGCGCGGAGAGGTTCTCGTGCAGCAGGCGAATCTTCGCCAGCTCGTCCATGCCCTCCTGCTCGGCGGTCTCAAGCAGCTGCTTGAGGGTCGGCAGGTGCACCATCTCGTTGATGCCGGACTTCTCGATTTCCTCTTCGCTCAGCCACGCGGCGGCATCCACAAAGTTGTTGCCGATGACGCGAACCACGCGGTCCTCCAGACGGAGGTAGATGTCGTTCACGCCCGCGTCCTGAATCTTTTTGGCCAGCGGGTCGGTCTTGGCGGCCGGAATGCGCTCGCCCGCCGCAATCAGCACCTCGCCCGTGGTCGGGTCGATGATATCCTGATCGACGACATGGCCGCGGATGCGCGCGGCAATCGCCAGCTTCTTGTTATACTTGTAGCGGCCCACGCGCATCATATCGTAGCGCTTGGGGTCAAAGAAAGTCGCGTGCAGCAGCTTCTCGGCGGAATCGACCGTGCCGACCTCGCCCGGGCGCAGACGGCGGTAGATATCCATCAGGCCGCTTTCCTTGCTCTTGACCTCGTTGCCGCCGCGGGTGCGGCGTGTGCCGTCGTCGCCGCCGTCGCGCTGCATGGTGGCCTCAAGCTTCTCGTCGTTGCCCAGCAGCTGGCGAATCTGCTCGTCGCTGCCATAGCCCAGCGCGCGCAGCAGGCTGGTCACCGGCAGCTTGCGGGCGCGGTCAACGCGCACCCAAATCACGTCGTTGGAGTCGATTTCATACTCCAGCCACGCGCCGCGGCTCGGAATCACCTGAGTATCAAACAGGTGTTTGCCGGCCTTGTCGATGCTCTCGCGATAATATACGCCGGGGCTGCGCACGAGCTGGCTGACGATGACGCGCTCGCCGCCGTTGATGATGAACGTGCCGTGCTCGGTCATCAGCGGGAAATCGCCCATGAACACTTCGGATTCCTTCACTTCGCCCGTCTCGTTGTTGGTCAGGCGAACGAGCACCTTGAGCGCCGTCGCGTAGGTCATATCGCGCTCGCGGCATTCTTCCAGCGAATACTTCGGCGTTTTGTCCAGCGCGTAATCGACGAACTCCAGTTTCAGATTGCCGTTAAAATCGTAAATCGGAGAAACATCGTTGAGAACCTCGCGGAGATCCTCCTTCAGGAAACGCTCGTAAGAATTCTTCTGAACCTCGATCAGGTCGGGCATCTCCACCACTTCGTCAATGGTGGCAAAGCTCTTGCGAACTCGGCCCTTACCCATATTGACGTCGTGCACCCCGACGTACTTCATGATCTCAGCTTCCTCGCGCTCGTCGCGGACGGTAACCATGAATGCCATCACCCCTAACTTGTCTAAACCTGCAAAGGATATATGCGGCAACAGGCAATCGCTCTAAAACTGCCCATTGCCAAACAGCCTAAAGCGTTGTACAATGATGTAGGCCAATGCCCGAGTCTCGGGCACATCTTTGCCTATTGTGCATACTGATGCAATATAGTATTGTATTCCTTTTTGAAAGTCCTGTCAAGTGTTTCCGGCGATTTTATGCAAATTTCTTCTGATTTGTGTGATTTTTCGTCGGTTTTCTTTTTATTTTGGGCTAAATTCGGCTCACCGCCGCGAAGCGAAGAAGGGAGTCTGAGGGATGAAATCCCTCAGGCAGGTTTGGGCGGCAGCCCAACGTCCCTAATTGTGCAGCAAAAAACAAGCGGGAGTCAGGGAGCGAAGCGTTACCTGACTCTTGAAAAGCGGCTTTGATTCTGCCTGTCTGCATTTCACGGACGCGCAATGCGCGCCCCTACATATTATGCGTTCACGCAAAAAGAGGGCTTCCTTTCGGAAGTCCTCTTTCATTACGCATTGTCCTGCGGGTATCACTCAATGATCTTGGTGACAACGCCGGAGCCGA
>CAKURR010000011.1 GCA_934675735.1 uncultured Clostridia bacterium
CTGACGCTGTGCTCCGCCGCTTTTGCCGAAGGCAAGAGCCCGGTGGACGGCATGACCGTCGCCTTCATCCCGAAGGTCTCCGGCAACTCGTTCTTCGAGGCCGCGAACGACGGCGCGCAGAAGTACGCTGCCGATTGGGGTCTGACCGTTGACTACATCGGCTCTCCGGATGCGTCCGTGACCACTCAGCTGGAACTCATCCAGCAGGCGATCGACAAGGGCGTGGACGCCATCTGCATCTCTTCCGTTGACGCGACCGCGCTCGACGAGAAGCTTCAGGAAGCTCAGGACGCCGGCATCTACGTCAGCACCTGGGACTCTGACGTCTCCCCGAACGCCCGCGCGATGATGGTCTCTCAGGGCACCGCGAGCGTCCTTGGCCCGATGCTGGTTGACATGGCTGTCGAGTCTCTGAAGGAGCGCGGCGTGGATGTTGACGGCGAAGTCAAGTACGTGTGGCACTTCTCCAACCCGTCCGTGTCCGACCAGAACTCCTGGTACGTGGCCGGCGACGAGTACATCAAGGAAAAGTATCCGAAGTGGGTTGCCGTGCATGATCCGTACTACTCCAACCAGGATCCGGCTCAGTCCGTGAGCGTCGGCGAGTCTATCTTCGAAGCTTATCCGGATATCGACCTCGTTATCTGCAACGACTCCACCGCTCTGCCGGGCCAGTGCGGCGCTGCCCAGAACAAGGGCCTGACCGCTAAGGACGTCACCATCACCGGCTTCTGCACCCCGTCCGGCATGACCACCTACCTCGAGAACGGCATCTGCACCCGTTGGGGCCTGTGGGATTGCGGCATTCAGGGCGCTATGGGCTGCTACCTCGCCGCTTACATCTCCGCGGGCAACACCGTGAAGGTTGGCGACAAGATCGACATCCCGGAAATCGGCACCGTCGAAGTGCTGGCCAACGACGCGCTCGTCGCCGGTCAGGAGACTGCTGCTGAGAACAACGGCGTCGTGCTGCTGCCGGAGCGCGTTGTTTTCACCGCCGAGAACGTTGCGGATTACAACTTCTAATCCAAAACATCGCTTATCCAAGGAGGAACCCTTCGGGGCTCCTCCCTTTGTGGTGGAAGCTGCGGCATGACGCGGCGTTCGCCTCTGTTTGAAAGCATATAACAAGTGGACCATTTTCAGAAAGGAAGATTGATTCCAATGGCAGATAAGGACGGACTGAAAGTCGCGAAGGATTATCATACGGATGTTCCGTTTGGCAATCAGGGCAGCTTTCATGTGAAGGGCGCGAACAACACGGACTGGGGCATGAAGCGCCACCTGTCCAACATCTTTGATCCGGTCAGCGGCAACACGGTGATGTTTGCGTTTGACCACGGCTACTTCATGGGCTCTACCGCCGGTCTGGAGCGTCTGGATCTGGTGATTCCGAAGCTGCAGGAGCAGGTGGATGTGTTCATGGGCACCCGCGGCGCGATTCGCACCTGCGTTTCCCCGACCTATAAGAAGGGCATTGCGCTGCGCGTGACCAGCGGCTCCTCCATGATTAACGACGACCTGAGCCACGAGTGCCTGGCCGTGGATATCGAGGACGCGATTCGCATGAACGCGGACTGCATGGCGGTTCAGACCTTCATCGGTGCGGACGGCCAGCTCTCTTCCATCGACAACCTGAGCCGCTGCATCAACGCGGGCATGCGTTACAGCATCCCGACGCTGGGCGTTGTGGCTGTCGGCAAGGACATGGAGCGCACCGACCGCTTCTTCAAGCTCGCGACCCGCATCGTGGCCGAGATGGGCGTGCAGCTGGTCAAGACCTACTACTGCGATAACTTCGAGGAAGTCGTCGCGGCGTGCCCGGTGCCGATCGTTGTCGCGGGCGGCAAGAAGCTGCCGGAGGACGAGGCGCTGACGCTGGCGTATCGCTCCATTCAGGGCGGCGCGCGCGGTCTGGATATGGGCCGCAACATCTTCCAGAGCAACCATCCGGTCGAGATGGCGAAGGCGATTCGCATGATCGTCCACCAGAAGGCGACCGACAAGGAAGCGTTCGAGTTCTACACCGACGCGATTCACACGAAGTAATTCAAACCAAAGGAGGCTGCAAAGCAGGATCGGCTTTGCAGCCTCTTTTTAGAACGATGGGCTGCCGCCCATACCTGCTTGGAGACAAGTCCCCAACCCCTTCTTCGCTTCGCGACGCTAAAAAGAAGCCGAACATCCATTGATTGCGAAGCAATCAATGAAGGGGGGAAGTCCAGAAACCTCAGGTTTCTGGTAGGGTTTGGGGCAAAGCCCCAACGTTTCTCAAAGGAGTCACATATGATTACGCAAATTCTCGCAAAGGTTCTGCCGGTGCTCGTGATGATTGTCCTTGGCCGCGTTTGCGCCACAAAGGGCATCCTCAATGACGAACAGCATGCGGGCCTTAAAAACGTTATCGGCGATATCCTGCTGCCGGTCGTGCTGTTTCAGGCGTTCTTTACCGCGGATTACGGCACGAGAATGCTGCTGGTGTTCGTGCTCGTGTTCATCGGCTACGGTGTGGCGCTGGCGGCGGGCTATGCGCTGCGTCGATTCGTCAAGCCCTATGACCGCTTCATGCCGCTGCTGATGACCGGCGCGGAGGGCGGCATGCTCGGCTATGCGCTTTATGCGCTGCTCTGCGGCGCAGACCAGACCAAGATGTATGCGATGGTCGATATCGGCCAGACGATGTTCGCCTATACCGTCTTTTTGACGGCGCTCAAGGCGGCGGGCGGCGAAAAGATGACGTCCAAGTTCATCGTCAAAAATATGCTCACCAACAAGGCCTGCATCGGCATGCTGTTGGGCATCGTTCTCGGTGCGCTGGGCGTGCATAAGGCCATCGACGGCACGGCGGCGGGGGAGATTGTGACCTCGCTGCTGAGCTTTATCACCGCGCCGACCTCCGCGCTCATCCTCATCGTGATGGGCTATCAGCTGCACGTCAGCAAGAAGCTTCTGCGCCCTGTGCTGACGACGATGGGGCTGCGTCTCGGCGTGTTGGCCGTCGTCTGCGCGGCGGTTTCGGGCATTCTGTTTGCCGTCATTCCGTATGACAAGCCGCTGCTGCTGGCGCTCATGCTGCAATACACGCTCCCTGCGCCGTTTATCATCCCGCTGTTCGCCGATTTGGGCGACAACGCGGAGTATGTCTCCACCACGCTGTCGCTGGGCACGGTGCTCGCCGTCGTGCTGTTCTTCTTCCTCGCGGCGTTCAGCTTGGCGTAAATGAATTTAGATTTAACCGGCGCTGTCCCCAAGCGGGCGGCGCTGTTTTTGTCGCATGGGAAATTGCATGGGGCTGCCCGCGTATATAAGGTTTTGAAGCGTTACGGACTGCGGCCTAAATGCAGACGAGCTCAGCACATTTTTGCGGAATGATTGTATAAAAAGTGATGTATCACATTGGTTGAAAGTAGGGGTGGACTGTGATAAAATAGGGATAAATGGATAACAGCGATGGGAGCGGAAGTATGAAGCGGAAATGGAAAGCTGTGCTTGCGGTGGCGGCATGCTATGCGCTGCTTTTGGGGGTGCTGACGCTTTGCGAGGAGCGCGCGCCGGAAGGACATATTCGGACGCTGGCGGACGCATTCTGGTATTCCGTGGTGACGATGACCACGGTGGGATATGGCGATCTGTATCCGGTGACAATCATCGGCCGACTGATCGGCCTGCTGTTGATGATGGCGAGTCTGGGTGCGTTTGTTGCGTTGGCAACGTTTGTCTATCACATGCTCAAAGGCGATGTTCTGCCGGTTCTGTATTTGAAAAAACATCGGAAACAGCGGTTCACGGTCTTCCTGAATGCCAACGAAGAGAGTTTTGCACTGGTGCGTCAGCTTCAAGATGATGTGAACGTGTTTCCGGGCCGGGCGGAACTGCCGGATGGGCTGAATGCCGTTGCCGTTGAACAAAGCGCGCTCAAGGTGCTGGCTCTGCCCGGCGGGGAGCGGCGAGCGGTGATTCTTGGGCCGGATGGAACGTCCAACGCGCAGAGCGCGCGGACGATTCTTCCATCGGGACGGCAGATTGTCTGCCAAACGCAGGAAACGCTTCCCGGCGTGACGGTGTTCGGCCGCGAGAATGTCTGCGCGCGGATGTACTGGCGCGCGTACCCGGTTTGCAGGACGGAACACAGTATCGTCTGCATCGGTCTGGGAAAACTGGGCGGCGAGATGATGGAACAGGCGCTTCGCGTCAATGTGCTGGGCGCGCAGCGACTGACATACCATCTTTTCGGCGATACGGCGCGCTTTACGCAGGATCATCGCATGCTGGGGCAGTTTTTGGCGCTTGACCGTGAAGATGCGGTGCGGGACAGCCTGTTTTTGCACGCGGAGGATTGGCGAAATGCGGCGGACGTGCTGGAAAATGCGGATCGCATTCTATTGTGCATGGACGATGACGAGGCGAACCGGGAGGCGCTGACGGAAATCAGGCGCTATTTCCCGACAAAGGCCGCGATTTATGCGCGCATGACGCAGGGCGATTCGGAAAACGACGTGGTTTTCTTCGGCCGGGATGAAACGGTGTTCACGCCGGAGCACGTTTTCGGTAAGCGGCTGACCGAGACGGCGCGGGCGCTGAACCGGTTGTATGGTCGGCAGAATCCGGAAAACGCATGCGAGTGGGAGGCGCTTTCCCCGACGGCGAAACGGAGCAACATGGCCTCTGCAGATCATCTGCCCGTGAAAATCAACTGGTTGTTGGGCTGCGGCGCGGATTGCGCAGTGGACGCGGCGACATGCCGCGCGGCATATGCGGCGTATACCCGGTTGGATGCGGCGCAAAAGGACATGTGCCGCCGATTGGAACACGAGCGATGGATGCGCAATTTGTATTTGGAAAACTGGCAATACGACGGGGAGCGAAACAACGCGCTCAGACGGCATCCGCTGCTCTGCCCGTATGATGAACTGAGCGAGGCGGACAAGGCGAAGGACGACAACAGCTGGACGCTGCTCGGCGCGCTGGCCGAGCTGATTGAAAGCGGCAAGGGGGAAAACGGATGAAGAAAAAAGACGGATGGAAACGCAGATGGATTCTGCTTTTGCCGCTGGCTCCGTTTCTGCTGGCGCTTTCCGTCTACCTGTGTGACGCGCTGCGATCCGGCGCGACGGGTGAGGCGCTGGCCAAGCGGCTCACGGATGCGGTTTTCAGCGCGTTCCGCGTGTATTCCATGCTGGTGTTCGCGCCGATCGGAAACGGCCAGCCGACGCTGGGCAACTGGGACACATGCGGCTGGATTATTCTGGAAATTGCCCGCTGGGGCGCGGTGGCGGTTATCGCGGCGGCGGCGCTCACGTTGATGAAAAACGCGCTCAAGCGCATTGGCGTGGCGTGGCTGGCGAAGCGGAAGGACGTATACGCGGTTTACGGAGACGCGGCGGCGGTTTCGGCGCTGAAACGCGAGCTGGGAACGCAGGTCATCTGCGCGGATATGGAGGAGAAAAAGGGGGCGTTTAATCATATCGTCGCCTATCGCGACGCAAAGGATGTCTACCGCTTTTTGGATGAAAACCCGAAACTGCTGGAACGGCCGGAGGCGAAAATCTATATCTATACCGACGCGCGGCTCCATCCTCGGCAGCTTGACCGACGCGTCATCATCAGTGATATGGCGCAGAACTGCGCGCGGCTGTTCTGGCACGAGCATCCGCTGAGCGAAGGGGAGCGGCAGATCGTGATCGTTGGTTCCGGGCGCTATGTGGAGCAGATGCTCGAACAAGCGCTGCTGACCAATGTATTTCTGCAAAAGGGCGGCATACGCTACCATGTTCTGGGCGACTGCCGTGCATATTGCGCGCGCCATCCGCAGATGGGGCAGTTCGTGAGCATGGGCGAAATACAGCCGGGGCGCGACGCGGTCTTTTTCCATTCGGAAAAAGAATATATGTGCAGCGAGGTTTTCGCCCGTGCGGATCGCGTGATCCTCTGCGGAAACGACGAAGCGGAGAGCTATGCCCTGATGGATGCGCTTGTCGAATTGCACATTCCGGGACGGATATACATCCGCGTACACAGCGAACGGACGCTGGACGCGCTTTGGCGAAAGCCCGCGCATGCGGAGGGTGAAACGGTCGTCGTGCCTTTCGGCATGGACGAGACGCTCTATACGCTTAGTCAGAGTACCAATCGGGAGATTTTGGAGCGTGGCAAGCTCGTTCACGCGTATTACGAATGGCTTTACGGCGATCACGGCCTGCCGCCGCGTGAACGGGTGCGCACGGAAGCGTTTGAAACGGCATGGAACCGGGAATCGAGCTACCATCGCGCGTCGAGCGTCGCGATGGCGGATCACGTGGAGGAAAAGGCGCGCATTCTGCTGCATAAACAGGTGCTTGAGCCGGGCGACATCGGCCGGGCAGGCGCGCAGTACCGCCTGCTGGACGGCGCGCCGAGGCGGGCGCTGCTCGAATTGGAGCATCGGCGCTGGATGCGGTTCATGTGGCTTTCGGGCTGGCAGTTCGGCGAAAAAAAGGACGATGTGCGGCGGACGCACCCCTGTCTTGTGCCGTTTGAAGCGCTGCCGCCGAAAGAGCAGGAAAAAGACGGAATCGCTTATGAAATGATGAGCGTTTTTGAAAACACGATGGAAGAAGCCAAAAAGAGGAAAGGGTGAACGAAATGGCACATGACGTTTTCATCAGTTACAGCCACAACGACAAAACGCTGGCGGACGCGATTTGCAGCAATCTGGAACAGGCGGGTATCCGCTGCTGGTATTACCAGCGCGACCACGTGGCGGGGCGCAATTATGCGGGCGAGCTGACCTCGTCCATCCGCGACGCGCGCATTTATCTGCTGATTCTGACGGACAGCGCGCTGGCCTCCGCACCGGTGCTCAAGGAATTGAGCCTTGCGGCGGACATGGGGCGGGTCATTCTGCCGTTCCGCGTGACGGAAAAGCAGCTGACCGACGACATGCGGTATTACCTCAACGCGGTGAACTGGATCGACGCGATGAGCCCGGAGCTTCAGGATCACATCGACGAGCTGGTGTTCACCGTCGGGCAGATTCTCAAAAAGCCGGCGAGCGAGATCGAAAAACCGGCTGCCAAACCTGCCGCGCCGCCCAAAGCGCCGGAACCGGAAAAGCCCAAAGAGACGCCCAAGGCCGAGCCGAAAGCGCCGGAAAAACCCAAAAAGAGCAGCATGCCGCTCTTGCTGGGCGTAATTCCGGCGCTGATCGTCGCGCTGGGCGCGGCGCTGACCCTGCCGCGCATGAACAGGCCGGAGACGGAAAAGCCGGTTTCCGCAGACGTCACAACCTCTGTGGAAATAACCGCCGAACCGACGGCTGAGCCGACAAGCCAAATAACCGCCGAGCCGACGATTGCGCCGACGGCCGAACCCACCGCAGAGCCGACCGAAGAACCGACGGCCGAACCAGCGGCAGTCGAGCTGCACGCGACGGCACGGATGCGCGACGACAACATCCAGTGGGCGGAAACCGCCGAACAAACCGGCAGGCAAGCGGTTTTCGGCAGCG
Source organism: uncultured Clostridia bacterium (assembly GCA_934675735.1). Classification (GTDB taxonomy): domain Bacteria; phylum Bacillota; class Clostridia; order Christensenellales; family Aristaeellaceae; genus Ventricola. Next base: position 7,487 of record CAKURR010000011.1, read on the forward strand.
CCTATACCCGCGACCAGATCAGCAAAGTGGTGTTTGAGACGACGCTTTCCGGCGTTCCGGAGGACGCGTGGGATATATCCGACAGCGGCGGCACCGTGATGGCCTATGTCGTGCCGGACGGAGGGATGTATCAGCTGCATATCGCGGGCGAGGGCGGCGTGCAGGTGGTATATGGCTGCAGCCTGTTTGCAGGTTATCGCAACATGACGGAAATCGACCTTTCCGGCGCGGATTTCTCCAAAGCGGATAACCTGAACGGCTTCCTGCTGCAATGCGAGAGCCTGACGAGCCTGGATATGCACGGCCTGTCCATGCCGAAACTGACGGATGCAAGCTGCATGTTCCAGGAGTGCTATGGACTGGAAAAGCTGGATGTGAGCGGCTGGAACGTGCCTGTGCTGCGCAGCGCGGGCTGGATGTTCAACTGCACAACCAAGCTGACGGAACTCAATCTTGACAACTGGAATGCGCCCATGCTCAAGGATATGAGGGGCATGTTCGCGGACTCCGGGGTATATCAAATTGATTTGAGCAGCTGGCAGCCGTTTTCGCCCACGAATATGGACACCGCATTCTGGCATATGGAAAACATGACATATGCGAATATCAGCGCGGTGGATGTTTCCAAGGTGACCGACATGACGCGGATTTTTGGAAGCAATTTCGCGCTTGAGACGGTCGAGCTGGGTGAGTTTAACACGGCATCTTTGATGTATGCGGAGGATATGTTCTCGGATTGCGGCGAGCTGCGGGCGCTTGATCTTTCCAATATGAAGATGGGAAAGGTCAAATCCATGCGGCGCATGGTCGCATATTGCGGCAGCCTGCAAACCCTGAACGTCAGCGGTTGGGATACATCGAATGTCACGGATATGTCGGAAGCGTTTGCGGGTTGTCGGCTGCTGGAGGAGCTGGATGTTTCCTCGTTCGATACGGCCAGGGTTGAAAACTTCTTCGGCGCATTTTCGGGCTTGGAGTTTGTGACAGCGCTGGATGTGGGGCATTTTGACACGTCGGCGGCGACCAATATGGACAGCATGTTTGACGGCAATTGTTCCCTGATGACGCTGGATGTCAGCGGCTTCAACACGGCGCATGTTCAGAACATGAATCGAATGTTTGCGAACTGCCAAAACCTGACCGAACTGGACGTGAGCGGCTTTGACACAGCCAACGTGACGACGATGGACAACATGTTCGAGGGATGCAACATGCTGGCCGAGCTGAATTTGAGCGGCTGGAACATCGAAAAGGTGGAAACCATGCGGTATATGTTCGGCGGGGACAATCATCTGGAATCCATCGGCGTAGACCCGGCGGCGTTCGGCCGCGGCAATACGGAGGGCATGTTCGACGACACGCCGCTCCGCAATGAAAATCACAATTAAAAACAGGCGGCGCTTCTCAAACGGAAGCGCCGCCGATTTTGTTATGGACAGGAAAACCTGCTTACCGCGCCGCCAGTTCTTCCGGCGTGTAGCGCGGCTTGATCTTTTTCTTCCAGAGCACGGCGAAAATGCCGACCAGCACGAAGAACGTCAGCGCCCACGAAACGGGGTAGGAAACCATCAGGCAATCCATCGTGCGGTTCGCCGCGAACACCGTCATGACCCAGAAAATGCGGAACACGCACGCGCCCATCAGCGAAACAATCATCGGCAGCAGCGAGTAACCCACGCCGCGCAGCACGCCGGTCATCACGTCCATAATGCCGCAGAGGAAATACGGGCCGCAGACGATATACATGCGGTTCAGACCGACCTGAATGACCGCCGGGTCCGTGGAATACAGGCTGAGCAGCTGCGCGCCGAACACGCAGGAGAGCACGCCGAAGACCACGCCGAAGGAAAACGCCCAGAACAGGCTGACATACATCGAGGTCAGCACGCGGCGCGGCTTGCGCGCGCCGATATTCTGCCCGGCAAAGCAGGTGACGGCCTGCTGGAACGTATTCATCGCCTGATAGACGAAGTTGCCGACGTTCGCGCCAGCCGCGTTGCCCGCGATGACGATGGAGCCGAAACTGTTCACCGAGGACTGGATGACGACGTTGGAGAGCGAGAACATGCAGCTCTGAATGCCCGCGGGCAGGCCGATTTGGATGATCATGCGCATGATATGCGGCTTGATGGAAAGGCGGTTGAGGTGCAGGCGGGTCGGGCCATCCATCAGCATCAGCGAGCGGGTGACCAGCACCGCCGAAACGGCCTGAGAGATAATCGTCGCCAGCGCGACGCCCGCTACGCTCATCTTGAAGCCGATAACGAACACCAGGTTCAGCCCCGCGTTAATCACGCCCGCGATGGTGAGAAAATACAGCGGGCGCTTCGTGTCGCCGACGGCGCGCAGCACCGCCGCGCAGAAGTTATAGAGCATCTGCACGGGCATGCCGATGAAGATGATGCGGATATACAGCTCGGCGAGGTCGATGACGTCTTCGGGCGAGCCCATGATTTCCAGCAGCGGGCGCGCGGCCACAAAGCCGACGACCGCCAGCACAGCGCCGCCCACCAGCGAGAGCAGCACGGCGGTATGCACCGTTTCGGAGACACGCTCCGCGTCCTTCGCGCCGGTGAAGCGCGCGACGAGCACGTTCACGCCGATGGAAAGCCCGACGAACAGGCTGATAATCATATTATTGAGCGAGCCGACCGAGCCGACGGCGGCCAGCGCCTCGTTGCCCGCAAAGCGGCCGACCACGATGGTATCCGCCGCGTTGAAGAGCAGCTGCAAAATGCCGGAGAGCATAATCGGGAGTGAAAAAAACAGCACTTTGGTCAGAAGCGGGCCTTCCGTCATATCCATAGTGCGATGGGCATGGGATCTGAACATAGCATTCTCCTGTACACATAACCAAAAAGAAAAACATTGACAGTTTATTATAGCACAGATTCGGCGGATGTTAAGAGGGGTTTCAATAATTGTAAAATTAACGAAAAGGGCCCGGGCCGCTCTCGCTTCCGCTAAAGCCTGTATAAACTCAAGCTTCTGTATACGCGGCCGAAAGTAAAAAAACCGTCCCGCAAAACGGGACGGCATAAATCGGAGAAAGATTAGCCGATGAAGCCGGGGATGAACAGCGGCAGATACACAATCAGCAGGAACACGACAACCAGGCCGATGAGGTAGGGGACGACGGCCTTGGAAATCTTTTCCAGCGACAGACCCGTGATGCCCGAGGCCACGAACAGGTTAATGGCGACCGGCGGGGTAATCATGCCGATGGCGATGCCGACGACGAAAAGGATGCCGAAGTGGAGCGTGGAAATGCCCAGCGCGCGCACCAGCGGCAGGAACACGGGGGTGAGGATGATGATGGCGGAAGAGGTTTCCATAAACACGCCTGCGACCAGAATGATGAGGGAAATCAAGAACAGGATGACGTATTTATTGGTGGAAACGCTCAGCACCGCGGTGGAGATGGCTTCCGGAATCTTCCAGTTGGCCAGCGCCCAGCCGAACGGGCCGCTGCACGCGATGATAATCATGATAACGGCGCTGGTCTTGGCCGAGCCGAGCATGGTGGTGTAGAGCTTCTTGAAGCTCATATCGCGGTAGACGAACGTGGAGACGAGCAGCGCGTAAACGACGGCCACGGCCGCCGCTTCGGACGGGGTGAAGTAGCCGGAGAAGATGCCGCCGAGGATGATGGCGGGCATCAGAATGCCGGGAATGGCCTTGAGGAAAGTCTTGCCCACGTTCTTGAGGGAGAACGGCGCGCCCTTCGGGTAGTTATTCTTATACGCCTGATAGAGCGAAATGCCGATGAGCATCAGGCCCATGATGACGCCCGGCAGGAAGCCGGCGCTGAACAGGCGGCTGACACTTTCCTCCGCGATGACGGCGTAGAGCACCATCGGCACGGAGGGCGGGATAACCACGCCAATGGTGCCGGCGGCGGCGACGAGCGCGGCGGCGGAATCCTCGCGATAGCCGCGCTTTTTCAACTCGGGCACGAGCGTCGCGCCGACGGCGGCGGTGGTCGCCGCGCCCGAGCCGGAGATGGCGGCAAAGAACATGCCCGCCAGCACAGAAACGACGGACAGGCCGCCCTTAATCATGCCCAGCAGGGACTCGCAGAACTCGACGAGCACCTTGGAGATTTTGCCGCCCGCGAGCAGGTCGCCCGCGAAGATGAAAAACGGCACGGCAATCAGGCTGAAGGAATCGCAGCTGGCGAACATGCGCTGCACCACGATCATCATCTTGGCGTCGCCGAAGCCCGCAAACATCGTCGTCGCGGCGGCGGAGCAGATGGCGAACGCAACCGGCACGCCCAGCAGCAGAAGGGCGATAAACACGCCGAACAGAATCAGTGCCATTAGCCCTTGACCTCCTTCATGCTTTCAACCTCGCCCAGCGCCATCACCAGCGCGTGGAGCATCAGAATCCCCATGCTGATGGGGATGCACAGGTAGATGTATTTCATCTTGATGGGCAGCGCGGTGGCCGTCTTGACCAGCTTGCCGCAGTATTTGACGCTGTAAAACAGCAGCACGGCGAACAGGAAGCAGCAGATGGCATGCACCGCGATGCGCATGACCGAGCCGAGCTTTTTGGGCACCATATCCTGAATGAAGGTGATGGCGATGTTGCCGCCGTGGCGGTAGACGCAGGTTGCGCCGAGGAACGTGGACCAGATGAGCAGATAGCGCGTCACTTCGTCCGACCAGCTCAGGGAGGTGAAGAACGTGCGGCAGATGATCTGCGCGGTGGTGATAACGACCATCAGGCCGAGCATGATGACGATGGCCACGCTGCACACCTTATCAAGCGCGTCGCTGACGGGGGAAAGGATTTTCTTGAGTGCCATGAGGAATTGCCTCCGTTTTTTCCCGTATTTTCAAAGGGTAAAAAAACGTTTCCTCCCCTCGAAGGGAGAGGAAACGCATATGCGGCTGAATTACTCGGCCAGCAGCGCCTGAATCCGAGCGATGTAGTCAGCGTACTGCGGATAAGCGTCGTACACGCTCTGCACCGCGGCGCGGAGGGATTCGACGTCCGGGTTCTCGATGACTTCCACGCCGTGGCTCTTGATGGTGGCCAGCTGATCGGCCTCCTGCTCGGCAACCCACGCGCGCTCATACTCGGCGGCTTCCTGCGCGCTGGTCAGGAAGATCTCCTGCGTGGCCTCGTCCAGGCTGTTGAACACGTCCAGGCTCATGGTGATGATGGCGGTGGAGTAGCTGTGGCGGTCGAGCGTCACGTACTTCTGGCCGTAATCCCACAGGCTGTAGGAATAGATGACATTAATCGGGTTTTCTTCGCCCTCGATGGTGCCCTGCTGCATGGCGGTCAGCGCCTCAGCCCAAGCCATCGGAACGGCGTTGACCTTCAGCGCCTTGAAGGTCGCGGTGTAAACCTCGTTTTCCATCACGCGCAGCTTGAGGCCGGCGAGATCGTCGGCGCACGTCACCGGGCGAACGGAGTTGGTCACGTTGCGGAAGCCACGCTCGGCATAGGCCAGACCCTTCAGCCCCGCGTCCTCCAGCGTATCCAGCAGCTCGCGGCCGATTTCGCCGTCAAGCACCTTATAGGCTTCCTCGTTGTTGGCGAACAGATACGGCATATCCAGAACGCCCATCATCTCCGAGAAGTTGACGAACGGGCCGCTGGTGATGATGCCCATATCCAGCATGCCGGTGCTCATGGAATCGAGCATATCGCTCTCGCCGCCCAGCGTGCCATTCGGATAAATCTCAATCTTATATTCGCCGTTCGTGCGCTCATCCACAAGCTCGGCGAATTTTACGGCCGCCACGTGGAAGCTATCCTGCTCGTTTACGGTGGTGCCCAGCTGCAGGGTCGTCTCAGCCAGCGCGCCAGCGCCGGTCATCGCCAGGGCCAGGGCCGCGGCGGCAAGGGTCGTCAGTTTCTTCATGATTTTCTCCTCCGAAAAATGTTTCTCTCGGTCGCCTCGACGGGCGATAGACACCATTTTACTCATTTTGACCGAATTGTCAACACTTTTCATGCGCCAAGTGAAAAACGTTCATGCATGGGAAAACACAAAACGAAAACGCACACCCCCGACTTTATAAAAAAAGGCAGAGAGCCGCGTATCCTGCCGATAACGCGACCCTCCGCTTATCAAAGAGAGGAGGTGCTGTTGGCGCATCACACCCGACGTGTCTGCCTGTCGGGCGGATGCGCGGTCATGACGACGGCGAATCTCGCGGCGGCGGCGGACAAGGTTTCGGGCCTGAGAAAGGGTTCTCAGCTCCTCGCAACCTAGCATGCCCTGCATGCGATGGAATATGCGCGATTTTTTGAAAAATCGAAAAATGGGGGAGAACGACGGACGCGCAATGCGCGCCCCTACATCTTTTTTGCACATAATCGTATTTTCCATTTATCGCGCAGCGATAAATCAGCGGGAAATCCAAGAACCTCAGGTTCTTGGTGGGGTTTGGGGCAAAGCCCCAACGTTTTCCCGTCCCCGTCACTTAATCCGATGGCACGCGACAAAGTGGTCGGGCGCGACCTCGCGAAGCTCGGGCCGCTCGGCGGCGCATTGCTCCGTCGCATACGGACAGCGCGCGCGGAAGCGGCAGCCGCTCGGCGGGTCAATCGGCGTCGGCACGTCGCCCGACAGGTGGATGCGCTCGCTCGCGGCGGCCAAATCCGGATCGGGAATCGGCACGGCGCTCATCAGGGCCTGCGTGTACGGGTGCAGCATGTTGGAATACAGCTCCTGCACCGGCGCGCGCTCCACCATGCAGCCCAAGTACATCACGCCCACGTTGTGGGAAATGTGGCGCACCATCGACAGGTCGTGCGACACAAACAGATACGAAAGCCCCAGCTTCTCCTGAAGCGATTCCAGCGTGTTGATGACCTGTGCCTGAATCGAAACATCCAAAGCGGAAATCGGCTCGTCGCAGACGATAAATTCCGGATTGCAGGCCAACGCGCGCGCAATGCCCACGCGCTGGCGCTGGCCGCCCGAAAACTCGTGCGGATAGCGCTGGAGATGATCCGGCTTGAGGCCGACCAAATCCACCAGCTCGCGCACGCGCTCGTTCTGATATTCCTTGCTTGCGCCCGCATAGCGCAGCGGCTCGGCGATAATCGAGGCTACCGTCATGCGCGGGTTCAGCGACGCATACGGATCTTGGAAAATCATCTGCATGCGGCGGCGGTAGGGGGCAAGCGGCTTTTCGCCCAGATGGGCGATGTCCTGCCCGTCGAAGAAAATCTGCCCGTCCGTCGGCTCATACAGCCGAACCAGACAGCGGCCCACCGTCGTCTTGCCGCAGCCGCTCTCGCCGACCAGACCGAAGGTTTCGCCTTTCGCGATGGAAAAGCTCACGTCGTCCACGGCCTTGAGCAGCTTTTTGGGCTTGCCGCCGAGCGTACGGCCGACGGGAAAATACATTTTAAGCCCGCGGGCTTCTACAATCGTGCTCATTCGCGGTTTCCCTCCCAAACGACGCGCGGCGCGCCCTCATCCAGCAGCCGGCAGCGCGCGCAGTGCGTGTCCGACAGTCGGGTCATCTCCGGCAAGGTGCTGTTGCAGATATTCATCGCATACGGACAGCGCGCCACAAACGGGCAGCCCGGCGGCGGGGCGATCAGGTCGGGCGGCGAGCCGGGAATCGGAATCAGCTTGCGCTTTTCGCCGGATTTTTGCGGGATGGAGCGCAGCAGACCCCACGTATACGGGTGTTTCGGCTCGTAAAAGATTTCGCGGACGGTGCCCTCTTCCACCACCACGCCGCCGTACATGACCAGCACGCGCGAGCACATGCCCGCGATGACGCCGAGGTCGTGGGTAATCATGATGACGGCCGTGCCGAGCTTCTTTTGCAGGCTTTGAAGCAGGTCGAGAATCTGCGCCTGAATGGTCACATCCAGTGCGGTGGTTGGCTCGTCGGCGATAATCAGCCGCGGATTGCACATGATGGCCATGGCAATCATGATGCGCTGGCGCATGCCGCCGGAAAGCTCGTGAGGATACTGCTTCATGCGGCTTTCGGGGTCGGGTATTTCGACCAGGCGCAGTTTTTCGAGCACGATATCGCGCGCTTCCGCTTTGGAAATGCCCTTATGGATGCGCAGCGGTTCAATCAGCTGGTCGCCGACGGTGAAGAGCGGGTTGAGCGAGGTCATCGGGTCCTGAAAGATCATGCCGATTTGGTCGCCGCTGATTTTGCGGAACATTTTGGGCGTGAGCTTGGTCAAGTCCGTGCCGTCGAACATCATCTTATCCGCCGAGATTTTGGCGTAGTCGGGCAGCAGGTGCAGCACGGAGAGCATCGAGACGCTCTTGCCGCAGCCGCTTTCACCGACGATGCCCACGGTTTCGCCTTCATCCACGTGCAGGTTCACGCCGCGAACGGCCTGCACCTTACCGACGTGGATATCGAACGTCGTCCGCAGGTTTTCAATATCAAGGAGTCGTTGCATGTTAGCCTCCTGCGTGTCGTAGTGTGGGGGACGTTGGGGGTTACGTTGGGCTGCCGCCCAAACCTGCTTGAGGGATTAAATCCCTCAAACTCCCTGCTGCGCTTCGCGGTATGCCGCGAAGCGGGGGAGGAAGGTGTCGGGAACTCAGTTCCTGACCGGGGTTTGGGGCAGCGCCCCAACGTTCCCTCACTTCTTCAGCTTCGGGTCGAGCGCGTCGCGCAGACCGTCGCCGATGAAGTTCAGCGAGAACATCGTCAGGCTGATGGCCGCGATGGGGAAGAACATCTGGTACGGGGCGCTGGTCAGCGTGCCGATGGCGTCGTTGGCCAGAGAACCCCAGGAAGCCATCGGCTTCTGAATGCCGATGCCCAGGAAGGAGAGAAACGCTTCCGAGAAAATCGCGCCCGGAATCAGGAACATCACCGAAACGATAATCGGGCCCATCGCGTTGGGCAGCAGGTGGCGCAGCAGAACCTGGAAATCGCTTGCACCCGCCAGCTTTGCCGCCAGCGCGTATTCCTGATGCTTGAGGCTGACGACCTGCGAACGCGTGATGCGCGCCGTGCCGACCCACGAGGACAGGCACAGCGCAATCAGGATGGAGCGCACGTTCGAACCCATCAGCATCATCAGCAGAATGGTGTACAGCAGCGACGGCAGCGCGATGATAATATCGACGATGCGCATCATGATGTTATCCACCTTGCCGCCGAAGTAGCCCGCAATGCCGCCGTAAAGCACGCCGATGACCATGTTCACCAGCGCCGCCACAACGCCGATGGACAGGCTGATGCGCGCGCCGTAGAGCACGCGGACATACAGGTCGCGGCCCAGTGCGTCCGTGCCGAACCAGTGCGCCTTCGACGGCCACTGGGCGATGGAGAGGAAATCTGCCTCGTCGTACTCATACGGGCAGAACATCGGCCCGAAGATGGCGAACAGCGACACGATGATAATCATCACCAGACCGAACATGGCCAGCTTGTCCTTGCGGAAGCGCCGCCACGCATCCTTCCAATAAGAAACGGAAGGGCGCGAAATCTGGTCGGCGGAGATGCTGACCTTGTCCAGCAAATCATAACGGGTATCTTTTTCCATAATATCCTCCCGATTACTCGTCGAGCTTCACGCGCGGGTCGATGATGCCGTAAACCACATCCACAATCAGGTTGCAGGCCACGACGAACACGCCGAGGAAGATGGTGACGCCCATGATGATGTTGTAGTCGCGCGCGGTGATGGAATCCACAAAGTATTTGCCGAGGCCCGGAATCGCGAACAGGCGCTCGACGATGAACGAGCCGGTCAGCAGGTTGGCAATCAGCGTGCCCAGATAGGTCACGACCGGCAGAATCGCGTTGCGCAGGCCGTGCTTGAGGATGACCATTCGCTCGGCCACGCCCTTGGCGCGCGCGGTGCGGATGTAATCCTGCTGCATGATTTCAAGCATCGAGGAGCGGGTCATGCGCGCGATATACGCGATGGGGGAGAAGGAGAGGCACGTCACCGGCAGGATGTAGTGCTTCCACGTGGTCAGGCCGTAGGTCGGCAGCCACTTGAGCACGCCGGCAAACAGATACAGCAGCAGCACCGAGATGACGAACAGCGGCACGCAGACGCCGATGGTCGCAATCACCATCGATATGCCGTCAAACAGACTGCCGCGCTTGACCGCCGAGGTCACGCCCAGCAGCACGCCGACGACGAGCGAAAGCAGCACCGCCAGAATGCCGATGCGCGCAGAAATCGGGAAGCCGCGCTCGATGAGGTCGTTGACCTGCACGCTCGAGTTCTTATAGGAAATGCCGAAGTCGCCGTGCAGAATCTGGTTCAGGTAGGTGAAATACTGCTTGTAGAGCGGCTGATCCAGACCGTATTTCTCGTTGAGCCGCTGCATGACGGCCTCCGGCACGCCCTGCTCGCCCTTGGAAAACGGGCTGCCGGGAATGGCGTGCATCAGGAAGAAGCATGCGGTAATCAGGATCACGATGGTGATGACACCGGATAGAATGCGCTTGGCGATATACTTGCCCACGAGGTGTCCCCCTTTGAAAAAAATATGAAGGCGAAAGCCGGTTTTGAGTGTTCATAAAAAACGTTCGCAATCATTCGCATCCAAAACCATATGAGATTATTATAAGGCGAAACCGCCGGGATTTCAATAAGATTTTCACTGATTTTGAAGAAAATGAAGGATTTCGTGCAGAAAAATTCAAAAAATGAGCAAATTGCCGCTGCTATATTGACAAAAACGGAAGCTTTTGATATGCTTAACACATATTCGGCGAAGCTTGCCACGCGCGGGCGCCGAAAAAAATTCAAAATGGGAGGATTACCACATGAAGAAACTGCTTGCGCTGGTTCTCTGCGCCCTGATGCTGGTCTGTGCCGGCGCCGCCGCTCTGGCGGACGCTTCCATCACGTTCCAGATGGGCGGCGAGCCGGAATGTATGGACCCGACGATTAACGACTATTCCTCCGGTTCTTACGCGCTGCAAAGCCTGTTCCGCGGCCTGTATAAATATGATGCGGACGGCGCGCTCGTGCCCGCGATGGCCGAGAGCTATGAAGTCTCCGAAGACGGCTGCACCTACACCTTCAAATTGAAGGAAGGGCTCAAGTGGAGCGACGGCAGCCCGCTGACCGCGTATGACTTTGAATACAGCTGGAAGCGCGTGCTCGATCCGGAAGTGGGCAGCGAGACGGCCTACACCCTCTACGGCGTGATTAAGGACGGCTACGAGTGCTTTGTGAATAAGACCGTCGCCGTGGACGATCTGCCCATCCGCGCGCTGGATGATACCACCTTCCAGGTGGAGCTGAAGGCCCCGGCCAGCTACTTCCTCACCCTGACCGCCTCCACCGCGTTCATGCCGGTGAGCAAGGCGAACGTGGAGAAGTACGGCGAGGAGTGGGCGAACAGCCCGGAAACCTATGTCTGCAACGGCCCGTTCATGCTGGCGGACATGAAGAAGGACGAGAGCTACACCCTCGTCAAGAACCCGAACTACTACAACGCCGACGAGGTGCAGATTGACACCGTCAACTACGTGTTCCTCAACGCGCCCGAGACGGTGAAGATGGCGTTTGACAACGGTGAGCTGGATATCGCCACCTCCGTCAACAGCGACGCGCTTAAGGCCTACACCGGCACGGATAAGCTGATGAGCTCCGAGCGCATCGGCTACCGCTACTACGAGTTCAACTGCTCCAAGGAGCCGTTCAACGACGCCCGCGTGCGCCGCGCGCTGACGCTGGCCCTCAACCGCAAGATTATCACCGAGGGCATCCTTCAGGATGCGACCCTGCCGCAGCTTTACGGCTGGGTGCCGTATGGCATCAAGGACGTTGTGGACCCGACGAAGGATTGGCGCGACGCGGTCGGCAACGCCTTTGAAGAGAACGTCGAAGAGGCAAAGGCTCTGCTGGCTGAAGCGGGCTATCCGAACGGCGAGGGCTTCCCGACCTTCTCCATCAAGTATACGCCGAGCACCGAGCTTGAAAACGTCGCTCAGGCGATGGCCGCGATGTGGAAGCAGTATCTCGGCCTGAACTGCGAAGTGACCGCCGTCGAGAGCGGCGTGTATTGGGCGGACGAGGGCACCCGCGCGACGGGCGACTTTGAAATCGCTTACATGGGCTACACGCTGGACTACGCCGAGCCGAGCGCCGCGTTCGCCGTGCTGGAGAACGCCGACGGCACCGCCAAGACCCGCTGGGACTGCCCGGCCTACCTCGAGCTGTGCAATAAGATGCGCACCGGCATCGAAGGTCAGGAGCGCGAGGACCTGTATAAGGAAGCCGAGGCCCTGCTGGCGCAGGAGTGCCCGGTCATGCCGATTTACAACTACGTCGCGACGGCGCTGGTCTCCGAGCGTGTGAAGGGTTTCACCCGCAACGCGAACGGCCACCCGAACTTCGAGTACTGCACCATCGCGGAATAATCCCATATCCATTCAGGACGCAGGGCGCAAAGCTCTGCGTCTTTTTTGTAGGCGCGATTCAAAAAGCAAAGCCCGATAACGGCATAAAACCGATAGGGCGGTTGCCGCCATCAGACTGTTGACAAAAAGCTATTCTCCCCCCGAAGGGGGAGAATAGCCCTTTCCGCAAATGAAAGAACAGCTGAATTTCTTGATTTTTCTATTCAAGCCAAGTTTGCTTATGTCAACAAGCTGAGGGCGGTTGCCGCCATGTCTACGAAAAAATGGCAGGGACGCAGGGCGCTGTCCTTTTCCTCCCCAAAAAACGCGTCCGTTTTACGAGCGCGCGTTCGTGGCTTGCGCGGACAGTTTCGGTCTGCAAGTCATCAGACCACTTGTCTATCCGTTACAGAAAATTTACGAAACTTCAAACGAAAATACTTGAATGCTTCCGTGGTTTCGGCTATAATAAACATAGTTATTGCCTAAAATTTCATTTTTCGGAGGTCATCTATGGGAAATAATGCCATCGTCGGCCAGAGCGGCGGCCCGACGTCCGTCATCAACGCCAGCCTTGCGGGCGTGTTTCAGGCATGCGTGATGCGCGGCGCGAACCGCGTTTACGGCATGCTCAACGGCGTCGAGGGCCTGCTCGGCGAGCGCGTCGCCGACCTGACCGCGACGCTCGGCTCGTCGCTTGAAATCGAGCTGCTCAAGCGCACGCCGTCCTCCTATCTGGGCAGCTGCCGTTACAAACTGCCCGACAGCCTGGAACATCCGGAAGTCTATGAAAAGCTGTTCGCCATCCTCAAAAAGCTGGATATCGGCTACTTCTTCTATATCGGCGGCAACGACAGCATGGATACCATCTGCAAGCTGAGCGACTACGCCAAGCGCATCGGCAGCGACATCCGCTTCATGGGCGTGCCCAAGACCATCGACAACGACCTCATGCACACCGACCACACGCCCGGCTACGGCTCGGCGGCAAAATACATCGGCGTAGTGATGAAGGAAATCATCCGCGACGCGACGGTGTACGGCACGAACTACGTCACCATCGTGGAAATCATGGGCCGCAACGCCGGCTGGCTGACCGCGGCGGCGGCGCTGGCGCGCGGCGAAGACTGCGAAGGCGTGAACATGATCTGCCTGCCGGAGGTGCCGTTCCATGTGGATAACTTCATCGACAAGGTGGAGCGCATGCAGCGGGAGAGCAAATCCGTCGTCATCGCCGTTAGCGAGGGTGTGAAGCTGGAGGACGGCCGCTATGTCTGCGAGCTTTCCGACGACGCGCACTTTGTGGACGCGTTCGGCCACAAGAGCCTGACGGGCACGGCGCGCTATCTGGCCAACCATGTGGCGGGCAAGCTCAAGACCAAGACGCGCTCCATCGAGCTTTCCACGCTCCAGCGCTGCGCGGCGCATGTTTCCAGCCGAACGGATATCACCGAGGCCTATCAGGTCGGCGGCGCGGCGGCGAAGGCGGCATTTGAGGGGCACACGGGCGAGATGGTGGCGCTTGAGCGCATCTCCAACGACCCGTATCAGTGCACGACGCGGCTGGTGGATATCCACAAGATTGCCAACTTCGAAAAGAAAGTGCCGCTGGAGTGGGTGAACGCCTATCACACGGACATGGGGCCGGAGTTCCTGCAATACGCCCGTCCGCTGATTCAGGCGGAGCTGACGCCGGTGTATATCGACGGCCTGCCGAGACATATCTTCATGAAATGAGCGGCCTGCTCCTTCCGTCACGCCAAAGGCGTGACAATCCTCGGCACCTTCTCTGCCTGTTTCCGCCACAGGCGGCGGCAGACTCGATGTCCCTCTGAGAGGGAGACGTGGTTACAGATATAAGCGAATATTCGAAAGAAAAGCAGCTTGGACATTTGCGAAAATGTTCGGGCTGTTTTTTCTTTGCCGCGCAGATTAAACCGAAAGGCTCCCTCCCGGAGGGAGCTGGAACGGCGAAGCCGTGACTGAAGGAGTTCATTCAAAACACCGTTTATTTTGTGTTAAAAAACCGAAAATACGCGTCAAAAAATGACAACATCACTATGAAAAGTCATCCCGTTCGCATAGAATAAGATATCAAGCGGCCGACGGAAAAAGGCCAAACAAAGGAGGAAATGTGTTATGCAAACGGGCAAAGCCGGGGGAGGGGGAACGCCCATGAACAAGAGCGCTCTGGCGGGTGCGCTGGTGAAGCTCAACCACATCACGCACAGGATTGTGCTGTTCATCGCGCAGGCTTCCATTTTGGCGATGGTTGCGATTGTGACGCTGACGGTTATTCTGCGCTACTGCTTCAACACGGGCCTGTCGTGGGCGGAGGAGGTGCCGCGCCTGCTGGTGACGGTGTTCGCCTTCATCGCCTGCGCCATCGGCGTGCGCGACCACATGCACGTCGCCGTGAACGCGATTTACAACAAGTTTCCGGTCGGGGGCGCGGCGCGCAGGGTGCTCGACAACCTGACGGACGTCGTGGTGCTGCTCTGCGGCCTGTTCATGCTCATCAGCGGCGGCGCGCGCACGGCAAAGCTCTTCAGTCTGCCGGGTGTGCTGCCGATTACGGGCATCTCGACCGCGTGGCAGTATCTGCCGATTCCCGTGGCGGGCTTTGTGATGAGCTTTGACTCGATTCTCTTCCTGACGGGTATTGTATCCCGCAGCGACCTGCTCTATTCCGAACCGGAAGTGGATTTCACCGATGAAGCGGCCGTTGCCGCCATGACGAAGGAGGCGGAGACGAAATGACGACCGCAACGTTGGCCGGATTGGTTTTGATTGGCGGGTTTGTGCTGCTGCTGCTGCTGCGCGTGCCGATTTCCTTTGCGATGCTGCTGGCGACGCTGGGCAGCGCGATGGTTACGGGCACAAACTTCTCCGTGCTTGTTCGCCAGATGGTGGACGGCGCGAACAACTTTTCGCTGCTCTCGATTCCGTTCTTCATCGTGATGGGCGAGTTTATGAGCGCGGGAGGCATATCCGAAAAGATTGTCGATTTGGCGAATCTGGCGGTGGGCCGTTTCCGCGGCGGCCTGGCCTACGTGAACGTGCTGGATTCGATGTTCTTCGGCGGCATTTCCGGTTCGGCGGTGGCGGACGTCTCCTCGCTGGGCACGATCGTCATCCCGATGATGGTGAAGCAGGGCTATGACGAGGATTTCTCCGTCGGCCTGACCGTCACCACCGCCTGTCAGGGCGTGCTGATTCCACCGAGCCACAACATGGTCATCTACGCGCTGGCGGCGGGCGGCGTATCCATCGGCACGCTGTTCATGGCGGGCCTGCTGCCGGGCATTGCGCTGGGCTGCGGCATGATTATCATGTGCATGCTGATGGCCAAGCGCTACAACTTCCCCAAGGGCGAGGGTGTGCCGAAGGGCGAAGGCATCAAGATTCTGATGCGCGGCATTCTGCCGATGATGACGCTGATCATCATCATGGTCGGCACGGGTGCGGGCGTGTTCACCGCGACGGAGGCTTCGGCCATCGCATGTGTATACACGATGTTCCTGTCGATGGTGGTTTTCCGCTCGGTGAAGCTGCGCGACGTGGGGCAGATTCTCAAAAACAGCCTCAAGACGCTGGCGATTGTGATGACCCTGCTGGCGACGGCGAAGGCGTTTGCCTACATGATGACCGAGCTGCGCATTCCGGCGGCCATCTCCAACGGCCTGCTGAGCATCACGGATAACAAGTACATCCTGCTGCTGATTATCAACGTGCTGCTCCTGCTGCTGGGCTGCTTTATGGATATGGCGCCGCTGATTACCATCATGACCCCGATTCTCGTGCCCGTCGTGACGAATCCGGCCATCGGTATGGATCCCGTGCACTTCGGCGTGGTGATGATTTTCAACCTCGCCGTCGGCCTGTGCACGCCGCCGGTCGGCAGCGCGCTGTTCGTCGGCTGCGCTATCGGCAAGACCCCGATTGAGCGCACGGCCAAAAATATGATGCCGCTGTATCTGACGATGGTTATCGTGCTCATGCTGGTGACCTATATACCGGATATTTCGTTGCTGCTGCCGCGGCTGCTGATGGGTTACGGCGCATAAAGATTCGTAAACAACGATGAACAAAAATATGCAATATTGCGATTGTTTATTGACAGATTTGTCATCCATGCGTTATAATATACCTAATCAGACAAAAAAGTGAACAAAAAACAAATCGAGCAGTCGTCATACAGAATCTGTCCGCGCCGAACGAAACAGGTGCGGTAGAGAATAAAGAAAATGGAGGATTACCCACAATGAAGAAGCTGCTTACTCTTGCTGTCGCCGCCGCGATGACCCTGTCTGTTGCGGCCGCGAGCGCCACGACGCTCAAACTGAGCGAAGTTCACGCCGAGGGCTACCCAACCACGCTGGCGGATCAGGAATTTGCCCGCCTGATTGAGGAAAAGACCGAAGGCCGCATCAAGGTCGAGGTGTATTCCGGCGGTCAGCTCTACGGCGAGGAGACCGGCGCGATTGAGGCGCTCCAGCTGGGCGACATCGCGTTCGCGCGCGTTTCCGCTTCTCCGGTTGCCAGCTATGTGCCGGCGCTGAACGCCATCCAGATGCCGTATCTGTATAAGAACGCCGACCACATGTGGGCGGTGCTCGACGGCGAAATCGGTCAGGATATGCTCGCACAGATCGAGTCCTCCGGCTCCGGCCTCGTCGGCCTGTGCTGGTATGACGCCGGCGCGCGCAGCTACTACACCACCAAGCAGGTTTCTTCCGTGGCCGATATGAAGGGCCTGAAGATCCGCATGCAGAACAACGCGATGATGGTTGACATGACCAACGTGCTCGGCGGCACCGGCGTGACCGGCATCGGCCCGAACGAAGTCTACTCCGCCATCAAGCAGGGCACCATCGACGGCGCCGAGAACAACTGGCCGACCTACCAGAACATGGGCGACTACGAGGCCGCGACCTATTACGTGCTCGACGAGCACACCCGCGTGCCGGAAATCCTGCTGGCCTCTGCCGAAGTGCTGAGCGGCCTTGACGCGGCGGATGTGGAAATCATCAAGCAGTGCGCGGCCGAGACCGAAGCCTATGAGAAGCAGAAGTGGGCCGAGAAGGAAGAATCCGCCGAGAAGATCGTCCGAGAAGCGGGCTGCACCATCACCGAGCTGACGCCGGAAGCCTATGCCGAGTTCCAGGCCGCGATGACCACCCCGAGCGACGCGCTGGGCGGCAAGAGCCTGTATGAGAAGTACGGCGCGGACTATCAGGACGTCATCGACGCGATCACCGCTGTCGGCGAAGCCTACTGATTCGATTAAGCCAAAACGCCGGGGGACGGCCCTTTGGGGTCGTCCCCTTCTTTTTTTAGGATGGGTCTTAACGGAAACGAAAGATCGCATCACGGAAACGAAACGAAAACTTGATAAGCGCCGAACACATGTTAAGCCCGCGTACAGACGCGCGGCATGCGCTCGGCCGAACTGAGTCCGGAGGAATCGTATGAAAAACGTTCAGGATGCGCTGCGCAAGGTGCTTGTGCCGCTGAATCACTTCGTACACCGGATCGTGCTGTTAATCGCGCAGATCTCCATGATGGCGATGGTCGCGATTGTCACGCTGACGGTTGTGCTTCGCTACTGCTTTAACACCGGATTGTCGTGGGCGGAAGAGGTGCCGCGCCTGCTGGTCACGCTCTTCGCCTTTATCGCCTGCGCCATCGGCGTGCGCGACCACTTGCATGTGGCCGTCAACGCGGTTTACAACCAGCTGCCCGTGGGCGGCAAGGCGCGCAAGGTGCTCGACGTGCTGACGGACGTCGTGGTGCTGCTGTGCGGCCTGTTCATGCTCTTCACCGGCGGCGCGCGCACGATGAAGCTGTTCGGCATGCCGGGCACGCTGCCCATCACGGGCATTTCCACCGCTTGGCAGTATCTGCCCATCCCGATTGCGGGCTTTGTCATCACGTTTGACTCGATTCTGTTCCTGACGGGCATTGTCAGCCGCGACGACCTGCTCTATTCCGAAAAGGAAATCGACTACACCGACGTGGCCGCGCTCAAGGAAATGGAAAAGAAGGAGGCTGAACACAAATGACGACCGCAACCCTTGCCGCAATCGTGCTCATCGGCGGCTTTATCGCGCTGATGCTGCTGCGCGTTCCGGTGTCCTTCGCGATGCTGCTCTCCACGCTGGGCTGCGCGCTGGTCACGGGAACAAACTTCTCCGTGCTCGTTCGCCAGATGGTGGACGGCGTCAACAACTTCTCGCTGCTTTCCATCCCATTCTTCATTCTGATGGGCGAAATCATGGGCGCGGGCGGCATTTCCGACAAGATTATCGATTTGGCCAACCTTGCCGTCGGCCGTTTCCGCGGCGGTCTGGCGTATGTGAACTGCCTGAGCTCCATGTTCTTCGGCGGCATTTCCGGTTCCGCCGTGGCGGATGTCTCATCCCTCGGCTCGGTCGTCATCCCGATGATGAAGCAGCAGGGCTACACGGATGACTTCTCCGTCGGCCTGACCGTGACCACCGCCTGCCAGGGCGTGCTCATTCCGCCGAGCCACAACATGGTCATCTATGCGCTGGCGGCGGGCGGCGGCGTTTCCATCGGTTCGCTGTTCATGGCGGGCGCGGTGCCGGGCATTCTGCTGGGCTGCGCGATGATGGCGCTGTGCTTCTTCATGGGCAAGAAGTATAACTTCCCCAAGGGCGTGACCGTTCCGCCGGAGCAGAAGAAGAGCGTCATCCTGCGCGGCATTCTGCCGATGCTGACGCTGGTCATCATTCTGGTCGGCACGGGTCTGGGCGTGTTCACCGCGACGGAATCCTCCGCCATCGCCGTGGTCTATACCATGTTCCTGGCGTATGTGGTGTTCCGCGACGCGAAGCTGCGCGACTTCGGCAAGGTGATTAAGAACGCGCTCAAGACGCTGGCCATCGTTATGACGCTGCTGGCGACCGCGAAAGCGTTTGCCTACATGATGACCGAGCTGCGCATTCCGGCGATGATTACCGAAGTGCTGCTGGGCGTGACGAGCAACAAGTATGTGCTGATGTTCATCATCAACATCCTGCTGCTGCTGCTGGGCTGCTTCATGGATATGGCCCCGCTGATTACCATCATGACCCCGATTCTGCTGCCGGTCGTGACCAATCCGGCCATCGGCATGGACCCCGTGCACTTCGGCGTGGTGATGATTTTCAACCTCGCCGTCGGCCTGTGCACGCCGCCGGTCGGCAGCGCGCTGTTCGTCGGCTGCGCCATCGGCAAGACCCCGATTGAGCGCACCAGCAAGAACATGCTGCCGCTTTACGCCGTGATGGTGACGGTGCTGCTGCTGGTCACCTATATTCCGGAAATCTCCCTCTGGCTGCCGCGCCTGACGGGCTACGCGGGCTGAAAACTGAATCGAGCGCCCTTCCCCCAAGCAGGGGAGGGCGTTTTTGCTTTATCAAAAAATGCGGCAAGTCGGCCGCGTATGCAGAAGCTTGAGTTTTGACAGACTTTGACGGAGGGAAGAGCGGCCTCAGGCCGCTTTTTAGCGCGCCGCCCGCTTGACAGAATCTGCCGCGAGGGCATACAATAATTCCGAATTTAGCCCCGTGCGGACGAAGGGAAAAACGGTTTATGACGCATTTTGAACAGCTTTACGGCATACCGCTGACCAAACGAAGAAGAACGGAAATCGCCATAGCCCTGATGGCGCTGGAGGTCATCTTTGCGTTTTCCTATCTGGGCTTTATCATCATCCCGCCGATTTCGATTACGACCATGCACCTGCTGGTGCTTATCGCTGCGATGGTTTTGGGCACGAAAGAAAGCGTGGCGGTTTCGATGGTGTTTGCGCTGACATCGATTTGGCAGGCCGGCGTATCCGGCGTGCAATACAGCGATATCATCTTTTCGCCGTTTGACAGCGGCGCGCCGCTCCGTTCGCTCGTGCTCAACTCGGCCAGACCGATTGGCGGCTTCGCGGCGGGCGCGCTGTATAATCTGTGCTTCGCAAAAGAAAGAAAACATCCGTATGGCTGCATCGCTTTGGCGGCGCTGGGCGCGACGTGGGTTTTCGGCACGCTGACCTATCTGTTCATGGCGTTGCTGTTTCCTAAAACGGGCGTGACGGTCGGCATGGCGCTGATGGCGTGGCTCGAGCCGAGCAACCTGACGGTGTATGGGATGACGGCGGCGGTGATGATGCTGGTGCATTTTGCGCTGTCGCGCAAGCGGGTGGCGCGCTGGCTGGCCGCGGTCGTCGGCACGGAGGGGCACATCAAACCGAAGAGCGCGCATGCCTATTACGGCATGGTGGCCGCCGCGGCGGCGCTCTGCGGAACGGTGATGCTGCATGTCATCGACCGACTGAAAATCGTGCTCGGCCGGGACGGCTATCGGGCGACGTTTGCCTTCGGCTCAAACGAAACGCAGATTCTGTTTCAATTCTTCTGCGCGTTCAGCGGCATTTTGCTGCTGCTGTATCTGACAGTGCGGTGGATCGGCGAGTTTCACGCGGCAAAGAGCATTTCGCTGCAAAAGCAGACGGACGCGCTCGACAAGCTCAGGGCGGAGCAGATTCTCAACCGAAAATTGCAGGAGCAGAACGCTGTTTTGGAGCGGCAGCAGCAGCAGCTCCGCGAGGCGGCGCGGCGCGCGGAGGCGGCCAATCAGGAAAGCCGGCGGCTGGCGGAGGAGGCCCGCACGGCGAACGCGGCCAAGACGAACTTCCTTTCCCGCATGACGCACGACATCCGCACGCCGCTCAACGGCATCATCGGCCTGCTCAAGATCGATGAAATGCATCCGGACGACCTCGAACTGATTCGGGGCAACCACGAAAAGATGATGGTTTCGGCCAAATACCTGCTGTCGCTCATCAACGACATGCTGCAAATGAGCAAGCTGGAGGACGGCGAATACGTGCTCTCCCGCGAGTGGATGGATTTGAGCGAGCTGTTGGTCGATATTCAGATGATTGTCGGCCAGCGCGCGGCGGAAGCGGGCGTGACGCTGTATCACGACCGCGGGGCGGAAAGGGCGGCGCATCCGTATGTATACGCCAGCTTGCTGCACCTGCGTCAGCTGTTTTTGAATATTTACGGCAACTGCATCAAGTATAACCGCGTCGGCGGCAAGGTGTGCACGCAGACGGAGGAGCTCGGCACGGAAAACGGCGTCGTGACCTATCGCTGGACGATACGCGACACGGGCGTGGGCATGAGCGAGGATTTTATCGCGCACATCTTCGAGCCGTTTGTGCAGGAAAACAGCGACGCGCGCAGCGTCTATCAGGGCACGGGGCTGGGCATGGCCATCGTCAAGAGCCTTGTGGATAAGATGGGCGGCGACATCCGCGTGATGAGCAAAAAGGGCAAAGGCTCGACGTTTATCATCACGCTGCCGTTTGAAATCGCGGAAAAGAAACAGAAAACGCAGACGGAGAGCGCCAAGAGCAGCGTGAAGGGCCTGCGCTTGCTGCTGGCGGAGGACAACGCGCTGAACGCGGAGATCGCCGAGCGACTGCTCACCGACGAGGGCGCGGCAATCACCGTCGTGCAGAACGGAAAGCTGGCGCTGGAGCGCTTTGAATCGCAGTCGGCGGGCACGTTCGACGCGATTTTGATGGATGTGATGATGCCGGTGATGGACGGCCTTTCCGCCACCCGCGCCATCCGCGCGCTGGACAGGGCGGACGCGGGGACGATTCCCATCATCGCGATGACGGCCAACGCATTTGAAGAGGATGCGCGGCGATGCCTGAAAGCGGGCATGAACGCGCATCTGCCCAAGCCGCTCCAGATGGAGACGGTGGTGGAGACGATTGCAAAGTGTTGTCGGCATGAAAAAACGGGCGGACGCTGAAAATGCGTCCGCCTCAGCCTGGCGACAAAAGTATACAAACACCCCGGATACATGATATAATAACCATCATGATTCCGGGGTGATTCTATGTATAAGAAGCAGAATCGAGACAAACAGAAAGATATCCGCGTTGTAAGCTTGAAAGATTTAGTTCCGAAAGATCACTTGTTGAGAAAGATAGATAAGGCGATCAATTTGATGAATACAATGATTGCATAACCTGTCCCAATAATCAGATTCTGGAGTATTCAACAACAAATAGAGAAGGATATAAAGAATACAAAAGCGCTCCTTCTATCTGCTCAGAATGTGCGATGCGTGAAAGGTGCACTCAAAGCAAGAACTGTCAGAAAGTTGTAACCCGTCATGTTTGGGCAGAATATATGGAGAAGGCCGAAGATTACCGATATGCACCGAAATATAAAAAGATTTATGCAGAGCGCAAGCAAACAATCGGAAGAGTCTTTGCGTGTTCTAAAGAACAGCATGGTATGAGATATATGCATCTTAGAGGATTAGCGAGAGTGACCCCTCAGCTCCCCCTCTTATTTGCGTCCATGAACCTAAAAAGCTGGCGCCCCGGAAGGACAGGAATGGCCTTCTTTGCCTGCTTGAAAAGTTGCTTATTATCGTAAAAGGGTACTTTCGCAATCCGAAAGTACCCTTTTTGTCGACAGCCTGAGGTGCTTTCCGTATGGAGAGCGTCTTTTTCTATGCAGACAAACGTTTGACGGACGCGCACTCGTGAAACGGGCGCGTTTTTCACAGAAAAAGGACAGCGCCCTGCGCGCCCCTACGAGGTTTGCGGATGGAACAGGCTCGTGCAGCGTCAGGTATCGCTTCGCGGCGGTTTGTAGAGGGGGTATCAGCGATTCAGAAATTCGGGTTCCAAAACCCGAATTTTATTGCCCGAGAACGAGAGGATCCCTTCATCACGCATTCGGCAGAGTTCACGGGAGAGGGCGCTTCTATCCACGCAGAGGAAATCGGCGAGGGCGGCGCGGGAATAGGGCAGGGCATACACGCCGTCCGCATTGGGCGTGAGCGTTTGCAGATAGATTTTCAAACGGTCGCGCAGGCGCTTCTGCCCCAAAATGCGCACTTTGGTATTGAAGGCGAGCACCTGCCGCGCGAACTCCTGCATCAGATTGGCGGTGACCTGCATCCGGCAGGGGCAGCCCATCGAGCTTTCGGAAAGCAGCATGCCGAAATTGAGCAGCATCACCGTGCAATCCGAAACCGTCCGCAAACACACGGGGCTGGTCATGCCGCCGGAGCAGGCGAGTTCCGCGCCGAAAATCTGCCCTTCATGGATATGGGCGACGGTGATTTGGTTGCCGTTTTCGTCATACAGAAACTCCTCGATGCTGCCGCGCAGCAGCACGCCCGCGCATTTCGTCGCTTCGCCGACCTCCGCGACGTGCACACCGCGCGGGTAATCGAGCGTGCGCGCCTGCAGGCAGTAAAGCACCGTGCCGTAGCGCTGGGGCGCGATGCCGCGCATCATGCCGCACTGTTCCAGAGTGGGGTAATAATCCTTTGATACATCCATAAGAATCCGCCTGTCTGCCTCTGCCAAGGAATGAAAAAAATTTCGATTTGTTGCCGTAACAACGGAACGAGAGACTTCAATCTGTTATACTGACCTTACAAAGTTAGCTTTTACTAACAATATTATAGGCCACGATGGCCGAAAAGTCAAATGCACAGAATAAGGAGTCAACGCATGTTTGCTTTGGGATTGGATTTGGGCGCGTCGAGCGTCAAAATTGCGCTGCTGGAGGATGGAAAAATCAAGTCGCTGTGGATGCGGACGCACCGCGGAAGGCCGTTTGCCTGCTTACAGGCAGGGCTGGAAGCGCTGAACCTGCACGAGGAGGCGGCGGTCTGCGTGACGGGGGCGAACGGCGAAGCGCTGCTGGCCGCCTGCCCGAGCTTGCAGAATCTGGGGGACATCCCCGCCGCGGTGGAGGGCGTGCGCCTGCTGGCCTCTAAGGGCGGCAGCATCATGGATATCGGCAGCCAGGGCGCGCGGTTCATCACGCTTTGGCAGAGCGGCGCGCCGCAGTTTTCCGTCAACGAGCACTGTGCGGGCGGTACGGGTTCGTTTTTTGAGGACCAGATGTCCCGTCTCGGGCTGAACATTGAGGATTATTCCCGCCTGGTGGGGGAGGCACGGAGCATTCCGCGGCTGTCGGGCCGATGCGCCGTTTTCGCCAAGACGGATATCATCCACCGCCAGCAGGAAGGTGTGCCGACGCCGGATATTCTGCTGGGGCTCTGCTATGCGATGATTCGCAATTACAAGGCGACCATTGTGCGCAATCTGCCGGTGGAAAAGCCGGTTGTTTTCTGCGGCGGCGTGACGTGCAACGCGGGCGTGATTCGCGCGATTCGCGACGTGTTCGGCCTGGCGGAGGGCGAGCTGATTGTGCCCGAACAGGCGCGCTATGTGTCGGCTGTCGGCGCGGCCTGCAAGGCGGAGGGGCGTTTTTCCGTCGATGGGCTGCTGGATATCCTTCGCGGCGGGCCGTCGGCGAGCTGGAGCCGCTCGCGCTTGCGCCGAATACAAAGCTGACCGACCCGCCCGCGACGGGCGTCATCCCGAAGGACGGGTGCGCGCTGGGCATCGACATCGGCTCGACGAGCACGGATTTGGTGCTCACGGGGCGGGACGGCACGCTCGTCGATTTTCAATATCTGCGCACGGCGGGCAATCCGGAAGCGGCGGTGCGGAAGGGCTTGCAGGCGCTGCGGGCGAAATACGGCGAGCTTCGCTTTGCGGCGGTCGGCGTGACCGGCTCGGGCCGCGAGCGCATCGGGCGGATGATTGGCGCGGACGCGATTCGCGACGAAATCACCGCGCAGGCGAAGGGCGCGACCTTCTGGGTGCCGGATGCGGACACGGTGTTTGAAATCGGCGGACAGGACAGCAAGTATATCGCGCTGCGCGGCGGCGAAGTCGTCGATTTTCAGATGAACAAAATCTGCGCGGCGGGCACGGGATCGTTCGTCGAGGAACAGGCCGCACGCATGGGCATACCGATTGAACGGTTCGGCCCGCTGGCGCTGACGGCGAAAGCGCCCGCCGCGCTGGGCGAGCGCTGCACGGTGTTCATCGAAACGGCCATCGCCTCCGCTGCGGCGGAGGGTGTCGGTCAGGCGGAAATCGCGGCGGGTCTCTGCCACGCCATCGTCCGCAACTATCTGCACAAGGTCGTCGCGGGCAAGCCTGTCGGACGGCGCATCGTGCTGCAAGGCGGCGTGAATTACAACCCCGGCATTGTCGCGGCGTTTCAGGCGGCCTACGGTGAGCGCGTGCAAGTCAGTCCGTGCTTTGCTGTCAGCGGCGCTTTCGGCGCGGCGATGCTGGCGCTGGAGGCCGCCGGCGATGGGGAAAGCCGCTTCACGGGCTTCGACGCGGCGCAGACCGCGGCGGCGGACGACGCGCAGAGCGCCGAAATCGCGCGCAACATCGCGTTTTACGAGCAGGCCGACAAGCTGCTGCTGGAGGGTTACACGGGCCAAATCGACCCGAATAAAAAGACCGTCGGCGTGCCGTATGTGCTGATGATTCACAAGTTCTTCCCGATGGCGAACGCGTTTTTCGGCGCGCTGGGGTTCAACGTCGTGCTGACCGAGCCGACGAGCGAGGAAACCATCCGCCTGTCCCAGCTGGCGGCGCAGGGTGAAACCTGCTATCCGGTGAAGCTGATTTACGGCCACATGATGCAGCTCATCGAAAAGAAGGTGGATTATATTTTCCTGCCGTCGATTCACACCATGCGCCACGAGAAGAGCCGCGTCGCGCACAACTACGGCTGTGTGTATATGCAGACGGCGGCGAAATCCGTCGCCCGCGCGCTGAAGCTGGAAGAGAAGGGCATTACGCTGCTGAATCCCGAATTTGATTTGGATTTTGGGCAGGAAGCGATGGCCTCCGCGATGGTGGGGCTGGGCAAAATCCTCGGCATCCCCAAGCCGAAATGCGCGGCGGCGCTGCTGGCGGGCGCGATGGCCGTCCGCCGCCACACCGCCGCGGTGGAAAAGCAGGGCAAGGCGCTGCTCGCCACGCTCAGGCCCGAAGATAAGGTGCTGGTGCTGATTACGCGCAACTACGGCGTGTCCGACCCGATTTTGAACATGGGCATTCCGCGTCTGCTGCTCGAGCGCGGCTGCAAGGTCATCACGCTGAGCCACCTGCCCGGCCATTCGCTGGATATTTCGGGCGAATATCCGAATCTCTACTGGCCGTTCGGTCAGCACATTCTCTCGGGCGCGAAGCTGATTGCTCATCACCCGAATCTGTATGCCGTCTACCTGACCAACCACGGCTGCGGGCCGGATACGATGCTCACTCACCTGTTCCGTCGGGAGATGGGCGGCAAGCCGTATCTGCAAATCGAGGTGGACGAGCATTTTTCCAAGGTCGGCGTGATTACGCGCGTCGAGGCGTTTTTGAACAGCCTGTCCCATCGGCCCGTGCAGCCGCTTCCGGCGAATTTCGCCATCGAGGATGTGCCCGTGCGCAAGGCAGAGATGCCCGCGCGGGCGAAGGCGGGCGTGCCGCTGTTTGTGCCGAATCTGGGGCTGTATACGCCGCCGCTGACGCGGTATTTCGCCCAAAACGGCGCGGATGCGCGCATGCTGCCCGCGCCGGACGAACACGCCGTCGGGCTGGGACGCGCGCAGACCGGCGCGAAGGAGTATTTGCCGTTTGCGGCGCTGCTGGGCGGTGTGCTGGCCGAGCGGGAGAAGGACGGCGCGCCCGCGCAGTTCCTGATTCCGCAGTCCGAGGGCGCGGAGGCCGACGGGCAGTATGCCCGCGTGATTCGCGCCGAGCTGGACAGGCTGGGGCAGGGCGACGCGGCGATTGTCGCGCCGATGCTCGAGCGCCTGTATGAAACCGCAGCGGACAGAGATGCGCTTGTGCGCGCGCTGCTGGCGGGCGATTTGGCCTATGCCGCGCCGAAAGCGGCGCGAAACGAACCGAGCACAATTCTGACGTGGGCCGAGCTGAAAACGACGGCCGAGGCGATTGGACGCATGCCGATTGCGGGGCGGAAAATCGCGGTTGTCGGCACGCCGCTCTGCCAAACCGTGCTGGATGACGGCGTGTGGGGTACGCTGGAGGACGAGGGCGAGACGATTCTGCGCGCGCCGCTGGTCGAAGCGCTCTGCTTCCTCTGGCGGGACAGCGACGAGAAGAGCACGGCGAAAGCGTGGCTCGACGAAATCGAGGCGAATCTGCGCGAAATCGGGCGGCTGCTCGGCGCGCGAAACGCTTTCGCGCCGAACCTCGATGTGCTTCGCCATACCGCGGACGCGGCGCTGGGCAATTTCGCAGGCGCAAACGGGCGTTACCGCTACGCCAAGGCCGTGCAGATGAGCGCAGACGTGTGCGCGGTGATGACCGCCGCGCCGAGATATGAAAACGCCGCGATGATTTTGGATATGCGCGGGCTGCGCGAGGCTTGCCAAGCCCCGCTGCTGGAGGTGTCGTTTGACCATGACTGGGATGAAACGGCCTGGGCCAGGGTGAGGTCGTTCCTGTATTATTGTCGGTAATACTCTACTCGTTATCCTCATATCCACACAAAAGAATCGGCTGTTTACAAAACAGTCGATTCTTTTTGCGTGGATGAAAAAGTCCTTCTCCTCCATCGGAGGAAAAGGGCTCTCTTAATATAATCTGCCTTGATTTCGCAGAAATCAAGAAGCGGAAGGTGTCGGGAACTCAGTTCCCGACTGGGGTTTGGGGCAAAGCCCCAATTGTTCCTCGTTCCCCCGTCTCCCCTTACTCCAGCACCAGCAGCAGCGACATCTTGAACGGTCCGTCGGCGGTCACGCTGTGCAGACCGTTCTTGTCAAAGCGGAAGCTCTCGCCCGCGGAGAGGGGATAATCCTTGCCTTCGTAGCCGATGACGGCCTTGCCCTCCAGCGCGGTGATGATGGCGTTGCCCGGCGCGCGGTGGGCGGAAAGACCCGTGCCCTTGTCAAAGGCCATGAGCACAAACTTCATCTTGTCGTTGTGCACGACGTCCATGTTGGTGATGCTGCCCTCTTCGTAGGCGATGAGGTTGGCGAGCTTGAGCGCTTCGCCGGCGTGAATTGCGTTGTTCATAACAATCTCCTTTTCGGCAATGATTTCGGTATAGATAACGCCTTTCGGGCTGTTGACGCCGCAAAGCGTTTTCTCGGGAACAATGAGCAGCTCGCCGGGCAGGAGCGGCACAACGCGCGCATCCTCGCCCGACAGAAATTCGCCGCAGCCCTCGGCGCAGAGATAGAGCGTCGGCACGTCATAGCTTTCGCGGCTGATGTCCGTGCCCTCGCCGAGCGAAAACCACGTTACGCCGCGCACGCCTGCGCCGCGCGAAACGGTCATGCCCGCGCGAATGGGGCGCATGGCCGAAACGGTGAAAGAACCTGTCATAAGCACCTCGCTGTCAGTTCGCGGTCAGCGCGACGGGCACAATGCTGCGCACGTGCCGCCCGTTGTCCGTCAGGTCGCTGACCACCACGCGCACGTCGAAAGATTGGCTGATGTTTTCCTCCGTCAGCACATCCGCCGTCGGGCCGTAGAAGAAGCGGCCCTTGCGGTTCATCATGAACGCTTCATCCGAAACGGACATGGCGTTGGTCGGGTAGTGCGTGTTCATGATGGCGCTGATGCCCTCTTCGTGGGAAAGGCGCTTGACCATATCCAGCACCAGAATCTGGTTGTGGAAATCCAAACCCGTCTCCGGCTCGTCGAGGATAATCAGCTGCGGCTCGTTGATGAGCGCGCGGGCAATCAACACCATTTGCAGCTCGCCGCCGCTCATCCGGTTGCAATCCTTGTAGGCCAGACGGGTGATGCCGACCTTTTCCATCATGCGCTCGGCCATCTCGATTTCCCGCATGCCCGGCTGCTGAAACGCGCCCATGTGCGAGCTTCTGCCGAGCATGACCATCTCCAGCCCCGTGTAGGAAAACGCGAAGCCGTGGCTCTGGGGGATGTAGGAAACGGTTTTCCAGATATCCGCAGGCTTCATCTTCGCGATGTTCTGCCCGTTCAGCAGCGTCTGCCCGCGCTTCCACGGCAGAAGGCCGATCATGCACTTGAGCAGCGTCGTTTTGCCGATGCCGTTCGGGCCGAGGATGGCGAGAATGTGCCCCTTTTCCAAGCCGAGGTTGATGTGGTCGAGAATCACGGGCTGGTCGGCATAGCCGAAGCAGCCGTCTTTGACTTCAAGGATCATCGCAAATTGCTCCTGTTTTTGTTGAGAAGGGTGATAAAGACCGGCGCGCCGATGATGGCCGTCAGAATGGAGAGCGGCAGCTCGATGATGCTCACGGTGCGCGACAGCGTGTCGATGAGCATCATGAAACTGGCGCCCAGACTCAGGCTGACGGGTATCACATAGCGGTTGTTGCTGCCCACCAGCATGCGCGCGCAGTGGGGGATGAGCAGGCCAATCCAGCCGACCTGACCGCACATCGAGACCGCCGACGCGGTGATGACGGTCGAGGCGAGGATGAAAATCATGCGGGTGCGCGGCAGGTTGATGCCGCTGGCCTTCGCTTCGTCCTCGCTGAGGGAAAGAATGTTCAGCCGCCAGCGCAGCAGATAGATGACCACGATGCCCGAAAGAATCAGCGGCGAACCGACGGCAATCTTTTTATAGCTCGCGCCTGTGAAGCTGCCCATCAGCCAATAGGTGATTTCCGGCAGTTTATCCTGCGGGTCGGCGGTATATTTGAGCAGCGAGCCGACGGCGTTGAACAGCGAAGAGGCGATTACGCCCGCCAGCACGAGGTAAACCATCGAGCGGCCGCTGTTTTTGCCCGCGATTTTCAGCGTGAACCAAACGGAAAGCAGGCCGAAAACCAGCGCGATCAGCTGCGTTTCAAAAATGCTGCACGAGAGGATAATCGCCAGAATCGCGCCGACGCACGTGCCGCTCGTCACGCCGAGAATATCCGGCGTGGCTAAGGGGTTGGAAAACAGCGCCTGATAGGTGTTGCCCGCGCAGGTCAGCCCCGCGCCGACGACAATCGCCATCAGGATGCGCGGCAGACGAAGGTTGACGATAATCGAATAATTCTGCACGCCCGCGGTTTCGCCGGTGAACAGGCTCTGAAGCGCGCGGAGCACGTCGCCCAAAGGGACGCTCATCCGCCCGACACACAGGCAGATGAGCGCGGTCACAAATGGCAGAAGGAACATCAGCACGACGGCAAGCGGCGTGAAGCGTCCCTTTTTGATAAACGGTGTGTCGTTCATGGAATCAATATGCCAGCATCTGCGCCAGCTCGTCGTCGGTCACGTCGTAACCGTACCAGGTCTTGTAATATTCGCGGATGGTGTCCTCCAGCGGATAATCGGCGAACGCGTCGGGGTAGGTGCGGCTGGCCAGCCAGGCCAGAACCAGCGGCGCATCCGGATTCGGCGTGAACCAGTTCCACATGCCCAGCGTCGTGTTGTAGACGCGGCCGTTCTTGACGGCGCTCAGCGTGGAGAAATCCGCGCCCTCGACGTTGTTATCAAGCACGTCGGCGGTCTTGAGGTTCAGCAGGCCCGGGCCGTCCAGAAAGAGGATGTCAGGATCCCAGGTATACACCTGCTCCATGTTGACCTGAGCGAAGCCGCTCGCCTCTTCCGCCACCACGTCGGTCACGCCCAGACGCTTGAGCCAGTAGGTGCCGAACGTGCCCTTGCCGGAGACCATCGGCACGCCGTTGGCGTATTTCCAAAGGATCATCGCGGTCGGGCGCTCGTCCTCCGGCACGGTCGCGATGCGCGATTCCACGTCGGCGACAATCGCGTCGCCCGCGGCGACGAACGCGTCCGTCTTGCCTTCCTCGCCGAACACATCCTCCAGCAGGTTCAGCCACTCTTCGTAGCGCTCAATCGGGTCGGCCTCGGTGGAAGCGCCGACAGTCGCAAAGCCGACGCACGGAATGCCGCTGGCCTTGAGAATCTCGGCGTGGGAAGCGTTGTTGGCGTTGTAAAGGATGACGTCCGGCTCGAGCTTCATGATTTCCTCGATGTTGAGGTCGCTCTGGGCGTAGACGGTGTCGGCGGTCTCCATCAGCTCCGGCGCGATGTTTTTGAGCACCGTTTCGGAGATGGTCGTCTTAAACGAGCCGCAGAAGCCGACGATATACGGCGCTTCGCCGCCGAAGTAGGACATGTAGGTGGAGAGAATCGGAATCTGGTCGATGACCACGCGGGTGATTTCATTGGGCACTTCGACCTCGTTGCCGCCGTGATCGACGACGGTGTGCGTGCCCTCCGCCAGCGCGGAACCCGCGATGCAGAGCACCAGCAGCATTAAAACCAGAGACAGCGTTTTCTTCATGGAACAATCTCCTTCCCAAAAATGAAATGAATTGGCAGTTAGTTTTTGCTAACCGATGGCTATTGTACAGGATGCGGGGCGCGCTTGTCCGTTGCTATGGCAACGAGAGACGAAAAAGTTTCGGTCGGCTTGAAAACGGGGAAGGGCGCCGATATAATGAAGCGGATTATCGTCGATGGTGGGGCGATCGGGCAAAGCCCCATATCCTGAAAATGCTTGGCTGATTACGTCTTGAAATATCCGGTTTAGGCTTGACAGCCTTTTTGTATAAAAAATTGACAACGCCTGAGCGGCGGGCTATAATGAATACAGAAAACGTTAGCCAAAACTAACGATTAGTTATCCGTCGAAAATGGGGGAAACAGAGGATGAGCAACTACATCACAACCGCGTTTGAAAAGACCGTCTGCGCGCGTTTTCCCGAGCGCGCGGAAGCGCTGAACGCCGCGATGCGGCGGCGGCTTGAGCAGCTGCGCGCGGAAAACGCCGACGCCGACGCGGGCAAAATGCGGCATTTGGAAGGGCAGATTATGCCCGGCATCGCCGCGTATGAAACGCTGCAAACCGTGATGCCCAAGGACGAGGCGCTGCAAACCGTTCACGGCTATGTGGAGGCGCGAGCATGGAAACTGCGGCGGATGATTCGGGTCATCGTGCGTCTGCCGGGGCTGTATCGCCGCCTGCCCGGCCTGTTCGCCAAGGGCACGGCCAAGATGTTCGGCGAAGCGGCGGGGTTTGAAGCCAAAACCTATCCGATGGGCGACAACGTGTGGCGGGTGGATATGCTCAAATGCCCGTATCACGACGCATGCGTGCAATACGGCTGTCCCGAACTGTGCCCGAGCTTTTGCGACAGCGACGACATCACCTACGACGGCATGCACCCCAAGGTCATCTGGCACAGAACCAAGACGCTCGGCCGCGGCAACGACTGCTGCGATTTCTGCCTTACCGTGGAGGAGAAAAAGACATGAAGGTGTATACATTCGGCGGGGCGGAGAAGCCCGCATTGTTGCTTCTGCCCGGCACATGCTGTGATTGGCAGGGCAATTTCGGGCACGTGATTCCGCTGCTCGAATCGGATTTTCGCGTGCTCTGCGTCAGTTACGACGGGTTCGACGGCACGGAGCGCACGGAGTTTCCGACGATGCTGGAGGAGACGGAGAAAATCGAAGCGTACATCCGCGAAAACTGCGGCGGGCACATCCGCGCGGCCTATGGCTGTTCGCTGGGCGGCTCGTTTGTCGGGCTGCTGGCCCGGCGGCAGAACATCCGAATGGATTACGGCATTTTGGGCAGCTCCGACCTTGACCAGGCGTCGGCGCTTGCGGCCAAGCTGCAAACGAAAATCATGATGCCGCTGATTTATCCGATGATTCGCGACGGGCGGTTCAAAAACCGCTTTTTGCAGAAAAAATCCGAGCAGATTCTGCGGAAGATGGGCGAATACGGGCAGGCGTTTATGCGCATGTTCGGCGGCGCGCGCCCCTTTGTGACGAAGAAGAGCTGCGAAAACCAGTTCTGTTCCGATTTGACGACGCCGCTGGGCGATAACATCGATGCGGAGGGCACGGAAATCCACATCTTCTACGCGCTCAAGATGGGCGAAAAATATCGGGCGCGCTATTTGAAACACTTCGCCCGACCCGTGATTCACGAACAGAACATGCAGCACGAGGAACTGCTGGCCTGCCATCCCGAAGAATGGGCGCGGCTGGTGAAGCAGATTGCGCTTTCGGCGCGGGGAGGGGAACAATGAAAGACGAAGCGCTGGCGTTTGACCGCACGTGCCATGTGCTCTATTCCAAGCCCTGCAAGCGGCTGATTCAGGCGAAAATCGCGCTGCATTATCCGCCCGAAGCGCGGGAGGAAGCCTGGACGCGCGTGCAGCGGCAATACGTCGATTTTTTGAAGGACTGGCGCACCGACCTCGGCGGCGCGAAGAATTTTCACAACGGCGCGGGCGGCACATACGACTGCATCGCGCTGATGAGCTATTACAAGGCCTGCCGCGACGTGACGAGCCTTGCGGAAATCGAAGAGATGGAGGGTGCGCTGTTTCTGCCCGCGTTCCGCAGGCTGCGCTTTGTGGATTGCAATCGGCCGATTTTCAAGCGCCTGATGCACCGCGCGTTTCTGAATGCCAAAAAGCAGTGCGACAAGTGGGGCGACTATCAAATGAACGTCGCGCCCTACGATAAGGATAAGCCGATTTATTACGAATTTACCGCCTGCCCCGTGGCCGAGTTCGCCAAGCGGTTTGGCCTGCTGGAGGTCATGCCCGCGATGTGCAACCCCGATTTCGCGGCGATGGAGCTGATTCAAGCCCGCCTTGTGCGCAGAACGACCTGCTCCAACGGCTGCAAGTGCGATTACGCCATCTGCGGCAACCGCGACGCGTATGCGGCGGAACACCCCGAGTACCGCGACGACGAGGGCTATCGGCGCAACCCGTGAACGGCTCTTCGCGCCGTCGGCGGGCCGACAGGTGTTTATAAAATGTTAAGCATGATAATCGATAAAGATTTTGCGCCCCGCGCGGCAGGAATCCCGCTTCAAAGCGCAGAAACATAAAATCGGGCACGGTACGGCCCGAAAACCGAACGAAAGGAAATCGCTATGAAGTTCTTTATCGATACCGCGAATGTGGATGAAATTCGCAAGGCCAATGATATGGGCGTGATTGCAGGCGTAACCACCAACCCGAGCCTCATCGCCAAGGAAGGCCGCGATTACGCGCAGACGCTCGCGGAAATCGCCTCCATTGTGGACGGCCCGATTTCCGGCGAAGTGAAGGCGACCACGACGGACGCCGAAACCATGATTGAAGAGGGGCGCGCGATTTACGCGCTCGACCCGAAACATATGGTCGTCAAAATCCCGATGACGGCGGAAGGACTGAAAGCCATCAAGACGCTCTCCGCCGAGGGGATTCCGACCAACTGCACGCTGATTTTCTCCGCCAACCAGGCGCTGCTCGCGGCGCGCGCGGGCGCGGCCTACGTCAGCCCGTTCCTGGGGCGGCTGGACGATATTTCTCAGCCGGGCATCGAGCTGGTGCGCACGATTGCGGCTGTCTTTGCGAATTATCCCGATATCAAGACGCAGATTATCGCCGCAAGCGTCCGCAATCCGATTCATGTGACGGATTGCGCGCTGGCGGGAGCGGATATCGCCACCGTGCCCTATAAGGTCATCGAGCAGATGATTCACCATCCGCTGACCGACGAGGGCATTGAAAAGTTCAAGCGGGATTACGTCAAGGTTTTTGGCACGTAAAAAACAGAAATTGAAAAGACCGACGCTTCGGGCCGAAAGAAAGGCTCGCGGAACGCCGGTCTTTTGCTTTTGGGCGGATGAGGAGGGGGGACGTTGGGCTGCCGCCCAAACCCGCTTGGGGACCAGTCCCCAACCCCCTTCTTCGCTTCGCGGCGGCAAGCCGATTTATTTCGAGGAATCCTTACAGAAAACCATTGCGGCAATCATAGGCACGGCGAGGAACAGGGCGGCGTAATAGCGAACCAGCACGAGCGGCGTGAACGCGGAGCAGAGGGTATAGACGAGCAGAACGCACATCGGGAGCAGCAGCGGGCGGCGTTTCTGCCAAACGGCGTAAAACAGGAAGAACAGCAGCATCCAGAACTGGAAGCCGATGGAGAAAAGCATCGAGACGACGGGGATTTTTTCAAACGAGAGCATCAGGCCGACCTGTTCATAGAAGGCGAAAACCTTGGGGAGCAGGTTCAGCCGCGAGCCGATTTCCTCGATATATTTGCCGAAATAGAAATAGCATTTTTCATACTGCGGGTTAATGCCGCGGACGGTATAGCCGTCCACGACGCTGTCGGGGAACCACATTTCCCGCGTGGCGGCGAGCATGCCGTCGGCGTAGCAGGCGGAGTGACGTAGGCCGATTTTGAACCAGAAAGGCACGAATTGACGGATATTGCGGTAATAGAGCTGCAAATTACCCTTGGCGGGGTCGGCGTTCTGTGGGAAGTATTCCAGCGTTTCCATCGTGAAGAAGGACTCGAACGTTTCCACGTCCTCTTCGGGCCACGTATCGCCGTAGAGCATATACGCCCTGACGAGCGGCTGAGCGATGAGCGACATGGAAGCACTCATCGACGGGTTGCGATACAGCGGCTGACACAGTGCGGTCAGCACGGCGGAGAGGGCATAAAACAGACCGAGCGCGAACGCGGCGAACAGCAGGCTGCGTTTACGGTTGGCCTTACCCAGCAGCAGACCGACGACGGCGCAGACGGCAATCAGCAGAATGGAAGCCAGCGGGCCGGAGTTATTATTGCGCGCCAGCAGGGTCAAAACGAGTACGGCGGCGAGCAGAAAGAGATTGCGCTTACGGGAGACAAAGGCGTCCCGATTACGGCTGAATTCGAAGAACAGCTCGATAAGCCATGTGAGCAGCGCGCTGAACAGGATATCGCGGGATGTGCATGTGACCAGCAGGTGAACGACGGGGAAGAGCGCGTAGTAGGCCGTCAGCAGCCCCAGCGCGACGGGGTGGAGCGAACAGCGACGGAAGCGGCGCAGAACATGGGTGAACAGCGCGGCCATCGCCGCCATCTGCATGACGGTATAGGCCGCGATGCCCGCGTTGACCGAACCGGTGAGCCGTTCCGACAAGGCGAGCAGGCGCGTGATGAGGACAGAATGGAGCATCGGATAGCTGGTGGTGAAGCCCAGCTCCAGCTGATAATATTCATACGACGCGTCGTAGACGAAGTTGCCCGGGAAGGTGGAGATATAGCAGGGCAGCCAGCAGAGAATCAGCAGCGCAAACAGCGCGGCGGGATGGTCATACAGCGCGCCTATGCGGGCCGCAAGGCTGTTTCCGGCGATTTTGGGGGATGCGGCGTGCAGGCGGCGCGAAAGCGCGAGACAGAGCAGCGCGGCGCCCTGTCCGAGCACATGCGCGTAAAGCAGAACGGAAAGGATGAACGGCACGGAAAGATAGGGAATCGCGCCCCAGCCGTCCGCGCCGAGCGCATGCCCGAAGGCAATCATCACGGAAAAGAGCAGCCCGAGCACATGCGAGCAGACGCGCAGCCGACGGTCGGGCGCGGCGGCCTTGCCCGCGCGGAGGAGCAGAAAGACGGCTATCCACAAAACGACGGAAAAGACGCTGTTGGAAAAAGCGAGCGATGTATCGGAAATCCACGTCGGAAAAGCGAGCGTCGCGAGGAAGGAAAGAAGCAGGTTCAGCATGGCGATTCTCCTTTGGGGCGCAGCGCACGGCGTCCGCGCCCGAAATCTGTCTCTACTATAACACATTTCGGTTTTCGGGGGAAGAGAAAAGAAATTGCAAAACGGCGCGTCCTTCGGTATGCAGAGCGCCAGGGCGTGAATTACAGCCGGATTCTGCAAAGCGCGCCGAAAGATTATCCGGGCATGCAGCATCCCTGAATTTTGACTTGACAATCCCCCTCTTTCTGACTATAATAAACCCGATATGCAAAGACGATGATATGCAAAGAGCCGAATTGATCGTGGCGCAGAGCGAGCCGGGGAGGGTGTAAGCCCGGTGCGCAGGCGGTTCGGCAGCCCTGCAAGGAGTTCTCGGCGAAGAGTCGGGCGCGCCGCCCGCGTTACGGGCGCTAAGAGGATGCGTCTGCCCGACAGGCGGGGGCATCAACCGGAGTGGTACCGCGAATGCGTCTGTTCGTCCCCGGACGACAGGCGCTT
This sequence comes from uncultured Clostridia bacterium, assembly GCA_934675735.1. Lineage (GTDB taxonomy): Bacteria > Bacillota > Clostridia > Christensenellales > Aristaeellaceae > Ventricola. The sequence continues at coordinate 44,700 of CAKURR010000011.1, forward strand.
TTTTGTACCCTAAAACACAAGCAAGGAGAGAATTTCACCATGAAGAAGATGACTTCCGGCGAATTGCGCAGCATGTGGCTCAATTTCTTCAAGAGCAAGGGCCATGCCGTGATTCCGAGCGCTTCCGTCATTCCGGAAAACGACCCGACCGTTCTGTTCACCACCGCGGGCATGCATCCGCTGGTTCCGTATCTGCTGGGCAGCAAGCATCCGGCCGGCACGCGCCTGACCGACGTGCAGAAATGCATCCGCACGGGCGATATCGACGAAGTGGGCGACGCGTCCCACCTGACGTTCTTCGAGATGCTGGGCAACTGGTCGCTGGGCGACTATTTCAAGAAGGAAATGATTGCCTGGAGCTGGGAATTCCTGACCAGCCCGGAATACCTCGGCCTTGATAAGGATAAGCTCGCGTTCACCGTGTTTGAGGGCGAAGGCGATATCCCGCGCGACGAAGAGGCTGCGAATTACTGGATGGAGAACGGCGTGAAGAAGGAGAACATCTACTTCCTCCCGCGCGAGCATAACTGGTGGGGCCCGGCGGGCCAGACCGGTCCGTGCGGCCCGGATACCGAGATGTTTATCATCAAGGATCAGCCGCCGTGCGGCCCGAACTGCTCTCCGGCCTGCTCCTGCGGCCGTTTCCTGGAAATCTGGAACGACGTGTTCATGCAGTATAACAAGACTGCCGACGGCCAGTATGTGCCGATGGCGAAGAAGAACGTCGATACCGGCATGGGCCTGGAGCGCACGGTCTGCACCCTCAACGGCTGCAAGACGGTCTATGAGACGGATGCGTTCACGAATATCATCGCGAAGATTTCCGAGCTGTCCGGCAAGCACTATGACGACGACGAGGCGACCACCAAGGCGTTCCGCATCGTGGCCGACCATCTGCGCACCTCGACCTTCATCATGGGCGACCCGCGCGGCGTCAGCCCGAGCAACGTTGATCAGGGCTACGTGCTGCGCCGCCTGATTCGCCGCGCCGTGCGCTTTGGCATGGAGCTGGGCATGCCGGAGGGCTTCACCGCCGAAATCGGCAAGGTCGTCATCGACCAGTATGCCGAGGTCTATCCGGAGCTCAAGCAGAACGAGAGCTTTGTGCTCGAGCAGTTCAAGCTCGAGGAAACCCGCTTTGCCCGCACGCTGCGTCAGGGCGAGCGCGAGTTCGAGAAAGCCGTGTCCCGCATGGGCGAGAACAAGGTTATCGACGGCGTGGTGGCCTTCAACCTGTATACGACCTACGGCTTCCCGATTGAGATGACCCGCGAGCTGGCGAAGGAGAACGGCTTGACCGTGGACGAGGCTGGCTTTGAGAAGCACTTCGCCGAGCACCAGAAGAGCAGCCACGCGGGCGCGGAGCAGCGCTTCAAGGGCGGTCTGGCGGACAGCAGCGCCCAGAGCGCGCGCCTGCACACCGCGACGCACCTGCTCCACGCGGCGCTGCGCCGTGTGCTGGGCGACGAGGTCGCGCAGAAGGGCTCCAACATCACGCCGGAGCGCCTGCGTTTCGACTTCTCCTTCGGCCGCAAGGTGACCAAGGACGAGCTGGCGCAGGTTGAGGCGCTGGTCAACGAGTGGATTCGGGCGGATGTGCCGGTTGTGATGACCGAGACGACTGTCGAGGACGCGAAGAAGGAAGGCGCTATCGGCCTGTTCGAGAGCAAGTACGGCGAGCGCGTCCGCATGTACACCATGGGCGAATATTCCAAGGAAATCTGCGGCGGCCCGCACGCCAGCCATACCGGCGAGCTGGTCAGCTTCAAGATTCTCAAGGAAGAATCCTCTTCCGCCGGCGTCCGCCGCATCAAGGCGGTTATCGGCGCGAAGCCGGAGGACTAAGGCCGCCTGAGGCGGCGCACACATCCGACGACAGTTTTGCATAGGCTCTGCCTGCGCGCACGCGGCCGAAGGATGAGCACGTAACAGAATAAGCAAAACGGCGCTTTCCCGCACAAAATCGGGAGAGCGCCTTCTTTGATTTTCATGTGGGAAGGCCGGAAACCTCAGGTTTCCGGTGGGGGGTTGGGGCAACGCACCAATCGTTCCCCGTTTTACACCTTCTCAAAAGCAATCCGTTCTGCGCCGTCGGCAATGTGGATGATGCCGCAGCGCGTGAAGCCGTTTTTCAAAATGACATGCTGCATGATGGCGTTGTCGCGGTGGGTGTCGATGCGCAGATGCTTTGTCGTCTGCTCGCAGTAGGCGACGATTTGGCTCAGCAGACCGTGCACCTGCCCGTCTCCCGCGACGGCGTGAATCGTGCCGTAGGGCGCGTCGGAGAGCCATGCGCCCTGCTCGATGACGCGGTAGGTCGGGTCCTCGCCGAGAATGAACGCGAAAACGCCGTGGATTTCGCCGTTCTCCCGCAGCACATACAGCTCGCGCGCGGCGATGTGCGCGGCGATATCCGCTTCCGTCGGGCGGGTCGCGCCCCATTGGTTCGGATTGCCGTGCTGCGCCATAAACGCGCGGGCGTGGGCATAAACGGCGAGAATCCGCGGCAAATCGGCGGCGGTGGCAAGCGTAATCATCATTCCAAAAACACTCCTTTTGCAAACTGCCTTCATGATACGCGGAAAACGGTGAAACGTCAACGCGCAAAACCGATAAAACGCGCGCCCTTGTATTGTGCGGGGCGAGGCCTTATAATGGGAGCGCGGAGGTGCGCAAGATGAGCAAAATTTTTCTGCTGGAGGATGACCCGAGTCTGGTGACGGGGCTTTCCTTCGCGTTTGAGAAACAGGGGTATGCCCTGTGCGTGGCAAAAAACGTTCGCGAGGCGCAGACGCGCTGGGAGGAGGAACAAGCCGATTTGCTGGTGCTGGATGTGGCCCTGCCGGACGGCTCGGGCTTTGATTTTTGCAGATGGGTGCGGCAAAGCTCCAAAGTGCCGATTCTGTTTTTGACGGCCTCGGATGAGGAGACCAGCATCATCATGGGGCTGGATATGAGCAGACCATCGTCATGATTACCCACAACCGCGCGATTGCGCAGTCCGCCGACCGTGTTTTGCAGGTTTCCGACGGCGTGCTCACCGACTTCGGGAGGTGCCGCGCATGAAAAGCTATCTGGGCTTAATCCCGATTTCGGCAAAAGCGCGCAGTCGGCAAAACCGCATGACTATCCTGTGCATCGTGCTGGCGGTGCTGATGGTGAGCTGGAGCATTTGCGGGCTGCTGCACTACGGCATCGGCGGCGAGTTTGAAACCATGCCCGTGTTTGCGCTCAGTCCGGTGGGGCTGGTCTGCGGCGTGCTGACGGTGCTGCTGGCGGCACTCGTTTCGGTTGTCGGCCCGTCCCGCCGCATGCGAAAAATGGCGGTGACCGAGACCATCGGCGAATTGTAAAATGCGCGGGATGTGTGCTATAATACAGAAAAAACGCGAAAGAAACGGAGGCAGATTCACATGGAACCGAAATGGCAGAGAATCCGATTCATGCCCGCTGCGCCGCTGGGCGCGGACGGCGCGCGCGTCACCGGCTGCGAGGCACACATCGCGCTTTCCCGCCGAGCGGCGGCGGAAGGCATGGTGCTGCTGAAAAACGAAAACGAAACGCTCCCGCTGAAGCGCGGCGCGCGCGTGGCGGTGTTCGGCAAGGCGCAGGCGGATTATGTCAAGGGCGGCGGCGGAAGCGGCGACACGACGGTCGCCTACGTCCGTTCGCTGGCTCAGGGACTTCGCATCAAGCAGGACGAAGGCAAAATCGAGGTCTTTGAGCCGCTGGAGCGCTTTTACGTCGAAAACGTTCGGGCGCAGTATGACGCGGGCGCGACGCCCGGCAAGACGAAGGAGCCGATTCTCGCGGACGAGCTGGTGAAACAGGCGCGCGCGTTTACGGATACCGCGCTCATCACCGTCTGCCGCTTTTCGGGCGAGGATTACGACCGAACGGGCCAGCCGCACGACGGCGACTACTTCCTCTCCTTTGAAGAGGAGCACATGGTCAAAAAGGTGCTTGCGGCGTTCCCGCGCGTGGCGGTCGTGCTCAACACCGGCGGCATGATGGATACCCTCTGGTTTAAGGATAACCCCGCCGTCGGCGCGGCGCTGCTGGCGTGGCAGGGCGGCATGGAGGGCGGTCTGGCGGCGGCGGATATTCTGGTGGGCGACGTTTGCCCGTCCGGCCATCTGACGGATACGTTCGCGTCGTCGTTTGCGGCCTATCCGTCCTCGGCGAATTTCGCGGAATCCAGGCTCTATGTGGAGTATCAGGAGGACGTTTTCGTCGGCTACCGCTACTTTGAAACGATTCCCGGGGCGGCGGCTTCCGTCTGCTATCCGTTCGGCTACGGCCTGAGCTACACGACGTTCGCGCTGAGCGGCGTGCGCGGCGGCCCGAACGACGCGGGGGAGATCGCGCTGAGCGCGACGGTCACGAACACGGGCAAGTGCGCGGGCAAATACGTCTTGCAGGCGTATGTCAACCCGCCGAAGGGGCGCATCGCCAAGCCCGCTGCGGCATTGGTCGCCTTTGCCAAAACGCGGCTGCTCGAGCCGAACGAGAGCGAAACGCTGACAGTCGCGTTTGCGCCGTATGCGTTCGCGACGTATGACGACGAGGGCGCGATTCAAAAATCGGCCTATGTGCTCGAAAAGGGCGCATACGGCTTCCGCGTGGGCGAAAACGTCCGCGAAACGGTGAACGTCGGGTATCAATATGTGCTGGAGGACGATACGGTTTTGGCGCAGCTGTCGCCCAAATGCGCGCCGACGCTGCTGCACCGCCGCATGCTGGCGGACGGCAGCTATCGCGAAATCCCGTGCGTGCCCGAAACGCCGCGGGAGGATTGGCGCAAGCTGGAGGGCATTCCCGACGAGGGGCAGTATCCGCTGGAAAATCCCGATCAGATTCCGGGGTGCGCATGGATTTCGCCGATGAAGCCTCAGCTCATCGAGGTGGCCGAGGGCGATTTGACGCTCGACGAGTTCATGAGCCTGCTCACCGACGAGGACATGGTGCGCCTGCTCGGCGGCCAGCCGAACCGCGGCGTGGCCAACACGTTCGGTTTCGGCAACCTGCCGACCTACGGCGTGCCCAACGTGATGACGGCGGACGGCCCTGCAGGCCTGCGCATCAAGCCCGAGTGCGGCGTGACGACGACGGCTTTCCCATGTGCGACGCTGCTCGCCTGCTCGTGGAACACGGAGATGGTGCGCGAGGTCGGCGCGGCGGGCGCGCGCGAAGTGCATGAAAACGGCATCGGCGTGTGGCTGACCCCGGCGATTAACATCCACCGCACGCCGCTGTGCGGCCGCAACTTTGAATATTATTCGGAAGACCCGCTCGTCGCGGGCGAAATGGCGGCGGCGATGGTTTCGGGCATTCAGAGCGAGGGCGTGGGCGCGTCGCTCAAGCATTTCGCCTGCAACAATAAAGAGACGAACCGCAAGGACTGCGACTCCCGCCTGTCCGAGCGCGCGCTGCGCGAAATCTATCTCAAGGGGTTTGAAATCTGCGTGAAGAAGGCGCAGCCGCTCACTGTGATGAGCAGTTATAACCTGCTCAACGGCCTGTGGGCCAGCCAGAACCGCGAACTGCTGACCGATATTCTGCGCGGCGAGTGGGGCTTTGAAGGCATGGTTACGACCGACTGGTATACCCACGCGCCGCAGTATACCGAAATCGCGGCGGGCAACGACGTGAAGATGGGCTGCGGCGACGCGGCGCATACCCTCAGGATGATGCGGGAGGGCAAGCTCAGCCGCGAGAACGTGGTTGTCAGCGTCAGACGGCTGCTTGAAATGATTTTGAAGCTGCGATGAAAGGATAAAATACACAAGAAACCAATTCTGCATAACGAGCGGACGCGCAATGCGCGCCCCTACTATGGTGCGGCACTTTTTCTACGAAAAACGCGCCTGTCGATTTTGTGAAAATTTTCGGATTTGCTCGTTCAAAGGGTGAAATTAAAAAACAAAGGCCTTCCGTCTTTTTATCGGCGGAAGGCTTTGCTTTTTCAAATTGTGACGCACGAAAGCCCGAGTTTTGTGCCCGCGTCGATGCACGACGCGCGGTTGAGGTGCATCATATACACGCGGCTGCGCATCGCTTCGGGTACGGTCTGCGCGATTTGCGCGACGGGCAGGTGGATGTTGCCGACGTAGTCCGCGTCGGTGGCGTCCATATAGGCGCGCTCGAAAATCGGGTGCGTTTGCAGAAACGCGGCGAAGGTTTCCGTCGTGCAGGTATCCGCCGAGTAAAACACGCCGCCGCCGTCGGTCTCAAAGACGAAGGAGAAGCAGCGCATGTCGTCGCTGTGTCGGGTCGGCACATAGCGAAGCGAGCGGAAGGACGAAAAGCCCAAATCGCCGCCGTCGTCGATAAAGGCATAGGCTTCTTCGCGCACGCCGAACAGACGGAGGAGCGCCGCGACGTCTGCGCGGTAGGCGCTGTCCGCAGGCAGAACGATCTGCGGAACGATATGCAGCATGTAGAAGCAGTAGTGGCAGAGCGAGCCCAGCGATCCGCAGTGGTCGCTGTGCAGGTGGGAGAGGGCGACGGTCACGCTCGAGACGCCCGAAAGCGCGCCGCGGCGGAGCAGCTCGGCAAAGGCGCTTTCGCCGCAGTCGAGCAGAAGCAGGCGGTTGTCCTCCCGCAGAAAGGCGGCGGTGTTGCCCGCCGCGGTATAAAACGCCGCGCCGCGGCCCAGAAAATGAAGTTCCATGCGAATCCCTCCGAAAATGCGGAAATCAAAAAGGCAGAGACCGAATGCCTTCATCATACCCCGTCGCGCGAAAAAAGTCAAATGGTCGTAAAGAATACGAACGAAACGCGAAAAAAAGAAATCAAAATGCGGAATTTCGGTTGATTTTGCGAAGGCGATTCGGTATAATGAGGCGTAGGGTTGAAACCGCAACCGAACAAGAAAAGGAGCAATCGAATTTATGAAGAAGATTTGCCTGTTGCTGACCTTTGTTTTTGTGATGATGATGGGCGCCGCGGCGCTGGCGGACATGGATGCCGCCGAGCTGAACGTTCAGTTCGTGCCGACCAACACCGAGACTGCCGACGCGACGACCGCCGAGTTTTCCGCTTATATGTCCGACCTGATGGGCATTCCGGTCAAGATGACCGTTGCCACCAGCTACAACGCCATCGTCGAGGCGATGGAATCCGGCACGGTGGACGTGGGCATCATGCCGCCGGCCACCTATGCGCAGGCGCGCGAGATGGGCGTGGCCAAGGCTATACTCTCCACGACGCTCAACGATTACGACGAGAACGAGCAGCTGATGCCGGGCGTGCCGGTCGGCAGCTTCAAGGCCGAAGTGCTCGTGCGCGCCGATTCCGGCATCGACGGCTATGAGGGGCTGGCGGGCAAGACCATCGCCTACCTCGGCGCTTCCAGCGCGTCCGGCTACATCTATCCGGTCGCCGAGATGAAGATGGCGGGCATTGACACCGATTCCTGCACTTGGGTGAACATCACCTCCATCCCGAGCGCGATTCTGGCCGTCATCAACGGTCAGGTGGACGCCTGCTTCGTGTTCGAGGGCGCGCGCTATGTGTTCGCCAACGCCGTGCTCGACGAGAACGGCAATCCGTATGACCTGTACAGCCTGCTCTCCGTGGCGAAGCTGTCCGACGGCGATATCCCCAACGACGCGATTGCGGTTAACACCCGCCTGTCCGACAACGACGCGCAGGCCGTGAAGGAAGCCTTCCTCAAGATGGCTGCCGACGAGAAGGGCCTTGAAATCATGAGCACCTGGAACCACAGTGGCTATGTCGAGGCCAACGAGGCCGATTACGACACCATCGCCCAGTATATCGAGCTGGCGGCGGACTGAGCGCCAATTCATTGAAAACGGCATAAGGAAAGGGTATTCTTCCCTCGCATGGGGGAGGAATACCGCTTTCTGCTGTTTTGAGAAAAAAGACGGATAACGAAAAAGACCAATCGGAAGCGAGTGGGAAACAACATGATTACGTTTGACCATGTATCCAAAACCTATTCAAACGGCGTGAAGGGCCTCGTCGATATCAACCTGACCATTCCGGATGGGGAATACGTCTCCATCATCGGTCTGTCGGGCGCGGGCAAGAGCACGCTGCTGCGCGCCATCAACCGCCTGAACGACGTGACCGAGGGCGACGTCGCCATCGACGGGCAGTCGATTACCAGGGCGGGCAAGCGCGAGCTGAAGCTGATTCGCCGCAAGATTGGTCTGATTTCCCAGCAGTTCAATCTGGTGAAGCGCCTGACGGTGCAGAAGAACGTGCTTTCCGGCAAGCTGGGGTATTACTCCACCTTCAAGAGCGTGTTCGGCCTGTTCTCCAAAGCGGATTACGCGCTGTGTCAAAGCGTGCTGGAAAAGGTGAACCTGGCGGAGAAACTGCACGACCGCTGCGACAACCTTTCCGGCGGCCAGCAGCAGCGCGTTTCCATCGCCCGAACGCTCTTTCAGGAGGCCAACATCATTTTGGCCGACGAGCCGGTGGCCTCGCTTGACCCCGTGACCTCGCAGGAGATTTTGACCGAGCTGAAAACCATCAACCGCACGATGGGCAAGACGGTCGTGGTCAACATCCATTCCATCGAGCTGGCGAAGCAGTTTTCCGACCGCATCATCGCCCTGCAGGACGGCAGGCTCGTCTTTGACGGCACGCCGGATGCGCTGACCGACGACGTGCTGCGCATGGTCTATAAGGGGGATTCGTTTCTGAAAGATGAGGCGCGGCATGAAAATTAAGGATACCGTCCACTTCGAGTGGTACAAGCATCTGTTCGTCGCGCTGATTCTGCTGGCGTGCCTGTATGCGAGCGTCGTCAGCACCGGCGCGGATTTCGAGCAGCTGGCCGGAAACATCGGTCAGGTCGGCGTGTTTCTCAAAAAACTGGCGAATCCGCAGTTTTCCTACCTGCCCAAGCTCATCGACCCGATGGTCAAAACGCTGAAGATGTCCGCACTGGGCACGGCGCTGGGCATGCTGCTGGCGATTCCGTTTGCGTTTCTGGCGACGACGGTGGTGACGGATAACAAAATCGTCACCGGCATCTGCCGCTTCTTCCTCAATGTCATCCGCACGATTCCGAACCTGCTGCTGGCTTCGCTGCTGGTGGCGATTGTGGGCATCGGCGAGGCGACGGGCGTGCTGACTATCGCGATTTTCACGTTCGGCATGGCCTCCCAGCTGATTTTCGAGGCGATTGAAACCATCGATTTAAGCCCCGTGGAGGCCGCGACGGCGGTCGGCGCAAACAAGCTCAAGGTTGCGGTCTGGGCCGTCTGGCCGCAGATTACATCCGGCGTGGTCAGCTACACGTTTTACGCCTTCGAGTTGAACGTGCGCGCCTCCACGGTGCTGGGCTATGTCGGCGCGGGCGGCATCGGCGTGAAGCTCAACGAGGCGCTGGGCCTGTTCAAGTATGAGCGCGTATCCATCATCATTCTGTTCATCTTTGCGGTGGTCGTGGCGGTGGATGCGCTCTCCGAAGCGATTCGCAGGAGGCTGAAATGAAGATGAAGCTTTCCGATTCGTTCAAGAAGTGGGCGATTGCCGTTGCGGCGGTCCTGCTGCTGGTTTGGTGCGCGGCAGATATCGACTGGAGCACGCTGCATTATTTCTCGTGGGGCACGTTCCGCGCGACGCTCGCCAACCTGTTTCAGCCGGATTTCGCCGCGTTTTACACGGGCAGCTCGGAGGATATCTTTCACCTGATGCTGCTGACGGTGGGCATTGGCTTCTTCGGCACGACCATCGGTACGATTCTGGCGATTCCCTTTACGCTGCTGGCTTCCCGCAACCTATGGAAAAATCCGGTGGTGCCGCGCGTGGGCAAGTTTGTGCTCGACGTGCTGCGCGCGTTTCCGGAGCTGGTGTACGCGATTATCTTCATCAAGGTGGTCGGCCCGGGCGCGTTTGCGGGCGTGCTGGCCATCGGCGTGCACCAAATCGGCATGCTCGGCAAGCTCTTCACCGAAGAGATGGAGCGCATGGACGAAACGCCCGTGGAAGCCTGCCACGCGGTCGGCGCGAACGGCGTGCAGACGATGTTTTACGCCCGTCTGCCGCAGTTGATGCCGATTTACGCGTCTCTGGTGCTCAACCACTTTGAAATCGCGGTGCGCAGCGCCTCCACGCTTGGCCTTGTCGGCGCGGGCGGTATCGGCGCGACGCTGATTTTCGCGATTCAGGCGTGCCGCTGGCCGCGCGTGGGCATCATCCTGCTGACGGTCATCGCGACGGTTTTCCTGCTGGATATGCTGACCGGCTGGGTGAGAAAGAAGCTCAGATAAGTTATTTTGCGCCGCCGCTGCGAAAAAACGCGGCGGCGCATGTTTTTGGGTATGTGAAAAAGGATTTTTTTCATTCAAAGCGAACAATATATATATTGTCCATTTTTGGACGCACATTTTACGATGAAGCGAGGAAGAAAAATGGTAACTCGTTCAGACCGACTGGATCATGTCCATTCCGATATTCGCGGCCCGCTGTATCAGGAGGCTCTGCGCATGGAGTCCGAGGGCGTCAACGTCTTGAAGCTCAATACAGGCAACCCCGGCCGTTTCGGTTTTAAGCTGCCCAACAGCGTGCGTCAGGCGCTGGCGCTGCATATCGACGAGGCCGTGCCGTATTGCGACGTGCGCGGCATGGCGGCGGCCCGCAACGTCATCTGCACCTATCACATCGGCCGCGGCCTGCAGGGCATTATGCCCAACGACGTGTTCATCTGCAACGGCGTCAGTGAAGCGGCCAGCATGCTGATGAACGCGCTCATCGGCACGGGCGACGAAATTCTGCTGCCGTCGCCGTGCTACTCCCTGTGGAGCAACAACGCGTATCTGTGCGGCGGGCGGCCGGCGTTCTATCGCTGCGACCCGACGAACGAATGGAACCCCGACATCGACGACATCAAGAGCAAAATCACCGACCGCACGAAGGCGATTCTGGTCATCAACCCGAATAACCCGACCGGCGCGGTTTACAGCAAGGATGTGCTGCTGGCGATTGCGGAAATCGCGCGTCAGCATCATCTGGTGCTGCTGGCGGACGAGATTTACGACCGTCTGGTGATGGACGGCCTGCGCCACGAGTCCATCGGCGCGCTTGCGCCGGACGTGCCGTGCGTGACGTTCAACGGCCTGTCCAAGAGCCACATCGTCTGCGGCTTCCGCTGCGGCTGGATGGTTTTCTCCGGCCCGAAGGGCGAGCTGGACGAGGTGAAGGACGGCGTGATGCAGCTGGCTTCCATGCGCCTGTGCGGCAACGCGCTGACGCAGCTGGTCATTCCGGCGGCGCTGGTGGACAGCGAGAGCACCCGCGAGATGCTCGTGCCGGGCGGCCGCCTGTTTGAGCAGCGCAAGGCGACCTGCGAAGCGCTGGACAAAATCGACGGCGTGGATTACGTGCCCAGCCACGCGGCGTTCTACCTGTTCCCGCGGCTGGACAAGAGCAAGTTTGACTTTGAGGACGCGCACGACTTCGCGATGAAGTTCCTGCACGAGCAGCATGTGCTCGTCATTCCCGGCGGCGGTTTTGACTGGCACGAGGATTTGCGCTTCCGCATCGTCATGCTGCCCGAACCGGAGACGCTCACCAAGGCGATGGGCGATATGGCGTATTTCCTCAAGCAGCATCGGGTGTAAACAGAGTTATAGCAAAAAGGCGCTTTCCGTATGGAGAGCGTCTTTTTCTGTATAAACAAACGTTTGGCGGATGAAACAGGCTTATGCAGCGTCAGGTATCGCTTCGCTCCCTGACGCACGCATTGGTTTCGCTTCGCGAGGGGGGAACGTTGGGGCTTTGCCCCAAACCCCACAAGGGAACTGAGTTCCCTTGACCTTCCGATTCGCTTTGCGGCGGTTTGAAGAGGGGGTTTTATTTTGTCGCCAGCAAATCCCGATAATATTCGGCCTTTTCTTCTTCGGTACGCATATTGGCGAGGTACATCATATCGGCCATAGCGCCCGCGAGGGCCTTGGGGATACGCTGCACCATCTTGATGCGGTCGCCGTATTTGGCCATGATGGCGGCGTGGTCCATCACGAAATTCTTGCCGTCGCGGCGGCCACAGTAGCAGCAATAGAAGTGCTCGCGGCCCTCATTGCTGACGGTGCTGCGGTCATAGGCGACCATATCCGCCCAAATCTTATACACATCGGTGGAGTTGGCGAAGTTAAACATATCCGCGCTGAAACCGCCGGAGGGGCGCATATTGACTTCCAGACCGAGGATATCGCCCTTCCTGCCGAGCGCGGGCTGGTCGTCGTTGAGCACGAAGAACTCCAGATGGACGAAGCGGCTCTTGACGCCGAAGGCGGCGACGGTGCGGCGGCCGACGTCGCGCATGGCTTCGGGCAGGGCCTTTTCGATATAATAGCAGGAATTGCCGTTGGTGTTGACGATATCCATGATGGAATCGATGGTCACGTTGCCGGTTTCAAACAGCGGTTCGCCCTTGGAGTTGATAACCGCGTCGTAGGTGTGCACCGTGCCGTTGACATATTCTTCCATGATATAGACGGTTTCGTCCTTTGTGGCGAAGAAATAATTCAGCTCGTCGTCGTTTTTGAGCTTATAGGTATGGGATGCGCCCACGCCGTTATCAGGCTTGACGATAACGGGATAGCCGACTTCGGCGATGAAATCCTTGCAGCCGGTATAATCGCGCACGATATGCCAGCGCGCGGTTTTAATGCCCGCCTTGGCGTAATTGGCCTTCATCGCGGATTTATACTTGACCGGCTGCATATCCTCGGTGTGGAAACCGGTGGTGATGTTGAAGGCGGTGCGCAGCATGGCGTCACGCTCCAGCCAATATTCGTTATTGCTTTCCAGCCAGTCGATTTTGCCGTGCTTATAGGTCAGAAACGCGACCGCGCGGAACACCTCGTCGTAGTTTTCCAGCGAAGAGACTTTGTAATACTCGTTCAGCGCGCCGCGCAGCTCGGGCATGAGCTGGTCATACGGGCAGTCGCCGATACCGAGGACGTTCAGGCCGTTCTTTTTCAGTTCGGCGCAGAATTTCCAGTAGTTGGTCGGGAAATTGGGGGAGATGAAGATAAAGTTTTTCATGGGAATGCTCCTTTTTTGGTTAAAGGGAAGAAGAGAGAATAGCGGTTTGAAGGCGTTTCAATCGTAGAATGCTTCGCATTCTGCTCTGAAACTGATTTCTTTTTTTGATGATGGGTTACGTTGGGCTGCCGCCCAAACCCGCCTGAGGGCTAAGCCCTCAGACTTCTGCTTCGCTTCGCGCTTATAGTCCGATGCTTTTTACCGTTTCCCGAGCAGGAAGGGCAGGTAATATTCGACCTGCTTATACCACCAGCCCCAATCGTGATCGACGTCATAGCCCCAGAAATCGACCCACGCGTGGATACCCTTCGCGTCGAGCACGCCCTTGATGCGAGATGTGCTCTCTTTGAGCACATCCTCCCATGCGCCCTGACCGACGCAGAGGATGATTTTGCGCTCGTTATACATGCGGATATACGGGTGGTCGGGGGACATGCCGGAGAGGTAGTGATACGGCGAGTTGCGGTAGACCAGATCGTCCATATAATCGCCGAAGGAATCGAACGAATCATACACGCCGGAGAGCGCCAGCACGCTGTCGAAGATATCCGGACGGCGGAAGAACAGGTTCGCCGCGTGCATCGCGCCCATCGAGCAGCCGAAGGGCATAATCGGCATTTGGCACCAGTTGCGTTCGCCCGCGAGGTGGCGAATCTGCGGCACCATCTCATCGACGATATAGTTGAACCAGCGCTCGTGCTGCTCGATGCGGGCGCGCGGGTCGCCGCCCTTATCGGCCCAGGTTTCGTTATCGATGGTATCGATGGAGAACACCATGATTTCGCCCGCGTCGATATACGGGCGGAACACGTCGTCCATATGGAAATTCTCGAAATCATAGAAACGCCCTGCTTGGCAGGGGATGAACAGCACCGGCTTGCCGCGGTGGCCGTAGACCTTGAACTCCATTTCGCGGTTCAGGTTGTAGGAATAGCCTTTGAAATAACGAACTTCCATGGGATGATGCTCCTTTATCTTTTCGTGCGTAACAACAAGGTCAGCGCCATTTATTGCGAAGCAATAAATGAAGGGGAGGTACAGGAACCTCAGGTTCCTGTCGGGGTTCGGGGCAGAGCCCCGACGTTCTCCCCGTCAGAACCCCAAACACTTCATAAACACGGGAATCTGCCGCTCCCACGAGGCTTCGCTGTGCGTGCCGCCCGGGGCGATGCGGAAGGTGAGGTCAACGCCCTTTTGCAGCAGCGCCGAGGTGCAGGAGGTCAGCGCGGAGAGGTTGGACGCGTGGTTGGCCATCTCCTGCCCGCCGTAATCCATGTAAATCAGCGTGTCGGGCGAGATATCCGCCTGCCGAATGATGCGCCGCACCTTGCCCGCTCCCAGCCACAGGCTGGGGGAGAGACAGGCCGCTTTGCCGAACACGTCGTTGAACGCCGTCGCCGCGTACAGGCTCATCAGCCCGCCCATCGACGAACCGGCAATCAGCGTGTTGTCCCTGTCCGGCAGGGTGCGCAGATTCGCGTCAATCATCGGCTTGAAATCGTGGATGAACCAGTTCATCGTCGCGCGCCCGCGCCCGCGGATGCGGCCGAGGTTCGGGTCTTCGCACGTGAAGGGGCAGTATTCCTCCAGACGGTTGTTGCCGACGGGGTTGCACTCCACCGCCGCGATGATGAGCGGCGTTTCGGTTTCATCCATGTATTTGGCCATGCCCCACGATTTGCCGTAGGTCGCGTCCTCGTCAAAGAAAACGTTGTGGCCGTCGAACATATACATCACGGGGAAGCGCGTGTCCGGCTGCTCGTCGTAACAGGCGGGCAGATAGAGATAGGCGCGGCGCTTGAGTTCCGGCATGAGTTTGGGAATTTGAAGCTCCCACTTGTAAACCATGTGAAAAAGCCTCCGCAGAATGGAATCGGGAATCTTGCCTAAAAGTATACGGCACGTGCGCCGCGTTGTCAATTCGCCGCAGGTCAAAAATGTATGATGCGGCCCGATTTTGGCAAGGCTACACAGGAAAAAGAACGGGCGTTTGCGCATATTCCGCGCCTGCCGCCGACGTTGACAGAACCATTGTGCCGAATTATAATGAAGCTATCGGATTTCAGGCGCGCGCTTGCGCGATTTTTCTCGGGACACAAACGGGAGGATATCATGCCCAACATACAGGATTATGTGCTTTGGAGAGGCGATCTGCCGCTTGAGCGCGTGCCGCTGTGCGATGTGGACGCGCTGCTGCTGAGCTATCTGTCGTATATGCCCTACGACAACATCGTGGGCGGCGCGTTCGACGGGGGCATATCCCTGCGCGAGGCGGCGCAGAAGCTGCTGGAGGTCAACGAGCGGGAGAAAACGCCGCTGGCTTACAACGTCAAGGAGGACAGAAAGCTGCTTGCCTCGCTGACGGAGAGCGCGCGGTTTCGGGATATCCGGCTCGTCGGCTACACCAATCGGGTGGACACGAAGAAGGAAGAGCAGTTTTCCGCCGTCACCTATCTGCTGGGCGAGGGGCACGCGTTCATCGCTTTCCGCGGCACGGATAACACCGTCGTCGGCTGGAAAGAGGATTTCAACATGAGCTTTGAAACCGAAGTGCCGGCCCAGCGGGACGCGGTGGCCTATGCGCAGCGCGCCGCGGCGGCTGTCGACCTGCCGCTGTTCGTCGGCGGCCACTCGAAGGGCGGCAATCTGGCGGCTTACGCGGGCATGTTCGTAGATGAGGCGACCCGCGCGCGGATGGAGACGGTCTACAACTTCGACGGCCCGGGCTTCAACGAGGCGACGATATCCTCCGAAGCGTTCGGCAAGGTGGATATGCGCATCCGCACGTTCGTGCCGCAATCCTCGATGATTGGCATTCTGATGTGGCACAGAGAGCCGTTTACCATCGTGCGCAGCAACGGCGTGGGCGTGTTCCAGCACGACGCGTATACCTGGCAGATTCTGGGCGGCGGGTTTATGACGCTCACCGAGCGCACGGGCCACAGCCACTTCGCCGACGACACGATTAAGCGCTGGCTCGAAGAGCTCAGCCCCGATATGCGGCGGCAGGCCATCGACGGCATTTACGCGGTGCTCAGCGCATCGAACGGCATGAACGTCAGCGAGCTGTTTGAAGCGCGCAACACGATGAGCGTTTTGAAGGCGGCGGGCGCGATGGATGAAAAGACGAAAAGCGCCGTGCTGGAAGCCTTCCGCCTGCTGGGCAGCTCGATGATTGGCGGCGTGCCCGCCTGGCTGGAACGCACGGCCGGCAGCGTGGCCCAGAAAATGCCGTGGGAGCAGCGCAGAGAGAGCGCGAAGGCGCTTGCGGAGCAGCAGCCGCCCGAGCTTGCCAAATGAGCGGATTTCATCTATAATAAACAGGAATATCGGCCCGATGCGGGGCGGAAAGAGGAAATACCATGGAAAGAAAGAATGCATGGGCGGCGTATGCCGAGGACGACAGCAGGGTGGAAGCCTTTGCCAAGGCCTATTGCGATTTCATCAACAACGGCAAGACGGAGCGCGAGTGCGTGGCTTACGGCGAGAAGCTGGCCAAGGCGCACGGCTTTGAGAATTTGAACGCGGTCATCCGCGCGGGCAGGAAGCTCGAAGCGGGCGCGCGCGTCTATGTCAACTGGATGGGCAAGAGCTTCATGCTCTTCGTGCTGGGCGAGAAGCCGCTGGAGGAGGGCATGAACATCCTCGGCGCGCACATCGATTCCCCGCGCATCGACGTGAAGCAGAACCCGCTGTATGAGGATACCGACTTGGCGTATCTGGATACGCATTATTACGGCGGCATCAAGAAATATCAGTGGGTCGCCATGCCGCTGGCGCTGCACGGCGTCATCATCAGGAAGAGCGGCGAGAAGGTGCTCGTCAACATCGGCGAGGATGAAAATGATCCGGTGTTCTGCATCTCCGATCTGCTGATTCATCTGGCGCAGGAGCAGATGGCCAAGAACGCGAAGGACGTGGTCGAGGGCGAGGCGCTGAACCTCATCGTCGGCGGCCGTCCGCTGGCGGGCGAGGAAAAGGACGCGGTGAAGGCCAACGTGCTTAAGCTGCTGGGCGACAAATACGGCGTGGAGGAGGAGGACTTCCTCTCCGCGGAGCTGGAAATCGTTCCGGCGGGCAAGGCGCGCGACATGGGCCTGGACCGCAGCATGATTCTGGGCTACGGCCACGATGACCGCGTGTGCGCCTATCCCTCCATGATGGCGGTGCTCGACTACGAGGGCACGCCGGATTACACGCTCTGCTGCATCATCACCGACAAGGAAGAAATCGGCAGCGTCGGCGCGACGGGCATGGCTTCCCACTATCTGGAAAACACCGTCGCCGAGCTGTATGCCTGCACGGAGGATTACTGCGAGCTGGCCGTACGCCGCTGCCTGCGCAACAGCCGCATGCTCTCCAGCGACGTGAGCGCGGGCTATGACCCGAATTTCGCGAGCGCGTTTGAGAAGAAGAACAGCGCGTTCCTGGGCCGCGGCATCTGCTTCAACAAGTTCACGGGCAGCCGCGGCAAATCCGGCAGCAACGACGCGAATCCGGAGTTCATGGCCAGCCTGCGCAAAATCATGGATGACGCGGGCGTGGCGTTCCAGACGGCGGAGCTGGGCCGCGTCGATCTCGGCGGCGGCGGAACGATCGCCTACCTGTGCGCCAAGTACGGCATGAACGTCATCGATTCTGGCATTGCGGTGCTCAGCATGCACGCGCCGTATGAAATCATCAGCAAGGTTGACCTGTACGAGGGCTACCGCTGCTACTGCGCGTTCCTCAAGGGCGCAAAGCCGGTGGATTAAGCGGATGCAGCTTCGGACGCGCAATGCGCGCCCCTGCAACGAAATATCTTTTTCGTAAAATGCGGACGGCCGTCGGCCGTCCGTTTTTTGTCTATTCTTGATATTTACAAAATGACAACTGCAATGTGGTCAAAACAGACGATAAAGTGAATGAATTTCCCTATGGACGAGATAGGAAAATATTTCTTTCATGCATAAAGATGCAGAAAAAGGTTGAAAAATGCGAAAATCGGTCGTATAATAGGCGCAAATCCTTTCGGGAGGGCCGAGCGGATTTCAATATCGGCTCGAACAAAAAGTGACAAATCGTCATATGGAGGAAAATGCCATGAACAACTTTCTCAAGCGCGCGGCCTGCCTTGCGGTGACCGCCGTCATGACCCTTTCAAGCACCGGCGCGCTGGCCTGCACGGGCTATTACGTCGGCAAGCAGGCCAGCGCCAGCGGCCACACCATCATCGGCCACACTGTCGATGCATGGAATACTGCGCAGGCGAAGCAGGTCGTCTATCTGCACAGCGAAGAGCCGGGCCGCACCGTGACCGTCGGCGCGAACGAAGTGCCGCTGCCGGATGTCACCTATCAGTACACCTCCACGCCGTTCATCGAGGGCCTGTGGGATAGCGCTGTCGCCAACGAGATGGGCGTGACCATGACAGGCTCGGTGACGACCTACATCAGCGACGGTATCATGGCGGCTGATCCGTATGTGCAGGACGGTGCGTCCGAAACGTGGATCAGCGGCTATATCGCGGCGGTTTCCGCTACGGCGCGCGAGGCTGTGGAAAACTACGGCAAGATCATGGAGACTTACGGCAGCTCTGAATCCAACACGTTCATGATTGCCGATCAGCAGGAAGCCTGGTATCTGGAAAGCTATTCCGGCCATCAGTGGGTCGCCGTGAAGATGCCGGAGGACGCGGTCGCCGTGTTCGGCAACGAGTGCATGCTTGGTTCCGTTGCGGATTATGAGGAGGGCGAAAGCCTGCTGCATTCCGAAGGTCTGTTCTCCGTGCCGGAAGCCGCGGGCCTGACCGTGCTCGACGACGCGGGCAATGTCGATCTGTTTGCGACCTACGTCGGCGCGCGCAACCTGAACGCGGGCGCGAACCGCCGTACGTGGTATGGCCATGAGCTGCTGGCGCCGTCCACCGCGGAGGATTATGCGATGACGACCCGCTATCCGCTGTTCTATCAGCCGGATGAAAAGGTCACGCTTCAGGATATCTTCGAGCTGACCCGTTCCCGCTTTGAGGGAACGCAGTGGGATCCGGAGGAGACCGGCCGCCCCGATATCCGCGTCATCGGCATCGAGCGTCAGGTGAACTGCTCGGCCATCGAGATTTACGACGACCTGCCCGCCGCCATGTCCGCCGTGACGTGGACGACGCTGGCCAATGCGGAGCATTCCGTCTATCTGCCGCTCTCCAACCTCATCACCGACGTGGCAGAAGCGTTTGACCATACGCCCGAAGGCTTCACTTCCGACAGCTATGGCTACGATTTGAGCTATGCGCATACCCACTTCAAGCGCCTGTGCGCCCTGAGCGAGCAGGATCGCGAACACTACGGCACGGGCGTGCGCGCCTACTGGAAGTCTGTCGAGGACGCGCTGGTCGAGGAATATCCGACCGTGCTGGCCGAAGCGGCAAAGCTCTATGAAGAGGATCCCGCGAAGGCCGCCGAATACCTGACCGATTACACCGTGGAGAAACAGGAAAAGGCGCTGGCCGACTGCGACACGATGTATGACGAGCTGACCTGGTATATGATTGCCAACACCAGCACCCAGCGCTACAACAGCAGCCGCGGCGAGTTCAATACGTGGAATAACTTCGTGCCGTCGCTGGCGGCGGAGTAAAAACTCCGAGAAACAACGGAGCTGTCAAACTCAAGCTGAACATTTCAAGAAATAATCCAAACTTTTTAGGATATATGGGGTTTTGCCCCATCGCCCCGCCAAAGGGCTTTCCGTTTTCCGTCGTCTGTTTCCGCCGCAGGCGGCAACGACCGAAAACCTCTTTGGAAACCTTCGGGCACAAAAGTTGGTTTTTTCTTGAAACATCGAGCTTGTCGGTTTGACAGCTCCTTTTTGCTTTTCAGTTCTGCCATCCTATGGTATAATGTTTTCTGTATACTGACAGGGGAGAGATGGATATGGAGCAAAAGAAGGCCGAAAAAGTCTATGCGCGCTTCGGCACGCAGGCGAGGCGGGGGTGGAAGCGCGCGGGCAGAAAGACCGTGCTGGCCCACTATTGGCCGTCCGTGCTGTTGTGTCTGGTTGCGGCGTTTTTGGGCACGGAGTTCACCGGCTCGCTGGAGACGCTGCACCTGACGCAGCAGAAGTGGGACACAATTTCCAACTTTCTGGCCTCCTTCGGCAGGCCGGGCGCGGCGGCGAACAGCCGCGGCGTGTTCGCACTGGCGGTCAACAAAATCGCCGACGGTTCGCTTCAGGATATCGTGAATAACGCCATCATGTCGCTGGCAGGCTCGAATGAGTTTTGGCTGTCGGTGGGCATTTTTGTCAGCAGCGCGGCTTCCGTGCTGTATTGGGTTTTCGTCACCCACACGTTTGCCGTCATCCTGCGCCGCATGTTTTTGGAAATGCGCATGTATGAGGATGTGCCGCCGCACCGCGCGTTCTTTCTGCACAGCGCGCGCTGCTGGACGCGCACGTCGCTGGCGCAGTTGCGCGCGACGGTTCAGCTGGCCCTGTGGTGGCTGACGATCGCGGGCGGCGTCATCAAGACGTTTTCGTATTATCTGGTTGATTTCATCTTGGCGGAAAACCCGACGATGAAGGGCAAAGATGCGATTGCGCTTTCCCGCAGGATGATGAACGGCCACAAGTGGGAATGCTTTCTGATGGAGCTGACCTTTGTGCCGTGGCATCTGCTGGGGCTGGCGACGTTTGGCCTAAGCGATTTGTTCTTTGCCAGCGCGTATATCACGGCTGCGCGGTGCGAGTTTTACGCCGCTGTGCGCGCGCAGGCGAAGACGGAGGGCGAGGCCGAAGCGCTTCGCGACACGTATCTGTTTGAGCGGGCGACGGAAAAGACGCTCCGCCGCGCGTACAACGATTTGGGCAAGCCGGTTGAGAAGCTGCCCGAGCGCGTTTACGGCAATAAGGTTTCGCGCTTTTTCGGCGAATATCTGGGCGTGACGCTCTTCGTCAACCCGCAGGATGTCGCGCGCGAAAAGATTCAGGATCGGGAATACCGCCTGCGCTACATGCGCCGCTGTGAGCAGGGGCTTTCCTACCCGATTCGGCTCAGCCCGCTTCTGCAATATGAGCATAAGAACAGAGAACCCGCCCTGTTCACCCGCAAATATCCGGTGACGACGCTGGTGCTGCTGTTCTTCCTGTTCTCGGCTCTCGGCTGGTGCTGGGAGGTTGCGCTGCATCTGGTGACGGCGGGCACGTTCGTCAACCGCGGCGTGCTCCACGGCCCGTGGCTGCCGATTTACGGCACGGGCGGCGTGCTGGTGCTGCTGGCGCTCTATAAGCTGCGCGATAAACCGTGGCTGGAGTTTATCGCGACGGTTGTCGTCTGCGGCATTGTCGAGTATTTCACCGCCTACTATCTGGAAACCGTGTATGACCGCCGCTGGTGGGATTACGCGGGCTATTTCCTCAACCTGCACGGGCGCATCTGCGCGGAAGGCCTGCTGGTGTTCGGCCTGGGCGGCATGGCGGTCGTCTACGGCGTTGCGCCGCTGTTTGACAACCTGCTGCATAAGGTCAAGCGCAGCGTGCTGATTGCGCTGTGCGTCGCGCTGGCGGCGCTCTTCTGCGCGGATCAGGTCTATTCCCATTTCAATCCCAACGAGGGCGAGGGGATCACGGACGAGGTGGTCTATAAGGTGAACGACGCCCGCGTTTCGCCTGCCGAGGAGGCTTTTGTGTAATGCGTATCAGCGCATTCTTCGTGCTGGCGGCATATCTGGCGGCCAACGCCTACGTGGCCGCGCGCACATCGATTTTTCTGCACCGCAACCTGCCCGAGCGCGTGGCGAAGCTCGTTTCGCTGCCGACGGCGGGCGTGTATTCCGTCTTTGCGCTGGGCATGCCGCTGGGGTATATTCTGCCGGAAGGGCCGCTGAGAAAGGCGATTATGCGCGTGTCCTTCGGGTTTTACGGCATTTTCATCTATCTGTTTTCGGCCTATGCGATCATCGAGGTGCTGGCGCGGCTCTCCAAGCGGTTTCACCGCACGGAAAGGCTCACTGCGCGGACGGGCAACCCCAAGCTGATTTTCGGCGGCGCGGTGTGGTTCGGCATTATTTTGACCTGTCTGCTGGGCATTCATCACGCCTCCGAGTTGACCGTAAAGCATTATGACGCCGAGGTCGCCAAGGATGGCGGCGGGCGCGAAAGCCTGCGCGTGGTGCTCATCGCGGATATGCATCTGGGGTACAGCGTCGGCGCGGAGCGCATCGCTGACATGGTCGAGCAGGTCAACGCGCAGGACGCGGATATCATCCTCATTGCGGGCGATATTTTTGATAACACCGTGGCGGGCATCGACGACGCGGAGGCCGTGAAAGCCTCGCTCAGGTCGATGAAAAGCCGGCTGGGTGTATATGCCTGCTGGGGCAACCACGACGTGGCGGAACGCCTGTTCAGCGGCTTCAGCACCAAAAAGCTGGAAAACACCCGACGCAGCGACGAGATGGAGCGGTTTGTCCGCGAAAGCGGCATTGTGATGCTCGCGGACGAAACGCGGCTGATTGACGACAGCTTCTATGTCATCGGCCGCAAGGATTACGAAAACGCGGGCGACGGCACGCATCAGCGCAAGAGCCTCGCGCAGCTGACGGCGGGGATTGACACGGATAAGCTCATCATCTCGCTCGAGCACGAGCCGCGATTTCTTAAACAGAATGCCGACGCGGGCGTGGACGTGATGCTCTGCGGCCACACACACGACGGTCAGTTCTTCCCGCTGAATATCGCCATCCGCACCGCGTGGGAAAACCCCGCGGGCCTGAAAAAGGTGGGTGCGATGACCAGCGTCGTCACCTCCGGCGTGGGCGTTTACGGGCCGGATATGCGCATCGGCACAGACGCGGATATTTCGGTGGTGGATATACACTTCGTCGGCAGCTAAAAAAGAAGAAGGGGGGACAACGGAGATGAACGGCTCGAAAAACAGCATGCTTCTGTTTATGGAAGGCTCGAATAACCGCTATATCATTCCGGTGTATCAGCGAAAATACGAATGGAAAAACGAGAACTGCCGACAGCTGTATGAGGATTTGCAGAAAATCGTTCGCGAAGGGAGAAGCAGCCACTTTTTTGGCAGCATCGTTTCCGCCGTTGTGCCCAACGGCAGCAAGATTGAGTATCACATCATCGACGGCCAGCAGCGGCTGACGACGGTTACGCTGCTTCTGCTGGCGATGCGCAACCTGATTCGGCAGGGTAAGCTGAAAGCAAAGGCGGCCAGACTCGACGAGCAGATGAATCAGCGCTTTTTGATTGACCCGTGGGCGCTGGCGGAGGAAAGTCAAATCAAGCTTCGTCCGGTGAAAGGCGATCGCGAGGCGCTGCGCAGATTGTTTGAAGAGCCGGACGAAGCGGAGTTTGACCGCGCCTCCAACCTGACGCTGAACTATCGCTTTTTCTGCGATATGCTGATGCGGATGGAAGCTTCGGGAAAGATGACGGCGGACGAGCTGTATGCGGCGCTGGGCAAGCTGGAAATCATCAACATTACGCTGGATTCCGGCGATAACGCACAGTTGATTTTTGAAAGCTTAAATTCGACGGGTATGGCGCTGTATGAGAGCGACAAAATCCGCAACTATATCCTGATGAGCCTGCCGCCGAAGGAGCAGAACCGCTATTACGACGCATATTGGGCGAAAATCGAGCAATGCGCAAAGGAAGATTTGAGCGGCTTCATTCGGGACTATCTGAGTGTGAAACAGCGGCTTACGCCGACAATCGGCGAGGTTTATCGCGCGTTTAAGCGGTATACACAGGGCGCGGGCATGACGACGGAAGCGCTGCTGGAGGATATTCTTCGCTATGCAAAGCTGTTTGAAAGGCTGCAAACCTGTCAAAGCGGCTTGGATGAGCCGAAGCTCGACGCGTGTCTGTATCGGCTCAAGCGGCTGGAAATCGTTGTGACCAGACCGTTCATGCTGGAGGTTCTGCGACTCAATCAGGAGGGAAAACTGACGGTAGGCGACGTGCTCAGCGTCTTTTTGATGACAGAGAACTACCTTTTCCGCCGAAATATCTGCGAAGTGCCGACAAACGCGCTGAACAAGGTTTTTTTGAACCTGAATTACGAAATTCTGCGCTATGACGGCACGACGGCACGATATGCGGAAAAATGCGCCTATACCTTGCTGAACAAGCGCGAAAGCGGGCGTTTCCCTGATGATGAAGAGTTTTCTGCCGCGCTCGGCGCAAAGCAGGTGTATCAGATGCGCGGACGATACAAGGCGTATCTGTTTGAGCGGCTTGAAAATTACGGAACCGTGGAAACCAAAGACGTTTTTGCGCATCTGGACAACAACGATTATTCCATTGAACACATCATGCCGCAGACGCTGACCCCGCAGTGGCGAAGAGCGCTGGGCGGACGGGCCGACGAAATTCACGCGGCATGGCTGCATCGGCTGGCCAACCTGACGCTGACGGGCTATAATCCTGAATTGAGCAACAAATCCTTTCGGGAAAAGCGGGATACCGAAAAGGGCGGTTACAAGGCCAGCGGTTTGCGGATGAACCAGAAAATCGCATGTGAGGACGCGTGGGGCGAGTCGCAGATGCAGCGGCGAAGCGACGAACTGGTTCATCTGGCGCGGAAAATCTGGGCATATCCGCGGACGGCGTTTGAACCCGAAAAGAAGCTGCTGGAATCATGCGCACTGGGCGAAAACATCGACGCTTTGACGGGGCGCGAGATAGCAAAATACAGCTATCAGAATGCGGAACAGCCGGTATCCAGCTGGGCGGATATGTATGGGCATGTGATTCGCATGCTGCATGAAACCGACCGTTCGATTTTGACGCAGATGGCCTTTGACGATGCGGCGGATGCCTCCTTTGTCAGCAGCAAGGCGGAAACGTGGCACAATGCGCTGAAGGTGGACGAGCAGGTGTATGTGGAGAAAAACACCAGCACGTTCACGAAGCTTTCAATTCTGCGAAAAATATTTGCCCGCTTCGGCGCAGACCCGATGGATTTGGTTTTCTATCTCAAAGGAGCGGAACCGGAGAAAAAGACACAGGCAGTCTGCTACGAGACGCGCAGACGGTATTGGACGTATGCGCTGCCCGTGATTCAGGCGGGCAATGCCGCGAGCGGAAACTTTTCCAAAAACAGCCCGCACACGAGCAATGCGCAATCGACATATTTCGGAATCGGCGGTTTTGAGCTTTGCTGCGTGGCGAATTATGATTCGGCCTATGTTTCGTTTTATCTCGGAAGCAGCAATTTGATCAAAAACAAACTGGCGTTCGACAGCCTGTATCGACGGAAAGCGGAGATTGAAAAGGCGCTGGGGACGGAACTGGTTTGGAAGCCGAATGAATCGGGGCCGTCGCGCGTGATGGTTGAGCTGCGAGACGTAAGCGTCGGTAACGAGGCGGATTGGCCGATGATGGCGAAATTCCACGCCGAGTGGAGCGTAAAGATGCGAGATGCGATACTGCCGATTTTGAAGAAGATACAGTTTTAAGCGCTGAAAAAGACGAGTCAAAAAACATCCGAAAAGGAGAACAAGCATATGAAACTCATTCAGGGCGGTCTGGTCAAGACGATTACCAACGGAGACATTGCGAACGGGCAGATTCTCATCGACAGCGGCAAAATCGTCGCGGTGGGGCAGAACCTCGACATTCCGGCGGGCACGGAGGTCATCGACGCGGCGGGCTGCGTCGTCACCCCGGGCTTCATCGACGCGCACTGCCACATCGGCGTGCACGAGGAAGCGACGCGCTGGGAGGGCAACGACACCAACGAGTATTCCGGCCCCGTAACGCCGGAAATCCGCGCCATCGACGGCATCAATCCGCTGGACGAGGCTTTCGGCAACGCCATCGGCGGCGGCGTGACCTCGGCGGTGACGGGTCCGGGCTCGGCGAACGTGCTGGGCGGTTCGTTTGTGGCGATGAAGCTCTACGGCGACTGCATCGACGACATGATTCTCAAGTATCCGGCGGCGATGAAGTGCGCGTTCGGCGAGAATCCGAAGGGCGCATACGGCCAGAACGGCCGCAAAGCGCCCGTCACGCGCATGGCCGTCGCGGCCCAGCTGCGCGAGATGCTTTTCAAGGCGAAACGCTATGCGCAGGAGGTGGAAGCGGCGGAGAAGGACGCGGCCAAGACCCGCCCGTTTGACATGCAGCTGGAAGCGCTGCTGCCCGTCATCCGCAGGCAGATTCCGCTCAAGGCGCACGCGCACCGCGCGGACGATATTTTGACCGCGCTGCGCATCGCGAAGGAATTTGACGTGGATATCACGCTCGACCACGTGACCGAGGGCCATTTGATTGTGAATCATCTGGTGCAGGCGGGCAAGCCCGTGCTGGTCGGCCCGTCGTTCGGCTCGAAATCCAAGCAGGAGCTGAAGGAAAAGAGCTTTGCGACCGCGGGCATTTTGGATAACGCGGGGCTGGAGGTCTGCATCATCACGGATGCGCCGGTCATTCCGCTGTATTACCTGCCGCTGTGCGCGGGTCTGGCCGTCAAGGCGGGCATGAAGGAGGAATCCGCGTGGCGCGCGATTACCATCAATCCGGCGCATGTCGTGGGCATTGACAGCCGCGTCGGCTCGCTTGAGGCCGGCAAGGATGCGGATATCGCGATTTTCGACGGTAACCCGCTGCGCGACATCCAGTGCCGCACGAAGGCCGTGTTCGTGAACGGCGAAGAGGTGCTTTCCAAAATCAAGACGCGCGTGTAAGCGAAGGGGGGCGCGGGCGGTGAACGACATCTATCCGGATTTGGCGCTGCTCGCGCAGCCCGATCGTCGGGCCATCTGCTGCCTGACGGTGGAAAACGCGGGCGAAAAACTCACGGGGCTTCTGAACAAGAAGCCTTTTTCGCGTTACGACGAAAACGGGCGCACGGCGCTGCTCTTCGACGAAGCGCAGAGCGCAGAGTGGCGCGCGGATATCGAGCGCATTCTGCGGGAAAGCGGTCTTTGCGCGGGGCTGAGCGGGCCGTTTGCGCTGGCCGCGTCGGCGCGCGGCTGCCTGACCAAGGCACGCATCGCGCTGGAAACGGGCCGCGCCGTTGCGCCCGGGCGCATGCTGTATGATATGGAGACCTACGGCGAGGCGGCGCTTCTGCGCGCGGCGAAGGCGGCGCTGGAGGCGCAGGGCTTCTGCGCGGCGGATTTCTGCGACGCGGCGATTGAGGGCCTTGCGCGGCTCGACGAGCAGGAACAGGCGCAGTATGTGCGCAGTCTGCATGCGTATCTGAGCAGCGGGCTGAACCTG
Source organism: uncultured Clostridia bacterium (assembly GCA_934675735.1). Lineage (GTDB taxonomy): Bacteria > Bacillota > Clostridia > Christensenellales > Aristaeellaceae > Ventricola. The sequence continues at coordinate 71,949 of CAKURR010000011.1, forward strand.
CGGCACGCGGCGGAGACGCTGAGCGTGCACCGCAACACGCTGGCTTACCGCATGCGCCGAATCGAAGAACGCTTTGCGCTGGATTTGAGCGACATGAACACCTGCTTTGAGCTGCTGTTTGCGCTCTGGCTCAGGGAAGGCGTCGGCGGCGAAACGCGTCCCGAGGCGGACGCGCCGTTTGACGGCGGCGCGGCGCGCGCGGCGCTTTGGCGCTTTGCCGAGCGCGCGGACGGGGGAAGCGCGCCGAGCGGCGGTCGTTTTGCGCTCGCCGTCGCGGCGGTCGGCGTGGGCGGCCTGAGCGACGCAAAGCGCGCGAAACTGACGCTGGCGCTGTGCGGCCTGCCGCAAAACCCCGTCGCGGCGTTTGACGACGAGACGCTGTTTTTCGCGCTCCCACCCGAAAGTATCGGCGCGTTTGCCGAGGCGGCGGGGCCGCTGTGCGAGGCGGCGCGCGCGGGCATGGCGGTTTCTCAGCCGTTTGCGTTTGAGCGGCTGAACGTGCAGCTTCGGCTCTGTCGGTTTGCGCTGCTGGCGGCGGGCGCGCAGACGGTGTATCTGCGCGATATCGGCTCGACACTGTTCTTCATGGCGCTGGAGCGGAAGATGTCCCTCGCGCCGTATCTGTGCGAGGACGTCATCCGCGTGATGGATGAGGACGCGACGCGCGGCTCGGCGCTTTCGCGGGCGCTGTACGCCTATCTGCTGAACTTTATGGATTTGAAAAAAGCCGCCCGCCAGCTGGGCATTCACCGCAACACGCTGGAATATCAGGTGCGCAAGATGGAGGCCGTCATCGGCGGCCGCCCCGACGGGCAGAAGCGGCTGATGATGATGTGCACCTACAAGATGCTGGCGCTGCCGGATGCGGGCGTTTTCGACATGTAAAATCTTACAAAGCCACGATGCGCGAAAAGGAGAAAAGAGTCGCAAAAATTTCACAAAACGGCTTGCATAGGCTGCGCGGATGTGATATACTGCGTTCAGTACAAAAACGGCTTTGTAAAAAATTACAAAGCGAACGAAGTCGGGAGGATTCACGAATGGCAAAAATCGGTTCGATGGAGCTGATTGTCATCCTGATTGTCGCGATGCTGGCCATCGGCCCGGAGCGCCTGCCCAAGGCGGCGCGCACGCTGGGCAAGGCGGTCGGCTCGTTCAAAAAATATATGAACGACGCGACGAGCGATTTGCGCGAGGCCAGCGACGAGTTCCGCGAAGTGAGCGATGAAATCGCGGACGCGCAGAAAACCATGCGCAAGGCGTTCAGGGACGCGGACGATGAAATCAGCAAGACGAAAAAAGAAGCGGACGAAAAACTGAATCCCAAAAAGAAAAAGAAGAAAAAGCCCGTCGAGCCGGAAACGGACGAGACGGACGACAAGCCCGAACCGCCGAAGGACGAAACGAAGGCGGAAGAAAGCAAAGAAGAAAGCCAAACCGAGGCCAAGGCCGAAGCGGCGCAGCCGGAGGACGGCGCGCAGACCGAACAACAAAGCGAAGCAAACGACGCTCAGCGGAGCGCTGACGCCGAATAAAGGAGGAACTTTTTTATGGGTAAGATTGGAACGACCGAACTGCTGGTTGTGCTGGCGATTGTGTTGATTATCTTTGGGCCGAAAGCGCTGCCGAAGCTGGGCCGCTCGCTGGGCAAGACGCTGGGCAGCTTCCGCAAGGGCATGAACGACGGCGCGGACGACGATGACGAGGACGACGAGGAAGAAGTCGTCGTGAAGAAAAAGAAGAAAAAGCCCGCCGCCAAGAAGGACGACGATGAGGACGACGAGGAAGAGGACGCCTGATTTCAAAACGGGATACGGATGCTTCTCTCCGAGCGAGGGAAGCATCTCTTCTGCAAAAAACGAAACGGACGGTGAAATGAGATGAGCGCGAAAAACGATCAGGCCAATATGTCGCTGGTGGGCCATCTGCGTGAAATCCGCAATCGCATCGCGCTGAGCGTGACCGCGCTGGTGGTTGCGTTCGTCGCGTGCTTTGCCATCATCAAGCCGCTGGCCAACGCCATGCTGCAAATGGGCCTGGACGCGGGCTTCCAATACGTGTATCTGTCCCCGTCGGAACTGCTCACCTCGTATTTCAAGCTGGCGCTCGTGCTGGCGGTCGTGGTGGTTTCGCCGCTGCTGGTCTTTGAAATCTGGGGCTTTGTCGCGCCGGCACTCACCAAAAAAGAAAAGCGGGCCATCAAGCCCGCGCTTCTGGGCGGATTTTTCTTCTTCTGTCTGGGCGCGCTGTTCAGCTACATGATCGCCCTGCCGTTCATGATTCAGTTCCTGGTCAATTTCAGCGCGTCGGATTTCATCAGCTCGGCGATTTCCGTCGCCAGCTATCTGGATTTCATGATCGGCATGCTGCTGACCTTCGGCGTTGTGTTTGAAGAGCCGATGCTCGCCTTTGTGCTCACCAAGCTCGGCATTCTCACGCCGGATATTCTGCGCAAGGTGCGGCGCTATGCCATTCCGGTGATTTTCGTTATCGCGGCGGTCATCACGCCGCCGGACGTCGTCTCTCAGTTCATGGTCGCCGTGCCGATGATTGGCCTGTATGAGCTGAGCATCCTGATTTCGTCTGTCATCTATAAGAAAAAGCAGAGTGAGGACGATGAGGATGACGACGAGGACGATGAAGAAGAAGAGGACGAAGAGGATGACGACGAATAAGAGCAATCAAAAAGAGCCGTAAAGGCTCTTTCAGACTGTGGACAAAAAGCTATTCTCCCCCCGAAGGGGGGAGAATAGCCCTTTTCGCAAATGAAAGAATGGCTGAATTTCTTGATTTTGCTATTCAAGCCAAGTTTGCTTATGTCAACAAGCTGAAAGAGCCGTAAAGGCTCTTTTTTGATTTTATAGGGAATGGCAGCAAATCGGCCGCTACAGCCTGTACGCCGTCATCGCCCTGAACCGATTGCTCATCATGGCGTGGAGCGTCTGGGCGTAGGGTGTGAGCGGCATATCCTTCGGGTGCGCCATATACAGCGGGGCGAAGAGCGTGTCGCTCAGGCGGTAATGCGAAAGCTGCTGCATGGCGGGCGTGTCGCTCAGCAGGGTGATGAACGGGCAGAGCATCACCAGCGAGCCGCCTGCGCAGACGCGCTTGGCACACTGGGAATCATCCGTGCGGAGGGCGACGAAGGGCGAAAGCCCCGCGCGGGCGAGCAGCTCGTCGTAGGCGCGGGCGAACGGCAGGGTTTCGGCGGGCAGAACAAACCGCTCCCCTTCGCACGCGCTTAGGCTTACGGTCGAGCCGGAGGGGATGCGCTGGGCGAGCTTCGTCTTGCGGCCGGCCAGCAGCACGACTTCGTCGGACGCGATGAGCTGATAATCCAGCTTGTCGTTGTCGGCTTCGCCGGAGATGAGCGCCATATCCAGCTCGCTGCCCAGCAGCATGCGCTCCAGCTCGACACAGGGCGGGGAGACGGTCTGCACGCGCACTTCGGGGTAGGCGGCCTGAAACTCGGCGAGCACCTGCGGCAGAAGCTCGTCGGCGCGCCGCTGGGGCAGGCCGAGACGCAGCAGGCCCGCGGTATGGCCGGAGAGCGCGGCGAGGGATTCGTTCATCTGCGTTTCGATTTGCAGAAAGCGGCGTGCGGCCTGCACGTAGATTTGCCCGGCAGGGGTGAGCGAGACGGGCGTTGTGCTGCGCGCGAAGATGGGCGCGCCGAGCTGCTGCTCGATCTGCCGAATCTGCTGGGAGAGCGTCGGCTGGGTGACGAAAAGCGATTTGGCCGCCGCGGTGAAGCTGCCTTCACGAACGACGGCGAGCACGAGTTGAGCATGTCTGGTATTCATGAGCACCTCCGTGTGGGGGAAAGTTCGAGACTCTGTCTCGAGCTCCGGCAGGAACCCGGAACGTCACTCGCTGTGTCCCGCGCAGCGGGCGTTCGTTCCGTTCCCGCACTTCCCACTTACATTCGCTTCGCGAATGAATCGTATCTGACTGTTATTTTAGCGAAAAAAAGGAGGTTTGTAAACCTTCGCAAGAATAAAGTCAAAAACATTGAGCGTCCGTTTATCGCGAAGCGATAAACGAAAGAGGGAAGTCCGGAAACCTCAGGTTTCTGGTAGGGCTTGGGACGAAGTCCCAAAAACCCCTTCCCGCGCGCGTGTTATAGGTGTATAATAAGACTACATCTGAAAGACGGAGGGATTTGCGATGCAGGTTACGGAAAAAATCGCCGCGTTTCGGGCGCGGATGAAGGATGAGAACTTTGCCGCGGTCATCGTGCCGACGGCGGACAGCCATGCTTCGGAATATATTGCCGACCATTTTAAGACGCGTCAGTGGCTTTCCGGCTTCACCGGCTCGGCGGGCACGCTCGTCGTCGGCGAAAACGAGGCGGCGCTGTTTGTGGACGGCCGATACTTCATCCAGGCCGAACAGCAGATTGCCGGCAGCGGCATCACCCTGATGCGCATGGGTACGGCGGGCACGCCGACGCTGGAGGAATACCTCGCGAAATTGCTGCATGAAAACGACGCGCTGGGCGTGGATTTCGGCGTGATCAGCGAAAAATTCGCCGAGGATATGCGCGCGGCGGTCGCGGGCAGCGGCGCGCTGCTGCGCGATACGGGCGACTGGTTTAACGATTTGTGGACGGATCGCCCGCCGATGCCGAAGGAAAAGGCGTTCATCCTCGACGAGCGGTATGCAGGCGAAAGCGTGCAGAATAAGGTCGCCGCGATTCGCAAGGTCATGGCCGAGCGCGGCGCACAGCTGCATGTGCTCAACGTGCTGGATGATATCGCGTGGGTGCTCAACGTGCGCGGCGGCGACGTGCTCAATACGCCCGTGGTGATGAGCTATCTGGTCATCGGGCAGAAGCACGCCAACTGGTTCGTCGATGAAACCAAGGTCGATGCGGAAATGCGCAGGACGCTCGCCGACGAGGGCGTGAACGTGCGCGGCTATGATGATATCATTCCGGCTTTGCAGGGGCTTGAACCGGACGTCAAGGTGCTGGCGGATGCATCCAAGCTGACCGCCGCCCTGATGAGCGCGCTGGAAAAGGCCGAAATCATCCGCGCGGAAAACCCCTCCACGCGCATGAAGGCCATCAAAAACGAGGTCGAGCTGGAAAACCTTCGCAAGGCGCATGTGAAGGACGGCGCGGCGGTGACGCACCTGATGTATTGGCTCAAGCAGAACGTCGGCAAAATCCCGATGACGGAAATCAGCGTCAGCGACAAGATGCTCGCCTTCCGCCAAGAGCAGGAGCACTTCCTCTCCCCGAGCTTCAACACCATCTGCGCCTACCGCGCCAACGCCGCAATGATGCATTACAGCGCCACGCCAGAAACCGACGCGACCGTCGAGCCGCGCGACCTGCTGCTCATCGATTCCGGCGGACAGTATCTGGAAGGTACGACGGATATCACCCGCACCTTCGCGCTCGGCCCCGTGACGGACGAGCAGAAGAAGCACTTCACGGCGGTGCTGTGCAGCATGCTGAATCTGGCGAACGCCAAATTCCTGCACGGCATGACGGGCATCGGCCTGGATATCCTCGCGCGCGGCCCGATTTGGGATATGGGCATCGACTACCGCTGCGGCACGGGCCACGGTGTCAGCTACCTGATGAGCGTGCACGAAGGGCCAAACAGCTTCCGCTGGTATAAATCCCCGGCCCGCAATGAGGATACCGTGCAGGAGCCGGGCATGGTGACCACCGACGAGCCGGGCGTGTATATCGAGGGCAGCCACGGCATCCGCACGGAGAACGAGCTGGTCTGCCGCAAGCTGGAGGAAAACGAATACGGCCAGTTCCTCGGGTTTGAAATCATCACCTGCGCGCCCATCGATTTGGACGCGGTGGTGCCCGAGCAGATGAGCCCGCGCCAGCGCGGCTGGCTCAACGACTACCACGCCTTTGTGCAGAAAACGCTTCTGCCGCTGATGCGTGACGACGACGAGCGCGCGTGGCTTAAGCACGCGACCCGCGCCATCTAATTGAATTTTCGGAAAGCGCCCAAATCAGGTCTAGCATTTTGGGCGCTTTTCTTGTATAATAAACGCAAGAATGTTTCTCCGTTTCACCGGAGTTGCACTTCCATAAACCAAACATGGAGGGATAGATCTATGAAACTCATCATTGCAATTGTTCAGGATGAAGATGCGGGCCGCTTGGTTTCCGCACTGATGGATAAGGGATTCGGCGTCACGAAGCTGGCCACGACCGGCGGCTTCCTGCGCGCGGGCAACACCACGCTCATCAGCGGCGTGGAGGACGACAAGCTTCAGGATGCGCTCGACGTGATTGAAAAAATCTGCAAGAGCCGCGAACAGATTACCGCTTCCACCACGCCCATGGGCGGCGCGGGCGGCGTGTATGTGCCGTATCCGATTCGCGTGACGGTCGGCGGCGCGACGGTGTTCGTGCTGGAGGTCAGCCAGTTCCTCAAGGTGTAATATGATTGCCTTTGCGGATCTTGCGGGGCAGTCTGCGCTCATCGGTCAACTGCAAAACGATTTTGCGCGGGGGAGCTATGTCCATGCCTACCTGCTGACAGGGCCGGGCGGCACGGGCAAACGTTCCGCCGCGCAGCTTTGCACTATGGCCGCGCTCTGCCGCGGGGCGCATAAGCCCTGCGGGGTGTGCGGCCCGTGCCGGCGCGTGCTTTCGGGCACGCATCCGGACGTGCACACCGTCGTGCCTGAAAAGGGCAAGCAGCAAATCGGCGTCGGCGTGATGCGCGGCGTGCTCGACACCGTCGCGGTCAAGAGCTTTGAGGACGGCGCGAAGATCATCCTCATCCCGCAGGCCGAGCGGATGAACGCGGCCGCGCAGAACTGCCTGCTTAAAACGCTGGAGGAGCCGCCCGAGCGGACGGTGTTCTTCCTGATAACGGATCAGCCCGCGGCGCTGCTGCCGACGGTCGTTTCCCGCTGCCGCGTCGTGCGGTTTCATCCGCTGACGGAGGAAGCCTGCCAAAAGCGCCTGATTGCCCTCGGCCAAACGCCGGAGGCGGCGAAAAAAAAGGCGCGCATGGCGGAGGGCTGCGTCGGCCGCGCGCTGGAAATCGACGACAGCCGGCTCGAACTGCGCATGGAGCTGACGCACAACGTGTTTTCGGTTCACCGCCCGTCGGATGCGCTCGGCGTGGTGAACGTTTATAAGGAGGATAAGGAGCGGCAGCAGCTTGTGCTGGATACGCTGGAAATCGCGCTGCGCGACATTCTGGTGCAGCAGGCGGGCGGCGCATCCATTGCCGACGCGGGCTACGCACGCGAAGCGCTGGATTATGCGGCCCGCGTGCCGCTCTCGGGGGGCCTGACGCTGATGGAAACGCTGCGGCGCGCGCGCATGATGCTCGCCGGCAACGTCGCGTTCGCCTCGGCGTTTGAAACCATCCTGCTTCAAATATCGGAGGAATATGCCAAATGGCCATGGTAATCAGGGTGCGCTTCAAGCGCGCCGCCAAATTATACGACTTTGACCCCAACGGGCTGGACCTGCACAACGGCATGAGTGTGGTGACGGAGACGGCGCGCGGCGTGGAGCTGGGCGAGTGCATGAGCGGCATTATGGATGTGCCGGATGAGCGCGTGGTTTTGCCGCTCAAGCCGATTATCCGCATCGCTACCGAGCAGGATTTGGCCATGCAGAAGCGCAACGAGCAGGCGGAAAAAGAGGCGTTTGACATCGCCATCGACCGCATTGCCGAGCACAAGCTGGAAATGAAGCTGGTGGACGTGGAATACGCGTTCGACCGCTCCAAAATCATCTTTTATTTCACCGCCAACGGCCGCGTGGATTTCCGCATGCTGGTCAAGAGTCTGGCGAGCATTTTCAAAACCCGCATCGAGCTGCGCCAAATCGGCGTGCGCGACGAGGCGAAGATGCTTGGCGGCATCGGCCCGTGCGGCAGGCCGATTTGCTGCCGCACGTTTTTGAGCGATTTCACGCCGGTTTCCATCAAGATGGCGAAGGAGCAGAATCTTTCGCTCAACCCGACGAAGATTTCCGGCCTGTGCGACCGCCTGATGTGCTGCCTGAAATATGAGCAGGACAACTACGAGCAGACGCGCAAGCGCATGCCGCGCGTGGGCCGCGAAATCATCACGCCGGACGGCGTGGGCGTCATCAACGCCATCAATGTTTTGGAAGAGACGGTGCGCGTGCGCATCGCGGTAGGCGATTCGTTTGAACTGCGCGAGTACGCCATCGACGATTGCCAGCGCCCCGAGCGCGAGGAGCGCAAGCCGCTCCGCCCCGAAGAGGAACAGGAGAGCGCCCCGACGTCGGAGAACGCCCAGGAAGCGCCGCAGAGCGAAAGCGCCGAGCAGCCCGCCGAGCGCCCCGCGCCGCCGCGCAGAAACGACACGCGCCCGCCCCGAGCGCCGAGGGGCGACAGGCCCGAGCATGCCGAACGCCCGTCGCGCCCCGAGCGCGGCCCGAAACCGGAACGCGGCGAACGCCCGCCGAAGCCGGAGAGAGGCCCGAGGCCGCCGCGCAGACCGAACGACAGGCCGCCCCGACCGGAACAGACGGCGGGGGAACAAGCGCCCGTGCAGGCGCAGCAGCCGGCCCGTCCTCAGCCGACGCCGGAAGCCGAGCAGCCGCCCGTCGTGGAGCAGAAGGCGGTCGAAGTCGTCGACGTGCTGGAAATCCGCGAGGATGAGAACCGGCAGGACCTGCTGTGAGATTTGTTAGATATGCATAACAACGGCCTTTGCGCGAAAAACGCCGCAAAGGCCGTTTTTTCATGGATTCATATCGAAAAACTGGGAATTAAAAACAGTTTTTTTGCAGAATCAGAACCGTAAATTTTCACAAAAACCTTGCATTTCGCCCTCGATCGTGTTAAAATGCTTCTCGGGAGTGATCCTTAACAAAGGGAGGTGAAATGTATGGCTTATCAGATTTCTGATGACTGCATCTCTTGCGGCGTGTGCGCCAGCAACTGCCCGGTGAGCGCGATCAGCGAGGGTGACGGCAAGTATGTGATCGACGCGGATACCTGCATCGATTGCGGCGCTTGCGCGGAGAATTGCCCGGTGGGCGCTCCGGCTCAGGCCTAATTTCAGAGCTTGCGGACGTGTTCGGCTTGGCCGGATGCGTCCTTTTTTCTATCTTTCCGAAAAGATGATTTCGGTGTATAATAAATTCAACCTATAAAAAGGAGGGAACGCTGTGAAAAAGCCGAGGTTTTCGCTGGGCAGCATCGTGATGCTGCTCATCACGCTGTTTGTCGTTATCGGCATGGCGGCGTTCCTGATGATGATTGGCGGAAGCGGCGTTTACGATCGGACGCGCGCCGCGTTCGGCATGCTCGCCGAGCAGGCCGAGACGGCAGAGCCGCTTCCGACGGATGCGCCGACTGCCGCGCCTACGCCCGAACCCGCCGCCACCCGAGGGCCCACGGCCGAGCCGCCGCCGAGCGCCGCGCCGACCGAACAGCCCAGAAGCATCACCATCGCCGCGGCGGGCACGGTGTATGCGCCCAAATCCGTCCGCGACAGCGCGCAGGAGGGAACGGATCACTACGATTTCACCGAGACCTTTGCGGGGCTTTCCGGCGCGCTGGCCGACGCGGACCTTTCCGTCGTCACGCTCGAAACGCTGGCGGCGGGGCGCGAAAAGGGATACGGCAATTACAACACGTCGCCGCAGATTCTCGATGCGCTGCGCGCCGTCGGCGTGAACTTCGTGTCGCTGGCGACGGAACGCGCGCTGGATAAGGGGTATGACGGGCTGGATATCACGGCGGGCGAGCTGGTCAGCCGCTCGATGGGCTACGCGGGCGCGTATCCCGACGGCGTGAACACGGGCGCGGTGATGCTGCGAATCGGCGGCGTGCAGGTGGCCGTGCTGGCGTATACCTACGGCTTGAGCGACGAGGGCAGCGAGCGCACGCGGGGCGACAGCCGCGGCGTGCTCGCGATGATGGACAGCCGCCGCGTGGTGCGCGATATCACGCAGGCGCGCGTGGACGGCGCGAATATCGTCGTCGTTTTGCCGCACTGGGGCACGAAAAACCGTGCGCAGACACCCGATACGGTGCGCGCCCTGGCACGCGAAATGGCACAGGCGGGGGCGGATGTGATTCTCGGCACGCACCCCAACGTGGCGCAGAGCATCGAACGGCTGCAAACCGTGCGAAGCGACGGATTGACGTATGAAACGGTCGTCTGTTATTCGCTTGGGTGCCTGCTGACGGACGCGCGGGACAGCGGAAACACCGCGGGCATGGCGGTGCGGCTGGAAATGACCTATGACCCGACGACACGATGTGCGTCGCCCGGGAAACTCAAGGTCGTGCCGCTCTACATTGCCAGACAGCGGGAGGACAGCGGCATTGTCTACCGCGTGGTCGATGCCGAGGACGAGCAGGCGCTCCAAAGCCTGACGGCGACGGAACAGGCCGCCGCGGCCCGGGCGGCCGAGCACATCGGAAACGTGATACAGGGGGAATGAGCATGAACTGCAAGAGAATTTCGGATTACGGCATTCGCGTCGGCACGCTGCCGACCGGCCCGCTGGATAAAATCACCGACGTGGCGGGCGTGACCGTCGGCCACGCGACCGTGCGCGACGCGCGCCACCACACGGGCGTGACCGTCATTCTGCCGTGCGAGGATAACATGTTCGCCAAAAAGCTGACCGCCGCGAGCTTTGTGCTCAACGGCTTTGGCAAGACGGCGGGGCTTGTGCAGGTGGATGAGCTGGGCACGCTGGAAACGCCGATTGCGCTGACCAACACGCTGAACGTCGGGCTGGTGCACGACGCGCTGGTGACGGTGATGGCCGAGCGCTGCGCGAAAGAGCACGTGGCGATGCATTCCATAAATCCCGTGGTCGGCGAGTGCAACGACGCGCAGCTCAACGCGATTGCGGACAGGCCGATTCATGAGGCACATGTGCGCGAAGCCATCGCCAACGCGTGCAGGGATTTCGACGAGGGCGACGTTGGCGCGGGCGCAGGCACGGTCTGCCACGGGCTCAAGGGCGGTATCGGGTCGGCTTCGCGGCAAATCGAAGTCGCGGGCAAGACGTATACCCTCGGCGTGCTGGTGCAGAGCAACCACGGCTGTCTGGAAGAGCTGACAGTCTGCAATCGGCGGCTCGGCGAGGAGATTATCGCCAAACGGAACGCGCAGCCCGCACCGGAACCGAACGACCGCGGCTCGATTATGATGGTGACGGCGACGGATCTGCCCGTGTCGGACAGACAGCTTCGGCGCATCATCAAGCGCTGCTCGGTCGGTTTGGCGCGCTGCGGCTCGTATTTCGGCCACGGCAGCGGTGATGTGATGATTGGCTTCACGACGGCCAACCGCATGCCTGCGGGCGGCATGCACCGCGTCATCACCCAGCAGGTGCTGACCGAGCACACGCTGGAACTGGCCTTCCGCGCCATCGCCGAGGCGACGCAGGAGGCCGTGCTCAATTCGCTCTGCTGCGCCGATGCGGTGACGGCGGAGGATGGGCGCGTGTTTGAGAGCATAGCGAAGTATCTGTAAAGGAAACGTTGAGGGCGCTGCCCTCAAGCACCCGCCAAGAACCTGAGGTTCTTGGATTTCCCTCCATAAATGATAACGGGGTTGTCGACAGACAACCCCGTTTCGTGATATTTTCGATAGAAAAGCAGAAAGAAAGGAGTCTGAGGAACGCGTTCCTCAGGCAGGTTTGGGCGGCAGCCCAACGTAACCCCGTTCTGCTTACTTCAGCGCTTCGCCCAGCGCGGTGCAGGCGGCAATCGCAGCATCGTCCGGCTCGTCCTGGCAGATGACGCTCTCGGCGCAGAGCGTGATGCCCGCAGCCGCGCAGTCGCTCTCCCACGTGCGCATCCATTCGCCGCCGCCCCAGCCGTAAGAGCCGAACAGCGCGACCTTCTTGCCCGCCAGAGACGGCTTCACGGCCTCAAACATTGGCTCAAACTCGGAATCCTCCAGCTGCTCGGCGCCCATGGACGGGCAGCCGAAAGCAATCGCGGCGTAATTCGCGGCCTTGTCCGCATCGAACTCGGCGGCGGTGAAAAGATCGGCCTGAGCGGCGGCGGCGACAGCCTGCGCCATCGCTTCGGTATGGCCCGTTCCGCTCCAATACACAACAGCAACTTGACTCATTTGAAAATCTCCTTTCTATATCACGGGAGTTTCTCCCGTTCAGGCAAAATTATACGGCGACCGCGAGCTGGTCGAGCGTCCTTCCGCAGGCGAACAGGCGCTTGTAGACGCTGGTGCACTTGCGGAATTTATCAAACGCTTTCTGCGCGGCGCATGCGTCGGTGTAGCATTTCCAGCAGCCGCAGCACAGGCAGTTGCGCCCTTTGTTGGCGATGAACGCGACGACGTCGTCAATCGGATAGCCCAGAAACAGGCCGATTTCATGCGGAAACGCGCCGCCCTGCGAGAGCCGCGCACAGAGCAAATCCACCGCGTCCTCCACCGTCAGATACGGGTAGCCCTGCTCGGTCAGAAAGGCGGCTTCCTTTTCGCACGCGAGCACGCGGCACAGCTGGCACGGGCGATAGAGATAGCACAGCGCACGTCCGTCGCCCACGTCGATGACGCGGATGGCCAGCCCCTTGGGCGCAAGCTCGTCGGAGAGCGTCTGCGCTTCGCGCATCGTATACGCCATATCCTCGGGCCGAATGCTGAACAGACTGCCGCATTTAAGGCTCGCCAGCGTGGGCGAACAGTGGTCGATGAGCATGGGGACGATGGACATGGCGGACATCTCCTCGGAAGATAAGTTAGTATATTCTAACTCGCATTCAAAAAAATATGCAGCCCAATCGCGAAATAATTTTTCGTTAGTTTGAGCTAACAATTAGCATTATACAGAAGTCGAGCCGTTCTGTCAAGGGGGAGAATGAAGCAAACCGCGCACAGATTCAACATTTGTTTTTTCGGTGCATCCGCAGAATTGACACATGAAAGCAAATTGCGTATAATAAATGAATCAAAAACGCGCGCAAAGGAGGATTTTTGCATGGAAAAACGTCCGATTCTGGCGATTATGTATGATTTTGACCATACGCTTTCCCCGAGGGATATGCAGGAATACGGCTTCATTCCGGATTTGGGCATGGAGGCCGACGCGTTCTGGCACAAGTGCGTCACCGCGATGAAACAAAACCAGATGGACCAGATTCTGGCCTATATGTATATGATGCTGGAAGAAGCGAAGGGCAAGCTGATTGTCAACCGCAACATGCTGCGGGCGCTGGGCGAGGATGTGCAGCTCTTTGACGGCGTGAGCGACTGGTTTGCGCGCGTGAACGAATATGCAGAAAACCGCGGGCTGGAACCGGAGCACTACATCATCTCTTCCGGCTTGAAGGAAATCATCGAGGGTACGCCGATTGCCAAGGAATTTAAGGAGATTTACGCCGCGTCGTTCTGCTACGACGAGCACGGCGTGGCTTGCTGGCCCGCGATGGCGGTCAACTACACCAGCAAAACGCAGTTCCTGTTCCGCGTGAACAAGGGCGTGCTGGATGTGACCGAGCACCGCGCGCTCAACGAGTTTATGCCGGAGGAAAAGCGGCGCGTGCCGTTTTCCAACATGATTTATATCGGCGACGGGCTGACCGATGTGCCGAGTATGAAGCTGACCAAGCTCAACGGCGGCCATTCCATTGCGGTCTGGCAGGATGACGACAGGGTCAGCAACGAAATGCTGCTCGAAGGGCGCGTGGATTTCGCCGTCAAGGCGGATTACAGCAAGGGGAGCGACATGGAAAAGACGGTTTTCGCCGTCATTGATCAGATTGCCGCCAGCGCCAAAACCGCGCAGATGCACGTCGCGGCGTGCGACAGGGCGAAAAACGCCGTTTAAGCGCGCCGACGCGGCGGAACGGAGAGGACAGGGGAACATGAAAAAGAGAAAACTGCTCGTGCTGGATATCGACGGCACGCTGACCAACACGCAGAAGGATATCACGCCCAAAACGCTGGAGGCGATTCTCAAAATCGAGCAGATGGGGCACGCGGTCGCGCTGGCTTCCGGCCGGCCGACGGGCGGCATGCGGCGCTACATCGGCGAGCTGGAGCTGGCGAAATACGGCAATTACGCCATCAGCTACAACGGCGCGTGCGTCACCAACATGCAGAATGGCGAGATTGTGTATAAAAACGTGCTGCCCGATTACGTTGCGCCGTGGATGCTCGATTATGCCCGCGAACACGACTTGGGCATGTGCATCTACGACGGCAATACGGTCGTCTGCGGCACGCGCGTGGACCGTTATCTGGAGCGGGAAACTGTGCTCAACGGCTTTAATCGCGTGATGGTGGAAAACTTCGACGATTACCACGGCGTGGACATGTTCAAGACGCTGCTCACCGCGCCGCCCGTGCGCGCGGCGGAGCACGAAAAGCGCCTGGCCCGCCGCTTCATGGGCAGGCTGAGCGTCTACCGCAGCGAGCCGTTCTTCATCGAAATCATGCCGCGCGGCGTGGATAAGGGCGCGGCGATTGCGGGCCTTATCGAGCGCCTGGGGCTGGAACGCGAGGACGTTATCGCGTGCGGCGACGGGCTGAACGATTTGGCGATGATTCGATACGCGGGCCTCGGCGTGGCGATGGGCAACGCCCAGCCGGAAGTCAAGGCCGCCGCCGACGCCGTGACGGGCACGAACGACGAGGACGGTCTGGTCAGCGTCATCGAGCAATACATCCTGAACGCCTGAGCGCCGTCAGGCTGAGCAGCAGCGTCAGCCCCTGCACCGCGCCGAGCGAGGCGACCGCGCCCCACAGGCCGATGACGGGCACGAGAAACTGCACCGTCAGCACGCCGAGCAGGCCCGAGGCCAGCGAGATTTTCAGCGACGCGCTTTGCAGGCCGAGCGCATTCATGATGCCGCCGCAGACGTGCGTCGCCGCGATCATCGGGATGAGCGCGCACGAGCCGCGCAGCAGCGGCAGAAGCGCCGCCTGACGGAAAAAGACGTTGGCAATCAGCGGCGCGAACAGCCACACGCCGACCGCCGCCGCCGCGCCGACGGCGAGGGACGCGAAAATCATCCGCGTGGCGAGCGCGCAGAGCGGGCGGCCGTCCGTCTGCCGTTTCGTCAATTCGGGCGCGGCGGCCATGCTCAGACTGCATGTGACAAACGAGGGCATGAACAAAACAGGCTTGAGCATGCCGTGGAACACGCCGAGACTCGCCATCGCTTCTGCGGCGGAAAGACCGAACAGCCGAAGCCGCGCGGGGATGAGCGTCGCGTTGACCGTCTGCATCAGCGAGGAGACAAGGCGCATGCCCGTCAGCGGCAGGGCCAGCGCGAGCAGCTCGCGGAAAATCGGTTTGCGCAGACCTTCGCCGCGGGCGAAGAGCACGAGCCGCGCGCCGAGTATGAGCATCAGAATGAGTCCGGCGGTTTCGCCCGCCAGCGTGGCAGCGGCAGGAATCGCCGCGCGAAGCGGCGTCGGCCGGCCGCGCAGACCGTAGACCAGCCGCACGCACAGCAGCGCGCGGACGATTTGCTCGAGCAGTTCGCCGAGGGCGGGCGGAACGGGGCGGCCGATGCCGTAATAGTAGCCGTTCAGCACGCACGACACGCCGAGAATCGGGATGCATGGCAGAAAGCACAGCAGCGCGGGCAGCGTTTGCACGTCGCCGAGCCACAGGCAAAGCGGCTCGCGGAAGCAAAACGCGAGCGCGGCAATCAGCAGGCTGACGGGCAGGGCAAGCAGCAGCGCGCAGCGCACGACGCGCACCCGGTGCGCGCCCTCCGTTTTGGCGCACATGCGCGACACGGCGGCGGGCAGGCCCGTGACGACGGGCGTGATGAGCAGCATCTGCGCGCTCTGCGCCAGCTCGACGAGGCCCATTGTCTGCGCGCCCAGCTCGCGGGAGAGCCACAGCCGCAGCAGGAAGCCGACCGAACGAACCGCGAAATGCGATGCGCTCAAAAAGAGCGTTTTTTGAATCAGCGTTTTACCGCGCACGACCATCACCCGTGGAGCGTATGCGCGAGGGGGATGGGGTATGTGTTGGGGCTTTGCCCCAAACCCCGCAAGGGAACTGAGTTCCCTTGACCTTCCACTTTGAAATCAGGATAAAACTTGATTAAAGCAGCCTATATATCAATCCCAAACTGGGAAGTCCAGAAACCTCAGGTTTCTGGCAGGGTGCGGGGCAGCGCCCCGCAAGTCCCGGCATCAAAAAGGAGAGCGACAGATGTTTACCAAGTGGGATCACCGTTTTATGGAAATGGCGCAGCTCGTTTCAACTTGGGCGAGCTGCTATCAGGAGGAGCGCAAAATCGGCGCGGTCATCGTCAAGGATAAGCGCGTGATGACCACCGGCTATAACGGCGCGCCCTCGGGCGTGAAAACCTGTGTGGAGCGCGGCGAGTGCCTGCGCAAAAAGCTCGGCATTCCCTCCGGCACGCGGCACGAGATGTGCTACGCGGTGCACGCGGAACAGAACGCCATCATTCAGGCGGCCAAGCTGGGCGTGAATATCGACGGCTCGACGCTCTACTGCACCCATCAGCCGTGCATCCTCTGCGCAAAGATGATTGTCAACGCGGGCATTGTGCGCGTGGTCTATCACAGCGGCTATCCGGATGATTTCGCGCTGGATATCTTCAAAGAGGCCGGGGTTCAGGTCGAGTGCTACACCGAATCGGAGGAATAAACATGCCGCGTCTTTTTATCGTCGCCACGCCCATCGGCAACCTGTCCGATATCAGCGCGCGGGCGCTGCAAACGCTCAGGGACTGCGACCTCATCGCCGCCGAGGATACCCGCGTGACCCGCGCGCTGCTCAATCACTTTGAAATCGACACGCCCTGCGTCTCAAACCATCAGCATAACGAGGAAAACCGCGCCGCGCCGCTCGTCGCGCGCATGCTCGAAGAGGATTTGGATGTGGCGCTCGTCACCGACGCGGGCACGCCCTGCATCAGCGATCCCGGCAGTTTTCTGGCGAAGGAGGCCGCGGCGGCGGGCATCGAGGTGCTGGCCGTGCCCGGGCCGACGGCGATGGCTTCCGCGCTTTCCGTCAGCGGGTTTGACACGCGGGAATTTGCGTTTTACGGCTTTCTGCCGCGCCAGAAGCGGGAGCTTTCCGAAAAGCTGCTGCAAATCGCGCGAACGGGCGTGCCGATTGCCGTCGCGCACGAGTCGCCGCACCGCGTCATCGATTTGGTCGGCGTGATTTGCGAAACCCTGTCCGGCTGCCGCATCAGCGCCAGCTGCGATTTGACCAAGCTGCACGAAAAGACCATCCGCGGCACGGCCGAAGAGGTGCTCGCCATGCTGCGCGCCAACGAAAAGGCGGAAAAGGGCGAGTATTGTCTCGTGCTGGATTTGCACGACGTGCACGTGGAGGAGGAGAAGGCCGCCTCCGACACGAGCCTCGAGGCGCGCATTTTCGAATTGCTGATGGCGGGCAGGGACATGCGCGAGGCGGGCGACGAGCTGATGCGGCAGGGCGAAAAGCGCAACGACGTTTACCGCGCGCGCACCGCCGTGCAGAAATTTTTGGAAGAGCTTTGGGAGGATGATGACGATGAATAACGAAACGATTGAACTCCTCTGCAACCGAAAGAGCATCCGCGCTTACGAAAAGCAGGCCATTCCCGAAGAGGACGTGCAGAAGATTCTGCGCGCCGCCGTCGAAGCGCCGACCGCGGGCAACATGACGCTTTGGAGCGCGATTCGCATAACGGATGAAGAAAAGAAAAAGCGGCTCTCCGAGACGTGCGACAATCAGCCGTTTATCGCCACCGCGCCGCTGGTGCTGGTGTTCTGCGCGGATTACAAGCGCTGGTATGACCTGTTCGCGACGCTGGATTTGGGCGAGGAGCTGCGCAGACCCGGCGAAGGCGACCTGATGCTCGCGATGATGGATACGATTATCGCGGCGCACGCCAGCGTCGTCGCGGCGGATGCGCTGGGCTACGGCTCGTGCTACATCGGCGACATCATCGAGCGTTGCGAGCAGCAGCGGGAAATCCTCGGCCTGCCGGAATACGTCAAGCCTGTCTGCATGGCGGTTTACGGCATTCCCACGGAATTTCAAAAGACGCGCAGGAAGCCCGCGCGATTTGAGGTCGGCGACATCGTGTTTGAAAACACGTATCAGCCGCGCGGCCCCGAGCAGATGCGGCGCATGCTCGAAAACCGTCAGGATAAGCACGGCGAGGAGCTGGAACGCTGGATAACGGCGCACTGCAAGCGCAAGTGGAACTGCGACTTTTCCCGCGAGATGACCCGTTCTGCCGCGAAGATGATCCGGGAGTGGCGGGAAGGCAAGTAACGATGAAATGAGCAAAAAATTCTGCACAAAGCGCGGACGCGCACTGCGCGTCCCTGCAACGAGCAGCCGTTTGCCGAATTTGTGTAAGTTGATTTGCTTATTTACAGGAAATAACGAAACAGGCAAGGATTGAAAATCAAAATGGGCCCCGCTTCCAAGTCGGAAGCGGGGCCCATTGCGTGCAGGGGGGGGTTAAATCACAAACTGTTCCATATAGCGCTTACTGAGACGGAGAGAATCGAGAATCCGCTCCTTGCTGCCTTCAAACGCCTTATCCTCGATTTCGATGCAGGTATAGCCGTCATAGCCGATATCGGTCAGGGCGGAGACATACTTGCCCCAATCCACATCGCCCAAGCCGGGGAGCTTCGGGGTCATGAAATCGAGCGGATAGGCCATCACGCCGACCTCGCGCAGCTTTTCGGGGAAGAGCTTGATATCCTTATAATGCACGTGGAAAATCTTATCCTTAAACTCGTAAAGCGGCTTCAGGTAATCGATCTGCTGCCACACGAAGTGGGAGGGATCGTAGTTGATGCCCAGATTCTTTGAGGGCAGAATCTCGAAAACCTTGCGCCAAATCGGCGGCGTGGTCATCAGGTTCTGGCCGCCCGGCCACTGGTCCTCGCCGAACAGCATGGGGCAGTTTTCGATGGCGATTTTGACGCCCAGCTCTTCGGCCAGCGCGATAATCGGCGGCCAAACCTCCTTCACGAGCGCCAGGTTCTGCTCGACGGATTTCGTCTGGTCGCGGCCGATGAACGTCGTGACCATGTTCACGCCCAGCTTATGGCTGGCGCGAATCACGTTTTTCAGGTGCGCGACGACGGAAGCGCGCTTTTCCGGATTGCCGTCCATCGTGTTGGGGTAATAGGCGAGGGAAGAGATTTCCACCTTGCGCGCCTTGCAGTAATCGAGAATATACGCGGCCTTTTCGTCGGTCAGGTTATCCACGTTGATATGGCTCACGCCCGCATAGCGGCGCTCCGCCTTGCCCTGCGGCCAGCAAGCGACTTCCACACAGGAAAAGCCCATTTCGCTCGCCGTGTCAATCATTTCCTCGAAAGTCCAGCCGTCCAGAATGGCGCTGACAAAGCCCAGTTTCATCACATGATTCCTCCTTGTGTTTGGGATTGAGGGAATACGGTTTTCGCTCGTTTACACTGCTCTCATTATAGCATGCGCGCGCGCAAAAGGAAACACAAAAAAGCGGGGATGTCGGTTTTTTGATACAAATCAGTTGAGATGTGCACAAAAACAAAAAGCTTCGGCGGGCGCGAAAACGATAATTTTATGCATAATTGTGAAAATAAACGCGTTTGAATTGACAATGCGCAGAACGCATGCTAAAATAGGGTCAACAGAAAGCGGGAGGCACGAAAAACAGCCCGCTTCTCCAACAAATCTATCTTTGAGTAGGAGGAAGAACGTATGAAAAAGATTCTGGCTGTCGCTCTGGCATTGGTGCTCTGTCTGGCGCTGTGCGCCGTGGGCTCTGCGGAGGGCAAGTACAAGATCGGCATTCTCGCGCCGGCCGTCACGCATGGCTGGGTAGCGGGCGTCGCCTATAACGCCGAGCAGGAATGCCTCGCGCTGGCGGACGAAGTGGATTACAAGCTCTACACCTCGAACAACGCCGAGGAAATGACCACCCAGCTGGACGACCTCATGACCTGGGGCGCGCAGGCGATTGTCGCGTTCCCGCAGTGGGAAGGCATGGAAGTGCCGATTCAGAACGCGATTGATTCCGGCATCACCGTCGTGAACTTCGATATCGTCATCGACGCGGACGGCGTGTACCGCGTGACCGGCGACAACGAGGGCATGGGCGTTGAATCCGCCAAGTACATCGTCGATAAGATCGGCACCACCGGCACCGTCGTGGCGCTTCCGGTTCCGACCAGCGGCAGCGTTTCCGAGCTGCGCATGAAGGG
>CAKURR010000012.1 GCA_934675735.1 uncultured Clostridia bacterium
TATTTGTTGGCTTTATTATATCATATTTTATTGTTTCGTTCATGGTTTCGATTAAATCAGAGGTTCCTTAGATTATTGTATCTTGAAATGTTCGGTTTAAGCTTGACAGCCCCTTCTTTTTCGCTTACATCAATCCCTGCACGATAATCACGACAATCAGAATCGGCAGAACGAATTGCAGCAGCGGCTTCAGCGCGCGCGGCAGACAGATGCCCTTGCCCGTATTCGCCTCTTCCAGATACTGATCAAAACCCCAGCCCCACTTCGTCACGCAGAACAGCAGATAAATCAGACTGCCGATGGGGAGCAGCAGGTTGGAGACGATGAAATCCTCCCCGTCGAGCACGGTGCTGCCCGCGCCCAGCGGCTGAAAACCGCTCCACAGGTTGAAGCCCAGCACGCACGGCATGCTCGCCAGCAGGATGAACACCGCGCCGACGATACACGCGCGGCGGCGGTTCATGCGGAACAGCTCCATCATGCTGGCGATGATGTTTTCAAACACAGCAACGACCGTCGTGAAGCTGGCGAACGTCATAAACAGGAAGAACAGCGTGCCCCACACGCGGCCGCCTGCCATGCCGGTAAAGACATTCGGCAGGGTGATGAAAATCAGGCTCGGGCCCGCGTCGGGCGAAACGCCGTAGGAGAAGCACGCCGGGAAGATAATCAGCCCCGCGCTGACGGCCACGAACGTATCCAGCGCGCAGATGCGCACGGCTTCGCCCGCCAGCGTGTTGTCGCGGCTCATGTAACTGCCGAAAATCTCCATCGCGCCGATGCCGAGGCTGAGCGTAAAGAACGCCTGGTTCATCGCCGAAACGACGACGCGGCCCAATCCCTGCTCCGCCGCGCGCCCCCAGTCGGGCAGCAGGAAGAACGCAAGCCCCTCTTTCGCACCCGAAAGTGTGAAGCTGTGCACGGCCAGCACGGCGATGAGCACAATCAGCGCGCACATCATCACCTTGGTGATGCGTTCCACGCCGTTTTGCAGGCCGAAGCTGCAAATCGCAAAGCCGAGCACGACGGTCAGCGCCATATAGACGCCCATTTCGCCCGGGCCGGCGAGCAGCTGACCAAACACACCCGAAACCGCGTCGCCGCTCAGCCCGCTGAATGTGCCGCTCAGAAATTTGACGAAATAGCTGAGCATCCAGCCGCTGACGGTGGTGTAATACATCATCAGCATGCAGCAGCCCAGCAGGCACAGATAGCCGTGCAGATGCCACTTTGCGCCCTGCTTTTCCAGCGCACGGTAGGCCTGTGCCGCCGTGCCGCGGCCCGCGCGCCCGACGGCCAACTCCATCGTCAGCACGGGCACGCCCATCGCCAGCAGGAAGAGCAGGTAGAACAGCACGAACACGCCGCCGCCGTTCTGCCCCGCGACCGTCGGGAAGCGCCACACGTTGCCGATGCCGATAGCGCAGCCCGCGCTGACGAGAAGAAAGCCCAATCGGGAAGCGAAATTCTCCCGTTTGGGCGTCGGATTTTCATTCCGATTCATGACAAACCCCTCTTTTGCTTTCTGTCGGGAGAACGTTGGGGCGCTGCCCCAAGCCCCGGCAGGAACCTCAGGTTCCTGCACTTCCCGTTTTTGACGGATTGCATAGCAATCCGTCAAGGTCAGGGTGCAGGGAAATGATTTCCCTGCCGGAGTTTAAGGCGGAGCCTCAACGTCTCCCCCGTATCTCCGAGTATCGCACGCACGCCCGCGAATGTCAACCCCCGCCGAGCATAAATCGGTCGCGAATGCGAATCAGCGCGTCCACCATGCCCGGCAGCTGCACGTCCTCCCCCGCGACGGCGGGCACAACCGCCACCACTTCGCCGCCGCGCTTCACGCGGATTTCGCCGAGCACATCGCCCGCGTAAACCGGCGCGTTCACCTTCTCGACCAGCGCCACTTCCAGCGAAAGCCCGCTCTTCTCGCCCCGCTTTTCCAGCAGGCTGCACGCGCCGCCGCTGACCGCCGAAACCGTGTCCCGCCCGCCGAGCCGCACGGGCACGGTCATATCCAGCGCCTGCCCCTGCGCAATCGGCGTCACGAGCTGCACATTCGCAAAGCCGTATTCCAGCATCGCGCGCGCCTCGTCAAACCGCGTCTGCCCCGCAGGCGTGCCGAGCACGACGGCAATCAGGCGCATGCCGTCCCGCTTCGCCGTCGCGCTGACGCAGTAGCGCGCTTCGTTGGTCGAGCCGGTCTTGTAGCCGTCGCAGTCGGGATAAAACCGAATCAGTCGGTTCGTGTTCGTCAGCGACGTCACGCGCCCGCCGTGGTGCTTGATTTCGTCCATCCAGATGGTCGAATACCGATAATACAGCGGGTGCAAATCCAGCTGCGCGCTGAGCTTCGCCACGTCCCGCGCGGTGGTGTAATGCCCCTGTGCGGGCAGGCCCGTGCAGTTGACGTAATGCGTGTTCTCAAGCCCCAGCTCTTCGGCGCGGGCGTTCATCAGCCGCACAAAGCTCTCCTCCGCCCCCGACAGGTACTCGGCAATGGCGACGGCCGAGTCGTTGGCGCTGGCGACAATCACCGTTTTGAGCAGCTCGCCGAGCTTATAGCTCTCCCCTGCGTCGAGAAACGCCTGACTGCCGCCCATGCTCGCCGCGCGCGGGGATATCGTCACCTTGTCCTCCGCCAACACGCGGCCCTCGTCTATCGCCTCCAGCGTGAGCAGGATGGTCATCACTTTGTTGACGCTGGCAACGGGGCGGCGCTCGTCCGCGTTTTTTTCAAAGATGACGCGCCCCGTCGAGACCTCGCAGAGTATCGCGCTCGGGCTGGTCAGCGCAATCGGCACATTCGTCTCCATCGGCGTTTCCTCGGCCCCGGCCGCGCCCGACAGCAGGCAGACCGCGAAGAGAAACGCCGCAAACCCCGATTTTGAAATCCGTTTCATGTTCTTCTTCCTCCATTTGCCCACCTTCGCCGACGCAGCAGGCTACTGCGCCATCAGCTGCGCGATTTCGTCTCGGCTGAGCTGCGGATGCAGCGCCTGATTGATGCCGTCGGCCAGCACGCCCGCCATGCGTTCCACCAGCGCATCCACCTCGCGCGGGGTGACAATCATCTCCCCCAGCTTTTCGGATACGACGCGCTCCACGCACGCGGCGATGCGCTCTTCCTCCACTTCGCCCTCGCCCAGCGCACAGAGCGCGTCGGAGGCGATGGTCGAAGCGTAGACCACCAGCGGCACGCCCACGGCGATGACGGGCACGCCCAGCGTTTCGCGGTTGAGCGCCTTGCGGTGATTGCCCACGCCCGAGCCGGGAATAATGCCCGTGTCGGCAATCTGCACGGTGGACGCGATGCGTTTGGAACTGCGCGCGGCCAGCGCATCCACGGCGATGACCGCGTCGGGCTTGACATAGCCGACCATGCCGCGCAGAATCTCCGCCGTCTCCATACCCGTCACGCCGAGCACGCCCGGCGCGGCGGCGCAGACGCTGCTCAGACGCACATCGGCGGGCAGGCAGCCCTCCATATGCCGCGTGACCAACACGCGTTCCGCTGTTCTCGGGCCGAGGGAATCCGGCGTGACGCTGCGGTTGCCCAGCCCAACGACCAGCGCCGTTTGCATCCCTTGGGGGAGCATATCGCGCAGGGCCTTTGCCAGTTCGCCCGCCAGCGCGCGCCGCGTGTCCAGCGAAACCGTCAGCGTCTGCTCACAGGCGAGCGTGACATAGGTGCCCATCGGTCTGCCCAGCTTTTGGGCGCTCGCTTCATCCTCCACCCTGACCACCGTGCGCGACAGGCCGTTTTCGCGCAGTGCGCCGCCGGCCGCTTCCACGGCCAAATCCGTCCATTTCGCCCTCATGATTTTGCCCTCCGCCGTTTCTACGCCGTAGGCTGTGCAGGGGATGGGAAAAATATGCGGCGGTTTGAACAAGCGCAAAAAGAGACTGTCAAGCTTATCCCCAAACATTTTAAGACATAATCATCTGAGCACTTTCAGGATATGGAGCTTTTCCTCGGCGAACTGGATGAATTCATAATTGTAGGTGTGGCGCGTCTGCAGGCCCACGCGCAGCCCGTCATACGTGCTGTAATCCCCCGCGACGCCGTTTTTGTTACCCGCCCTGACGTTCATGCACGGTAATCGCGGGATGCACGAAAAACGCAAACTCCGCGCCGCGGTCGTCGGTGTGCTTCACACCCGTGAGGATATCGATTTCGCCGCGGCGCAGCAGCTCAAAGCTGTCGGCAAACGTCGCGTCGTAATCGACATAGTCAAACGTCGCCTGAAAATACTTTTCGATGCTCTGCATCATTTCGCAGCCGTAGCCCGAGCGCTTGCCGTCCTCATCCTGATATAAAAAAGGTTTCGACATCTTTCTGCCGAAACCGCATATATGTAACCGTTTACCCGTTCGTCGGGCTCATCCGCCCCGCGTAAACGCCGCCGAACACCCGTATCCCCGGGGCACAGCCGTCGAAGGCGAAATCCGAAACGCGGGTCGTCGTGGGCATTTTGACGAACGAAAGCCGCGTGCAGCCGAAGAACGCCATGCGCCCGACCGCGCTCGTGCCCCACGGCAGCGTGACCTGTGTCAGACTCTCGCACCCCGCAAACGCGCTGTCCTTCAGACTCTCCAGCCCGCGCTCAAAGCTGACGCTGACCAGCTGGCGGCAGCCGAAAAACGCGCTCTCGCCGATTTCGCGAACGCCGCCACCCACGACCAGCTGCTCCAGCGTGCCGTTGGCAAAAAACGCCTTCGGCGCAACCGCTGCCACGCGCCTGCCGCAGATTTCCGTCGGGATTTCGATGCGGTGCGGCGCGGTCTGCCGCGCGCCGGTGACGGTCAGCGTGCCGTCCTCCTCCTCGCGCAGAATCAGCTCGTCGTCGTTTTGCCAGCTTTGGGAATCAAACGCCAGCCCGTTCAGCTTGGCGTATTGCTGCGCGGGCACGCCCTCCGCGCCGTAAAGCCGAAGCTCCTTGCTGCACCCGAAAAACGCGCCGCCGCCGATTTGGGCGACGCTGGCGGGCACCTCCACCCGCTTGAGCGCCGCGCACTTGGAAAAGCAGCTCGGCCCGAGCTGCACAACGCCCGGCTCGATGCGCACCTTTTCCAGCTGGCTGCACTTGGCAAAGGCCAGCGTGCCCACGCGCTGCACCCCGCCGGGGATGACCAGCATCCGCAGATGCGTGCAGCCCGAAAACGCCATCTCGCCGATTTGCTTCAGGCTCTCGGGCAGGATTACGCGGCGCAGCTCGGTGCAGCCCTCAAACGCGCGCGGGGCAATCGCCGCCACGGGGCACGCGCCCGCCTCGAACTGAATATCCAAATCATCGGCCTGACGGTCGATGCAGCGCACGGCGGTCAGTGTGCCGTCGCCGTTGTCGGAAAAATCCATCACGTGCCGCCCCACCATCGCGCAGGCGGATGAAAAGCGCGGGCGCGGCGTGTTATCTACCGGCGCGCTGAATCCGTCCTGCCTAATCGTTCTGTCGTTTCCCTCTTGCACAAAAGGCGGCCTTCTGGTTAGCATGTCGATTCCTCCGAAATTCTGTCGCATATCGCTTCCATTATAGCATCGCCGGAAGAAGATGACAATTCATTTTTTTGACCCGCTTTTCTTGACACCCCACATCGCCCATGATATAGTTATAGATTGGATGGGTTTGCCCGAAATCTTGCATCGCAAAACATAAATGGGAAATCCAAGAACCTCAGGTTCTTGGTGGGGTTTGGGGCAAAGCCCCAAGCGTTGCCCGCCGCGAAGCGAAACGCATTCAAGAGTCAGGGAGCGAAGCGTTACCTGACTCCTGCACAGCCGCGTTTTATCCGCCATTTGTTTTTCTGCATCCGATAACCCTGCGCGGTTCTGCCGCGTTTTGAAGAGAGGAAATCACCGCCATGTCGCTTTCTGTTCTGCTGGCCGCCGCCTTCGTCGGCGCGGCGCTGTATTACGTCTGCCCGCTGCGCTTTCGATGGGTGCTGCTGCTTCTGCTCAGCTACGGCTTTTATGCCCTGTGCGGCCTGTCCGCCCTGCCGTTCATCCTCATCACGACGCTCACGACTTGGGCGGGCGCGCTGCAAATCGGCAAAATCGCCGAGCGCGGCAAGGCCTATCTGCGCGAGCACAAGGCCGAGCTGACCGCCGAAGCCAAAAAGGCGCGGAAGGCGAAAACCCGTTCCGCCCAGCGGATTTGGTTTTTCGCCGTGCTGCTGCTCAACTTTGGCGTGTTGGCCGTGCTCAAGTATTTGAACCCCGCAATGGCGTGGGGCGCGTCGCTGCTGGGCAAAACCGCGCCCGCGCTTGGGCTGGTTCTGCCGCTGGGCATCAGCTTTTACACCTTCCAGTCAATGGGCTACCTCATCGACGTTTACAACGGCAAATACGCGCCGGAAAAGAACCCCGCGAAGTTCGCGCTGTTCGTCTCCTTCTTCCCCCAACTGATTCAAGGCCCGATTGCGCGCTTTGACCAACTGGAAAGCCAGCTCGTCGCGCCCCACCGCTTTGACCCGGATAACATCGAGCGCGGCCTGCTGCTGATGCTTTGGGGCCTGTTTAAGAAGAAGGTCATCGCCGACCGCGCGCTGCTGCTGGTGGACGGCGTTTTCGGCAACCAGAGCGCCTACGGCGGCGCGGTTATCGTCGTCGGCGTGCTGTTTTACTCCCTCCAGCAGTATGCGGATTTCTCCGGCGGCATCGATTTGGTCACGGGCATCGCCCAACTCTTCGGCATTCAGCTTGCCCCGAACTTCAAGCGGCCGTATTTCTCCGTCTCCCTCGGCGATTTCTGGCGGCGCTGGCACATCAGCCTGGGCAGCTGGATGCGCGACTACGTGTTCTATCCCTTCGCGCTGACCAAGCCCGTCTCCCGCATGAGCAAGGCGCTCAAAAAGAAAGCCGGCACGCACATCGCCCGCGCCCTGCCCGCGGCGCTGGGCAACATCCTCGTGTTCCTGCTGGTGGGCATTTGGCACGGCGCTCAGATGAACTACGTGCTCTGGGGCCTGTATAACGGCGTGATTCTCGCGTTCACCGCGCTGGTCGAGCCGCTGTATAAAAAGATGAACGAGCGCCTGCCGCGGCTCACCGCTTCCAGGGGCTTCCACCTGTTCCGCGTTCTGCGCACGTTCCTTGTCGTCAACATCGGCTGGTATTTCGACCGCTGCGTGCGCGCCGCCGACGCGTTCGCCATGCTGCATAAGACGCTGTTCGCCTTCAACGCCGCCCAGCTGACGGACGGCACGCTTGCCTCGTTCGGTCTGGCCGACAAAGATTACCGCATTCTGCTGATTGCCGCGCTCATTCTGTTTGTCGTCTCCCTCGTGCAGGAGCGCGGCGTGAAGGTGCGCAACTTCGTGCTCTCCCGCCCGCTCGCGCTGCGCTGGGCCATCCTCTACGCGTTCATGCTCTTCGTGCTGGCCGCATTCGGCGGCGCTGGCACGTCCTCCGCCGGCTTCATGTATGCGGTGTTCTGATGAGGGGGATGGCGCATTGAAAAACAAAACGCTTCGCGGCCTGCTCCGTCTCGCCGCCTTCGCCCTCTGCTTTGTGCCCGTGCTGCTGCTGGCCGATACGTTTCTCATCAAGACGGATACCTACACCCGCCTGACGCTGGCGGAAATGAAGCAGCGCGACGACATCGACATGGTGTTCGTCGGCTCTTCCATCGTGCGCGACCACTTCAACGCCGAGCTGATTACCGAGCAGACGGGGCTGCAAAGCTTTTCGCTGGGCATTCCCTGCGCGGGGCTGCAGGCCGATTTGGCCGTGACGAAGGAATTTTACCGCACCAACCGCCCCGAATGGACGGTGCTCGTCGTCGAGCCGTTCACCTTTGACACGGTGAAGGAGGGCATCGAGGCGCAGTATGAGCTGATGCCCTATCTTTCCTCCCCCGTCGAGCGCGTGAAGTATTACCTGAACCTCTGTCGGGAGGACGGCTGGTATCTGGACAGGCTGTGCATGTTCCGCGATTTCGGCGTAGATTCGTTTTCGGATTTTTGTAAAACCGTCGGCCTGCACTTCCGCCCGTTTGAAACCTATGAAAAGCTGAAGCCCGCGCTGGATAAGCGCATGACCTACGCGGGACGCGGCTATGTGCGCCACAATACCAAAGACCGCGCCAAAAAGGCCGTCCGCAGGCAGATTATCCGCGAATACACGGGCTACTACTACGACCTGTTCCCCCGCTCGAAGGAGATGCTGCTGGAATACCGCGATTTAGTCGCCCAAAACGGCTCGCGGCTGCTGGTGTTCATCTATCCGAATATGACGGTGCATAACCTCGCCATCCCCGGCTTTCTGGATTACAACGCGGCGCTGATGCGCTTCTGCAAGGAAAACGACATCGAATGCGTCAATTTTTCGCTGGCCAAGCCGGAGCTGTATCCCCGAAAAACGGATGATTACTACTTCGACCTGTATCACATGGTCGGCGACGGCGCGGATATCTTCAGCTTCTGCTTTTCTGCATTCTTCAACGCCTACGCAGCGGGGGAGGACACGAGCGGCTGGTTCTACGAAAGCAACGCGCAGTATCTCGACTCCGTGACCGTCATCCCCAACTGCTGGATTCAGACCTATCGGTCCGGCGAGGCCTGGAACATGGCCTGGGAACAGGATGAACAAACCGTGCGCGCCGCGAGCGAAAACGGCGCGCGGGATGTGTATCTGGCCAACTGCAACCACGGCACGAGCGTCACGCCGGAATACCGCTTCTTCCTTCGCGACGAATCGGCGGAAACCGAAACCCCGCTCACCGATTGGCAGACGGAGGGCATCCTCGCCTGCCCGAAGGGCGGGCTTTCGGGGCAATGCATCCGCGTTTACGCCCGCGTTCAGGGCGGTGCGGACGACCCCGAGCTGTATTATGACTTCCGCCCCGACGTGGACGACGACCCCTGCCTGCAAGTTTGATTTTTGGGAGGCTTCCCTTCGTGAACAAAAACATTCGTCCCTTCATTCGGCTCTTCGCGTTTCTGCTGGCGTTTGTGCCCGTCGTGCTGCTGGCCGATACCTTTCTCATTCAGACGGATACCTTCGTCGCCCTGACGATGGACGAGCTGAAAACCCGCTGCGACATCGAGCTGGCGGTCGTCGGCTCTTCCATCGTGCGCGACCATTTCAACGCGCCGCTCATCAGCGAACGAACGGGCATGCAGGCGTTTTCCGCCGCCGTGCCGGGGCTGTCGCTGCAGGGCGAGCTGGCGCTGACGAGCGAATTGTATCGCCAAAACGACCCCGAATATACCGTGCTGGTCGTCGAGCCGTATAATTTCGACACCGCCAAGGAGGACCCCAACGCGCTTTACAAGCTCATGCCCTTTCTCAGCGACGCGGGAAACAAGATGACCTATTATCTCGACACCGCGCGGGAAGACGGCAAATACCTCGATCGCCTGCTGCTCTTCCGCGAGTTTGGCGCGCAGTCGCTTGCGGATGTGGCGAAAACCGCGGGGCTTCGGCTGAACGCCCGAAAAGAATATGAGCGGCTCAAGCCCACGATGGATGCGACCGTCTCCTACGCGGGCGGCGGCTTTCTGCGCCACACCAGCGATGAGAGCGCCGGGAGCCTGATTCGCGAAACCGTGCTCCGCGAGGAATACCCCGGCTACGTCTACGAGCTGTATGCGCCCTCCAAAGCGCTTCTGGCGCGCTATAAGGCACTCTGCGAAGAAAAGGGCAGCAAGCTGCTGGTCATCCTCTTCCCCAACCTGACGGCACACGCGCTGGCCGAGCCGGGCTTTCTGCCCTACGGCGAAAGCCTGATGGCCTACTGCCGCGAAAACGAGATTCCTTGCTACAATTTTCAATACGCCAAAACGGATTGGCTGCCCAACCTCGACAGCTATTATTACGACCTCTATCACATGAACGGCGACGGCGCGGATTTGTTCAGCGCGGCGTTTGCGGATTTCTTCAACGCTTACGCGCGCGGCGACGACGTATCCGGCCTGTTTTACGCCGACAGCGCGGAATACCTCGCCTCGATTGACCGCATCACCAACGTCTGGCTGAGCGTCGGCGCGGGGCGCTATGTCGCCGACTGCAACCGCGGCACGCTCGTCACGCCGCTGTATCGGTTCGTCTCCGTCGCGGCGGACGGGCGCGAAACCCTGCTCCGGGATTACGGCGAAAACGCCGAGCTGGCCGCCGACCGCGTGCCGCAGGGCGAAACGCTTCGGGTTTACGCCGTGTCCCAGGGTCAGGAAAACGCCGAACCCGTGTGGTATGACCTGTCCGACCGCTCGCCGAGACTTGAATCTTGAAGCGCAATCGGGTATAATGGAATAACGCATAGCGGAACGCGCTTTCTGTGCGTTTCCGCTTTTTGATTTTGAGCCCTCACCCTTCCGCCGCTCACAGGCGGCGAAGAGGTCATCTCTGTTAGAGGAAAGCATACGATGAACAATCTGATTCTGGATTACATGGAGCAAACCGCCGCGCGTCTGCCGGAAAAAGTCGCCTTCGCCGACGAGCAGACTTCCGTCACGTTTTCCGCGCTCGTCAGCCGCGCGCGGAGGGCCGCAAGCACGCTGATTCGGCTCGTGCCGCCGCGCAGCGTCGTCGGCTTCTATATGGATAAGGGTGTGGAAACCATCGTGGGCTTCATGGGCGCGGTCTACGCCGGATGCGCGTATGCCCAGCTGAACCTCCGCCATCCGGCGCCGCGCGTGCGCGCGATGCTCGAAACGCTGGATACGCCGATTGTCGTGACCGACAGGGCGCACCTGACGCAGCTGGAGGACGTCAAGCCGCCCGCGCGCATTCTGCTCATCGATGAGCTGGAGGAAACGCCGCTTGACGAGGCCGCGCTTGCCGCCGTCCGCGCGCAGATGATTGACGCCGACCCGCTCTACGTCAACTTCACCAGCGGCTCGACGGGCACGCCGAAGGGCGTCGTCGTCTGCCACCGCAATGTGTGCGAGTTTATCCCCTGTTTTACGGAGACGTTCGCCATTACGGAGCGTGACGTGCTGGCCAATCAGGCGCCGTTTGACTTTGACGTATCCGTCAAGGATATTTACAGCGGCCTGTTCACGGGCGCGCGCGTGGAAATCGTGCCGACGGCGTATTTCACCAACCCCACCAAGCTGATGGATTTCCTCTGTGACCGCAGCGTGACGCTGATGGTCTGGGCGGTCAGCGCGCTGTGCTTCCTGACGACGATGAACGCGCTGGCCTATAAAACGCCGACGACGCTTCGCGCCATCCTCTTCTCGGGCGAGGTCATGCCGATTAAGCACCTGCACAAGCTGCAAAAATATCTGCCCGACGTGCAGTACGTCAACCTCTACGGCCCGACGGAAATCACCTGCAACTGCACCTATTACGTCGTTGACCGCGAGTTCGCCGAAAACGAGACGCTGCCCATCGGCGTGCCCTTCAAAAACGAGCGCATTCTGCTGCTCACGCCGGACGGCGGCGAGGCCGTCAAGGACGGCGAAATCGGCGAGCTGTGCGTCAGCGGCACATCCGTCGCGCTGGGCTATTACAAAGACGCGGAGCGCACCGCCGCCTGCTTCACCCAAAACCCGCTCAATACCGCGTATCTCGAGCCGATTTACCGCACGGGCGACCTGGTGAGGGTCAACGAGCGCGGCGAAATGGTCTATGTCTCCCGCAAGGATTTCCAAATCAAGCACATGGGCCACCGCATCGAGCTGAGCGAAATCGAGGTGCAGATGACCGCCGTGCCCGGCGTGGAGCGCGCGCTGTGCGCCTATCTGGCCGACAAGGGCAAGATTCTGGCCTTCTACACGGGCGAAGCGGATAAAGCGGCCATCACGGCCGCGCTGCGCGAAGTGCTGCCCGCCTACATGATTCCCAACCTCTTCATGCAGGTGGAGACGATGCCGCTTAACAAAAACGGCAAAATCGACCGCGCCGCGCTGCTGGAGCAATACGCCGCCGCGAAGGCCGCCAAAAAGGAGGCGCGACATGGATAACCTCTTTTCCGTCGCCAATCGCTTCGGAACGCCGTGCTTTGTCTTTGACGAGGTTCGGCTGGAAGCGCGCATGCGCGCCGTGCGCGAAATCGTGCCGAAGGCCATCGGCCTGTGCTACTCGATTAAGGCCAATCCGTTTCTGATTGCCGCCATGCGCGGCCTGGTCGGCACGCTGGAGGTATGCAGCCCCGGCGAGCTGGAAATCTGCCATCAGATGGGCGTTTCGCCCGACGCGGTGCTCTTTTCGGGCGTGAACAAGACCCGCGCCGACGTGGAGCGCGCGATGGATTTGGGCGTGACCCGCTTCACCTGCGAATCGCCGCTGCACATCCGCCTGATTGATGAGGCGGCGCGCGCGCGCGGCAGGGTTTACCCCGTGCTGCTGCGGCTGACGGCGGGTTCGCAGTTCGGCATGGACGAGCGGGATTTCTTCGCCGCACTCGACCGCCGCGCCGACACGCCGAATATCCGCATCGAAGGCGTACACTATTTTTCGGGCACGCAGCGCAAAAAGCTCGACGGCCAGCGCAGGGAGCTGGCGATGCTGACCGAACTGGCCGAAAAGCTGAAGGCAGATTACGGCATGCAGACCGTGCGCGTGGAATACGGCCCGGGGCTGTATTTTCCGTATTTCAACCATGAGGACCACAGCGACACGCTTGCGCCGCTTCGCGAGCTTGCGCCGGATTTGGGCGCGCTGGCCGGGCACTGCGAGCTAACGATTGAGATGGGGCGCTTTTTCGCCTCCGAGTGCGGCGCATACCTGACCCGCGTCATCGACACGAAGATGAACTGCGGCACGGCCTACGCGATTGTGGACGGCGGCATTCACCACGTCAATTATCTGGGCGGCAACATGGGCATGCGCGTGCCGATTATCCGCCAATCCCCCGTTCGCGAAGGGGAGATGCAGCCGTGGGCGCTGTGCGGCAGTCTGTGCACGACGGCGGATGTTCTGGTGCGCAAAGCCGAGCTGCATCCGCTGGAGCAGGGCGACGTTTTGGCGTTCATGAATATCGGCGCGTATTCGGTGACGGAAGGGCCCGCGCTCTTCCTCAGCCGCGACATGCCTCGCATCGTTCTGCACGGCAGGAACGGCGACCGTCTGGCCCGCGACACCGTGCACAGCTGGGAACTGAACCACGAGTGACGTTTTGGGGCTTTGCCCCAAACCCCACCAGAAACCTGAGGTTTCTGGACTTCCCGCAGAAAGGCTTATACAAGCGCGAAGCGAAGATGGGGTTTGGGGATGAAATCCCCAAGCAGGTTTGGGCGGCAGCCCATCGTAACCCAATCCAATCAAAAAAACGCAGTTTCAGAGCAGGATGCGAAGCATCCTACGATTGAAACGTCTTTTGCGCAAAATCCACTTTTGGAATGTTCAATACAAAACCATCATAAAGGAGCAAACAACCATGCGTGACACCATTCTTGAAATCCTCGAGGACATCGGCGAGGACGTTGACTTTGACACCTGCGAAACCCTGATTGACGACGGCTATCTCTCTTCGCTGGATATCATTCAGCTCATCGGCGCGCTGAACGACGAGTTCGATATCTCCATCCCCGCGACGGAAATCGTCCCCGACAACTTCAACAGCGTGGACGCGATGGCCGCGATGGTCGCGCGCCTGTCCGAGGAGTGATCGCCATGAAACCGGAAGTCGCTTCTTTCCTCAACTATGTGGCCAACGCCCCGACGGTGTTTCAGGCGACGCAGCAGGCCTGCGACATGCTGGAAGGCGCGGGCTTCACCCGCCTAAACGAGCATGAGACGTGGGCCATCGTTCCCGGCGGGCGCTACTTTGTGACGCGCAACCGCTCGGCAGTCGTCGCGTTTGCCGTGCCCGAAAATGGCTTCACCCACTGCCAAATCGTCGCCAGCCACGGCGATTCCCCGACCTTCAAGCTCAAGGCGCATGCCGAGAGCGAAGCGGCGGGCGCGTATATCCGTCTGGACGTCGAGCGCTACGGCGGCATGATTATGTCTACGTGGTTCGATAAGCCGCTCTCCATCGCGGGCCGCGCGGTGGTGCGCGAAAACGGCAGGCTCGTCACCAAACTCGTCGATTTGGGCCGCGACGCGGCGCTGATTCCGAATATGCCGATTCACTTCAACCGCGATATCAATAACGGTTACAGCTATAACCCCCAGGTGGATATGCTCCCGCTCTTCGGCGATAAGGACGCCAAGGGCGCGCTGAACGCCGAAATCGCCGCCAAGGCGGGCGTGGCCGAGGCGGATGTCGCGGCGTGCGATTTGTTCCTCTATAACCGCACGCCCGCCAGCGTCTGGGGCGCGCATGAGGAATTTTTCTCCTGCCCGCGTATCGACGATTTGGAATGCGCGTATACTTCCCTCGCCGCGTTCATCGCCGCCCCCGCGGTCAGCCACGTGAACGTCTGCGCCGTGTTCGATAACGAAGAGGTCGGCAGTCTCTCCAAACAGGGCGCGGATTCCACGCTGCTGGGCGACGTGCTCAGCCGCGCGCTCGCTTCCCTCGGCCTGTCCGATGCGCAGAGCCGCGCGGCGCTGGCCGCCAGCTTCATGGTCTCGGCCGATAACGCGCACGCCGTCCACCCGAATCATCCGGAGAAATACGACGAACTCAACCGCACGTTCATGAACGGCGGCGTGGTCATCAAGCATAACGCCAATCAGAAGTATACCACCGACGCGGTTTCCGACGCGATTTTCGCCGAAATTTGCGCCAAAGCGGGCGTGCCCGTGCAGCATTTCGCCAACCGCTCGGATATCCTCGGCGGCTCGACGCTGGGGAACCTCTCCAACGCCCATGTCTCGATGAATACCGTGGATATCGGCCTGGCTCAGCTGGCGATGCATTCCAGCTATGAAACCGCGGGCTGCGCCGATGTGGATTATATGATTCGCGCGCTGACGGCGTTCTATCAAACGAATGTCGCCACCGCCGCCGACGGCGATTACTCCCTCGCCTGATTGCGCTCCCGCTCGTGGCGGTTCGCCGCCCTGTCCGCATGCGCGGATATGCGGCAGAGCGCAAACGCCAAGAGAATAATCGCCGCTATGCCGAAACAAACGGTAAAAGCCAGCAGCATGTTTCCACCCCCTGCTTTCAGTTTATCCGTTTTCGCGCCGTCCTATCGCAGGACGGCGCTTTTTTTGCGCGAAGCGAAGATGGGGTTTGGGGATGAAATCCCCAAGCGGGTTTGGGCGGCAGCCCAACGTCCCCCATATCGCGAAGCGATTCATCCTCGGGAGTCAGGGAGCGAAGCGATTCCTGACTCCGACACAGCCGCTTTTATCCATCTTTCACTCCTTTCCGCTTTCTTTTCTTCGTTTTGAAATCGTCCTTCCCGTAAAATTCAAAATATCGTCTTCATTTGCTTGATTTTTCCGTTTCGTGCATGTATAATGAATCCATCTTTGCAAAAAGCGAATGAGGAGGCGGCTTCATGAACCGCGATGAACTGGAAAAACGAAACGTGGGCGAAAATCTGGACGCCCTGATGAACCTCGACCCGCGAGGCTACGGCGTATGCCGCATCCTCTACGCCGGCAGCCGCAAGGCCACGGGCGAACCGCTGACCATGCACGCCGCGCAGACGCTCGTGGACGCGGTCAAGCCCGGCGATTTGGTGTATATCCTGACCGGTTTCGTGCTCCTGCCGCATAAGGTGCCCGAGATGGACGGCATGGTCTCCACCATGCTGCTGGCCCGCGCGCTCGTGCTGGCCTTCGACGCTAAGCCCGTCGTCATCTGCCCGGCCGACTGCGTGCAGGCCGTCAAAAACTGCGCCGCTGTCGTCGGCCTGCATATCTATGAGGATATCGCCGCCGTGCGCGAACTGCCCATGAGCATGGGCGTGGTCAGCTTCACCAAGGAAGCGGGCCTCGCCGCCGAAATCGCCGACGCCATTCTGGCGCAGGGCAAACCCGCCGCGGTCGTCTCCATCGAAGCGCCGGGCGCAAACGACGTGGGCGTTTACCACAACGCGGGCGGCATGGACGTCTCCGCGCTGGAAGCCAAAACCGACGTGCTTTGGGAAAAGCTGTGCGCGCTGGGCGTGCCGAGCGTGGCCATCGGCGACTTGGGTAACGAAATCGGCATGGGCAAAATCGCCGATCATATCCGCTCTTTCGTGCCCTTCACCGCGCACGGCGAATGCTGCTGCGGCTGCAAGGGCGGCATTTTGGCGCAGAGCACGGCGGACAGCATCATCACCGCGACCTGCTCCGACTGGGGCTGTTACGGCCTGATGGCCGCGCTGGCGTATCTGATGCGCAACATCGACATCCTCCACACCGAAGAAATGGAAGCCGAGGTCATGCGCGCCGCCTCCCGCAGCGGGCTTATCGATATGACGGGCTCGCTGCTGCCGGGCATCGACGGCTTCAACCTGAAGATGAACGTTTCCATCCTCAGCCTGATGCGCCAGTGCACCGATTACGCACTCCGCTATTCGCATAATTCCGACCGCTGGTTCGGCCCCGTTTTGGAAAAGCATTTCTTT
This sequence comes from uncultured Clostridia bacterium, assembly GCA_934675735.1. Taxonomy (GTDB): domain Bacteria; phylum Bacillota; class Clostridia; order Christensenellales; family Aristaeellaceae; genus Ventricola. Next base: position 16,402 of record CAKURR010000012.1, read on the forward strand.
GAGTAACCCTTCCACCGCTGCGGCGGTCCCCCTCCCCTTAAAAGGGGAGGACGGGGGATTGGATTTTGTTTTCAAAAGCATCTTCGCGCCTTTTATCCCGCCCGCGGGCGGCAGAGGGGCGCGAAGCATGATATAAAGGACGTGACACTATGGATTTGCGCCCCGTCGGCGTGAGCGGCGTTTTGGCCGTGCTCGGCGACTCCATTTCCGAACAGACAGGCGCACAGGTCGCCGCGCTTCGCGAAGCGATTGCCGACGCGCACTTGGTCGGTGTGGAAGAAACCATCCCCGCCTATGCCTCGCTGCTCGTCAAATACGACCCGTTTCTGACCGACTGCGCCGCGCTCTGCGGCGCTTTGCGCGCGCTGGAAGCCCGGCTTTCCGCCGCTGCGGTTCAGGCGGGCAAAATCGTCGAAATCCCCGTCTGTTACGGCGGCACATACGGCGAGGATTTGCCCTTTGTCGCCAAGCACGCGGGCCTGAGCGAAAAAGAGGCCGTCGCGCTGCACAGCGCCGCGCCCTACCGCATCTATATGCTCGGCTTTCTGCCGGGATTCCCCTATTTGGGCGGCCTCGATGAGCGGCTGCACACGCCGCGCCTTTCCACCCCGCGCACCAAAATTCCGGCGGGCAGCGTGGGCATCGGCGGCAAACAGACGGGCATTTACCCGATGGAATCCCCCGGCGGCTGGCAGCTCATCGGCCGAACGCCGCTGACGCTCTTCGCCCCGGGCGAGCCCCTGCCCTACGCGGCGGGCGATTGCATTCGGTTTGTGCCCATCGACGAGGCCGAATTTGCGCGCATTCGCAAAGACGAGGAGGCGAAACGCCGTGGCGCTTGACATCGTTTCTCCCGGGCCGCTGACCACCGTTCAGGATTTCGGCCGCTTCGGCCATCAGGCGGAGGGCTATCCGGAATGCGGCGCCTGCGACAAATATGCGCTGGCGCTGGCAAATCTGCTCTGCGGCAACGGCGACTGCCCGCACATGGCGGGGCTTGAATACACGCTGGCCGGGCCGACCCTGCGCGCGGCGGATTACACGCTCGTCGCGCTGACGGGCGGCGCGGCCGAGCCGAAGGTCAACGGAAAGCGTGTGAACATGTTCGAGCCGCTTCTGCTTGCTCCGGGCGACACGCTGGAAATCGGCATGCTGATTTCGGGGCTGCGCGGCTATCTGGCCGTGTTCGGCGGGTTTGACATCCACCCCGTGCTCGGCAGCCGTTCCACCGACCTCAAGTGCCATATCGGCGGTCTGAACGGACGCGCGCTCAAGGCAGGCGACGTTCTGCCCGTTCTGCGCGCTTTTGAACTGCCTCAGGAGCGCTTCAAGCCGCTGTATCGGCGCGTAAAAGCCGCCGCGCTCGAGGATTGGGCACTGGCGACGCTGACCCCGCACGGCTTCATCGGCGCGCAGAAGTTCCCGCTGCTGCGCGTCGTGCTCGGCCCTCAGGAGGACAGCTTCACTGAACTCGGGCTGTTTGATTTCAAATCTGCGCTCTACACCGTCACGCAGGATTCCAACCGCATGGCCGCCAAGCTCAGCGGCGCTGCGGTTGAAGCCAAGGCGGGCGTGGACATCCTCTCCGACGGCATTGTGGAAGGCTCGGTGCAGATTTCCGCCAACGGCCAGCCGATTGTGATGCTCGCCGACCACCAGAGCACGGGCGGCTACGCCAAAATCGCGACGGTCATTCCGTGCGACGTCCCCGCGCTGGCGCAGGTTCGCCCCGGGCAGAGCGTCGGTTTCCGCGTGGTGACGGTGGAAGAGGGCGCGGCCGCCTGCAAAAAAGAAAAAGACAAATGGGCTTATCTCAAGGAGGAGATCGACCATGACTGATTACGCATCCGCCGACCCGAAAGCCGTTCGCGCGCTGATTCGGGCGGGCCAAATCACCACGCCGACCACGGGCATGTGCGACGGCTATGCCCAAGGCAATCTCGTCGTGCTTCCGAAGGAGTTGGCGTGGGATTTTCTGCTGTTCTGCCAGCGCAACCCGAAGTCCTGTCCGCTGCTGGAAGTGGCGGACGCGGGCAGCCGCACCTTCCCCGTCTTTGGCGCGGGGAGCGACATTGCGCGCGACATACCGAAATACCGCGTCTACGAAAACGGCGTGATGACGGGCGAATACACGGACGTATCGGCGTTTTTTGACGACCCGAGCCGCGAGCTGGTCAGCTTTTTAATCGGGTGCAGTTTTTCGTTTGAAAGCGCGCTTTTGGAAGCGGGCGTGCCCGTCCGCCAGATTGAAGAGGGCGTGAACGTGCCGATGTACAACACGAACATCCCCTGTGCGCCCGCGGGCGTCTTTTCGGGCAACATGGTCGTAAGCATGCGGCCGATTCCGCACGCGCTCGTGCCCGCGGCGGTGGCCATCACGGCGCAGATGCCGCGCGTTCACGGCATGCCGATTCAAATCGGCTATCCGGAAGCTGTCGGCATTGCCGACCTCGCGCATCCGGATTACGGCGACGCGGTGACGATTCGCGACGGCGAAGTGCCGGTCTTCTGGCCGTGCGGCGTGACCCCGCAGGCGGTCGTCATGCATTCCAAACCGCCGTTTGTCATCACCCATGCCCCGGGCCACATGTTCATCACGGACGTGAAGAACGCCGTCTTGAAGCTTTAATGGGCTGCCGCCCAAACCCGTCTGAGGGACGATTGATATTCCGCTGAATCCCGCACAGCGGGCGCGGAATATCAATCCCCATCAGACTCCTTTCTTCGCTTCGCGGCGGTTTGAATCTATGTTTTCGTGCGTTATTGCTATGCAATAACGCAAATGGGAAACGCAGGAACCTCAGGTTCCTGCCGGGGTTTGGGGCAGCGCCCCAAAGAAAGGTTTATGCTTATGATTTCTGTTGACTTGAACTGTGACCTCGGCGAGAGCTTCGGCGCGTATACCATCGGCATGGACGAAGCCGTTATCCCGCTGATTACCTCCGCCAACGTCGCCTGCGGCTACCATGCGGGCGACCCGCTGGTGATGGCCAAAACCGTCGCGCGCTGCCGCGAAGCGGGCGTGCACATCGGCGCGCATCCCGGTTTTCCCGATTTGATGGGCTTTGGCCGCCGCAGCATGAACGTCTCCCCCGCCGAAGCGAAAGCCTACATTCAATATCAGCTCGGCGCGCTGGAAGCCTTCTGCCGCGCCGCGGGCGTGCAGATGCACCACGTCAAGCCGCACGGCGCGCTCTACAACATGGCGGCGAAGGACGAAAAGCTGGCGCGCGCCATCGTCGAGGGCATCTGCGAGGTGGATGACCGCCTCACCCTTTTGGCGCTCAGCGGAAGCGAAATGCTGCTTGCCGCCGAAAAGGCGGGTCTGCGCGCCGCCAGCGAGGTCTTTGCCGACCGCGGCTATCAGGTCGACGGCACGCTCGTGCCCCGCAGCAAGCCCGGCGCGATGATTACCGATGAATCGGAAGCCATCGCCCGCGTCGTGCGCATGGTCACCGAAGGCGTCGTCACCGCCGTGGACGGCACGGATGTGCCCCTCCGCGCGGATTCCATCTGTGTCCACGGCGACGGCGAAAAGGCGCTGCTCTTCGTGCAGAAAATCCGCGCCGCGCTGGAAGCGAAGGGCGTTGCGCTGAAGGCGCTGTAAAAGCGGGCTAAGCCCGCCTGTACTTCCGCCCAAGTCCGAAAAAGCCAAAGTTCTGCATACGCGGCCAAGCTTTTTTCCTGTATATGCAATCAGCCCCGCAGTCGGTTTTTGCCGAATCTGCGGGGCTGTTCTTTATTCGATTTTCTTCGGCACGAATGTTTCGCCGTCAAACACCCAGATTTCCGCAAACCCACAGGCTTCAAGCAGGGCTTTCGCTTTGTCAAACGCGCAGTCCACGGTCTTTACGCTGTGCGAATCGGAGGAAATCGTCACGCGGGCACCGCGCCTTTTGAGCTGCTCCAGCGCCCAACGGGCGGGATACGGCGTCGTTCGCCAGCCGCGGCCGATGGCGCCGGTATTCACCTCGAAGATTCTGCCTGCCGAGACAAGCGCATCCATCGCGTCGAGCGCGGCGGCCCGATAGCGCGGGCTTGTTTCGTCGAAGAAGCATTCCTTTTCGTCGAATTTGGTCAGCAGGTCGAAATGCCCGACAATCTGCGCGCGCGGCTCGTCGGCGACGCGTTTCAGCTGAGCGAAATAGCATTCCGCCGCCGCGTCGCTGTCGCCGCCGAAGGCTTCCGCCAAAAAGCGGCGCGTCGTTTCGGGGCTGTCGTCCACGGTGGGGTAAGCCGTCGGGTCATCCCCCACGGGCAGGAAATGCACCGATCCGATGGCGTAATCAAACGGTTCGAGCCACTTTGCGTCGCTGAGCACATCCCACTCCACGCCCGCGTACACGGCCATTTTGTCGGCGTATTTCGCTTGAAGCCGCCGCATTTCGGCTAAAAACGGCGCGACGTTCCTCGCCTTCGCCGCCCAGCCGTTTGCAAACGGCAACGGGCTGTGGATGCTGATGCCCGCCGAATCCATGCCCGCCGCCAGACAGGCGCGAATCATCTCCTCCGGCGTGTTTTTGCCGTCGCAAAAGACGCTGTGCGCGTGAAGATTCTGCATCATCAATACCACATCCAGTTCTTAAACCAGTTCATCCGCGCCAGCCATTCGCGGGAGACTTCCAGCCCCGACGCGTAGGGATAGAACGCGATGAACAGCGTCACGGCGGCCACGCCGAGCACAAGCATCAGCGCATGGCTGAGCTTTTCGTTGCGCCGCTCCAGATAGCGCAGCCCCTGTGCCGTCGCCAGAATGATAAACGGCACGCTGGCAAAATAGTGATAGATGAACGTCAGGCGGCTGACCAGCACCCACGGCAGATACGCCGACAGGAAGCCCACCGCGATAATCGGCATCGCGCGGTCGTATGCGTCGTCCCGCCCGCGCGTGACGCGCAGCATCGGCAGGGCGTTGCGATACGCGCTGTAACCCAGCACAAAGAGAATGGCGGCAAGGCCCGTCCACCAGACGGCGGGATTGCCGAACGCCATAATCGTGCTCGCCTTGCCCATCTCGGGGAAAGCCGCACTGTAATACCACATCGGCTTGATAATCAGCGGCCACTCGTACCACGGCGAGGAGAAATAGTGCGTCGCGACGAGGTTCTTGTGATATTCAAACATCGTCACCTGGGCGTTCCAGATGCGCTCAAACGTCTTGAGGTTCAGCTTCACCTCGCCGTAGGCGCTCAGATACGGAATATAGCTCAGGCAGTAAATCGTCAGCGGCACGATCACGAAAAACACCACGCACGCCGCCAGCGTCGCCGCGCCGTTTGACACAAAGCTGTCCGCCGCGCGCGCAAAGGCGGGGTTTTCCTCCCGATGCGCCTTGGCGCAGACGCTCTGCTTATACAGCGTGATGAACCGCGAGAAGAAGAGCACCGCCAGCCCGACCGCGCCGTAGCAGCCAATCCACTTGCTGGCAATCGCCAGCCCCATAAACACGCCGGAGAAGAACAGCGGTATGAGCGTTTTCCAAAGCTTTTGGTGATAAAAGCTCATCTGCATCCAGCGCGCCATGAACAGGAACATCACCATCATGAACAGCACGGGGAAGGAATCGATGGTCGCGATGCGCGTCTGCGTGAAATGCATGCAGTCCGCCGTCAGCAGCAGCGCGCTCAGCGCCGCCCAGCGCGTGCGCTTCATCAGCTGCATCGCCAGCAGGTAAATCGCCGGAATCATCAAAATGCCCGTCACCGTGCCCGCAAAACGCCACGCAAACGGCGTCATGCCCATCAGGTCGATGCACCAGCTCATGAATACCTTGCCCAGCGGCGGATGCGTCGTCTCGTAGGTATACAGGCTGTGCGCGTGCTCATAGCCCGTGCGCGCGTGATAGATTTCGTCGAAATACATGCTGTTTTCATACGTCGGCTTCTCGGGCACGGTATCCTGCTCGTCAATCAGTGTGTTCGGGTCGGCGGCGCGCCCCTCGACCGCGCCGCTTGACGCGACGGAAATCACGGGAATCACCCTGCCTTCTCCGTCAACCGCCGCGACCTCCCAGAGCGCCGAACCCGCGCCGTCAAACGTCAGGCGGACATAGCGCCCGTTCAGCGCCAGCATGCCGCCCGAAGCGCCCGCCACCACGCCGTCCGCGTTGTAGGTCGGCTCGCGCAGCGCCAGCCACTTGAAGCACTCGCCGCGGTCAAAGAACGCGCCGATTTCGTCGGTATAGGTCACGCCGTCCACCGACGTTGCGACGCTGAACTGCGTGTCGGATATGCCGCCGTAATAATACAGGTGGAAATCCTCTTGATTGTCGCCGAGATCGAGCACCACCGTCTCCCCCGCCGCCGTGGAGACATAACCCGTCTGCGGCGCTTTCGTCGTGCCGAGGTGAACAAACGCCACCACGCCGTATACCAGCGTCAGCGCGCCCATGATGATATAATCGCGCTTTTTCAGGTGCAGGCGGTAATCCTGCGGATGCAGCAGCTCGTCGCGCTCGCGCTTTTCGGCTGCGCAGAGCGGCTTTTCGCCGCCTTCCTCCGCCGTTTCGGCAGGCTTGGCCTTGCGCTCGGGCAGGGCCGTCGGCTGCGCGCCCATCGACAGGCGAACCGCCGTAAAGGCTGTCAGCCCCGCAGCAGCCAGCTGCACCACGCCCAGCACATAGCCCAGCCATGTGTTCGGCGCAATCAGATAATCATACGCCAGCACCACGCCGATGTTCACCGCCGAGGCCGCCGAGGCCAGCACGGCGGAAATCAGCAGGCGGATATCCCCCGTCTCCACAAACGCGAAGAAGAGCAGCGCCAGCGCGGGCAGGATGTAGCGCTCGTGCATCTTGGTCGTCAGCGCAAAGAGCAGCTGCATCGTCAGCGCGGCGGCAAGGAACAGGCGGCTTCTGTCTTTGCCCATGAAGTAAACCGCCATGCCCGCCGCGAAGGAAAGCATCATCAGCATCAGGCCGATTTGGCCGTAGGTCATGCCGCCGATGAGCGCGGTGGATTCATCCACCCAGTTGCCGCCCAGCAGGAACATCAGGTTGCCCGTCGAGAGCGACGCATGCGGATAGCCCGAAAGCGTCGCCGCGTATTTATCCACCAGCCATGTGAAGATGTTTTCGCCCCACGCGAACGGCAGCACGACGGCCAGCGTCACCGCCACGCCGCCCAGAAAACCCATGCCGATGGATTTGCCGCGCTTCTCGCCCGGCCGCGTTTCCTTGAGCAGCGCGGCCACGCCCAGCGGCGCAAGCAGGCCCGCCTGCGGCTTGGCCAGCACGGCCAGCGCAAAAATCGGGATGGCGATGTGCCACTTGCCCTCCCGCGCGTAGAGCAGCATCAGCACCAGCAGCAGCGCCAGCGCGGAATCAATCTGCCCCCAGCAGCTCGAGGTCACGATGAACGCAGGGTTCAGCGCCAGCAGCGCGGCCACGGCCAGCGCCGTGCCTTCGCCCAGCTTCTTTTTCGCAAACACAAAGCAGACCGCCGCCAGCGCCAGATCGCAGGCAATCGGCGCGAGCTTCATCAACCCCTGGAAGGCCATGCTCCCCGTGCCGAAGCCGAGCAGCCGCCCCAACAGGCCGAACAGCCACAGCACCAGCATATACGCGGGCGGATAATCGCAGAAATAGCCCTCTTCGTAGAAATTCGCCGGGCCGCCGGCGGCCATCTTGCCCGCCCATGCGCCGAAGCAGCCCATGTCCACGCCGTATCCCTCGACCGTGAACGCCAGAATCACGCGAATCGCCAGCGCGCCAAAAAGCACCGCAAGCAGGCCCGCGCGCGCGTCAAGCTTTCTGCCCGTCAGGCCGCGAACCAGCGCCGCCGCCAGCGCCAGATACACGGCGGCCGCGCCGAGCAGCAGCGGGATGCTCATGTCCTTAGCCGTTTTCGGCTCGCTCGTCTCGGTCTTTTTACTCGGCGCGGGCGTGGCCAAATCGAGCACCGTCTCGCCGACGGGCACGGTTTCAACCTGCTCCAAGCTCACGTCGGTGAACCACGCCTTGCCCGTGTTCTCCGAGCCGTAGCCGCCCAGCCGCACCATCACCGTGACTTCCTTCTGCCCCTTGCCCGTGCGGCCGTAGAGGGTCAGCGTCTCCCATTGGCCGTTCGTGTCGTGCACGTCGCGGCTCGTGCCGTAAATGCCGGAGAAGGACACGTTCGCGCCCTTCGTCTCCACGCCGCATCCCTCGGCCATCACGCGCGCGGTCAGCTTGTAGGTCGTGTTCTCGCGGACGGCGACCGTCTGCTCAAAGCGCGCGTCGTTGCTCGCGGCGTTTTCCACCAGCGCGGCGGTCGTGCCGTCGTCAAGCGTCACTGCTTCCAGATACGACGCGCCCGCGCTCGTCACCCACATGCCGGTGCTCCAGCCCTTGGGCTGTCCGTCCTCCAAAATCGAAAAATCGCCGTTTGCAATCAGGCTGCCCGTCTGCGGCACGCTGTCCTTCATGCCGCCCGAAAGGCGCACAAAGCACACCGCCGCGATAAGCAGCGCAAACAAAACGGCGAATCCTGTCTTCTGACGTTTTTTCATTGCATGAATCCTCCGGGAAAAGTTAAAACACAGGCCCCCGATAGGGGAACGCGTCCTTGATATGCGTCAGCCTTGCGCCCTGAAGCTCGATGACGTCAAAGCGGGCCTGCCGCTCGGTCAGGCCGTTTTTCGCCATATAAAGCAGCGCGCCTTTGCATATTCTCTTTTGTTTGGCAAGCGTCACGGCCTCGCGCCCGTAAGACGCGCCGCCCGTCCTCATCTTGACTTCGACAAAGACGATAACCCGCCCGTCCTGTGCAATCAGGTCGATTTCCGCGCCGGGGAACACCGCGTTTCGCGCGAGGATTTGGTAGCCCCGCCCCGCGAGGTACTGCTCGGCTCTGACTTCGCCGAGCATCCCCATACCATTTGAATCCACGTTGGTCTCCTTTGGGGCTGCTGCCCCCCTACTTCGCTTCGCGGCAACAAAAACAAGATTCATATCCATGGATTGCATCGCAATCCATGATGAGGAAGGTGCAGGGAACTCAGTTCCCTGCCGGGGTTTGGGGCAGCGCCCCAACGTCCCCCATCCCCTCACACCGCGACAAAGTGCCCGATGAACGAGCGGCGGTGAATCGGCGTCGGGCCGTATTGCTTCAGCGCGGCAATGTGCTCCGCCGTGCCGTATCCCTTGTTCTTCGCCAAACCGTATTGCGGATACTGCGCGTCCAGCTCGCGCATGATGCGGTCACGCGTCACCTTCGCCAAAATGGAAGCCGCCGCAATCGAGTAACACAGCGCGTCGCCGTGCACCAGCCCGCGCACCTCGCCCGCCACATCCAGCTTGGTCACCGCGTCCACCAGGAATAAATCGCACGGCGCATCCTTCGCCGCAAGCGCCATCGCGTTCTTCGTCGCATTCAGGATGTTCACACGGTCGATTTCCTCCGGCGACGCGAGAATCACCTTCGCATAGACCGCCGTTTCCATGATTTGGTCATAGAGCGCTTCGCGGCGCTTTTCCGTCAGCTTCTTGCTGTCGTCCACATACAGCAGCAGCGGCTCGGGCGGCATCACGACGCACGCCGCCGCAACCGGCCCGCAGAGCGGCCCTCGCCCCGCCTCGTCAATGCCCGCAAAGGCGCGCCCCGTCGCCCAAACAGCCTTGTCCGTCTGCGTGATTTCTTCCAAGCGGGCGTTCCAGTCTTTTTTCACGGCTGCGCCTCCGTGTTCTGCGGCTTCGCGGGCGCTTTTTGCAGCGTAATGCGCCCCAGCTTGCCCGCGCGGAACTCATCCAGAATGACCGCCGCGCCGCGATCGGTGTCGCAGACGCCGCCGGGCAGCAGCCAGCCGCGCCCGCGGCAGGCCTCATCCAGCAGAGGCACGCCGCGCAAGGTGTTATCCTTGAGCTTGAAGCGGGTCGTCAGCGCGTCGGTGTGATCCTCCATCAGGCGTTCCATCAGACGGATGGCAAGCATCTGCTGATCCATGATGTTATCGTTAATCGTGCCGACAAACGCCAGCGCGCGCGCGTCCTGCTGGTCGCTGAGATTCGGCCAGAGCAGGCCGGGGGTATCCAGCAATTCCAGATACGGCGTGATGCGCACCCACTGATTGCTGCGGGTCACGCCGGGGCGGTCGCCGGTTCGCGCGATGGAAGCGCCGTTGATGCGGTTGGTGAACGTGGATTTACCGACGTTCGGCACGCCGACAATCATCACGCGGACGGTTTTTTTCACGCCCTTGGCGGCCATTTTGGCCACGGCGTCGGCGCTGGCTTTTTCGATGCGGGCGACGATATCCTTCGCCTTCCCGCGGATGCTGTCAAAACTCATGCAGTCGATGCCCTGTGCGCGGAAATAGCCGAGCCACGCGCGGGTTTCGCGTTCCTCCGCGAGGTCGGCCTTACCGAGCACGAGCAGATGGCGTTTATTTTTGATCATATCGGCCAAATCCGGATTTCGGCTGGCGCGGGGGATGCGCGCGTCGCAAAGCTCGACGACCACATCGACGCGGCTGAGCTGGTCGGCCAACGCGCGTTTAGCCCTTGCCATATGGCCGGGATACCAGTTAATCTTTTTTTCATCGGCGCGGAGCATCACATCTTCGTTCATAGTACCTCCTTCATGGGGCGCCGCCCCATACCCCGGCAGGGAACATGTTCCCTGCACCCTTTCTTCGCTTCGCGCCGGCTCGATGTTTTTTAGGCGCGTAAAATGATAGAAAAAGACCGTCGGACGCAACGCCCGGCGGTCTTAACAGCACAATTACTTCTCCTTAATCTTGGCGGCCTTGCCGGACAGATTACGCAGATAGTAGAGCTTCGCACGACGGACTTTGCCGCGACGGAGCACCGTAATCTTATCAAGACGCGGGGAATGCAGCGGGAAGGTACGCTCCACGCCAATGCCGTAGGAAACACGGCGGAGGGTGAAGGTCTCACGGATGCTGCCGTTGCGCTTCGCGATGCAGATGCCCTCGAAGGCCTGCAGACGCTCGCGATCGCCCTCAACAACCTTAACCATGACACGCAGGGTATCGCCCACGTTGAACTTGGGAAGGTCTTTCTTGAGCTGCTCGCTCTCAATAGCACGGATGATTTCGCTCATCGGTCAGTTTCTCCTTTCGTCGAGGCGTTCATGCGCAACGCGACTTTGTTCCGCAGCGGAGCGCCCGTTCATACAAAGGAGATTATAACACGGTCAGTCCCCTTTTTGCAAGAGAAATTTTCGTTTTCGGCGAAGAAATCTGCTTTTTTCCGCGTTACATTGCGTCCATCGCCGCCTGCACGAGCCGCAGCGCGTCCTTGGGCGCGCTCTCGCCGCTCAGCACAGCTTCAACCGCCTCGCACATCAGTCTGCGCAGGGTCAGTCCCTTCTGCGTCGCGTCGATTTCGGGCAGCCAGACCGCGTCGTCGCGCCAGATGCCGCGGTCGCCGAGCACGAGCTGCGTCTGCGCGTCCTCATGCCAAAAGGCAATCGTCCGCATCGCCAGCGCGCGCTTGGCGCTGTCCGCTCCGGCGGCGACGCACGCGCCCGTCAGCTCGAACGAACGGATGACAAAGCCCGTGGACGACGGATACGGCATTTCGACGATTTCAATCCCGTTTTTCTCCAGCTCGCGGGCGTAGAGCCTGTCGTATTCGGGTCGCCAGTCGATGAACAGGGCCGTTTCGCCGTTCAAAAAGTGCGTCAGCGCCTCGTCGCGGCTCGCCGCCTCGGCAATCAGCCCGCCCTTCACGCGGTCGCGCAGCCATTCCAGCGCCGCACGCACGTTGACGTGCTCTGCCTGCACCCGCGCGCCGTCCTCGTCCAGCCACGAGCCGCCGTAGAGCGCTTGCAGCAACCCCTCCAGCGCGCCGCAGTCCGTCGGGCTTGCGGGCCAAATCTCCATCGCCGGATGTTCCGCCAGCGCAAACTCTTCCAAAATCCGGTCAAACTCCATCGGATACCACAGCGGGTGCTCGATGGGGTTGGTCATGCTGCCCATCCGCCGCTTTTCAAGCAGCCGCCGATTGACCGCCATCCGACGATGCTTTGCAATCAGCGGCATCATAAACAGCGACTCATCCTGCACGCAGGCATTGAGCACCTGCTCGTCGATGCGGCCGGCGTCCGTCACGCGCCCGTCCAGCGCGGCAAACAGGCCGTCGCTCACCCACACGCTCGCTTCGCTCGGCGCGCAGACGACGATTTCCGGCACGTCGTCCGCGAGAATCAGCGCGCGGAGGCCGCTTTCCCCCTCCGTCCCCTGCCGATAATGCCACTGCACCTGCGGAAACGCCCGCCGCGTCACATCCATCAGCCGTTCAGCCGTCTCCCGCTCCATCGCGTCCGCCGCGAAATACACATCCATCTGCACCTGAGCCTGCGCCCCCGCGCTCGCCGCCGCGGCGCAGGCCGTCAGCATCAGCGCCGCCAAAACCTTCTTCACATGCGTCCCCTCCCCCATTGTCATGCTTCATATATACACAGGGCGGGAAGAAAGCATGCTTCAAACTTTTGGGGCGCAAAAGAACGGCGGCGCTTTCGCGCCGCCGCTTGTGAGCGATTCAATTACTCAGCGGGGATGAAGTCCGGAAGTTCGCCGGTGGAAACCACGATACCGGAGATGTAGCCGAAGCCGCAAGCGTCAGCATCCGCGTTGGAGCCCAGACGGTTGGTGCCGTGCACGCCGCCGGTGACTTCGCCGGCCGCGTAGAGGCCTTCGATCGGCTGGCCGTAGATGTCGATGACGCGGGTCATGGTGTCGATGACCAGGCCGCCCATCGTGTGGTGCACGGACGGGAACTGCGGCAGCGCGTAGTACGGGCCTTCTTCAATCTTCACCATGGTGGAAGCCATGACCTTGCCGAAGTCGAGATCCACGCCGTTGTCGATGTAGCTGTTGTGCTTCTCGATGGTGGCCTTCAGGTTCTCGCCGGTGACGGTCGGGTACTGGCCCTTGACGGCGAAGCCGTTGATCTTCTCGGCCAGCTCGTCGAGGGTATCCGCCTTCAGGATGCGGCCATCGGCGATACCGGCTTCGATTTCTTCGTCACGGACGTATCCGGCGACGACCGGCTCGGTGAAGATGGCGTAGGTGGAAACGAAACCGGTGTTGACGGCAGCGTTGGCGCAGACGTCGCGGCGGTCGCCTTCGTTGACGTAGCGGTTGCCGTTGTAGTCAACATAGATGACGCCGTAGGACGGGCCGGTGAACGGCCACACCGCGTACTTATCCAGAACGCCGGTGTTCGGGTCAGCCCACGGATAACGCTGGATGTTGCTCATCTGGGTGGTGTTCGCGCCGATCGCCTGCGCGAGGTAGATGCCTTCGCCGGTGGACGCGGCCTTGATGTTGGTGGTCGGCAGATCCGCGGTCAGGTACGGAACCTGGGTCTCGCGCATCTCGACGTTGGAGGAGAAGCCGCCGGTCGCCATGATGACGCCCTTCTTGGCCTCGATGGTCTTGTAGCCGTCAGCCGTCGCGACGCGGATACCGACAACGCGGTTCGCCTCGTCGCGAGTGCGGTAGATTTCAACCAGCTTGGTCTCCAGCTCGATGGTCGCGCTGGTTTCCTTCAGCATCTTGAGCTGCAGGTTGGTGATGTCGGAACCGACCTGGTTCTCGGTGACGTAGGTGCGGTAGCCGTAGTGTCCGCCCGGACGAGCCAGCGTATCGCGAATCTGCAGGCCGTTGTCCAGCAGCAGGTCGAAGTAAACCGGAGAGGCGTAAACCATCTCGCGCACCAGCGCCGGGTTGCTCATGTTGTCGCCGCCCTTGATGGTGTCCTCGATGTGCTTCTCGGCGGTGTCCGGCTCAAGGCCCAGCTTCTGCTGGAGCTCGGCGGCACGCTCGGAGGTGTAAGCGGCGTACTGGCCGCCGTTGATGGCGCTGTTGCCGCCGGTGGTGGAGAGCTTCTCAACCAGCACGACGCTGCTGCCGGCCTTCTCCGCAGAGTAAGCCGCCGCGAGACCCGCAAAACCGCCGCCGACGACGACGACGTCATAGCTCTCGTCCCACTGCTCGGGCACTTCGACAGAGCCCATCGTCGGGAAGTAATCCGGCGCGGCGGATTCCTTCGCCTCAACCGGCTTCTTGAAGTCTTCGACATTCGCGCCGGCTTCGACCAGAGCCGCTTCTACGGCCTTGAGGATGCCTTCGGAAGTACGGGTCGCGCCGCTGACGGTATCGACCGCCAGAGACTGCGCTTCCAGAATCGCGGCGGGCATCTTTTCCAGCGCCGGCCAGCCGGGAGCGGTCTCGTTGTAAGCCGTGACCTTGATGTCCTCGATCTTGTCCTCGGACACGGTGACGTCAACCGTCAGGCCGTCATACATGCCGCGGGTGACCTCGGTGTAGGTGCCGGGCTTCATGCCTTCGGCCATCGCAGCCGTAAAGCAGGAAGAAGCCAGCAGGCAGACGCTTGCCAGAGAGGCGATCCATTTCTTGTTCATTCTTCTTTTTTCTCCTTTCCTACGTTTCACACGTTCGGAATTTCCTTGACATCATTGTACATGATTTTATACGTTTGAGCACTCGAAAGGAGGAAATGAACCATTCGAAAAACAGAAATTTAACGAATCGTCTGACGTCATGCCTCTCCATCCCGCCGTGAAGTGAAGAAAGGGATTTGGAGCGAAAATCCAAATCGGGCATGGTCGGCGTTCCTTTACGCCCTATAATTATAAGAAAAAACGCCGTTCCGCCACAGGATGCAAAGCCCCCCGCAATCGAAACGGCGTATCTTGGTCGTCTTTCTTCACGCCTTCTCTTCCGGCCTTGTGATGCAGCCGGTCGTGTCTTTTTTGACACGCTCGTCGGCGTATACCGCGCTGCTGCGCGCCAGCGCCCGCGCGGCGGGTTTCAGCGTCTCATAATTCTTGTAAACGATGTTTTCCCACGCCCAGATGGGTTCTTCGTCCATATCCAGCTTCACCAGTCCGTAAGCGTCGTGGTAATGCTGCGCGGCGCAGTGCGGCGCGAGTGTCATCGCGCCCTCTTTGCGCACCTGCTCCACCACCAGCTGCACGCCGCCCAAAAACGTCGTTCTGCCCAAATGCACGCCCATCTTCTCCATCATCGGCAGAAACTCGACGACAAAGCAGCACGTATCGTGCGGATACATGAACTGCATGCCTTCCAGCGCGTCGTATTTCAGCCCCTTCTTCTGCGCCAGCGGATGATCCCACGAGACCATCATATACACCGGTTCGCGATACAGCGACACAACCCGCAGCCCGCTGACCGCGCCCGGGCGCGTGGTATAGAAGAAGCCGATATCCAGCATATCCGACCGAATCAGCGCCGGAACACCCGCGTTGTGCGTCATCATCATGTTCAGCCGCGTTTCGCCGTGCACGTTGTGAAACTGCTCAAACAGCGGAAGCAGGCTGTTGCCGATGTTGATTTCGCACCCGCCGACGGTCACGCTCCCCTCCAGCTTCTCCGCCGGGCAAACGCTGTCCAGCGCCAGATAATAGTGCTCCACCATGCGATTGGCGTGCACCAGAAACGCCTCGCCCTGCGGGGTGAGCGCGAGTTGGCGGCCCGTTTTGCAGAAAAGCGGCGCGCCGACCTCCTGCTCGAGCATCTGAATGTGCTTAAACAGCGTGCTGGGCGCATATTGCAGCTGCTCCGCCGCCTTTTGATAGTTCAGCGTCTGGGAAAGGGTAATCATGGTCAAAAGCTGTTTGGTATCCATGCCTGTCATGTCCTTTTCGCATTCGTTAAGAATCTGTCTATATTCTACCCTTCTTGCGCCGAAATTGCAACATAAAAAGACGCTCTGCCCACACAGGCAAAGCGTCAAAAATAGGAAAGTCAGTCTTACAGCATGCTTGCCAGAAACGCCTTGAGCCTTTCGGTCTTGGGCGCACTGAGCACATCTTTAGGATTGCCGTGTTCGCAGATAACGCCCTGGTCCATAAACACCACTTCGCTTGCGACCGCGCGGGCAAAGCCCATCTCGTGGGTGACGACCAGCATCGTCAGGCCCTCCTGAGCCAGATTCTGCATGACGGAAAGCACCTCGCCGACCATCTCGGGGTCGAGCGCGCTCGTCGGCTCGTCAAAGAGGATGACTTCGGGGTCCATCGCCAGCGCGCGGGCGATGGCGACGCGCTGCTTCTGGCCGCCGGAGAGCTGACGCGGCTTGGCGTTGATATACGCGTCCATGCCGACCTTCTTGAGGTACTTCATCGCGTTTTCAACGCTCTCCTCGCGGGTGCGGTGCAGCACCTTCATCTGTCCGGTGACGCAGTTGTTCAGCACGTCCATATTGCCGAACAGGTTGAACTGCTGAAAGACCATGCCCACCTTGGCGTGGTAGCGCGGCATGTTGACCGCACCGGAGAGGATATCCTCGCCATGGTAGAGAATCTGCCCCTCGTCGGGCGTTTCCAGCAGGTTGATGCAGCGCAGCAGCGTCGATTTACCCGAGCCGGAAGAGCCGATGATGCAGGTCACTTCGCCCTTGTTGGCGGCGAAATCCACGCCCTTGAGCACTTCGTGGTCGCCGAAAGCCTTTTTGATGCCCCTGACCTCAATCACGCGTTCCATCTCTTGACGGCCTCCTTTTCGTTTTCGACGGATACCTTGATATCCGCGCGGCTGTCGCTCTGCGAGCCGTGGATGACGTAGTTATCCGGACCGTCCATCTTCTTTTCCACCGCGCGCAGAATGCGGCTGACGGTCAGCGTCAGGATGAGATAAATCACCGCGATGATGAAATACACCTCAAAGTAGCGGTAGTACGTGCCCGCGGCGCTCTTCGCCTGGAAGAACAGCTCGGAAACGGAGATGACGTTCAGCACGCTGGAATCCTTGATGTTGACAATCAGCTCGTTGCCCACGGACGGGAGAATGTTGCGGATGGCCTGCGGCAGAACGACGGTCGTCATGGTCTGCCAATGGGTCATGCCGATGGCATGCGCAGCCTCGAACTGGCCCCTATCGACGGAAACGATGCCGCCGCGGATGATTTCGGCCATATACGCGCCCGTATTGATGGAGATGATGAAGATAGCCGCGAAGGTCGTATCCATGAACACGCCCGCGTACTGCGCGCCGTAGTAGATGACGACGGCCTGCACAATCATCGGCGTGCCGCGGAACACCTGAATATAGACGTTCATCAGCATGTGCACGAACCGAAGCAGGCCGCGCTTGACGGTCACGCCCGCGTTCGAGCCGGTCTTTTTCTTTTCCGGCAGCGCGATGGTGCGGATGATGGCCACAAGCAGACCGAGCGCGAAGCCCAGCGCCGTGCCCGTCAGCGCGATGAGCAGGGTCATGCCCGTTCCGCGCAGGAACAGCATGCCGTATTTTTGCAGCAGAAAGGCCACCCAGCCAAAGAAAGACGTTGAAGCGTTCGGCATTGTTTTCTCCTTTGGGGTACGTCGGGGCGCCGCCCCGAACCCCGGCAGGGAACTGAGTTCCCTGCACCTTCCACTTACCATCTGCTTCGCAGATGGTTTATTTTAATAAGATATTTTTCCTGTTTATCGCGCAGCGCTAAACAAAGTGGGAAATCCAAGAACCTCAGGTTCTTGGCGGGGTTTGGGGCAGCGCCCCAACGTCTCCCCCCTCAATGATGCGCAAAAAGGCTGTCGGCTGCACCGACAGTCTTGTTTGCCCTCGATTACTCGCTCAGCGGCTGAGCCAGCACAACCGCATCCATGATGTCGTTGCGCTCTTCGGCGGAAATGCCCGCGAGAATCTCGTTAATCTGCTCCTTCAGCTCGCTGCCTTGGCGCACACCGACAGCAATCTGCGCGTCATCCGGCGAAACGGTGAAGCCCTGACCCTCGTCGAAGGTGACATAAGTCAAATCGGGGTTCGCGGAGGTCGCGGACACGGCGCCGGGGCGGTCGGCCACATAGCCGTCAATCGCGCCGGAGGAAACCGCAACGATCATCGTCGGGAAGGTCTCCATCGCGGGCATCTTCACCGCGCCTTCAATCTGGTCAATCATGTCGTAGTGGAACGTGCTCATCTGACCCGTAATCTTCGCGCCCGCCAGGTCGGCCAGGCTCTTGGCAGAAGCGAACGCGCTGTCCTTGCGAACGACGACGGTCAGCTCCGTGTCATAATAGGAATCCGTAAAATCGATGGTCATCTTGCGCTCGGCGGTCGGGCTCATGCCCGCGATAATCACATCGATGTTGCCGGAGAGCAGCGCCGGCGTCAGGCCGTCCCACTCGGTCTTGACGATTTCAAGCTCCATGCCGAGCTTGTCGGCGATAATCTGCGCGATGCGCACATCGTAGCCGTCCGCATAACCGCCCGCCGCAATCGCCACGGCGTTTTCGCTCGCGTCGCTCTGCGTCCAGTTGTACGGCGCGTAGTTGCACTCCATGCCCACGCGCAGGGTCTCGCAAACGCCCGCCGCCGCGAGCAGAACCATCGCCATCGTCATGGCCAGAACCAGCATCTTCTTCATAATTCGTATCCTCTCCGACCTCTCGGGGTCTGTCCGTTGGGTTTCCTTTGGAATGAGCTTATCTTACACCCGTTCGGCCTTGCAGTCAACAAAATTACAATAATTTTGCGTTCATTTTGTATTTTTTACAAACAGCATGACTTTGATGGGGAAAAATCTCGTCCAAAAAACGGAAGGGGCTGTTCACCCCTCCCGCTGCATCACCCGCACGACATAATCCACAAACTCGCTCTCTGCGGCGGAGAGCGCCGCCCCGCGCAGAACGGCCATATTGAAATTGATGGTCAAATCGAGGTCGCGCACGGGGCGCGTGACCAGCTTGTCCTCCTTCATCGTCTTAGGCGGCAGGCAGAAGGAAACGTAATTCGCCTTGGCAACCAGCTCGATGGCCTGTCCCCATGCGCTGCCGTCCAGCATAATCTGCGGCGCGCAGCCCGCCGCCGCGCACTGCCGCTCCAGACTGCCGATGACATGGAGCGTGCTGTTGAGCAGCACCAGCCGATAGGGCGCGAAATCCGCCATGCAAAGCTCCTGCTTGCGGGCCAGCGGATGATTTTCGGAAAGCAGCGCGACCTGCGGCGATTCGCGGTGAAAGACGACCTCCAGCGCCGGGTCATCCACCGGACCGAAAATCAGCGCGATGGCCGATTTGCCGCTGGCCACACGCGTGTAGCAGCCTTCGAGCGTATCGTTGCGCGTGCACAGATTGATTTTGGGGTGCTCCAACACGAACCGCGATAGAAAATCCGCCGGAAAAAAGCTGAGCAGCCCCCATGTCATGCAGACCTCCGCCTGCACGTCGCGGTCACAGGCGGCTTTGGTCACCTCCGCGCGAATCGTCTCCGTCTGGCGCAGATAGGCGGGGGCCATGCGTTCCAGCGCGCGTCCGGCGGGGCTCAGGCACACGCCCGTCCGCTGGCGCACAAAGAGCGGCGCGCCCAGCTCGTCCTCGAGCTTATCCATGCTCTTGACCAGCCCGGGCACGGAGATGAAAAGCTTTTTGGCCGCGGAGGTAAAGCTGCCCGTCCGCGCGATTTCCAGAAAGAAACGGATTTGTTTCGCGTCCATATATCCTCCGCACATCCGCAGAAGGGCTGCCGCCGCCCTCTCATCCGCTCCGTGCCGGCTCTCCCCGAGCGGGAGAGCCGACCGAAAGTCGGAGAGGGCGACAACAGCCCTTACGGTTCTATTCTTATTTCGTCAGCAGGTTTTCGTTTTCCTGCCCGTTTCTCAGGAGGTCTTGTGGGAGAACGCGGTCATGATACCGCCGGTGATGGCCTGGCTGTCGATGGTCGCGCCGGAAATCGCATCCACGCCCATGCTCTGGGTATCGATGATGTTCTTGGCGAACTCGGCGAACTGCTCTTCGGTCATGAACATGTTTTCCCTGCCCTCGCCGATCTTCATATCCACCAGCTTCTTATCCTTGATGGTGAAGATGACCTCATACGGGTCATGCAGGCCGGTGACGAACACGGAGTAATCGCCGTCCGCGGCCTCGGCCCACGGCGCAGCCGCTTCGCCGCCCGCGGTGGACTTGAGCTCCGCACGGCCGCCGAGCATCGTATCGACGGCGGCGCGGCCGGAGCAGATGGCCTCGTGCAGGTAGGTGCCGTTCTGATACAGGTTGCAGACCAGGCTGCCCAGCTCGCCCGCGGAATACAGGCCCTCGATGGGCTGGTTATCCCAAGTCAGCACCTGACCCTTGATGTTGCGCTTCGCGCCGCCGGAGCACGCCGGCATTGCCGGGAACTCTTCGATGGCGTAGAACGGCGCCTTCTGAATCTTGGCCATGGTGGTGATGTCGCGGCCGAAATCGGCGTCCTCGCCAGCATCGACCATCGCGTTGTAATGGTCAACCTCGGCGCGCAGCGCTTCGGGATCGCGGCCCAGCTTCTCGGCCAGCTCCTCGATGGTATCGGCCTTGACAATCCAGCCCTTTTCGATTTCGACGCTGTTGTCGTCCGACCAGTGATACGGCTTGCGGCAGGTCACCGGCCAGCCAATCCACGCGTTGACAATCGGCTGCGCCTTGCAGCAGTCGTCGTCAAAAATGAGGTGCACGGGCTGAGAGCGGTGAATCGGCACATCGACGTACTGGCCGTGGCTGTAATACTTCATGTGCTGGCGCTGATAGGAATCGGCCTCGTTGTAATAGCGGGTGCTGTCCGCCGCGACTTCCATCCACGCGCCGTGCTTCATGTAGAACTGACGGATGAAGCAGGTCTCGTAATCCGGCACCTTGATGCCGTGGAAGTAGCCGCAGGACATGGTGTGGTTATCCATGTGCCAGAGCTGCGCGCCGATGGCCATTTCCATCTTCACGCCGTCGCCCGTGACATACGGAGAGCCCGCGTTGTAAATCGTGTCGCCGCCGTTGAAGTCGCGATACATCTGCATATCGCCCTCATAGCCGCCCGTCGCCAGCAGAACGCCCTTGTTCGCCTTGACGTAGATGACCGTGCCGTCCGGTTTCTTCACGCCCACGCCCTCGACGCGCTTGGTGACAGAATCCTGCACGAGGCAGACGACCTGATGTCTGTAATTCGGCTTCGCGCCGCGATACTCGGCCGCCGCGGCAAAGCCGTTCCAGCAACCGCCGTTTTCAAACGGCACGCCGCCGTCCTTCTTGCGGAAGTGGCCCGTCGCGCCGACGAAGTCCGCGCCTTCCAGCTTCGGGAATTCGACCAGCAGGGTGCCCCAGCGCAGCGCGCCGCCGCCGGAATAACCGACTTCGTAGCCCACCGGCTCCAGCGCCCCCTGAATCCATTCCAGATCGGTTGCGAACTCGTTGGTCAGCCAGTTGAAGTCCTCCTCGGGGATGACCTGCGGCTTGTTCAGGTTGCGCATATAGGTGCGGAAGGTCTCGATGTCGTCCTTCTGCACGAAGATGACGCACTGGCCGGAGGCAATCGCCTGGCCGCCCGCGTTCTCCTCGTCGGATTTATCGTAGATGACCACGTCCACGCTCGGGTCGATTTCCACGGCCTCAATATACGCCGCCGTACCCGCCATGCCGTAACCGGCGATGACGATATCGTGCTCCTCGTCCCACTTCACGTTCTGAGACGCGACCACCCAGCTGCTGGAATTTTTGTATTCCGGCTTTTCCTCTTCGGCGGCGGCGTTCATCAGTCCGCTCGCAAACAGGCCGACGCCCGCGGCGCTCATCGCCGCGCCCTTGAGGAAATCCTTACGGGAAATGTTCTTCGCCATTGTCCGTATCCTCCTTCGGTATTCCATCCTTCAGAAGCGGAAATCCATTCCTCCGCCCCTTTTGTTTGTGACGATTATAACATTCTCGACAAGGCGAGTCAATCCGATTTTTAACATCTCGTTTATGCTCCGTAATCCTTCGGTTTACAATTTTTATCGATTTTCTCGCATTTCAGTCCGATTCTTGCACCGTTTATGCCAAAACATATTCTTTTGCGCACAAAAACAGAGGCAAGCGCGTCTTTCCCGCGTCCGCCTCTGAGCCAAAAGGTTACATGGTTTTCTTCACAAATTCGGTTTACTTCGTCTGCGCCTCGTAAACCGCCGTCACGCTGGCCGTCACCGAGATGCTGCCCGAGCGGATGCCCGTGCCCGCCGCTTCGGCCTTCATGCTCACCGCGCCGTCATACGTGTTGACGTTGTATTCGTTGTAGCCGCTGTTTTCGGTGACGGATTCCATGTGGTCGATAGTCAGCCCCGCCGCCTCGGCCATTGTCTCGGCCTTGGCCGCCGCCGCGTCAATCGCCAGCTTCAGCGCCTGCCGATACAGCTCGCTGCGGGCAGAAACATTGTATTCCACGTTGTAGATTTCGCTCATTCCGCAGTCCGTCACCACGCCGATGACGCTGTCGAGCATATCCACATCCTTGCAGGTGATGGAAAGCGTG
Organism: uncultured Clostridia bacterium; assembly: GCA_934675735.1. GTDB lineage: Bacteria > Bacillota > Clostridia > Christensenellales > Aristaeellaceae > Ventricola. Next base: position 38,641 of record CAKURR010000012.1, read on the forward strand.
TGGTTGGCCTGATAGCCGCTCACGCTCGGCGTATCGCCGCTGTAATCATACGTCGGGTAATAGGTGTAGCTCGTGGTCACGATGTCGTTTTCCTCCACACCCAGTTCCAGCAGCTTCGCGGTCACGGATTCGATGATTTTGTTCATGCCCTCCTGCGCATCCGCGACGCTCCTGCCCGAAACGGAGGCGTTCGCCGTCACCGTCACCATGTCCGGCGCGGCCGTCACCACCGCCGTGCCCTGCGCGGTGATATCCGCGTCCTTTCCATCGGCGAAGGCCGACACCGGAACAGTCATCAGCATCATCAGGGCCAAAGCCAGAAATTTTTTCATATTCGTTTTCCTCCTGAAAGTTTCATATGCCGTATCGGTCGGTTTTTGAACCGCGCACCATATAGACGATTCAGCGGCGCGTTTTGTTCCCATCTTTTGCCATTTAGCGCTTCTTTTTTCGGATAACCGCCCGCGCGGCCGCAAGCACCGCCGCCGCAACGGCCAGCCACGGCAGTGCGTAGGCCAGCCCCATCGCCGCGTCGGAGAGGAACGCGCCGAACTGCTCCAGCCCGTTCATCGCCTGCCTGCCCAGCCGCGTGAAGAACGGCTGCTTGGCGTTCACCGCGCTGCTCTTTTCGCTGACGGAGACATACAGCGTCGCCAGACTCACTTCGTCGTCGATGCGGCTGTTCTGCCCCTCCAGCGATTCGATTTCCGCCTGCACGTCGAAGAGCGCGTTCGTCAGCGTGATGATATCCTCCATGCTTTCCGCCTGCTCGTAGAGCGCGTCCAGCCGATTCTTCTTCGCTCGCGCGCTTTCCAGCCGCGACGCGTTGTCCGTGTAGGTATCCGTCATGTCCACGGCGCTCGTCTGCTCGTGTGTCACCTCGCCCCACGCTTCCGCACCGGCCAGCACGTCGTCGAGCATGCCGCTCGGCACGCGGAGCGTCAGGCTCGCGCTTCGGCTCGTGTCCTTCGTGCCGCTGATGTCGCGGCTTTCCACCACGCCGCCCGCCTGCTCGATTTGCTCGCAGAGCGCCTGCACCGTCTCGTCAAAGCGCTCTGTCCGCAGGCTCAGCCACGCGTTGCGGATAATCTTCTTTTCCTCCGCCGCGCTCTTGGCCGACGCGCTGCGCGCGCCGAGCATCGGGGCGTAGCTGCTTTCGTTCACCGCGCCCACGCCGTCCGCCGTATAGGCGTCATATTCATAGGTATCGTAATCGTAAGCCGTCTGCGCCGCCGTCTCTTCGCCGCTCAGCCTGCCCACGCCCGTGCCCGCCGCAAACACCAGCGCCGCGCACGCCGCATAGCCGAGCACCCGCGCGCCTTTGCGCCGCATCCAATCGCCGACGGCAATGACGCGCGGCGTTTGGCGAATCGCGCTGCGCCAGCCCTTCGCAAAGGATTCCGGCACCGTCACGTCCGCGTCCATCTGCTGCACATCGGCCAGCACGTCCGCGTTGTCCAGCAGCGCGCGGCACGCCTCGCACGTCTTGGCATGCGCTTCCATCTCTTCGCGCTCCTCCGCCGTCACTTTCCGACCGGAAAAGACGATGGCTTCCAGTTCCTCACACCGCATGTCGTTCACCTCCCGTTTGTCCCACGCCGCGTCGTTTCAGCTCGGCGGCAATCTTCTCCCGCGCCCGCGCCAGCCGCGACTTCACCGTGCCCTGCGCGATTTGCAGCGCCTGCGCCGTCTCTTCCACGCTCAGGCCGTGCACGTCCCGCAGAAGAAAGACCTCGCGCATCGTCTCCGGCACGGCGGAAATCGCCTGCTGAAGCTCGCTTCTCGTCTCCGCCCGCTCGGCGTGCTCCTGCGGGGTCTCGCCGCCGTCCGTCGGGTCGAAGCCGTCCGCCTCGCTCATCTCTTCCAGAGACGGCTGCGCATGCCTCTGCCGCTTGCGAATCGCATCCATGCAGCAGGAAGCCGTCACCCGATAAACCCATGTCGAAAACGCGCTTTCAAACCGATACTGCCCAATCGTGCGCCAGATGCGCAGCATCGCTTCCTGCGCCGCGTCCTCGCCGTCGTGGGGATTGCCCATCATCCGCAGGCAAAGCGCGTAAATCTTCTTTTCGTATGCGCCCATCAGCGCTTCAAAGGCGTCCGCGTCGCCGCGCGCCGCCCGCGCAATGTTTTCGCGCTCCATTCGCGCCCCTCCTCTCGCGTCCTTTCTGATATTTAGACGGATGACCCGTTCAAAAAGTTCCCGCCTTTTTCAAAAACTTTCTTTTTCCCTCCGCGAAGCGAGGAATGGAGTCTGAGGGACGCCGTCCCTCAGGCAGGTTTGGGCGGCAGCCCAACGTAATCTCAGCAGTCAAAGCGTAGTTTCAGAGCAGACCGCAGCGCGGTCTACGATTGAAACGGGTTCAAACGCAAAAAGCCGACAGAGGCATACACCTCTGTCGGCAATAATCGGTGTCGGCGCAAAGCGCCGACGGAAGGAGTCGTTACTCCTCGATAATGCTCTTGCCGGTCATTTCCTTCGGCACGGGCAGACCGATGTAGGGCAGCATCGTCGGCGCGATATCCGCCAGGCAGCCGCCCGCGCGCAGCTTCACGTTGCCGCAGCCCGCCACCAGGAACGGAACGGGGTTGGTCGTGTGCGCGGTGAACGGCGTGCCGTCCGGATTCTCCATCTTATCCGCGTTGCCGTGGTCGGCGGTCAGGAACATATAGCCGCCCATGTCGCGAACGGCCTCCCAAACGGTCTCCACGCACGCATCGACGGCCTCGACCGCCTTCACGGCCGCGTCAAACACGCCCGTGTGGCCGACCATGTCGCAGTTGGCGAAGTTGAGAATCACCACGTCGTATTTGCCGCTGCGGATGCGCTTGGCGCACTCGTCGGCCACTTCGTAGGCGCTCATCTCCGGCTTGAGGTCATAAGTCGCAACCTTCGGGCTGGGGATGACCTTGCGGTCCTCGCCCTCATACGGCGCTTCCACGCCGCCGTTGAAGAAGAACGTCACGTGGGCGTATTTCTCCGTCTCCGCGATGCGCAGCTGGGTCTTGCCGTTCTTGGCGAGATACTCGCCGAGCACGTTGGTCAGCTCCACCGGCGGATAAGCGACTTCCACGTTCGGCATGGTCGCGTCGTATTCCGCCATGCAGACATAGTGCACGGGGAAGCGGCCATAGCGGCGCTCAAAGCCCTTGAAATCGTCATCCACAAAGATGCGGGTCATCTGGCGCGCGCGGTCGGGGCGGAAGTTGATGAACACCACCGTGTCGCCCTCCTGCACGCGGCCGCCCTCGCAGGTGACGCACGGCACGACGAACTCATCCGTCACGTCGTCGGCATAGCTCTTCTCGATGGCCTCCATCGCGTTCTTCGCGTGGTTGCCCTCGCCGTAGACGAACGCAGCGTAGGCCTTCTCCTCGCGGTCCCAGTTGGAATCGCGGTCCATCGCGTAGTAACGACCCGTCACAGTCGCGATTTCGCCCACGCCCAGCTCGTCGAGCTTCTTCTGCAAATCGGCGAGGAAGCCCTTGCCGGAGTGCGGGTCGGTGTCGCGGCCGTCCATGATGCAGTGGACATACAGCTTCTTCGCGCCCAGGTGTTTGGCCAAATCCAGCAGGCCGAACAGGTGGTCGATGTGGCTGTGCACGCCGCCCGTGCCGAGCAGGCCCATCAGGTGAACAGCCTTGCCCGCGTCGATGGCCGCGCGCATGTTGCGCACGAGCACGTCGTTTTCCTTCATCGTGCCATCCATGATGGACTTGGTAATCAGTGTCAGCTGCTGATAGACGATGCGGCCCGCGCCCATGTTGGTGTGGCCGACTTCGCTGTTGCCCATCTGGCCTTCCGGCAGGCCGACGGCCATGCCCGAAGCCTGAATCGTGGTGTAGGGATAGGTTTCAAACAGGCGGTCGAGGTTCGGCCTCTTGGCCGCCGCAATCGCGTTGCCGAACGTCTGCTCCGGCACCCAGCCGAAGCCATCCATGATGCAAAGCAGAACAGGTTTCTTAGCCATAATTGCTCCTTTATACTGTAACCGAGCAAACCCTGCACAAAGGGAAAACGATTGGGACGCTGTCCCAATCGCTGAGCTTTGTCAAGCTTAAACCGAATATTTCAAAGCATAAGAATCTAAGCATCTTCAGAATATGGGGCTTTGCCCCATCGCCCCACCAAAGGGCTTTCCGTTTTCTATCGTTTGTTTCCGTCACAGACGGCAACGACCGAAAACCTCTTTGGAAACCTTCGGGCAAAAATACTTAACTTTTTCTTGAAATATCGATTTTGTTAGATTGCCAATCTCATTTTCCCTTGTGCAATTTAATCATTTCTATGGGAAATCCAAGAACCTCAGGTTCTTGGCGGGGTATGGGGCAGCGCCCCATCGTTCCCCCCTTACGCGTCAAAGTGAACGACCTTGGAGAAATCCTCCGCCTTGAGGGACGCGCCGCCGATGAGGCCGCCGTCGATTTCCGGCTGCGCCATCAGGCCCTTGCAGTTCTTCGGGTTCATCGAGCCGCCGTACTGAATGCGCACGTCGTCCGCCGCGTCGCCGTAAGCGGAGCGAACCGCCGCGCGAATCACGCCGATGGTCTCGTTTGCCTGCTCGTCCGTCGCGGTCAGGCCCGTGCCGATGGCCCAGACCGGCTCATAGGCGATGACCACGTTCTTCACCTCGTCCGCCGTCAGACCGGAGAGTGCAATCAGTGTCTGATAGGAAACCAGCGCGTTGGTGTAGCCCGCCTCGCGCTCTTCCTTCTTCTCGCCGACGCAGATAATCGGGGTCAGGCCCGCCTTCACCGCCGCCAGCACGCGCTTGTTCACCGTCGCATCCGTCTCGCCGAAATACTGACGGCGCTCGCTGTGGCCCAGGATGACGTATTCCACGCCGGATTCCTTGAGCATCGCCGCGCTCAGCTCGCCCGTGAACGCGCCGGATTCCTTCCAGTGCATGTTCTCCGCGCCCAGCTTAATGTTCGTGCCCTTGATGACCTCGCTCACCGCGGCAAAGTCAACGGCCGGGGTGCAGACGACCACGTCGCACGCTGCGTCCTTCACCAGCGGCGCCAGCGCGGAAACCAGCTCGCGCGCCTCGCTGGGGGTCTTGTTCATTTTCCAGTTGCCGGCAATAATCGGCTTACGCATAGAATTGTTCCTCCTCATCATAAATGCCCCGAGCGACCCCAAGGCCGCTCAGGGCGAAAGTATTTACAGTTTCTCGTCCAGGCAGGCAACGCCGGGCAGCACCTTGCCCTCGAGGTATTCCAGAGACGCGCCGCCGCCGGTGGAGATGTGGGTCATCTTGTCGCCAAGGCCCATCTGCTCAACCGCAGCCGCAGAGTCGCCGCCGCCGATGATGGTCACGGCGTCGCTGTCGGCCATCGCCTGCGCCACGGCCAGCGTGCCGGCGGCCAGCGTCGGGTTCTCGAACACGCCCATCGGGCCGTTCCAAATCACCGTCTTGGCGTCCTTCACCGCGTCGGCAAACAGCTCGCGGCTCTTCGGGCCGATGTCGCAGCCCTCCATGTCCGCCGGAATCGCGTCCGCGTCCACGGTCACGGTCTCAACCGCCGCGTCAATCGGGTCGGGGAAATCCTTGATGCAGACGGTGTCAACCGGCAGCAGCAGCTTGATGCCCTTCGCCTCGGCCTTGGCCATCATGTCCTTGCAGTAGTCGATCTTCGTCTCATCCAGCAGGCTCTTGCCCACGCCGTAGCCCTTCGCCTTCAGGAAGGTATACGCCATGCCGCCGCCGATGATAAGGGTATCGACCTTCTCGAGCAGGTTGTCGATGACGTTGAGCTTGTCGGCAATCTTCGCGCCGCCCAGCACCGCCACAAACGGGCGCTCCGGATTCTCCAGCGCCTTGCCCATGATATCCAGCTCTTTGCCGATGAGGTAGCCCGCCACGCACGGGGAAAGGAACTTGGTCACGCCCTCGGTGGAGCAGTGCGCGCGATGGCAGGAGCCGAACGCGTCATCCACATAGCAATCCGCCAGAGAGGCCAGCTCTTTGGAAAAATCCTCGATGTTCTTGGTCTCTTCCTTGCGGAAGCGGGTGTTCTGAAGCAGCACCACGTCGCCGTCCTTCATCGCGGCAACGGCGGCCTTCGCATTCTCGCCGACGACGGTATCGTCATCCGCAAACACGACCGGCTTGCCCAGATACTCGGACAGGCGCTCCGCCACCGGCGCGAGGGAGAACTTCGCCTCCGGCCCGTTCTTCGGCTTGCCCAGATGGCTGCACAGGATGACCCTGCCGCCGTCCGCAATCAGCTTCTTGATGGTCGGCAGCGCCGCCACAATGCGCTTGTCGTTGGTAATCTTGCCATCCTTCATCGGAACATTGAAATCGCAGCGCACAAGCACTTTCTTGCCGGAGACCTTGATGTCGTCAACCGTCATTTTCGCCATGGGTAATTCCTCCATTTCAATTTGGTTCCAATATTCGGGGTTTCCATGATAGATTGGGGTTTATACCCGCCGACGCCCCCTTACAAACGCCGCCGGAAGAAAGCCGCGCGTGCCGCGGCGTTTCAAACCGTTTGCCGACCGGGCCATGCCCTGCCGAACGTCTCTAGTGTAGCATTTTTTCCCGAGATTGTCAAAGATTTGCGCAAAGAATGCACTGACTTTCAAAATTTTGCGCATTTCAGCGCAAAAGCTCGAGCATCCGCAGCGCCGCGCCCTCGTCCACCACCAACAATTTGTGCGGATGATGCGCGCAGACCGCCAAAATCGCCTCCGCCTTCGCGCGCCCCGCCGCGACCGCCGCCGCGCGGTTCTTGCGGCCGATGTCCTCCGGCTTGAAGGCCAGCGACGAGCCGCCGCCGACCACGTGCCCCTCCGCGTTCAGGTAAAAGCCCAGCGCTTCGGCCACCGCGCCTTCCTCACGCAGGGCTTCCTGCTCCGCGCGGCTCAAGCCGCGCCGCTGAGCCAAATCCATCGCCCGCCCGATGCCGTAGAGCAAAACGTCCGCGTGGCGCACCAGCTCCAACGGCTCGCGAATCTGCGGCAGGCGCGCCAGCTCGTCCGCCGCCGCCTCCGAAAGCCCGTCCGGTAAGTGTAAAAACCGATAATAGCCGCCCAGCTTCTGCGCAAACCGCTCGGCAACCGTGTTCGCCTGCGTGCTGATGCCGCCGCCCATGCCGCCTTGGGCCGGAACCACCGTGATTTCCATCGGCGCGGCCACCGTGATGGCTTCCGCCGTTTTGGCCACCGTCCGCCCGCCCGTCACCGCCATCACGTGCGCGCCCTGTAAAAGGAAACGAATCTGCCGCGCCGCCGCCCGCGCCACTTCCTCCATCACGCCCGAATCGATGTCCGCGTCGCCGCGGACGACGCAGACCCGCTCCACGCCCAGCAGCTGCGAGAGCGAAAGCTCGATGCCCGACAGCGTCCGCCGTCCTCCGCTCACCGTTCGCGCCGTCTCCACCAGACTCTGCCCGCGCGGGGTCAGCTCCATCCCCGACGCGCTCTGCGTCATACAGCCCGCTTTTTTCAGCGCTTCCGCCGCCGCGCGCACCTCCCGCTCGGCCACATGCAGCCGCGCGGCCAAAGCCCGCCTGCCGATAGGCTCCAACGCCGCGACGCGCTCCAAAATCAGCGTGCGCAGCTCCATCTCTTCCATTAAATCCGGCGCAATTAACGATAGCGTGTTCAGAATCGACGTGTCCATGCTTCTTCATCGGGCCTGTGGGTCCGTTTTCTCCCGCGTTCATTTTTTGTCCCGATTAGTGTAGCATAAATTCCGTTTTCCCGCAAGCTTGTCTGTCGGCAGGATTTTTTCCTTTTCTGTCGAATCTATCTTCTTTATGCCGCCGCGAAGCGAGGCCTGACGCCCGCAGCGCCTGTTTTTTCTGCATTCTCTTTCTATCAAACTTCTTATCATTTCAGGAGGAACTTTCCCATGACCGATCTTCTCATCGTCGTCGATATGCAGCGCGATTTCGTCTCCGGCGCACTGGGCAGCGAGCAGGCCCGCGCCATCGTTCCCGCCGTCGCCGCGCGCATCCGCCGGGCCAAGGCCGAAAACACACAGGTCGTCTTTACCCTCGATACCCATGAGGATAACTATATGGAAACCCGCGAGGGGCGCTTTCTGCCCGTACCGCACTGCATCCGCGATACGGCGGGCTGGGCGCTCGAGCCGGAAATCGCCAAAGAATGCGCGCGCGGCATGATGTCCTTTGAAAAGCCGACCTTCGGCTCGACGGCGCTGTGCGAATATGTCTGCGCGCTGGCCGCCGAAAAGGGCGCGATTGCGGGTAAGGGCTTCCATGTCGAGCTTTGCGGCGTGTGCACGGATATCTGTGTCGTCTCCAACGCAATGCTCGTCAAGGCCGCGCTGCCCGAGGCCGATTTGGCCGTAAACGGCGCGCTCTGCGCGGGCGTCACCCCGCAAAAGCACGAGGCCGCGCTGGAAACCATGCGCTCGTGCCAGATTGAGGTGCTGTAAGGCGGGCGGCTTTATCGATTGAAATCCGAAACCCCTTCGCGCGGCCCGTCCATGCGAAGGGGTATTTTTATGCTCTGCTCATCCACAGCAGCGCGCCCTTGACCACCAGCAGCGCAAACGCCGCGGCAGTCGCATAGGCTTCCCGCGTCAGGGCCAGAAACAGCACGGCCAAAATGCTCAGCCCCATCGAGCATGCCGTCAGCGTCCGCCCCTTTTCGCTCTTCCTCTTTTCCGCCGCAATCTGCGCCGCGCCGACGACCGCCAGCAGCAGAAACAGCGCCCAGTGCAGCCCCCTGCTCCACGCGGGCATGGCCTGTGCATGCAGCAGATTCACCGCATAAACAACCCCATCCGACGGATGCGGATACAACGGCAAAACGATGAGCAGCACCGCCGCCGCGTCCGCCATGCCCGACAGCATGCGGCACACGCTTTGCAGGTTTTTTCGGTTTTCGTTTTCTGCCAGAGACAGCGCCTGCTGCGAAGAGAGCAGCTCGTCCACGGAAACGCCGAAGAACGTCGAAATCTGTTTCAGGGATTCGATGCTCGGCGTGCCTCTGCCGGATTCCCATTTGGAAACCGCGGTTCGCGAGACATAGAGCTCCTGCGCCAGCTCTTCCTGAGTCATGCCGCGTCTCTTTCGGAGCGCCTGCAATTTTTCATGCAATTCCACCCTGCTTTCGCTTCCTTTCCCGTGCGTCAAGATGCAAAACCGCGCCCCGATACAGGCTAAACAGTCCCGCGCTCAGCAGCGCCGCGCCAACGATATCCGTCAGCCAATGCACGCCGGAAACCGCCCTGCCCGCGGCCATCATCACCGAAAACACGACGGTCAGACCGCGGATTCCGTTTCGCGCCGCCGCGCTGTCTATCCGCCGCGCCGCCTGAAAGCGCGCCGTCGGCATGACGCTCAACACAAGCAGCGTCGTCGAAGAGGGATACGACGCTTCAAGCCGCCCTTCCACAAGCACCGGCCTGTAATTGACGGGAAACCGCTCAAAGAGCAGATACGCCGCAAGGACGGCCACGTAATATCCGCCCAGGAGCAGGATATCCGCGTCCACAGCCGTCAGGCGTTTTCGCCGAACCCACTGAGCCAGCCCGACCGCGCCAAAGACGGCGCACACGCCGACAGGCACCAGCCCCAGCCAATCCGTAACGATATACAGCATCCAATGCACGCCCGTCACGCCGTGAAACCACCCGTTCAGCGCCGCAAAGCCGACCGTCGTTCCGTTCGGCCCGACAGCCCGTACATCGACGGTTTGAATCAGCATCGTCCAGACGGCAAATGCCGCCATCCATCCCAGTCCCGCCAATATCTTGCCATTTCCGTTCCTTCTCATGCCTTTTTCATGTCCTTTCCATGTCTTTTGGGTGCACTTTGACCGACTCAAGCATACCGAAAGGCAAAGAAAAAGGCAAGAAACGAGCCGTCACGGGCGTGACACGAAGCGTGTCGGCGGGAAAATGCGTTCCGTTTTTGCGGCCATATGAAAACATCCGCGCCTTTCACAGGCGCGGACGCTTTGTTTACTTGAGCTTCTTTCCGACCTCGAAGGACTTGCCCGCAACGCCGTCCACCTTGAGGTAATCATACGTCGCGTGGTCAAACACCAGCCTCCCGAGCACGTCGCCCTCCTCCCTCACGCGCACGAACTCGCATTCCCACGTGACGGGAAGCTCCTCGAAAATCGGCGCATTCACAAATTCGGATTTCGTAATCGTCCGGCCCGTCTTTTCCATCTTGTCGGGCTTGCCGTTTTCGTCATACGTGCCGATGATGAGCACGGGCGCGGATAAAACCACGGTTTTTGCCGATATTCTTGCGCGTATGTTCCTCCGCCGGTTTCAACCGACCAGCTCGTCTTTATGCTTGAGAATCGCTTCGCACGCCGCGCAGGCGGGGCAGTCGCAATACTTCGCGCCCGCGGCCTTGATGCTCTCGGCATGGGCGAGCACTTCCTTCGCCTTTTCCGCGCCAAAAACCTTCGCGCCCATATCGGAAGCGGCAAAGCCGATTAACCCGTCGATGGGCATGATATCCTCTTCCAGCTCGGCGACGAGCGCCTTCGCCTTTTCCTTTTCATCCGCCGTGCCGACGGCGTTCAGCCACGCATTGGCCGCGTCCTTGGCTTCCTTGCAGCAGGAATGCGCCGCAGTCAGGTTCTTGACCTGCTCGATGATTTCGTTTTTCATGCAAACTCACTCGCCTTTCTTTGCAGTCGTTCGTTTGGTTCTGCCCGTTTTTTCGGTTTTCGCGGCTTCCGCCGCCTTTTTGCCGCGCGTGCGGCGGATTTTCGGCATTTCAACGCCCGCCAGCTCGGCGCTCAGCGGCGCGATGCGGTAGCTGAAGAGCACGTTGGAATTGGGGTATTTCTGATAGAACTTCTTTTTCAGCCGCTCCATCACGCTGTCGCCCGTGCTGTAATCCACCGTCGGCAGCAGCATGGCGACCATCGTTGGGGAGAAATGCGTAATCACATCGCCCTTGCGCAGGTTGCTGCGCAGAATATCCATCAGCCCGCGCATCACGTTTTCCTGCTTGACGCTTTCCATCTGCTCGCCGTTGATTTTGGAGACCATCACCGCGCCGAGGAACATCGTCGAATCCAGCCGCTCGATGTTGCGGATTTGCAAATTGAAAATTTCGCGGAACACGGGGAAATCGCAGACGAACGCGCCCTGCTCGCGGCTGCTTTGATACAGCTGCTTGCAGATGGATTCCAGATTCAGCTCGATGTTTTTGCTGGCCTCGACGATTTCGTCGTAAAACGCCATCAGCTCGCGGCTGGGCTTCACGTTCAGGTAGTGGTAATGCAGATGCATGACCTCTTCAAACTGCGCTTTCGCCTCGGCGGCGTTGTTGCTCTTGAGCAGCGCACGCATCAGTTCGATGTGGATACGGTCGTCGAAGGGCTCGCGCTCCAGCGCGCTGCGGCAGATGCTGACGATATCCTGCTCGTCCTCGGGCGTGCCGCTCCGCTTGAGCATCTCGATATAGCCGTACACGGCGGAGATATACTGGTTGTGCAGCGCCGCCGCGCGCGGGAAAACCCACTCGTTCATCTCGCTCTTTTGCAGCAGCGAGCCGCGGTAGAGCAACATCATCCGCTGATAGGTTTCGCGCTTGCGCACGCCGTCGCGCATATCGGGCAGTCGGTTGAAGATATCCTCCAACTCATACAAATCGACGGTCATCTCCGGCAGGCATTCCCAGTGATAGGCGCCGCGGTCGGCGACGATGCAGCGGCCCAAATCGGGCGAAACCTGGCTGAGCATGGCGCGCACGCGGCTGACGAGCGTCTTAAGCGCGTTTTCGGGGTTGGTCAGCCGCTCGTCGCCCCAAAACGTAGAAAGCAGCCGCTGGTTGGAAACCGGCTGGCCGCGCGCCACCATCAGATATTCGATGAGCGCCAGACCTTTTTTGGATTTGTTGACCATATGCTCGGCCCGCCGCTCGTTGATGTAGATGATAAACTCGCCCATCAGCCGGATCCGGATGCTCTCACGCACGAAAACTTCCTCCTTATCAGATCAGCCGCTTGCACAGCATCTCCGGGTTCACGGCGTAAAGCTGCGCCGCTTCTTTTGTAATCCGCCCCTCTTTGGCCAGCCGAATCAATTCGTTATCCATCGACAGCATCGCCTGCGAGGCCGCGCCGCCGTATATCACGTTGTCGATTTGGAACGTCTTGCCGTCGCGAATCATGTTCTGAATCGCGGGATTGATGGTCATCACCTCAAAGACGGGCACCTGAGCGCCGTCCGTCGTGGGCACGAGCCGCTGGCTCACCACCGCCCGCAACACCATCGAAAGCTGCACGCGCACCTGCTGCTGCTGGTTGGCGGGGAAGGTATCGATAATGCGGTCAATGGTCTTGGCCGCGCCCACCGTGTGCAGCGAGGAGAGCAGCAAATGCCCCGTCTCCGCCGCGGTGAGCGCCGTCTGCACGGTTTCGTAATCGCGCATTTCGCCGAGCATAATCACATCCGGCGCTTCGCGCATCGCCGCGCGCAGAGCCCGCGCAAACGAACATGCGTCGTTGGGGATTTCGCGCTGGCTGACCAGCGAGCGCTTGTGGGCATGCAGATATTCAATCGGGTCCTCGATGGTGATGATGTGCACGTCCTGCGTGGCGTTGATGCGGTCGATCATGCAGGCGAGCGTCGTGCTCTTGCCGCTTCCCGCCGGGCCGGTGACCAGCACCATGCCGTTTCGGCAGGCGGAGACCAAATCGATGACCATCGGCGGAATATGCAGCGCGGTCGGGTCGGGCAGGCCGAACGTCACCACGCGGCACGTCGCCGCCAGCGTGCCGCGCTGCTTATACGCGTTGCAGCGGAAGCGCGCCTGCCGATCGAGCGAGAAAGAAAAATCGTCGTCGCCGTCCTGATGGAGCAGGTCGTCGCCGTGTTCGCCCGCCATGTCATACGCTTGGCGAATCATGCGGGCCGTGTCCTCCGGCAGCAGCCTTTCCTCGTTCAACTGCACCAGATGGCCCTTGACCTTGGCCGTCGCGGGCGAGCCGGGAATCAGAAACACATCCGACCCGCCGATTTCCAGCGCTTTCTGGAGGATCTGCGTCAGTTCCATGCTCACATTTCTCCTATATAGCCCGCGTCAAACAGCAGGTCGATTTCCTCGTCGTCTCCGCCTTCGTCCGTCGCCAACCGATAGCCCGTCCACGCGCAGCGCGGGAACGCGCCCAGCTCGGCGATTTCTGCGGTGCAGACCAGCGTGCGTCCGTCGTCGCTTATCTCATTCCACGACACGCTGCGACTCTCGAGCGTCATGTTCTCCCCCAGCGCCGCGCCGACGCGCGCGAGGTATTCGTCATCGGTCTGCGCCGCGTTCGCCGCGTCGGCCAAAATGCCGTCCAGCTCGGCCAGCGTGCGCTCGGCGGCGGCGTTCAGCTCGGCCACCTCGACGGCGACCTCGGCGCTTCGGCGGCTGAGGTTTTCATCCGAGTGGGCGCTCATCAGCGCGAGCATGCCCAACACGATCATGCTCAGCACCACGACCAGCAGCATCAGCGAGGCCGCGCCCGGGCCGATGCGGTATTCCCTTCGGTTCACGGGGCCACCTCCCTCGCTGCATAGCGCGCGGCGGGCAGCGCGAAGAGCGTTTCGCCGTCCTTCAGCGCCGTCACCTCGGCGGTTTCCAGCGTGCCCGCGGGGCAGTCCTCCTGCCCGAGCGTCACCAGCAAGTCATAACTGCCGCAGGCCATGTGCCACGCGCCGTTTTCATCCTCGGTAAAGCCGCTCCGGCGCAGCACGTCTTGGCGTTCCTGCCCCGCATAGAGCCTGTCCGCCAGACTCTGCGCCGCCGTCAGCGCGTCGGCCTGCGCGCCCGCGCGCTCACTCTGGTTATGCGCGCCGACAAACACATCCAGAATCACCGTGGAGCAGAGCGCAAAGAACAGCACCACGATTAAAATTTCCATCAGCAGGGTATTCAGCTGGTTGTGTTTCACCATCGTCATCCCCTTACTGCGCGCAGCGGCGCGCGATATACACGGTCGAAGCATAGCCGTCCTCATCCTCGATGCGAACGGTCAGCAGATCGCCGTCAAGCGTGGGTTCAAACCCGTTTGCGGCGCAGACAGGCGTGCCGTCCTCAGGCGCAAAGTCATACTCGGCGGAGGTAAACAGCTCGCAGAGCCGGCCTTCGTAGGTGTAGATATACTGCGTATAGCGTTCGCCGTCCAGCTCGCTGGTGAGCGCGAGCACGGGCAGACCATCGCAGTCGAGCACCTCGATGGCACCGCGTTCATCCTGCGCACGCACGGCGTTGCGCACGAACGCGGTTACGATGCGCTTTTGGGTATGCGCCGCCGCGGCATCCACGGTTGTTCGGTATGCCTGTTCGCCAAGCACGACCAGCAGCATGGAAAACACGGCGAAAATGCCCAGCAGCAGAAACACGAACGCGCCGGAGATGCTGTGGCTTTTCGTTTTCATCACCGCGCATCCGCCCCCTTCCGCAGCACCTGAATATCAGGCATGATGTTGGAAGCGAACGCGTCGTAGACGACGATATACGCGTCGCGGTTATAGGCCAGCCCATAGCCGCGTTCCAGCTCTTCCAGCGTGCGGGGATACGCACCCTCCACGGCGTAGCAGGTCAGCGCCGCCGCGCGCACCGCGTCGAGCACCAGCTGCTCTTCCATCTCTTCGGAGGACGAGCCGATTTTCTGAAACGCCGCCATCGCCCCGCCGAAAAGCACGGCAAACACCGCCAGCGTGAGCGCGAGGCCGCGCGCAAGGCCCTGTTTTTTTGTTTTCACGCGAAGCCCCTCCTTTCCTTGAGGACGACGGGGAACGACGCGGGGCTTTGCCCCGCACCCCACCGGAAACCTGAGGTTTCCGGCCTTCCCGCTTTTCGGGCGCGCTGTCTGCGCGCCCGTATGCAAAACCGTAAAGTTTTACAGAATGCTCGAAATAATGCCCGCCATCGGCATCATCACCGACAGCAGCACCGCGCCGATGACAATGGACAGCGCGGCGACCATCGTCGGTTCGATGATGGAAACCAGGCCCGAAATGCCCTCTTCCACCTGCTGCTCATAGGTCTCGGCGATTTTGCTCATCACCTGATCCTCGCGGCCGGCGGCGATGCCCATGCGCAGCATCTGCCGATGGATTTCGTCAAACAGCGTGCTGCCGGTCAGCGCGTCGGAGAAGGAGACGCCCTCGCTCATCTTCTCGCGGATTTTCGCGATTTCCGCCGCCGCTTCCGCGTCGGGCAGAACGAGCGGCACCATTTCAAGCGCCTGTTCCAGCGGGAAGCCGCTGGAAAGCATCATCGCCAGCACGGAGGCCGCGCGGGAGGAAGCCAGCCGCATGCTCAGCCTGTGCAGCGGCGGGAACGCCTTTTTGAGCGCGGCGAGCACCTTGTCGCGCCCGCCGCCCTGAAGCAGCAGCACGCAGACCAGCACCGCCAGCGCAAAGACGAGCACCAGCGCCAGCACCACCCAGCCGATGACCGTGCCGACGTTCATCATTATGCTGCCCGTGGCCGTCATGGCCACGCCCATGCTGCCCAGCACGCGGCGGAACACCGGCATGACCTTGAGAATCAGCACCAGCAGAATCAGCACCATCATCACCGAAAGCACCAGCGGATACGTCACCGCGCTGCGCACGGTGCCGCGGATGCGGCTTTCGCGCTCATAGTAGACGGAAAGCCCCTGCATCACGTCCTCCAGATGGCCGGTGCGCTCGCCGATGCCGCACATCTCCACCAGATAGCTCGGGAAGGCGTGCGTGCTTTCCAGCGCGTCGCGCAGCGAGCCCGTCTGTGTCAGCGTTTCGCTCACCTTGTGATAGATGTCGGCGTGCGCGTCGTTTTCATAGGTCTTTTCCAGCGCCTCCATGCCCGCGTAAAGCGGCATACCCGCGCCCATCATCAGCGCGATTTCCGAGCAGAAGCCACTCAGCTCGATAGGCGTCAAGCCGCGTTTCCTGTTTGCCATGATGTGCTTCCTTTCCTCTATCCAAAACCCGTTTCTCAATAATAACGTTCCACGGTATAGGTTTGTCCGCTTTCCACGGCGTTCAGCTCGAGCGTCGGGTCGTAGAGCACTTCTTCCCCGTTGAGCACGACGACGTTCCACGCGTGATACATCCGCCCGACATAGCCGACCATCAGCTTCGTCGGTATGCCCTGCACGCGGAGCATGCACGCCGCCATCGCCGCCAAATCCTGACAGATGCCCGTCTTCGTTTCGTAACAGCCGTCGATATCCGGCAGCGTGCCGCTCTGCACGGTGGCCGCCTTGTCGTAATCGTAGTTGTAATTTTCTTTGATATAGGCGCGTATGGTTTCAAAAATCGCCTGCTCGTCGGTCAGCCCCGCGCAAAGCTCGTAGGAGGTCTTGACCGCCGCGGTCTCCTCGGTGTAGTTGACGTATTGGTTCGGCCCGAGGAACGGCGCGTAGGCGTCCTCCAGCTTCACATCGACCGTCACCTTGCCTTCGGCGGAATATTTTTTGCCGGAGACGTTTTCAAACAGCTCCACAGTGTAGCTGCCGTTGCCCAACTGAAGCGGGAAGATTTCGTATTCGCCCGCCGCGCCCAAATCATAGGTCAGCTTGTATTTGCCCTGCGTGACGCGCAGCTTGAGCCGCTTGGAACCCGCGCTGCCGTGGGCCATGATGTAACCCTGCGACACGTTGCTCGCGTCCACCGTCAGGCTCTTGGAGGTCAGCACGTTCGTGCCGCTCTGCCGCGGCCAAATCGCGTCATACAGCGCCAGCGCCGCGCCCGCCGCGCAAAGCCCCAGCGCCAGCAAAACCGCCGCTGCGCCGCGCCGCCGCCTGTTTTTGTCGGGCATGAACGTCCCCCCTCTCGGCTTTCCTTCGGGCCGACTGTCTGCCGTGCCCGCCATTCGGTTCAGTATACCATAATATAGCTGTTTTTTCAATCGATTTAGGTGTATCCGCGCAGATTTTCCCATGCTTGACAGCGCCAAAGAAAGCCTGTAAACTAAATGGAATCACAGTTTTCCGCGGGAGGAATGGAATTGAAGGCGTCAAAGGCCAAGAGATGGGCCGTTTTCACCGTCGCCGCCAGTGCGGCGCTGCTGCTGCTGTGCGCGCTGACGATCTGGCTCGTCGATCCGTTTGAGCACTATCGGGAGTCCTCTGTCCTCCCGCTCTACGACCAGGAAAGTTACAACAACCCCGGCATCGCGCGCCATTATGATTACGACGCGGTGATTCTGGGCACGTCGATGGTGGAGATGAGTCACCCGTCGGTGGCGGACGAATGCTTCGGCGTGTCCTCCGTCAAGCTGCCCATGCGCGGCTCGCACACCGCCCAGATGGGCTGGCAGCTGACCCACGTGCTGCAAACGCACGAGCTGAAGCTGGCCATCCTCGCCGTGGACGCATACAGCATGATGGGCCGGCCGGACGACATGGAAGAGATTTACGACTACCTGTGGAACGACGACGCGCTCGACGACGTGAACTATCTGCTCAACCTCGACGTGCTGCTGGTCAAAATCCCGAAAATGCTGCAAAACATCGGCAAATCGACGCAGACCAAGCGCGACGACATGTATCAGTGGACAGACGTGGTCTTTTCCCGCCAAAGCGTGATGGACGCCGTCGCCGCAGCAGCCCCCTCATATGCGCATGACATGCTCCCCGCGGATACGAACCTCGCGCGCTCCACCGAAAACGTCGAGCGCCACCTGATTCCCTCCATCGCGGCGCATCCCGAAACGACGTTCAAGATTTACATGCCGCCCTACTCCGTCGGCTACTGGTATCTGATGACGCGCATCGGCATTTCCGAGCAGCAGTTCCGCTCTCGCCGCCTGCTGTGCGAAAAGCTGCTCGACTATCCCAACGTCGAGATTTACGACTACTCCTCCCGCATCGACTGGATAACCGACCTGGATGAGTATTTTGATTATTCCCACCATAGCGGCGAGGTGAGCGACAAGCTCATGCGCGCGATGGCGGCGGGCGAAAACCGCGTGCTTTCCGCCGAAGAGATGGAAGCGGGCAGCGAGCGGATTCGCGGGGCCGTCGCCGACTTCGCCGCCGAATACGAAGCGAACTAAAGCTCAGTAACTGTCAATACGCTTGCAGGGGCGCGCGTCCGCTCTTTATGCAGAATTTGTTTTTTGCTCATTCATAGTCAGATATTTGTTTTTATTCATTGCGTTCAGAATCACACCGAGAGGAGAAACCCATGACCATTATCGTTTTGGACGGACAGGGCGGCGGCATCGGCCGCGCCATCATCGCCGCGCTTTTGCCGCTTCTGCCCCAAGGCGCGCAGCTGCTCTGCGTGGGCACCAACGCCATGGCGACCGCCGCCATGCTCAAGGCGGGCGCGCAGCGCGGCGCGACGGGCGAAAACGCCGTGCGCTGGGCGGCGCAGAACGCGGATATCCTCATCGCGCCCATCGCGCTGGTGCTCAAGGATTCCATGATGGGCGAAATCACGGGCGACATGGCCGCCGCCGTCGGCTCCAGCCGCGCCGCGCGCATCCTCGTGCCCACCGAGCGCTGCGGCACGCACGTGGCGGGCGCGCGCGGGGCGAGCATGCAGTCGCTCGTGGAGGACGCGGCGCAGCAGGCCGCCGCCATGGCCCGCCAAGCGCCGCAGGGCTGATCTTTGGCCTTTTTGCATAACCTTTGGCTTGACGTTGCTTTCACCTTGCCTTATAATGGAACAGACTCAATAAAGGAGGATGATCCCCGTGATTGTTGACCGCATTGAAGAGCAGGAGCGTTATTATCCGCTCCATCCCGATATGGAGCAGGCGTTCGCGTTTCTGGCGGAAGCGCCCGATCTGGAATCCGGCCGTTACGAGCTTGAAAACGGCCTGTTTGCGACGGTTTCCGAGGGCGACACCCGCCAGATGGATACCGTCAGCCTGGAAGCGCATCGGAAGTATATCGATTTGCAGTACTGCATTTCCGGCGGCGAGCGCATGTCCTGGGCGCACATTCAGGAGCTGAACCCCACCACGTCCGACCCCGAAAACGACAACTACTTCTACACCGGCACATCGACATCGGTGTCGATTCGCCCGGGCATGTTCTACGTGATGTTTCCCAGCGACGGCCACAAAGCCGCCTGCCATCACGAGTTCCAAAAACACTACCGCAAGGTGGTCGTCAAAATTCCGGTTGTTCCCCAGAAGGACTAATCGAGGGCCGCAATCCGCTTGCGGCTTTTTTTGAAATATGGCATGCTTCCCGTCCTCCCGGGGGCATGCTGTATGATAGATTGAATTTATCGAGTATCGTGAGGCTATCACCATGAAAACAATTTTCGCTTATGACCCCTGGCGGCTGGTGGAAACCGAGCTGCACAGGGACGACATGCGTCTTTCCGAGTCCATGACCTCCATCGGCAACGGCCACATGGGCATGCGCGGCAATTTTGAAGAGCGCTATTCCGGCGACAGCCACCGCGGCTTCTATCTGGCCGGCGTCTGGTATCCCGACAAGACGCGCGTGGGCTGGTGGAAGAACGGCTATCCGCAGTATTTCGGCAAGGTCATCAACGCGATGAACGTCCTCTCTCTGCGCGTGCGCATCGACCGCGAGGATATCGACCTGGCCGCGGACGACGTCGTTTCCTTTGAGCGCGTGCTGGATATGCGCGCGGGCGTGCTCAGCCGCGAATTTGTCATCCGCCGCGAAAAGGGCACGGTGCGCGTCAGCTTTGAGCGCTTTGTCTCCGTCGCGCGGCCCGAACTGCTGGCCGTCCGCTGCCGCGTGATGGCGGATTACGACTGCAAGGTCGCGCTCATCCCCGCCATCGACGCGGACGTGCGCAACGAGGATTCCAACTACGAAGAGACGTTCTGGCTCTTTGAGGGCGAGGACGAAAACAAGGACGGCGTGCTCAGCGTGCGCACCCGCACCCGCGAAAACCCCTTCGGCACGCCGCGCTTCGCCGTCTGCGGCGCGATGGCCGCCGTGCCGACCGAAAAGCCGAAAAAGAACCGCGCCACCGTGGAAGAGGGCTATGTCGCCCGCAAGTTCGTCTTTGACGCGCAGGCGGGGCAGACCGTCGGCTGCGACAAGTTCGTCTGCGTGACGACCGACCGTGACCACAAGGAGGACGAGCTGGAGCAGGCCGCCGCCGCGGGCGTTTTGAGCGCCGTGCAGGCGGGTTACGACGCGCTTCGCCGCGAACAGGAGCGCGCGTGGGCGCGCCGCTGGGAGAAGGCCGACGTGCGCATCGACGGCGACGTGGCGGGCCAGCAGGGCATCCGCTTCAACATCTTCCAGCTCTTCTCCACCTACTACGGCGAGGACGCGCGGCTGAACATCGGCCCGAAGGGCTTCACCGGCGAAAAATACGGCGGCGCAACCTATTGGGACACCGAGGCCTACTGCCTGCCGATGTATACCGCCATCGCGGGCGAGGAAGTCGCGCAGAACCTGCTCAAATACCGCTGGCTGCAAATCGACGGCGCGTATCACAACGCGCGCGAGCAGGGCCTGCCGGGCGCGCTCTATCCGATGGTAACCTTCACGGGCATCGAGTGCCACAACGAGTGGGAAATCACCTTTGAAGAAATCCACCGCAACAACGCCATCGCCTACGCGATTTACGCCTATACCCAGTACACGGGCGACCGCAGCTACCTCGACCAATACGGCATCGACGTGCTGCTGGGCATCGCACGCTTCTGGGCGGGCCGCGTGCACTACTCCAAGCACGCGGGCCAATACATGATTCACGGCGTAACCGGCCCGAACGAATATGAAAACAACGTCAACAACAACTGGTATACCAACCGTCTCGCCGCGTGGGAGCTGGCCTATACCGCCGAGCAGCTGATGCTCATCCCGCGCGAAAAGGCGCAGACGCTCAGCGTCAACGCCGAGGAAATCCGCCGCTTCCGCGAAATCAGCGAGAAGATGTATCTGCCGTATGACGAAGAACTCGACGTGTTCGTGCAGCATGACACCTTCCTGGATAAAGACCTGATGCCCGCCAGCGAGCTTTCCCCCGAGGATCGGCCGCTCAACCAGAAGTGGAGCTGGGACCGCATTCTGCGCTCCTGCTTCATCAAGCAGGCCGACGTGCTTCAGGGCCTGTATTTCCTCGAGCATCTGTATGACAAGGAGACCATCCGCCGCAACTTCGAGTTCTACGAGCCGATGACCGTGCACGAGTCGAGCCTGTCTCCGTGCGTGCACAGCATTCTGGCCGCGAGCTTGGGCAAGCTCGGCAAAGCGCAGGAGCTGTATCGCCGCACCGCGCGTCTGGATTTGGATAACATCAACAATGATACCTCCGACGGCCTGCACATCACCTCGATGGCGGGCAGCTGGCTTTCCATCGTGCAGGGCTTCGCGGGCATGCGCACCATCACCGGCAAGCTCAGCTTTGACCCGCAGCTGCCCGACGGCTGGGACGGCTACGCGTTCAAGATTGTCTATCGCGGCAGGCTGATCGAGGTCAGCGTCTCCCGCGAAGGCACGGGGCTCAAGCTGCTCTCCGGCGAGGCGCTGACCGTCGCGCTGCATGGCCGCGAGGTGACGCTCACCCCGGCGGAGGCCGACGCATGAAGGACATTGCCATCGTCGGCGCGGGCCCTGCCGGTTACAGCGCCGCCATCACCGCCCGCAAGCGCGACAAATCCGTCGTCGTCATCGGCCAAAACACCGGCTGGCTCAGCCGCGCCCACTGCGTCGCCAACTACCCCGGCCTGCCCGATATCTCCGGCCATGACCTGCTGGACGCAATGGAAAAACAGGCGCTCGCGCTTGGCGCGGAGCTTCGGCCCGGCGTCGTTCACCAAATTGTGTCGATGGGCGACTCGTTCGCCCTCTCCCTCGGTGCGGACTTCGTGCAGGCCAAGCGCATCATCCTCTGCACGGGCGCCAAGCAGCCCAAAATGCTCCCCGGCGAAGGCGAGCTGCTCGGCCGCGGCGTCAGCTACTGCGGCACATGCGACGGCATGTTCTACCGCGGCAAGCGCGTCGCCGTCATCGCCCAAGGGCCCGAGGCCGTGAGCGAAGCCAACTTTCTGGCAGGGCTTTGCAGCGAGGTCGTCTATTTCGGCGAGCAAGCCGACGCGCTGGACGCGCGCATCATCCTCAGCAGCCAAAAGCCCGAAGCCATCCTCGGCGAAACCGCCGTTTCCGGCCTGCGTGCGGGTGGCGAGGAACTGCCGTTTGACGGCGTGTTCATCTTCCGTGAAACGGCGGCGCTCTCCGCGCTGCTGCCCGGGCTTCAGACGGACGGCGCGTTCATCCGCGTGGACAGACAGATGAAAACCAACCTCCCCGGCGTGTTCGCCGCGGGCGACTGCACGGGCCTGCCCCTCCAGGTCGCCAAAGCCGTCGGCGAGGGCTGCGTCGCCGCCATTTCCGCCGCAACAGCCTGATTTTCCCCCTTTTCCCATGATTTTCGGCATTTTTGCCGTAAATTCATGGGAATTTTGCTTTTTTCCTTGTCCGCGCAATGCGTCCGTGTTATAATCAATCTATAAACATATACACAGAAAAGACAGGCTTTTCTGCAAGACGGTTTGATTCCACGGAAGGAGGGACACAGGTGAGAACGATTGAAACGGGTAAGGCGATTGTCGATATCGTCGCTTGGCCCGAAAATCGCCCTTGGGAAGGGCGCTACCAGACTTCCAGCCGGATTGAGCGGGGGCTCTGTCGGCTTGTGCTTTCGCCCGATGTTTTCCACGACGCGGCGCGCGCCAACACCGCCTACCGCCGCTTCGCCCGAAAGATTGAGCGCGAGGGGCTTGTGCCGCCGAACATCGTCTTCCGCCACATGGTTTCGCGCACGGCGCAGAATGTGTTCTGCATTCTGACGACGACGGAATCCGTGTTCAACTCCGCCTGCTCGGTCGGCAAGTTCTATGTCGTGGAATCCGGCATCGACGAGCGCCGCCGCCTGTGCGCCGTCCGCGTGCGCGATCAGGCCGCCCCCAATCATCCACAGGAGAATGTTATGTGATATGACTGAACAGTTACCCGAAGGATTTGAAAGCCAAATGAAACGCCTGCTCGGTGAAGCAGGCTTTTTTGCGTATCTCGCCGCGCTTGAGCAGCCGTATACCCGCGCGCTCCGCATCAACCTGCTGCTCAGGCCAGACGGCACGCCCCCCTGCCCCATCGACGGGCTGGGCGCGCCCGTGCCGTGGGCCATGGGCGCATATTTTGTGGAGGGCGATGCGCGGCCCGGCCTCTCCCCCCTGCACGAAGGCGGCCTGTTTTATATGCAGGAGCCCAGCGCCCTGACCGCCGTCACCATGCTCGACCCGCAGCCGAACGAGCGCGTGCTCGACCTCTGCGCCGCGCCCGGCGGCAAGAGCACGCAAATCGCCGCGCTGATGGCGGGCCGCGGGCTGCTCGTCTGCAACGAGCCTGTGCCGAGCCGCGCGCAGATTCTCTCCCGCAATGTGGAGCGCATGGGCGTTCGCAATGCCGTCGTCGTCAGCGCCATGCCGGATACGCTCGCGCCGCGCTTCCCCGCGTTCTTCGACCGTATTCTGGTGGATGCGCCCTGCTCGGGCGAGGGCATGTTTCGCCGCCAGCCCGAGGCCCGCGGCGAATGGGACGCGGATTCGCCCCGCCGCTGTGCCGACCGCCAGATGGATATTTTGGAGCAGGCCGCGAAGATGCTCCGCCCCGGCGGCACGATGGTCTATTCCACCTGCACGTTCAACGACACGGAAAACGAGGGCGTGCTGAAACGCTTTTTGGCGCTGCACCCCGAATTTGCGCTCGAGCCGTTCGCCCTGCCCGGCCTGCCGGAAGCGAAGGACGGCTATCTGCACCTGTATCCGCACGAGATGCGCGGCGAGGGGCATTTCGTCAGCCGCCTGAAAAAATCCGCCGACGCGCCCACAGCCGATGCGCCCGTTCGGGCCGCGCCCAAAAAGAAAGCGCCCGCCCGCGCTTGTGCCGCCAAGGGCAAAACGCCCGCACCCGTCGCCCTGCCGGATGTGTTTTCGGACGCCTTCGCGCCCGAACGGCTGTATGCCGCGGGCGACGCGCTCTGGATGCTGCCCGAGAGGCTTGAAATCGAGCGGCTGAGCGGCCTGCGCGTGCTGCGCACGGGGCTGCTGCTGGCCCACGCGGAGGGCAGGCGCAGCGAGCCGGACCATGCGCTGGCGATGGCCCTCCACCCCGAGGAGGCCGCGCGTACCGCGAACCTGACGGCCGAGCAGGCGCTGGCCTATCAGGCGGGCGAAACGCTGGCCCTCGGCGATTTGCCAAACGGCTATACCCTGCTCTGCTGCGAGGGCGTTTCGCTCGGCTGGGGCAAGCAGGCGGGCGGGATGATGAAAAATCACTATCCCAAAGGGCTCAGACGCAGGGGCGGATAAGCATGCCCGCACGATTTGAATACGCCAAAAGGGCCGTCCGAACAACTCGGACGGCCCTGCTGTCGTTTGAGCGCGGTATGCTTCGCCCCGACGGCTTACATATTCTCTTTGACCACGCGCTCGATATAGGCCTTCTGTTCCTCGGTCAGCGTCGGGAACGGTTTGCGGCAGCCGCCGCAGTCCACGCCCTGCGTCTTGAGAATGTGCTTGATGGACGGGAACAGCGAGCAGGAAACCAGCGCCTGCATGATGTTGTTCGCGCGCTTCTGGAGCGCCTGCGCCTTGGGGATATCCAGCGCGCTGTACGCCGCTTCAATCCGGTTGAACAGCGGCAGGGTGAAGTTGAAGGTCGAGCCGATTGCGCCGTCCGCACCGAGGATGCGCGCGCCGATGTAGACCTCGTCAAAGCCGCCGTAGATGACCAGCTCCGGATTCAGGTCGTGAATGCGCTCCATCTGATAGAGGTTCAAACTGGTCTGCTTCACACCGGCAATCGTGCCGTCGGTCAGCATGCCGCGGATGCAGTCGTCCGCAATATCCAGCTCCACGCCCGTGTTGCCCGGGAAATTGTAGAGGAACAGCGGCAGATCGACGGCTTCGCGCAGCGTGTTGTAGTATTCGCTGATGGCCTTCATGCCGAATTTGTAGTAATACGGCACGGTGGAAATCATCGCGTCATAGCCCAGTTCCTTGGCGGTCTTGGCATATTCCACGGCCTCGTCGGTGGAAATCGCGGCGACGGAAGCGATGAGCTTCGTCTCGGCGCGATTTTGATACTTCGCGGCGGCCTCCAGCCCCTCCACGCGCTCGGCATGCGTGAGCAGCGGGCATTCCGCGCTGCTGCCGCCGATTAAGAAGCCCTTCGCACCCTCGGCAATGGTCTTGTCCATGAGCTTGTGGAGCGCGGGCGCGCTGAACTTGCCCGCCTCGTCAAACGGGGTGACGGCGGCGACGAAAAAGCCGCCCATATCCTGCATTTTCTTCATCTGAAGCTCTCCTTTTTATCCCTGAAACGGCGCAAGAACGCCGTGGGTGACGATGTATCCTTCCTTCGCGGCGGCCAGAATCGGGCCGTCCGCCTTGGCGTCGTCGGTGTACATGGCGCGGATTTCAAACGGGCCGATAACCTGCTCAATGCGGCGCAGTTTTTCTTCGCCCTTGCAGTTTTTGCCGATGAGCGCGCCCGTTTTCGCGTCGCATCGCGTGCCGATGAGCGTCGACACGCCCAAAAGCTTCGCCGCGTGCTGCAGCTCAAACTCCGGCGAAGCGGAAGCGATGACTATCGGCAAATCGCGCGGTCTTTCAAAAAACCATTTGCCCAGCTTCGCGCGGGTCGCCTCGGCCTGCCAGAAAAGCTCGGCTTCCGCCTCCAGGCTGAACCTCTTGGCCATTTCGCCGAAAAGAACGCTCTTGAACTGCGTCAGATTGCGTTTGCCCGCCGCCAGCAGCAGCGACGTGCCCAGAAACTTCGGCAGGCCCGCCAGCACGCTCGGGTGGCGGCGCAGACAGAACAGCGTAAAATCCACCGTGGAATCGCCGTCGTAAATCGTGCCGTCAAAATCATAAACGTCGATGCGCATATCTTCCTCCGATTCGGTTTCCATGATGGTTAGTATATCACGTTTTTCAAAAAAAGAGAAGAGGAAAAGGCACGATTGAGGCTCCGCCTCAAACTCCGGCAGGAACCTGAGGTTCCTGCACCTCCCGCCTTCCGACAGCTTCGCTGCCGGATACGTAAACGAAGGCCCTGTCGCTTCCCGCGCGAAGCAGTCTGCGATTGAAACGGGTTCAAACCGCAAAAGCTCCTTTAGCCCCGCCTTTTCCTTTTCAGATTTCTGTTGGCTTTTGGCCGCTTTGCCGTTATAATGGAGCTATCCAATAAGCATGACTTTCAGAAAGGGGTTGTCTTTATGTCCAATCCGAATATTCCCACGCCGCACATCACCGCCAAAGAGGGCGATTTCGCCCGCACCGTGCTGATGCCCGGCGACCCGCTGCGCAGCAAATTCATCGCCGAAACGTATCTGGAAAATCCCGTGCTGGTCAACAACACGCGCGGCGTGCAGGGTTACACCGGCACGTACCGGGGCAAGCGCGTCTCCGTGATGGCTTCCGGCATGGGCATACCTTCCATCGGCATTTATTCCTACGAGCTGTTCAACTTCTACGGGGTGGAAAACATCATCCGCGTGGGCACGGCCGGCGGCCTGGCCGACACCGTGAAGGTGCGCGACGTGGTGATGGGCATGTCCGCCTACACCAATTCCAACTTTGGCCGCCAGTTCGGCTTTGACGGCAACGTCGCGCCGTGCTGCTCGTTCAAGCTGCTGGAGCAGGCCGTCGCCGCCGCGCGCAGGATGGGCATCGAGCCGAACGTCGGCCCGCTGTATTCCTCCGACATCTTCTACGACGAATCCGGCATGTCCGGCAAGCTCAAGAAGCTGGGCGTGCTGGCAGTCGAAATGGAATCCGCCGCGCTGTATCTGAACGCGGCGCGCGCGGGCAAGAACGCGCTGGCCATCTGCACGATTTCGGACCACATCGGCACGGGCGAATCGCTCGACGCGCAGGCGCGCCAGACGTCCTTCACCCAGATGATGGAAATCGCGCTTTCCATCGCTTGAAAGGATGATGCGAAGTGCTGAACCGAATTTTTATCTCCGCCGACATTGAGGGCACCTGCGGCATCGCCCACTGGGACGAGACCGAGCTGGGCAAGCCGGATTACGAACCCTTCCGCCGCCAGATGACCCGCGAGGTCGCCGCCGCGTGCGAAGGCGCGTTTGCCGCCGGATGCGAGGATTTGCTGATTAAGGACGCGCACGACAGCGCGCGCAACCTGATTCCCGCCGAACTGCCCGAGCGCGTGAGCATCTTCCGCGGCTGGGGCAGCGACATCCACTCGATGATGTCCGGCATTGACGCGAGCTTTGCGGGCGCGATTTTCACGGGCTATCATTCCTCCTCCAACACGGATGCCAGCCCGCTGTGCCACACGATGAATCTGGACAACGTCTCCATCCGCATCAACGGCATTCAGGCCAGCGAGCTGGTCATCAACACGTTTGCCGCCGCGCTCTACGACGTGCCCGTTCTGCTGGTGACGGGCGATTTGGGCGTATGCGAGCAGGCAAAGCGGCTCTGCCCCGCGATTTACACCGTGCCCGTCAGCCGCGGCTGCGGAAACGGCTCGATTTCGATTCATCCGGCGGAGGCCGTGCGGCGCATCCGCGAAAAGGCGGAGCTGGCCGTCGCGGACGGCATTGCCCATCCGGAAAAATTCACCGTGGCCCTGCCGAACAACTTTGACGTTGAGGTCGAGTTTGTGAAGCACAACCGCGCCCGCCGCGCGAGCTTCTACCCCGGGGTGAAGCAAATCGGCCCGCGCACGGTGCGCTTCTCTTCGGACGCCTACTACGACGTGCTGCGGTTCTTCATGTTCTGCCTGTAAGGGGAGGACGTTGGGGCGCTGCCCCAAACCCCGCCGGAAACCTGAGGTTTCCGGCCTTCCCGCTTTATAAAAATGCTTCTCTCGATTGAGAGAAGCATTTTTAAGTTCAGTTGATTCAAACTGTTGCGAAGCATAGAAGGGAGTCTGAGGGACTCGTCCCTCAGCGGGGTTTGGGGTCGGCCCCAATGTTTCCCTTTTCCGCCTTCTCCACAACCTCTTCCATATTCAGCCGATGGTGGCGCTTTCTGGGCGGGGTGAGCAGATAGAGCCGATAGCGCTCGCGCACATCGTCCACATCCTCCCGACTGGCAGGATAGGCGCGCTGGTGCATAATCAGCGTGTTGGCGCTCGTGCGCTTGAAGTGCATCTGGCCGTAGACAAAGCCGTGCTGCGGGCAGACGGAAATCGCCATATACCGCTCGCGGCCGCCGTCAAACCACGGCGTGTCAAACGCAGTGCGCCTGCCGCACGCGGGACAGGGCAGGCTCATCAGCCGCTCGTCCGCCAGCGCGTCGGTCTGAAACATATACGGCGTGGGCAGGGAGCGCAGTGCGGACGCGGCAATGCGGCTCTCCCTTTCCAAAATGTGCTCCAGCTGCATGCGCCGCTCGGGCGTGAGCGCCTGCACCGCTCCATCCACAATGGGCAGAAGCGCCGCCGTGCATTCCGCGTCGTTCACCGCGCGGTGGGCCGCCACATCCAGCTCGACGTTCATCATCTCCATCGCCGCGTGCAGGTTCATCTGCTTGTGCTCCCCGCCCAGACAGCAGAAGCCGAAAACCAGCTGCGCGTCAATCGGCGGTTCAAACGGCATCGGGGTCATGAAAAACGCGGCGTTGCGCTTGAGCACGGGATAATCGTCCCGCCCCCACGTCACCAGCTGCGCATCCTCGCCGCACCACGCGATGAAATTGCCGAAAACATCCGAAAACGAACGGCCCTGCGCCAGCTCCTGCTCGGTGATGCCCGTCACCTGCTTGATGTGCTTATCCAGCCGCTTGTATACCCGCGGGCGAATCAGCTCGCTGAACCGCGAAACGACACGCCCTTCCCTGTCCACGCGGCACGCGCCGATTTCGATAATTTCGTGCGGCATGCGGTGATTCGGGTTGTAGCCGCTCTGGTTCCATTCCAAATCAAAGACGATAACGTTTTGAATCTCTTGATTGAGTAAAGAAAACATGTTCCACATCCTATTGCAACTGTCTGTTGATACCGCCGCGAAGCGAAGAAAGGAGTCTGAGGAATGAAATTCCTCAGGCGGGTCCGGGCGGCAGCCCGGCGTATCCCATCTCATCGAAAAAACATCAGTTTCAGAGCAGGCTGCAAAGCAGCCTACGATTGAAACGGCTTCAAATCGAAAAAAATCGAATGACGATACCAAAAACAAATTATACTACTTTTTTGCTCTTCAGCACATTCTATTGTAACGCATCGGCGGCCATTTTCATAGAGGAAATTCTGTTTCGGGGCGATTTTGGGCAAAACTTCCCGCGCGCATCGGTTGAATCCGCGCGCGTTTTCTGTTATCATAACCCATAAAGCGCAAAGGAGGACAGACGAAGATGAATCTGTTTGATATTCTCGGCCCCGTGATGGTCGGCCCGAGCAGTTCGCACACGGCGGGCGCGGTTCGGCTGGGGCGCACCGCGCGCCGGCTGCTGGGCGAGGGCACGCCGCGCGAGGCGAACATCACGCTGTTCGGCTCTTTTGCCGCAACCGGCCACGGCCACGGCACAGACCGCGCGCTCATCGCGGGCCTTTTGGGCTTTCAGCCGGATGACGAGCGAATCGCCCAGAGCTTTGATTGGGCGCGCAAGGCGGACATGGCGTTTTCCTTCGCGCTCTCCCGCGCGGGCGGCGAGCACCCGAACACCGCGCGCATCGACCTCGTCGGCGAAAGCGGCAAAACGCTGTCGATGACGGGCTCATCGCTGGGCGGCGGGCGCATCATGGTGGTGGAGATGAACGGTCTGCGCGCGAATTTCTCCGGCGACCTGCCGACGCTGATTGTGCAGAACGTCGATCAGCCCGGCCACGTCAGCGAGGTGACCAGCATGCTGGCGCACAAGGGCGTGAACATCGCGACGATGCAGCTCTACCGCGACCATCCGGGCGGAAACGCCGTGATGATTATCGAGACGGACAAGGCCGTTCCGCCGGAGGGCATCGCGTGGCTGGAACGCAGCGAGGGCATCACGCGCGTGACGTTTATCGACGCCGAGCGGGAAGCATGACGGGAGGACGAATATGGCCATTGAATCGCTTCGCGCGCTGATGGAAGCGAGCGAAAATCGGGATATCTGCGACGTCATCATCCGCAGCGACTGCGTAGACCGCGGCGTGACGGAGGAAGCGTCCTTTGAAAAGATGCGCGCGCTGTACGCCGCCATCCGCCGCGCGAAGGCGGGCTACGACCCGCAGCTGCGCTCCGCCAGCGGCATGGTCGGCGGCGACGGCGCGAAGATGCGCGCCTATGTGCAGCGGGGCAAGACCATCTGCGGCGACTACATCGGGCAGGTCATCGCGCAGGCGCTGGAGATGGGCGAAAGCAACGCGTGCATGAAGTGCATCGTCGCCGCGCCGACGGCGGGAAGCTGCGGCGTTCTGCCCGCGGTGCTGCTGCCCTATCAGGCGCGCGAGGGGCTGGACGACGACACGATGGTGCGGGCGATGTATGTCGCGGGCGCAATCGGACAGGTTGTCGCGGCGAAGGCCTCGATTGCGGGCGCGGCGGGCGGCTGTCAGGCGGAAATCGGCACGGCGAGCGCGATGGGCGCGGCGGCGCTATGCTATCTGGGCGGGGGCGACGCGCAGGCGGTCTGCCACGCGGCGGCCATGGCCATCAAGAGCATGCTCGGGCTGGTCTGCGACCCGATTGCGGGGTTGGTGGAGGTGCCGTGTGTGAAGCGGAACGCGGCGGGCGCGATGATAGCGATGTCCAGCGCGGACATGGCACTCGCGGGCATTCGTTCGGCCGTTCCGCCGGACGAGGTGATTCTGGCGATGCGCGAGGTCGGCGACAAGATGGATGTTTCGCTCAAGGAGACGGGCGTCGGCGGCGTGGCGGGCACGCCCTTCGGGCAGAAGATTGCGGAAGCGATGGAAAACGGAGGTGACGGTGGGAACGGTGGGGCTTTGCCCCACGCCCCACAAGGGAACTGAGTTCCCTTGACCCTCCGTATAAAACGCCCTTCGGAAAATTCCGAAGGGCGTTTTTATGTGTTCATACATTTGCGAAGTGAAAGATTGGGCGTGGGGCAGCGCCCCACCGTCCCCCTTTTTACTTCACCGCGTCCAGAACCGCACGCGCCATGCCGTCCTTTTCGCAGACCACCGTGTGGCGAACCGGAAGCGTCGGCAGCGCCGCAATCTGGCTCGGCTCCTTCGTGCCCGTCAGCTCGGCGAGCGCGCGGCAGCAGGCAAAATCGTCCAGCCCGCGGCAGGCTTCCTCCCTCGCGACCGCGCCCAAAACCGACGCGCCGAACTTATACGGGCTGGCCGTGGAAACAATGACACTCTTGCGCGTGTCGCCCGTCTGCGCCTGATACGCGCGCAGAACAGCGCTCGCCACGGCGGTGTGCGTGTCCATCAAATAGTGGTTCTCTGCCCACGTCCGCTTGATTTCCGCACGAACGCCAGCTTCATCGACACAGCCCGCAAAGTAGCGCTTCTGCATGGCGGCCTTCATCGTGTCGTCGATTTCGTAACGCTTTTTACCCGCCAAATCACCCATGAATCGCGCGATGCGCGCGCCGTCACAGCCGCTCAAATCAAACAGCAGGCGCTCCAGATTCGAGGAGATCAGAATATCCATCGACGGCGTAATCGTCTTGTAAAACGGACGGTTTTCGATGTCGTATACGCCCGTGTTGATGAAATCCGTCAGCACGTTGTTTTCGTTGCTGGCGCAAATCAGTCTGCCCACGGGCAGACCCGCCTTGCCCGCGTAATCCGCCGCCAGAATGTCGCCGAAATTGCCCGTCGGCACACAGAAATTCACCTCGTCGCCGAGCTTGATGTCGCCCGATTTCAGCAGGTCGGCATACGCGGAGAAGTAATACACCACCTGCGGCACGAGACGGCCGAAGTTAATGGAGTTCGCGGAGGACAGCACGCGCCCCTGCGCATCCATCGTCTCGGCGAAAGCCTTGTCCGCAAAGATGCGCTTTACGCCCGTCTGCGCGTCGTCAAAATTGCCGTTGACGGCGATGACGTGCGTGTTCGCGCCGCCCGTCGTGACCATTTGCAGGCGCTGCGCCCGGCTCACGCCCTCGCGCGGATAGAACACACAGCAGCGCGTGCCCGGCACATCGAGGAAGCCTTCCAGCGCGGCCTTGCCCGTGTCGCCGCTCGTCGCCACAAGGATGAAGATTTCGCGCGTTTCGCCGTGCTTTTTCGCGCTGAGCGTCAGCAGGTGCGGCAGAAGCTGGAGCGCCATATCCTTAAAGGCGAGCGTCGGCCCGTGCCAAAGCTCCAGCGCGTGCGCCCATGCGCCGACGGCGCGAACCGGGGCAATGCGCGCGTCGTCAAACCCCGTGCCGTATGCGCCGGCGATGGCGGTTTTCAGCTCGTCCTCGGTGAAATCGGGCAGGAAGCGGCGCAGAACCGCCAGCGCGCGCGCCTGATAATCAAGCGCCGAAAGCGCGGCGATTTCGTCAAGGGAAAAGCGCGGGAAGGTCTGCGGCACATATAATCCGCCGTCCGGCGCAAGGCCGCGCAGAATGGCCGTCGATTCGGAAACCGCGGCCGCGCCGCGGGTGGAAAGCATCGGCATGGTATCACTCCTTTTTGGGGCCTTGCCCCAAACCCCACCAAGAACCTGAGGTTCTTGGATTTCCCATATTATAAAGAATAAAGAATCTTAAAACAATCGCGAAGCGAAGAAGGGGTTTGGGGACTGGTCCCCAAGCAGGCGCGGGCGGCAGCCCGCCGTAACCCCTCTAAAAAGAAAGAAACGCAGTTTCAGAGCAGACCGCGAAGCGGTCTACGATTGAAACGGGTTCCAGCCGCAAACGCCTCAATTCCTCACGGCCTCAAACCGCAAACACCGCAATCCCCGAAAACAAAGAAACCGCTTCCCGATAAACGGCAGGAAGCGGCGTCAGAAAAACGGGATTAGATTTGATACTTGCGGATGCTCTCCGGCACATTCTCCGCGTCCTCGCTGAAGCTGATAACCAAATCGCACTGGGCGTTGGCCACCAGACGCTCGAGCTGCGCAAAGAAATCGACCAGCTCGGCCGCCTCGGCCTTCGCCAGCTTGAGGAACGCATCGACATAGATTACGCTGATATCGTAGTTGCCCGCGAGAATGCCGGCCAGAAAGCCGTAGAACGGCTCCTTGCCCTTGACGGCGTACTCGCTCGCGTCGATAAAACGAATCTGCGGCTTGAGGCTGAGGGTGTAGCTCTTGTCATCGTCGATGAACAGCACATTGCCCTTCGCTTCCTTCACGGAAGCGTTCGCCATATCCAAAATGCGCTTGGTCTTGCCGGAACCCTTCTTGCCAAAGATAACCTGGATCACGGTCAATCCCTCCCTTTCTTGTTTTCTGATTACCCACATTATAGCTTAAATCCACCGCCCTGCATAGCCCCTAAATTTGTTTTTTGCCCGAAAAAAACGGCAGGTCAGCGGATAAATTTGTCTTTTTTGTTGGTTTATCTTGCTTTTTCTGTGTCGTCATGCTATAAATATTTCATACACATTGCCAAAAAGAAATCCCTTCGGGGCAGTCAACAATTCCAAAACCCGCCGCATACAAATGAATCAAAGCGCGCGGCGCGCCGCGTTGTGAAAGGAGCGACTTTTCCAATGAAACGCCTTGTTTCCCTCCTGCTGCTCTTGGCCCTGTGCCTGTGTGCCCTGCCCGCGCTGGGCGAGGCGGCGCAGCCCTGCTATTGGCAGCTCACACAGGTGAGCGTCGAAACAGCTTCAAGCGGGTCTGTCGGCCCGTGCGAGGCGGCGACGAGCGCCGTGCCGCTGGACGGCCTTTCCCCTGCCGAGATGATGGACAGGCTCGACGCGGCGCACACCTTCTCGGTGGATGTCACCCGCGAGGCGACGGATGCGCATGCACACGCAGATTACGCCCTCTCCGGCATGCCCGCGCTGGTGCCGGGCGCGGGCAGCGCGCGCCTTTCGCTGACCGGCGTAACCGCCAACCCGACCAGCTCGTTTTACCTGTACGCCTCCGTCTACGCGAACAGGGCCCGCGTGCTGCGCGTCCGCAGTTCCGGCGCATGGGTGTTCCGCGTCGCCTTCCCGCGGACGGCAGCCGCAGGCTCGACGCGCACCGTGAAGATGACCGCGAAGGAAATTCAGGGCTATGCGGATGTGACCGTCAGCTACGTCTATACCGCCATGCCGGGCAAAATGCTGGTGGAAGCCAACGGCGACACCGTGCTGTATGACCCGCTGGGCAACGAAATCGACCGCATTCCGCGCAGAACGGACGCGGCCCTGCCCGTGTTCGCCTCCGCGTCGGGCGCGGACGGGGATATCCTCTTCTCCGCCGAGGCGCAGAACGACGGCTCGCTGCTGGTGCGCTTCCTGCCCGACAGCGGGCTGACGCTTGAGGAAATGCTCTCGCTCATCCGCACCGCTCAGGCCGCCGCGCAGACGGATGCTGTCGGCGGCGCGTCCTCCGTCGCGTCGCTGAAAGCCGACGCGAACGCCGCCACGCTGTATCTCGCGCCCGATGCGGATCTGTCCGACGAGGCGCTCTCGCTGCTCATCGGCGCGGCCTCCGGCAGCGCGGTCAGCGTGCCCACGCTTCAAGACGCCGTGGAAGCGGGCGAAGTCGCGCTCGACGCACAGCCCACGCCCGAGCCGCAGGCCATGACCTACGGCAGGCTGAAAGAACTGCTTGCCCGCGGCGAAACGCCGACCCCGACCGCCACGCCCGCCTACCTCTCCGCCGCCGCGAAGGAATCGCAGAACGCACAGGCCGTCGCGCTCTACGGCGAAAACGGCGTGGAAGCCGTCGCCCTTGCACCGAACACCGCGGCGGACGGCGAAGCCCTGTCGGCCATCGCGGGCGCGCTCGCCCAAGCCGGGCAGGATCGCGAGGGCTATGAAGCGCTGTTCGGTGAAAGTGCCGAAACCTTCGGCCTGACCGACACGGACAGCGCGCTGCGCTTCGACCCCAAGAGCGGCGACGCGGCGGCGGTCTCCATCGCCGCGATTGACGACAGTACGCTGATGCTCGTGCAGCCGGGCAGCGTCGCGCAGCTGCAAAAACAGCTGAGTCAGCTGCTGACGACGCTTCGCGCCACGCCGACTCCCACGCCGACACCTACACCTACCCCGACTCCCACGCCGACACCTACGCCTACCCCGACGCCCGAGCCGACTCCGACTCCCACGCCTGTCCCCACGGACACGCCCGCGCCGACGCCCACGCCTACGCCTGTCCCCACGGACACCCCCAAGCCGACTCCGACGCCCACGCCCGTCCCCACGGACACGCCTGCGCCGACTCCGACGCCTACGCCCGTCCCCACGGACACGCCTGCGCCGACGCCCACGCCCACGCCTGTCCCCACGGACACGCCTGCGCCGACGCCCACGCCCACGCCTGTCCCCACGGACACCCCGGAGCCGACTCCGACGCCCACACCTGTCCCCACGGACACGCCTGAGCCGACTCCGACGCCTACGCCTGTCCCCACGCACACCCCCAAGCCGACGCCTACGCCTACGCTCGTTCCCACGCCCAGCCCGTCCCCCACGCCGCTGATGGCGACGACGGTCAACGGCGTGCCGCTGAGCATCGTAATTCTGCTCGTGATTCTGATTTTTGTCGTGCTGGCGATGTTGATTATCGTCGCGTGCAAGAAACGCGACTAAACCGTGCCGCCCTCCGCTTCCATGCGGAGGGCGCATTTTTTTGCCCGCGCGGCATATGGTGTAGGGAAGTCTGCCAAATCGGAGGGATGCTTTTGACTACCGCCAGAACCCTTTTCCCGGGCGCGATGGGCCCGAACGGCTTCATCTCCTGCTTCGACCACCTCATCGACGAATCGATTCTGCGGCGCAAGCTGATTCTCAAGGGCGGGCCGGGCGTGGGCAAATCCACGTTCATGCGCCGCGTGCATGCTGCGCTCTGCGCGGACGGCAAATCCTCGACGCTGTATTTCTGCTCGGGCGACCCCGACAGCCTGGACGGCGCGGCCATCCCCCACGCGGGCCTGCTCATTCTGGACGGCACCGCGCCGCATATCGTGGACCCCGAAATCCCCGGCGCGAGGGACAGCATCATCAATCTGGGCGAATGCCTCGACGAACCGGCCATGCGCCCGCGCCTGCCCCATATCCGCGCCTGTATGGCCGATAACGCCGCCTGCTCCCGCCGCGCCCGCGCCTGTCTCGCCGCAGCCGCCGCGCTGGCCGGGGAGAACGCCGCCATCCTGCACGCCGCCACGGACGCGGAACGCCTTTTCCGCATAACCCAATCGCTGATACAGACCGTGCTCACGCCCGACGCGCCGAAGGAGGCCGCGCCGCGTGTGCGCCCCGTCATCACCGACGCGATGACCCCGAAGGGGCACATCAGCCTGATTGGCGAAAACCCGCAGCCGCGCGTCATCCGCCTGCTCTTCCATCGGGGCATGGACGGCACGCCCGTTCTGCGCAGCCTGAGCGGCGCCGTGCGCGCGGCTGGATACGGCGTGGAGGAACACCTGAATCCCCTCGTGCCGGGCAGGCTGCTCCACCTCACCATTCCCGCGCTCGATACCCTCGTCACCACGGGCGAACAGCTCGCCGCCGAACAGACCTTCGATTTCGCCGCCTGCATCCCGCAGGGCGCGCTGCTTCGGCACGAATGCGCGCTTGAGCAGGGCCGCGCGGGGATTCAGCTGCATCTGCACCGCGCGGGCGCGGCGCTCGCCCAGGCGAAGGAGCTGCACGACGAGCTGGAATCCTTCTACGTGCCCAATATGGATTTCGGGAAGTGGCAGACGCTGCTCGACCGAACGCTGGAGAGCTTGAAATAGGCATCAAACCGCCACCCTTACGCCTCCCCCGCCGCCTCGGGGGAGGTTTTTAACATTTACGTTATATACAAATCGATTTATCTTGTCTGAATACGGTCTTAACGGCTTCCGAACTAACATTTTGGTATGTTAGCTTAAAATTTATCATTCTGTTTTGTCATTTTTTGACTATTTTTAACAAATTATATTAGGATATTGCATTCAGTCGGTATATGTAGTATACTAGTGTACATAAAGAGAAATTGATAAACATTTCTGAATCCACTTCATATTTCCTGTCGTTTTTACTGTTTTTCCCCTTTCTTTTTGCATCCCAGGCCGTAGCCAATCGAGCCTGAAATAAATGGAGGTAGACTCATGAAAAAGACAACCGGTATCCTTCTCGCTCTGGCGCTCGTGCTCGTCTGCATGGCCGGCACCGCGTCCGCCGCTTCTTACAAACTGCTCTTCGGCCACACGCTGACCGAGAACGACGCGTTCCACAAGGCAATGGTCGCCTGGGCGGACGCCGTGAAGCAGGACACCAACGGCGAAGTCGAAATCGAAATCTACGCCAACTCCGCGCTGGGCACGGAAGAGGACGTGCTCGAGCAGATGCGTCAGGGCGCCGGCATCGGCTGGCAGACCGACTTCGGCCGCGCGGGCAGCTACGTCACCGAGCTTTCCGTGATGAACGCGCCGTACTTCATCAGCAGCATTGAGGAAGCCGAAGCGCTGCAAGGCTCCGCGACGCTCAACGGCTACATGGATCAGCTGGCCGCGCAGTACGGCCTGCGCCCCATCTCCTTTGAGTGGGTGCAGGGCAACCGCGTCGTGTTCTCCAACAAGAAGGCGACCGACCCTGCCGGCATGAGCGCCATGTCCATCCGTTCCGCGAACGCCCCGATTTGGCTGGAATCCATCAAGTCTCTGGGCTGCACCGCGGTTGCGCTCTCCTACGGCGAAATCTACTCCAGCATTCAGACCAAAGTTGTGGACGGCTGCGAACTGCCCTACAACGCCGCGCTGAGCCTGAACATTCAGGAAGTCTGCAAATACATCATCGAGACCAACCACATCTTCCAGATGAACCTGATGGTCGTCGGCGAGGAATGGTGGCAGAACCTGCCGGATGAATACAAGCAGATTCTCATCGACGACTGCAACGCCGCGGGCCGCGCCGCTTCCGAAGAGCTGGCCGCCACCTCCGCGCAGAGCAAGCAGACGATGATCGACGCGGGCATGGAGCTCGTCTCTTACGAGGATCTGGACAGCGCCGCCTTCATCGAGGCTTCTCAGGCCGCTTACGACGCGCTGGGCCTGAGCGACGTGCGCGCCGCCATCTACTCCGAAATCGGCAAGTAAGCTCGTTTCCGCATAACAGCGTTCCTCAAACAGGTATCCCCCCTTTTGGGGGGATACTCTTGTAATGGGGGCTTAGAAAAGGGTGTGAACGGATGAAAACACTGTATAAAAGGCTTTGTCAGGCCGAATTTTTAATCAGCGCGCTGTGCCTGATTGCCAGCGTCATTCTGATTTTCACGCAGGCGCTCTTCCGCCTGGCGGATCACCCCATCAACTGGGGCATGTATATCGCGCTGTTCCTCTTCACGTGGAGCACGTTCCTCGGCGCGGATATCGCCTACCGCAACAACAACACGGTTTACGTCGATATCTTCATCAACAAAATGCCGAAAAAGCTGCAAGGCGCGCTGCGGCTCGTCTGCCAGCTGCTTTCGCTGGCGTTTATGATTGCGATGATTTACTTCGGCGTGCTGCTGTGCATCAAATCCAAGGCGCGCCCGTATCAGGCGCTGCAAGGGTTCAGCTATTCGTGGGTCGCGCTGAGTGTGCCGATCAGCTTCTCGCTGATGGTGATCACCTGCCTGCGCAAGATGTATTACGAATGGGTGCGCCACGAAGAGCCGCCCGTCGTGGATATCGTCCGCTTTAAGAGCAAAAAGAAAGGGGGCGGCGCGAAATGATTCTCGTCTTTATCGCCTTCCTCGGCCTGCTGTTTATCGGCATGCCCGTGGGCTTTGCAGTCGGCCTTTCCGGCGCGCTGTATTTCCTCCAGCATCTGGAATTCCCGATGACCACCATCGTCCAGCTGCCGATTACCCAGACCCAGAGCGTCACGCTGCTGGCCGTTCCGCTGTTCATCTTCGCGGGCAACCTGATGAATGCCAGCGGCATCACCAACAAGCTCATCGAGCTGGCGACGCTGCTCACCGGCCACATGAAGGGCGGCCTCGCGCAGGTCAGCGTCGTGCTGAGCACGCTGATGGGCGGCGTTTCCGGCTCAACCAACGCCGACGCGGCGATGGAATCCCGCGTGCTCGGGCCTGACATGCTCAAGCAGGGCTATTCCAAGGGCTACACCGGCGCGGTTATCGGCTGGACGGCCCTCATCACCTCCACCATCCCGCCGGGAGTCGCGATGATTACCTACGGCACGGTGGCCAACGTCTCCATCGGCCGCCTGTTCCTTGCGGGCTTGGTCGTCGGCATTGTAATGATGATTTTCTACATGCTCATCGTCCGCCTGACCTCCGGCCTGAAGGGCTATCAGCCCGCGCGCGAAAAGAAGGCGACGCTCGGCGAAATCGGCGAAAACCTCAAGACCAGCATCTGGGCGCTGATTTTCCCGTTCCTGCTGCTGTTCGGTCTGCGTCTGGGCCTGTTCACCACGGCGGAATGCGGCGCGTTTGCGTGCGCCTACGCGGTGTTTGTCGGCGTTTTCATCTACAAAAGGCTGGACGGCGAAACCTTCTTCGATACCATGCGCAGCGCCATTCTGGATAACGGCGGCATCATGCTGATGATCAGCATGTCCGGCATATTCGGTTACGGCGTGCCGCTGGACAAGATTCCGCAGAAGGTGACGACCCTCATCACCGGCATCAACGCCAGCCCGTTCTTCGTGATGTCGCTGGTCGTGCTGTTCCTGATTATTCTGGGCATGTTCATGGAAGGCAGCATCATCATCCTGCTGACCACGCCGATTCTTCTGCCGCTGGTGCAGGCGGTCGGCGTGAATCCGGTGGTATTCGGTCTGGTTGTCAGCGTCATTGTGACAATGGGCAACCTCACCCCGCCGGTCGGCATCGCGATGTACACAGTCTGCGATATTCTGGATATCGATTTGAAGGATTACATCATCGAGAGCATCCCCTTCTTCGTCGCCACGATGGTGGAGGTCGCCGTCATGCTCTTCATGCCTCAAATCGTCATGTTCCTGCCCAACCTGATTTTCGGCTGATTGCACGGGAGGCCACACTATGAAACCAATCGTCATCAACTCTCCCTCGATTGCCAACTGCAACACGCTGCATGTGCGCGAGGATATTGAGCAGCTCCGCGCGGCCGGGGTGACGTATCTGCACGTCGATTTGATGGACGGCAACTACGTGCCCAACCTCTGTTTTCCGGTGCGCATGATGCAGGATTTGAAGGATGAATATCCCGATATGACGCTCGACGTGCACATGATGGTCACCAACCCCATCGACTATGTGGACCGCATGGCCGACGCGGGCGTGGATTACCTCAGCTTCCACGCGGACAGCACGCCGTTTGTCATCCGCACGCTCGACCGCATTCACGCCAAGGGCATGAAGGGCGGCGTTGTCATCAACCCGTCCCAGCGCATCGACACGGTGGAGCCGTATATCGACAAGCTCGACATGGTCACGCTGATGGCCGTCGAGCCGGGCTTTGCGGGCCAGAAATTCATGATGAGCACCGTGGAACGCGTGGCGCAGCTGGCCACCCTCCGCAAGCGTTACGGCAAGGAATTTTTGATTAACGTGGACGGCGCGATGACCTACGAGGGCCTGACCCCGTGCATCCGCCGCGGCGCGAACGTCATCGTGACCGGCATTTTCACCATCTTTAAGCAGCCGGAAGGCATCGTCGGCGCGTGCAAGCGCTTTGACGAAACCTGCCAAGCCGCGCTGGATGCCGGCCTCATCGGCGACGCGTATTAAGCCTTTCTCTTCACACCCAAAAAAGACTGTCAAGCTCTTAAACCCAATATTTCAGAAAAACTAAGGAACCTCTGAATAATAAGCCCTATATTCTGGTCTAACGCGCCATTCAAGCGTTTTTTCAGAATACAGGGCTT
>CAKURR010000013.1 GCA_934675735.1 uncultured Clostridia bacterium
GCGAATTTCACCTCGCCGTAGTTTTCGCCGATGGTCAGCGCCTTCTTTTCCACCCGCAAGTCGCTTCCGTAAACGGCAACCATCCCGTCCTTCGCGTTGGATAGAATCAGAATGTCCACCGTCGCCCCGTTTTCGACCGCCTCGTAGGTCACAAACGACCATACGTCGCTTTTGTATCCCTCGTCGCGCTTCACCCAGCCTTCCGTGCCGAGCGTGTAGGTGTAAATTGCCCCGCCCGCCGCGGCGACGTATACGTCCGCGTCGTCGGGCCGCGTCCGCCGATAAAACCGCGCCAGCGTCTCGATTTGCGCCCCCAGCGCGGGGAACGCGCGGCTCGTGCCGTAGCTGGAAGCCAAAAGCCCCCGCTCCGTGCGGATGTTCTCCGCCCGATACGCGTAGTCCGTGTTGATGTTCGTGTCGCCCGAAGCCTGGTATACCCCCTTCGGCGTGGGAATCGTGAACCTGCCTTGATAATCGCTGTCCGAAATGCTCATGATACTCCTTTTTACTCCTTCCGTCTGCCTTCGGCAGCCACCTCCCTCTGAGAGGGAGGTCTTTCCTGCGCTTTCCCCTTCTTTTGCTTTTCACAACGCCACTTTCAACCGCTCAACCCCTGTAAGGGCGCGCATTGCGCGTCCGCCTTCATCATGCCAACGCTTCTTTATAACCGCCCCATTGCCTCCCTCTTCGAGGGAGGTGTCACGGCCTTGCCGTGATGGAAGGAGTTCTCCTCCTCACCAACTCCTCCAGCACCGCCTGCTTTGCCTTCGCCGCCTCTTCCTTCACCGCGCTCATCTTCTCCTCGTCGCTCATCCTCTGCCACTTCCGGCTTGCCGTCAGCGCCCGCAGGCCCGTTACCTTTCGTCCGCTTCCGTTAAACAGCGCGTCCGCATAGGTGCCGTTCAGCCACCGCTTCTCCTCGTCCGTCAGGTGCAGCGTCACGCTTTCGTATCGGTTCACGCCCACCTTGCCGATTCGCAGCGTCTTGGCCAGCGTCTTGCCGATGGTCACGCTGTATTTGTTCCCGTCCACAAGCGCCGCAGGCAGAAAGCTTGTCTCGTCCGTCCGATACGCCAAATCCACCAGCTCGTCGAGCACCGCGTCCGTCGTCTCGCTTCCCGCCGTCCACGGCGTGATGAAGCTGTTCAGAAAGTGCAGCGCCGCGTTCTGCTTGTCCTTGCCCCAGCTGTTTGCGCCCGTCTGCAGCATGTCCTCGCCCGTAATCGTCTGCGCTTTGGGCAGCGTCTGCCGCAGAATCGGCCAGTTCTGAATGATTTGGGCGTTGAGCACTTGCGTCAGATAGTTCTGGCTCTTCGTGTCGCGCACATAGGGGTCTGTGAATTTCGCCACCGCGCGGATGGAGGCGGGCGTCAGCCTGCTCGCCGTGTTCTCCGCCACGCCTTCGGCCACGGCGGTAAAGACGGCCGCGTTGTCCTTGTAGCCGCGGAAGATGCTCGAAACGCCCTGCAGCATCGAGTTGTCACAAAGCTGGTCGATGGAAGCCGCCGCCATCTTCTTGGCGATGTCCACAGACAGGGCCGCGCCGTCGCCGCTCCCCTCATGGTCTTTCACGGCCTGTGCCACCTGAGCGCCGATAATCCACGGCGCGACCGCGGGGAACGCGAAGTCCGGCGGAATCTCCGTGCCGAATACGTCAAAATACATGCCGTAGCTCTTGCCGTTGCTCTTTTCAATCGCCGAGAGCCTGCTGTCCTCCTCGTCCTCGCGCCCGGGCTTGATGAATCCGGCACTGGCCAGCGCCATGCCTGCGACCATCATCCCCGTGCCCGTCAGCCCGCGTCCCAGGTTCATCACGAATTTGCGCTGGTCAAAGCCCGCGCCGTCCTCCGTTTTGGCCGCGATAAGCCCGTCCCTGACCAGCGTGTAGGCCAGCCCGACAGGGCTGTACTGCATCGCGCGAATGGCGACGTTCGTCGGCGTTTTGAGGAAGGGCATCAGGGCCGTAATCACCACGTCCGCCGCCCTGCTCTTGCGCTTGAGGTCGTTGATGCTGTCAATCAGCACGTTGTCCTCCTGAAACACGCGTTCCGTTGCGCGTCTGGCCGCTTCGGCGCTTCGCTCCTCGTCGGTCATGTCCCGTAAAAAGAGTTCCGTGCTGCCGTCCGCCGTCTCGCGCGTGTCCTGAATCTGCGTGTTCAGCCGCTTGAGCACGTCCGTCTCCTCCGCGTAGCATTGCTCCCAGAACGGGCGGTCGCCCAGCTGCATGGCCATCGCGATAAAGTCGTGATAGGTCTGCATGAACGCGTTGTTATAGGTGCGGCTGTTGTTGTTGAAATCAAAGCTGCTCGAGTGCCCCGTGTCCGTTCCGCGAATCACGTAATCCGTCAGCGTGTTGGCGATTTCCTCGGCAAACGCTCTGTGTCCCGCGCTCACGCCCTCGCGGCCCGGCAGGCCCGTCGTGCGGTTGCCCGTCTTTTTCGCCACCATCCTGTCGGCGACGGCGGCCACGCCTTCGCTCGCCATTTCCAGCGGGCGGGTCAAAATG
The DNA here is from genome assembly GCA_934675735.1 of uncultured Clostridia bacterium. Taxonomy (GTDB): domain Bacteria; phylum Bacillota; class Clostridia; order Christensenellales; family Aristaeellaceae; genus Ventricola. The sequence continues at coordinate 2,507 of CAKURR010000013.1, forward strand.
TTGCTCATCACGTTCTTGTTCCACGTCTTGGGCGAAGAGAGCATGTTGTCGTAGCCGAAATTGTTCCATTTGTTCCACAGCCCGTTGGGCTTCGTGTTCGCCTGGGCGCTGTAAATGCGCTGAATGACAGTCTTGCCCTCCGCCGTCTGCGGCGTTTCGTTGTCCGCTTCCAGCAGCTGAAAAGTCGCCATCTCGCCCGTGATGTAGTTGAGATCGGCTTCCGTCACCACCGCGTAGCCCCGCTGCATAAATTCCAGCTGCTGGCACAGCGTCAGCAGCCCGTCGCCGCGGCTGTTGTTCGGCGTGGCGATAATCGCCGCCAGCATTCGCTCCTTGAGGCTCGCCCTGAAATAGTCGTAGCCGGGCAGCTTCGTGTTCCACAGCCCGAAGCGGTCGATGAGCGCCGTCTGCGTACCCGAAAGCGGAATGTGCAGCGGGTTGTCCGTGCTGACGGTCTCGCTTCCCTCGGCGCTCTGCGCGGCCTTCTGCGTCCGCTCTGCGGCCTCGTAAGCGTCCACGGCCTTCTTTGCGGCGGGTCTGCTCACCGTGCCGTCCTCGGTGCGCTCGCCGCGCGCGGCGGTCTGCACGTCGGTCTCGGCCTTCGCCTGCCGTTCTTTCCAGCCCTTCACGGGCGCTTCGTTGCCCATGGGAATTGTCCCGTCGGCCAGGCCCTGTCTGCGGTTGGCGCGGTTGGCGCGGTCCAGGCTCTCCGCCATCGCGCCGCTCGCCGTCAGCTTTTTGAAAATACTGCCCGCCTGCAGCGCCTGACCCGCCTTGGAGATGCGCTCGCTGTACATCTGCGCCAACTGCGCCGCCTGCACCAGATGGCCGTCGTTCTGCCCGCGCACAATCGCGACCTGAGCCGCGGCCATGTCCTCCGCCGTCCACATCTCTCGCGTGTTCAGCTCGGTCATCATCGCCTCCGCGCCGCGGCTGTCGTATTGGGCGTTCGCCCGCTCCACCTGCTCCCGATTGACCTGTTTTTCGTGCCTGCCGCCCAAAAGCTACTGCTTGATTTGGTCCACCAGCGCATCGGTCTGCTGGGCGGTTTTGTTGTCAAACTGGTTCAATTCCAGCGCGTAGCGGATATCCGGATTCTTCGGGTCAAACAGGCCGACGTTGTCCGTCGCGCTCTTGATTTGCTCGCTGTCAAATGTGACCGCAAGCGCAACGTTTCCGTCTTTGCCGCGCTGAATCACGCCGTCATACCCGTTTTCCCGCATCGCCTGCTGAATGGCGTCATAGCTCATCTCCTTCGTGTCAAGCCCCAGCCTGCTTTGAATCGCTTCCTTAAAGGTTTCCCCCGTATACATTTCAAACGGCTGCTTGATGCTCAGATAGGCTTCTATCACCCGACTTCCGTATCGTTCGTTTCCGCTCAGGTGCGTGGCCGTAAAGTAGTTTCCCGCTCCAAGGGCCTTCATGCCCAGTCCGCCTCTTTTGACAGCCTTGCTGGAATCAAAGACGTAAAAATCTCCGTTTTCGGCCCGCGTTCCGTGATACATGACTAGCGGATTTCCGTTCTCATCCACCACCTTGCTTCCTCTGAACCAGTGTCCAAACTGACGCGTCTGCGTCTGTTCCATATGTTTATAGTTGACAGGCGACGCTTCTTCCGCTATACTGTGTAGGAAGCCATCTCGAACGAGGCCGCTCAGTACTTGTGACTGACCTTCCTCAAGTAGGGCGCTGGCTTCTTTTTTATTGATGTAATAAACGCCAACCTGCCCATTTTGCTCTTTTTGAATGGCCTCTTGCAGGCGGCTTACCGCATCTCCGCGGCTGTGCGTCGTCATCAGGCGGTTGGAATCCGTTTCCGCCGTATTGAATTGCCCTTTATTCCGAATGTTCATCATGCCGACGATGGGTCTGTCGTCGGCGTTTTTGTTTTTCTCGGAAAAAATGACCATCACGCCGCCGCTTAAATCGCCGCTGTTTTCGATGATTGCAACCGGATGCGCCATGTGTTCGTCCAAATGCTTCATAAAATCCACGCCCAAGTCGTGGTCTGCATTCTTCGGCTTGCCCAGCACGTCCCGCATGTGCTTCTGGTCAATCGTGAGCGGCAATTTAGAAAAGCCGATTCTTTGCAGCACTTCCGGCGTACCGCTGATAAGCAGCGTATCGCGCTTCGGAATCTTGCCTTCAAGGAAATCATCCACCTGCTCGGCAAACGGTTTGGAATAATCGTAGTGGCTGTCCTGTCCCAGCTCCAGCGCGTACTGCCTTCGCTGTTCCTTCTCGGCTCTCTTCGCCCCCTTGAGCGCTTCTTTCAGCGCGTCCCGCGCTCTGATTAGCTCGTTATACGCCTCCAGCGTGCCGTTTTTCTTCGCCTTCCGCTTGGCGATAAACTGCGTCAGCTGGTTGTAAAGCCGCACGCCGAAGCGCTGCTTTTCACCCAGCAGGTCGTAAATCTGCGTTTCGCCGCCCGTTTTGGTTAAGCCCGCCAGCTGCTCGATAACCTTTTCCGTCGCACGGGTGATAAGCTCTTTCTGCACGTCCGTTTCCGTCAGCGTGCGCCCTTCGCTTTCGTAAACCGCGCCGTAAACCTCCCGAATCCGCTCGATATCGTGCCGCATGTCGGCCTCGTTGCCGTGATAGGCCGCCTGTATCGCCGCCTCTTTGTATGCTTCGTATCCTCGGCTTCCCTCCACGCTGTGCATCAGCTCGTGCACCAGCGCCTGCCGCATCGCCTCGCCCGTGCCCAGCTTGCTTGAAATGTACAGCCGATTCGTCCGCGGGTCGTAGGCGCTCTTCGCCCCGTCCGTCAGGTTGGCGACGACGATTTCCGTTCCATGGTTTTTGTAGATGATACTCGCGAATTTCTGGAATACGGGGTTCTTTAGGCCCCTCCGGCCCGCGGGTCGGCGTAAACGCCGCCTGTCATCTGCGCGTCCGTCAGCTCGCGCATTTGGCTTATCGTCGGCGCGTATTTTTGGTAGTTCGGGCTGGTCGCCTTCTTCACGTGCGCGATGTATTCCCCGAGAAAGCCGTCCCGCTCGTTCTCTTCGGGAATGCGGCTCGCCACGCGCGCCGTGCTTCTTCCTCGTCGCGTTTCTTCTTGTCCTCAAGCCATGTCATTGTGCCTTCTCCTTTATCTGATGGCGCTCGTGTTCTTCGAGCTGTATCGCCCGTTCACTTGCCGCGTGTTCACCGTCGTTGTCGTCGGCGCGGGCTTCTTTGTGCCCGAGCTTCCGCTCCCGCTCGTCGTCACGCTGGTGGAGCTGCTGGAACTGCTGCTGCTCGACTTGCCCGTGCTGTCGCTCGTCCCCGTGGTCGTCTGGCTTCCGCTGGTCTGCTGCTCGCCCGTGGTGGTCTGACTGCCGGTTGTCGTCTGGCTGCCTGTCGTCTGCTGGCTTCCCGTCGTCGTCTGGCTGCCCGTGGTCTGCTGGCTTCCCGTCGTGGTCTGGCTGCCCGACGTTTTCGTCCCCATCGCCGAAGAAATCGCCGTCAGGTAGTTGCTGTTCCACTCCTTGCGCTGGCTCTCTTTCAGCTCCTGCACCTTCGCGGCCAGCTGAGCGGCGAAATCTGTGTTCAATCGGCCTTGCGTCTGGCTGTTCTGCCGCGCCGCCTGAGTGATTTGCTCCTGAAGCTGCCCCGTCTGCCGCGTGTTCTCGTCCGTCAGCTCGCGCACGGCCTTCGCCAGCGCGTTGCCTTGGTTGGCCAGCGTTTGCAGCGTGTAGCTGCTCCTGCCCATGCCGCGGCTGAGCGCCGCCGTCTCCACGTTCGCCGCGCTTTGGCGGTAGGCGCTGTTCTGCTCGTCGATGCTCCGCGTCAGCTGCCGAGCCAAATTTTCGATTTCCTGCTCCTTGCTCAGCTTTGTCGTCTCGTAGTTCTGTCGGCTCTCCTCCAGCGACGCGTTCAGCTGCGGCCGCAGCAGGTTGTCCGCAAACTCCCGCAGCTGCTCGTCGGTCATGTTGCCCGTCAGCCCGCTGAGGATTTCGTTCATCAGCTCGCTGTCCAGCACCTTCTTCGTCGTGCTTTCGCTGCTGCTGTCGCTCCTGCTCGTCGAGTCGCTTCGGCTCGTTGTGTCGCTTCGGCTCGTGCTGTCGCTACGACTCGCCGTGTCGCTTCGGCTCGTCGTGTCGCTTCGGCTCGTCGAGCTGCTTTGGCTGGTGCTGTCGCTTCGGCTTGTGCTGTGCTCCTCGCTCGTGCTGTCCGAGCTGGAAGAGCCCCACGTTTCCGTAATCGTCTTTCTGGCCATATCCTCACTTCCTCTCCAGCGCATCCACGCGCTTCTTCAGCTTTTCAATCTCCGCGTCCTTGAGCCTGTCCGCATTCCAGCTCGCCGTGCAGAAGTCGCGCAGAAACAGCGCCAAACTCTTCACGTAGCCCGATAGCGTCCCGCCCGTCTCCTGCGGCACCCTCGGCTGCTTAAATGCCATGCTTTCTCCTTTCGTCGGATATGCGGCGGTCAAGCCCTACGGCCTTGCCGCCGATTTCATATAGGGGCTTTGCGGTCGCCCCTATAACCCTTCGCACCCTCTCTAAGCAACTTTAGAGTAATCCCCAAACCTCCCCTTTTAAGGAGCGCTTGCCTTCAACGCCGCCTGTGGCGGATTCAGTTGAAGCAAGCGGGACCGCCGCAGCGGTGGAAGGGTGAACCCCCGAATGCGCCCCACAGGGCGAAATCATTCGGGACGTAGCCCCTCGTTCCCGGGTGTAGGGTGTCCCTGCTCGTTTTAAGGGGTGTGGGGGTCAAGGGGGCGAAGAGGACCGCAGCCGAGCGCGCCCTGTGGGCGGCTCAGCGAGGCGGAGCGTCCCACGCGAAAGGGAGCAACATCGTTGCGACCTTTGAGCGCGGTTAATCGAAATCCCCCTAAGCTCCCCTTGCCTGCGGAGCACGTCCCCGCATAGCCCGCAGGCTATGCAATCCGTTCCCCGTCCCCAAGGTACGCGGCGGTCAAGCCCTTCGGCCTTGCCGCCGATTTACCCTAAGGGCTTTCCGTTTTCGTCTGTTTGTTTCCGCCACAGGCGGCAACAGCCGAAAACCTCTTAGGAATCCTTCGGGCCCATCTCTAAGAAACCTTAGAGTAACCCCCGAATGCGCCCCACAGGGCGAAATCATTCGGGCCGTAACCCCCGTTCCCGGGTGCAGGGTGTCCCTGCTCGTTTCAGAGGGGGTTATGGGGTTCCTAGGGGATTTAGGGAGGACCGCAGCCGAGCGCGCCCTGTGGGCGGCTCAGCGAGGCGGAGCGTCCCAATCGAAAGGGAGCAACTCCGTTGCGACCTTTGAGCGCGGTTGGTCGAAATCTCCCCCTAATCCCCTAGGCCCAGCGGAGCGCGTCCCATCGTCCGCAGACGATGATTCCTCGTTTTCCCCTGGTGACGCGCCAGTCAAAACCTTCGGTTTTGCTGTCGATTTCATATAGGGGCTTTGCGGTCGCCCCTATAACCCTTCGCATCCTCTCTAAGCAACTTTAGAACACCCCCCAGACCTCCCTTTTTAAGGGGAGGTGGCACCGCAGTGCCGGAAGGGTGATTCACCTGCAATACCTCGCGTCCGTCACCTCATACAAATGCTTCATCCGCGTCACGCTCCCCATCCCCTGAGGCCGCATCCGCTGCATCGTCCGGTAAAAGCTGTCCTGGTAGAACTGCGCCCTGCTCTGTTTGGCCAGATTCCCGCTGGATAAGTGCCGATAGCAGATGTAGTCCGCCAGCGCCGCGTGCGCGTATTCGGGTATCTGCGGCTCGTCCTCGCCTTCCTCCAGCGGGTAAAACGCCGCTTCGCATACCGCCCGCAGCGTCTGCCCCGCCAAATCGTCCCGCCAGACGTGAAGCCCGCGCCCGTCAGGGTCAAGGTCCGCGCCCACGTCATAGCCGCTCGCGTCCCGCAGCTCCACAACCCGAACCGCCGTCAGCCCCGGCACGGGCGCGTTCCCCTCCTCGTCCACGTCGGTGTAAAAAATCCGCCGCGGCTTCAGATACTCCCGCACCGCGATGTCGTAGCCCATGTTCGCGTATACCTTGAAACTCTCTTCGTATTCGCTCACGTCCTCCGCGTCCTCGTCCAGCTGACGCAGCGCCTGCGCGATAATCTGTGAAAGCGTCACTCCGTCACATCTCCCCGCAGCTCTTCAAAATCTCCGCCACCGCCGCGGGCATATCGCATTCCCTGCCTCGTAAAAAGTAGAAGCCCACGCCGTTCAGCCCCGCAAAAACAACGTCGTCCTTGCTGCCCGGCATCAGCGGCAGCGTCACCTTCACCACTTCGCCGCCCGCATCGCCCGCGTCCGCCATCATCTTGCGTAGATTCTTCCGCGTCCTTTCGCACTTGCCCATGAGCATCGCACTCGTTTTCTTCATCGTCGCCGTCGTGTTGATGTTCGCCATCCTCTTTTCCTCCTTGTTTCACGCAAATATTCCAAACTCGCCTAACGGATACTATCCTAAACCGTCCCCCCTTGGACTTGCCCATCGGGCGATAGTCCAACCCGCAGCCCCCGTCCCCTCGCGGACTCGCCCATCGGGCGATAGTTCGCCGTTTTCCCCCCGCGGAGCGCCCTTACGCGCTAAACCCGCACTCAATCCTTACCGCATACTCCGGCTGCAACAGCTTCGCGCCAAAACCATCCATCTTCCAGCCGACTGTGGAAATCTGGTCGAGCGGATCAGCCGTGCCCGCGCTGCCCGCAGGCTTCACAATCACACGCGGTTTCGCGCCCTTCAGGCTCGTCACGCCGTAGGCGTACTGCCCCAGCACAATCACGCTCGCCACGTCCGCGCTGCTCGCGCCCTCGCCTTCAAAGATTTTCGCCTCGGTCGTCTCCACCAGCCGCACGCCGAACAGTCGGCCCACCTCGCCCGTGTAGATGTTCTCCTTGTCCTGATACTGGCTCACCTTCACAAAGGCTTCGTCCTCCTGCAAGTCGTACATCGTGTCCGGGCCGACAATCGCCACGTAGTAGCCGCCGAACGTCTGCGCATGGTTCTTCTTGAGCACCTTCACCGCCTTGCGCAGCTCCTTGCTCGTCAGCTTGTCCGCCGCCGTCAGGCTCGCGCGGCTCGTCTTGCCGTTCGCATAAATGACATTTGCGCACTTCGCCAGCTCTTCGCGCACCACCGCGTCGATGCTTCGCGCGCCCGCGTCGCCGAAAAGCTTCGTGCGGCGCATGATGTCCATGTCCAGATGCGTCAAATCCAGCTTGTCCGTGCATCGCGCGTATTCGCCGTACTGCTGAAGCTGCACCGTCACCTCGGTTTCGGCCAGCATCACGCTTTCGCCCGGGTCGCCCTCGCTCAGCGCCTTCGTGTTCGTCTCCAGCGGAATCAGCTTGCGCATGTTCATCACCAGGCCGCTGTGCGGCGGCATGCGATGCTCGTCGCCAAACTGCAAGTGCACCAGATTCGGCTCAAACGTCCTCAGCAATTCGCGGTTGTAGTAGGTCTGCATGCCCGCGCTCAGGCCGCCGCTCGTCGTCATGTTCGTGTCCGTATTCGTGTAAGCCATATTTTTCCTCCTTGATTTCGTCGTCCGGTTATGCATCGGTGAAAGGGTAACTCCCCCCTCACTCCATCCTCACCTTTTTCCCCGCCATCATCGCTTCCTGAGCCCTCTTCGAGAATACCGCAAACTCCCTGTCGCTCATCTGCTCGATTACATTGCCCGGCCGCACCGAGCCCGCCGCCGTCGTCCGCGCAATCGGCACAGCGCCCTTTCGCGCCGCCGCCATGGCCAGCATGCGCTTCAAGTACCCGCACGCCGCGCGCACAACGCCGTGGCCGTTTGCGATGTCCTGCCGCACGCCTTCGTCCTGTGTCAGCGCCGCCAAATCGCCCGTCGTCCAGCCGTCCTCGAATAGCTCGCCCAAACCCTGCCGAAGCGCCGTAACCAGCTCGTCGTTTTCCTCCGCCTGCTGCTCCTGCATGCCGTCGGTCAGGTTCTCCTCCAGCTCCTCCACGCCGATTTCCTCGTCGGGCATAATCATCACGTTTTCTTCCATCTTTCTTCTCCTTTCATTTTTGAGCATGTTTTTTATCATGAGCAATCAAGCAACTCCCCCTTCACCTCCTCTCAGCGTCTTGAACGCATCCCCAAAACCTTCCCTTTGAAGCAGCGCGTTTTCTGCCGCCGCCCGTGGCGGATTCAGGCAGAAATAAGCGGGACCGCCCGCAGGCGGTGGAAGGGTGAACCCCCGTAGCCCCACCGTAACCCCAGCCCCCGAATGCGCCCCGCAGGGCGAAATCATTCGGGTCGTAACCCCATCGTTCCCGGGTCCAGGGTGTCCCTGGTCGTTTTAGTGGGGGTAATGGGGTTCCTAGGGGATTTAGGGGGAGAAATCGAAATCTCCCCCTAATCCCCTAGGCCCAGCGGAGCGCGTTCCCTCATCGCCCTCAGCACCCCATCCTTGCTCCGATACCCCTCCATCAGCCGAATCACCGCGTCCGGCGGCAGCGGCGTCCCCGCGTCCGCGCAAATCTTGACCGCCTGCATCAAAAACTCGTTGTCCGCCTGAATCTGGTTCGGGTTGCCGCGCTGTACCTGCACGCGCACCGTGTAGGCGGGCCGCGGCAGCGCGCCGCCGCGCTTGTCGGGCGCAACCAGCTCGATGATTCGCTCCCGCATCCCGCCGCTTGAGTTCCACCCGCCGATGATTCGCAGCTTGCGCCCGGGCTCCATGTATTCGCTCAACACCCAGAGAATCTGCTCCACCATCTTTCGGAATGCGTCCTTGAACCGCTCTCCGTGCCAACGCGTGATTTTGCCGCCCGCCTCCTGTAAGTAGTGGATGGCCGTGCCCGCCGTCACGTTCAGGCCGCCCTCGCCGCGCGTGAACTGGTTCTGTCCGCAGTCCTGCTTCATCGTGTCCGCCAGATAGCGCATCATCTCATAGACCTGCCCGTTGATCGGCGCGGCCTGCACCGTCTGCATCACCTCGCGGATGTCGTTGCCCTCCCACTCGATGATGGTCTTGCGCAGATCGGCCACGTCGTCGGGGTTCACGCCGCTTCCCCGCCGAATGAAGTGCCGCTGCACGCTGCTCTCCCGCGCGTTGTCGTCGATGTATTTGGCGTATCGGTCGATGGCCGTCTGCGTGTCGTAGTAGTCGTGAATCAGCCCCGTGCCGAACGGCTTGCGCCACGCGTCGCGGTATTTGTAGAGCACAAACGGATATTCCCCGTGCGCATACAACCCCTCGGGGTAAGCGCTTTCCGCGCCGTAGCCCGTCTCCGTGCTGAACAGCAGCGCCCGCCCCGCGGCCTGCGCCATGTGGATGTGCGTCCGCTTCGTCGCCGCGTCGTATTTCTTGTACCAGAATTCCAGCAGCGTCACCCGCGTGTCGCCCTCGGGGGTCTGCCTGTCGTCGCTCTCTTCTTTGGCGTATTCGTCGCCCGTCACATAGCCCTTCGCGTGGGGATAGTGCTCTTCCACCCAAGCCACGCTTGTCCGCGTCGCCTTGAAGCAGCCGCGCCCGTCCTGAATGTCCTCGTACATCGGGTCGGGGTAGAAATCTTCGGGATGCCACGCCAGCACGTTGACCATGCCTTCGCCCTCCTCCGAATTCTCGTCCCAAAAGACCTGGGCCACGCCCGTGCCCGTCACGATGGCGTCCTCCATCAGCGTCTGATACTTGCCCGGCCATCCCGCGCGATAGAGCACAAAGCTCACCACGTCGTCCATCTCCTCGGCGCTCTGCGCCGTCTCTTCCCGCTCGGGCAGCATCACCGCCTCCGGCAGGTTGTCAATCTGGTCGGCAATCATGTTGTCCACGCAGCTTCCCAGCGTGTTGCCCGTCGGCGCGGTTCGGCTCTGCTCGTCCGGCCGCCTCGCCCGCAGCATCCGCGCCTTGCGCATCTGCTCGTGTTCCTCGCGCAGCTGGTCGTAGAAGCAGTCGAATAACGCGTATATCCGCGCCACCAGCGCCCTTTCCGTCATGGAAATCGGCTGATTTTCCGCCGCATCCCATCGGCGCTTGGCCTCCCGCCTGTCGCCCACCTCGTTCATGTCCATTCCTCCTTTCTCCATTTAGGGGTTACGCCCGACTAAAGGGCTTCGCCCATTTGTCGGGATTTCGTATAGGGGCTTTCCGCTCGCCCCTATAACCCTTCGGGTTCATACCTCAAACTTTGCATATAGCCCTAAAACCTCCCCTTTTAAGGGGCGCGTTTTCTGCCGCCGCCCGTGGCGGATTCAGACAGAAATAAGCGAAACCGCCGCAGTGGTGGAAGGGTGAACCCCCCCCGAATGCGCCCCGCAGGGCGAAATCATTCGGGACGTTCCCAGCCTTCTCCCCTGCAAGGGGAGATGTCACCCACAGGTGACAGAGGGGCGGGTCCAGGGTGTCCCTGGTCGTTTCAGAGGGGGTTATGGGGTTCCTAGGGGATTTAAGGGGGAGAGGTCGAAATCTCCCCCTAATCCCCTAGGCCCAGCGGAGCGCACCCTCGGCGCAATCGGCCTTGACATCAAAAAATACCGCGTCTCGTCATAAATGTGGTCCTCACCCGCCGTGTCGATGTCCTCGGGCCGCTTGGCGTCGTATACCAGCGCCGGAATCGTCCGCCTGAAGTCCCTGCAATTCTCGAAAACGTAGAGCATCGGCCGCCCTTCCCCGTCAAACTTGAGGCGCTCGTGCAGCTGCATCTTGCCCGGCAGCCGCGTGTTGTCCCCCTTCATGAAGGTCACGCCGTTGAATACCTTCCGAATCTGCTCTTCCACGCTCAGCCCTCGGCTTCTGTCCCAAATTGCGGGGTCGGCAATGCCGCTGACGTGTATGCCTTCCTGAAATTCCGGCTCCATCAGCTCGGCCAGCCGCCGCGCGATTTCACCGGGCGGATAGGTCACGCCGACGTTCGCCTCGCCCGGCACGCAGCCGTAAAGCTCCTTGTATCGGTAGACCCGCCCCTCCTCGTCCACCGCCCAAACGCCAAAAGAAAAAGGCCGCGTGTATCCGTGGTCGAAACTGACCACCCGCGTCCAGTGCCATGGTATTTTGAACGGTTTGATGACGTGCGTGTAGAGCCCGTCCGCGTAGTGCGTCGGGTCGTCCGCAAACTCCGGAAACGCCTGCCCGTCGAATGCGTCCCATTTGCCCAAAAGCAGCGCGTCCCGCAGCGCCTTGGGCTTCTGCTCCAGCTCGATGATGTAGTCCCGCGTGATGTGCGGATTGTCCATCGCCGTCGCGGGGATGTATTCGATTCGTCGCACGCTCACCCCGCCGAGCACGCTGCTTTCGACCGTCGCTTCCGCGATGCGCTGCCCCGCGCCCGTCGCGTCCACGAATCTCGCCTTCACCCACGCGTGCCCCGGGCCGCCCGGGTTGCTCGCGCATCGCACGCAGGGCGTGATGCCCAGCCGCTTTTCCGCCCGCAGCCTTGTCCGCAGATAGTCGTACATCGGCTTGGTGAAGTGCGTCAGCTCGTCGAAATACAGCCAGTGGATTTCCGCGCCCTGATACTTGAGCAGCCCTTCGCCCTCGTTGCTCAGGTGGCAGAAGTGAATCACGCTCCCGTTGCTCAGCCGCAGCTCGTGCGCGCTCGAAACGTATTTGCCCAGCTCCTTCGGCGCAATGCGCATCATCGTGCGCACCAGCGTCATTTCCAGTTCGGGATACGTCCGCCTGAATAGGTACGCGTGCGTCTGCGGATATTTCAGACACCGCATCAGCGCGTCCCAGCAGATGGCGTAGCTCTTCCCGCCGCCCGCAGCCCCGCCGTAGAGCACTTCGTCCGCCGTGCTCGCGTGAAAGGCCAGCTGCTTGCCCGTCGGCCGATAGGCCAGCTCAAGCTCCATGCCTCATTCCTCCTTTCTCTTCTCCGCGCTTTCGGGCATGCCCAGCGGCGGCGCGCCCGATGCAAACCGAATCACCACGTCGCTCCTGCTCTCCTTCGGCACGCGCACGCCCGCTCGGTCGAGGATGTCCTTCGCCGCCCTCTGGCTGATCGTCTCGTTTACCTCTTCTTTGTATAAAAGCGCAGCCTGCCGCTTCGCCGCTTCCTCCGCACTCTTGTTCACGCAGATCTGCGCCCGCAGCTTCGCCGCTTCGCTCCGCTTTTTGTAGACCTCCAGCCGCGCTAAGTCCCCTAATACCGTCTTGACCTGCCGCAGACTGATGCCTAATTCCTCCGCAATCCCGCTTTCCTCCCGATTCTCCTCAAAGTAAAGCCGAACCACTTCGCTCTTCATGCTCTCCGTCATTTTCCCCATCTTCATCCCCCCTTCCCTTCGGGCATCAAAAAAGCCGTCCCCTCTCGGAAACGGCCCCCGCCCTTCTTCATTTCGCCAAAGAAGCCCCTTTTCGGATTCGTCCATCGGGCGATAGTCCGAACGTTCCCCTCGTAGCCCCCGTAACCCCAGCCCCCGAACGCGCCCCGCAGGGCGAAATCGTTCGGGACGTTTCCAGCCTTCTCCCCTGCAAGGGGAGATGTCGCCCGCAGGCGACAGAGGGGCGGGTCCAGGGTGTCCCTGGTCGTTTTAAGGGGTGTGGGGGTCAAGGGGGCGAAGGGGGAAATCGAAATCCCCCTAAGCTCCCCTTGCCCGCGGAGCGCGTCCCCGCATGGCCCGCAGGCCATGCCCCCGTCGTCCCCGTCCCTCAACGTCCCCCAACCCCATCAAAAAAGCCGCTTCCTTCCGAAAGCGGCTCCCCTTCTCTTCTTTGACTGATGATATCATACCATACTTTTTTCCGTACCGCAACCTGACATTTGGCGGACATTTTCCTGACGCCGCTCGGACGTCCCCCAAGCGCCGCCCTTCCATTTTCCTCCCGCCTTTACGCTCCCGCGTCTTCCTCCTTCTCTCCTCTTTCAATCTCCCGCTTGTATCGCCGAATCTGCCGCTCGCATCGGTCCGCCATTCTCGCCGTGTCCTCCAAATTCATCCCGCAAATGTAATAATATAAGCAAAAAGCATACGCGCCGCTCTTCATTCCGACCATCGCTTCCCGCGCCTCTTTTTCGTATTCCCGTAGCCGCTTCTCTTCCCGCTCCAGCGATTTCTCCAGCGTTTCTTTCAGAATGACCTTCATCTCCAGCCCGCGCGGCATGCCGCCTTTTCCCTTCGGCATCCCGTCAACCCTCACGCTCTGAATCGCCGCCGCTCTTGCATCCTCCAGCCGCTCGCCCAGTTCCTTCACTAACCTCGCCTGACTTCTCACACGCAGCAGCGCCTGCCTGTCCTTTTCCGTCATATTTTTCTCCCCTTTTATATCCGCCGGCATGTCCGGCTCACTTCTCGGCCATCCAAATTTCCTCGTCCTCAAACCCTGCCGACTTCTGCGGCTCTTCGCATAACCCGCACCCGTCGCATTCTTCCTTGAGGTATAGCACACAGGAAAACGCCATCTTTTCCTCCTTGCGTCCGTCGTCTCTTCTCACCGTCTCCGTCCCATTCGCATTTCGGGGCAGCAATGCGAACGTATGTTCCCATTTTACGCGATATGACCCGCTTTGTCAAGCCGTCCGCCTGTCCAAAATTGTCTGTTCGTTCCACTCTTTTCGTCGTGTCGAATATTTTTTCCGCCGCTCCCTTTTTGCGTCCGCATCGTGCGCATCCAAAAAGCGGCCTCAGGCCGCTCTCCCTTCCGCCAGAGTTTGTAAAAAACTCAAGCGTCTGCATATGCGGCCGATTTGCCGCAATTTTCCAAAAGCGAAAAAGGCGCAGAATTCTTCCCACGCCGATTCTTCCTCACACATGCAGCTGCCTGAGCGTCTCTTCCTTTCCCACGCCCGCCAGCCGCAGCCGATGCGCCTTTTCGAGCATCCTGCCCATTTCTTCCCCTTCCGCCACGCCGCGCGCGAGCAAGTCCGCCCCCGTCACATAGGGCCGCTTCATCGTCGCTTCAAACGCCGCAAACCGTTCGCGAATCTTCCGTTCCGTCTCTTCATACGGCGCGGCGTTCGCCCGCCCGAGGTGGTCGGCTTTCGCCAGCAGCATCAAGTCCCGCGGGCATACGCTCCCGTCAAACAGCGCGTTCCACGCCCGCTGTCTGCTGTTCTGCGCCGCATACAGATTCGGCTTCATGTGCAGCTCCACCATGTTCGTCACATAACGGACAAGTGCCTTCTCCCTCGTCAGCCGCCCGAGAAAAGCTTTCGCCAACGGTACGCCCTTGATTTCGTGCCCGTATGCGTGCACCACGCCGTCCTTCTCCGGCATCGCCTCCGCCTTGCCCACGTCGTGCAGCAGCGCCGCCAGCATCAGCCCGAGCGGCTGTTCTGCCCCGTCTCTTAGCTTGGCCGCCTCGTCCACAACCCGCATCGTGTGCGTCCACGCGTCGCCCTCGGGGTGATAGTCCGCCCTCTGCCGCACGCCTTGAAGCGCGGCCACCTCCCGCATCCACGGCTCAAGCTGTCCCATTGCCCGCAGCGTCTCGAAAAAACGGGAGGGCTTTTCGCTCTGCATCAGCGCCTTTTCCATTTCGCCCATCACGCGTTCCTTCGCCGGCCCGCGCAGGTCAAGCATCCCGCAGAGCGCCGCCGTTTCGGGCGCAATCGCAAAATCAAACCTCGCCGCAAACTGCGCCGCCCGCATCGCCCGCAGCGGGTCGCGCCGAAACGTCTCCTCGTCCACATGTCGAATGATTCCGTTTCGGATATCCTCCCGCCCGCCGAAAAAGTCGAGGGTTTCCCCCGTCATCACGTCCCGCATCATCGCGTTCATCGTGAAATCGCGCCGTCTCGCCGCTTCCCTTTCCCCCATGAAGGGGTCGATGTCCGCGTCCTCGCCCTTTCCGCCGCCGCGTCGGGGCAGCGCAATGTCCAGCGTATACCCCCGCAGGCCGAACACGCCGAAGCTCGCGCCCATCTCCTTCCACGGCCCGATTTCCCCGAGCATCGCCCGCACCGCGTCCGCCGTCATCCCGTGGATTTCGATGTCCACATCCTTGCTTTCCCGCCCCATCACGCCGTCGCGGACAAACCCGCCGACAAAGTATACGCGTCCGCCCCTTTCGGCGGCCGTCCCCGCAATCCGCCGCGCCATCTCCAAATCCTTTTCCACGTTGTCCGCATTCCCCTTTGTCAAGTGCGTTTTACCTCTCGCACCACGCCCGAATCGCGCGTGCCGCAAACGCAGCCGTTCCGTTGCCTCCGCAGCGGTCGATATTTTCCGTCATTTCGCCGCATGCTTCGTAGGCGTCCGCCAGCGAGCGAAAAATCGTTTTTGTACACGTGTAATAGTTTTTGCTGATGTAGGCATTCAGCTTGCCTGCCTGTATGAGCGCCTCTTCGCTCGTCGGGTCAAGCGCCAGCATCCGGCCAAACTCCGCGAAGATTGTCATCAACCCGTCGCCGACCGTTTTCTCCTCCATTGTCCCGCGCTCTCCGTGCTTCTGCTCATATTCGCGGTATGCTTCCGTCTCGCCCCAGCGCGCCCTGGCCTCTTTCGCGTATGCGTCGATTTGTGCCTTGTCAAATGCCGAAAAATCCATGTCCGTTCCTCCTCGCTGTTCGATGGTTCGGGCAAATTCGATGAGCGCTTCCAGCCTGTCCCGCCGCATCTCCAAAAGGCGGATTTGCGCTTTCACAGCCTCGCCTTGCGGCGTTTCTCCATCGAGCATTGCCCCAATGTCCTTGAGGGGGAAATCCAGCTCCCGCAGCAGCATAATCTGCCCCAGCCGTTTCAGCGCACTCTCGTCATACAGCCGATAGCCTGCCTCCGTCACCCGCGTGGGCTTGAGCAGCCCCTTCTCATCATAATAGCGCATCGTGCGAATGCTCACACCGGCGATGCGGCTCATTTCGCCAACGGTTTTCATGTGCATTCCTCCTCACACAACCATCATAAGCCCTCTCGCCGCGTCAGGGTCAATCCCTTTTTTCGGCATTTCGTGCACAGTCGCGCGCCTTCCGCTCTTCACGGCTCCATGCTCACCCGCACGTCCTCCCCAAAAACCTTCTCCGCTTCCTCCTCCATCGCCCGCCGTTCCGCTTCCGTAATCGCCCGAAACGGCGTGATTTCAAGCTTCTTCCCCATTCTTTTCCACTTGCCCGCGACACGCCCACCCAGCAACACCGTCGGCGCAACAATGCCCGCCAAATTAAATACCCCGCGCAGGTTTTCGGGTGCAAGCATCAGGCTCGTTTTCTTTTCGTACCCCAGCATCATCGGGTCGAACCCCGCCAGATACGCGCACTTCGGGATTTCCCCTGCCTCGGCCCGCGCATCCATCCAAAAATCCTCCCCGCCGCATGCCGCGCGCTTCAACTCCAGCCTTTCCGCCCGCGCCGCAATTTCGCGCATGCCCCAACCCGTGAAATACGCCGCGTCGCGAATCGTCGCCGGGCCGTATCCCGCGAAATACCGCCGCAGAATCTCGTTCCTCGCGCGTTCCCTGTCCCATGGCTCTTGCGGCTCGAGCAGCACAAACCGCTTGCCCTTCTCCGCCGCGTAGGCGATTTCGCCGTTTTCCGCCATCGCCCGCAGCAAGCCGCCCCACGCGTCAAACGCGCTTTGCTCCTCGTCCTCGGTCATGCCGCTTACGCGGCAGATTTGCCGAAGCGTCTCGCGCTCCCCTTCGCCGTTTCGGATGGCCTCGCGGATGATTTCGGCCAACTCCCGCTTTCTTTCGGCGCTCAGCCGTTCGTCGTCCGCCATTTTGTCGCAGGGGCGCAGCGCGTGCGTCCGCCCGTCATAGAGATACAGCGGCGCGTCCGCCCGCAGAATCGTGTGCATCGTGCCGCGCATCGTCCACGTCCGCACGCAGTCGGCCAACGCCGCGTCGCCGTCGTCTGCGCGAATCATCAGCGCGTGCCGCGCCTGCATCGCGAACTGGCTTTGCAGCCCGCAAAGCCCTCGCACGATTTCCCGCCCGGGCTTCTTTGCGCTCAGCCCGTGCGCCGCGCACCGCATCGCGATGATTTCTTCCGCTTCCATATTGCTCGTATTTTTTGCCTCATGCTGTGTTAAAATATAATCAGCCTATACAGAGTCAGGTATCGCTTCGCTCCCTGACTCCCGCTTTTTGTTTCATCATAGGAAACGTTGGGCTGCCGCCCAAACCCGCCAGAGGGACGATTGTTATCCCGCTGAATCCCGCACAGCGGGCGCGTGATAACAATCCCCGTCTGACTCCCTTCTTCGCTTCGCGCTTATAGGCCGATTTTATTTCAAGTTATGTTCAACCCGCCGATACTCCCCCTGTGCGAAAATCGGCTCAAAGCCCAGCGCCCGATACAGGTGGTTGGTCACAGGGTTTCGTCTATCCACGTTCAGCGTCGCGGTTTTCCCTGCCGCCAAAATCTCGTTTTTGATGGTATTGACCACCCTTCGGGCATAGCCTTTCCCTCTGTATGGCTCGCGGGTATAGACGTTGGTGATGCGCATGCTCTCCCCGATGTCGCGCACCGCCTTCCCCACGCTGACAATTCGTCCGTCCTTGCGAATCACGCGGAAATCCCCGATGCTCCTTTTCATCGCCTCGCGGCTCGGCTTATCCTGCAAGTTGCATTCGACCAGGAACCGCTCCATGCACGCATAGATTTCGTCTAAATCGCCTTCGTTTGCGGCCTCGACCTCGGGCGACGACGGCTCGGTAACCGCCTTCGCCTCCATAAATTCCATCGCCAGCGCTTCTTCATATCGAATGCCGAACCGCGCTTCCATCTCGCGCGCCGCCGCGTCGCCCAGCGTCTTTTCGCTCAGATAATTTCTGACTTCATATTCCTCGCGCATCAGAAAATCCAGCAGCTCGCCCGCGCAGTCCGCGTCCCCGAACAGCTGCAAGTGATACGGCTCGACCTTCATCGCCAGCAGCGTCTTTCCGCCCTTTTCGCATTTCGCCGCGTAGTTGATTTTGCCCGTCTCCACAAGCAGCGGCGCATCCAGCACCATGAACGCCGAAATCTGCGGATTCGTGTTCAAAAGCGCCTGATTTTCAGCCAGAAACGCCGCGCCGGAATCATACATCCGAATCATGCTTTCATCTCCTCAAATTTCCCGTCTCATCACGGTATAATCGTCCTCGCGCAAAACCTCAAACCCGTTTTTCTGCCAAAACGCGAAGCTCTGCGGATTCCCTTTATCCACGCCGAGCCGAATCTCGCGATAGCCGACCGCCTTCAGGCTTTCCGCCAAGCCGCGGATGATTCCGCTACCGACGCCCTTCCCCTGTTCTTCCGCATTGACCATGAACAGCCCAATCCACGCAATTTCTTTCGTCGGGTAGCCGCTGATCCAATCCAGAATCGCGGCCAGCTTTCCATCCTCAAAAAAGCCGACGTAGGCCTTGTCCTCCATGCTCTTGTTCGGCGGCAGCGCGGTCATGTCCGCCAAAATGCTTTCCCGCGTCGCCATCGGCGGATGATATTGATAAAACAGGCGGTTTCCCTCGCAGAGCGCCAATATCGCGTCCACATCCCGCTCGTCCAGCCGCCGCACCTCATAGGCATCGCGCCGCGTTTCAATCTGCATGTTCATTTTCTCCCTTTGTTATAACCCCATCACATACACCTGACACGGGTTCCATTCGTCCCACAGGTGTGGAAACACCTCGAACTCCCTGAATCCCAGCGCCAGATAAAACCGATTCGTCGCGTCATACTCGGCGTATTTCCCCATCTGCACCGTTTTCACCTGCATGAACGCATAGCCCGACTCGCGCGCGGCCCGCTTGGCCGCCTCCACCAGCGCGCGCCCGACGCCCGTCCTGTGCCGCGCCTTCAAAACGCCCATCACATACAGCTCGACCGTGTCGCGCCCCGTCTCTTTCAGATACAGAAAACCGACGGGCTTCTCCCCGTCCGCCGCGGCAAAAAAGAGCTTGTCCGCGCTCTCGCGGATGTATTCCTCCCGCGCCTCGGGAATGCCGAACCATTCCGGCAAGGCTTCCAAAATCGCGCGGCTGATTGCCCGCTTTTCCGCCGCATTTTCGATTTGCCGAATTTCGGTTGTCATCTTGCTTTTCTCCGTTTCCTTATTTTTCCAGCGCCCGCCGCACCTTTTCCACGTTCCGTCCGACCTCGTCCGTTCCATCGACCCGCAGAATCGGGCATTGCAGCATGCGTTCCCATGCGTCGTGCTTTGCGCGGCTTCTCGTGTCCAATCCGCCGTCGTCGTAGCCCGCCGCCCATGTTAAAAAGTTCATGTGCGTTTCATGCATGTCCCCATTCGGCAGAATCCGCTCGCCGAATTTGCGATATTCCCGCTCGCGGATGCGCGCAAGCCGCGTCGGCGTATCCGTCTCCACGCGAACAGCCAGCGTGAACCGCGTCATCAGCGCGTCGCCCCAGTCCGTCAGCGAACCGGAAAGCACGACGTTTTC
Organism: uncultured Clostridia bacterium; assembly: GCA_934675735.1. Taxonomy (GTDB): domain Bacteria; phylum Bacillota; class Clostridia; order Christensenellales; family Aristaeellaceae; genus Ventricola. Next base: position 21,709 of record CAKURR010000013.1, read on the forward strand.
CGCCGCTTCAATGTCTCGGTTCATCGCATTCAGCCGTTCCGCGATGCCGCGCTTGGTCGTATACGGCGGGTTGGTCGGCAGCCAAAAATAATCGTCCGAATCCAGCCATGTGAATCCGAGCGCCTTGCCGATAGCCCTGCCCAGCGTCGATGTGCCCGCCCCCGACGCGCCGTAGATGTGAATGACCTGTTTCATTTTTCCGCCTTTCATGTTGAACCGTAGAGCCTATTTGCAGCGGCGCGTCCGCCGTTTCTTGCAGTCTTTGCGGCTTGAACCCGTTTCAATCGTAGGCCGCTTCGCGGCCTGCTCTGAAACTACGTTTTCTTTTGCACAGCGGGCTATCGCCCGAACTATTTGGGCTGCCGCCCAAACCTGCTTGAGGGATGATTGATATCTCGCTGAATCCCGCACAGCGGGCGCGTGATATCAATCCCCATCAAACTCCCTTCTTCGCTTCGCGGCGGCTTAAAATCTTTTCCCCTTGGATTGCGCAGCAATCCAATACAGAGGGTCAAGGGAACTGAGTTCCCTTGCGGGGTTTGGGGCAGCGCCCCAACGTCGCCCCATGCCCCCACGCAAAAAGCGGCGCCGCAAAATACGACGCCGCTTTCCAAATGCTGTTTTTACTTCGCGAACTCGGTGCAGCGGGTCTCGCGGATGACGTTAACCTTGATTTGGCCCGGATATTCCAGCTCATTCTCGATGCGCTTGGCAATTTCGCGGGCAAGCACATACGTGCCCTCGTCGGAAATGTCCTCCGGCTTGACCATGATGCGCACCTCGCGGCCGGACTGAATCGCGAACGACTTTTCCACGCCCGGGAAGCTGTTGGAAATCTCCTCCAGCTTTTCGAGTCGGCGGATGTAGTTCTCGATGCTCTCGCGGCGCGCGCCCGGGCGGGCCGCGGAAATCGCGTCCGCCGCCTGAATGAGCACGGCCTCGACGGTCTGCGGCTCGATGTCGTTGTGGTGCGCCGCGATGCAGTGGATAACCTCGGGGGACTCGTGGTAGCGCTTGGCCATTTCAACGCCCAGCTCGACGTGCGTGCCCTCCATCTCGTGGTCAACGGCCTTGCCGATATCGTGGAGCAGGCCCGCGCGCTTGGCGAGCTGCACATCCGCGCCCAGCTCCGCGGCCATCAGGCCCGCCAGGTGGCTGACCTCGATGCTGTGCTGAAGCACGTTCTGGCCGTAGCTCGTGCGATAGCGCATGCGGCCCAGCAGCTTCACCAGCTCGTGATGAATGCCGTGCATGTTCGTCTCAAAGATGGCCTGCTCGCCCGCCTCGCGAATCTGGTTGTCCACCTCGCGCTTGGCCTTCTCGACCATTTCCTCGATGCGCGCCGGATGAATGCGTCCGTCGGCGATGAGCTTTTCCAGCGCGATTCGCGCAACCTCGCGGCGAATCGGGTCAAACGCGGAAACGATAACGGCTTCCGGCGTATCGTCGATGATGAGGTCAACGCCCGTCGCGGTTTCCAGCGTGCGGATGTTGCGGCCCTCGCGGCCGATGATGCGGCCCTTCATATCCTCGTTCGGCAGGGACACGACGGAAACCGTGGTCTCCGCCACATGGTCGCTCGCACAGCGCTGAATCGCCATCGCGACGATGTTGCGGGCCTTCTTTTCGGCCTCGTCCTTCGCGGTCTGCTCGATTTCGCGAACCATCACGCCCGCGTCGTGATACGCTTCCTTCTGGATGCGCTGCACGATCATGTCGCGCGCCTCGTCCTGGGTCATCTTGGCGACGCGCTCCAGCTCGGCCTGGCTCTTTTCTTCCAGTTCCTTGGCGGTCTTTTCGGCCTCCTCGGCGGCGGCCTTCTGGCGCGCGCCGTATTCCTGCGCCTCGGCGGTCAGGCGGTCCAGTTCGTTCTGCTTGCGCTCCAGCCCCGTCTCGCGCGCGTCGAGGTTGTCGGCCTTTTTATCCAGCGTCTCTTCGCGCTGGGTCACGCGGCGCTCGCTGCGCTGCACTTCGGCGCGGCGGTCGCGAATCTCGCGGTCCAGCTCGTTTTTGAGGCGGATGACCTCTTCCTTGGCTTCAAGGATGCTTTCCTTCTTCTTCTCTTCCGCACGGCGCTGCGCGTCGTCCAGCAGATTACGGGCATATTCTTCGGTGCGCCCGATTTTCTTTTCCTGCACGTTTTTGCGATACATATAACCTGCCGCAAGGCCCGCAGCCAGTGCGGCAAGAATCGCCAAAAGGGTAAAAATAAACGCCAATCTGCTTCACTCTCCTTCTGTTTGGATTCTCAATTTCAATCAAATCAATCGTCCAAGAAAAAAGGCTTGCAGACCGACGCGCACCTCCGGCGATAAACAACACAATTTAGGCACAAAGAACCATGCCGGCGTCGGGGCGCAAAAACCCCGCCGCGGCTTTGCCGCCTATACGGTTTTGATGTATCAAACGTCCGAAAAAGTCAGCCTAAACGCACGCCGCTTTTTCGTGACGCAATGTCCGGCACAGCATCATCTGCACACGCTTTCACTTTGACTGATTCTATTTTACATTTGATTGCCCCGCGTGTCAAGAGAATTTGTCACTTTGGTGAAATTGGGGTACCGTTTTTGAGCAAAACATATAGAAACGGGCGGACATTTCTGCCCGCCCGTCGTTTGTTTGGAAAGTTTTATTCCTCGTCCTCCGCCAAATCGGCCTTATGCGCCTCGATAATCTTGGCGGCGATGGCCTGCGGCACTTCTTCATAGCGCTCGAAGCTCATCTTGAACGCGCCCTTCGCCTGCGTCATGGAACGCAGATCCGTCGCGTATTTGAACATTTCGGCCTGCGGCACTTCGGCGATAATCAGCTGCCTGCCGTCGCTCTGCTCCATGCCGAGGATGCGGCCGCGGCGCTTGTTCAGGTCGCCCATGATATCGCCCATGTACTCATCCGGCACGCTGATTTCCACGTGCATAATCGGCTCGAGCAGCACGGGGTTCGCGTTGATGCACTGCTTGTAAGCGATGCGCGCCGCCGTCTTGAACGCCATTTCGGAGGAATCGACCGGATGATAGCTGCCGTCGTAGAGCTTGGCGCGCAGGCCCGTCATCGGGAAGCCCGCCAGAACGCCCTTGACGAGGTTCTCGCGCAGGCCCTTTTCGACCGACGGAATGAAGTTGCGCGGCACCGCGCCGCCGACGACTGCATCGACGAACTCGAAATCCGTGCCCGGCTCGGCGGGGGAGAACTCAATCCACACGTCGCCGAACTGGCCGTGGCCGCCGCTCTGCTTCTTGTGGCGGCCCTGCACCTGAATCGTCTTGCGGATGGACTCGCGATAGGCGATCTTCGGATCTTTGAACACGGCTTCCGCGCCGAACTTGCTCTGCAGCTTCTGGCGCACGATTTCAAGCTCCAATTCGCCCTGGCCGCTGATGAGGGTTTCGGTGGTCATCGGGTCTTTGGCGACGATGACGTCCGGCATTTCTTCGCACAGGCGCGCCAGGCCGGAGAACACCTTGTCCTCCTCGCCCGCCTTCTTGGCGTATACCGCCAGAGAAATCTGCGGCGCGGGGAAGTCGATGCTGTCATACTGAACGACCTTGCCGATTTCGCAGAGGCTGTCGCCCGTGGAGGTGTATTGCAGCTTGCTGAGCGCGCCGATGTCGCCCGCGCAGAGCATGCCGACGGGAATCTGCTTCTTGCCGCGCACCATGAAGATACCCGCGGCCTTTTCGGGCTTATCCGCGTTCGCGTTGAACAGCGGGGTCGCCGGCGTCAGCACGCCGGAGATGACCTTAATCAGCGACAGCTTGCCCACAAACGGGTCGGCAATCGTCTTGAACACCTGCGCGGTGAAGCTCTCGCTCATATCCGCGTGGCGGATGTGCATGGATTTGGTCTTGGGGTTGATGCCGTGATAGGTGTGTTCCATCGGGCTGGGCATATACATCGCCAGCTCATACATCAGCGGGCGCACGCCGATGCCGTCCAGGCTGGAGACCGGCGCGACGGGCACGATGCTGCCCTCGTAAATGCCCGCGGACAGGCCGCGCAGCATATCCTCGTCGCTGAGCTTGCCCTCGTCGAAGAATTTTTCCATCAATTCCTCGCTGGTGCTGGCCGCCGCCTCGTGGCAGGCTTCCAGCGCTTCTTCCACCAGACCGGTCATCTCCTCGGGAATCGGAATTTCGTTGCGATCCTTGCCCGCGCCGGTGAAGGCCTTGCCCGTCAAAACATCCACAACGCCGCGGAAGGACGTGCCCTCGCCGATGGGCAGAACCGTCGGAATGATGCAGTTGCCGTAGGTGCTGCGCAGATCGTCGAGCACCTTGCGGTAGTTGATATGTTCACGATCGACCTGAGAGACGGCGATGATGCGCGCAAGGCCGTGCTTCGCGGTCGCGTTCCATGCTTTTTCAAAGCCGGTGGAGATACCCGTCGCGGCGCTGATGACGATGACCGCGCCCTCCACGGCGTGCAGCGGGCCGGCCATTTCGCCCGCAAAATCGAAGTATCCGGGAACGTCAATGAGGTTGATCTTTTTGCCGTGGATTTCAATCGGCGCCACGGACGCGCTGATGGAGATATGACGCTTAATCTCTTCGGGGTCGTAGTCACTGACCGTGTTTCCATCCTCGACACGGCCCTGGCGGTCAGTCACGCCGGCGGCATAGAGCATCGACTCAACCAGCGTCGTTTTGCCTTCAGAGCCGTGTCCCAATACAGCGATGTTGCGTATGTCCTTCACCATGTAGTCCTTCATAAATCGTTCCTCCTTTGAAGCCTTTCGGCTGTTTTTCGGGGCGGCTTGTTTCGCGCCCGCCCGTCCTTTAGGCCCATTATATCAGAATGTATGAAAAAATGGAAGTGTTTTTGGACAATTTCTTTTTGTCCGTCGGTCAATTCTTCTAAATTTGCGTCGAATTTTTACGAATATTCCGCATATTTCGCCGCGTTTCGGTCGTCTTTTCGGGTTTGGCGGGCAACAAAAAAACGCCCGACGGGCATAACGCGGCAGGCGCGCGGTTTTCGCGCCTTTCTGCGTCTTTCCGTCGAACGTTTGGGTATATATCGTTTTTTTACAGTTTTTTCGTCGGGAATCGCTTGGTTTACGGCTCGGTCTGTTCGGTTTCGCCCAGCCGTTCCATAATCGTCTGATAGAGAAACGGCGCGCTTCTGGGCCAGCGCTCACAGAAGCGCTTGGCCTGCTCCTTGGTGACGGCCGTCAGCGACATGGAAAAGATTTCCGCGCCGCTTTCCAGCGCGCGCAGGGTGACGACAAAGCCGTTATCCGTCTCCTTCCACTCGGCGGGCATCTGCAATTCCTCGCGGATGCGCCGCTTCCATTCCGGCGCGCTCCTGTCCAGCTTCTCCTGCTGGGAAGCGCGGATGCGCGAGCCGAACATTTCCACGCTTTCGCGCCCCTGCGGGGTCAGAAACAGCAGCATCCCTTCCAGATGGCGCGTCTCGCGCACGAAGCCCGCCTCTTTCAGCCCGCCCAGCGCGAGATAAAACTGAAACGGGTTCATCAGTGCGTTTTCCGCCAGAAAGCGCAGCAGCTGCTCCTGCGTGCAGCCGCCGAGGCGGTTCAGCGATGAAAGCACAATCAGCTTATCCTCTTCCTCTGTGGCATGCACATCCAGCGGCATGGGCGCACCCCCTTATTTCGCTTCTTCGCCGTCCTTGACCAGATAGCCGTCCAAATCGCGGAGCAGCTCGTCGCAGTCGTCGCTGTAAATCGTCATCGTAATCGGGCGGGAAAGGTCGATGGAAAAGATGCCCAGAATCGACTTTGCATCCACCACATAACGCCCCGACCGCAAATCCATGTCATACGGATAGCGATTGACCAGGCTGACAAAGTTTTTCACATTGTCGGTCATCATCGTCAGACGAATCGTCACAGTTTTCATATCTCATGCTCCTTGGCGCGCGCATGCGCGGTCATCAAAGTCTATTTTACCAACATGCCCCTTTATTATAACCAAAATATGGTCAAAATGCAAGTATGGATTTGGATGCATTCATTCCGTCTTGACGCATTTGATGTGTTGTGCTATGCTGTTCGCATTGCTTTTTTTCAGAGGTGATTTGATTTGTTTGCCCGCCGTTCTCATCGGGTGGAGATGACCTCCGGCCCGCTGCTGCCCAATGTGCTCGCCTTTACCGTGCCGCTGATTCTCTCTGGCGTACTTCAGCTTCTGTATAACTCGGCGGATATCATCGTCGTCGGGCGCTTCGCCGATTCCGTCGCGATGGCCTCCGTCGGCGCGACAACCTCGCTCATCCAGCTGCTCGTCAGCCTGCTGATGGGCCTGAGCGTCGGCTCATCCGTCGCCGTTGCCCGCGCGACCGGCGCGGGGGATCGCGAAGGCGTGCGCCGCGCGGTGCATACCTCCATAGCGCTCGCGCTGCTCTCGGGCGTGCTGCTCGGCGCGCTGCTGCTGCTCCTCTCCCGCCCGCTGCTCGAACTGATGGGCTGCCCCGAAAACGTGGTGGAGGGCGCAAAGCTCTACCTCAATATCTACGCCGTCGGCCTGCCCGCCAGCCTGCTGTATAACTACGGCGCGGCGATTCTGCGCGCCGTCGGCGACACCAAGCGCCCGCTGTATTACCTCACCGTCAGCGGCATGGTCAATATCGTGCTCAACGTGCTGCTCGTCGCCGGGCTGAAGCTCAGCGTCGCGGGCGTGGCTATCGCCACCATCGTCAGCGAAACCATCAGCGCCGCGCTTGTGCTCGCCAGCCTCATCACCAGCCACGGCGATATCCGCTTCGAGCCGAAAAAGACCCGCATCGAGCGCCGCGCCCTCGGCCAGATTCTCCGCGTCGGCATCCCCGCGGGCCTGCAGAGCAGCATGTTCTCCATCTCCAACGTGCTGATTCAGTCCGCCATCAACTCCTTCGGCGCGGCCGCCATCGCGGGCAATACCGCCGCCGCCAGCATCGAGGGCTTTGCCACCACCGTTTCCAACGCCATCTCTCAGGCCGCGCTCACCTTCTCCAGCCAGAATATGGGCGCGGGCAAAACCAACCGCGTGCGCCGCGTGCTTGTCGTCTGCCTCGCCGCGACGTGCGTCGGCGGGCTCTCCCTCGGCCTGCTCATTTATGCGTTCGGCACGCCGCTGCTCTCCCTGTTTAATACCGACCCCGAGGTCATCGCCAGCGGCCTTGTCCGCGTCAGCCATAATATGCCGCTCTATGTCCTCTTCTGTATGCAGGATACCTTTGTCGGCCAGCTGCGCGGCATCGGCTATTCCCTCATGCCGACCGTCACCAGCCTGAGCGGTATCTGCCTGCTCCGTGTGGTTTGGCTCTATACCGCCTTCGCCGCGTCGCCGACGCTCGATACCCTCTACCTCTCTTACCCCGTTTCGTGGGCCGTCACCCTCGCCGCCCTCGTCACCTGCTACGCCGTCGTCGTGCGGAAACTGCCGAAAAAGACTTCTTAAAACCGCCGCGAAGCGAAACAGGGGTTTGGGGGATTATCCCCCAAACAGGTCTGGGCGGTAGCCCAGCGTTCCCCCTCTCCGTAAAAAACGCAGTTTCAGAGCAAGACGCAAAGCGTCCTACGATTGAAACGGGTTCAAAGCCGCAACAAAACAATTTTCTGCCTTCATTGCCGTATATCTTCTTGGATATGCGGCTTTTTCGTATATAAGCGGACGCGCAATGCGCGCCCCTACATACAATTCAGAATTTAGAATTTTTTCTAAATACCCCTTGACACCCGCCCTCCGCCCTGCTACAATACAGCCATCACCTGTTTAGATGAATTTCTAAATAGAATTGAAAGGAGGCCGCGCATGGGCTTTGCCGAAACCTTCAAGGCGCTTTCCGACCCCGCAAGGCGGGAAATCCTGCTGCTGCTTCGGGGCGGACGCATGAGCGCGGGCGAAATCGCCGGACATTTCGAGATGACGGGCGCAACCGTGTCCTATCATCTCAGCGTGCTGAAAAAGGCCGATCTCGTGTTTGAAACGCGTGAAAAAAACTTCATCTATTATGAGCTGAATACCTCCGTCGTCGAGGAGGTCATGCTCTGGCTCTCTCAGCTGAAAGGAGATAACCATGAAAGCCATCAATAAGCGCACCCTGGTTCTCACAAGCATCGTCATCCTGCTGCCGATGTTCGTCGGCCTTATCCTGTGGAACCGGCTGCCCGAGCAAATGCCGACCCACTTCGATTTCAACGGCACGGCGGACGGCTATTCCGGCCGCCCGTTCGCCATCATCGGCCTGCCGCTGTTCCTCCTCGCGATGCAGCTGCTCTGCGCCTTTGCCTTGCGGGCCGACCCCAAAAAGCAGAATATTTCCGAAAAGTTGGTGCAGCTCACCCTGTGGATTTGCCCCGCCGTCAGCCTGTTCGTCGGCATCTCCATGTATGCGAGCGCGCTGGGCTGCCTGTTCAACATCAACCGCCTCGTCTCGGTTTTTGTCGGCCTGCTTTTCGTCGTCATGGGCAACTACCTGCCCAAGTGCCGCCCCAATTACACGATGGGCATCCGCATCCCGTGGACGCTCGCCGATGAGGAGAACTGGAATCACACCCACCGTTTCGCGGGCTATGTCTGGATTGTCGTCGGGCTGATCATCACGGCTTCCGCGTTCTTCGGCGGGATGAATAACGTATTAACCGTTCTGCTCATCGCCGCGGCAGCATCGCCCGTCGTCTATTCGTATGTATACGCCAAACGGCATGGGAAGATTTGAGTCGGTTCTCATTTGTTCTTTCGCCAAAAAGCAGGTTTTGAATACCATATAAACTACGGACGCGCAATGCGCGCCCCCAGCTTGTTGACATAAGCAAACTCAGCTTGAATAGCAAAATCAAGAAATTCAGCTATTCTTTCATTTACGGAAAGGGCTATTCTCCCCCCCTTTGGGGGAGAATAGCTTTTTGTCTACGGTCTGCGGACGCGCAATGCGCGCCCCTGCAATAATTTATCGCTTCAAATATTCCGCAATCTGCGCGAAATTCTCTTTGGCTTCCTTAAAATACGGCAGCATGCAGTAGCAATGCACCATGCCCGGGCGGGCGAACATGGTATAGGGCACATTCGCCCGCCTGCAGGCTGTTTCGAACTCGGGCCGCGCACCGTAGAGGGTTTCATCCGCGCTGTAAAAGAAGTGGATATCGCCCACGCCCGAAAAATCGCCGCGCGAAAGATGAATCATATAGTCCGGCACATCGTCGCGGCCGTGGCGCTGGATTTTTTCAAACTTCGTCTCAAACGCCGTGCAGTCGATGGAAACGTCGCTGTCGTTGAGCGCCAGCATCCGCGCGCGCTCGTCGTCGTTCCACGGCACTTCGCCCGGGGAGACGGCGACGATATGGCGCGGCGGCGGGAGCGGCCTGCCCAGCGCGTTGTTATGGGCGGCCATGCCCAGCGCGAGCGCGCCGCCCGAGGAGAAGCCGCACGTGCTGACGTTGCCGCCGCCGTAGATGGCAATCATTCGGCGGTAGCATTCAAAAGCCATGTCATAGCTCTCGGTGATGCAGTGCTCCGTGCACAGCGGATAGCACGGAAACCAGATATCGCAGCCCGTCATGCGCATCAGCTTGCGCAGAACGGGGATATCGCCCTTATCCGGCCCGACGAGCATGCCGCCGCCGAAGAAATAGAGGATGGCGCGCTCGGAGGGCTTTTCGTTTTCGCGCACAATCAGGCAGGGAAAGCCGTTCACCATTTCCTTTTCATAGTGCGCCTTGTTATCCGTGGGCAGATAGAAGCCGCGGTTTCGGTTCTGCTTTTCGACGACCTTGAGCAGTTCGTCCTCCGGCAGGCTGAACGCCTTTTTCACGCCCACGATTTGATAAAGCATGCGGAACGCCGATGCAAACAGACTCATCTCGTTTCCCCCTCATTTCGATTTGCTTTGCGGTTCGTTGCGTCAGAGCAGAAGACCCAGCGCGAGCGTCGTCACCGCGCAGACGATGTTCCCCGTGCCGACGATGCGGAGCGGGAACAGCACGATATACAGCAGCGGGTTAAAGACGCACGCCCAGCGCGGCAGGGTCGTCAGGCCGCCGACGACGGCGGCAAACAGCGCCAGCGAAAACATCAGCAGGCCCGCATAACAGACCATCATCGTGGACGACGACTTTTTGAAAAGCTCGGCAATCAGTCTGCGCGCCTCATCGGTCTTGCCCATGCGGATATACACCCATTCCACCACGCCGCAGAGCACGTGATGCGCGCCGCCCGGCACGAAGAACAGCATCTCGCCCGCCGTCATCAGCGCCGCGCACACGCCCGAGAACGGGCGCATCCATTCGCTCAGCGCCAGATAGCCGGGGAGCATCGCCGCCATCGCCATCACGCCGCCTATGCCCGAGCGCATCGGCTTATCGAGCGGCGTATTGCCCATCACCGCCGACAGCTTTTGGTTGTCGCTCAGCATCTTAAAATCGAACCGCCCGCCGTCCAGATAGGTCAGCATGCGGTCGCAGTGCCAGAGCAGCAGGTGCCCCACGCCCGCCAGCAGCAGCAGGATTTTCGTCGCAGTCAGTCCCATTCCTTCGTCCTCCCTTTTCTTTTGTTAGTTTTTACTAACCCAAGGTGCTTTGAAAAGCTGCCCTTCGGCAGCCGCTCATGCGTTTGAATTTGGTTTTATTATAGTAGCGCGCCGCGGGATTGTCAAACCCCAAATTTCTGCATACGCGGCCGACCTGCCGCAATTTTGCCCAAAGCAAAACGCCGCCCTTGACGGGCGGCGCGAATCATGCTACAATAAAGGCACGACGAGGGCTTTTATAGGGATTAGCCTCTCGGCACTAACACGATGATGACCTCAACATCACCGTGTTCTTTTGTTTCTGTCGATTTTTCGATCTTGATGGACGTAATCAGCGTCTGTCTGATCGTAATCGTCGCCGTTTCTTTGGCTTTGATGGCTCTCACCTCCTTCCGGTCAGAATCCGGAGCGTACTGGTGTCAAGCCCTCGACATGCCTGTCGGCCAAGCCGACTTGTGTATGATAACACAGTTATCCTTTTGACGCAAGAATCCCGCAGCGCAAAAAATCCGTCCGCCGTTGACCTCGGCAGACGGATTTTTTTGCGCAGAATTTATTTTTTCCGCTCAATGACAATCATTCAGAAACGCCCCGATTTTCTCGGCGTCCTTCATGCCCTTATCATACATCATTTGCAGCTTTTCGTGGCTCTTGCTGAGCGTGGACAGGCCGCAGATATCGTCGGGTGCGACGATGAGCAGCTTGCCGAGCTTTTGATACTCTTTGGCGATATCCACGCCGTCGTTATACAGGCGGTAGCGGTCGAGCAGCCGCTCGGCGGCCTTCGGATAGGATTTGGCCAGCAGGCGCGCGGGCATGACGTCCTTCTTCTGTTCGCGCTTCTGGTCAACGGGGCGGGTGAGAATCAGCACGACCTTATCGCATCCATCCTCAAACGCCTTGAGCACGGGCACGGGGTCAGAGATGCCGCCGTCCAGACAGGGGATGTTTTCCACCATATACGGCTTGCAGAACACGGGCAGGGCGCACGAGCCCTTGAAGATATCGTAGTGGTCCTTCTTCAAGCAGCTCTTGCCGAAATAGACGGCCTGACCCGTGCGCGCGTCGCATGCGCCGACGTAGAACTCGGCGGGGTTTTTCGCCATCGTTTCATAATCAATCGGGTTTTCGCCGTCGCTGTTGGACAGGGTGCTGTACACATAATCCAAATCGACATAGTTGCGGGTCTTGAACCAGTTATCCAGACTGGCATACTCCTTGCGGAACACATAATCCATATAGAAGGTATAGTTCCGCCCGCGCTGCTTCGCCAGATAAGAAGCCAGATTTGCGCTGCCCGCCGAGATACCGATACAGTAATCGAAATTCACATCGTGGTCGAGGCACCAGTCAAAAACGCCCGCGCCATAGATATCGCGGAAGCCTCCGCCCACGTCGATCACGCCAAGTTTCATAAAAAAACCTCCCTTGGGGACTCTGTCTCCAAACCCCTGCCGAAGGGCTTTCGTTTTCTGCCGTTTGTTTCCGCCGCCGGCGGCAACAGCCGAAAACCTCTTCGGAAACCTTCGGCCCCAAAAATTCGATGCGGTTTCAAGTTTTCAGATGATTTTATATTATATGCAAGAAGCGATGACTTGTCAAAAAGCTTTTTTCGGGGTCAAACTGCTTCTTTCTTTATTTACCCTTCCACCGTCCGCAGACGGTGGAAAGGTGAAAAGGTTAAGCAGCAAAAAGGCGCGGAGCCAAGCCCCGCGCCAACGCGATTGCTCGCATCAGATGGCATTGTATTCCTTGAGGAATTTCTCGATGTCCGTGCCCTGAATCTTCTTGAGCACTTCCTTGAGCGCAATCTTCTCGATGAACGGCAGTTCCATGTCGGTAATCTTCTTGCCGTCGCGCAGCTGCACGGTGGCGTTGATGAGGTCGCGCAGGTCATAGGTGCTGCCCCAAACCTCCGGCACGCCGCGGTCCACGTTCAGCAGGGTGTAAACCGCCTCCATGCCGGTGCGCATGGAATACTCGGTGGTGAAGATGGTGTCGCGGGCGGTCTCGGCGAACTGGCCGAGAAACGCGAAGTTCACAGCGCCCTTCGGCACGATATCCGGACGGTCGCCCTTGGCGCGCGGCATGAAGAACGCGTCGATATACGGCATCATGACCGGCACGGTGTTGGCGCTCTTCTCCGCCAGCTCCTCAATCTGGTCCTCCGGCACGCCGATGTGGTACAGCCACTCCATGCAGATTTCCTTGCCGGTGCAGTCGCGCATGGGCTTCTTGACGTAGTCGCCCGGCTTGTCGGTGAACAGCGCGTAGACCCAGACGCACAGCTGGTTCTTCGGCTGGTCGTGGAACTGCTGCTGACGGTTGAGCGTCCAGCTCATCAGCCAGCTGGAATCCTTCACGGTGACAATGCCGCCGGTGACGGTGTGGCCGGTGAACGGGTCGCGCTTGCAAATCTTCCGGATGTACGGCGGAATCTTGTCATCCAGCGTGGTGATGGTCGCGCTCTCCCAGTTGGTCTGCTCCGCGTCGTAGATGAACTTGTCCGGATGGCCGAAGCTCGCGTCCTGCGCGGCAATCTTCTTCCAGAGATCCCAGCCGTTGCCCGGCTTGAGCTCGGGGTCGAACTTGGCCGCCTCGTTCTGGCTGCCGATGGAGCTGTTCTCGACGCAGCCGCCGTTGGTGATGAACAGCAGGTCGTTTTCGGTCAGGTTGATGGTCTCCTGCTGGCCGTCGCTCTCCACCACGATGCTTGAAGCCTGCTTGCGCTCGCCGTTGATGTCAAACTTCACATCCACGACCTTGGTGTTGTAGAAGAACTGCACGCCGTGGCTCTTGAGGTAGCTGGTCATCGGCAGGATGATGGATTCATACTGATTATAGCGGGTGAAGCGCAGGGCCTTGAAGTCCGGCAGGCCGCCGATGTGATGGATGAAGCGCTTGATGTAGAGCTTCATCTCCAGCGCACTGTGCCAGTTTTCGAAGGCGAACATCGTGCGCCAGTAGAGCCAGAAGTTGGAGGAGAACACCTCGTCGTCGAAGAAGTCGGTGATGCGCTTATCCTGAAGCTGCTCATCCGGCGTGAAGAACAGGTGCATGATTTCCATCGCGCCCTTGTCGCTGATGGCGAACTTGCCGTCGGTGTGCGCATCCTCGCCGCGGTTCACGGTCGCGCGGCAGAGAGAGGAGTTCGGATCCTCCTTGTTCAGCCAGTAATACTCGTCCAGCACGCTCTGGCCCTCATGCTCCAGCGACGGAATGTCGTGCAGCAAATCCCACATGATCTCGAAATGGTTATCCATCTCGCGGCCGCCGCGCATCACATAGCCGACGTCCATCTTGCGGCCGTCGCACGCGCCGCCCGCCACGGGGTCTTTTTCAAAGACGTGGATGTGCTCGCCCTTCATCTGGCCGTCGCGCACGAGGTAGCAGGCCGCGGTCAGCGCCGCAAGGCCGGAGCCGATGATATACGCGGACTTGCCGTCCACGCCTTCCGGCTTCTTGGGATGAGAGAACGCTTCATAGTTGCCGCTGCTGTAATACATAACCGAAACCTCCTTATGATTCAGGCGATACCGTCGGGGGCTTCTGCCCTGCCGGCTTGCGTATCGCTCATTTCCTTTTGATGACGTTATTGTACCAGGGTCAAGCGGTTTTTAACACGGGCAGAAAAAAAGCTGTGTCCCGTTTTTCGACACAGCTTCGATTTTGGATGATTTTTGGACACTTCGGGGAAAGTGTGGGAGAAGGAATACGTTGGGGCTCTGCCCCAAGCCCCGCCAGAAAACTGAGTTTTCCGGACTTTCCTCCTCCGCTTCGCGACATGCCGCGAAGCCATACGGAAGGTGAAGGGAACTCAGTTCCCTTCTGGGGTTTGGGGCAAAGCCCCAACGTAACCTTACTTATGCACCTTTCTGAACAGGCCCCTGTTCGTCGTGCGGCGCGCCAGCGCGTTGCCCAAACTCTGCAAAATAAACACGACAATCAGCAGCACGACCACGCAGACGTTGACGATATCCTGATGGTTCTGGTTCTGGCCGTAGTTGATGGCGAAGCTGCCGATGCCGCCCGCGCCGACCGCGCCCGCCATCGTCGTCAGGCCGATGAGGCTGATGGCCGTGACCGTCGTCACGCGAATCAGTTCCGGCACGGCTTCATGCAGATACACGCGGAAAATCAGCCCCAGCGTGCCCGAGCCCATGCTGCGCGCGGCCTCGACCTTGCCCTCGTTCACGCCCGTCAGCGCAACCTCGACCTGACGCGTGTAAAACGGCACCGTGCCGAACACCAGCGGCAGAATCGCGCCCTTCACGCCGATGGCCGAGCCGACCACCGCGCGCGTCAGCGGAATCAGGAAAATCAGCAGGATGATGAACGGAATCGAGCGGAACACGTTGATGACGATATTCACAACCTGATAGACGATGAGGTTCTGGCGCACGCCGCCCTTGCGCGTAATCACCAGCAGCACGCCGAAAAACAATCCGACGACAAACGCGATGATGCCCGCCTTGGCGAACATCTCAAACGTCGCCGCGAAGCTGGTGAAGAAACGGTCGCGATAAGCGTACAGATTCGGCGCAATCTGCTCAATCAGCTGTTCAAATGCTTCCATCGGCGATAACCTCCGTATACACATGGTTTTCGTTCAGATAGTTCAGCGCGGCGGCAACCTGCTTTTCCTCGCCGCCGAGCAGGGCGATCATGCCGCCCAGCGGGTTATCCTCGATGACCTCGACGTTGGCCAGCACGATGTTGATATCCACGCCGAAATCGCGGGAGACTGTGGAAATCACGTGCTCGCCGACGCATTCCTTGTGGAAGGTCAGGCGCACGAGCTTCTGGTTCGCGGCGGGGCGCACGAGCGTGCTCCCCTCTTCCATCAGCTTATCCACCTTGCTCAGCGCAGAGGCGGAAGAGACGAACTTGCGCGTAATCGCCGCGCGCGGATGCGCGAAGATATCATACACGTCGCCCTCTTCGACGACGCGGCCGTTTTCCATCACCGCCACGCGCTGACAGATGGATTTGATGACCGCCATCTCGTGCGTGATGAGCACGACGGTCAGGCCGAGCTTGCGGTTCAGATCGCGGAGCAGGTTCAAAATGGCTTCCGTCGCATCCGGATCAAGGGCGCTGGTCGCCTCGTCGGAGAGCAGCACCTGCGGCTTGTTGGCCAGCGCGCGGGCAATCGCGACGCGCTGCTTCTGGCCGCCGGAAAGCTGGGAGGGATAGACGTCCGCCTTGTCGCGCAGATCGACCAGATCCAGCAGTTCAAACACGCGCGCCTCAATATCGGCCTTCTTCATGCCCGTATAGCGCAGCGGATAGGCGATGTTTTCAAACACGGTCGAGCGATCCAGCAGGTTGAAATGCTGGAAAATCATGCCGATGCCGCGGCGCATCGCGCCGAGCTTCTTTTCGGTCATCTTGCGGCCCTGCGCGTCGTAGGCTTTGCCGTCTTTGAGCGTAATCACGCCGGAGCCGCCGACGCTCAGCGTGCCGCTGTCCGGCGTTTCCAGCAGGTTCAGGCAGCGCACCAGCGTCGATTTGCCCGCGCCGGAATAGCCGATGACGCCGTAAATCATGCCGTCGTCGATATTCAGCGTCACGTTATCCAGCGCGGTCACGTCGCCGCTCTTGAGGTGGAACACCTTGTTCATGTTCGCGATTTGAATCATGGGGATACCTCGCTTCTTCTGTTATAGACAGGAAAAGCCGGTACGGCCTTTTTCGGGCCATACCGGTTGAAAAGAGCCTGTTTGCTTACTTCGCGCCCGCGGCTTCCTTGATGGCGTCAACGGAATCATACTTCTCGGAGTAGATGCACAGCGGCGCAATCAGCGTGTCGCCGATGACAGTCAGGTCATAGCCGTTCGCGGAACAGTCCTTGGCGAGATAGGCCTTGTGCTGGAAGGCGTTCAGGTCGATATCGCCGCTGCTCAGCGCTTCGTTCGGCAGGTTGTAGGCGTCAAACTCCACCAGGTCGATGTAGATGTTCGCGCCCTCGTCGTCAAGCACCTTCTGGGTGGCAATCCACTGCTCGTTATTGCTCACGCCGCCGCACACGCCGACCTTGACGACGGTTTTGCCATCCTTGGAGGACTTGTAGCCGGAGATTTCGGCGACGTTGTCCTCGGTGACGGAGAACGCGGCGTCCGCGTCATACGCGAAGGCCGGATAGAACGTCTCGTGATAGTTCACCAGCAGGAACTCGGCGACCAGCTGGGTCTGATAGGCTTCGACAACCTTCTTGTAAACCTCGTTATCCTTGTCCGCAGTGCGGGCGACGATGACGTTCACATACGGGTTCTCGCCGTTCTCGTCCTGCTTCTCGATGAGCAGCGCGTCGCGGGAAGGAATCAGGCCGTAGGGCACGGCATACGTGCCGTTGATGGTGGAAGCGGCGAAGTCGCCCAGCGTGGAGGGCAGCGTGTTGGCCGCAACCGGCGTCACCTCGACATTGTAGAGATACTTGGTGATATCCTTGATTTCCGGCGTGTAGCCCGCTGCCGGATCCACCTCGATGAAGCCCGCCGCCTCCAGCAGCTTGATGCCGCGGGAGAGGTTCGTGCCGTCATCCGGCACGCCGAGCTGAAGCGGCGCGGCCGCCAGCGCTGCGGCAGAGGACAGGGTGAGCGCGGCCGTCGCGGCCAGAGTGACGATTTTCTTGGCAAAGCTGTTCATAGCGGTAATCTCCTTTGATATGTGATGAAAATGTTGTTTAGTGGTGAGAAGCGGCGCTTTGTCACATTCGGTTGTTGCTCCCACCCGGGTGAAACAGCATGTTCAAATCCTCCCGTTTTGTTCTTGGCGAACGTTTTTTCTTTCGATGGATGTATTATACGAGAGAACGCGGCAAAGGTCAAATCCCCGTTTCCTACGGCCTGCCATAGGATGAAGCTATGGAAGCACGATGAATGGGGCGTGAATCGATAAAAAGGGGAGTACGTTGGAGCTTCGCTCCAAACCTCACCAAGAACCTGAGGTTCTTGGATTTCCCACTTTTACGGACGCGCATTCGTGGAACGGGCGCGTTTTTCGGAGAAAAAGGACAGCGCCCTGCGCGCCCCTACAATTTTTTCCAGTTCAAAAAAAGCATGCCTAAATTCCTTTAAGCATGCTCAAAAAACATTTATTCTCCTCGGCTCACAACGTGAGCCGATATGGAGGGTGAAGGGAACTCAGTTCCCTTCCGGGGTTTGGGGCAGCGCCCCAACGTCCCCCCCGTCTCCCCCGTTACTCCGCGAACAGCGGCGTGGAGAGATAGCGGTCGCCCGTGTCCGGCAGAAGCACAACGATGTTCTTGCCCGCGTTCTCCGGCCGCTTCGCCAGCTGAATCGCCGCATAGACCGCCGCGCCGGAAGAAATGCCCACCAGCACGCCCTCGCTGCGGCCGATGGCGCGGCCCGTCGCAAACGCATCCTCGTTCTCCACGGCGATGATTTCGTCGTAAACCTTCGTGTTCAAAACATCTGGCACAAAGCCCGCGCCGATGCCCTGAATCTTGTGCGCGCCCGCAACGCCCTTGCTCAGCACCGGAGAGGTCGCCGGCTCAACCGCGACCACCTTTACGTTCGGGTTCTGCTCCTTCAGGTACTCGCCCACGCCCGTGATGGTTCCGCCCGTGCCGACGCCCGCCACAAAGATATCCACAGCGCCGTCGGTATCCTCCCAGATTTCCGGGCCCGTGCTCGCCTTGTGCACAGCGGGGTTCGCGGGGTTCACAAACTGCCCCGGGATGAAGCTGTTCGGAATCTCCGCCGCCAGCTCGTTCGCCTTGGCAATCGCGCCCTTCATGCCCTTCGCGCCCTCGCTGAGCACCAGCTCCGCGCCGTAGGCCTTCATCAGCTGACGGCGCTCGACGCTCATCGTCTCCGGCATCACGATGATGATGCGGTAGCCGCGCGCCGCCGCGACGGACGCAAGGCCGATGCCCGTGTTACCCGAGGTCGGCTCAATAATCACGCTGCCCGGCTTGAGCGCGCCCGTGGCCTCCGCATCGTCAATCATGCCCTTCGCAATGCGGTCTTTCACAGAACCGGCGGGGTTAAAATACTCCAGCTTGGCCAGAATGCGGGCGTTCAGGCCCTCTTTCTTCTCGATGTGGGTCAGCTCCAGCAGCGGGGTGCGGCCAATCAGCTGGTCGGCGCTCGTGTAAATCTTGCTCATGGTCAATTCCTCCCGTTTATGTCTTATTATTTGATATGATGAAGATTTTTTCGGTCAACGCGCTCGGCGCTTCAACATCGTCCGCTCTGCGCGGCGCGGAATCCGCCGTATGCGCGGCGGCTGTGTTCGGCATGGCTCCTCATCATGGTAAAATCCCTCTTATCCGTTCGATACCCGACTGATTTAACCCATCTTTCCGGTCGGTAAATGGATTATAGCGCGGCAGGCGGCTTCTGTCAAGCGGTTTCGGCAGAATTTTCTTGAAATTTTCATTTACCCCATGGTATAATAGGTAATCAGGATTCACCCTTCCGCCGCTCCCCTTCGCGGGAGAGGCAATACCGTTATCGGGAGGGCGCGAAGGAGGCAATACCGATGATGATTTCCACAAAGGGCCGTTACGCCCTGCGCATGCTGGTGGATATGGCCGAACACGAGCGTGGGAATAACCACGTGCCGCTCAAGGAAATCGCCGCGCGGCAGGAGATTTCCGAAAAATATCTGGAAAGCATCGTCAAGCTGCTCGTGCAGAACAACGTGCTCATCGGCGTGCGCGGCAAGGGCGGCGGCTATCGGCTCAACGGCACGCCCGACCAGTTCACCGTCCGCAAAATTCTGGAAATCACCGAAGGGCCGCTCGCGCCCGTCGCCTGTCTCTGCGAGCCGCACGAACCGTGCGCCCGCATGGCGAACTGCCGCACCTACCCGATGTGGCGGGGGCTGAGCAAGCTGATTTATGATTATCTGGAAAGCTATACCCTCGCCGATTTGATGAAAAACGACGACGCGGGGTTCGACTATATCATTTGAGCGGGAACGGATGCACAGGTTTTCTGTACGTCCGTCTTTTTATAAGCGGTTAGCGGCCGAACAAATCGGATTCGCAAATGCGGAGGCGCATCAATAATGATCGACAAAAGATATTACGACAAGCTCGGCGGTTTTGCTTATCTCCTGAACGAACTGAGCAATCGGCTTGGCCGGCCGCAGACCGACGCGCTGACTCGGGACGCGGCGGACCTCTGCAACAAATTCTGCGCCCAATACAAAGACCTGCCCAAAAAGGAAAAGATGCACGCCGAACAGATGATTTTCCCGCGAGCCGCGATTTATCTGCAGATGATTCGATATATCCCGCGCGAAGAAGCCCTCGGCCTGCTCGAAGAAGCGGTCAGAATCGGCGTAGAGCCTGACCGAAAGCGCCTGCATCTTGCAACGAAGCTCCCCTTCGTTCGTCCTCTTTTCTTCAGGATTTTCCCGATGCTCATCCGCACCCTGTTCAATGAAGAAGCGGGCTTCAAAACCGAAGAACATGAATCCGACAGCAGGCATTACAGGGTCGATGTGCTGCAATGCCCCTATATGAAGTATTGCGAATTGCTGGGCTGCAAAGAGCTGACGGGCACCTTCTGCCTGAGCGACGACCGCGTCTACGGCAATCTGTGCGGCATCGCCTTTGAACGGCAGGGCACAATCGGGCGCGGCGGCAGGCAATGCGATTTCTATTTTTACAGGAATTGAATTGCCGACCGATACCGCCGAAAATAACATCCTATCAATCTGTCGAATTGACCCCCGCGATGCAATCGACGCGCTGTCGCTTATTCAAACGGAATTGATACATAGGCTTGAACGAGGTCATGAAAATGGATATTGAAACGAGCAGAATGATCATTCGCGATTTTACGATGAATGATATCAACGATTTGCAGGATATTTTGGGCGACGCCGAAACCATGAAGCATTGCGAGCCCGCGTATACGATTGAGAAAACGGCTGACTTTTTGCAAAAGTTCTGCATAGAAAAAAAGGGCGCGGTTGCCGCAACACACAAAGAAACCGCCAAAGTCATCGGATATATTCTCTTGAACGCGTTCAACGAAGGCGTATATGAAATCGGGTGGATTTTCAACAGGAATTTCTGGGGACAGGGGTTCGCTTCCGAATCCTGCAAAGCGGTCATCGACTATGCTTTTGATACGCTGCATGCGCATAAAGTGTTTGCCGAAACGATCGACGGCACGAAATCCGTTCATCTCATGAAAAAGCTCGGCATGAAACCGGAAGGCACACAGAGAAGCCAAACGAAAGATTCTTTGGGAAACCCGGCGGATTTATACCTGTACGGCATGCTTTCGGAAGATAGACAGTGATATAAAATTGTGACATCCCGCAGGGATGAGGCGGACAAATCGAAATTTGCGGAGGCGCGTCATGATCATAGCAGTGGACAAAACAAGTCTTTCAGAAGCGGCTACGGTACATTCTATATCTTGGAAAAAATCTCATTGCTCCTTTTGTTCTGCCAGCTTCATAGAGCAGCACACACCAGAACGACAACGGGAGTATCTAGAAAGAAAAATGAATGTCGGCAGCAAGATTTTTATGCTTGTCGAGGAAATGCCAATAGGAATAGTCTCGGTTACTGACAGTTTAATTGAAGACCTTTATATCCTTCCTGACAAACAGAATATGGGGTATGGAACAAAACTTTTGCAATTTGCAGTAAGTCAATGCATAGGAACTCCAACATTGTGGATTTTAGAAAATAACATAAATGCCGAGAGGCTTTATCTGCGAATGGGTTTTGAAAAAACAGGCAGAAAAAATACGATAAGCAATGGGCTTGATGAGATTGAGTTTGCATTGACATAAATTCCGATTTACTGTTCTCTTGTTCTTGCATATACCTTTACTTCATTTTCCCCTGATTCATATGCCTGTCCCCGCCTAACAGTATTCTCACTTTTCAAAAACGGACGCACAAGCTTCTGTGCGTCCGTCTTTTTATGCGTTCAAGCCGCCCTTCCACGGGCGAATCGGCAGGCTCTCGCTCCGCTTGAGCGACGCGCGGATGTTGCCGTCAAACAGCTGGCCGATGCGGGCGATCATCTCCAGCCCGTCCTCTTTCATCCCCTGCCCAATCCAGTTGAGCACCATCTCGGTCAGCGCGCTCTGGTAGAACTGCGCGATGATATCCTTATCCTCCTGGCTCGCGTGGATGCCCGCGCTCTGCCGCTCGACATAGCGGCTCATAACCTCGCCCGCAACGTTGTACAGGTATTTTTCCAGCGTCTCGCGCTGCATCGAGTGATACACATGATAGACCGCGCGCTTATGCTGCAGCGCAATCTGCACCGCCTGCGCGATGCCCTCTTCCCACGTGACATGCTCCTTCACGCCGCCCAGCACCGCTTCCAGCTCGGATTCAAAAATCTCCGTCAGCACGGCATACAAATCCTGATAATAATAGTAAAACGTCTTGCGGTTGATTTCGCACCGCGTCACCAGATCGGTCACGGTGATTTCGTCAAACGGGCGTTCGTCGAGCATCTCGATAAACACATTGCGAATCATGTTTCGGGTATACTTTTGCGCCATGTCGTTCCTCCGAATTCCGCGCGCCGCGCTTGCTTTTTCTGTTATTATACCGATTTCGCGCCGCAAATGCAAGCGCGGAAGCGGGTGGGTCAGGCCGCGCTGTCGATTGGCGGCGGTTTTTGCAAAAAATTGAAAAAAGGGACTTGACGCGCCTGCCCAAATACGCTATAATATTTACCGTTGACGGGGCATTAGCGCAGTTGGTAGCGCACAACACTGGCAGTGTTGGGGTCAGGAGTTCGAATCTCCTATGCTCCACCAATTTGTCTGAAAGTGATAACTTTCAGACTTTTTTTATTGTCTATTTCGCACAATTCTGCGTCTGAAAAGCATAAAATCCGCCCCCGTACCGAGCTTCTTCCGGCGCGGGGGCGGATACATTTATTTATTCTCTCGTCTTAAAACAGATTCCCATCCTCATCGAACTGCATATCCTTCGGCTCTTCGAGCACCTCAAAGCGCTCATCGCCGCGAATCTCTTCCAGCACGGCTTCGGAGACCCAGATATTTTCGAGATGGAGCGTATCCTGAATCCGCACGATGCGCAGGCGCTCCTTATCCGAGCCGATGGCCGTTTTCACCGCGGCCTTGATGGCGCGGCGCTGGTCGTCAAAGACCATCGGGATTTTGGCCGAATCGGTGCCGCCCGTCGTCAGCAGGTTGGGATAGGTGGTGTTGAAATCCATCTTCTCAAACATTCTGCGCGTCGTGGTATCCGCCGCGCCCAGACCGACGGCCGCGCCGTGGCTCTGCTCGGTGATATCCAGCACGGCGATTTTTTTCGCCCGCCCCTCGCGGCTGATGCCGGATTCCAGCGAGAAGGACTTGGTGATGTTGGTATCCATACCCGTTCCGCTGATGTTTTTGCCGATGTAATCGATGACCAGCACGTCGAGGTTTTCGGGGATGATGCGCGGCATCAGCGAGCGCGCCTTGATGAGCATATCCGGCTCTTTTTCGCGGATTTCATCCGGCAGAAGCGCGGCGAGCGCATAGGTGCGGTCAAACGCGTTTTCCAGAATCGCGACGCCGAAGAGAATCTTTTCCTTTTGCAGGAACTGATTGCCAATAAGCTCGATGCTCTCGCCCATTCGGCGGCGGCCGCGGTTGTGAACCGTTTCCGCGCCCTTCTGCTTGCCCAGACCGATGCACATCATCTTGAACAGGCCGCTCTCATAGCGCCCGCGGAAGCCCGTATGCGGCTTCACACGATTGATGACGACAATGCCGTCCGCCTCGTGCGCATAGCGGTCGATGTAGCACGGCGTTCCATCCTCCAGCTGCGAAAACTGCACAACCTCCATGCCGGCGCGAATCGGGCAGCCCATCGTCTCTTCCGTAATGCCAAACCCTTCCAAAATGGCGCGCTGCCCCTCCGCAACCGCGCCGCCGTGGCTGCCCATCGCGGGGATGATAAACGGCTTCGCCCCCAGCGATTTGAGGAAGGCGACCGTCTCCCGAATGAGCAGGTCGATATGGCAGATGCCGCGGCTGCCCGCCGTCACGCAAATGGACATGCCGGGCTTCACCGTTTGGCGAATCGCTTCGCGGTTCAGCTCCTCACGCAGCACCTCCGCCGCGTCCTCCAGCTCGGAGGCTTCAAAAATCTGGCGAACCCGCGCCATTTTCGGCAGCCGAACCGGATCGACCAGCGCGTTCACCTTTTCGTTATGTTCATGCATGGCTCATTCTCCCTCTCCGAAACACGGGATGATTTCCGACGCGCTGGGCACGACGAGGATTTTGGCGTCCCTGCCGTATCGCGCAAGCATCGCGTCAATCGCCTCTTCCACCGTGTCAAACGCATCCATAAACATGGCGCGCGCCTGCTCCCGGCTAATCGCGCTGCCCGCCAGCACGACGTGGAACGCCTTGGCCGCTTTGGCAATCATATAGGCCTTCCCGTTGCCGTTGGGCTTGTGCCCCTCCCGCAGGAAGGCTTCCATCACCTCGTCGGGCGAAGCGGCCTTTTCCAGCAGGATGCCGGGCTTGCCCGCCCCGTCCGGACAGGCGGCGCAGAGAATCACGCCGCCGTTCTCGCGACAGAGCATTTCCGCGCAGGCCAGCGACTTTTGGGACTGATGCAAATCGATATCCCGCGGGAAGCCGCCCGGGCTGACGATGACGATATCGGGCTTTTCGGGCACGTGCACCGTCCAGATTCGGCGGCTGAGTTCCGCGCCCGCGTAGAACGCCTCCTCCAAATCGCCCGAAACGCAGCGGACGATTTCGCGCTCGGTGTTTTCCACCGCGTTGACGATGAAATCCACGCCCGCGATGCGCGCCGCGCGCAAGGCCTCCTCGTGGAAGCGGTTGCCCGCCAGCACGCCCATCGACGCCTTTTCGGGGCGAATCGGGAAGAAATGGTGTTTTTGGATGGTCTCCAGCCCCGCAATGCCGGGCACGACGCTCTTCCGCCCGCCGGAGAAGCCCGCGAACTGGTGCGGCGCGATGCAGCCCGTCAAAATCTTCAAATCGGCCTGTGCAAACGCGCGGTTGACGACGACGCGCACGCCGCCCTCGGTCGTGCCCAAATCCGCCAGCTGCGCCTCATCGCGGCAGTCGTGGTGAACGATGCGGAAGCGGGCCGTCACCTCTTCGCCGAAGGCCGCTGTCAGCTCCTCCGTCGTGTTTTTGCGATGCTGGCCATAGGCCACAATCAGCGAAATCTGCTCGTCGCGCATGCCCGCCAGATGCAGCTTTTTCGCGATTTCGAGCACCATTTCGCCGCCCGGGTAGGGGCGCGTGATGTCGTTGACGACAATCGCCGCGTTTTTTCTGCCGCGCGCCAAAACTTCCAGCTTTTCCGAGCCGATGGGTGCATCCAGACTGCGCGCGATTTCCGCGCGCACGTCGGCCGCGCCGGGCGTATAAGCAGGCACGGCGACGCCCATCAGATTCGGAACCCGCACATCGAACGCGTTATGGCCGATTTTCAGCCGAACCGTGTCCTGCGTCATACGCTTCCCTCCGTTAAATGACCGGGCCGAGGCAGTAAATATCCATCGTGGAGAAATACGTCAGCGACTCGTTCTTGGTCATGCGGCCGCTGAGCACGTCGAGCATCATCTCAAACGCCTCTTCGCCGACCTGATCGATGTGCTTTTCGCCCGTGATGATGCGGCCCGCGTTGATATCCATATCGTGCTGCATGCGCTCGTAGGTGTTCGGGTTGCCGCAGATTTTGATGACCGGCATGCTCGGGAAGCCCTGGGGCGCGCCGCGGCCGGTGGAGAACATCATCAGCTGCGCGCCGGTGGCGGCCATGCCGGTGAGGATTTCGGGCTCGCGGCCCGGCGTATCCTTAATCCACAGGCCCTTCTGCGTGGTGATGAAGTCCGGATATTCCAGCACGCCCTGAATCGGACGATGGCCGGATTTGACAATCGCGCCGAGGCTCTTTTCCTCGATGGAGGACAGGCCGCCCGCGATGTTGCCCGGGGTCGGCTGGCCGCCGCGCATATCCTCGCCGATGGCCTTCGCGCGGTTTTCCATGCGGTTGACGATTTCATAAATCTTCTGTCCCACAGGGCCGTCGCATCCGCCGACCGCGCGGTTGGCCAGAATATGCTCGCCGCCGAGGAACTCGGTCGTCTCGCCGAACACAACGGTCGCGCCGAGGTCAACCAGCTTGTCGGCCACATAGCCGATGACGCAGTTGGAGGCCATGCCCGACGTCGTGTCGGACGCGCCGCACTTGATGGACATGATGACTTCGGAAACATCCGCTTCCTCGCGCTGCGCGCCGGAGGCCTGCAAAACGAGCGCCTGCGCCGCGTCGATGCCCGCCTGAATGGCGCGCGCCATGCCGCCCAGCTCCTGAATGCGGATGACGGAAACGGGCTTGCCCGTCGCGGCGATTTCTTCCTGCATGCGCTGCACGTCCGTGCCCTCGCAGCCGAGGCTGACAATCAGCACGCCCGCCACATTCGGGCCTTTGCCCAGGCTGATGAGCGTATCCGTCACGCGCTTGAGGTCGATGGGCAGCTGGCAGCAGCCCTGATGATGGAAGTAGCCGACCGTGCCCTGCACCTGACGGACGATGGCCTGCGCGACGTCCGTCGCACAGATGACGCTCGGGATGACCGCAACCAGGTTGCGGGAGCCGATGGTGCCGTTTGCGCGGCGATAACCGTAAAATGTACGTCTCATTTCGATTTCCTCCTTTACAGGTCGCCGCGCCCGCGCAGGGCTTCCAGATTATGCACGTGCACATACTCGCCCTCGGCGATATCTTTCGTCGCCGCGCCGATGACCTCGCCGTATTTGACGATATGCTCGCCCTTGGCAATGGGCTGAGCCGCAATCTTATGGCCGTAGGGCACGTTGCCGATGACCTTGATATCGCGGCAGTTGCCTTTTTTGTCGCGCAGTTCCACAACGTCTCCGTCCTTCACGTCGTTGACGAACAGGGTGGCCACGTTGTCCTTTTCATCCACGATAAGCGCAATTTTCGCCATATCCCTTTTCACTTCTTTCTTCATTCTTTTCCGTTTTGAAGGAAACGGGGCTGTCAAGCCCTTAAACCCGACATTTCAAGAATAAATAAGTCTTTGAAATCTTTGATTTAAGCTTGACAGCCCCCTTGATTTATTTCTGAATCGGAGAAACCATCTTCTCGGGGCGGACGATTTCGTCGAATTTCTCGCCCGAGAGCAAACCGAGCTTCACGGCCGCCTCTTTGAGCGTCAGGTTCTCGCGGAACGCTGTCTTGGCGACCTTCGCCGCGTTCTCATAGCCGATATGCGGGTTGAGCGCGGTGACCAGCATCAGCGACTGGTTGAGGTATTCCCGAATCTTTTCGCGGTTGGGCTTGATGCCGCGGGCGCAGCGCTCTTCAAAGGAGAGCATCACGTCGCCCAGCAGCCGCGCGGATTGCAGGAAGTTGTAGATGCACACGGGCATGAACACGTTCAGCTCGAAGTTGCCCTGAGAAGCCGCCATGCTCACCGCCACGTCGTTGGCCATTACCTGCACGGCGACCATCGTCATCGCCTCGCACTGGGTCGGGTTGACCTTGCCCGGCATGATGGAGCTGCCCGGCTCGTTTTCCGGAATCAGCAGCTCCCCGATACCACAGCGCGGGCCGGAGGACAGCAGACGCACGTCGTTGGCAATCTTCATCAAATCCGTCGCCAGCGCCTTCATCGCGCCGTGAACGTAGACAAGCTCGTCCTTGCTGGTCAGCGCGTGGAACTTGTTGGGCGCGGTGATGAACGTCTTGCCCGTCAGCGCGGAAATCTCCGCCGCGACGGTCTCGCCGAACTCGGGCAGGGCGTTCAGGCCCGTGCCGACGGCCGTGCCGCCCAGCGCAAGCTCGCGCACCTCGTCGAGGGACCGGCGAATCATCTTCGCGTCCTTTTCCAGCGAAGCGGCCCAGCCGCTGATTTCCTGCCCCAGCGTCAGGGGTGTGGCGTCCTGCAAGTGGGTGCGGCCCACTTTGATGACGTCGGCATACTCCTCGCTGAGCTTCACAAACGTCTTTTCCAGCACGTCGATGGCGGGCAGAACGTGGTCCTCCACCGCAATCAGCGCGGCGATGTGCATCGCCGTGGGGAACGTGTCGTTGGAGCTCTGCGACTTATTCACATGGTCGTTGGGGTGAACCAGCTTTTCGCCCAGAATCTCGTTGGCGCGCGCGGCCACCACCTCGTTGACGTTCATGTTGCTCTGCGTGCCGCTGCCCGTCTGCCAAACCACCAGCGGGAACTCTTCATCCAGCTTGCCTGCGAGAATCTCGTCGCACGCGGCGGCAATCGCGTCCGTGCGCTTCTTGTCGAGATTGCCGAGCTTGCAGTTGGCCAGCGCGGACGCTTTCTTGAGAATGGCGAACGCGCGAATTACCTCGTGCGGGATGGTCTCCGTGCCGATGGGGAAATTTTCGTGGCTGCGCTGGGTCTGCGCGCCCCAGTAGTGATTGGCGGGCACACGAACCTCGCCCATCGTGTCGTGTTCAATGCGATATTCCATGGTGCTTCCTCCTGCCTGTCAGGCCTTGGCCTTTGCCTCGTTGTCGCTCCTGATATGAGCGACGACCTGATCGCAGATTTCGCCGCACAGGCCGGTATATCCTTCCGGCGCGAGAATCTTCTGCACCTGTTCGCGGGTCATGTGGGCGGCGACGGTTTCGTTCTTCATGAGCATATCGCAGAAATCCGCCTTCTGCTCGAAGGTATCCATGCAGATCTGGTAGACGATGCCGTGCGCGGTCTGCTTGCCGACATACTTGCCCAGCTCGAGCATGATGCCCTCGCTCTGCATGAGGCCCTTGAGGATATCCAAATCGGCGCGCATCTTGGCCGCGTCCACCTGCAGGTGAGCGGTGACGACCTTGACGTTGTTGGCAGAGGAGCCCGCGAGAATGACGACTTCCGGCGCGGCCTTCCACTCAATCTTCCACAGCGCGCCGTCGCGCTCGTTTTCGCACATCATGGATTCCATGTTCGCATCCATCGACGCCTTGGTCAGCTTGGCCAGCATCTGCAGGGACTCGAGCTTGTTCGGGTTGCGCTTATGCGGCATCGTGGAGGAGCCGACGGAGCCGGGCACGAAGCCCTCGAACGCCTCGCTCAGCTCGGTCTTTTGCAGGTTGGCCAGCTCGTTGCCGATTTTGCCGTTGGTGTAGGCCATCATCGCCAGCGTCATGCAGATTTCGGAGAGGCGGTCGCGGGAGACATGCCACGCCACGTCCGGCACATCCAGACCGAGACGCTTGATGGTGCGGGAGCAGACCTCCAAGCCCTGCGGGCCGAAGCCGGCCATCGAGCCGACCGCTCCGGCCATCTCGCCCACGAAGCAGCGCTTCCGGCACTCTTCCATGCGCTCGATGTTGCGGTGCACCTCGCTCGCCCACACGGCCACCTTGTAGCCGAAGGTAATCGGCAGGGCCTGCTGGGTGTGGGAGCGGCCCGGCATGATGGTGTCGCGGTATTTTTCGACCAGCACAATCAGGTTCTGCTCGGTCTCGCGCATGTCGGCCAGAATGACCTCATAGCCGCGCTTGATGGAGAGCATGAACGCCGTGTCGATGATATCCTGCGTGGTCGCGCCCATGTGGACGTACTCGCCGAGGTTGTTGTCGCACACGCGTTGGAACTCTTTGAGAATCGGCACGAGGGAGTGGCCCACGCGCTTGATTTCGGACTCGATGCGCGGGATATCCAGGTTCTCGGCCTTCGCCTTCCTGACGATTTCGTCGGCGGCCTCCTGCGGAATCAGGCCCATCTCCGCCTGAGTCTCGGCCAGCGCGGCTTCGATATCCAGAATGTTCTGAATCATCGCCACGTCGTCAAAGATTTCGCGCATCTTCGGGGTGCTGTAGCTGTTGCGGTAGAGCATGGAATCGAGCATGTTGCATGCCATAATTATGACCTCCCTAACATTGTTCTGAGCGAATCCGTCAAATCGCGGATTCGGGTATCATCCTTCGCGCCGAGCACGCGTTCCATCACGGCTGCGGCTTCGTCGGCCGAAAGCGTCATTTCGGCCAGCGACATAAACTTGTTTTCAATCACGCTGTGCGGCGGCCTGCCCTCGGGCAGGTTGACCGTCTTTTCCAGCGTGCGCCCGTCCTTGAGGGTGACGGTCACCTTCTCCGGCCTGCTCGCCGGATAGACCGCCGTAAACGCGGGTTCCTCGCGCACCGTGACGCGCGCGCCGAGCGCCGCGGCCGCCTCGCTGTTCAGGCTCTCGGGCGTAAACTCGCTGAGCGTCACGCGCCCGTTGAGCAGCATCATCGCGATGCAGTACGGCAGAGAGAACTTGGCCTTGAGGTTGGTGCTCACGTTGTAAGCCGAGCACAGCTCGCGCGCCGTCTTGTAAACGGCGACGTCGATGCGCTCCACATCCGCCGCGCCGAACGCGTTTTCGCGCATCAGCTGCTGAAGGGCATCGAGCGCGCAGTGCGTGTGCCCGCAGGAGGCGTGAATCTTATAATACGCGTCCTCCATCATCAGCGGGTCGCCCGCCTTGGGCACCATGAAGCTCAGGTCGTCCTTGCTGCGCGCGGCGTGAGCAAAGCCCCGCTCGGCGGCAAAGCCGTCCTCCGGCGCGGTGAACTGCCAGTTTCCGGCCAGCTCCGCCGCCGCCGCGCCGTTTCGGGCCGCGTTGCCGACCGTCACGAGCTTGGCTTCCGTGCCGAACACGTGCACCAGGCCCGAAGCCGTCGTCGCCGCAATGCCCATCGCGGTTTCCGTCTGCTCCGGCGAAAGCCCCATGATTTTGGCGCAGGCCGCCGCCGCGGCAAACGTGCCGCATGTGCCCGTCGTGTGCCAATACACATAGTGGTCGGGGTTGGCCGCGCCGCCCATGCGGATCATGGCTTCATAGCCCGCCGCAACGCCCAGCGCGTATTGGCCGAAGCTCGCATCCAGCGCCTCCGCCTCGGCCAGCGCCGCCGAAACGACCGGCGCGCCGGGGTGGGTAATGGCGATTTTATTGGTGTCGTCATACTCGAGCGCGTGGCTGAGCATGCCGTTGCAGAAAGCCGCCGTGCCGACGGAGGTCTTTTCCGCCAGACCGAACGCGGTCGCCTGCGGATTGCCGCCGCAGGCGCGCGCATAGCCCTTGATTCGCTTCGCGACGTCGCCGTTCTGCGCCGCGATGACACAGCCGAGCCAATCCAGCGTCTTATAGCGAAGGTCGATTCGGTTCGCTTCGCCGAGCTGCTCGCTCGAAAGCGCGCAGAGAAATTCGCAAAGCTGTCGGGTCAGATTCAAAAGCGCATCCCCCATTTCATCGTTTTTGGGCCGACGGGGCGAAATCAATCGTCGTCGTCGATTTCCTCGCCGTCCGCCTGATCAAACGTGTTCACAATGCCGCGCTTCTGGCGAACCATCTTGATAATGTTGGAGATAATCGGGATGAAGAAGCTGACGAGCGACACGAGCATGATGACCGCCGTCACCGGACGCGTCCACAGGAAGTTGTAAGAGCCCTTGGAGATGACCAGCGCCTGACGCAGCTGGCTTTCCGCCATCGAGCCGAGCACGAGGCAGACAATCAGCGGCGCGGCCGGAATTTCAAACTTATGGAAGAGATAGCCGATAAGGCCGAAGAGGATGACGATGAGCACGTCAAACGGGTTGGAGCTGAGCGCATAGCAGCCGGTGGCGCACAGCGCGAGCACGATGCCGTTGAGCAGCGCTTCCGGAATGGCCAGAACCTTCTTAATCCAGCGGAGCAGAATCATGCCCAGCGGCCACATCAGCAGGTTGACGAGGAAGAACGCGATGAAGATGCCGTAAGCAATATCCGCATGCTCGGTGAAGAGCACCGGGCCGGTGGAAAGGCCCTGAAGCATCAGCGCGCCGAGGAACAGCGCGGAGGTGGAGTTGCCCGGCACGCCCAGCGCCAGCAGCGGCACCATCGAGCCGCCCGTAACGGCGTTGTTGGCGCTTTCCGGCGCGGCCACGCCGCGGGGATTGCCCTTGCCGAAGGTGTTGCCGTCCTTGCCGAACTTCTTTTCGGTGTCATACGCCAGAACGGTGGCGACGTTGGTGCCCGCGCCGGGGATGATGCCGATAATCGTGCCGATCACGCTGCCGCGGATGAACGTCGGCAGGAGCTTGAAGCATTCCTTCCAGCCGATCCAGACGCCCTTGACGTCCGGCAGCTTTTCGGTGTCATACGCGCTCATGGAGCGGAACTTGTCGGCGCTCTTGAGCACGGCGCAGACGCCGAACAGGCCCATCAGCGCCGGAACGAGCTGAATGCCATCCAGCAGGTTGACGTTGCCGAAGGTGAAGCGTTTCGCGCCAGACTGCGGGTCCATGCCGATCATGGCGATGAACAGACCGATCATGCCGGAGAGCAGGCCCTTGGAGAGCGACTTGCCGCCGATGCTGGAAATGCAGCACAGGCCGAGCACGGCGACGGCGAAGTATTCCGCCGGGCCGAATTTGAGGGCGACTTCCGCCAGAAACGTCGTCAGGAACGTGAGCACCACGGCGGAGAACAGGCCGCCGAAAACGCTCGCCATCGTGGAAATGCCCAGCGCGCGGCCCGCCTGGCCCTTCTTGGCCATGGGGTAGCCGTCAAGCGTCGTGGCAAACGAGGATATCGTGCCCGGTATGCCGAGCAGGATGGCGGAAATCGAGCCGCCGTAGATGGAGGAGCAGTAAATCGCAACGAGGAACGCGATGGCCGCCGTCGGCTCCATCGAGAAGGTGACGGGAACCATCAGCGCGATGGCCATATTGCCCGTCAGACCCGGCAGCGCGCCGATAATCAGGCCCGCGACCGTGCCGATAATCATGAACAGGATGGTGTTGAAGTTCATGAGCGCCAGAAATCCGGCAACAAAGTTTTCCATTCAGCTTAACCCCCTTTTTAGAAGAACATCGCCGTGAAGTGCGTGCCGAGGAACTGGGAGAACGCGACGTACAGCCCAATGCTGACCAGCAGCGAGGACGGCACCAGCACCTTCCACTTCTTGTAGCCCAGAATCACGGACGTGCACAAAATCAGCAGGAACGTCGAGATGGTGTAGCTGAAATATTGGAAACCGAAGTAATACGCGAAGAGCAGCGCGGTGATGAGCGCCACGCGGAGGTAATCCGGCTTGGCCTTGGCCGGCTTATCCTTCGCGCCGGTCTTTTTATCCTTCATCAGTTCCAGAATCGAGAAAACGACGATCACAACGCCCAGCAGCACGATTGCGCCCGCAATCAGCTTCGGCCAGAACGCGCTTTTGGCCTTGAGCGAACCGCTCATGTAATAAATCCACGCGCCAAACGCAAGCGAAGCCACGCCGACGCCGAAGTCTTTTTTGTGTTGAAGCATATCTGAACCGCCTCCCTTGTCCGAGGACAATTTTTTTCAACTTGAATGATGCAAATGGGGCTTCAAAAAGAGTAAGCGGGCCGGAGACGGTTTTCACCGTTTCCGGTCCGCCTTCAGGAATCATGTGGAGGATTTCCTAAAATGAAGTTGCTACGGAAGCTGCGTATGGGATAAAAGGGGGGTATCGAAGAAGAAGATGGATTATTCTTCGAGGAGGTGATAGATGCTTTCCATGTTCTGATAATCCTGGTCGAGCATGGCCTGGAAGTCGGCGGCGCTGAGATAAGCGGCCGGGAAGCCCGCGTTGTCAAACGCAGCCAGCACGTCCGGATCTTCCATAACTTTCTTGAGCGCGTCGCTCAGGATGGTAACGACCTCGTCCGGCGTGCCCTTCGGCACGGCGTAGCCGCGATACGCGCCGTAGACGAACGGGTCAAAGCCCGCTTCTTCAACGGTCGGCACATCCGGCAGAGCCGCGGTGCGCTCGTTCGCGCAGACAGCCAGCGGAACGATCTTGCCGTCGGCAATCAGGGTCGCCGCGCCGCCGTAGGTGGTGAAGCCCATCTGCACGTGGCCGCCGGCCAGCTGCACAACCTGCTCGGAGGAGCCGTTGGTGTGAACATATTCAAAGTTCACGCCGAACTGCTGAGCGAAAATCAGGCTGGCGATGTGGTGAGAGGTGGAGAAGCCCGGGGTGGAGTTGGTCAGGATGCCTTCCTGACCGGCCTTCATCAGCTCGGCGAGCGTCGTGAAGCCGGAATCGGCGGAAGCGACGATGACCTCGGGATCATAGCAGACCTGACCGACCGCAATCGCATCTTCCATGCCGTACTCGGTGTCGCCGGAGAGAACGTTGGTGACGAAGCTGGAGGTCAGCGCCAGAACGGTGTAGCCGTCGGGCGCCTGATTGAGGGCGTAGGTCTGGCCGATGATGGCGCCGCCGCCTTCCTTGCATTCCACAACGACGTTGGTGTCGAGCACCTTGCCCAGCGCGTCGGCGACGATGCGGGTCGTCAAATCGACGTTGCCGCCCGCCTTAAACGGAACGATAATGGTGATGGTTTTGCCGTTCGGGAAATTGGTTTCCGCGCTTGCCGCCGCGCAGCAGAACACGAGCGCCAGAGCAGCAAACAGAGCAACGATTCGGGACAGTTTCTTCATAAGAACGTGCCACCTTTCTAAAAATTCCGTTCACGTACTTGTCCGTCGTGAACCTTTCTGATGAAATTGTAGCATGATGCACAGAAAATGTACAATTCGACTTTGTGATATCGGGCATAACAAAATGTGATAATCGTCTATTTTTGCAAAGATTTTTTTATGTGTTTTTTCGTTTTCGGCGCGTTTTGGCGCGTCCGTTTGGCGAATTTGCCACATTCTTGTCAACATTTTCGACCCGTTTCGACCTGTCGCTCCGCATTTCCCTTCCAAACAAAGGGATATCAAAAAATCATCCGGTTTTTCCGAATTGTTTTTGTGAATAATTTGTTTATCATCTTTTTAGCCGATATAAGAATATAATTATCGTTTTTCTGTTTCTGCGCCGTTTTACCTTATTTCACCGTTAAAAAGAAAAAAAGAAAAGCGGGCCTGTCAAGCTGACAAGCCCGCCCGATAAAAAAACGTTTGAGTTTTGTGGCCCGAAGGTTTCCAAAGAGGTTTTCGGCCGTTGCCGCCTGCGGCGGAAACAAACGACAGAAAACGGAAAGCCCTTTGGTGGGACGATGGGGCAACGCCCCATCTTACGCTTCCGGCGACCACTTGAGCGATGTGGCGATATCGATGAATTTCTGTAAATCGGGGTTCTCCTCCGCGCCGAAGGCACAGGCCACATACAGCTTGCGCAGCAGGCGGTTTTTGCCGATGTGGCAGTAGCAGGGCTGCTGCGTCGGCGAGCACAGGCGAACGGTCGTCTCCGGTATGAAAGCCAGGCCCGTGTCGTGAAAGACCAGATTGTTGGCGTTTTCCGTGCTCTTGCAGTAAAGCGTGATGTTCGGCCTGAACCCCGCCTTCTTCGCTTCGTTCATCAGCATCACGCCGATGCGCCGCTTGCCCTCATACGAAATGAAGCTTTCATCCTTGAAATCGGCCAGCTCCGCAACGGGTCTGCCGTCCGCGGCAAGGGGCAGGCCCGCAATCGCGGGGTGATTCGGCGGCAGGGCCAGAAAAATCTCTTCCTGATAGATTTCGTGCACCGAAAGCATTTGCGGCAAAGGATCCATCACAATCGCCGCATCCAGCTTCTTGTTTTCAATCTCTTCGATGAGCGTGTTGGTGAAGCCGTCCACAATATCCAGCTCCACGTCGGGCCGCACCTTGCGAAAGAGCGAAACAATGCGCATCAGAAAAAAGCGCTGATACGACGGCGCAGCGCCCAGCCGCAGCGTCGCCGTCTCTCCCCGCGAAAGCGCGTTGAGCCGATTGAGCATGTGATCCTCCAGCTCCAGCATGCGCCGCGCGTCCGCAACGATGATTTCCCCCGCCTTGGTCAGCTTGGTCTTTTTGTTGTGCTCGAAAACGGGCATGCCGATTTCCTGCTCCAAACGCTGAATGGCCTGGCTGAGCGCGGGCTGCGTCACATATAAAACCTCTGCCGCCTTGGAATAGCTTCCACAATCAACAATCGTGGTCAAATAACGAAGGGTCGACAGTTTCATCGCAAAATCACCTTATCTAATCATCCTATTTATTTTTTATTATAGCATATTTTCTATGACAAGACCAGCAAAAAAAAAATAAACAATGGGAAAAAGCCCCCTTTCCGACCTTTTGAGCCGAAAAGTTGGCGTTTTCCCATTGACTTTATTTGTTTTAACCGTAAAAAAGTGGGAAATCCAAGAACCTCAGGTTCTTGGTGAGGATTGAAGCCATGCTCCCGCTGTGCGGGAGACAGCATGGCGGAAATCGGAAATCGCAAGGAGCCGGAACGGCGTTCGTGAAACGGGCGCGTCTGCCGCAGGCAGAGGACAGCGCCCCTATGCGAGTTTCCCGTCCTTTGGGGCAAAGCCCCATCGTTTCCCCTATCGCGAAGCGAACCCCAGCGCGCGTCAGGGAGCGAAGCGTTACCTGACGCCGGAAACGCCGCTTTATTTCTGCGCGTCCCGAATGGCGTTGAGCAAACCGCCGTGCAGCAGCAGCTCGGCCTCATGCGGCGTAATATCCAGCCGAAGCGGGATGTCGCGCCCCGTCGTCTCGTCGCGAAGGATGACGCGGCCGCTTTGCAGCGCGCCGTGCAGCGACGCAAAGGCCAGCACGTCGCCCTCGCCGATGGCGTCGTAATCCGCGCCGCTTTCAAACGTCAGCGGCAGAATGCCGAAATTTATCAGGTTCGAGCGGTGGATGCGCGCAATGCTCTTGGCAATCACCGCGCAAACGCCCAGATAGCGCGGCATGACGGCGGCATGCTCGCGGCTCGAACCCTGCCCGTAGTTTTCGCCCGCCACAATCACGGGATTGGCGCATCTGCGCGCGCGCTCCGCGAAATCCGGCACAAGGCGGATGAACGTCGATTTGGATGCCTCCGGTATGTTCGCGCGCAGCGACACATACTGCGGCCCGGCGGGCGCAATCTCGTCGGTGGAGACGTGATCCCCCAGCTTAATCACCACGTCCGAACGCATCGCGTCCGGCAGCGCGTCAAACACGGGCATGGGGCGGATGTTCGGCCCGCGCACGATTTCCGTGCCGCGCCCGTCCTTCGGCGGGAAAATCAGCATCGCGTCATCCTGCTCGTAAACGTCCGGCTCGTGCACCTGCGCCAAAATCGCGGGGTCGATGACCTCGTCGGCGCTCGCCAGCCGCCCCAGCACCGCGCAGGCCGCCGCCGATTCCGTCGAGGCCAGATACACGGAGGAATCCACCGTGCCGCAGCGCCCCTTGAAGTTGCGGTTGGAGGTGCGCACGGAAACGCCGCCCGTCCGCACGGATTGGCCCATGCCCACGCACGGCCCGCAGCCGCATTCCAGAATGCGCGCGCCGCTCTGCACAAAGATATCCATGCTCCCATCCTCGATGAGCATGCGGTAAATCTGCCGCGTGCCGGGGCTGACCACCAGGCTCACGTTTGGCGCGGCGACATGCCCCTTGAGCACGAGCGCCGCGCGGCGCAGATCGCTGTATGAGCTGTTGGTGCAGCTGCCGATATACACCTGATCCACCGCAACCTTTTCCGCCTCGTCAATCGGGCAGACGTGGTCGGGCAGGTGCGGCAGCGCGACCATCGGGCGGATATCCGACAGGCAGCACTCGATTTCCTCGTCGTAGGCCGCGTCGTCCGAGGCCGCCAGCGGCACGTAATCCGCCGCGCGCCCGTTCGCCGTCAGATACGCCTTGAGCACGTCATCCGACGGAAACACGGAGGACGTCGCACCCGTCTCCGCGCCCATGTTGGCCAGCGTCATGCGCTGGGGCACGGTCAGGTTTTTCAGCCCTTCGCCCGCGTATTCGAGCACCTTGCCCTTGCCGCCCGCCACGCCGATTTGGCCGACGAGCCGGAGCGCCGCGTCCTTGGCGCTCACGCCCGGGCGCAGCGCGCCCGTCACGCGCACCCGAACCACCTTCGGCATGCTCAGCCGCAAGGGGAAACCGGCCATCGCCGCCGCCACGTCAATGCCGCCCACGCCGATGCCCAGCATGCCCGCCGCGCCTGCGGAGGGCGTGTGGCTGTCGTTGCCGATGAGGATTTTGCCGGGCTTGGAAAACCGCCCCAGATGCACGAGGTGGCAGATGCCGTTGCCCGCGCGGGAGAGCACAAGGCCGTATTTCTCCGCAATGGTTTTGAGATACGTGTGGTCGTCCGGATTTTTATAATCCATGTACACCATGTTGTGATCCACATAGCTGACGGAAAGCTCCGTTTTCACCCGCTCGATGCCCATGCTTTCAAACGCGATGTAGCAGAGCATGCCCAGCGCATCCTGGGTCAGGGTCTGGTCTACGCGGAGCGCAATCTCTTCCCCCGTCTCCAGCGTGCCGGAAACGAGGTGCGCCGCCAAAATCTGCCGCGTGATGTTCACGATTGCCCGCCTTCCTTTCGCCGCGCGCATACCCACGGCACCAGACCGCCCGCGCGCCAAATCTCCTTTTCGCGCTCCGTCATCGCCGCTTTGACGATGATGTCGCAGCCCCGCGTCAAGTTGCGCACGGTGATGCGCTCCCCCGCCGCCAGCTGCTCCCGAACATGCGCAATGCTCAGTTTGTCGCCCCGCTCAATCAAAGCTCTGTCCTCCGCCCGCTCGAAAATCAGCGGCAGAACGCCGTAATTGATGAGGTTCGCCCGATGAATGCGGTGCATGGAAACCGCAAGCACGGCTTCCACGCCGAGCACCATGCAGCCGATGGCCGCATGCTCGCGGCTCGAGCCCTGCGCATAGTTCGCCCCGCCGACGATAATCGAGCTGCCCATCGCCTTGGCGCGCTCGGGGAAGGTCGGGTCGATATGGGCGAACAGGTGCTCCGCCAGCGCGGGAATGTTGGTTCTGAGCGTAAGCACATGCTGCTGAGGCGGCACGATGTCATCCGTGGAAATGCCGTCTCCCAGACTCAGCACGACCTCCGCTTCGATGCTCTCCGGCGGCTTTTCCCGCACGGGGAGCGGGCGGATGTTGTCACCCATCAGAATCGGCGCGTTCGAGGGCGCGTATTCCACATAGCCGGGCATCTTTTCACGCTGCTCTTCATCTGGAATCGCCGCCAGCGCTTCATAGCCCGAAAGCTCAAACGGCGAGGTCAGCGTGCCGCTGACAGCCGAGGCCGCCGCCGTCTCCGCGCTGCACAAAAACATGCGCGCGTCGCCCGTGCCCGAGCGGCCGGGAAAGTTGCGGTTCGTGCTGCGCAGAATGGTCGCCCCGGGCTCGGGCATCTGCCCGATGCCCATGCACGGGCCGCAGCCGCATTCCAGCACGCGGACGCCCGCTTCC
Source organism: uncultured Clostridia bacterium (assembly GCA_934675735.1). Lineage (GTDB taxonomy): Bacteria > Bacillota > Clostridia > Christensenellales > Aristaeellaceae > Ventricola. The sequence continues at coordinate 60,387 of CAKURR010000013.1, forward strand.
AGATAGACGCTCAGCCAGCCGTTTTTCTGCAAAGCATTCATGATTTCGCGGCTGCCGCACTGCAAAAAGACGTTGACATCCGGCGAGACGCGCCTGCCGCGGAGCAGCGCCGCCGCGCGCGCCAAATCGATATACGAGCCGTTGGTGCAGCTGCCGATGACAATCTGCGAAAAGCTTTCCCGCTCGGCCTGCGAAATCGGCACGCCGTAATCCGGTTCGCCCGGCAGGGCGACCATCGGCTCGACCTCGGTCAGATTCAGCCGGATTTCGCTGTCATAAACCGCGTCCGCGTCGGCGGCAAGGGGCTTATACTGCGCTTCTCTGCCCCGCGCGGCCAAAAAGCGGCGGGTCGTCTCATCCGACGGGAACACGGAGGACGTCGCGCCCGCTTCCGCGCCCATGTTGCACAGCGTCGCCCGCTGGTGGATGGAAAGCGACGCCGCGCCCTCGCCGCCGTACTCCGCCACGCAGCCCAGAAAGCCCTTGACGCCAATCTTCGCCAGCAGCGCCAGCGCCGCATCTTTGGCGCTCACGCCCGGGCGGAGCGCGCCTTCCAGCGTGACGCGCACCACGCGCGGCTCAGAGAAGAACACCGGCACGCCGCTCATGGCGACGGCGATATCCATGCCGCCCATGCCCACGCCCAGCATGCCCAGCGCGCCCGCCGTCGCCGTGTGGCTGTCCGCGCCCGCGAGCAGGCAGCCCGGGCGCGCGAAATCGTGATAATACAGGCTGTGGCAAATGCCGTGCCCCGGCTCGGAATACACCGCGCCGTAACGCTTTGCACAGCTGCGCATAAAGCGCTGATCTGCCGCCGTGGACGGCGACATGCCCACCAGATTGTGGTCGTTGAAGATAAACGCCCGCTCCACATTGATGCGGGGCAGATTCATCGCGCCGAACCCCATGAACGCCAGCAGGCCGGACATATCGTGCACCAGCGTGTGGTCCGGCAGATAGCCGCCGTCCGCCGTTCGGTGCGCGCTCAAGATTTTTTCAGTCAGCGTCTGACCCATGTTCTCCTCCGTCTGTCCATTAAGGTATAGGAAAAAAGGAGCTGTCAAGCTGATAAATCTGATATTTCAAGAATAGCTAAGTATTTTAGGTTTCCAAAGAGGTTTTCGGTCGTTGCCGCCTGCGGCGGAAACAAACGACAGAAAACGAAAGCCCCATATCTCCTAAGACGGAGTAATACCCGGAAAATTGCCTCTTGAAATGTTCAGTTTAAGCCTGACAGCACCGATTGCTCGCTTAACTGCCGCCCGACAGCGTTAAATTCTCGCCACGCCGGTCTCGCGGGCCGCCTTCATCACGGCGTCCGCCACGGCGCGGGCCACGCGCTTATCCAGCGCATCCGGCAGAATGTAATCCACGGAGAGCTTGTCGCCCACCAAATCGGAGAGCGCATGGGACGCGGCCATCTTCATCTCTTCGTTGATGCAGGTGGCGCGGCAGTCCAGCGCGCCGCGGAAAATGCCGGGGAAAGCCATCACGTTGTTGATTTGGTTCGGGAAGTCGCTGCGGCCCGTGCCCACAACCGCCGCGCCCGCGGCCTTCGCCTCGTCGGGCATGATTTCGGGCACCGGATTCGCCATCGCAAAGACAATCGGGTCTTTGGCCATCGAGCGAACCATGTCCTGCGTCAGCACGCCGGGCGCGCTCACGCCGATGAACACATCCGCGTCCTTCACCGCGTCGGCCAGCTTGCCGCGCAGATGCTCGCGGTTGGTGACCTTAGCCATCTCCGCCTGCGCCGGATTCAGCTCTTCCATGCCCTCGTCGATGATGCCGAAGCGGTCAACCAGCGTCAAATGCTTCACGCCCAGGTTCAGCATGTGCTTGGAAATCGCGATGCCCGCGCTGCCCGCGCCGTTGAGCACCACGCGCGCCGTGCCGATATCCCTGCCCGTCACCTTGAGCGCGCCGAGCAGCGCGGCGGCGACGACGACGGCCGTGCCGTGCTGGTCGTCGTGGAAAACGGGGATATCGCAGATTTCCTTCAGCCGACGCTCGATTTCAAAGCAGCGCGGCGCGGCGATATCCTCCAGATTGATGCCGCCGAAGGAACCGGCCAGCAGGCTGATGGTCTGCACGATTTCGTCCACATTCTTGGAGCGGACGCAGAGCGGGAACGCATCCACGTCGGCAAACGCCTTAAACAGCGCGCACTTGCCCTCCATGACGGGCATGCCCGCCTCCGGCCCGATATCGCCCAGACCAAGCACCGCGGTGCCGTCCGTGATGACGGCGACCAGATTGGCGCGGCGCGTCAGCTCGTAGGATTTGTTCACGTCGTCATGAATGACCATGCAGGCTTCCGCAACGCCCGGGGTATACGCCAGGGACAGGTCGTGGCGGTCGTTGATGGGCGCGCGGGAAATGACCTCGATTTTGCCCTTCCACTCATAGTGCTTGGCCAGCGATTCTTCACGGATATTCATGTGTTTCATCCTTTCTTTGCTCGAATATGAAAGCGTCTGTTTGGTACAGTCTTTTGAATTTCGACTTCTTTTTTGTTTAATCTTACCATATATTCGTCGCAAAGTAAAATTCGTTTTCATGATTGAATCAATAAGCAAATGTGATGACGGCCCGCGCGGCGGCCATTTTTCTGGACACCAGCTTAAAATATAAGAATCAGGTTATCACTATGGATACTTCTCTGAATTTAGCGGGAGGCATCCATTTTGTTTTAGCTTGAATTCTACTGTTATTGTAATAGTCGATATAATCTGCAATGGCCTTGGAGAAAGCTTCAAAGGAAGGATAGTTCTTCTCAAAACCATAAAAATACCCCCAATACCGGGTGTCCGGTATTAGGGGGACATATCAAAATTCTTTCCGTTTTTTCATTTTGGATTTTCCGGTTTGCCTTTTGGCGTTCGGCGCGATATAATGAAGAAACGCTCTTAGAAGGGGAGGATTTCATGCAGGACTTATTTTCATCCAAAGAAGCGGCGCTCAGCCCGCTGGCCGACCGCATGCGCCCGCGAACGCTGGATGAGTTCATCGGTCAGGGGCACATCGTCGGGCCGGGACGGCTGCTCCGCCGCGCCATCGAGGCCGACCGCATGACCTCTTCCATCTTCTACGGCCCGCCGGGTTGCGGCAAAACGACACTCGCCTCCATCATCGCCAACACGACGCATTCCGCTTTCGTGCAGCTCAACGCCGTGACCAGCGGCGTGGCAGACGTTCGCCAGGTCATCAAAGAGGCGCAGGACAGGCGCAGCCTGTACGGGCAGGCGACGTATCTGCTGCTGGACGAATGCCACAGGTGGAGCAAGTCGCAGAGCGACAGCATCCTGCCCGCCATCGAGCGCGGCGTGGTGCGTTTCATCGGCTCGACGACGGAAAACCCGCTGGTGTCGATGACGCCGGCCATCGTGAGCCGGTGCCGCATCTTTCAATTCTATCCGCTCGGCGAAGCGGATGTGATGCTCGCCATGCGCCGCGCGCTGGCCGACAAGGAACGCGGTTTCGGCGGCACGCGCGTGCAGATGGACGAGGACGCAATGCGCCACATCGCGCGAATCGCCAACGGCGACGTGCGTTCGGCGCTCGGCGCGCTGGAGCTGGCCGTGCTGACGACCGAGCCGAGCGACGACGGCGCGATTCACGTGACGATGGAGGTTGCGGAGGAATCCATCCAGAAGCCGGTCATTCGCTGCGACGAATCGCTGTATTACGACATGCTCTCGGCGTTCTGCAAGAGTCTGCGCGGCAGCGACGCGGATGCGGCGATGGCGTGGTTTGCGCGGCTTTTATACGCGGGCGTTGACCCGCGGCTGATTGCGCGGCGCATCATCGCGCACGCGAGCGAGGACGTGGGCCTGGCGAACCCGACGGCGATGCTGCAAGCCGTCGCCGCGTCTCAGGCGCTGGAAGCGGTCGGTCTGCCGGAAGCGCGGTTATCGATGGCCCAGGCGATTATCGCCATCTGCGAAAGCCCGAAATCGAACTCGGTCGTCATGGCGCTGGACCAATCCGTCGCGGACGCGGAGAAGGGCGGTTTCGGCCCCGTGCCGATTCATCTGCGGGACACACACTACGCCGGGCACGAGCGTTTGGGCAGCGGTGCGGCCTACAAATACCCGCACGACTACCCCGGCCACTGGGTCAAGCAGGATTACATGCCGCCGGAGGTCAAGGGCCGCCGCTACTACGTTCCGTCCGATCAGGGGCAGGAGCTGAAGCTGCGCGAGCGCCGCAAAACGAGAGGGATTGTGGACCCGTGAGGGCTGGGGAACGTTGGGACGCTGAAACGGGAAACTCGCATAGTCGCCTTTGGCTCCTTGCGATTTCCGATTTTCGCCGCGCTGAGCCCCGCACAGCGGGCGCGCGGCTTCAATCCCCAAACCCTGCCAAGAACCTGAGGTTCTTGGATTTCCCATTTTTGAGTGCTTCGCACTCAAACGAAGAAAATTCATGTTTCCATCTTCGTTCTTTTCAAAAACAGTTTTCCTGCATTGACAGTCATTTTTGTGTTTGTTATAATAAACGCATCTTTATAGACTCTGCACGTCGTCCCCATGCAATTCGGAAAAAGCTGCTCAGGCAGCTCTTTCTTTTGGCAGATGCTTTTCAGGGAGGATTTTTCGCTTGAAAAACCTGTTTGTTTCCCGCGCGGGCGATTCGCTCATCAACGTCACCCAGAACCGAAACTCCTATCGCCTGCTCGCCAATTTCGACAACACCAACGTCATTCTGCTGCAAATCGGCGCGGGTTCGGTGGTCTGGCTCACGCCCGACCCGTCCCGCCCCGCCTATCTGGAATATTACACGCTGCTGACGGGGCGGCTGACGCTGCACAGCGAGCCGGATGCGGATCAGGAACTTCTGCCCGGCGACTCGTTTTACACCACGGGCATCGACCGCGACATCTCCGTCACGCCGCTGACCGACGTGCGCCTGCTGTGCTTCACCTCGCAGCCCGTTTTCGACGATTTCATGGGATTTGTCAACGACCTTAACGATTTGAACGCGCAAATCAACCGCAAGGACCATTACACCTACAACCACAGCCGCCGCGTCATGCGCTTCACCGAGGCGCTCTGTCATCGGCTGAACGTCCCGTCCGAAGCGACGCACACGCTGCTGCTCGCCGCGCTGTATCACGACGTCGGCAAGTGCTACCAGTCCACGGAAATCCTCTCCAAGCCCGGCCGCCTGACCGACGCGGAATACGAGACCATCAAGCGCCACCCCATCGACAGCTATAACCTGCTCGCCGCGCGCTTTCCCAAGGCCGTCGCGCAAATCGCGCGCAGCCACCACGAGCGGCTGGACGGAAGCGGCTACCCCGACCACCTGACGGCCGACCAAATGCCGCTTGAGGTCCGCATTCTTTCCGTCGCGGATACCTTCGACGCGATGACCTCCGACCGCCCATATAAGAAGGGCATCCCGACGCGGCGCGCCATTTCCGAGCTGATGACGATGACGAATCAATACGACAAAGACGTGCTCGCCGCGCTCAAGACCATCGTGGACGACGGCACAGCGGATAAAATCTGCCGCATCGGCCTGGAGGATGACCGCCCATGACCGTCTATTTCGCGCCGCTCGAAGGGGTGACGGACGCGGTTTTCCGTCGGATTCACCGCGAATGCTTCACGGGCGTTTCAAAATACTTCATTCCGTTCGTCAGCCCGACGCAGAACCTCGCCTTTACGTCGCGCGACCTCGCCGCCGTCGCGCCGGAAAAGAACGTCGGCGTGCCCGCCGTGCCCCAGCTGCTCGCTAAGGACGCGGCGCTGTTTGTGTGGGCGGCGCGGGAACTGCGCGACATGGGCTATGACGAGGTCAACCTGAATCTCGGCTGCCCCTCCGGCACGGTGACGGCCAAGGGCAAGGGTTCGGGCCTTCTGGCGGATGTGCCCGCGCTCGAGCGCCTGCTCGACGGCATTTTTGAAAAAACGCCGATTCCCGTCTCCGTCAAAACGAGAATCGGCTATGTCCATGCCGAAGAATTTGACCGTCTGCTCGACGTGTTCGCGCGCTATCCCATCCGCGAACTCATCGTTCATCCGCGCACGCGCGCCGAGTTTTACAAGGGCGCGCCCCACGCGGACGCGTTTGCCAAGGCCCATGCCGCGCTCAACCTGCCCCTTTGCTATAACGGCGATTTGTTTTCCACAGAGGATTGCGCCGCGCTCATGCGGCGGTTTCCGAACACCCATGCGCTGATGCTCGGGCGCGGTCTCATCGCCAACCCCGCGCTGGCGCAGACGCTGAGCGGCGGCACGGCGCTGGATAAAACCATGCTGCGTGCCTTTCACGACCGCCTGCTGGATGCGTATGCCGCGCAGTATCCGCCGCACGTCACGCTCGGGCGCATGCGCGAAATCGCAAAGCATTTCGTCTGCTGCTTTGAAAATCCCGAAAAGCCGCGCAAGGCCATCCGCAAGGCAAATCGGATAGACGCCTATCTCGAAGCCGTCAATCGGCTGTTTGATGAGCATGAACTCGCGGTCTGCCCGCGGTTTATACCGGATTAAGGATAAAAGCGCCGCTCTGCTTTCTTGCAGAGCGGCATTTTTTACCCCGATATTTCCTCTTCCCCCAACCTCTTATACGCCGTGCACATCATGGTGATATAGCACGCCAAACCGCCGACGACGTTGGAGACCGGCTCGGCCAAAAACACGCCCGCCGTGCCCAGCCCCATCGCGGGCAGAAGCAGCGTGAGCGGCACGACGATGACCACCTTGCGCAGCAGCGAGAAGGTGACGGCGTATTTCGCCCAGCCCAGCGACTGGAACGTGCTCTGCCCGCAGAACTGGAAGCTCTGGAAGAAGAAGCCCGCAAAATACAGCCGCATCATCTTCACGCTGGCCTCGACCAGCGCCTCATCCGGCGTGAAGGCTTCGCACAGAATCCGCGGCCAAATCATGGAAACCAGCCACGCGCAGAGGGTGTAGCCCATCGTGACGGCGGACATAAACCGAATGCCCGATCGAACGCGCCGCATCTGCCGCGCGCCGTAGTTATAGCTGAGCACGGGGCGCGCGCCCTCGGTGATGCCGCTGACGGGCAGGGTAATCACCTCGCGGATGGAGTTGATAATCGTCATCACGCCGACATACAGGTCTCCGCCGTAAATCGAGAGCATCTTGTTGCAGGCCACCTGCACCAGCGAATTGGTGAATTTCATGATGAACCCGACCACGCCCAGGCTGAGGATATCCTTCAGCAGGAAGGTGCAGATTCGCGCCCTGCGCATATTCAGCGGCAGAATCGCCCGCTCGCCGGAGAGGAAGCGCAGCACCCAGATGCAGCTGACCGCCTGACTGATGACCGTCGCCACAGCCGCGCCCGTCACGCCCATGTTGAACACATAGATGAACAGCGGGTCGAGCACAAGGTTCATCGCCGCGCCCAGCACCGTGGTCATCATACCGATTTTGGGGCAGCCCTGCGCGTTGATGAAGGGGTTCAGCCCCGTGGCCAGCATGGTGAACGGCGTGCCGAGCAGATAGACCTTCAGATACGCATCCGCATAGACAAATGAATCCTCGCTCGCGCCGAACAGAAACAGCAGCGGCCGCCTGACCGCGTAGCACAGCGCCATCAGCGCCAGCGACGAGACGAGCAGCAGCGCAAACACCGTGCTCTGGATTTGCAGCGCGCGCTCTTCGTCCTTCCGCCCCCGCGCCATCGCGAAAATCGGCGCGCCGCCCGAGCTGTACAGGCTGGTGAACGCGCCGACGATGGATACAATCGGGAAAATCAGCCCGACGCCGGTCAGCGCCAGCGTGTTGCCGTCCGGCAGGTGGCCCAAAAAGATACGGTCTACGATGTTATACAGCATCTGCACAATCTCGGCCAGGCTCAGCGGGATGGCCTGCGCCATGATGCGCGAGCCGATGCTGCCTTGCGAGAAATCCGCCGTGTTCTGCTTATTCAAAGGGGAACGCCTCCGATTTCGGTCTTTTTTCAGTCTTTTTTCATTGTATCATGCGCAAGCGGGTTAAACAAGAGCGGGCAGGGATTCCTCCGGCGCGACGCTCACCCATTCATCCCCCACGCGCACATACGCGCCCTCCGCCCCCAGCGCGGGCAGCTGCGCTTCGTCGGCCGTGCGCCCGTCGGCGGCATAGAGCCAGACATGCTCTTCGTGATGCGCGGACAAGCCGAAGGAGGCATAGCGCTCCGCCCCGCTTGCGCCATGCTTGCCCGCCAGATACACGCTCAGGCTTTCACCGCTGTGAAGCACCGTGCCGCTTTCAAAGACATATTTCACCTTGTAGACGCGGTCGGCCAGCCCCCAGCCGGATAGATCCGCGTCGTCATCGCCGAAGTTGGTCAGCGTGATGAAGCCCATCGCCCGCCCGTCGGCGTTGGTTTGGGTTGTATGCGGTCGAATTTCGGTGAGCCGCACGTCGGGCAGGGGCGCTTCCTCTTCGGGCTTGTCGCCCGCCGTCAGCAAAAGGACGGCGGCGATGAGCGCCGCGAACAGGGCAATCAGACCGATATTCTTCTTTTCAAAGATGATGTTTTTCATGACCGTTCCTTTGATTCGCTCGGGAAATGATGCATGCGCAAATTCGATTCCGAAGGCCAAAACCCCTCGCTCGTTTTTTGCTCGAAAACAAAAGTCTCTGCCTGCATGATACGCCCGCGGGACAAAAAAATCAAGCCGCGCTTTTGCGTCGGCCTGACAGTTTAGCATGAAAAGGGGTTCGCTTTTACGCATTTTCCGCAATTTCAATCAGCTCGTTCAGGGTTTTAAGCGTCTCCCGCGGCGGGAGCACCTTGCTTTCCAGCAAATCCTGCATGAAAAACTCTTTATACTTTCGGCTGAACTCGGGCTGGGTAATCAGCGCTTCCGCGTGCGCGCCGGAGAAATCGTAATCCGTGTCGGCGACGGTGAGCATCGTTCCCACGCCCTCATACAGACAGATTTCCGTGCGCGGCTGATGATATTCGGGCTGAAAGAAATAGAGTGAGAAATACGGGTTTTCGGCATGCTGTTCTCTCAAATGCCGCAGAATCCGGACGCGCTCCTCCGGGGTAAACGGGCGAATGGCGAAGAAATGATCGCTCTCTCTGCCCGTCCGCGCGAACTGCTCCATCGCCTGTTTGGAAAAGATGGTGTGCGTCGGGCGGCGCTTTTGAAAATAGTTGTCAAACCGCTTCTTGTGCACCTCGTAAAACTGCCCGATGAGCGCGTCAAGCTCGCTGTCCTTGGCGAACCCCTGCTCGATAAAGCCGTCCCGCGCGGGGCCGACGAGCACCTCGGGCGCGATAAAGTTAATCGGCACGTCGAGCTTGATATCATACACGCCGCGGCCGCGTTCCAGCTTCCAAAAGCTTTTGGTGTAGGCCAGATAATCCTCCGGCGCGTGGTTGAGCGAAAAGCTGCTCTTAATCGGGTGCATCTTGGGGCGGTCCTCGCGCATCATCCGTTCCAGAATGGCGATATTGCGCTCGTCGGCCAGGCCGATGGAAATCATGCGCCGCGGGTCAATCATCACGACCATGAACGTCTGTTTCCGCCCTTCGGCGTCCTCGCAGCGGGCGGCGATGGTGTTGCAGCGGTAGACCTGTTCGCGCTGCTCGTTGAACAGGTTTTCCTCGATGCAGTAGCCCTGATACGTCGGCAGATAGAGCACGGGCTGAATGGCCGAAACGCAGCTGATGATTTCGTCCCCGCCGGTATACATATAGTGTTCGATGCTCAATTCGCACGCGCTGCCCGCAAACGCGGCGGCGATGCGCTCAAACACGGCGCGGTAGCAGCAGCCGGTGATGGTGAAATGCACGCGCTTATACTGCTCGGCCAGCCGCTCCATCGCCTCGCGAAAAGTGGTAACCGTGCCGTCGATGCTGCGGTCGATGCGGAAGGGCGTCTCCGGCGCGGGCGGGCTGTCCACATCGCCCAGCAGCCTGTGCATGGCCAGATTGGTCATGTAGCCCGTCGGGCCGACGCGGCTGACCTCCAGCGCCTCTTCCAGCGCGCGCTGCTCCTCCCGCGTCAGGTTCAGGCAGCCGCTCTCCTTCAAACTCGCCCAAAACGCCGCCTGTACGGCGTATCCGCTGGTGTCATCCAGAATGCGGAACATGCTGTTGCGGCTCTTCTGCTCCATCATGCGGGACAGCGCCGAGGCGGAGAGTTTGCGCTTGTTGAGTATCTCCTTGAGGCACTGGCCGAATGTGAGCAACGGGCGGGCTGCGGGCGCTGCCTTCATGGTATCAAGTCCTTCCGTGGGTCATGATATTTGATTATACCCGAGATTGCCCGGCAAATCAACGCACGAGCACGCAAATAACGGACGGCTCATTTCCTAAAAAATGTAGGAAATCAGCCGTCCGCCTTTTTATTGCGCGCAGCGCCGAACGATATCGGCCATCTGCGCCCGGTTTTCCTCCATATGGCGCACCAGCTCAAACTGCGTGCGCGCGCGGTCGAGGTTGTGGCCCTCGCGGTGCACGCGGAAATACTTGTCGCCGTTCAGATAGTCGGCCAGAAAGCGCATGCCGCATTCCAGCGTCATCAGCTTCGCGCCCATCGGCAGCAGCTCGATTTCGCGCGCGTTCAGGGCCTGCCCGGCCTCTTTCAAAAAGCCGCGGGTAAACGCCTCGAACATCGTCAGCGAAAGCTGCACGCGGCTCAGATCCGGTTCGTCCTCCGCCGCCGTGCTCGCGCCGAAGCGGATGGAATCGCCGAAGTCATACGCCGCCAGACCGGGCATCACCGTGTCCAAATCGATAACGCACACGCCGCGCCCCGTCTCGCTGTCGAGCAGCACGTTGTTGAGCTTGGTGTCGTTGTGGGTCACGCGCAGCGGGATTTCTCCGTTTTTCAGCGCGTCGAGCAGGGTGTGCACCTCGCGCTCATACTTGCGGCAGAAGTCGATTTCCGCCTGAACCTCGCCCAGCCGCCCCGCCTCGTTGCGCGCAATCGCGTCCTGAAGCTGTCGGTAGCGCGCAGGGGTGTTGTGGAAATCGTGAATCGTCTCATGCAGCGAATCCGCGGGGAACGCGCCCATCTGCCGCTGGAATTTGCCGAAGGCCTCGCCCGAAAGCTCAAACAGCTCGGGCGTATCCGGCAGATCGCGGGAAATCGTGTCCTCGATGAACAAATACATGCGCCACAGGCCGCCCTCCGCGTCGTAGGCGAAGTATTCGCCCCGATGCGTCTTGACCAGTGTCAGCGTCTCGCGCTCGGGGTCGCCCCCCTCCCGCGCAATCTGCGCCTTGAGGAACGCGGTCACGCGCTCGATGTTTTCAATCACGTCCTCCGGCTTGGGAAAGACGTAGCTGTTGACGCGCTGGAGAATAAAACGCTTCTCCCCCGTCGTGACCCGATAGGTGTCGTTGATGTGGCCGTTGCCATACGGCTCAGCCGTCCACGCGCCGTCCGGAATATCAAACTGAATGACGACGCTTTCGATATGCTGATTCATGTTAATCGCCCTCTCGGCCGCCCGAAGGCGGCGGCTTCCTCCTTCGCGGAAGCTCCTTGATTCACACTTTGAATTAACCCTTCACGCCGCCGGAGGTCAGGCCCTCGGCGAGGTGCTTTTCGATGCACATAAACAGGATGATGACCGGAATGGTCGCCAGCAGCGCCGCCGCGAAGAGATACTGCCACTCAATCATGTTGAACGAGCTGAACTGCGTGATGCCCACGGTAATCGGCTTGTTCGCCGGCGTGGAGATGAGCACGGTGGAAATCGTGTATTCGTTCCACGAGTTGATGAACACGAAAATGAGCGTCGTCACAATGCCCGGCGCGGCCATCGGCAGCAGGATGTGCCACAGCGCGCCGACCGTGTTGCAGCCGTCGATGCAGGCGGCCTGCTCCATCTCCGGCGAAATGGAGACGAACGTGCCGCGCAGCAGCCAGATGGCAAACGCCTGATTGAACGCCGCGTTGATGAGCATCAGGCCCAGAATCGTGTCGTTCAAATGCAGCGTGTTCATCAGCTGGGAAATGCCGACCAGCAGCACCACGGGGGAGAACATCTGGCTCATGATGACAAAGCCGAGGAACAGGTTGCGCCCCTTGAAATTCATGCGCGCCATCGCGTAGGCCGCGGGAATGCCGCAGAGCATCGCAATCGCCGTCGCGCCGGTGGAAAGCATGATGGAGTTGAGCAGGAAGCGCAGCACGCCGCGGTCGCAGATATCCTTGAGGTTGCTCCACACCCACTTCGTGGGCAGCATGTGCAGGAAGTACATATCCGTCGTCTCCGCGTTGCTGCGGAAGCCTGTAATCAGCATCACGTAGAACGGATAGAGGATGAAGATACACAGCGCGACGACGAACAGATACAGCCCGCCGCGCGCCAACGTCTTTTTCAGCTCGCCGCAGCGCAGATACGTAATCGCGCACAGCAGCAGGAAAATCGACGCAAACGCAATCCACAGCACCCAGTTCGTGCGCACCGTCAGCCCGCCGAGCATGTCGAGCAGGTTGTCGCCCGCACTGCCGCCGTAAAGGAAGGCGTTCAGCTGAGCCAGCAGCGCGTCGTTTTGAATGTGGCCGCCGACCAGCAGATCCACCTGACGGGAGAACGTGTAGTTCACCGCCCTCGCGAACGCGGGCACGCAGAAGAGCGCAATCAGCGCAAACACGCCGGAAGCCAGATACAGCTTTTTCGCCTTTTCGGGCAGCTGCTCGCGCGGCAGGGCCAGCGTCTTATAGCTTGCGCAGAACGCCAGCGCCACGGAAGCCGCCAGACAGAGCGCCAGCAGGCGCATCACGTTCGTCGGGCCGATGCCCGCCGTGCCCTCGCTGCGGCCGATATGGCCCAGCAGGAAGTCAAGGCCGTTGCGCCTGACCGTCTCTTTCACCGTGAAGGTGACCATCGACGTGGTCACGCCCTTCGAGTTAACGCGCTCGGTCACGCTTTCTTCAATCGTCGCGCCCTCGTACTGCGCCGCGACGGCCTCCGCCTCCGCGCGCGCCTCGACATATTTTTCGTCGCCGACAAACGTGTTCGCGCTGCGCTTGACGAAGATGCTCGTTTCAAAGAACGCCAGCGGAAGCAGCAGAACGGACAGTGTAATGAGCAGACAGCTCAGGCAGACCATCAGCCTGCTTTTGTTTTGTCTCTCCATCAGGTCTGATCCTCCTTCCGCAGCGAGATGACCATATACAGCCCCGCCACCGCGCACAGAATCAGGAAGCCGATGACGGACAGCGCCGTCGCCGGGCCCTTCTTCTGGTCGTAGAAGGCCAGCATGTACAGGTAGGTGATAAGCGTATCCGTCTTATTCGCCGGCGCGCCCTTGGTGATGGTGTAGATAATCGGGAAAGAGTTGAACACGTAAATCACGTTGAGCACCGTGCTCACCGTCAGCGACGGGCGCACCAGCGGAATGGTGATTTTCGTCAGCTTCTGCCACCAGGAAGCGCCGTCCACCGTCGCCGCCTCGTAATACGCCGCGTCGATGGATTGCAGGCCGGAGAGCACGCAGAACGTGACGAACGGAATCGTGACGAAAATGCCCACGCCGCATTCCCACGCGAACTCAATCTGATAGGTGGCGCGCCAGTTAATCGCATCCTGAATGATGCCCAAGTTGAGCAGCACGTTGTTCAGGTTGCCGTATTCGTATTTGATGATGTAATTCCACACGGAGGCCTGAATGACCAGCGACGTCGCCCACGGGAACACGACGACCGAGCGCGCCAACTTGCGGCCATGGAACTTCTGGTTGAGCGTCATCGCGACGATGAACCCCAGCAGCGTGGACAGGCCGACGACCGAGACGACCCACACCAGCGTGTTGAGCATCACCGTGCCGAACACGGGCGCGGAAACGGCCTCCTTGAAGTTTTCAAAGCCGATGAAGCCGCCGACAATGCCCGCCTTGGAAATCTCGCTGAACGCGAGCTTAAAGACGATGCCGATTGGGAAAACGACGAAAATCGTCATCAGCAGGATGCTCGGCAGCAGCCAAACGTAAGGCTCCCACTTGTGACGCACGAGAACGGAATTCAATCTGGTTTACCTCCTCATCTGTTTGGGGAAACGCTTGGGGCGTCGCCCCAAACCCCACCAAGAACCTGAGGTTCTTGGATTTCCCTCCATTTTATTTTTACATCAGAAACGGTTTATAGGCGCGAAGCGAAGAAGGGGTTTGGGGACTGCGTCCCCAAATGGGTTCGGGCGATAGCCCGACGCAGCCCTAAAGGCATCATGAAACGGATTTGAAGCACAAAAGATACTTTTCAGGGGCTCTCTCATAAAGGCCGAAAAGAAGGGGGTCGGATTTTCCAACCCCCTTCCCTCATTCGTTTGCTTTCGTTAAGCCAAGTTCAGCGTTACTTGGTGATCTTCGCCTGAAGCTCGTCGAGCAGCGTCTTGACGTCGCCGCCGGTCAGCGCGCTCTGCTCAACAGCCGCCGCGCCCTGCTTCACGTCAATCCACTCGGCCTTCGCGGTCGGGTAGAACTTGCAGCCGTCCAGCACGTTCAGCCACGCCTCAAAGGACGGATTCGCCTCGACCAGCGCCGCCACGGCGGAGTTCACGGCCGGCAGGAAGTCTTCCATGCTGACCCAGCCCACGTAGTTCTCCGGATCGTAGAAGAACGTCAGGAACTTGCCGATGGCCTCGTTGCGGGCAGCCTGATCCGGCGCGCTGTCGTCCTTGAACGCCATGATGCGGTCCATAACGCCGACGGAGCTGGACGTCTTGCCCTCGTTGTGCGGGATATCGGCCACGGCGTAGTTCACGCCGGTGTAGCCCTTATCGGCAATGTAGGTCGGCAGGGAGTTCGGGGCGATGACCATCGCCAGCTTGCCCGCGCCGAACATATCCTGAAGGTCATAACGGGTCTGGGTCGCCGGATTCGGGTTGGTGTAGCCCTTGTTGTACAGGTCAACCGCAAACTCGACCGCTTCGACGTTCGCGTCGGAATTGACCGTCCAGTTGCCCTCGTCATCGACGAAGCCGCCGCCGTTGCCCCATGCGTAGTAAGCGAACGCAGCCTGACCTTCGTCCGTGGTCATGTCGATGCCCCACGGATACACGTCGCCGCCGTAGAAGTCCACCAGCGCCTGGCAGGCGTCCTCCAGCTCGGCCCAAGTCGTCGGCACTTCAACGCCGGCCGCCTCGAGCAGATCGACGTTGTAATACAGCGCGCGGGCGGAAGCCAGATCCGGCACGGCCCACACGGTGCCGTCGATGACGGACTGCTCAATGAAGCTCGGGAAGAAATCGTTGTACAGCTCTTCCGGGCAGTAATCCTTGACCGGCATGAGCAGGCCCTCGTTCGCGTAATCGGCGAAGGAGTCCAGATTCAGGATGTCCGGCGCATTGTTGTTGCTGATGCGGGTGGACACCACGGTGTAAACGTCGTTCCAGGAAACGACTTCCAGATTCAGCTTGATGCCGGGGTTCGCTTCTTCAAACTTCTTGACGAAGCTGGTGCCGTTCATGCCCGTGCCGGTGAACCAGTCGTTGGTCTTGGGGCCGTACTGGCAGATGATGACGTCCAGCGTGATATCCTCTGCCATACCGAGGGCCGCGCAGGAAATCAGCATCGCGAGCGCCAGCATCAGGGTCGCAAACTTCTTCATGAGATATCCTCCTCTGTCGGGCAACGCCCTTTGTTAAAACCATTATAAACGGCATATGCTTTTTTGTAAAGATTTGTCCTACATTTTCTTTTCTTTTTTGATTATGAATGTTTTTTGCTTTGCATCCGTCGGTTTGCGGGCCGATTTCTTTATATTCTTCGGTTTATCCTTGTCCGCCGCCCGTCAGCGCGGTGTGCACGGCCTCCATCGCGCGGCGCAGCTCGCCCGCCTCCGTCTGCCCGGGGGCGCTCGCCCTGCCCGCCGTGCCGAAGCTCAGACAGCTGCCCATCGCTTCCGCGCAGATGCGCGTGGATGCGCCCAGCTCGCCCATCGCGATGGCGATAATCGGCTGCGGCAGCTCGTCGTCCGCCTGCGCACAGGCCGCCGTCAGCGCCACAACGTCCTTTCGACTGCGGGGCATGACCGCGATTTTGCACACGTCCGCGCCCAGCGCCGCCATCCTTTGCAGCCGCGCGGCCATCTCGTCCTTTTTCGGAGTCTTTTCAAAGTCGTGGAACGAGCCGACAACGGGGACGCCCGCCGCGTGCGCCTTGCCGACGATGCGCGCAAAGGCTTCCTCCCCGACGCTCAGTTCCACATCCAGCGCGTCGCACAGGCGTTCCTTCACCAGCAGCGCGAGCAGCGCTTCGTATCGCGCCGCGTCCGCGTCGCCCGCGCCGCCGTCGCGCGCCGTGCGCATCGTCGCCAAAATGGGCACGTTCCCCGCCCGCTCGCGGACGGTTTCGCATGCGCACCGCGCCTTCTCCGCGTCCAGCGTCGGCGCGGCGCTGTCCAGCCGCAGTTCGATGATATCCGCCTCCGCCCGCGCCGCGTCGGTCATTTCCGCCAGCGCTTCGGGGTTTTCCCCCATTACAGGCACGCAGACCTTGGGCATGCCCTCGCCCAGCACCGCGTTTTGAAGCCGCACCGTCCGTTTTTTCATTTTATCCGCCCGCTTTCGCCGAAGTTTGGCCTTTTTGGCCTTGTGAAGGCATTGTATCAGATTTTCTCTTGCTTGACAAGAAATCCCGAAGCCGATATAATGTAGATTACGCGGATATGGTGGAATGGCAGACACCGGGGACTTAAAATCCCCTGCTTCACGGCGTGCGGGTTCGACCCCCGCTATCCGCACCAAAACAAGGATTCCGGCAATCGCCGGAATCCTTGTTTTTTTCTTTGTGCCATATAGATTTTTCGGGCGTTCATCCCTCCAGCATGGGAAGCCGTGCTTCCCATGCCAAACGCCGCTTTTATGACAAATTATGCCGCGGATTATGACGCGAAATCAGCCGTCTTTCTCCCCATCATCGTTCTTCTGTTTGAGCTGTTCGAGCGCCTTTTGAATAAAACCGGGGAACGGCACGCCGATGATGGCCAAATTCTCCACGACACTCAGTCCCTCGTTGGCGATATAGAACATCGCCATCGCGTCGCGGAAAATCTGCTTGCCCTCGGGCATCACGCGGTCCAGCTGAGCCGCCATAAAGACCACAATCAACATGACCGCCTTTTTCAGCAGCCCGTTCCATCCCGCCTTGCTGCTCAGCGCGCCGCCGTCACTTTTGGGGCTTCTGCCCATCGCCCCGCAAATCCAGCCCGTCGCGTAGTCAATCGCCATCATGTAGCACAGTACAATCAGCAACGTGTCCCATCCTCCCATTGCGCCCGCAATCGCCCCGCCGACAAGCGCCGCCATCTTCAGTACCTTGTCCCAGATTTCAGAAATGTGCATCTTCAAGCCTCCTTAATCGTCTGCAATCTGCCAGCGTCCCACCAGCATAATGTACACACCGTTTCCGTCCGTGAGCGTGGTCGTCCCCGCCGAAGCATCCGCCGCGTCCGTCTCATCCGCGCCGTCCTGCTCCCGCGCCGCGTCGTCCTCCGTCAGATAGTCCTTCGCCGCGTATCCCGCCTCCCCGCTTTCGGTTTTGAGGAATACCCAGCCGTTCCCCGCGTCGCGGATGACGTTCACCCGCTGTCCGTTTTCAAGGCTGCCGATGACCTTGCCCCGCGTGCTCGCGCCCTCGCGCAGATTCAAATGCCCGCTTGTGACGCTTACCGTCGCATTGCCAAACATGTCTGTCTCCTCCTTGTCTCCGCTTGTCTTTCCGTAATCCGCCGCCTTGAGCGGCGCGGCAAACGACCAGTTGCGCAGCGGGCTTTCCACAAAGCCCGTCGCTTCGCTCTGCGCGTTGAGTACCTTGCCGTCTCGGCCCATCAGCCCGACGTGGTAAAAATCCCCGCGCCCGTCCAGCCATCTGCTCGGCGTGTCGCCGTTTGCCTCCCTCCAGCGAAACATCACCCAGCCGGGCTTCGCCTCGCTCGCGGGCCGCATCTCGCCGACCATTCTGCGCGCGATGTAGTTGCTGCTCCGCTCGGCCATCTTCACGCCCAGCTGCGCCAAAGCCCACTGAAACGCCCCCGCGCAATCCACCAGCCCTTCTTCGTGCCCGCCCCACTTGTAGCCCCAGCGTTCGCGGCTCATCCGCTCGAAGAGGTCAATCAATCTCTCTGCGTCAAACATCGCTGTCCCCCTTTTGTCAAATTGAGTAAATAACACACGCTCGTTTTAATTACAGACCGATTTCGGCCCTGTAATTTAAGCAAGTCAAACTTTTTTGACCGTGATGCTCGCGCTTTCAACGCCGTCCGCCCGCGCCGTCACAACCATCTCCCCGGCCACGCCGTCGTGCCGACACACGCACAAACACTTCCCGCTGAACGCGCTTCTCACGTTTCCGCGCATGTTCTCCACGCACGCCGCGTTGCCGTTGTCCGTCCCCAGCACTTCGCCGCCCTCACAGGTAAATGTGACCACCGTGTCCGCACTCGGGATAAACACGCCGTTCTCGTCCAGCACGTCGCACGTGATAAACACCAAATCGTCGCCGGTCACATCGACTGTCGGCTTGTAGCTTGAAAGCGCCAGCTTCGCCGCCACGCCCGTGCTCGTCTTGACCTCGTCCGTCGCTGCAACGCTTCCGTCCGCGTCGTATCCCTTCGCCGTGAGCACGCCCTTTGCATAGGTCACGTCAAACGCGTATCGGTATCGGTCATCCATTTGGTATTTCGTTTTCGTCCCCAGACTCGCGCCGTT
>CAKURR010000014.1 GCA_934675735.1 uncultured Clostridia bacterium
GCATGCGCGGTTTGCGCGGCGCGGCGCCGGTCGTCTGCGTCTCGCCCTCGGCGGCCGGCCTTGCGGCGCGGGGCGCGGGGCGGCGGCGCGGGGCGCGCGGGTTCTGCTCCGCATGGGCGTTATTCGGGGTCTGGTTGTTGCTATTCTGATTCTGATTCGGCTTATTCAAGTCTCTGTTTTCGTTTTCTGCCACAAAAATTTCCTTTCTTTGCGCAGGCCGTTGTCTGCGCAGCTTCAAACAGACGCTCTTTGCAGGCGCCTTTTCGTCTTTTTCTTTCTGCCGTGTCCGGCGGAGGTCATCCCGACGAAACACATCTATCTTGAGCGAGGCCGTCATGCGGCGACGCGCAAAAATCCATAACATTTTTATTATACACGAAAAGCTGTCTTACCGCAATAAAAATCGACTGATTCGCTCAATTTATCCGTTTTCCGAGCCCGCTCACTTGATTTTCGGCCTTATTTATGTTATGTTGTAAGTTAGATTTTTCATGCATATTCTTTTCACGCACACACGTAAGAAAGCAGGGACTTATGCAAAGCATTTCTACGCTTCAGTCGTTTTTCCGCAGCCACAAAGCGGCGCGCATTGCGCTGATTGTCGCCGTGCTGCTGCTGGCCTTCGTGCTGATTTTCCATCCGCACGGCACGAAAACCTTCCTCATCATGGGCATCGACAACTACGGCTCGCTCAATGACAGCGGCCGCAGCGACGTGATGATGCTCGTGCAGGTCGGCTTTGACTCGGGCAAAATCCACGCCGTGACGTTTGCGCGCGATATCGTCGTGCCCAACGAATATAATAAAAACGTCAAGCTCAACACCATCGTCCGCGCGCAGGATGAAAACGCGCTCATCGACACGCTGGAACGGGTGTTCGATTTGAACATCGACGGCTGGTTCCGCGTCAACTTCTCCTCCGTCATCACCATTATCGACGCGATGGGCGGCGTGGAGGTCGAGCTGACCGAGGCCGAAGCGCGCTATATCGACAACCGCGAGGGTGTGTACCCCGAATACCCGCTGGCCGAGGGCGTCTGCCGCCTCAACGGCGCGCAGTCGCTCTGCTACGCCCGCTGCCGCAAGCTGGATAACGACCTGGGCCGCGGCGACAGACAGACCAAGCTCTTCTCCGCGCTCGTTCGGCAGACCAAAAAGATGAGCGCCGCGAACGTCGTCTCCGTCGTCCGCAGCATGGACCATGCGTGGCAGTCCTCCCTCAGCGGCGGCGAACAGGCCAAGCTCGTCTTTGACGCGCTCTGGATGCGCGGCGCGCAGGTCATCCGCTCCGCCGTGCCGTATGAGGGCTATTGGCATTACGGCGAAAGCAGCGTCATCCTCAATCTGGAGGAAAACGTCCGCCTGCTGCATGAGACGCTCGGTCTGCCCGCGCCGAAAACCGAATGATTCGCCTAAACCCGAATCCGAACCGTTTGACCGTTTTGTTTGACCGTTTTGTTAAGAAAGGAACCGATGTTTCATGAGTGATTTGCAAACCCCCGAGCCGATGACCGAGCGCCGCAAGACCTATCTGCGCCTGATTGCCGAAATCTGCATCGGCGTGGTCAGCGTCGTGGCCGTCGCGCTGCTCGGCGGGCCGATTGTCGGCATTCTGCTGCCGTTCATCCTCGCGTTTACCATGGCGTGGATGTTCAACCCCGTCATCGCGTGGCTCCAGCGCCACATGCGCCTGACCCGCAAGCTGTTTTCCTATATCCTCGTGCTGGTGTTTTACGCGCTGCTGTTCGGCCTGTGCCTGTTTTTCGCGGGCCAGCTCGTCTCACAGGCCATCGATCTGGCGCGCAGCGTGCCCGGCTTCATCGCCGATTTGCAGGGGCTGTATAACGAGCTGGTCACCTGGCTGCAGGAGGTGCTGGCTAAGCTGCCCGCCGAATACGCAGGCGTGGGCGACGAAATCTTTTCCCTGCTCAGCAGCGCGTGGGAATGGCTGAAAACCCTGCTTTCGGGCGCGCTCAGCTATGTGATGGGCATCTCCCGCAACGTCGCGCTGGAAGTGCCCAGCTTCATCATCTTCCTGACCGTGCTCGTGCTCGCCAGCTGCATCATCACGGCAGATTTCCCGAATCTGCGCGAAAATATTTACAGCTACCTCGGCGTACGCGGCAAAAACTCCATCCGCCTGATGGGCCACAGCTTCCGCGCGGCGGTGTTCGGCTTCTTCCGCTCCCAGCTGATTTTCGCCCTGCTGGATATGGGCATCATCCTCGTGGCCTTCTTTATCATCGGCGTGCCCTATCCCCTGCCCATCGCGCTGATTCTCGCGTTTCTGGATTTCATCCCCTTCTTCGGCGCGGGCACGGTGCTCGTGCCGTGGGGGCTGATCTGCATGGCCATCGGCCTGTTTGACATGGGCCTTAAGCTGTTGCTGCTCTACGGCATTCTGTATATCATCCGCCGCATCTTTGAGCCGCGCATCCTCGGCGGCGCGACGGGCTTCTCCTCGCTGCAAATGCTGTTCTCCATGTACGCGGGCATGCGCATCGCGGGCGTGACGGGCCTTGTCGTCGCCCCGATTGTGTGGATTACGTGCGTCAACTTCCTGAAAACCGGCGTGCTGGACGGCGTGCTGAGCGATATCCGCTTCGTCGCCAACGATATCCGCCGAACCGTCGCCCGCCCCGTGCCGACCAAAACCCAGGAACCGCCGACCGCCGCCAAATCCGGTGAAAAGAAAAAGCGCTTCTCCTTCGGCAGAAAGAATAAGGCTTAACCTTTTCCCATTCGGCCCGACCGATTTTCGGTTCGGGCATTTTTTCTCCCTTTTTGATGACAACCGCGCCGCAGTCTGATATAATGATAGCTGTTCCATTTTATGTATCACAGGGGCGCTTTCCCCTCGGAGGATATCGATATGAAAAACGCCAAACAGCTGCTCCATAAGCTGGATTATCTGCCCCGCTGGGCGTGGTATGCCATGTCGCTGGCCATCGGCGGCCCCATCGGCCCCGTCGTCGTGTATGTGGCGTTCCACGCGCTGACCAAGGCCGCGGAGGATGAGGACGCGCAGGACAGCGAATGGAGCGGCTATGGCCGCAGCGGGCAGGCCTACGCCGACGAGGACTGCACCGTCACCGACGACGCGGATATCGAGGACGCGTGGCGGCAGACCGAGGCTTCCGCCTCCCGCGCGCGCCGCGAGGAGCAGCCCCGGCAGGCTGAGGAAGCCGCCGATACGAACGACGAGGTCAGCGAGGTCATCCGCGAGGGCCGCGCGGCCATGCGCCGCATCCGCCACGCCAACGACCTGATTCCCGACCCTGAGCTTTCCGCACAAATCGATTCCATCGAAAACAGCTGCGGCCAGATTCTCTCCATTTTGGAGCAGCGCCCGCAGCTGCTCTCCCAGCTGCGCACCTTCCTCCGCTATTATCTGCCGACCACGCTCCGCCTGCTCGAGGCCCGCGCCAAGCTGGAAAAGAGCGCCAACACCCCCAAGGCCCGCGAAGTGCGCGCGCGCATCTCTCAGGCCGTCGGCGAAATCGACAAGGCCTTCCGCAAACAGGTCGAAGCGCTGGATGAATACCGCTTCATCGACCTGGAAAGCGAGATGGACGTCATGCGCGATATGCTCAAATCCGACGGCTTAATCGATGAGGACAGTCAGGCGGACGACGACCCGTTCGCCGACGTGCTCAACAAACGAAATGATAAAAATCAGGGGCAGACGATGGGGGGACACTGAAAAATTCTTGTGTTTTCCTCATTCTCCCGATATACAAAAGCATCCGCCCGAACGCTCGGACGGATGCTTCTTTCTTCCGTTTTATCCTCTCATCTCCACCGCTCTTATCTCGCACCTCTCCGCGCACCGCCCGCAGTGCAGACAGCGTTTGGCGTCGATGATGGCGGGCGTTTGGGCGATATCGATGCATTTTTGCGGGCAGACCGTCAGGCATTTCCCGCAGCCCGTGCAGCGCTGCGTGATGAAATAGCCGACGGGCTTTTGATTCGGGCAGCCGATGGCGAAGCTGTCCCGCGTCACATGCGACGGGTCGCGAATATCGAAATATTCGCCTTCCGCTTCATACAGCCAAAAGACCTCCAGCACCGTGCGGGTATCGCCGGGATAAATGGCCTTCATGTAGGGATTCCTGTTAAAAATCTCGTCGAGCTTCTCCGCGTGGATGTTGCGGATGCGCCCCCGCAGCGAGACGGAAACCTTGTCCTTCGTCGCCGACAGCGCTACATAGCCCTGCTTCATCAGCTGGCGGTAAAACGCTTTGCCCTTCGCCGTCAGGAAGTACACGCCGCGCTCATCCCAGAGCATCATATCGATGATGCGCGTCTGCGGGCGGCCTTCGTCATCGAGCGTCGCAAGGGCGGCCGAATGGATTTCCTCCACCAGCAGTTTGAGGTAGTCTTGAGTCTGCACGTCGTTTTCCTCCTTCAGGCGTAATCGGGGCGCAATCAGAACGTGTAGGGCGCGTTACCGGAGAAATCCGCAATCACGCCGTGCGGCGCTTCCAGATAGAACACCTCGAAGATGGGGTTCGTCGCCTCGCCGTACTGGCCCTTGACAATCGGGTTGGCGAGGCACATTTCCTTGGCCGCCATGTTGTTTTCAAACACGGCCTTGCCGTGCAGGCGAATCCACGCATAGTCGGCGCTCGAAACGGAAATCTCGATTTCCGGATTCTGCTGCATATCCCGATAAACGTCCTTTTGATTGTTGGTGCAGAACCAGAGCTTACCGTCCAGCTCGCCCGCAAACATAAACGGGCGGCACTTCGCCTTGCCGTCGCGGCCGACGGTGGCCAGATACTGCACGGGATTCTGCTTCAAAAACGTGACGACTTTGTTCATTTTGGGTATCCTCCATAGGGTTTGATGTTGTCCGAGGGGCCTTTCCCCTTGGAATGATTTTATTGTACGCTTCAAAAATTCATTTGTGAAGTACGCACTTTATTGTGGTATACTTACCAAAAGGTAACCCATCCGAAGGCGAGGTGATCGGGGCTTGAAACGCCGCTCTTTCTTCTTTTTGCTGTTTGCGCTTTTTCTGCCTCTCTGTTCAACCGCATCGGCGGAGAAATCCCCCGCCGCACAGGCGCTGGGCAGCGAGCAGGCCGCGCGCCATCTGGCGACGCACATCTACGCCCGCACGGATGGCTGGGACGGCGCGCTTCCCTTCGTCTGTCCGGATGAAACCTGCAAGGATTACGGTCATGTGCGCATCACGGGTCGCCGCGTCTCCCTGTGGGATTCGCCGCACAAGGGCGATAACGTGTTTCCTTACCCGGGCGGGCGGGTCGCCTATGTCGGCACGGATACGCAGTTTGAGCTGCTCGACGTGGTGGAATATCAGAATACTTACTACGCCAACATCCGCGTCACGGTTGAAAGCGGCGCGGCAGCGTTTTCGGGCTTCATCAACGCGGATTACATCGCATGCGACTGCGAAAGCTATGATGTTTTTGAGGATGTTTCGGCGTATGACCACGTTTTCGGCGCATTTTCGCTGAAATAGCGGACCTTTTGCATTTCTATATGAAAACGCGGATTTGTCGCTCGACAGACCCGCGTTTTTTGATGTATTGCCCGCTTTTACCGAGCCGTCGGGAACAGGAAACCCGCCGTCATTTCCAGATAATTGGCGCCCGCGTAATTCGGGAAGGCCTCGTTCATCGCTGCGGTGAAGCTCTCCGCGTCGGCGCAGCTTTCCGCAAGCTCGGCAGTCTTAGTCAGATACGCAATCTTCGCCGCAACGCCGTCCATGCCCTCGGGCGCATGGTGACCGGTCAGCACAAGCGCATAGTCAAACCCTTCCAGTTCGGCCTTGAACGCCTGAATGTGCGCCGCGCTCGTCAGAATGTTGTGGCAGTCCGAACCCATCATGTGGATGTACACGCAGTTGATTGCCGGAATTTCGATGCCGTATGCGTCGTCGCCCTCGGCGCGAATCACAAAGTCGAGTCCGGCCAGCGTCACGGTGTCGCCGAACGCGACAATCTGCGCCTTTTCTGGATGATCCGCAGCCACCGCGTCGCCGAACGCCGCCACAAAACCATCGGTCAGCGCGCGGATGGAGCCGCCCTCGCCCCAGTTGGCCAGCGCGTTTTCCGTCGCAATCGGCAGGTCGGCGCTGTAAGCATCCGAGCCGTTCGGGTGATAAGCCATCAGCTTGCCCGCGACGGGCTTGCCCAGCCCGTCCACATACGCCTTCCACGCCGCGTTGTTCGCCACAAACGCCGTGCTTTCAATCATCACAATGCCTTCCGGGCTCTCCACCGCATAGCAGGTGTCGCCCAGCGCATCTTCGGCCACATAAGCGTGGAGCTTATTCTCTCCGAAGTCATAGACATGCACCAGTCCGGCGTCCAGCCGAATCTCAGTCGGGGTATTTTCCGCCATCGCAGCGGCAGCAAACAGAGTCAGGCAGGTCAGCAGCAGCGCAAAAATCTTTTTCATGGTCTTGTTCCTCCAAGGGGTAGGGTTGGTTTCTTGTCGTTTTCCGAGGCCTCGCGTATATCATAGCCGTCCCCGCCCGCTTGAGACAAGTACGCACTTTTTTATTATATAAGAACAAAAAGGTAACCGTATAAAGACTTCCGAATATGTTTGTATATTCTAACTCGTTTTCGGTCAGTCTTTTTTCCAATTTTTTGCTTGACAACGCTCCCTCCCCTGCATATAATAAAAACGAATTTCGGATTTCGTTTTTACGACGTTCGATGCGCGCCGCATTTTCGGTCGGCGTTTTCTTTCGGGTATCGTAAAAACAAAAACAAACATTTGTTTTTACTCCCCGCTTGGGGATGAAAAGGAGGTTTTCCGTGGGCTATATCAACTTTGAGCACGTCTGCAAATATTATCAGACGGGCGACACCGTGGTCAAAGCCGTGGACGACGTGAATTTCACCGTTGAAAAGGGCGAATTCTGCGTGGTGCTCGGCCCCTCCGGTGCAGGCAAAACCACTATTTTGAACCTGCTGGGCGGCATGGATAAGGCCACCAGCGGCACCATCACCGTCGGCGGCAAACAGATTACCGGCCTTCGCAGCCCGCAGCTGACGGATTACCGACGCACGGACGTCGGCTTCGTCTTTCAGTTTTACAACCTGATGCCCAACCTCACGGCGCTTGAAAACGTCGAGCTGGCGCGGCAGGTCTGCAAGGATGCGCTCGACCCCAAGACCGTGATGGAGCAGGTCGGCCTGGGCAAGCGCATGAACAACTTCCCCGCCCAGCTTTCCGGCGGCGAACAGCAGCGCGTGTCCATCGCCCGCGCGCTGTGCAAAAATCCGGCGCTGCTGCTGTGCGACGAGCCGACCGGCGCGCTGGATTCCAAGACCGGCGTGCAGGTGCTCTCGCTGCTGACGGACGTCTGCCGCACGCACAACGCCACCGTCGTCATCATCACGCACAACGCGATGATTGCCCCGCTGGGCAACCGCGTCATTCGCGTGAAGAACGGCGGCATCGAATCGATTGAAACATGCGAGCATCCCGCCCGCGTGGAGGATATCGCATGGTAACGCCGAAAAACAATATGCTGCGAAAGAAGCTTTGCCGCGACATGTCGCGGGCGGCGATGCAGTTTCTTTCCATCATCGCGCTGTGCGCATTGGGCACGTTCGCCTTCTCCGCTCTGGACGGCACGGCCCGCATGATCCGCACGACGCTCAACACCTATTACGAGGAAAACAACCTCGCCGATTTCTGGATTACCCTGCCCGCCGCCGACCGCTCCGCGCTGGAGAAGGTCGCGGCGCTGCCGGATGTGAAAGAGGTCTGCGCGCGCACCTCGACGGATTTGGATACGACGCTCCCGGGCGATGTTTCCGTCTCCGTCACGGTTTACGACGGCGAAATGGCCATCAACAAGCCGCTGCTCCGCGAGGGCGCGCTGCTGGATGCCAACGACCCACGCGGCTGTCTCGTGGAAGAGCGCTTCGCGCAGTCGAAGGGCCTTTCGCTGGGCGACAGGCTGACGGTGAAGCTGAACGGCCGGCAATATCCGTTCACCATCCGCGGCATTGTCGTCAGCCCGGAATACATCGTCGTCACCGACGGCATGGCCGCCAATCCGGATAAATACGGCTTCATCCTCGTCAATTCCTGCGCCATTCCGGAACTGCCGCTGACGCAGATTGTCGCCACCATGGCGGACGGCGCGGACCGCGAAACCGTGCAGGCCGAGATTGAAGCCGTTCTGCCCGACGCGCTGGTCGTGGACCGCACCGCGCACATGAGCACCGCGCGCGCCAACAACGACGCGCAGATGTTTGAAAACATGACGCTCATCTTCCCCGTACTGGCCTACGCCGTCGCCGCGCTCATCGTGATGACGACCCTGTCGCGTATGATTGACAACCAACGCATGCAGATGGGCACGCTTCAGGCGCTTGGCTTCTCCGCGCATCAAATCAAGATGCACTACCTCTCCTACGCCATCGCGCCCTCTGCGGTCGGCGCGGTGCTGGGCACGCTCATCGGCCACAGCACGCTGCCCTATCTGCTGTGGGATACGCTGATTGCGCAGAACGAAATGCCCTATCGTCTCACGCCGCCGATTTCCGCCTTCGCGTGGGCGATGACCGTGCTCAGCGTGGTGATGAGCATCTTCATCCTGCTGTATTCGTACAGAAGCGCGGCGAAGGAATGCACGGCCTCGCTGCTGCGCGCCAAGCCGCCGAAAAACGGCAAGCGCATCCTGCTGGAGCGCATCACGTGGCTCTGGTCGCGGTTCAGCTTCAACACGAAGATGGTTGTCCGCAACCTGATGCGCAACAAGCTGCGCACGGTTATGATGCTCGT
This sequence comes from uncultured Clostridia bacterium, assembly GCA_934675735.1. Lineage (GTDB taxonomy): Bacteria > Bacillota > Clostridia > Christensenellales > Aristaeellaceae > Ventricola. The sequence goes on from CAKURR010000014.1 coordinate 8,779, forward strand.
CGGCCTGCTGTGCTGCACGATGCTGATTATCACTTCGCTGGGCCTTCAGGATTCCGTCACGTCGCTGAGCGTCAAGTATTACACCAAGTCGCTGGATTACGACGTGATTGCCAACCTTACGGGCACGGTCGATAAGGCCGAGAGCTATGAGCGCCGCGCCGACGCGGACGCCGCCGAGTGCCTGATGGAAAAATCCGTCTCGCTGCGCACTGACGCGGGCACGCGCACCGAGCGCCTGACCGTGCTGGAAGACGATCAGACGATGATTCATCTGGGCAAAGACGAATCCTTCGTCCGGCTCGAAACGGGCACGGCGGCCGTCACCTATAAGCTGACGCAGACGCTGAACCTGCACGTCGGCGACACCGTTCGGGTCTATCTGCCCGGCGACGACGAGCCGTTTGCCATCACCGTCGGTCAGGTCGTCTATAACAACGTCACGCAGGGCATTTACCTCAACCGCACGACGTGGGAATCCCTGCGCAAGGGCGAGTTCACGCCCACCGGCCTGATGCTCAAAAACCCGAGCGAGACCTATCTCGCCGAGCTTTCGGATATGGACGAGGTGGACAGTCTGGATTACCCCGCCGAGCTGATTGACGACATGATGCAGATGCTCGACTCGCTCTCCGCCGTGTTCACCATGCTGACGTGCATCGCGCTGGCGCTGGCGTTCGTCATCTGCTACAACATGGGCCTGATGAACTTCGTCGAGCGCACGCGCGAATACGCGACGCTCAAGGTGCTGGGCTATCACCAGAAGGAGATTCGCCACCTGATTATGCGTGAAAACTCCATCATCTCCTTCTTCGGCGTGGCGCTGGGCATCTGGCCGGGCATCGCGCTGACGGATATCATCATGCACACCTGCGAGCCGGAAAGCGGCTTCTACCCGGGCGCGCCGACGGTCAAATCCATCGTCATCGCGTGCGTCGTCACCTATCTGTTCTCCGAGCTGCTTCAGCGCATGCTGGCGCGCAAGGTGCGCAAGATTGACATGGTTGAAGCGCTGAAATCCGTCGAGTAAGCGGCCCGAGTTTTGATTCACCCTACGCATCAACGGACGCGCGCTTGCGTCCCTGCATCGATTCATTCAATAGAAAGGAACATGATTATGAATAAAATGATGTCTGTCACGGCGCTGGCCGCCGCGCTCACGCTGACCGCCTCCTGCGCGCTGGCCGCGACTGCCGACGCGAAAATCGTCGCTCCGAATACCGAAAAGATTACCGCGCCGTTTGCCGGCACGCTGCTCCCCTTCGACTATGAAAACGGCGACAGCGTCTCCGCGGGCGAAACCCTGTTCACGCTGGATACCACGCCGGTTTACGCGACGCAGGCGGGCACGGTTTCCGCCGTGTTCGCAAACGTCGGCGACGACGCGAGCGGCGTGGCCGCGCATTACGGCGCGCTGGCCGTCATCGAGCCGAAGAACGCGCTGTATATCGACGCTTCCACCGACCAGGCGTATAACGACGCGAAAAACCGCTACATCCACGCGGGCGAAACCCTCTACCTCAAGCTCAACAACGACAAGGGCACGGGCATTGTGACGAATGTCTCCGGCAAGAAATACACCGTGGAAATCCTCACCGGCGACTTCGATGTGGATGACACCGTCCGCTGCTTCCGCGAGAGCACCACGCCCACCGACAGCGAAGTCGGCCGCGGCAAGGTGACCCGCTATGCCGATGTGCAGGTAAACGCGAACGGCGGCCGCATCGCCGCCGTGCATGTCAAGGCGGGCGACAAGGTGGAAGTCGGCGACCTGCTCTTTGAGCTGGTGGATGCGCAGAGCGAGAAGAACGCCTCCCGCAGCATTTCCGCTTCCAAGGACGGCGTGATTACGCTGATGAACACCGCTTCCGGCGCGCAGGTCTACCGCGGCCAGCTGCTCTGCGAAGTGGCCGATTTGAGCACGCTCGAGCTGAGCGCCGAGGTCGATGAGCTTGACCTGAACAGCATCGCCGTCGGCGACACGCTCTCCTACACGCTCGACGCGTTCGACGGCGAGACCTTCACCGGCACCGTCACCCGGATTTATTCCGTCGGCGCCAAGAAGCAGAACGCGACCTATTTCGACGTGCGCATCACCCTGCCTGTCGGCAAGACCCTTCTGCCGGGCATGAACGGCACAGTCACCATCAATAAATAAATGTGTCTTCTAAAACCGCCGCGAAGCGAGGAAGGGGTTTGTGAGGATTGATATCACGCGCCCGCAGTGCGGGACTCAGCGTGATGTCAATCGCCCCCAAACAGGTCTGGGCGGTAGCCCAGCGTAACTCCATTGCATCGAAAAAAGCAGTTTCAGAGCAGAATGCGAAGCATTCTACGATTGAAACGGTGGCAATATCGCTTACTCGGTTTTAGCGCATCAATTTACCTAAAAGGAGGCGCTCCCATGGCGCAGCCCTTCTCCCCCCAGCAGCGCGACGCCATCCGCGAAAAGCTGAAAGAAAGCGCGCGCAAATACGCCGTCAGCGTCGGTTTCAAAAAGACCTCGCTGGATATGCTGACGGCGGACGCGGGGATTTCCAAATCCTCGTTCTATAAGTTCTACGACAGCAAAGAGCTTCTGTTTCTCGATATCGCCGCCGATTGGGAAGCGCAGGTCATCGCCGCGGTGAATAAATCGCTGACAAAGGACGTGGCCGCGGGACTGGACGATAAACATCGTTCTGCCAACACGGTCTATACCGCCTTTACGACGATTCATGCCCTCGGCATCTGCAATTTCCTTTGCGACGATTTGCCCGAGCTGACGCGCTTCATCCCGGAAGAAGATGCGCGCACGCATTATCTTTCTTCCGCACAGGGCATTTTCGACATGCTGCGGCGCGCCAAAATCCACTTCTCCCAGCCGGATGAAGTCGTGCTGGCCGCGATTCGGATTCTGTATCTGTCCATCATCAACATCGACCGAATCGGAACGGATTTCTTCCCCGCGCTGCACCTGCTGGTCATCGGCGCTTGCGAAGAGCTGGTCGCGTAAACAGCCCGCCTGTCAACCCCTCGATATCAAAACGATATCGAGGGGTTTTTTTGCTTGCCCGCCCGTGTTATACTGAATGCAGTCTGTATTTCGGAGGAAAAAACCGCATGTCTGCTTCCATTGACCATATCAAAATCCGCGGCGCGCGCGTCCATAACCTCAAAAACGTGGATGTGGATGTGCCGCTGCATCAGGTTGTCGCCGTCGCGGGCGTTTCCGGCTCGGGCAAATCGTCGCTCGCGCTGGGCGTGCTCTATGCCGAGGGCTCGCGGCGCTATTTGGACGCGCTTTCCACCTACACCCGTCGGCGGATGACCCAAGCGCCCAAAGCCGACGTGGACGAGGTGCTCTATGTGCCCGCCGCGCTGGCGCTGCACCAGCGTCCCGGCGTGCCCGGCATCCGCAGCACGTTCGGCACGGGCACGGAGCTGCTCAACAGCCTTCGGCTGATGTTTTCCCGTCTGGCGCATCACCGCTGCCCGAACGGCCACTACCTCGAGCCGACGCTTGCCGTCGCCGCCGGACGCGCGCTGACCTGCCCCGTCTGCGGCGAAACCTTTTACGCCCCCAGCGCGGAGGAGCTGGCCTTCAACAGTCAGGGCGCATGCCGCATGTGCGAGGGCACGGGCACGGTGCGCACCGTGGACCGCGCGACGCTCGTGCCGGATGAGTCGCTGACCATCGACGGCGGCGCGGTCGCGCCGTGGAACTCGCTGATGTGGTCGCTGATGACGGACGTATGCCGCGAGATGGGCGTGCGCACGGACGTGCCCTTCCGCGAGCTGACGGACAGGGAAAAGGAAATCGTCTACGACGGTCCGGCGGAAAAGAAGCACATCTTCTACCACGCCAAAGGCTCGAATCAGGCGGGCGAGCTGGATTTCACCTATTACAGCGCCGTGCGAACCGTTGAAAACGCGCTCGCCAAGGTCAAGGACGAAAGCGGCATGAAGCGCGTGGAAAAGTTTCTGCGGCAGGACGTCTGCCCGGCCTGCGGCGGTTCGCGCCTGAGCGAAAAAGCCCGAGGGCCGAAGCTGCGCGGTCTTTCGCTGGATGAAGCCTGCCGCATGACGCTTTCGGATTTGGTCGCATGGTTGGACGGCGTGCCGGAGAGCCTGCCGACCGATATGCGCCCGATGGCGAAAAGCATCTGCGAATCGTTTGAAACCGTCGCCGCGCGGCTGATGGATTTGGGACTGGGGTATCTGACGCTCGACCGCGCCGCCGCGACCCTCTCCACCGGCGAACGCCAGCGCATGCAGCTGGCCCGCGCCGTCCGCAACCGCACGACGGGCGTGCTCTATGTGCTCGACGAGCCTTCCATCGGCCTGCACCCCGCGAACATCGTCGGTTTAATCGGGGTCATGCGCGATTTAATCGCCGACGGCAACTCCGTGATTCTCGTCGATCACGACACGCAGATTCTCGCACAGGCCGATTCCATGATCGAAATGGGCCCTCAGGCAGGCGCGGGCGGCGGACGCGTCATCGCACAGGGCACGATTGCCGAAATCATGCAAAATCCCGCCTCGCAAATCGGGCCGTTCCTCTCCGGCAAGGCCAACGCGCACGGCCGAACCCGCGCCGCGAAGGAGCGCCTGTTTGACCTCGGCCGCATCCGTTTGGAAACGGACGCGATTCACACTGTCAAGCCGCTGGCCGTCGAAATCCCCAAAGGACGGCTCACGGTCGTGACGGGCGTTTCCGGCTCAGGCAAAACAACGCTGATTTTGGAGAGCCTTGTCCCCGCGCTGGCCGCCCAAACGAGCGGCGGCAGACTGCCCGCGCATGTCCGCAGACTCGACTGCGACGGCATTCAGCAGGTCAAGCTCATCGACGCGACGCCCATCGGCATCAACGTCCGTTCCACCGTCGCCACCTACGCCAACGTGCACGACGAGCTGCGCAAAATCTTCGCGCGCACGCCGGATGCAAAACGGCTGGGCTATAAGGCGGGCGATTTTTCCTATAACACGGGCAAACTCCGCTGCCCCATGTGCGACGGCACGGGCGAAATCAGCCTGGACGTGCAGTTTCTGCCCGACGTGGATATCCCCTGCCCGCAGTGCCGCGGCTCGCGTTACAGCCGCGAGGCCGACGCCGTGCGCCACACGGACAAGCACGGCGTGGTGCACTCCCTGCCCGAATTGATGGATTTGGATGTGACGAGCGCGCTGGAAGCCTGCAAGGATATGAAGCTTGTCGCCCAGCGGCTCTCCGTCTTGCAGGCGCTGGGGCTGGGTTATCTCACCCTCGGCGAAGAAACGCCCAGCCTTTCCGGCGGCGAAGCCCAGCGGCTCAAGCTCGCGGGCGAAATGGGCCGCGCACAGAATGATTCCGTCTTTGTGTTCGACGAGCCGACCATCGGCCTGCATCCCTCGGACGTGAAAACGCTGCTCGCCGTCTTTGAAACGCTGCTTTCCCTCGGCGCAACCGTCATCGTCATCGAGCATGACCTCGACGTCATCCGCTCGGCGGATTATATCGTCGATATGGGCCCGGGCGGCGGCGATTTGGGCGGGCAGATCGTCTGCCAAGGCACGGTTGAGGACGTCGCAAATTGCAGGGACAGCGTGACGGGAAAATTTATCGGGAACGATGGGGCGTTGCCCCAAACGTCACCGGAGACCTGAGGTTTCCAGTTTTCCCACATACGGACGCGCGTGTACGTCCGTTATTTTTTATGTCACTTTGGCCGCGTGAAAAAAACTCCGGTTCATCATCAAGCTTCGTCGGAAATAAAGGTTTGCTCAGCCCACTTGACAAATATCCGATATCGGACTATAATACCCTCCGCATGAAAAATCCGATTTCGGACATTTCGAGGTGAATGGATGAAAAACATCGGCGCGGAAAGACAGCTTTCCGAATACAATCATCTGTATAAAGAGAATACCGCCATCTATCGTGACCTCAGTCTCCGCATGGGACTGACGGAAAGCACCTTCTGGATTCTGTATACCCTGCGCGTGGAAGAAGCGCCCGTCACCCAGAGCGACATGTGCGCCATTTTGGGCTATCCCAAGCAGACAGTCAATTCTGCGCTCAAAAAGCTGGAGCAGGAAGGGCTGCTCACGCTTTCGGGCGGGCGCGGGCGCGGCGGCAGGCCCATCTGCCTGACACAGGCGGGCGTCGAGCTGGCCCGCCGAACCGTCGATTTCGTTATCGAGGCCGAGCAAAAAGCGCTGCTCGACCTTTCGGGCGAAGAGCAGGCCCGGCTTCTGGCCCTCATGCGCCGCTACAACGACGCGCTCACCCTGCATTTCAGCGCCCTTGACAAGGAGAACACCCATGAATAAAACCCCGATTCAGCTTTCCGACCACTTCACCTATCCGCGATTGCTCCGCTTTGTGGCGCCCTCCATCGTGATGATGATTTTCACGTCGATTTACGGTGTGGTGGACGGCTTTTTCGTCTCCAACTATGTCGGCAAAACGCCGTTCGCGGCGCTGAATTTCATCATGCCGTTCATCATGGTGCTGGGCGGCATGGGCTTCATGCTCGGCACGGGCGGCAGCGCGCTCGTCGCCAAGGAGCTGGGCTGCGGCCACAAGGAGAAGGCCAATTGCATCTTCACGATGATGATCGGCTTCGTCGTGGTCGTCGGCCTGATTTTAACCGTGCTGGGCATCGCGTTCATCCGCCCCATCGCGCGCCTGATGGGCGCAAGCGAGAGCATCATGGAGGACTGTGTGCTCTACGGCCGCGTGACCATCGCGTTCACGACGGCGTTCATGCTGCAAAACGTGTTCCAGAGCTTTCTCGTCGTGGCCGAGCGGCCGCGCGTGGGGCTGCTGGTCGTCGTCGCTGCGGGCGTGGCGAACATGGTGCTCGACGCGCTGTTCATTGCGGTTTTCCGCTGGGGTCTGGCGGGCGCGGCGCTGGCAACGGGCATCGGCCAGTGCATCGGCGGCGTCATCCCGATGGTCTATATCCTCCGCGAGAAGGATCTGCCGCTGCACTTCGTCCCCTTCAAATTTGAGGCCCGCCCGATTCTTCAGGCGTGCGCCAACGGCTCTTCCGAGTTCATGAGCAACATTTCCACGTCGTTTGTCTCCGCGCTTTACAACATGCAGCTGATGCGCATGCTGGGCGAGGACGGCGTCTCGGCCTACGGCGTGCTGATGTACGTGCAGCTGATTTTTATCGGCACGGCCATCGGTTACAGCATCGGCAGCGCGTCGATCGTCAGCTATCACTACGGCGCGGGCAACCACGACGAGCTGAAAAACATGCTGAAAAAGAGCCTGACGCTGATGGGCGTGACGGGCGTTGCGCTGACGGCGCTGGCGCTGGGTCTGGCCTCGCCGCTGGCGAAAATCTTCGTGGGCTACGACGAGGGGCTGTATGCGCTGACGCTGCACGCGTTCTCGATTTTCTCGTTCTCCTTCCTGCTGTCGGGCTTCAACATCTTCGCCTCCAGCTTCTTCACCGCGCTGAACAACGGCCTGATTTCGGCAGTCATCTCGTTTGCGCGCACACTGGTGTTTCAGGCGGTCTGCGTGCTGTTCCTGCCCGCGCTGTTCGACGTGAACGGCATCTGGTTCGCAACGACTGTCGCCGAGGGGCTGGCCTGCGTGCTGTCGCTGTGGCTGATTTATCGGAAGCGGAAAACCTATCATTACGCTTAACGGCGGGTATCAAAAAAAGCGAGCCAAAGCCCCAATGTCATTAAGATAATGGCATGAAGCAAGAAAAGAAGGACTATAACGAGAATCAACACTGATATGATAACTGCATTATGGAAACATTCTTCGGTCGTCTGAAAACCGAAATGTTTTGTGGGCTTGAGAAAACATGCACTTCATTCGAAATCTTTGCAAAAGCTATGGCTGAATATATTGATTATTACAACAACAGGAGAATCCAAGGAAAAACAAAATGGATGCCTCCCTCTGCATTCAGAGAAGCATCCATGGCGATAACCTGATTATTCAATTCTAAGCCGGTGTCCAGAAAACCGGGTACATATCACCGAAAGAGGTTCGCTTTTTTATCTGACAATGAAGAAGTAGCCCGCCAGCGCCAGAATGGCCAGCACGACGAGACAAATCGGCACGATGGTGATGAACGCGGCGATGACCATCGCCAGCCCGTCACCCCGCTCCATTTCATCGCAGGGCGCGCGGTCGGTCAGCTGCTGCTCGCCCATTTTTTCCCTTTGCAGCTTGCGGAAGCGCTCATAGCGCCCCTGAAAGGGCATGCGCACGCGCATGGCTTATTCCTCCCCGCCCAGCGGATGGTGGCAGGCGACGAAGTGCCCCGGCGCCATTTCCTTCCATTCCGGCACGGCATGCCTGCAGATTTCCGTGCAGTGCGCGCAGCGCGTGTGGAATTTGCAGCCCTGCGGCGGATTGACCGGACTGGGGATATCGCCCTCCAGAATGCGCAGCTCGCGGTGCTCCTCCACATCCGTGGTCGGAATCGCGGCCATCAGCGCTTCGGTGTACGGATGCAGCGGATGGTCAAACAGCTCCTGCGTGTTCGCCAGCTCGACCATGTTGCCCAGATACATGACGCCGATGCGGTCGGAGATGTACTTGACGACGGAAAGGTCGTGCGTGATGAACAGATAGGTCAGGTTGCTCTGTTCCTTCAAATCGGCCAGCAGGTTGATAATCTGGCTCTGAATAGACACATCCAGCGCGGAAACCGCCTCGTCGCAGACGACGAACTTCGGCTTCACCGCCAGACTGCGGGCAATGCCGATGCGCTGACGCTGGCCGCCGGAGAACTGGTGCGGGAAGCGGTGCAGGAAGTAGCTCGCCAGACCCGCGTCCTCCATCGTCTTGATGATGTATTCCTGCATGCGCTCGTCGTTCTTCTTGAAGAAGCCGTGCGCCAGCAAGCCCTCGCCGATGATGTTGCCCACGGTCATGCGCGGGTTCAGGCTGGAATACGGGTCCTGGAAGATGAGCTGCAAATCGCGGCGCAGCTTGCGGATTTCGTCGTATTCCAGGCGCGCGAGGTCGATGCCCTCGTCGCGCAGCGCTTCGTAACGCGCAAATTCCGCGTCGCCCGCGTATTCCGCCCGCAGCGTGTCGAGCTGCTTGCGCACATCGCCAATCTGGCGCGCGAGGTCGGCGAGCTTCTCGTCGATTTTCGCCAGCTCGGCGCGCAGCTTGGTCTCTTTATTCTTGAGACCGCCGACGTTTTTGCTGTTCTCCTCGGCCTTCTTGATGTCAAAGAGCACGTCGTCCAGATCGAGCTGCACCGCGTCGCGGCGGCCCATCTCCTTCACGCGCGCGCCGGAGATGCGGTATTCCTCCAGAAACAGCTTCTGCGCGGGGTGGATATCCTTCACGCAGACGAAGCCGCCGATGAGGTTCGCCATATCCAGCAGCGCGTCGTTCTCGTCCTTGACGGCCTTATCCAGCTCGTTGTGCTTCTTATACTTCGCCTCGCCGTCCGGCAGCGCGTCGTATTCCTTCTGCACATTGGCCAGATGTTTTTTCAGCTCGTGCCACTTTTCGCGGCGCTTGTCGAGCGTCTGCAAGGTCTTTTTAACGTAAAGCGGCGCAAGGTCATCCAGCGTGCGGCCGTAATACATCGTGCGGCCGTCCGTCTGGCGGTAGAGCTGGAGCAGCGTGCGGCCCAGCGTAGACTTACCGCAGCCGCTCTCGCCGACCAGACCGAAGGTCTCGCCCTCGTAGATATCCAGCGTAATGCCGTCGTTGGCCTTGACGAAAAGGCCCTTCTTTTTCAGCGGGAAGTATTGCTTGAGGTTGCTGATGCGAAGCAGCACCTTCTTCCCCTCGTTATTTGAGGTTTGCACGGCGCTCCTCCTTTCTGGGGTAGAAGCAGCGCACCTGCTGCTCCTCCGTCACGTTCACCAGCTCCGGTTCTTCCTCCAGACAGCGCTGCCGGCAGTACTTGCAGCGCGGCGCGAACTTGCATCCCTTCGGCAGGTTCAGCGGATGCGGCACCGAGCCGGGGATGGATTCAAGCCGCACGCCCGCGGGCGTATCCAGTCTCGGGATGGAGACCATCAGGCCCTCGGTATACGGGTGGGAGAACTCGCAGTCGGTAAAGAGTGTCTTGGCGGGCGCCATTTCGACCACCTGTCCGCAGTACATGACGGCCACGTCATCCGCCATCTGGGCGATGACGCCGAGGTCGTGGGTGATGAACAGGATGGACGTACCGTGCTCGCGCTTCAGGTCGTTCATCAACTTCAAAATCTGCGCCTGAATGGTCACGTCGAGGGCCGTCGTCGGCTCGTCGGCGATGAGCAGCTTCGGCTTGCAGGCCAGCGCCATGGCAATCATCACGCGCTGGCGCATGCCGCCGGAGAGCTGATGCGGATACTGCTTGGCGACGACTTCCGGATTCGGAATCTTCACGTCGGCCAGCATCTCCACAACCTTCTTGCGTGCCTCTTCCTTGCTCATGCCCTGATGGATGATGAACGGCTCGGATACCTGACGCTCGATGGTGAACACCGGATTCAGGCTGGTCATCGGCTCCTGGAAGATGACGGAAATCGCGTTGCCGCGGATTTTCTGCATCTCGGCCAGCGAGAGCTTGGTCAAATCTTTGCCGTCGAACATGATGCTGCCGCCGGCGATGTAGCCGTTGCCGTCCAGCAGCTGGAGCATGCTCATCGCGGAAACGCTCTTGCCCGAGCCGGATTCGCCGACCACGCCGAGCGTCTTGCCCGCTTCCACTTTATAGGATACACCGTTCACCGCCTTGACGACGCCGCGCTTGGTGGTGAAGAATGTTTTCAGATCTTGCATTTCAAGCAGTGCCATAAATTCTTCCCCTCCTTCTTATCGTTCGAGCGCCTTCGGGTCGAGCGCGTCGCGCAAGCCGTCGCCGATGAGGTTGATGCAGACGGTGCAGATGCCGAAGATGGCCGCCGGGAACACCCACTGCCACCAATACTGCTGGATGACGATGGAGTTGTTCGCGCCGTTGAGCAGGTTGCCCCACGTCGGGGTCGGCAGCGGAATGCCGAAGCCGAGGTAAGACAGCGTGGATTCGGTCAGCATGCAGGTGGCGAAATCCAGCGTCATGGAGACGATGAGCAGGCTGACGACGTTGGGCAGAATGTGGCGGAACACAATCGTGTGCTCGCGAATGCCCATCGCCTTCGCCGCGGTGACGTACTCCATCTCGCGCTGGGCGAGAATCTGCGCGCGCACGAGGCGGCAGGTCGGCACCCAGCTGAGCACGCCGAGCACAACCATAATCAGATACATGCGCTGCGTCGGGTCGAGCTTCGTGCCGATGACGGCGGAAAGAATCATCGCGAACGGAATGAACGGCAGGCCGCCGACGATTTCCGCTATACGCATGATGAGGATATCGACGTTGCCGCCGAAGTAACCGGCCACGCCGCCGAAGATGATGCCCAGAATCGTCGCGATGACGACGGAGATGGCGCCGACGGTCATCGTCACCTGACCGCCGTTGACGATACGGGTCAGCATGTCGCGGCCGAGGTTATCCGTGCCGAGCACAAAGCCCTTGAGACCCCAGGTATACATCGTGCCGTCGCCGGCCAGCGCATAGTTCTGGTAGCTGGAAACGAAGATTTTGTCGATGTTGTCCGCGTCCTGCGCCTTGGCGGGCACGTCAATCTGGCCGTACTTGTTGTCGCCCCAAGAGACCAGATCGCCGTTTTCAAGCAGCGCGGTGTAGTGGTAGCGGCCGCCGTAGATGTGCACGATTTTCGCGCTCAGCTCCGGCACATTGGCCTCGCCCTTCACGGCGTTGCCCCAGACATAGACCTCGCCGTCCTCGGTGATGGCCGCAACGGATTTGCTCGTCGCCGCGATATCCACGACGGTCTTGCCCTTCAGGCCCGCGGGAATCTTGGCAAACGGGGAAGTCTTATCCTTGTTGCCGGTGTAAGCGACGGTGCCGTCCGTCAGCAGGGCGATATACTCGTTATCCGTCAGCGCAACCTTGGCGATTTTGCCCTGATACTTGCTGCGAATCTTGATATCGGCCATGTTGCCGTTGCCCCAGAGATAGAGGTTGCCGTCCGAGCAGACGATGGCGGAGAATTGGTTGCTCGCTTCGAGCTGAACCACGTTCCAGTCGTCGCCGCCGGCTTTCATGGCCTTCTTCATCTCGTTGGAGAACTTATCCTGCTGCAAACGCGTGTTGCCCCAGACATAGACCTCGCCGTCCGCGTCCACCGCGACGATGTGGTCCGTGCCGGCGGCAATCTGCACCAGATCGGCGCTGCGCACCTCATCCGGAATGGTGGCCACGTCGATTTTATCGGTGATGCGGGTGTGGCCCCATGTATACAGCTCGCCTTCGTTGTCAATGCCGATGCCGTAGGTATTGCCGGAGGAGATATCCTTCACGCCATTCTGAAGCAGCGCCTTGGGCACCTCCATCATGTTGTGAGAAGGCGGCAGGTTGGTCAGCGTGCTGTCCTGCTCGGAAAGGTCGAGCACCCAGATGTGCGGGCCGACCATCACGAACACAAAAATCGCCAGAAACACAATCAGGCCGATCATAGCCAGCGGGCGGTGGGTGAAGTTGCTCACCATCGCGCGCATCGGGGTCTGGATGCGCTCCTCTTCCTCACCCGAAAGCTCGGGGCGGTCACCCAGGAAGCAGCGCTTGAACCAGCGCACGAGGAAGAATCCTTTTTTCTTGTTGCTCATCGTTCTTCCTCCTTACTTGTCCACACGCACGCGCGGATCGACCAGGCCGTAGCTGATATCCATCAGCAGCGAACCGATCAGGGCGACGATGGTATAGAACATCTGAATCGCGAGCACCAGCTCAAAGTCGAGGTTGTTCAGGCCCGCCCAATAGAGCTTGCCCATGCCGTTCAAAGAGAACGTGTTCTCGATGATAACCGAGCCGGAGAAGATGCTGATAAACCAGCCGATAATCGAGGTGATAATCGGCAGCAGCGCGTTGCGCCACGCGTGGGAATAGATGACGACCTTTTCCTTCAGGCCCTTGGCGCGCGCGGTGCGGATGTAATCCATGCTCAGCGCGTCAATCATCGCGCTGCGCACATAGCGGGTCATGCCGCCCAGCGACGCGAAGGTCATGACGATGACCGGCAGGGTGACGTGGTAGAGCATATCGACAAACTCATCCCACCGGGTGGCGTAAATCGCGCCCGCGGTCTTGGTGCCCGAAATCGGGAAGATGCGCCAGAGCACGCAGAAGAAGAACATGAAAATCAGCGCGATGATGTAAATCGGCAGGCTGTAACCCAGCATCGTCACCACCTGCACGCTGTTATCCAGCTTCTTGCCCTTGTGCACCGCGCAGAAAATGCCCAGCGGAATGGTGATGCCCAGCGCCAGAATGGTGGAGAAAATGTTGATGAAGATGGTGTTCTTCATCGGGTCGACGATGACCTCGGTCACGTCCTTCTTGTAGTACTGGGAATAGCCGAAGTTGCCCTGAAGCAGGCCGTTGAAGCCGGTGTTGTCGCCAACGTCCGGCCAGAGGCCCATCCAGCGCATATAGCGAATGACCAGCGGATCGTCAAGACCCATCTTTGCGCGCAGCTCCTGATACAGCTGTTCATACTCCGCCGGCTTGAGGCTCTGCTTCTGCGCTTCCAGTTCGGCGCGGGCAGGGTCTGTCGGAATGAGGTTGTACAGCGAATACATCAAAAACGAAACGATGAGAAACACAAGCGCCATGTATCCGATACGCTTGGCAATATATTTGCCCATCTCATCCATCCTCTCTATGGTATTTATGGTGTTTTTCCGTTACGCGCGGCATACCTCTTCATCATGCCCGCGCGCCGTATATCTTCATTCATCCGCAGGACAAGTGCTTTGCCCTTGTTCTTTCCCGCCTTTGGGCAGCCAAGGGCAGGGCGCTTGTCCTTCAAAAAGGACGATTGCATTCAAAATCAAAAAGAAGGAAAAAGGGGACGGGCAGAACGCCCGCCCCCAATTTTGCCATCGAAACCGAAAATTACTCGGCCACGGTCGCGTAGAGGATCGCCTGCTGGAAATCCCAGAAGGAATCCTGGGTGTAGTTCTCGAGCCAATCCGGATAAACGGTGATGTAGATGTTGGAGTAGAGCGGGATCTGCGGGAGCAGCTCGTTCCACAGCATCTGGAAGCCCTTCCAGTAGGTCATGTACAGGGAGGTGTTTTCGGAATCCACGCCGTAAACCATGTTCATGGAGAGCGCGTCCATCGTCTCGTTGTACAGACGGTTCAGGTTGTAGCCCTGAGCAACCATCTCCGGGTCGAGCGTCCACTCGTAGGACTGGTCGTAAGCCGGGGTGAAGTTGCTGGCCAGGTTGAACATGCCGTAGGTCGGGACGGCGTACTTGTCGCCCTGAGAAGCGTCACGATAGTAGTAGTTGAGCAGCTCGGTGAAGGTCATCACGTTCTGGTTGATCTTCATGCCGGCCTCGGCGGTCTGCGGGCCCTGAGCCAGCATGACGTTGAGCAGCTCGGAAACCGGGTTGTTCTCGGAAGAGGACCACTCGATGATCAGCGGCATCAGGATGGTGCCGTCGGCGAGGGTGACGTTGTGCGCGTAGGTGCCCGCCTCAACCTCGGTGACCTTCTTGTAGCGGATTTCGCCGGAGCCATCGACATAGTCGCTGCCGTCGGCGTTGTAGACCCAGCCGTCGGCCTTGAGTTCTTCGACAGCCGCTTCCGGATCATAGGAATACGGATTCAGGGTCGTCTCCAGCCACTCCTCGGCCTCCTGGTACTGCCACAGGCCGGTGCCGTACATGCCGTTGACAACGCCGCCCCAGCCCTGGCAGAAGGTGTTCGCAAACTCGTTGCGGTCCAGCAGCAGGGCAACCGCGTGACGGACAGCCTCGAACTGGGTCGGGCCGAAGTCGCACTGGAAGTTCAGCATGCCGTAGCCGGCACGGTCAAACTGCACGTAGTTGAAGCCGCCTTCGGCGATGATGTCCAGAGCGGTGTTGATCTGCTCGCCGTCGGTCACGGTGTCATAGAAGTTGAAGGAGCCGGTCTTGAGCGCGTCGGCCCAGGTCGCGTCCTCGGTCTTGGTGATGACGATCTTCTCGATGCTCGGCTTCTGGCCCTCGAAGTTGCCCGCGTAGTTCGGGTTGATGGTCAGGGTCGCCTGCAGGGAGCCCTTGTCAAACGCAACGAGGTTGTACGGGCCGGCGGAAACACGGTCCTCACCCGCGTTAAAACGGGCGTACTCAAGCTGCGCGCCCACGCCGTCCTTGGAGAAGTCGCCGGCGATGTAGCAGCCCTCGCCGTCATCCTTCAGCTCAACGCCGTCGCCCAGCCAATACTTGATGGAGAGCGGCTGCAGCTCGATGTAGCGCAGGTCATAGTAGTACGGAATCTTGTCCGCAACGATGGTCACGGAGAAGGTGTAGTCATCGATGAGGCGGATGCCGGAAACCGCGGTCGCGGTGCCGTCATAGTAATCCTGGCCGCCGACATAGGTCAGATAGCCGGTCAGCTTCGCGCCGACGTCCATCGCAACCTTGGAGCAGGAGAAAACCTCGGCCCACAGATAATCCGCAGCCTTGATTTCTTCGCCGTTGTTGTAGGTCAGACCCTCGTTGATGGTGACGGTGAACGTCTTGCTGCCATCCGGGTTGACAACGGACTCGATGTTGTTAGCGATGGTCGGGTTGACGACATATTCGCCGCCCTGATTCGTGGTGGTGACCGTGTAATCATTGGTCAGATTACGAATCATCTTATCGGTGGCGTTGTTGGTCCACCAGGAATCCGGCGCGAAGTCGCCGCCGATTTCGGTGGAAGAACCATACACGATGGTTCCCTTCTCAGACGTGCCCTCGGCAAACGCCATCGCGCCCGCGGAAACGAGCATGGCAGCCGCCAGAAGCATGGAAAGAAGCTTCTTCATGGATACATCCTCCCTAAAAATTTTTATATTTCGCACGCAGTTGCATCTGCGTCAAAATATCCCGTCAAAAACATTCACAATACCCGCTGGGTAAACAACATTACTATACACTGTTTTTTGTTTTCTGTCAATCATACCGTCGGTTTTCGACGAAATTTGAACGCATTTTTTTCTTACGCTTCCGCCTCGGCGGCCTGCAAAATTCGCGCCCACGTCTCTTCGGTGACGGGAATGCCGTTTTCGCGGTTCTTCGCGCGGGTCTTGTCAAGCCCCTCGCCCGGGGCGTGCACGCCCCTGCTCCCCGCCATCGGCGGCAGGCTGTGCAGAAACTCGACGGTTTCCTCCATCTGGGCCTGAACGGCCTGCATATCCACCACGGCCGCGGGGTGAATCGCGATGAACGCCTGACTCATGCCCTTTTCCCCGTCGGCGGGCAGGCCGATAACACGGCTCGTGCGTCCCGCCGAGAGCATCGACGCGCACAAATCCAGCATGATGGAAAGCGCGCTGCCCTTCCACATCGCCATCGGGCTCATTTTACCGCTTTCGATGATGGCCTTCGGGTCGCAGGTCGGTTTGCCTTCCATATCGTAGCCGCAGGGCATATCGAGCATTTTACCCTCCTGCGCCATGATTTCCAGCTTGCCGTAGGCGTATTGGCTCACCGCCATATCCATCACCAGACTGCCCTTTTCGCGCGGTATGGCGAAGGTAATCGGGTTGTTGCCCGTGGAGGGCTCCAGCGTGCCCCACGCCGTCAGGTTCATGCAGGTGTTGGTGAAGCAGATGCCCATCAGCCCCGCATCCGCCATCATCAGGCCGTAGCGCCCCGCGCGCAGCCAGTGGCTGTTGTTGCGCAGCGCGACGCAGGCGATGCCGTGCTCCTTCGCCAGCTCGATGGCGCGTTTCGTCATTTGTTCGGCGATCAGCGGGCCGACGCCGAAATGCGCGTCATAGACCTCCAGCGCGCCGTAGCCGCCGACCTTCTCGGCCTGCGTCACGCTCGGGTCACAGATGCCGCTCTCCATATCGCCGATATAGCGCGGGTAGCGGTTCATGCCGTGGCTGTAAATGCCGTCCAGCGAGTTGCCCGCGAAGATTTCGGCGAAATGTTTCGCGTTTTCTTCGCGCATAAAGCGGCTCAGGCCCTTGGCCATCGCCTCGACGGCCTGTTCATAGTGTACGTACATCATGAGGGTTCGGCCTCCTTATCTGTTGTGGTACATCTGTTTTTCGTGACGCATGTTTGCTTTTCCTGCCGCATCGCGCTGTCAATTCCTGTTTATCTTTGTCTTTTGGGGTACGATTTTGCGCACAAAACGAAGCAGCGTCTCTTCAATCTGCGCGCTGTATTTCATCGCGAACCAGAAAATGAACAAGCCTGCAATGCCGATGACCGCCCACGCCCAAATCGGCAGGCTGATCGACCCGCTGCCCAGCAGCGCCGCGACAATCAGCCCCCAGGGCCTGCCCAGCGCCATGATGCCGACAAACCGCCCGAGCGGGATATTCGTCAGCCCCGCCAGCATGCACAGCGCGTCATCCGGAAAGAAGGGGAACAGCATCGTCAAAAACAGAAACATATCCTGCTTTTCTTCAATGATGGGCAGATATTTATCCATCACGCCCCTATCCAGAAACCGCTGCACCGCCTTTTTGCCCAGCGCCCGCGCCGCCAGAAACACGATAACCGACCCGACAACCACCGCCAGCACGCCCAAAATCAGCGCGGGCCAGAAGCCCAGCGCCAGTGCGCCCGCCATCATCGAGATGTTGCTGGGAATCGGCGCAATGATGACCGTCATCATTTGCAGCACGAAATACACCAGTCCGGCCCACATGCCTGCGCCCGCGATGACCTCGCGCAGCGCCTCCACCGAATTGATTTTTTCAAAAACGCCCCTCTTCCACAGCGCATAGCCGCCCGCCGCCAAAAGCGCGGCGACGACCGCCACAATCAGAAGAATGCGAATGATTTTCTTTCGGTTCATGATACTCCTTTGATATCGGTCGCGCCCACAGGCGCGAAACCCCTTATAGCACCGCCACCGCAATCGTATAGCCCCACGTAAACACAACCAGCAGCGCCGCGCAGATGCCCAGCCCGACAGCGTGCGCCGCGCCGCTTTTCAGCGTCTGCGCCTGCAACAGCGGCAGCGTCACCATCGCATAGAGATACCGCGCGCCGGAAAGCAGCCACGTCGGCGCGAGCACGACGGCCGCATACACAAAGCTGTACGCCGCCAAATCAAACGGCAGATCCTTCTGCTTCGCCGCCAATAAGATGTAGATATACCCCATCGCCAGCAGCTGAAAGCCCCAGGTGAACAGCCAGTCGTCATCCCCGTAGGTGGAAAGCAGATAGCGGACGGTGTTCGCCGTCGAGGCCCAGAACGAGCCCGCTTCCTGATACCAGTTTTCCTTCTGATAGGTCAGGTACATCATCGCGTCGCCCGTCACCCACTTGTTGATGCCCCAGTAGATGAACAGACCGCCGAACACAATACCCACTTGCGCGGCGCATTGCAAAACCGCTTTAACGCGGATGCCCTCTTTCGGAATGCGCGCCAGAAACGCGATGATGAACAGCCCCGAGACGATGACCCCCGGCATGCGCGTCAGCGCGCTGCCCATGCCGCAGAGCGCCGCCCACCACGGGTGGCCGCGCCGAAACAGGCAGACCGCCGCCAGCGTCAGCGCGATAAACAACGCCTCCGTGTACGCGCACGCGAGAAACACGCTCATCGGGCTGAGCAGAAAATACGCGACGGCCAGCCGCGCTCCGCGCCGCCCGATATGCATATTCGCCAAATCGTAGAGCAGCGCGGCGCAGACGCCCGTGGCGAGCAGCGAAACCAGCGTCCCCGCTGCGAACAGATTGCCGCCCGTGAAAACGGAAAACGCCCGCGTCGCCGCCGGATACAGCGGGAAAAACACCAGTCGAAGCCGCTCGTCGCCGACATTCGTGTAGCCGTCCTTCGCAATGCCCAGATAGTGGCGCACATCCCAGTGCGTCCACAGCGCTTCAAAGGAACGGGCAAACAAATCCGTTCCGCCGCCCGCCCGATACAGGCCGTAGGCCAGCGCGTAAAGCGCCAGACGGCTGAGTATGGCCGCCGCGGCGGCGAGCGCCATTTCCCGCCAAAGCGGCGGGGTTTGAAAGGGTTCTTTCGTCAAGCCCGAGGCGCTCTCCTGCCCGCGCATCACGCGGGTCAGTCGAACGCATAGGCAAACGCCGCAAACGCCCATCAAAATCACGGACGCTGCGGCGGCTGTCATTTGTAAAACATCGGATAGCGCATCTGTCATGCCTGTGCACCTCAGCGCTTGCGCTTCCCGTTCGGGTTCGGTTTCTTGGCGGGATGATAGGCTTCGTCCTTGCTCACGCGCGGCGGCAGGGCGTTGATACCGGCGATTTCGTCGTTCTCGTCCTCTTCCATCATCTTGGCCACGCGGCTCATGATGCCCTTCTTCGGTTTCTTCGCCTGTTCGGCGGCCTGCTGCACCTGCGGCCACCGGGGCGGGTCGGGCAGCTGCTCCACCGTCTCGCCGGAGACATAATCGCTGTATGTTCTCGGCTTCTGCGCGGCGCGGCGGCGGCGCGGCGCGCTCTCTTCGGCGCTCGGCGCGGCCTGCGCGTCGTTTTGCGCGGCGATGCGCGCCATTTCCGCGTCATAGGCCGCTTTTTCCCGCCGATAGCGCTCCATATCGCGCTCATACTGCGCTTTTTCCTGCTCGTATTCGGCCAGCCGACGCCGGTAATCCGCCTCGGCCTGCCGCTGCTGCTCGGCTTCATAAGCCTTTTGCTCGGCGATGCGGCGCTGCTCGGCTTCATAAGCCCTCTGTTCGGCGATTCGCCGCTGTTCTTCTTCG
This sequence comes from uncultured Clostridia bacterium, assembly GCA_934675735.1. Taxonomy (GTDB): domain Bacteria; phylum Bacillota; class Clostridia; order Christensenellales; family Aristaeellaceae; genus Ventricola. The sequence continues at coordinate 28,467 of CAKURR010000014.1, forward strand.
TAGGCCCTCTGCTCGGCAATGCGCCGCTGTTCGGCCTCGCGCGCGGCGCGTTCGGCTTCGGCCTTCTGCCGCGCTTCCTCCTGCATCTGCTGCTGCCAGGCGTCGATTTCCGCGCGGCGGCGTTCCACCTCGGCCGCGCCCGGCCCTTCGGTGTGGATGGCGGCATAGCGCTGCGTGCCGCCCATGTCGGGCCGCCCGCCCGTCTGCGTGCCGTAACGCATGCCCGGATACGCACCCAGCTCCTCGTCGGGCACGCTCTGCGCGCGCTGCAAAACCTCCTCGGCCTGACGCTCGTCCACCTGCGGGCGCTCAAGCGGCAGCCACTGTTCCTCCTGCCGATCGTCAAAGGCCGCTTCGTCTTCCGTCGGCGCTTCTGCCGCCGGCATTTTCTGCGTCGCCTCGCCGCTCTCCGCGCGCTTTATGCGCTTGCTCGTCTCCTCTTCATCCGGTTCGGGCAGGCGCAGGAAACGGCGCGCCCGTCTGGCCCACAGGTGATACGGCTGCCAGCGAATCAGCCAGACGAGCCAGTCGATCGCAAGCCCCGCCGCCAGAATCACGACCGCAATCATGACCCAGTTTTTGCCCAGAAATTCCAGCAGGGTCGTGTGGTCGGTGGTGAACAGCGCCCAAATCCCGTTGACCAGCGCGCGCACCCAGCCCATCAGCACGTTAAACAGCGAATCTGCGAGTGTTCCCATGTTGCCTCCGTTTTACGGTTTTTTGGCGCGCAGGGTGACGGTCACCTCCGGCGAGCCGAGCGCGCAGGTAAATTCCGGCGCGTTGTCGATATGAATCTGCACGGGCAGGGTATACGTGCCCTCCGCCAGACCGGATACATCCACAAACAGGTGCACATCCGTCGCGTTCAGCCCCTCGATAAAAGCGTAGCCGCCCGTGAGCTGCGCCGTCGTGACAGACGTGCTCAGCGTTGCGGTCAGGCTGTCATCCAGCCCGTCGGCCTGAATCGGCAGGCGGCGCAGCGTGCATTCAATCTGCTTTTCGCTGATACGCGCAATCACGCCGATTTCGGTGGGCAGGGTGTTTTCAACGCCCGTCAGCTTTTTCAGGCGCACATAACCCGTCACGTCCGCCGTCGCGCCGTCGATGTTCATCGGCGAATCCGTCGTCAGCTCGGTGATGGCGTCGAGAACCTCCTGTCTGGCGGCGACGGGCACGCTGTCCTCCGCCAGCTCGACGGCGGTCAGCTCATAGCCCGCCGCGGGCGCGCCCGTAACGAAGTTCTCCGCGCTGAGCGGCACGTTTTTCATCGGCACAAGCTCGGTTTCCACCACAACGGAATTGGTGATGACGGATTGGTTGGTGACCTCCAGCTTGTCCGATTCGATGGGGTTGCCCTCCGAATCCTGAAGCTCGATGCTCAGCGCGGTGCGGTCGGTCATCCTCAGCGCGCTCAGGTCGGATTGGTCAAGCCGCGCCACGACGCGCGCCACGCTCGCCACCAGCGACTGCGGGCCGGAGACAGAGAGCGTCGTCGGGTCGGTCTTATAGCTGTCCAGATACATGCCCTCGGGCATCGCGCCCATCATTTCGATGACAACGGGCACGCGGCGGGTGATGTAGCGCTCCACATGGACGGTAATCGAAGAGGGTTCGCACGAGACGACCGGGCCGTAGAGCTGGGAGGAATAGGCGATGCTCAGCTCGTTTTCGCCCTCGCCCGTGATTTGGGTCAAATCGAAATGCGGATTATACGACGTGCCGCTGACGCGGTTATAGTTGGCCTGCGTGACCTCAACCGTCATCTTAACGGCGGGCACATCCTCGGCGATGTCATCCATCACGATATAGCCGCGGCTCTTGAGCGCCGCCTCGCCCGTAACGCTGACGGCGACGTTGGCAAAGACCTTCTGCCGCGTCAGCGTGCCGTCGGAGGCGACCAGCGCGCTCCAGCAAAGCACCGCCGCCAGCGCGGACACGGTGATGAGAAACGGCTTGCTCGCCGCCATTTGGGCAATCATCCGCCGCAGTTTGAGGAACGGGCCGCGCCCCTCAGGCTTTCTTGTCGGCCTGCTGTTCATCATGAGCGCTCTTCCTCCTTTGCTTGAAGTGGAGCAGCGGCACGCGGGCGTCCTTATCCTGCGTGTCATAAATGCCGTGGAGAATCTGCCTGAGCGATGCTTCGTCCAGATGGCGCACGAGCCTGCCGCCTTCGGCCATGGAGATGATGCCCGTCTCTTCGGAGACGATGAACACCTTCGCATCCGAAATTTCGCTCACGCCGAGGCCCGCGCGATGGCGCGTACCCAAGTCGCGCCCCACGCCCGTGGTATCGGAAAGGCGCAGCAAACAGGCCGCCGCGATGACGCGGTCGCCGCGAACCACCACCGCGCCGTCGTGCAGCGGGGTGTTCGGCTCGAAGATGTTTTCAATCAGCGGCTGAGAAATCAGGCCGTCCACATGTGTGCCGGTGGCGATGACGTCGTTCAGGCGAATCTTGTTTTCGATAACGATGAGCGCGCCGACCTTGCGCCGGGCCATGTGCTCCAGCGCGAGAATCATTTCGTCGATAATCAGCTCGGTATCGGTCTCCCGCGCAAGCCCCGTCGAGCCGTCGAACACGCTGTTGTTGCCCAGCTCTTCCAAAATGCGCCGGATTTCGGATTGAAACAGCACAATCAGCAGCACGGGGCCGGCGTTAATCATCCACGCGAGCAGGGCGTGAATGGTGCGCATGCCGAGCACGTCGCTCAGCCATGTGGCCAGCAGCAAGATGATGATACCCTTAATCGTCTGCGACACGCGCGTCTGCCGAACGTGCACGAGCAGCTCATAAATGATGATGGTCAGCAGCAGGATATCGATCAGGTCGATCAGGCGCGGCCTGTTGAATACGTTCCACAGGATTGCGGATATCTGTTCCCCAATCGCGTTCAAGGCACTTCCTCCCATCTATAACGGCATGTGTTTCTATTATACACCATTGTGATTCGTTCGGACAGGGGCTATCGATTGTTATTTTTTCAAAAATTTGGCGGACTGTGTCCGCACCCGCTTCCGACATTATTTAATTCGCCCAAAAGCCCGGGCAAACGAGGTTTCCGCCCTTCTGTTCATTAAAAAATATTCTCCCTCTGAATCGAGGGAGAACGATTTGGAGAATTTGGGCCGCGCTCAGGCGTTTGCGCCGTCCGCATGCGCGCCCGCGGCGTGCGTCGTCTCGCGCGGGGCGAAGAGCATGGAGATGCTCCACAGGCCCGCCGCGCCCACAATCGTATACAGCACGCGGGAAATCAGCGCCGCCTGCCCGCCGAACAGGAAGGCAATCAAATCAAACTGAAACAGGCCGACAAGCCCCCAGTTGACCGCGCCGATAATCACCAGCAGCAGAGAAAAACGATCCATTGCGTCCACTCCTTTCCGCCCAGCAGTCTGCGCGAAAAGGCGCCGTTTTATTCGGTTTTTTTCGCGTTCGGGAACGCGATGATTTTGCCCTTGTCCGTGCGCGCCTCCTCGGGCCACGCGCGGGCGGGCATGTCGGTCAAAAGCCCCTCCCGAATGCAGGCGTTCACCAGCCGAACGGCGTAGCTCATCGCCGCTTCCGGCGGATAGCCGATGGTTTCAGAAAGCGTCAGCAGCTCGTCATAAGTAGCCTGCCCGATTTCCATCGTGATTTTGGGGCGCATGCAAAGCCCTCCTCGCAAAAATCTGCTTTTTTCGCGGCCGCTGTCACATTGCGTCGGCTTCGTCGGTCTGCAGCACCAGCATATCCGAAACCTTATCCCGCCTGGAAACGCAGACGCGAACGTCGTTTCCCACGTCGAAGCCCGCTGACGAAAGCGCGCCGCATACCGTATTATATGCCAGTTCGGGTAAATTATTGTCAGCCGAAAGGTGAGAAAGAAACACCGCGCGCGTGCCCCGCGCCGCCAATTCGCACAGCGCGCGGGCGCAGTCCTCGTTGTTGAGGTGGCCCTTTCGGCTCAAAATGCGCTGTTTGAGCCGCTGGGGATACGGCCCGCGGCGCACCATCTCCACGTCGTGGTTCGCCTCCAGCACCAGCGCCTGACAGCCGGAAACCGCGTTCATCCACGTATCGTTGATGTGCCCGATATCCGTCGCCACGCCGCAGCGCAGACCCTGACAGTCAAACGCAAACCCGACGGGGTCGGCCGCGTCGTGCGGAATCGGGAAGGGGTTGATGTTCAGCGCGCCGAGATAAAAATCCTCTCCGGTGTAAAACGTGCGCATGCATTTTTGCGGAATGCCGCTTTCCTTTTGCAGAATGCCCTGCCACGTGCCCTCGTTGGCATAGACCGGCAGGCCGAAGCGGCGGCAGAGCACGCCCAGCCCGCGGACGTGGTCCACGTGTTCGTGCGTGACCAGAATCCCGTCGATTTCCCGAATATCCACGCCGATTTCGCGCAGATTCGCCTCCACCCGCGTGGCGCTTACGCCGGCATCCACCAGCAGCTTTACGCCGCCGCAGGCCACATAAACGCTGTTTCCCGAAGAGCCGGAAAACAGCGGGCAAAGTGTGAGCTGCATGTCTTTACAAATTCCTCTCTATCCGTTACAATCCATAGATGTATTATAGCGCAAATTTTCCGCTGCGTAAAGCCGCGTAAAGGAGAACAGACATCATGGAGCATTATCGTCTGTGGGGGCGCATCATCTCCCATCACCGCATTGAAAAAAACGAAACCGTCGAGATTCACGACGGCGATATCGAATCCGCGTTTCTGGAGCTCTGCCGCCGCTTCGACGTGCAGCGCCCGCTTCAGCTGCCCAAGCACAACCGCGAGTGGGAAAAATTCGGCCGCACGTTCTATACCAGGGAGCATTTCACCGAGCCCATCGCGTTTGACAAGCTGGAAGTCGAGCTGCTCACCCCCGACGGCGAAAAGAAGCACAGCGGCCCGCGCACCCCGCTGATGGACGCGTGAGCGCGCCGGTCATCGGCCGCTTTGCCCCCACGCCGAGCGGGCGGCTGCATTTGGGCAACCTGCTCTGCGCGCTGACGGCCTATCTCTCCGTGCGTCGGCAGGACGGGCGCTTTCTGCTGCGCATCGAGGATTTGGATAAGCCGCGCTGCCCCGAGCGCCTGTGCGACGCGGCCGTCGAGGATTTGGCGTGGCTGGGCTTTGTCTGGGATGAGCCGCCGCTCGTGCAGAGCGAGCGCACCGCGCTGTACCGGAGCTATTTCGACATGCTCGATGAAAAAGGGCTGATTTATCCTTGCTTCTGCACCCGCGCCCAGCTGCATGCCGCCGACGCGCCCAACCGCGGCGACGACACGCCTGTTTACGGCGGCGCGTGCGCGCACCTCTCGGCGGAGGAAATCGCCGAAAAGATGAAAACCCGCCGCCCCGCGTATCGCCTCCGCGTGCCGGATGAAACCGTCGCCGTGCATGACCGCCATTACGGCCTGTATCGGGAAAACCTCGCCCGCGACTGCGGCGATTTCATTCTCCGCCGCTCAGACGGGCTTTTCGGCTATCAACTGGCCGTCGTCGTTGACGACGCGCTCAGCGGCGTGAACGAGGTCGTTCGCGGGCACGACATCCTCGCCTCCACGCCGAGACAAATCTATCTTCAGCGCCTTCTGGGCTTTGAAACGCCCCACTACGCGCACATCCCCCTGCTCGAGGACGCTCGGGGCCGCCGCCTGGCCAAACGCGACGGCGACACGGATTTGACTGCCCTCGCCAAACGCTTTTCCCGCGAAGAAATCCTCGGCATGCTGGCTTACAGCGCGGGCATCCTTGATGAAAACCGTCCCGCGACGATGGATGAACTGATTGACGCGTTCGATTGGAAGAAGGTCAAGACGGAGGATATGAGGCTGCCGTTGTCCTTCTGAATATGCAAAAAGGGAGCTGTCCGGTATAGACAGCTCCCTTTTACGATGCCTTTTTACGCTTCCGCCGCAACAGCCGCGCCCTCGACGGTCACGCTCTGCTCCTGAAGCTCCTTCTCGGCGATGAGATCCTCGATGGTCTCCTTCGTGCGCATCAGGTCCTCGACGGACATGGTCTCAAAGCCGGCCGACGGAGTCTTGACCTTCACGCCGTGGCGGTTGAGGAACGCATCCACCTTCTCCTCATTGTGCTTGTAGACGGCAAAGCCCACCAGGCTCGCGCCCACGCCAATCAAAACGCCCTTGACCATCGGATTATTCCAGCTAACCATAACTTTTTCCTCCTGTTTGTCTGATAGAACATTTGGGACGCTGTCCCAAACCCTGCCAAGAACCTGAGGTTCTTGGATTTCCCACTACATTTATCGCTTTGCGATAAATGGGAAAATTCACTGTTTTGATGTCAGGAAGTTCAGGTTTCCGGTTTGGGGCAACACCCCAACATTCTCCTTTACCCCTTCTTCGCCATCATTTCCATGCCGCGCCGAAGCATGCTGCCCGCATAGGCCACGCCGTCGCCGTCCCCTTTCACGGGGGTCAGGTTGATGGAGTTGCCCGCGCGCCGCACCATGTAGACCTGCTCGCGCGCCTCCTGCGGAATCAGGTGGCGGCCAAACGTCAGCGCCCACGCCAGCGCGCTGGCCTGCATGCCGTTCGTCTTGCCGATGGAATTGATTAAGTATACCACAGACATGACTTCCGGGTCAAAGCTGCCGCGCGCGTGCAGCTCCTGATAGCCGTGCTCGGCCACCGCCGCCAGCGTCGTGCCGACCGAAAGCCAGCGCGTGAACCGCGTCAGCGTCGAGCCCATCAGCGTCAGAGACCCGTCCAGCGCAATACAGCACAGCGCCAGATAACCGCTCGGCGCCATCGAAAAGCCTTCCTCTTCGGAATGCTTGATGTGCAGCAGCGCCGTGCCGACCAGTCCGGCATAAACCGCGCCGATTTTCACCAGCAGCTGCTCTTCCGTCACCGTCAGCTGGTCGTATTCGCACAGCAGCGTGCCGATGCGCGAGTTGTAGCGGCAGCGCGTCATGCCTTTGATGCCCAGAAACGGCACGTCGCTGCGAATCGGCTTTTCCAGCTGAAAGCGGATGCGTCCCGGCATCGCGCTGAGCACTTCGAGGTGAAGCGCGCCCTTTTCGTTTCTCATCGATCAGCGGCCCTCCATCGGCGAAAAGAACATCAGCCGCAGCGAGTTCGCAACGACCAGAATCGTGGATGCGTTGTGCATCAGCGCGCTCATCATCACAGAAATGCCGCTGGCCGCACCCAGAATCAGACCGACCGTGTTGATGCCGATGACGATGGCGAAGTTCTGCTGCACGATGTGCATCGTCGCGCGGGAGAGCCTGCGCAGCTCGGGAATCATCATCGGGTCGTCGCGGCTGATGACCACGTCGCTGGTCTCCATCGCGATATCCGTAGATTTGCTGCCCAGCGAAATGCCCACGTCCGCATACGCCAGCGCGGGCGCGTCGTTGATGCCGTCGCCGACCATCACCACGCCGTTGCCCTGCGTCTGCAGACGGAGCACAGCTTCCGCCTTCTGCTCCGGCAGGAGCTGGGCCTTGAAGCCGTCCACGCCGACCTGCTCGGCTATGGCGCGCGCCTGCGGCTCCATGTCGCCCGTCAGAATCTCGATGTCGCCCACGCCGTCGTAGCGGAGGGCGTTGACCGCGCGGCGCACGTTGTCGCGCGGGCTGTCCATCGCGAACAGAACGGCCACGATTTTGTCATCCACGCCGACGTAATTGGGAATCGCGCCCTGACCGTCCGGAATGGCTTTCGCGGCGGTCACGCCGTTTTCCTTCATGTATTTCATGTTGCCGACGCGGACAATGTGCCCGCCCGCATCGGTTCGGCTGCCGCGCGAAACCTCGGTGATAATCTCGCCGTGGTCGAGCGCCTGCGCGCCGATTTGGCGGCCATAGCCCAGAATCGCGCTCGCCAGCGGGTGAGTGCTGGTCTCTTCCGCCGCCATCGCATAGGCGAGCACCTCGCGCTCATCCATCTCGTCATCCAGAACGGCCATGGAAACGACCTTCGGCTTGCCCTCGGTCACCGTGCCGGTCTTATCCAGCAGAACGGTGTTCGCGCCGCTCATCTGCTCGATGTAAGCGCCGCCCTTGATGAGCACGCCCTGCTTGACCGCCGTGTTAATCGCCGCGGAGAACGCCGTCGCCGTGGAGAGCTTGATGCCGCACGAATAATCGATGACCAGCATCTTCAGCGCCTTCTGCGAATTACGCGTCACCAGCCAGACGGACAGGCAGAGCAGGAAGTTCAGCGGCACGAGATAATTCGAGAATTTATCCGCATAGCGCTGAATCGGCGCCTTTTTCAGCTCGCTGGCCTCCACCATGCCCACGATGCGGGAGACGACCGTCTGGTCGCCGACCTTATTCGCCTTGACCTGAATGTTGCCGCTCTTGACCACCGTGCCCGCGAAAACCTCGTCGCCCGCGCGCTTTTCAACCGGCACAAACTCGCCGGTGATGGCACTCTGGTCGATAACGGCCACGCCGGAGGCAATCACGCCGTCCACCGCAATCTTTTCGCCCGTGTGTACGGCCACGGTGTCGCCCGCGTGCAGCTGCGCAATCGGGGTGCGCGCCACGCGGCCGTCCTCCAGCACCTTCCACACGTCGCCGTCGTCCGCGGAGAGCATCTTCTTGATGGAAGAGCGCGTCCGCTCGATGGTGTAGGAGGTCATCAGCTCAGCCAAATCCGACAGCGCCAAAATCATCAGCGCGGAGTGCGGCGTGCCGAGCATCAGACTGGCGACGATAGAGGTCACGGTCAGGAAATCGGCGTTCGGCCGCATGTCCCTTTTCAGCCCTTCCGCCGCGCTCTTGGCCATCGGCGCGGAAAGGCCGAGGCTCGCCAGCGCTTCCAGCGACGTGAAATTCGCCAGCGCGCCGCCCAGCAGCGGGGCGGTGAAGAGCGTGTTGCCCAGCACCATCGCGCCCGCGTTCACCGCCAGCCGCTTGGCCAGGCGGGCGGTCGTCATCGGCTGCTCGGCCGTCTCCTCCTTGCCGCTCGCGTGGCGCGCGCGCAGGGCGGGCATCGCATAGCGCGCCAGCACCATATCCGCGCATTCCACCAGCGCCGCAGAATCCAGCTTATTCTTGTCGTATTCCAGCAAAACGCTGCCCGTGCAGGGCGTCACCTGCACGCGGCGCACGCCGTCAATCGCGGCCAGCTCGCCGGCCACGTCCATGCGCGCGTCAAACAGAAAGCCCAGCCCCTCGACCCGCAGGCGAAGCCGCCCCGGCAGGCTGCTGGCAATCTGCCCCTTCATCCAATCCTTGTTTGACTCTCTGCGAAGCATATTTTCAACCTTCTTTGGCTTGCGGAAGCCGCAGAATCAGCCGCCGGTGCACAACCTGCTCCAGCTGCTTTTCGTCGGCCTCTTCGGGCTTGATTTCCTTGGCGATTTCAAGCCCCGTGTCCACAACGATATCCACCCAGCGCAGAATCTGGCGGCTGTTTGTCGTCTGCGCGTCATAGAGCACGAGCACCGTGCCGATGCGCGCGTTGACGGTGACGTCCGTCACGCCGGGGAGCATCGTCAAAACATCCTGAACATAATGCAGGTAGGGCAGCGCCTCCTTGGGCAGCTGCTCGCTGTGGCGAAAGCGCATGCGCAGCCGCCCCGGCAGGTCGCATTCCACACGCGGCTTGAGGCAGTGGCGCAGAAACGTTTCTCCCACGATATTCACGGGCGATCCCCCCCGAACAGGCGGGCCGCCCACCACAAGAGCGTCATCGCGCCCGGCACAGCCAGGCCCGTGAGCCGCCATTCCTTCACAGCCAGCACGGAAAGCGCCGTGCCGGCGAGCATTTTGCCATCCATCAGGCCGTTGGTCGCGCCCATCACGCCGCGGTCCACCGCGTCGAGAATGGTGTGCAGGCCGTTTTCCATGCGGCTCTTCTGCTTGCCGTTAATGGCTGCGTCCAGCCCGAGCAGCTTGATGACCGCGCCTTCGATGACGGCGGCCTCCACCTTGCGCTCGTCGTAGCAGACGAGCATGCTGCCCGTGCGCGGCTCAAGCTCCACACGGTGCACCACGCCCGTGCCGAGCAGCTGCCCGCGGGTCTGTTCGGCCTGCTCCATGCCGCCCGCCAGAGACGGCACATACAGCCGCATGCGGCCGGGGATGCTGGCGCGCACCTCAAGAATCCCTTTGAAAGAGGGCAGCTTCATCAAATTGTGTTGCGGCTCTTTCGGCGCGGACAGGGCGAGCACGCCCAGCACCGCTGCCGCAGTTAAACCGTAATTCACGCTTTTTCAACTCCCTTCGGAAGTCGTTTGAAGGACGCATTTCCCGCCCGTCAGCAGCTCCCTTTTTTGCGTGTATACTGTATCACTTGCTCCACGCGTTTGTCAACACAAATCAAACGTCCGAGCGGGAAAACGCCTTCCGTCTGCACAGTTTCGCTATAAAAAACCAAAAAGACCCCCCTCTTTGAGGGAGGCGGCACGACGAAGTCGTGACGGAAGGAGTCGTAACGGAAAACGTCCTTACTCCTCGGAAGCGTTCTCCGAGCAGAACAGCGCGATGCAGCTGTCAATCATCTCGTCATCCGCATCCTCGAGCATGCCCGCGGCCTGCCAGAAAGCGTACTTGCCTTCATACATCTGGCCCAGCGCTTCGAGGTCGTCGCCGTAGCGGAACTCGATGTGCCAGGTCGTCGCGGGGGTATCCGGCGCAAGGCAGATGTAGGTGAACTCGCCCGCGTCCGCGTCGTCGGTCTTATACGCATAGCAGGAAATGGCCTCCGGCAGCTCCTGCACATAGGTGTAGCTGTGGGAGAAAACCTCGTTGCCCGCTTCATCCAGGCCCGTCACGGTGCTGCCGTCAAAGACGAACTTGCTCACGCCCTCGGTGAAGTAGCAGTCAAAGCGCATGCTTTCCGGATCGGCGGCATAGGCTTCCACGGCTTCCGGCCCGTAGATTTCGGCGGTGGTGGAGGCACGCATCATGTCGGCGACCATCTGCGCGTTCTCCTCGCCGACAGCCTCGGCGCTGTAACTGAGCCACACGTCGTCATACTCCGGCTTGTTGAGCACGGAGAACAGCGGCACATACGTGCCCGCAACGTCCTCCATCAGCCGAGCGGGATCAATCGCCTCTTCGGCCACGGCAAAGGGCATGACCAGCGCGAGCGCAAACGCCGTCAGCATGGCGGCAAAACGGAACTTCTTCATTTGAATCCATCCTTTCCCATTGGTTAGCCTTTGCTAACCCTCGGTCGTATCATAACACTGTTTCAAATCTTTTTCAAGACAAAAAAAGAGGCTTTCCGCCCCTTTTTTCACTTTTTGTTAGGTTTGACTAATTTTTGTTCGCTGCCCGAATCACGCGTCAAGCCTTCTCTTTTCCTTCCGCGTTTCAATCACATGCCGCACCGCCATCACGGGATGATGCAGCATCATCCGCGGGCCGGAATAGCGCATCACCTCGCGGATTTTCGCCCGCATTTCGGGCTTGTAGCAATGCACGCGGCAGTTCGCGCAGAAGGTCTTGGTCGCCATAAACGGGCATCGGTCGCTTCGGCTTTGCGCGTATTCGTCCAGCGCCGCGCACTCGGGGCAGAGCGCCCCGCGCTTTGTGCCGTGCAGGCCATGGCAATACAGCGCAATCATCAGCGAAACGGCCTCTTTTTCCCGCTGCCGCTTTTTCTCGATTTTCGTTCCGTCCATCAGCTCACCCGCCCCTGCTCGGCCGTGTAGACCTTATCCGCCGTGGCCATTGTGCTGGGGCGGTGCGAAACGAGCACAATCGCGCGCTTGTCCTTCTCTCGCCTGAGTGCACGCAGAATGACGGCTTCGTTCAGGCTGTCGAGGTTGCTCGTCGGCTCGTCCAGCAGCATCAGCGGCGCGTCGTGCAGAAACGCGCGCGCCAGCCCGAGCCGCTGTTTTTCGCCGCCGGAGAGCGTGTCGCCCAGCTCGCCGACGGGCGTGTCATAGCCCTTCGGCAGGGAGAGGATGAAGTCGTGCACCGACGCTTTTTGGCAGGCGGCTTCCAGCTCCTCCTGCGTCGCGTCCGCCTTGGCGATGCGCAGATTGGCGGCAATGCTGTCGTGGAACAGGTGCGTCTCCTGCTCGACAAAGCTCTCCATATCGCGCAGATTATCCGTGTTGATGGCCTCCACGGAGGTATCCGAAATCGCGACGCGCCCCGAATCGACCTGCCAGAAGCGCATCAGCAGGCGGAGCAGCGTCGATTTGCCGCTTCCGCTCCTGCCGACGATGCCCGTGATGCCCGTTTTGCCGATTTCCACCGAGAAATCGCGCAGCACCGTCTCCCCGCCGTAGCCGAAGGTGACGTGTTCCGCCGCCGCGCCGTCATAGGAAACCGCCTTTTGGCCGACGATATCCGGCGTCTGCGGCGCTTCTTCCAGAATATCGAGCACGCGGTTGCCCGCCGCCAGCGTGCTTTGCAGCGTCGTGCCCAGCGCAGAGAGCGCCACCGTCGGGCCGAAGCTGCTCAGCTGGGCCAGCGTCGCCAGCAGCAGACCATCAAATCCGATTTTTCCCGCGCTGTACAGCAGCCCCGCCGCCAGCAGCATGGCAAAGTCAAACAGCAGCACGACGGCGTTCGTCACCGCGGAGGACGCGCCCGCCGTGCGCTTCATCTCCTCTTCGGTTTGAGCCAGATCGTCCGTTCGGCGGTTCATCTCCGCCAGACGGCTTTCGCCCGCGCCGAATTGCAAAATCTCGCCAAGGCCGCGCAGGCTTTCCAGCACAAAGCTGCTCATCTCGCCGGATTGTCTGCGCAGATTCGCGCCGTCCTGCCCGCTGCGCTTGGAGGCGGCCAGCGGCAGCAGCACGCCGACCGTAACATACGCGATAAGGGCCAGCAACCCCAGTAGCGCGTGGAAATGGCCGATGTAGACGACCATCACCGCGGTGAACAGCGCCGCAATCGCCGCCGGAGAAATCGTGTGCGCATAGAAAACCTCCAGCAGCTCGATGTCGGAGGTAATCAGCGCGATTAAGTCGCCGCGGTCGCGCCCCTCCAGCTTCGCCGGGCAGAGCCGCCGCAGCGCGCCAAACACCTTGTCGCGGATGTGCGCCAGCAGCTTAAAGGCGATGAAGTGGTTGCAGGCCTGCTCGCCGTAACGCAATCCGCCGCGCACCAGCGCGCAGACCGCCGCCAGCCCCAGCGCCGCCGCCATGGACAGCGACCCTATGCCCAGCGCCGCCAGCACGCCGTAACCCGCAAAAATCGTCACAAACGCCGCGCACAGGTTGCCGATGAGGCCCATCGCAATCGCCAGCGCCATATAACCGCTCAGCGGACGCACCAGCCCCGCCAGCTTCAGCATCACCCTGCCGTTGCTCCGTCTGCTCATGCCTCCGCCCCCTTCGCTTCATCCTCGAGCGCCTTCTGCGTTTCAAACAGCTCGGCATACGCGCCGCCGCGCGCCATCAGTTCTTCGTGCGTGCCGCTTTCGACCACATGGCCGCCCGCCATCACGTGAATGCAGTCCGCATGCGCAACGTTCATCAGCCTGTGCGCGATGACGAGCACGGCCTTCGTCCTTGCCAGCTCCTCAATCTGCGCCATGATGGCGTTTTCGCTCTCCACGTCCACGCCGGAGGTCGCCTCGTCGAAAATCATCATTGGGCTGTCCGCCAGCAGGGCGCGCGCAAAGGCCAGCCGCTGCCGCTGGCCGCCGGAAAGGTTGCCGCCGCGCTCGGCCACGCGCATATCCAGCCCGCCCTGACCGCGCACAAAGTCGGCCAGCTGCGTCTTTTCCAGCGCGGCCCAGAGCTGCGCGTCCGTCGCATTCGGATTGCCCATCAGCAGGTTATCGCGCACCGTTCCCTTGAACAGATACGCCGCAAAGCCGACGTAGGTCACGGCCTTCGCCAGCGCCGTTTCGGACAGGTCGCGGATTTCCGTGCCGCCGAGCGTCACACTGCCGTCATAGCCCTGTGCCCGACCGGTCAGCAGCGCCGCGACGGTGGATTTGCCGCTTCCGCTCTCGCCGACCAGCGCGGTCAGCCCCTTTTCGGCGCAATCAAGCGACACGCCGTGCAGAATCTCGCGCTCCCCGTCGTAGGAGAAGCGCACATCTTTCAGCCGCACGTCTGCGCCGGAGACGGGCTTGCCGCCGTCCTTCGGGGTGTCGAGGTCAAGCAGCTTAAAAATCTTGTCGCTGGCCGCCATGCCGTTCATCGCGATGTGGAAAAAACTGCCCAGCTGGCGCATCGGCAGAAAGAAATCCGCCGACAGCAGAATAATCGTCAGCGCGCCCGCGAGGTTCACGCGCCCGTCCGCCAGCTGCCCGACAGCCAGCGCCATGCCCAGCGCCGCGCCGCCGTAGGCGATGATATCCATAATCGTGATGGAATTGAGCTGCATGGTCAGCACTTTCATGGTGATTTTGCGGAAATCCTCCGCGGCTTCGTTCATCTCCCGATGGCGCTGTTCATCCGCGCGGTAGATTTTGAGCGTCGTCAAGCCCTGCAAGTTTTCCAGAAAGGTGTCGCCCAGCGCGGTATACTTGCCCCAGTAGCGGGCAAGCAGCTTTTTCGCCCACGTCTGCACCAGCGCGATGGCCACGGGAATCAGCGGCACGCACACCAGCAGCGCAACCGCCGCACGCAGGCTGATGGGCGCAAGCGCAGCAAACAGCGTCAGCGGCGCGAGCATCGCGTAGAAAAACTGCGGCAGATACGCGCCGAAATACGTTTCCAGCTGGTCTACGCCCTCGACCGCAACCTGCACGATTTCAGAGGTCTGCACCCTGCTGTCATACGACGCGCCGAGCGCCAGCAGCTTTTCGTAGATGCGGTTCCTCAGCGTCTTTTTGACGGTTTTGGAAGCCAAAAAGCTCATTCGGCTCGAACCCCTGACGCACAAAAAACGCGCGACGAGCGCCAGCAGCAGCACCAGCGCCGTAACGCCCGCGTCCTTCGCGGTCAGCGTTTTTTCATACAGCGCTGCCAGCGTGCGCGCCACGGCGGTCATCGCCGCGATATTCACGACGAGGTTGCCCCACTGAACCGCCACGCACGCCGCCACATGCTTTCGGCTCTCGGGCACCATGCCGATGAGCCTTTTGTTCATCATCATAATCCGCAAACTCCTCGAACGGTTTTTTATTTTCTGCCCCAGATGACGCCCATTTGGCCCAGCACCAGCGGCGTGTTGAGGAAGCGCGGCGCGTAATCCGGCTTGCGCGTATCCTCGAAGTGAAGCTCTTTCACGCGCGGGCGGAGCTGCTCCACAAACGCGTTGATATCGCCGTAAACCCGCTTATCGAAATACGTATCCTGAATGACGAACGCCGCGCCGGGCTTGAGCACGCGCAGCATCTCCCGAAACAGGGCGAGCTTATCCTGCTGACTGCGCACCTCGTGAAAGACGAAGTTGCTGACCGCGCCATCAAACGTCTCATCCACAAAGGATAGCTTCGCCGCGTCGCCCTCGCGGAAGGAGACATGCGCCGCCACGTTTTCCAGCTTCGCGTTCTCTTCGCACTGGCGCCGGCTGTATCCCCACGCCTTGCCCCAGCTGTCAATGCCGACGACGCGGAGCTGCGGCCACTTCTTCGCGGCTTTAATCGCCAGCGCGCCGTTGCCGCAGCCGATATCCAGCAGCATGCCCTTGCCCGAGAAGCCGGAACGGCGCAGACGCTCGACAACGTCGTCGAGCACATAGCTCTGCACCTGCCCGCCCGTGTAGGAAAGCGCCATGCGCGCGCGCAGCATATAATAGGTATACACCAGCGCAGCCAGCGAAAGCACCGTCAGCAGCGAACCGAGCCAGCCCACGGCGTTTTTCAGCGCCGCACCCGCAAACAGCAGCACCAGCGCCGCCGCCAGGCTGATCAGCACCAGGGTATACGGAATCCAGTTGCCATACTGCGGGCCTTTTTTGCCGAAATCGGGAACTTCGTTTTTCATTTGGAAATCATCCTTTCCATCGTTAGTTTCCTCTAATCAAGGCGTATTATATCTGTTTGTCCGTCCCGCTGTCAAGTCACACGAAAACGGGGGGATTCGATTTTTTGGGTCGGCAGACAAAAAGCGCTTCTCCCCGCGAAGGGGAGAAGCGCTCTTCCGTTCATAAGAATTCTCTATTATAAAACGAGCAAAAACAGATTCTGCACAATGCACGGACGCGCGCCGCGCGCCCCTACAACATTTTTCTGCACATTCGTAGTATGTAGGGGCGACCATTGGTCGTCCGCCGATTTTGTGCGAACTTTCGGATTGACATATTCGGCGTTACTTATTCTTCGTCACATAAACCGCCGTCGCGACGGGCACATCCTGCTCGCTGCCGCTGCGGGTATACGCGCCGTCGGCGGGCAGGGTGTTCGCTTCGCCGACGAGATAGAACGTCAGCACGTCGCCCTCGTTCACCTCATCCGACGCGGAGAGGACGACATACAGCGCGTCCTGCCAAACGCCGGTGGAGGGATTGGTCACGCAGACCAGCGCGCACGGCCTGCCGTCGTAATCCGTGAACTCCATCACCTTGCCGCGCAGAATGAACCGCTTGCCCGCGTATTTCGCGGGGGTTTGGGCGAGGGCGTCATAGTCAACCGCTATCATCTTCTTGCGGAACTGCGCAATCTGTTCGCGCTGCGTCCACTCGCGGGTGAGGGTAATCGTGCGGGTGGTCTGCGCGAAACCGTCCGCCTTGACGCGGAGGGTGAAGGTCTCCGTGCCCGCCTCATCCATGAACACGCGGACGGAGAATGCGCCGCTTTTGCCCGCCTTGACGTTGGCGTTTATGCCCTTTCCGTCGATGTAGACGGTGGCGTTCGGCTCGGTCACGCCGCGCACGGTCACGTTTTCGCCGGTGAAGGTCGTCTCCTCGGGCGCAGTGATTTCAAGGCGCGCATCGGGCATTTCATAGCGGACGGTGAACACCGCCGCCGCGTCGCCCGCCGTCACGGTGACCTCCGCGTCGCCCTCGGCGGGCAGCTTGATTTTCAAGGTAAAGCTGCCGTCCTTTTTGGCGGAGGCCTTCGCCAGCTGCTTGCCCTCCGCTTCCGCCGTCACCTCGGCGGAAGCCGCCGTGCGGCCGGAAATCGTGAGCTGAGCCGTTTCGGTGAAGGCCGGAACCGCATCCAGCTCGATTTCGCCGCTCGTCTCCACCTCCGCGTCGCCGATAACGGGTTCGGGCGTGGCGGTCGGCTCGGGCGTGGCGGCGGCCTTCGGGGTCGGCGTGGGTTCGCTGACGGTGGAAAGCAGCTTGATGCCCGAAAGCAGCTGCTCCATGCGCGCGTCGTCCGCCTCGCTCGGCTCGCGGCCGACGATGGTCTGTTCAAACATATACAGCCGCCCGAGGTGCAGCGTCGCATAGCGCAGGCTGTACACGGGCATGGAAGCATACATCGCCGAGCTGGTCAGGCGCACGCACGCGGGCGTGGTCTCCACATAGGCGCAGGTTTCATACAGCCCGCTCATCTCAAACTGCGCGAGGAACGCAAGGCGGCGCTCGTCCGTCAGTTCGTCCATATCGTTCACGTCGGCGAATTTGCCCGCGTCTGTGACGCTGACGGCAATCTGTCCGCCGTCGTCGGGGATGACTTCCATCACCACGCCGGAGGCCACATAGCTGGCCAGCACGGCCTCGCTGTTTGTGCCCAGCGACTCGAGCAGCGCCTCGTGTTCGCTCAGGTTGGTCTGGGTCAGCACGGTTTCATCTTCCCGCTGGGTGTAGCGGAATCCTTCGTAGGGGAAAACATAGGTCGCCGTCTGCGCCAAAGCGCCCGCGCCGCACGCGAGCAACGCCGCGCAGACCAGCGCGCAAACCTGTTTTTTCATCGCAAAAACCCCTTTCAGACGTTTGATGCTTCCATTTCGCGGTTCATGGCGGAAAGCTGGGCCAGCGCATACATGAACACCAGATTGGTCGGGGTCATGTCGCCCAGCGTCGTGCTTTCCATCAGGCCGACGGCCAGCGCCGCCGCGACGCACATGCACAGCGCCAGCGCGCCGCTCTGCCGCTTTTCGGCCAGGAGCACGCACAGCGCCTGCCGCAGCGCGATGACCAGAAAGACCAGCTGGAGCGCCGCGCCGATAAGGCCGAAATCCGCCGTCCATTGCAGATAGCTGTTGTGCACGGTGACCGCGCCGTTTTCCTCATGAATCGTGCCTTCGACAATCTTTCGGCCCGTGTTGCCCACGCCGTTGCCGATGAGCATCAGCTTCGGCTCGTCTTTCCAGAGCTTAAACACGTTTTTCCAGATGTTGGTGCGATCGGAGAACGTGGAATCCACCGCCGCGCGCGGCGTCACCTCGGGCTGGGGCGCTTCGGCCGCCTGCCCGGCTTCGGGCTGCGGGGTTTCCGCCGGTTCTTCCTCGGCCGCGGCGGCGGGGATCAGGCTCACCGCCTGCCCGTCCTCGGCCAGCTGCTCGTAATAAGTCAGCGCCGCAACCGTCGCGCGGCTGCAAACCTCAAACCCGCCGACAAGCACGACGGCCGCGCACGCCAGCGCGGCAAGCACGCTCATCCATCCGGCGCGCTTTTTCAGCGCGCGGCGGACAATGTCAAACGCACCGAAGGCCAGCGCCAGCAGCAGCGCATAGCGCGACGTGCGGCTCTGTGTGAGCACAATCACCGCCATATTCATCACTGCGGGGATGACATACAGCCAGCGGACGGCCTTTATCGGCGTGCACGCGCTCGCCACCCAGCACATGCCGCACAGGCTGAGGGCAATCATCGCGGTGGTGTTGTAATGCAGGCCCGCATACAGATACCCCTCGCTCACGCCGAACACGGTCCGGCCGAAATCCACGCCGTACTGCGTGCCCGTAGCCGCGCAATAAAGCAGCACGCCGCTCCAAATCACGGCCAGCAGGGCGAACAGCCCCGCCGTGAGCGCCATTTTGCGCGCTCTGCCCTCGCCCCGCTGCTCGGAGACGGAGGCATACACGCCGAAATACATGACGCCATAGCCATACCACGCGCTCATGTTGTTAAACGTCGCGCCGAAGCGGATGGCAAACGGCACGACCAGCCACACATACAGCACAAACAGCGCCGTCACATCCGCGCCCGTCTGCCGCACGCTGCCCGCGCGGAGCTGCAAGCGCCGCAGACACAGCGCCGCGCCCCACGGCACGACAATGAAGCTGTATACCGCGCCCGTCTGTTCGCGATACCAGCCCAGCGCGTCATTGCCCAGCACGGCGGCGCTGATGAACGCCATCAGCAGAAACAGCCCCTCGTTGCCGAAAAACGCCAGCAGCGTGTCGCGCACCAGCGCCTGACAGCGCGCAAAAAGGCTCTCTTCTCTGCGCTCGGTCATAGTTCCCTCCATTCAAAAAACCAAAAAAGGCGGGGAGGATTACTCCTCCACGCCCAGCACATCGACGGCAGCCGGGCTTTCCGGCGCGGCAACGCTCTCCTGTGTTTCGTTCACAGGCTGATTTTCGTTCATCGGCTTGCGCGGCCCGCGGCGGCGGCTGCCGCGGCGACGGCTGTTCGGCCTGTCGCCCTGCGGCCGCTCGGCGTTTTTCTCGGCGCGCTCCGGCTGATTTTTGAGCATGATGACCACGCGGCGGTTCGGCTCTTCGCCCTCCGAATGGGTGGTCACGGCCGGATGATTTTGCAGCGCGGTATGCAGCACACGGCGCTCATACGGGTTCATCGGCTCGAGCACAACCTTGCGGCCGGTCTTGACCGCGCGGTTGGCCATGCGCTGCGCCAGACGGCGCAGGCTGTCCTCGCGCTTGGCGCGGTAATTTTCGGTATCCAGCGTGACGCGGATATAGCCCTCGCGGCCCTTGTTCACCTGAAGGCTGGTGAGATACTGGAGCGCGTCGAGCGTCTCGCCGCGGCGGCCGATAAGAATGCCCAGCGTGTCGCCGATCATGTGGATGGAAAGGTTATCCGCCTTGCTGTCATCCACATAGACGTCCACCTTCACGCCCATGCGGTCGGTCACGTCCATCAGGAACTTCTGCGCGCGGCCCGCTGGCGTGTCCTCCGGATGGATGACGGGCGGCTCGGTCGGCGCAAAGGTCTCGGCGGGGGGCATCGGCGCGAAGTCGCGCTTCTCGCCCTCTTCGCGGGCGGGACGCGGCGGGCGCGGCTTGCGCTCGCGCGGCGGCTTCGGGGCTTCCGGCTTCTTTTCAGGCTTGGCCTCAGCCCTGATTTCAGGCTTGGCTTCCGCCTTGATTTCGGGCTTCGGCTCGGCCTTTTCCGCGGGCTTGGGCGCTTCGGTCTTCGGCTCGGCGGGCTTCACGGCTTCCGCCTTGGGGGCCGGCTTCACGGGCGCGGGCTTTGGCGCTTCCGCTTTGGGGGCGGCGGGCTTGGCGGGCGCGGGCTTCGGCGTGGCAGGTTTGGCGGCGGGCTTCTTCTTGCGCTCGTCCAGGCTGAAGCTGCCCAGCAGGTCGCTCAGGCCGTGGTCGTCCTCGCGGTCATCCTCCATCACCGTCAGGCGCACGCAGGCGGGCTTGCTGCCAAACAGGCCGAACAGACCCTTCGCGCCCTCCTGAAGCACATCGACGTGAACGTCGGCAATGGTCACGCCCAGCTCGGCCAAACCGTTATCGATGGCCTCCTGCGTCGTTTTGCCGGTAAATTCCTTGATTCTCATCGAATGCCAACCTCCTCAGCCTTGGCCGCCTTGCGGTCCTGCTGCTCAAAGTACTTGTTGAAGCAAATCTGTTCGACGATGGCGTAGATGTTGGAAACCACCCAATACAGGGCGAACGCGGAGTTATAGCTGGCGCAGAAGTAGAGAGACATGAAGGTCATCACGTAGATCATCATCTTCTGGCTGCCCGCCTGAGAGGGATCCATCGTGGTGTTTTTCATGGTCAGCTTCTGCATGAAAATCTGGGAAACGACGGAGAGGATCGGCAGCAGGAACCAGCCGTTGCCCTCCTGATAGATGCTGAAGCGGATAAGGCCGAGGATGCTCAGGTTGCCCAGACCCGCCACAGGCGCGATATACGGCGCGTAGGTCGCGGAGCTGATAAACGGCGTCACCACGTCGGTGATATAGGCCGTCAGGTCGGACGCGCTGGCGAAGCTGAGCGCCTGCGGAATCACGCCGTCGGCGAGGAGCTTGGCGCTCACGTCGTTCCAGACCTTGTAATCCACCAGACGGAGGGACTGCACATCCGGCATGTAGGTGGCAAACGGGCTGTCCGGCATCCAGAGGTTCTTAATCCACAGGAACGGCTCGACAAGCGTGTGCGGGTCGATTTCCGGATTGTGGTAGAAGGTCAGGAACTGGGAAACGAGCTGCTCGTTGGCGAACGTGCGCAGCGCGTAGAACATGGCGAAGAGGATGATCATCGAAATGAGCATCGGCAGGCAGGAACCCATCGGGTTGATGCCCTCCTTGCGATACAGCTCCTGGATCTTCTGGTTGAGCTTCTCCTGATCGTCCTTATACTTTTCCTGAAGGGCGGCCGCCTTGGGCTGGATGGTCGCCATACGCATGGTGGAGCGGCGGCTCTTGAGGTTGAGCGGCATGACCACCAGCTTGATGAGAATGGTAAAGACGATAATCGTCAGCGCATAATTGTTGATAATCGTATGCAGCGCTTTGATGAGCGTCAGCAGCAGCGAATTGAGAAAACTCATGGACGAAACGTCCTCCTTGCATCAAGAATTGTCCTCGGCCTTTTTGCCGGAATGAGCGGCCTTTCCCGCCGGGGGATAAACGACTTTTTTGTCAGCTGTTTTCGATTTTCGGTTTCGTTTCGGTGGCACGGGGTCGTAAAAGCTGCCCTTATAGAGAGGCTGGCAGCGCAGCAGCCGCCGAACGGCCAGATAGCTGCCGTAAAGCGCGCCGTGCCGCTCGATGGCCTGCATCGCGTATTTCGAGCAGGTCGGCGTAAACGGGCAGCAGGGCGCATGCATCGGGCTGATGAACCGCCTGTAAAAGCGGATAAGCCCCAGCAGCAGCCGCTTCAGCACGGCCGCTTCTCCGCCTTGGCGGCGGGCTTCGGCCCGGCCTGCCCGTCGGGCACGAGCAGGTTCTGCCTGCGCAGCAGATACTGCATGGAGCGGCCCAGCTTGTCAAACTCCGCCTCGGCAGACGGCTGGCGGGCAATGAACACATACAGCCCCGGCTTCATGCTGGGCAGCAGCGGCACGCATGCGGCGCGCAGACGGCGCTTGATGCGGTTGCGCTGCACGGCGCAGCCGAGCTTTTTGCCCACCGAAAAGCCGACCTTGAGCACCGGACCGCGCACATAGAGCATGACCATCTCCCGCGCGCCGGCGGACGAGCCCCGACGATAGACGTATTTGAACTGCGCGTTCTTTTTCAGGCTGTAAGTTCTTTGCAAATTAACAACGCTCTCCTCGGTTGACGCCAAAAACGGCAAATGAAAGAAAAAGGCCCGCTCCCGGTCTTTGCCGGGCCGGACCGAACGCTTTGGGGCAGGCCCAAAACGGGTGCCGCCGATTGGCGGGCGCTGATTGTCAGTTCAATCAGACGGGATTGGAAACGGTCAGCTTCGCGCGGCCGCGGGCGCGGCGGCGGGCAAGAACCTTGCGGCCGTTCTTGGTGGACATACGGGAACGGAAGCCATGCACCTTCGCGCGCTGGCGCTTCTTGGGCTGATAAGTTCTGACAGACGATGCCATTGTTACACACTCCTATCATCAAGTGAATTTGAACAAATGTAGAATCGCGCCGCGGCAGGCGGCACGTTGTTCCATGCGAAAGCGATTATAGTATACTTCACCCGCCGCGTTGAAGTCAAGAAGAATTTCCTGTAAAAAGCGGATAAAACCATATTTTCCGCGAAATTCGGCTTCATCGGGCGTCAGACGCGGAAAAAGGCGGAACATCCCGCCTTCTTCCGATTTCCGCCCGAACAATCAGGCTTTTCGTTTGTGACCCAGCAGCGCAAATGCCGCCGTGCAGAGCGCGCAAATCACCAGCAGGCGCAGCGGCCTTGCGTCGTCCCCCGTCTTGGGCAGGTTCGACGTATCCGGCTTCGGGCTGACCCGAATTTCCGCCGTCATCACCCGGCCGTCGTATGCGCCGCCCTGAAGCGCGACGGAAACCGTATGGTTTCCGGTGCCGATCCGATTGAGATAATCCCTGTGAATCGTCAGCAGGATGGAGCCGTTCTCCACGTCGTAATCCGCGCTGTCAAGCGGACTGCCGTCCACGGATACGGATTTGAAATTCCCCGCGTCGAACCCGGAAATGCCTTCGCCGATATGCAGAATCAGGTTCTCCTGCGCCATATTTTCCATATAGGCCGCGCTTCCGCGCATCCGGATTTCCGGATCGGGCGCCGGGGTCGGCGCAGGCGTGGCTGTCGGCGCAGCCGTCGGGGTGGCCGTCGGCGTCGCCGTCGGGGTTGGCGTCGGGGTTGGCGTCGGGGTTGGCGTCGGCGTCGCTGTCGGCGTCGCCGTCGGTGTGGCCGTCGGAGTCGCTGTCGGGGTTGCTGTCGGTGTGGCTGTCGGCGTTGCCGTCGGGGTTGCTGTCGGCGTCGCCGTCGGAGTTGCCGTCGGTGTCGGCGTAGGAGCCACGATCGTGAAGCTGGTATTGTCACTCTCGTTTATTTTTAAAGATTGAGAACCTTCGCCGCCTCCGCGCACTGGATAACGCACGCTTCCTGTCACACCCGTCACCCGGTAACGCCCCGACTCCAACGTATAGGGAATCAGAATGCCCAGCTGATGCTCTATCATATTTCCCTGCTCATCAAACCGCGCATACGAAATTGCAGGGTCCTGATCGATCGTTGGATTGGTCACCACCGTCGGTTCGTTGGTATCCTCGTTCGTGATTGTGAACGAAACGTTGCTCAGCGATACATCGTCTATGGTCATAGTCGGCAACGGCGGATTTCCCATGTTCATCGCAAACAAAATCCGCAGCTGCCCGCTCTCGGGGCCCGGCTGCCCCGGCTCCACGCCGACGATGCTCAAATCCCCCCGCACACAGCCCGACAGCAGAAGCAAGGCCCCCAGCAGGAGGAGCGCAAGCGCCGCCCGTTTTCCTCTATTCCTCATGGCCTGACGTCCCTTCTTCGTTATAACAATATTTATCATATTCATTATAGCGGCCCATGACGCCGATGCCAATCCAATTTCTGTTCATTTTTCTTTGCGGCCCGTTTTCGCTTTCCCCTGTCTTGACTTTATCCCGCCAAACAGCGTATAATAAGGCCAAATTGGGGTTTTGCCATCGGGTTTCGCTGGCATGCCTTGCCGATTTCCGCGCGTGCGCGCGCTTTTCATCCATATTATAAGGAGGCGTATTCTTTATGCGTCGTATCGGTGTTTTGACTTCCGGCGGAGATTCCCCGGGCATGAACGCCGCCGTCATGGCGGTTGCCAAATCCGCGCGCTACTACGGCATGTCCCTCATCGGCATCAAGCGCGGCTACAACGGCACGCTCTGCAAGAGCCACCATATTGAGGATGACATGGTCGAGCTGGATCTGGATACCATTCTGGATATCGCCGACCAGCCGGGCACGTATCTGCGCACCGCGCGGTGCCTGGACTTCCTGCGTCCCGAAATGCGCGTGCACGCGGCCAACAACATCCGCGAAATGGGCATCGAGGGCATCGTCGTCATCGGCGGCGACGGCTCGTATCACGGCGCAATGGGCCTGTGCGAGCTGGGCATCCCCTGCGTGGGCATCCCCGGCACCATCGACAACGACCTGGCCTATACCGAAATGACGCTGGGCTATGACACCGCCGTCAATTCCTGCATGGACGATATCCGCGCCATCCGCGCGACCAGCCGCTCCCACGACCGCCCGGGCGTGGTGGAGGTCATGGGCCGCCACTGCGGCGATATCGCGCTGAAAGCCGCCGCCGGTTCCGGCGCGGAAATCTGCCTCGTGCCGGAGGTGCCGTGGTCGATTCAGGAAGCCGCCGACCGTCTCTCCCGCCTTATCGACATGGGCAACCCGCGCGCAACCGTCGTCGTCGCCGAAGGCGCGTGGGATTCCATGCAGCCCGCCGACTGGCGGCGCTACCTCATCGAGTGCGGCGCGAAGGGCATCCATGAGGACGACCCCATCAACACCGAAAAGCTCGCCCTGTTGCTCAAGTATAAGTGCAAGTGCGAGGCGCGCCCGACCGTGCTCGGCTATACCCAGCGCGGCCGCACACCGTCCGCCTACGACAGCTGGTTCGCGTTTGAGGCGGGCAACCTCGCCGTCAACCTGCTGCGCAACGGCATCGGCAACCAGGTCATCGGCATTAAGGACGGCCGCGTGTATTACCTGCCCATCGTCGAGGCCCTCAAGCAGAAGCGCGAGTTTAACCTCTCGCTGTATAACATGATCAATTCGCTGTAATCTCAATTATTTATGGGGCTGTTCATCCGCAACAGCCCTATTCTTATCCAAGCGGCCTGAGGCCGCCTGCGCTTCCGCCGAAATCTGCAATTCCGAAGCCGCACGCGCACGGATGTTTTTGTCAAATTTCCCATGATTCCAAAAAAGGAGCCATCTCCATGTTCGCCAAAAACCAATGCTTTGAAATGACCTGCGAATCCTTCGGTCAGGACGCACAGGGCGTCTGCCGCCACGAGGGCATCGCCGTGTTCGTCCCCGGTCTGCTGCCCGGCGAACGCGCGCTGGTGCGCATCGTCAAGCCGGAAAAGCGCTATGCTTTTGGCCGCGTGGAAAAGCTGCTCGAGGCCGGCCCCGACCGCGCCGAGCCGTTCTGCCCGATTTATAAGCGCTGCGGCGGCTGCGTCTGCCAGCATATGACCTATGAAGCCTCCCTCGCCTTCAAGCGCCAACAGGTGCAGGATCTCCTCCGGCGCGTCGGCGGGCTTTCCCTCTCCGTGCCGCCTGTGCTGGGCATGGAGCGCCCCTTCGGCTACCGCAACAAGGGCGCATACCCCGTCGCACAGGTCGGCGGCGCGCCCGCGTGCGGCTTCTTCGCCCCGCGCAGCCACGACCTCGTGCCCCTGCCCGAAAACGGATGCGCCATTCAGGGCGAGGATTCCGCCAAGGCAACGCAGGCCGTGCTGACGTGGATGCGCCAAAACAACGTGCCCGCTTACGACGAGCTGACGGGCCGCGGCCTTGTCCGCCACGTCATGACCCGCTCGACCACCTCCGGCGAGCTGATGGTCGTCGTGGTCGTCACCCGTGCGGACATCCCGAAGGCCGACCGCCTGATCGAGCTGCTGCGCGCCGCCATTTCGGGCCTGTGCAGCGTCTGCCTGAGCATCAACAGCCGCCGCACCAACGTCATCCTCGGCACGGATATCCGCGTGCTCTGGGGCAAAGCCGCGATGGAGGACACGCTCTGCGGCCTGCGCTTCGCCGTGTCGCCGCTCTCCTTCTTTCAGGTCAACCCGACGCAGACCGAAAAGCTCTACGGCCTTGCGCTGGACTACGCCAACCTGACCGGAAATGAAACCGTCGTGGATGCCTACTGCGGCGCAGGCACCATCTCCCTGCTGCTGGCGCAGAAGGCGAAGAAGGTCATCGGCATCGAAATCGTACCCGAAGCCATTCAAAACGCCAACGAAAACGCCGAGCGCAACCACATCGCCAACGCCGAGTTCCGCGTCGGCGCGACGGAAGAGCTACTGCCCCAACTGGTCGCCGACGGTCTGCGTCCGGATGTCATCGTGCTCGACCCCCCGCGCAAGGGCTGCGACCCCGCCGTTTTGCAGGCCATCATCGCCGCCGCGCCCAAGCGCGTGGTCTATGTCTCTTGCGGCGCACCGACCCTCGCCCGCGACGCCAAACTGCTCGCCGAAGGCGGATATACCGCCGAAAAGGTTCAGTGCGTCGATATGTTCTGCTGGACCGGGGCGGTGGAAACTGTCATGTGCTTTTCCAAGGAAACATATCCACATCGCTCTGTGAAGGTCGAATTCCCGCTTGAGGGACTGAATGTCGCTCAGCTTCAGGAGAGCGCGACCTATGAGCAGATCAAGGCGTATGTTCTCGAGCACAGCGGTCTCAAGGTTTCTCCCCTGTACATCGCACAGGTCAAGCAGAAATACGGGATCATCGAGCGGGAGTGCTACAACAAGCCCAGGAGCGAGGACGCAAAGCAGCCCCAGTGTCCGCCGGACAAGGAAGCTGCGATTGTCGAAGCGCTCAAATTCTACGGCCTGATTGCCCCTTGAATATTTCATTTCAGGAGGTATCCCTATGAACCGCAACGGCACAAACGACCTTCCCCTACACATCCATGACGACAACAACGGTCTAGATTACACCCTGCATGGTGACTACTATCTTCCGGACTTGAAGGCACCAGAAACTCCACCTCTTAACCGCTGGGGTCGCATGGCATTCGACACTTTGAGAAAGCAGCATTCTGGGCGATTCACTCGAATGCTGCTGGACGGTACACTGTACCCGTATTGTCACGATATCGGTCAGCAAGCGCAGGAAAGGTTCGATGTCCTTATGCAGGGCTATCAGCGCTGCTGGGGAATCGACGAAGCGCTGAAAAGCAGCGATCCGATGAAGTGGGTCGGAATGATGAATCTGGCGAGGGCGGAAGCAAAACACAACATCTTTGAGGAAATTCTTACTCTTTCCTGAACTGCACAAAAGGGGCACGATAGTCGTGTGACTGTCGTGCCTCTCTTCTTTTATACTCATTTGCACCGCTATTCATCCATCCAAATATGTGTTATAATCAATAAAGAAGACTCATGTACCACAGAGAATGTGTTTCTTCTGGAGAAAACCCATCTGACACTTGAGCAAAGGGCACGAGCAGTTATTGATCTGAAGCCACAGCAGCCAGTCTTCTAGAAGATGCTTTGTGGTATAAAATATTCAATAGGAGTTGAGATCATGAAGAATAGATGGCTTTCACAACACGCAAAGAGGATTTGGAAATGGCTTTCCGAACGGAAAGCCCAACGAATGACCAAAAAGCATAATGCCATCTTCTGGAGTCTTACCCCCTAAAGATGATCTTGACTTACATATTTATGAACAGGCAATTGATTACGCATTTGAGAAGGAAGATATACATAACATTGCGATTTCTGGTGCTTATGGTGCAGGAAAAAGCAGTATCATTGCTTCATACAAGAAAAAGCATCCACGACTTAAGTTTATGCACATTTCGCTTGCACATTATCAGCCAATTGTAAATCACGGAGGAAACCCAAGTGTTGCAGAAAATGCGTTAGAATTGAAAATTCTCAATCAGCTTGTGCATCAAATCCCAGCAAGGAAGATCCCGCAAACTGGATTCCGCGTAAAGCACCCAATTACATTTTGGCGGACATTACTCTGGACTGTTAGCATTACAGGATTCAGCATAGCGCTGCTCTATGTCTTCTTGTTTGCCAAATGGGTAAGTTTTGCGACTACACTTAATGATTCTCTTCCTGATTGTTTCACTCCTTTTATTGATATTTCAACACAGCCCTACGCTCGCATGCTTGCATTGGGGATCTGTGTTCTATTTTCTTGCTTTATCTTATATAAAATCATAAAAGTGCAGCGTCTTAAGAGTGTTTTGAAAAAAGTAAGTATCCAAGGAAATGAAATAGAACTAACCAATAGCGAAGTAGATTCGTTCTTTGATCGCTATCTGAATGAAGTGCGTTATCTCTTCGAAAATGTTGGTGCGGACGCTATTGTTTTCGAAGACATGGATCGTTTTAATATGGAAAGCATCTTCGAACGACTCCATGAAGTGAACACGCTCGTAAACCTTCAGAGAAAGAAAAAAACGCTACGCTTCATTTATCTGCTCAGGGATGATATATATACGACGAAAGATCGAACCAAATTCTTTGATTTTATTATTCCTGTTATTCCAGTTATTGATGCTTCAAATTCTTACAATAAGCTGAAAGAAATGCTGGAAAAAGCCGACTTGATGAAAGACTTTGATGACTCGTTTTTGCAAGGTATATCATTATACATCGATGATATGCGTCTCCTACAAAAT
The DNA here is from genome assembly GCA_934675735.1 of uncultured Clostridia bacterium. Classification (GTDB taxonomy): domain Bacteria; phylum Bacillota; class Clostridia; order Christensenellales; family Aristaeellaceae; genus Ventricola. The sequence continues at coordinate 57,225 of CAKURR010000014.1, forward strand.
ATCGTAAATGAATTCACCATATATTATGACGAATTGAAATCGACTGAACCCAACGCCAATAACATGCTGGCAATGATTACTTATAAGAACTTATTCCCTAAAGATTTTAGCGACTTGCAGTTAGGACGCGGATATGTAGCCTCTTTGTTTGCAAACAAGCACCTGTTGATTGAGGATCGTCAAAGCGAACTGAAGGCTCAAATAGAAGCGGCAGAAGACCATATCAAGCAGATAGATGAAGAAATCGCCAAAAACGAACAGGAATTAGACATAATATACGGCAACTCGTATTACCTTTCCAGAGAAGAACAAGCAGAAAAAGCGTCAAGAAAACGGTTAGTTCGAGAAAGCAACGAGGGCCATGCGGATGAACTCAGAGATGAAGTTGCTCAAGCAAAAAAGTCTTTAGCTGAATTATCACAATCCAATCTTGGCGAATTACTTAACCGTGACAATATTGATCACTTTATGGTGCAGAGTAAACAGGCGCAAGAATTTGGTGATGTGCTAAAAAACGAGTACTTTGCGTTGCTGAAATACTTGATTCGTAACGGCTTTATCGGAGAGACGTATTCTGACTATATGACGTATTTCTACGATGGAAGTATTTCAGTAACAGACAAGACCTTCCTTCGCAGCATTACAGATCAAGAGGCAAAGGGATTTTCGCATCCTCTTAGGAATGTTGCTACTATTCTGAATCGAATGAGAGATATTGACTTTGATCAGATTGAATCACTGAATTTCGATTTGTTTACTCATATGCTGCAACGAGGAAATGCGAATTTGCCGCGCTACATTGCCATGATGCAAAGAAACGAGTCGTCCGATTTTGTGATTGAATACTATGGGAAAAAACATGCTATACCTGAACTAATTCAGAATCTAAGCAAATATTGGCCGGACTTTTTTTGTCAATCACTAGCAAATAGGTGGTTCGACCAAGAATCTCAAAAAGAATACTCTGTAAATGCATTGCTGTATCTTGACACAGAAGAATTGCAGGCAATAAATCTAGACGGGTGTTTGACAGAATATATTTCGCAAATGCCCAACTATCTTTGCATCGATAATCCATCTGTTGAAAAACTGATTATTTCCTTTGAAGCATTAAGAGTTGTATTTGATACCATTGATGAAGAACATGCGGATCCTGCGCTGCTGAATGCCATCTACAAAAAGAATTTGTATGTGCTCAATGCAGATAACATTATTGTTATGTTGCACACTCAATACAACATTCATGATGAGGAAAGCATCATGCACCGTAATTACACAATAATAATGTCTCAACCAGATACGCCAATATCCAGCTATGTTTTGACTCATGTCGAAGATTACATGCAAACATACTTAGGGAACCTCTGAATAATAAGCCCTATATTCTGGTCTAACGCGCCATTCAAGCGTTTTTTCAGAATACAGGGCTT
>CAKURR010000015.1 GCA_934675735.1 uncultured Clostridia bacterium
TTGGTGCACCTTCAGGGGCTCGAACCCTGGGCACCCTGATTAAGAGTCAGGTGCTCTACCAACTGAGCTAAAGGTGCAATTTGCATCAATCACTTGGTGCGAGAGAGATTATAGCACGGCGATTGGAAAAATGCAACCCCTTTTTTACAGAAAAATGCACTTTTGCGCGTATTTTGAGCAAAAAAAGAGAATCCCGCGTTTTTTCGGGATTCTCGGGGAAAGGCTTTCTGTTCAAAGCGCCCGGGCTCAGCCCTCCGCCTTGGCGGGCAGTTCGGCGAGCATACGGGCGGCTTCCCGACCGGGGTAGAGGTCGGGCGCGAGCTTGACAATCTGCTGAAGGATGTTTTCGGCTTCGCGGCGGTTCTGCTCGGCGAGGTAGGCGCGGGCAATCCACAGCGAGGTGGTGACGCGGTGGAGCTGCTGGGTGTTATTCTGCTGCACCTGCGTCTTGAGCGCCTGAATGTCGCACTTGCCGGTGGAAAGCAGCTGCATGCACTGGTCGTTCAGCTCGCAGGAGAAGGCCATGCGCTGCTTGGGCTTCTTCGTCTGCTGAATTTCTTCCAGCTCTTTCTTGTAGCCGTGCAGTTCGTCGAGGTATTTCTTTGCCGCGTCGAGGTCGCCCATCTGCTCCGCGCAGTAGCACAGATTGCTGGTGACGGCAAAGCGGTTCATCAGCGTCTGCTCGTGCTTTTTGCATTCCTTGATGGGGGTGGAGGTCAGCAGGTTGATGGCGTCCTCAAAGCGGCCCTGCGCCGTGTAGGCGTTGGACAGGTGCATGCGAATCATGATATACAGCTGGGGGTTCTTGGGGCTCTGCGTCAGGTGCGGCTCGTATTCCTTGAGAAAGCCGTCTACATCCAGCTGGTTATACAGCCGATTGAGCTGGCGGTTGTGCGCGTTCGCGGCGTTGATATACTGCGCGGCGGCGATGAACAGCCCGCCGACAATCAGCATCGCAATCAGCGCAATCAGGCTCGTGGTCGGCTTGAGCAGATACAGGGCGACCATCAGCACGACGAACAGGCCTTCAAACAGCATCAGCCGCTTTTGAAACTTGGGGAAAAGGGTCAGCATGAAAAACAACTCCTTATTCTGAGCGTGAATGCATATAGTATAGCTTTTCGGGCGCGGAAAAGCAATCTCTTTGCGGCAAATGTTTGAAGAAAGCAGGAAAAGTCCCCTGCCGCTGTCGAAAAAAATGAAAAAAGGACTGTTTTTTTGCGAAGAAATGTGCTAGAATACTAGTAGACAATACGGCGCGACAACCGAGAGAAGGAGAGATGACACGATGAAAATGACATTTCGCTGGTACGGCAGCGGAAGCGACAAAATTACGCTCAAGCAGATTAAGCAGATTCCCGGCTGCACCGGCCTGATGGGCGTGCTGGATGACAAGGCCGCGGGCGAGGTTTGGGAAGAGGACGAAATCAAGGCGTATATCGACGAGGTGCATGCCGCGGGGCTGGAGTGCGAGGTCATCGAGAGCGTCAACGTGCATGAGGATATCAAGCTGGGCCTGCCCACGCGCGACCAATATATCGAAAACTATTGCAAATCCATCCGCAATCTGGCGAAATACGGCGTGAAGGTCATCGTCTACAACTTCATGCCGGTGCTCGACTGGCTGCGCACGGATTTGGCGCGCGTCATTCCGGAGGACGGCTCCAACAGCCTGTATTACGACGAGGCCGAGCTGGGCACGATGACCCCGATGGAAATCGTCCGCCGCACGGCCGAGCATTCCAACGGCTTCACCCTGCCGGGCTGGGAGCCCGCGCGCTTGGCCGAGCTGGAGCATGTGCTGGCGCTTTATAAGAACGTGGACGAGGATAAGCTGTTTGAAAACTTCAAATATTTCCTCGACGGCATCATCCCGACCTGCGAAGAGGTCGGCGTGAAGATGGCCTGCCATCCGGATGATCCGGGCTGGCCGATTTTCGGCCTGCCGCGCATCACGCATGACCGGGCGGGCTTTGACCGCATGGTGAAGCTGCACGACAGCCCCTGCAACACGCTCTGCCTGTGCACGGGTTCGCTGGGCAGCAACGTGCACAACGATATCCCCGCGATGATTCGTCACTTCGGCGAGATGAACCGCATCGGCTGCCTGCACGTGCGCAACATCAAGCACCTGGGCAGCGAACGCCGCTTCCGCGAGAGCAGCCACCTGTCCGCCGACGGCGATTTGGATATGTATGAAATCATGAAGGCCGCGTATGAGACTTGTCCGGATACGTATATCCGACCGGATCACGGCCGCATGATTTGGGACGAGGTCGGCCGCCCCGGCTACGGCCTGTATGACCGCGCGCTGGGCATTGCCTACCTCAACGGCCTGTGGGAAGCCATCGACAAGAACGCGAAGAGGGGGTAAGCGCATGAAACTGACGCTTGAGGGCATTCAAAACAGCGCCGCGTGGCAGGGCGCGGGCGTGCATCTGCCGAACTATGACGTGCAGGCGGCCGCCGAAAAGGCGAAGGCGCATCCGGTTTGGGCGCACTTCGGCGCGGGCAACATCTTCCGCATTTTTGTGGGCGGGCTGGCCGATACACTGATTGCCAAGGGCGCGATGGACAGGGGCCTCACCTGTGTGGAGACCTTTGATTTTGACGTGGTGGATAAGATTTACACCCCGTATGACAACCTCGTGCTGGCCGTCACCCTGAACGCGGACGCGACGACCGACAAGCGCGTGCTCGGCTCGCTGAGCGAAGCGATTAAGGCGCAGTCAAACGTCGCGGCGCACTGGAACCGCCTCAAGGCCGTGTTCGCCGACCCGGGTTTGCAGCTGATTTCCTTCACCATCACGGAGAAGGGCTATGCGCTCAAAAACGCTTCGGGCGAATTTTTCCCGTTCGTGCAGGCGGATATCGACAACGGGCCGGAGAAGGCGACCGGCGCGATGGCGATTGTCTGCGCGATGCTCTATCACCGCTTTGTGAGCGGCAAAGCGCCGCTGGCCGTCGTTTCGATGGATAATTGCAGCCACAACGGCGAAAAGCTGCGCGGCGCGGTGCTGACAATGGCCAATGCGTGGCTGGAAAAGGGCTTTGTGCCGCAGGCGTTTGTGGATTATGTTTCCGACGAGGCGCAGATTGCCTTCCCGTGGACGATGATTGACAAAATCACGCCGCGCCCGGCCGATTCCGTCTGCAAAGAGCTGGAGCGGCTCGGCGTGGAGGATATCGCGCCCGTCGTTACCTCCAAGCGGACGTATATCGCGCCGTTTGTCAACGCCGAGCGGCCGCAGTATCTCGTCGTGGAGGACAGATTCCCGAACGGCCGTCCGCCGCTGGAGCAGGCGGGCGTGTACATGACCGACCGCGAGACCGTCAACAAGACCGAGCGGATGAAGGTCACGACCTGCCTCAACCCGCTGCATACCGCGCTGGCGGTGTACGGCTGCATGCTCGGCTACACGCTCATCTGTGACGAGATGAAGGACGCGGATTTGGTGAAGCTGGTTCGGCGGCTGGGCTATGTCGAGGGACTGCCGGTCGTCGTCGATCCGGGCATCCTCAGCCCGAAGGCGTTTATCGACGAGGTGGTCGAGCAGCGCCTGCCCAATCCCTTTATGCCGGACAGCCCGCAGCGCATCGCGACGGATACCTCTCAGAAGGTGGGCATTCGCTTTGGCGAGACGATTAAGAGCTATGCCGAAAAGGGCAGAGATTTGGGCGAGCTGACCGCGCTGTCGCTGGCGATTGCGGGCTGGCTGCGCTATCTGCTCGGCGTGGGCGACGATGGCAAGGCCATCGAGATTTCCGCCGACCCGATGAAGGATGAATTGCAGGCGCAGCTGGCGGGCGTTGAAGTCGGCAGGCCGGAAAGCTACAACGGCCAGCTTCGACCGATTCTCGCCAACGCGAATATCTTCGGCAGCGACCTCTGCGCGCTCGGCATGGCCGACCGCATCGAGACGATGTTTATCGCCGAGCTGGCGGGCGTGGGCGCGGTGCGCAAAACGCTCAAGGCGTATCTGGGGTAACGCGCCGTGAAGATCGAAGAAAGGCGTTACGCCGAAACCGCGCGGGAATACGCGCGGCGCATGCTCAAGGCGAATATCGTTTCCATGGAGCTTAAGCCCGGCATGATGGTCAGCGAAAACGAGCTGGCCGCGCAGCTGAACCTGAGCCGCACGCCCGTGCGCGAGGCGCTGATGGATATGGCGCAATACGGCGTGGTGGATATCATGCCGCAGCGGGGCAGCCGAATCAGCCTGATTGACTACGCGCTGGTGGAGGAAGCCCGCTTCGCGCGGCAGGTGCTGGAAGTCGCGATTCTGCCCACCGTGTGCGAAAACGCAGGGGCGGAAGAGCTGGCCCAGCTGAAGCAGAACGTCCGCTTCCAGCAGCTCTCGCAGGAGCCCGGGCTGGGCGGGTCGTTTGACATGATGACGCTGGATAACGAGTTCCACCGCCTGCTGTTCCACATCGCGCACAAGGACAACACCATGCGCATGCTGGAGGGCATGACGATTCACTTTGACCGCGTGCGCGCGCTGTCGCTCTCCGTGGTGAAAGACCAGAAAATCATCGGCGACCACCAGCAAATCTGCGAGGCGATTGAGAAAAAGGACGTCGAAACCGCGCAGAGCATCATGACCAAACATCTTTCGCGCGTCAAGGTGGATGAAAAGACCATCCGAGAAGCGTGTCCGGAATACATCAAAACATAACGAAACACCCGCGCGGGGCTTGCAAGCGTCCCGCGCGGGTGTTATGATGTAGGGGATTTCGTGTCTGCGGACACGACCAAAGGGCTTTCCGGTCGCCCTTTGGAAACCTTCGGGCGCGAATGAAATGACATTTGCAGATATGAAATGAAAAATTTGGAGGATTGGATGTGCTTATGAGAAAACTGGTTGCGTTCTTTCTGCTGCTGGCGCTTCTGCCGATTTTCGGCGCGGCAGAGGAAACGGGCCTTGACGGGCAGGTGGATAAAATCTTTCGGGATGCGAAGGCGGTCGGCGGCGCGTTTCTGGTGGCGCGGGAGGGCGAAATCGTCTACGAGCGCTACTACGGCGTGCAGCAAAAGACGACGCATGTGCCCGTGACGGAAAAGAGCTATTTCCGTTGCGCCTCCGTGACCAAGCTGGTGACGGGTATCGGCCTGATGAAGATGATGGACGACGGCCTGCTCGACCCCGACGAGGATATCAGCGCGTATCTGGGTTACGCGGTCGGCAACCCGCGCTACCCCGATACGCCGATTACGCTGCGCATGCTGATGAGCCACACGGCGGGGCTGAACGAAAATTCGTCCTACTCCAGCCAATCCAGCAAACTCAGCGACATGATTGCGCTGGATAAAAAGGCCGCGGCCAATTTCAAAGACGTTCGCCCCGGCAGTCAATACGCCTATTCCAACTTCGGCGCGGGCATCACGGGCGCGATTATCGAATCCGTGACAGGGAAGGATGTATCCTCGTTCATGCGCGAATACCTCTTCGCGCCGCTGGACATCGATGCGGCGTATAACGCCACCCAGCTGGAGGAAGCGGAGGATTATCTGACCGCGACCTATCACAAGGACGGCTCGCTCTACCGCGCGCCGAGCTACGTGCTGCGCCAGCCCTACGACGCGTTCGCCACGCCGGATACGCACTACCGCATCACGGTCGGCAGTCTGCTGATTCGCCCGCGCGATTTGACGCGGCTGGGCATTGCCCTCTGCGGCGATGGCACGGTGGACGGCGTGCGCGTGCTCAGCGAAAACGCCATCGCCATGATGCGGCAGGAGCAGAGCAAGGCGACGACGGGCATCACGAGCGACACGCCGTATACCTTTTTCACCGTTCGGCAGGATACGCTGCTGGAGGGGCGGCGCGTCTACGGCCATCAGGGCACGGACGAGGGCATCGTTTGCAATTTATATGTCGAACCTGTGAGCCAAACCGTTTTTTGCGTGATGACCAACGGCTGCAAAACCACGCGGGAGGACGGCATTATGCGCATTACCAGAAGGCTTTGCGCGGCGGCGGTCGAGGTGTTTCCGCTGGATTGAACAAATTTGACAAAAATTTATTAAACAAAGGGAGATAATTCCGCGACAATCGTTGACAGAATGCCCAAAGAGTGATACGCTGTATACAGTATATCAGACAAGATGTGCATACGCGTCTGAACAAAAAGCATAAAGGAGCGATTGACAATGGGCAAGCTTGAAGGAAAAGTTGCGATTATCACCGGCGGCGGCAAGGGCATCGGCTTCGGTCTGGCGAAGGCGTTTGCCAAAGAGGGCGCGAATCTGGTCATCACGGGCCGCACGATGAGCCGCCTGGAAGCCGCGAAGGAAAAGCTTGAAGCCGAATACGGCGTGAAGGTGCTGCCGATTACGGCGGACGGCGCGGACGAAGCCGCCATCGCCAACGTGGTGAAGCAGACGGTCGAGACCTTCGGCCGCATCGACACCGTGGTCAACAACGCGCAGGTCTCCAAGTCCGGCGTGATGCTCAAGGACCACACGAAGGAGGATTTCGACCTCGCAATTTATTCCGGCCTGTATGCGACGTTCTTCTATATGCGCGACTGCTATCCGTATCTGAAGGAGAGCAAGGGCTCGGTCATCAACTTCGCTTCCGGCGCGGGCCTGTTCGGCAAGCTCGGCCAGTCCTCTTACGCGGCGGCGAAGGAAGGCATCCGCGGCTTGTCCCGCGTGGCGGCAGCGGAGTGGGGGCCGGACGGCATCCGCGTGAACGTGGTCTGCCCGCTGGCGATGACCGAGAGCCTGGAGCAGTGGCGCGACGCGTATCCGGATCTGTTTGCCAAGACGATTCAGGGTATCCCGCTGGGCCGCTTCGCCGATCCGGAGAAGGATATCGGCCGCGTCTGTGTGTTCCTCGCGTCGGATGACGCGTCCTACGTCACGGGCGAAACCATCACGCTTCAGGGCGGCAGCGGCCTGCGTCCGTAAGTGCGGAAAACGAAATGAACAAAAGGGAGACGGAAGCAATTCCGCCTTCTTTTTTTGAACCGAAAAAAATGAGAAAAACAGTGCAAACTCAAAAAGATTTATCATAAAATCTGCCCGAGACCTTGAATTTTATGTAAGGTTGATGTAAAATCTATGTAAAATAAAACGGAAAAGGAGAAAGTGAAAATTGATAGAATCGATGCAGGCCTCGCCGGTGGCGCGGGTCATTATTTCTATTTCGGCGATGCTGTTTGCCGGATTCGCAATGACGCGTATCACCAAGCGGCTTCGCCTGCCCAACGTGACAGGCTATATTCTGGCGGGCATTTTGATGGGGCCGTGCTGTCTGAATATGATTCCGCAAAGCATCATCGACGGCACGGATTTTCTTTCGGATGTGGCGCTGGCGTTTATTGCGTTCAGCGCGGGCGAGTTTTTCAAAGTCGATGTCCTTAAACGCAACGGCGCGAAGGTCATCGTCGTCACGGTGTTGGAGGCCTGTCTTGCCTCGGCAGCGGTGTTTATCCTCGTCTACGGGGTGCTGCATCTGGAACTGAGCTTTTCCATCGTACTGGCGGCTTTGGCTTCGGCGACTGCGCCCGCTTCCACAATGATGACGATTCGGCAGACGGGCGCGCACGGCGATTTTGTGGATACGCTTTTGCAGGTGGTCGCGCTCGACGATGTGGTCGGCCTGATTTTATACAGCGTGGCGATTTCCGTCGCGATGGCTTCGGAAAGCGGGCACATGCAGCTCGCCACGGTGATGAAGCCGATTCTGGCGAATATCTGCGTGCTGGCGCTGGGCGCGCTGTTCGGCGTGATGCTTAAGCTGTTTTTCCGCAAGCGGTCGAAGGATAACCGGCTGATTGTTTCCATAGCGACGCTGTTTGCGTTCTGCGGCATCTGCGCCATGGCGGATGTTTCGCCGCTGCTGGGCTGCATGTCGATGGGCATGACCTATATCAACCTGACGGAGGATGAAATGCTGTTCCGTCAGCTGGGGTATTGGAGCCCGCCGATTCTGCTGCTGTTTTTTGTGCGTTCCGGCCTGAGCTTCAATCTCGCCGCGCTGACGGATACGCTGGGCGCGGGCGGCAGTGTGCCGCTGCTGGTGGTGGGCATTCTCTATTTCGCGGGGCGCATCGTCGGCAAATATGCGGGCGCATACCTCGGCTCGATGCTGGCGGGCAAGGGGAAGGGCGTTCGCAATTACCTCGGCCTGGCGCTGATTCCGCAGGCGGGCGTGGCCATCGGTCTGGCGGCCATGGGCGCGCGCACGCTCGGCGGCGAAATGGGCGAGATGCTGCAAACGATTATTCTGGCTTCCAGCGTGCTCTATGAGCTGGTCGGCCCGGGCTGCTCGAAGCTGGCGCTGTATCTTTCCGGATCGTATGGCAAAAACACGCCCGAATCGGCGCAGAATGAAACGGCTGTGCCCAAGAGCGGGCTGGAAACGCTGATTGAGCGTATGAAGGCGATTGAAGCGGGCCTGCCCGAGCCCGTGGAGACGAGCGCCGAGGAGGAGCTGGCCTTCACCCAGGCGGCGCTGGAACAATATGATTTGGCGCAGTATTATCACAACCGCCGCTTCAAGGGCGGCAGATCGACAGGAGGCATCCATCCATGAACATGAACGATCCCATTGCCGCGTTGCTGGGCGGCTGGTCAACCGAACTGAACCTGTATTCCGCGCTGCTTCGGGTTGCGGTATCCGTCGTCTTTGCGGCGATTATCGGCTGCGAGCGCGCAAGCAAGCGTCACGCGGCGGGCCAGCGGACGTTCATCCTCGTTTCGCTGGCTTCCACCATGGCGATGATGCTCGACAAGAGCTTCTCGGGTATGAATATGCCGCTGATTTCCGCCGCGACGGTGATTGCCATCGCCATCATCAGCAGCAATTCGATTCTGTACAGCTCCAAGAACCAGATAAAAGGGCTGACGACCTCCGTTGCGCTCTGGGCGTGCGGCATCATCGGGCTGACCATCGGCGCGGGGCTGTACACGGTTTCGGCCATCGGCTACGCGGCGCTGATGTGCTGCCTGGCGCTGTTCCCGTCGTTTGAAATCGACCTCAAGAACCGCTCCAACCACTTTGAAGTGCATTTGGAGCTGAAAAACCGCGAGGATTTGCAGCGCTTTATCACCACCATGCGCACGCTTGGGCTTAAAATCGACGACATCGAAGCCAATCCGGCGTATATCAATTCCGGTCTGAGCGTGTATTCCGTTTCGCTGACCGTGCGGCAGAAGGACAGGGCGAAATACAGCAGCCATAAAGAAATGATTGAAGCCATCAATACGCTGGATTTCGTCTATTACGCGGAGGAAATCGACTGATTCGGCGCAAAAAAACCTCGGGGAAGCGGAAAACTTCTCCGAGGTTTCTTTATTCTTTTATCATTCGGTGGTTTCGGCCTTCTGCGCGAGCGGCGACGGAATGCGCTGCATCAGCCCGATGAGCTGGCCGGAGAGCATCACCGTCAGCAGCGAGCAGGCGAGGCGGGGCAGCGGCAGATACGTCGCCGACAGCGCGAGCACAATCAGGTCGCTGGCCAGATAGATGCGCTCAATCGGCTGCCGTAGGACCTCGTGCAGGGCCATCGCCAGCGCGTCGTCGCCGCCCGGCGCGCCGCCCGCGCGCACGCTCAGCCCCACGCCGACGCCGACAAACAGCGCGCCGACAATCGCGGCAACCAGCGGCATTTGCGCCAGCTGCGGCCAAAGCGGGTCGAACCGCTCAAAAAACGCGTAGAACGCGGAGAAGCCGCCGCCCGCGATGACGGAATAGAAGATGAACGAGCGCCCCAGCGTGCGCCAGCCGCCGATGTAGCAGGCCGCGTTGAGCACAAGCCCCGAAATCGACGGCGACAGGCCGAACCAGTGGTGCAGCAGCAGCGTCAGCCCCAGCACACCGCCTTCGGTGACGCCGGAAAACGCATGCACGTTGTACAGGCCGAACGCGAGAATGGCGCTTCCCAGAAGCGCCATGACGCATTTGCGCAGCGAAAAGTATTCACGGAAAGAACGCAAAATAAAACTCCCTTTCAAAACATTGCGTCAAAAGTCTTTATAGTATAAGGAATAAAAACGTTTCTGTCAAGCCCGACGGGAACGCAAAACGAAAGGAAGTGGAAGAAATGTTCTGCTTTCAATGCGACAAAAGATTCAAAGTGGAGCATAATGGGCAAAAATAAAACAAATTTATCGAAAGAGTGGAGTATAAATGGAGAAAACGCGGGAGAAACGCGCGGCGTTGTGCTTTTGCGCGCGCTGTGGTACAATACACATCAAGTAAACATAAAGGAGCGATTCCCATGAATCGATATGAACAGCGCCGCCGCCGTGTGCTCGACCGGCTGCAATTCGGCGAAATGATGGTGCTTTACAGCGGCGAGAGCGTCGCCTGCTCGATGGACGAGGGCTATGATTTTGAGGCGAACCACCACTTCTTCTATCTGACGGGTCTGCGCCGCGAAAACATGGCGCTTGTGCTGGCGAACACGCACAATCCCGCGCACGTGATTCTGTTCATCGAAGAGCCGATTCCCGAGATGGAGCGCTGGACGGGCCGCCGCGTGACGATTGACGAGGCGAAGGCTGTCAGCGGTATTGACGATGTGCGCTATATCGACAGCGTGGACAGTCTCATTAGCCGTTGTATCGCGCGCGAGACGGTCGAAGCCGCGTATTTTGACTGCTACCGCAACGCGATGAGCGATGTGGACAGCTACAACATGCACAAGGCGAAGCGTTTCATGCAGGCGTATCCGGCTATTACCCTCAAGGACGCGCACCCGATGATCGCCGCCATGCGCATGGTGAAGGACGAGGACGAGGTCAAGACGCTCGAACGCGCGATTGACGTCACCGACAAGGGTCTTCGCCGCGTGCTCGCGACGCTTGAGCCGAACCGCATGGAATATCAGCAGCAGGCGGAGTTTGAATACGAAATCCGCATGCAGGGCGCGGAGCGCGTCTCCTTCCCGACCATCGCGGGCAGCGGCATCAACGGCTGCATGCTGCATTACGGCACGAACCACTGCAAGCTGGAGGACGGCAAGCTGTTGCTGCTCGACCTCGGCGCGCGCGTGGACGGCTACTGCGCCGATATCACCCGCACCTACCCGATTAACGGCCAATATTCCCCGCGCCAGAAGCAGATTTACGATATCGTATTGCGCGCGAACCGCGAAATCGCCAAGGCCGCGCGCCCGGGCGTGACGCTGCGCGAACTGAACGACCTGTGCAAAAAGGTGCTGGCCGAAGGGCTGACGGCCATCGGCAAGATTCAGTCTGCGGATGAAATCGGCAAATATTACATGCACGGCGTTTCCCACCACCTCGGCATCGACACGCACGACTGCGCCGTCCGCGAGGACCTCGGTCTGCGCGCGGGCATGGTCATCAGCGACGAGCCGGGCCTGTACATCGACGAGGAAGAAATCGGCATCCGCATCGAGGATGACCTGCTGATTACCGACACGGGCTGCCGTGTGCTTTCCGAAGCGATTCCGCGCACGACGGAGGAAATTGAAGCGCTGATGGCGCGCTGACGCACGGAGGAACGACGCATGAAGCTGAAAATACAAGCCAGAGCGAAAATCAACTGGACGCTCGACGTGGTCGGCACACTGCCCAACGGCTATCATGATTTGGATATGCTGATGCAGTCCGTCACGCTCTGCGACCAGATGACGATGGAGGAAGCGCCGCAGCTCACGCTCTATGTGCGGGCGCGCGGGCGCGCGTTCGTTCCGGCGGACGGCAATAACCTCGTGCTCAAGGCTGCGGCGGCGCTGCAAAGCGCGGCGGGCTGCACGCGCGGCGCGCGCATCACGCTTAAAAAATACATCCCTGTGGCGGCGGGCATGGGCGGCGGCAGCAGCGACGCGGCGGCCGCGCTCGTCGGGCTGAACCGCCTGTGGGGGCTGGGCCTCTCGACGGAGAAGCTGGAAGAAATAGGCCTGACCGTCGGCGCGGATGTGCCCTTCTGCATCCGCGGCGGCTTGCAGCGGGCACAGGGCGTGGGCGAAAAGCTGACCCCGCTGGCGATGAAGAAGCCGCTGTATCTGGTGGCGTTTCAGCCCTGCCGCGGCCTGTCCACCAAAGAGGTGTTCACCGCGCTGCATGAGGACGGCATTCGCGATGCGGACAGGCCGAACAACGCAGCGGCTCAGCGGGCGCTGGCGGACGGCGACGTCCGCGCGCTCGGCGCGGCGCTGGGCAACGTGCTCGAACCCGTTTCGCGGCGGATGCGGCCGGAAATCGACCGCGCGATTCGCGCCATCGAAGAGAGCGGCGCGGTCGGCGCGCGGATGACGGGCAGCGGCTCGGCGGTTTTCGGCGTGTTCATGCACGCGGGCGCGTGCCGACGCGCGGCGGACAGGCTGACGGCGGCTTACCCCACCTGCCGCATGATGCGCACGGCGGCGCATGGCATCGTCGTCGAAGAAGAAGCGTAAAACAGGTATAATTTCACAGCACACGGGCGACCCTTGTTCTATCAACCGCTTGAAACGGAGGAATGAACATGGGTCGCTTTTTTGCCGCGCTGCTTTTGTGCGCGCTGCTGCTGACGGGCTTAGCGCAGATGAAGGAGAAGGCGCAGCCCGTCTTTTTCAGCCTGCTGTTTGAGCAGCTTCTGCCCGAGTGGATGCTCGGCGAGGCGACGGCAGGCGAAGCGGAAGAGACGGAAGCGGCAGAGGGGGCGTGCGCATGGCTGTGAGTCGAAAGACGGCGCGCATCGTCGCGGCGGGGCTTTTTGCGCTGATGCTGCTGTTTGCCCTTGCGCCGACGGCGCTCGCAGCGGTCTATTGGGGGCAGAGCGGCGAAACTGTCCGCCGCGTGCAGCAGAAGCTGAAACAGTGGGGCTATTACACGGGCGCGGTGGACGGCGTGTTCGGGCAAGGCACCTACGACGCGGTGATTCGCTTTCAGCAGAAGAACGGTTTGACCGCGGACGGCGTGGCGGGCACGGCGACGCTGGCGGCGATGGGCATTGCCGAAACGGCGGCGGCCTCGGCGGTGACGACGGCGGCTTCCGGCTACGCGTCGGAGGTCGAGCTGCTGGCGCGGCTGATTCACGGCGAAGCGCGCGGCGAGCCGTATGTCGGCATGGTGGCGGTCGGCGCGGTGGTGCTCAATCGGGTGAAAAGCAGCCGATTCCCCAACACGATGGCGGGCGTGATTTATCAATCCGGCGCGTTTGACGCGGTGAGCGACGGGCAGATTAACCTCACGCCCAGTGAGCAGAGCCGCCGCGCCGCGCGCGACGCGATGAACGGCTGGGACCCGACGGGCGGCTGTCTGTATTATTACAATCCGGCGACGGCGACGTCCGCGTGGATTTGGTCGCGCGAGGTGCGGCTGACCATCGGCGATCACAGCTTCGCCGTATAAAAAGGGGAGCGGCATGGAGGAGAAACGGGGAACGTCCATCCTGCTGGCGGCGCTGACGGTGCTGCTGTGTCTGTCCGTCGGGGCGGGCGGCGTGTTCCGCCTGCGCGAGGCCGAAATGCGGCGCGAGATGGCGATGCGGCAGCAGCGGGAGATGGCCGACGTGATTGCGGCGATGGCGGATATCGAGGTCAACCTGTCCAAACTGCTGATTGCCTCGGGCGCGCGGCAAAGCGTTTCGCTGCTGGGCGAAACGGCGCTGCTGGCGCAGCATGTGGAAAGCGGCCTGTCCCGCATGACGGCGGATGCGCAGACGACGGGCGACGCGATGAAGTTTGCGGGGCAGATGGGGCAGTATTCGCTGGCGCTGGCGGCGCAGGTGTCGGACGGCGGCATGCTCACCGGCGACGACGAGCGGCAGATTGCGGATATGATGCAGGCGTGCCATGCGCTGGGGGAACAACTGTCGGGGCAAAGCGAAGGCGGTGGGGTTTCGTGGCACGAAAGCGGCGGCGAGACGGACAGCGGTATCGAATATCCGTCGCTGATTTACGACGGGCCGTTTTCGGATGGCAAAACCGACCGGCAGTCTGCCTTACTGAACACGAGTCGGTTTTCGCGCGGGCAGGCCAAAGAAGCGGCGGCCAAATACGCCGGCGTGACTGTGGACCGCGTGACGGAGGCGGCGGACAGCGGCGGGCGCTTTGAAGCGTTCGGCTTCACGGCGGATACGCCGGACGGCAGCATCGCCGTGCAGGTCACGGGGCAGGGCGGCTTTCTGCTCTGGATGATGCCCGAAAACGCGGAATTTGCGCAGCGGCGCAGCGTGGAAGAATGCCTGCAAAACGCGAAGGTCTATCTGGCGGATGTGGGCTTCGGCGAGATGGAGCCGTGCTTTGTGCAGCAATACGACGGCATGGCCGTCGCCAACTTTGCCGCCGTGCAGGACGGGGTGACGCTCTATCCCGATCAGGTCAAGGTGCAGGTGAGCATGGACAGCGGGCGCGTGGTCGGCGCGGAATGCTCGCAGTACCTCGCCAACCACACGCGGCGCACGGATATCACGCCGACGGTGGACGCGGCGCGGGCGCGGGAGATGGTTTCCGCCAAGCTGAGCATAAAGAGCGAGCGCCTGTGCGTCATTCCTCAGGAGACGGGCGAAACCCTCTGCTGGGGATTTGAGTGCACGGACGGCACGGCGGATTACTGGGTTTTTGTCAACGCCAAGACTGCCGAAACCGAGCAGCTTCTGCGCGTGATTACGACCAATCAGGGGGAAGCGGCCCTGTAAAACAATTCTCCTCCCCGAAGGGAGGAGAACGTTTGGTTATGGGGCGATAAAAGCGTTAACCGCCGCAGCGGCGACGGCGGCAGAGCCGCCTGCGGTTGACGATGGTGACGACGGTCGGTACACAGGAGTTGGTCAGCTGAACGACGTTGCCCATGACCGGGCCGGTGATGGTCGTGCAGTATTCGTTTGGGCTGCTGAGCAGCTCTTCGATGGCGTAACAGCCCGGCTCAAGTCCGCTGATGACGAGCGGCTCGTCGAGCCGGGTGCAGCTGCCCGCGCGGAGGGTGAAAACCTCCCCGTTCGGGTAGCTCGGGCCGGTGATGCGCAGGGTGAACGTGCGTTCCGTGCAGCTCTGACTGCCGCAAGGCTCGAGCACAATTTTATGAATGACCAGCGTCGGGCCGTTTTCCCAGCCCGCACAGCAAAAATGCGCCGGATTGCCGCAGAGCGGATGAAGCCATTCGGAATAGGGGCAGTTTGGTCTGCATTCACAGTTGCATGACATATCGGACACCTCCGGTTGATATGGAAAGCGCGTCTGCGCCTGTTTTTGATTTGATGGAAGCACATGCGCCTCAGGCTGCTGCACGACCGTAAAACCGATGAGCCGGGCCGCGGGCGCCAAAGCGGCGGCGGATAAACCGGCAATCGGCGGGCGTACATCCGGCCTCAGGCCGGGGGCGGCTCCACTGTACCTTATGCGCGGGGGAAGCCCAAGGTGAAAAAGCCGACGGCGAAAAGCAAGAATAAATTGCAAAGGATGGAAATGCGCGGTATAATACACAATAGGCTTATTCGCTCGATCAAGTTGCAGAAAGGACTGCGCCCATGAATGTCAAGCGCATCATCCGCCGCGTGACGGATAACGATTATCTTTTTACCATCTTCACCAAGATTCTGGCCGTGCTCATCGGCCTTGTCGCGTCGTTTTATTCCAACCGCTTCCTCGGCCCGCAGCTCAAGGGCGAGCTGGGGCGCATTTCCTCGCTGCTCTCCGTCGTGGCGGTGACGGCGAACT
Organism: uncultured Clostridia bacterium; assembly: GCA_934675735.1. Taxonomy (GTDB): domain Bacteria; phylum Bacillota; class Clostridia; order Christensenellales; family Aristaeellaceae; genus Ventricola. Next base: position 15,625 of record CAKURR010000015.1, read on the forward strand.
TCGGTCTGTATCAGCCGTATCCCTATTATAAGCGGCAGGGCGAACCGGATGTGCTCAATAAGTTTCTGCGCATCTTTTTGCTGCAATTCATCGCCTATACCGTCATCGGCGTGATTGGCGCGGTCTGTTTTAATTCGTTTGAGCTGACGGCGGTCTGTCTGCTCGCGCCGATTCAGGTGCTGGCCAACCAGCTCAGCTTCATGATCATGGTGGAGGACGTCAAGTTCAAAAACGCCATCTTCTTCACCGCGCGCATCACCAACACCGTCATCACCATTCTGGCGTTCTATACGATGGACAGGACGATTCTCGTCGCGCTGGCGCTCATCGTCGTGGGCGACGTGATCACCGTGGTGATGGCGCTGGCGCGGCTCAGGCGCATCCCCAACCCGATGAAGGCGGATTTGCGCTTCGCGGCGAAGATTGTGCCGTTCGGCTTCGTTTCGATGATTACCACGCTGATGCTGACGCTCAACTACCGCGTGGATACGCTGATGATGGGCTATATGTATCACATCCCCGATACGGAAATCGGCTTCTATTCGCTCGGCGTGTCGCTGTCGGAATACGGCTGGCTGATACCGGACGCCTTCCGCGAGGTGCTGTTTTCCCGCACGGCGAAGGACGACGCGATTGAAGAAGTGACCATGAGCATGAAGGTCAATTTCTATCTGACGCTGCTGATGATTCTGGGCATTCTCGTGCTGGGCCGCCCCGTCATCCGCATCCTGGCGGGCGCGGATTATCTGCCGGCGTACCCCGTGACGGTGATGCTGATTGCGGGCATCATCCCGATGAGCTATTTTAAGATTATCGGTACGCTGCTGCTCGCGCAGGGCAAAAAGGGCGTATATCTGGGCATGCTCAGCGCGTCGGTGCTGGTCAATATTCTGTGCAATATGGTCACCATTCCGCTCTGGGGCAAGATGGGTGCGGCGGTTGCTTCCGTCGTCTCCTATGCCGTGGCGGGCTTCGTGTTTCTGGGGTATTACCTCAAGACGTATCATATCCCGCTGAGCGCCGTGTTTGTTTTCAGCCCTGAGGAAAGGGCCAAACTGACAAGCAAAATCGGCGCGGTCAAGCGGAAGCTGGGGAAGAAAAAAGCTGTGTAAACACATGTGCTGCATGTAGGGACGCGCAATGCGCGCCCCTATAATCGGGCACTTTCTGCATCGCGCAGCGATGCAGAAGGTGGGAAATTCGGAAACCTCAGGTTTCTGGTGGGGGTTGGGGCAAAGCCCCAAGAAAGGGAAAAACATGGACGAGAAGCAAATGATGAAGGGCCGCGAAGCGTATCAAATGATGGACGAAGCCTGTAATCAGCTCGTAAAAAGCGGCAACTGGCAGCGCGTGGGCAGCAGCGACATCAAGCTGTTTCTGGATATGTATGTGCAGGCCCTGCTGCTCAAAATGGCCCAGACCACGGGCGAGGTGTCCGAAGCGATGCTGACCTATATCGCAAGCGTGCCCGCGCGCGATATCCTCAATATCGGCAAGGCCACCGCACAGCAGGCGCTCAATATCGGGTTTAAGAACCGCTCCTTCGCCGAGGGCACGCCGCTGCTTCTGCGCTGCTGCGTCGCCATGGATGATAAGGACGGCACGGCCACCGCGCAGCAGTTCGTTGACGGCGTGAGCCGACTGCTCTATGCCGCCGCCGATGTGGACGGCGATATGAGCGGCAACGAGCTGAATTTCATCACCGCCTACGCGGGCGGCCTGCGCACGTTTTTGATGACCCGCGCCGCCGGACGGCATTATAACGGCGCGCAGGAGGCGACGCGCCGCATCGACGTTCCCGGCGAAAACCGACCGAAGGTCGGCGGCGAAAACGCGAACCCGACGAGCGAAAAACAGCCGGAAAAAAAGCCCGAGGAGAAGGAAGAGACGCTCGACGAGCTGATGGAACAGCTCGACAGCCTCATCGGTCTGGATACCGTCAAGCGCGAGGTGCGCTCACTCATCAACCTCATCAAGGTGCGCGCGATGCGCAAGGAGCATGACTTGAAGGTCATGAATATGAGCTTCCACATGGTCTTTACCGGCAACCCCGGCACGGGCAAGACGACCGTCGCGCGGCTGGTCGCGAAAATCTATAAGCAGCTCGGCTTTTTGAGCAAGGGCCAGCTGATTGAAACCGACCGCAGCGGGCTGGTCGCGGGCTATGTCGGCCAGACGGCGGGCAAGGTGACGGACGTGGTGAACAGCGCGCTGGGCGGCATTCTGTTCATCGACGAGGCCTATGCGCTGGCGCGCAAGGGCATGGATAACGATTTCGGCCACGAGGCCATCGACACGCTGGTCAAGCTGATGGAGGACCACCGCGACGACCTGGTGGTGATTGTCGCGGGCTATACCGACGAAATGCACGACTTCTTGACCAGCAACCCTGGCCTGATTTCGCGCTTCAACAAATACATCGATTTCCCCGATTACACCGACGACGAGCTGATGGCCATTCTGGATATGAACGCCAAGCGGCAGGGTTACCGCGTAACGGACGAGGGCAAGGCCGTCGTCCGCAGCATGCTGACGGCGATGACGCTCAGCGAGCGGATGGATTTCGGCAACGCGCGCGGCATGCGCAACACGCTGGAAAAGCTGGTGCAGGCGCAGGCAAACCGACTCGCGGTCTGCGACGGCGAAATCACGCGGGACATACTCGAAGAAATCACCGAGGCGGACGCCAAGACCGCGCTCGTCGGCGAGGAAGAACAGAAGCAGGCGGACAGCGAAAACGTCGCTCAGCTTGCGGAAAAAGGGGAACAGGAATAAGTTATGGCCGCGATTCTATCCGCAGAACATCTTTCCAAATCGTATACGCTCAAAAAGCTGCTGACCGACGTGACGCTTTATATCGGCGAACATGACCGAATCGGCGTGGTCGGCGTCAACGGTACGGGCAAATCGACGCTGCTCAAGCTGCTGGCGGGTCTGGATGAACCGGACGGCGGCACGGTCATGCGCAAAAACGGCCTGCGCGTCTCCTATCTGCCGCAGATGCCCGATTACAGCGAGGCGCGGACGGCGGTCGAGCAGGTGCTCCATGACGCGCCGAAGGGTGTCGGTGCGCCGGACGAATATGAAGCGAAATCGCTGCTCAGCCAATTCGGCATCAGCGATTTCGACGCGGATGTGCGCACGCTCTCCGGCGGGCAGAAGAAGCGCGTCGCGCTGGCGGCGGCGCTGATTCGGCCGGTCGATTTGCTGCTGCTGGATGAGCCGACCAACCACATCGACGCGGAAACCATCGCCCTGCTGGAAGGCCGTTTGGCGAAATATCGCGGCGCGCTGATGATGGTCACGCACGACCGCTATTTCCTCGACCGCGTGTGCACCCGCATTGCGGAAATCAGCGGCGGCGAGCTGTATCTGCACGACGGCAACTTCTCGTATTATCTGGAGCAGAAGGCCGCGCGGCTGGAGATGGAAAACGCGGCGGCGCGCAAGAGAAGCTCCATTCTGCGGCGGGAGCTGGAATGGATTCGGCGCGGGGCGCAGGCCCGAAGCACCAAGCAGAAAGCGCGCATCCAGCGGTTTGAAGAGATGAGCGCCGTCAGCGGCCCGCAGGAGGAGCAGAAGCTTTCGCTCGGCTCGACAAGCTCGCGGCTCGGGCGGCGCATCATCGAGTGCGAAGCCGTCTGCAAAACGCTCAGCGGGCGGAAATTGATTTCGGATTTCACCTATACCATTCTGCGCGACGAGCGTATGGCCGTCGTCGGGCCGAACGGATGCGGCAAAACGACGCTGCTGCGCATGCCCGCGGGGCAGCTCGCGCCCGATTCGGGCACGATTGCCGTCGGCGAAACGGTGAAAATCGGCTTCTTTACTCAGGAATTTCCGAAGGTGGAGCCGAACATCCGCCTGATTGATTTCATGCGCGACATCGCCGAATATGTGGAAACGCCCGACGGGCGCTTCTCTGCGTCGCAGATGCTCGAGCAGTTCCTCTTCCCGCCGGATGTGCAGTATACGCCCGTGGAGCGGCTCTCCGGCGGCGAAAAGCGGCGGCTCTATCTGGCCAGTCTGCTGATGGCCTCGCCGAACGTGCTGCTGCTGGATGAACCGACCAACGATTTGGATATCGCGACGCTGGAAATTCTGGAGGACTACCTCTCTGCGTTTAAGGGCGCGGTGGTGGTCGTCTCGCACGACCGCTACTTCCTCGACCGCGTGGCGGGGCGGCTGTTCGCTTTTGAGGCGGACGGAAAGCTGACGCAGTATGTCTGCCCGTTCAGCGACTATCTGGATGCGCGCATCGCCCGAGAAGCCGAAGAAAAGGCGGAAAAGCAGCCCGCACAGGCCGCCGCGCCCAAGCGCACGCGGGAACGCGAGCTGCGCATGAGCTACAAGGAGCAGCGCGACTACGAAACCATCGACGCGCGGATGGAGCAGCTGCAAGGCGAACTGGAGGCGCTTGACCGCCAAATCGAGCAGAACGCCAGCGACTTTGTGAAGCTGACCGAGCTGACGCAGAAGCAGGAAGCGACTCGGCAGGCGCTCGATGAAGCCGAAGAGCGCTGGTTGTATCTGACCGACTTGGCGGAGCGCATCGAAGCGCAGAAAAAGGAATAAGCCGACGGGCATGTTTTCCCCGCGACGGGCATACGCTGTATGCGTCATGTAATTGAAAAGGGGGAAAACGATATGAAACGCAGAAACAAGGCGGTGCTCGCCGCAGGCATGCTGACGGGCGTTTGCGCGCTGACGGGGTGCGCCTCCGGCGGCTCGCCGCAGCCCACGCCCGGCCCGGATATCGCCCGGCAGCAGAGCGCCGAGCCGAGTCCCGAGGTGAGCGCCGAACCCACGGAGGAAGCGCCGATCCCCCTGTTTGTGGACGGCAAAGAGACGGAAAGCGCGGCTGTTGAGGAAAACGGCGTGCTGCTCCTGCCGCTCATCGAGACGGGCGAAGCGCTGGGGTGGACGGCGCGGAGCGAAGAACTGGTCGAAGAGACGCAGACCCGCCGAAGCGTCGCCCTGACGAAAGAGGACAGCAGAATTTCCGTCACCTGGCTGGTCAGCGACAACACGGCCAGTGCGATTACCTGGCAGAAAGACGGGCTGCTGATTCCCGTGGATACGCGCCTGACCACGCTGGAAAACGTCGTCTATGTGCCCGCCGCGTTCTTTGAAGAGGCGATGGACGCCAAGATTACGCGCGGGGAAAGCGCGGTGGAGGTTTCGCCGCCCGAGAGCACGGCCACGCCCGCCAACGACGCGGAGCAGAAAAACGCAAGCGGCGGATGAGACGCATTTTCGGTGTAAAAAAGCGTTGACAGCGGCAGGGGAGACTGCTATAATAATTCCAGAGATCAGCGAAGGATATTCGCCGGATCAGATGTCCTGGGGTGTGCGCCAGTCGTCTGTATTTTCTCCTACATTTTCATAACAGGAGCTTCGAGTCGGTTCGTGGATGTCATGCCCCCGTCTTAGTACGCCAGGGGACGGCAGAAATGCGCCGCAGGGCACCGACCTACCGCGAGCGGTGGGTGAAAAACGACGACAGCGGCACTTTGGGATTTTTGTTTTTGCAAGATGAAACGCAGCCTGACGACGGGCTGCGTTTTTTGTGTTTTCAAGGGTTTCAACCTTCTGTTGCCTGCTGGTGACATCTCCCCTTAAAAGGGGAGATATGGGGGGCGCGCACCGATACAAAGCATCAAAAAACAGCATGTTCAAAAACAAGCATGCTGTCCGGTGAAAAGTAAAGCCGGCCCCGACTTCTCGTTTGAAGGGAAGGGGGGACCGCGTGAACGGTGAAAGGGTATTACCGATTCGTCGCCCCGCAGGATTTCGCGACGTTCATCGCGCCGAAGGTCATCTTCTTGCTGCCGTCGGGGAAGAGCCAGATGGCTTCCACGCCGTCGAGCGAATCGATGAACGCGCGGCTTTCTTCATACGGCATGAGGAACGCCGCCGTGGAGAGCAGGTCGGCATAGCCGGAATCCTCCGTGATAATGGAAACCGAACGGAACTCGGTATCCGGCATCAGCGTGTCGGGGTCGATGAGGTGGTGATAACGCTTGCCGTCCACCACGTAATAACGCTGATAATCGCCCGAGGTGACGACCGAGCAGCCCGTGACATACAGCGTTTCCACAATGTCGCTCAGGCCGAGCACCGCGCCGTCCGGATCCTGAATGCCCACGCCCCACTTGGCGCGGCCGTCCGCCGGGGGATTGCCCATGCGCACGTTGCCGCCCGCGCTGATAATGAAGGAAGGCATGTCGCTATTCATCAGCATCTGCGCCACAATTTCCGTCGCATAGCCCTTGGCGACCGCGCCCACGTCGAGCTTCATATCGGGGTCGGCAAAATAGACGGTTTGATTGTCCGCGTCGAGAATCAGGTCGTTGATATCCGTGTGCTGCGCGGCGGCCTGCAAATCCTCCATCGGCGGGAGCTGAGCGTTGTCGGGGTCATCCAGACCCGCCTCGCGGTAATCATGCCAGATGGAGAGCACGCTGCCCATCGCGACGTTCGTCTGCCCCTTGACCAGCTCGTAATTGCTCTTGCAGAAGGTCAGCAGGCCGAAGAGAATCGGGTCAACCTCCACCGGCTCGTTCGCGGCCTTGAGGTTCACGTCGTATACGCTGACAATGCCCTCGTCGGCATAGCTGTTGTAGGTGTCAAACATCTTATGCAGATGCAGATACATGGCGTGCGTCTCTTCGGCGCGCGCGTTAAACGTTTCCTGATTTTCCGCATAGCCGATGAGGGAAATCACGGTGTCAAACGTATCCATGAATACCGTGCTGTATTTGTTCATGTCGGCGCTGCCCGGCAGGGCGAACGCGGCGGCAAGCAGCACGAGCAGCAGGATAACGGCGGCTTTTTTCATGGTAAGTCGTACCTCCAACGATCAGAATGAACTTATTATAACAAAAACGCGCCGATTCTACAAGCGCCGCGCGCTGACAGGGATTGCCACGGGAAAACGATTGTCAATTCGGGCGAAAATGTGATACAATGCCGTTGGTTCCGTGTTTCGCGCTTTTGCGACACGGGATGCAGCGAAAACGACGAAAGAGGGATTTTTTCATGGCAATGGTACAGACGAAACGGCTTGCGGCGCTGCTGCTGGCTTTGCTGCTGACGCTTTTTCTGCTGCCATCTGCCTTGGCGGAGGGCGGCGTGGTCAGCGGAACGACAGTTTCCGGCACGGTTCGCGTCTACCTCTCCTCGATATCGAGCCTGACGGCGGTGGATGTGAGCATCGCGGGCAGCTATTCCGTAGGCGGGGATGCGAGCCGCGCCTTGGCGCGGGGACAGAGCGTCCGCGTGAGCAACAGCGGCGGCACGCTGATGATGACCGTGGACGGACAGACCCAGACGATGGGCAGCCGCTTCAAGCTGCGCCGCCATCAGACCGGCGGCGAAAACGGCGTGCGCATCGCGCAGGCGCGCTATCCGGCGAGCCTGTACCCGGGCGACATCGAGTTTATCGCCAAGGGCGGCAACGTGCAGATTATCGTCCATGTGTATATGGAAGATTACATGCTCGGCGTTCTGCCGTATGAAATGGATAATTCTTTTCCGCTGGAGGCGCTCAAGGCTCAGGCCGTCGCCGCCCGAACCTATGCGCTCAAGAAGATGAGCGCCCAGGCCGCGACGTATGACGTGGTGGATACGACGAGCGACCAGGTTTACAACGGCACGCCGTCGGGCAGCGCGCGGTGCGCTCAGGCTGTGCAGGAGACGAGCAATATCGTCGGCACGGTGAACGGCGAATACATGGCGAGCTATTACACCGCCTCCAACGGCGGCCAGACCGAATCGGTCAAAAACGCGTGGGGCAGCGGCTCATACAGCTATTTGCAGGTCAAAGACGACCCCTACGACCTGAGAAACGGCGCCTCCATTGCGAAATCGGTCACGTTTTACCGCGACGGCACGACCAGCGTTTCCGCGCTGACCGAGCTGCTGCGCACCGAGGCGGCGGCGCTCGTCGGCGCGGACAGCGTGCAGATCACGGCCATCAACGGCGTGACGCTCGCCGAGCCGAAGTATGCCGAGCCTTCCCGCGTGTATAAAAAGGTGCTGGTGAACCTGACGCTTGCGGGTTACGGCGATGCGACGGTGACGCTGGATTATTTCGGGCAGGTGGAGGGGCTTTGCTCCCTGTCCATCAACGTGCTCAAAAACGAGACGCTGACCGTGACGGAGGCCGTCGGCGGCTACAAGCTGACGGCGCGGCGCTTCGGCCACGGCGTGGGCATGAGCCAGCGCGGCGCGCAGCAGATGGCCAACGAGGGCTTCACCTATGACCAGATTCTCGAGTTTTATTACCCGGGGCTGACGCGCACGCGCTACACCATGACGCGCACGCTGCTGGACAGCATCGACGGCACACCCTCCGCGCCCGAAACGCCGGACGAGCCGATTGCGGACGCAAAGCCCGCCGTCGTGACGCTCAAAAATCCGCTGGACAGCCTGAATCTGCGGCAGCAGCCGACGACGGCCTCCTCCGTTCTGGCGCGCATGCCGCACGGCACGCAGGTCAACCTGCTCAGCCGCGAGGGCGAGTGGAGCCGCGTGCAGTACGGCACGCTGACGGGCTATGTGATGACCGCATATTTGACCGTGCAGGAGGACGGCGTGGACGAAACGCCTTCCGGCGTGGTCAGTCTCGGCACGGCGACGGTCGCGCTCTCCGACGAGAGCCAGACGCTCAATCTGCGCGCCGCGCCGACGACCAACGCCGCGATTCTCTCGCGCCTGCGCCACGGCCAGACGCTGACGGTGCTCGAGCGCTATTCCGGCTGGACGTATGTGCAGTATGGCACGCTGAGCGGCTATGTGATGAACGACTACATCGTTTACGACGCGGACGGCGGCGATTCGGAGGATTCGAACGGCGAAAACGGCGGCGAAAACAACGGCCAAACGGCGTTTCAGACGGCGATTGTGCTGCCCTCCGGCGGGCTGAATCTGCGCGCGGGGGCGAACACATCCTCCGGCGTGATTATGGTGCTGCCGCAGGGCACGATGCTGACCGTCACGGGCGAGGTGCACGACAACGGCATGCTGCCGGTGCTGCTCGGCTCTGTGGCGGGCTATGTCAGCAGCGACTACGTCTATGTGACGGATGAAGCACTGGCGACGGCCACGCCCGCGCCGAGCGCCGCACCGACGCCCGAACCGACCGCCGCGCCGACGCAAAACCCGACGGCGGGCGAACGCGAGGCGACGGTCACGGCCTACGGCGGGCTGAAGCTGCGCCGGCTGCCCGATACATCCGCCGCCACGCTGACGACCATGCCTTACGGCTCGACCGTGACGGTGACGGGCGAAATTGTGAACGGCTTTTACGCGGTCAGCTATGAAGAACTGAGCGGCTATGCGGGCGCGCAGTATCTGAGCTTTGACGCGGGCGGGACGCAGCCGACCGCGGAGCCGACGAAGGTGCCCGAAGCGAGCCATCCCGTCACGGGGCGCATCGGCACGGTGACGGCGTCCAGCGGTTTGAACCTCCGCGCGGATTCTTCGCAGTATGCCAACGTGCTGGCGACGCTGGGTTACGGCGTGCAGGTGACGGTGACGGGCGAACGCGTCAGCGGGTTCTATCCCGTGCGCATCGGCACGCTGAGCGGCTATGTCAGCGCGGATTACATCAGCTTTGATTCGGAATCCGCCGCAACCGCCGCACCGACGGCCACGCCCGCGCCGAGCACGGGGGGCTACCGCGTCGTGGTGGAAAGCGACAACGGCCTGAATCTGCGCGCACAGCCGAGCGCGAGCAGCGACGTGCTCTATGTGTTGCCTTACGGCATGGTGCTCAGCGTGCTGGGCGAAGGGGAAAACGGCTTCCTCTATGTGCAATGGGGCGGCTACACGGGCTATGTCTCCGGCGATTACGTCACGCCGTTCGGGGCGCAGTAAACCCTTTTTTCCGCGGGTCGGTTGCAATCGGCCCGCGGTTTTTGTTATAATGGGGCGAAACTCCGCCGAAGGAGCGGACGCGCCATGCGCGCCACTACATGAGTTTTGACCGGATTCGCATAGAGAGAGGAAAACAGCCCATGAAGCCTGTTAATCTGACCGATTACCCGCGCAAAGACGCGTTCGCGTTCTTTTCCGCCGCGTCCAACCCGTTTTATGCCGTGACGTTTGAGCAGGATGTGACAAAGCTCTACGCCTACACCCACGCAAACGGCTTGTCGTTTTACCACGCGATGAGCTATCTGGTCACCAAAGCAATGAATGAGGTGCAGATGTTTCGGTATGTGGTGAAGGACGGCGCGCTTTATGAAATCGAGGGGCGCACGCCGAGCCTGACCGAGCTGCGCAAGGGCGAGGAACAGTATTACTGCGTCAACGTGCCGTTTGTGGACGACATGGCGGCGTTCTGCGCGGAGGCGGCGAAGCGCCGCGACAGCCAGCATGTGTTCATGAAGGCGGCGGAGGAGACGAGCGACCTGCTGTTCATCTCCTGCCTGCCGTGGGTGGATATCACCGGCTTGACGAACCCGCGCGATTTTGACAAGGATGACAGCGTGCCGCGCGTCGTCTGGGGCAAATATGTGAAGAAGGACGAGCGGGTCATTCTGCATATCGCCGTGGAGGTCAACCACCGGCTGGTGGACGGCCTGCATATCGGCCGGTTTGCCCGGCAGCTGACCGCGCTGATTGAAGCGCTGTGAGCGCGGCGTTGAAGCCCGGCGAGCGCATTGACGATTTGCAGCGCGGCGGCCTGCGCATCATCCAGCGGGAGAGCGGCTTCCGCTTCGGCACGGACGCGGTGCTGCTGGCGGATTTCGCGGCGGTGAAACGGGGCGAACGCGTCTGCGACATGGGCACGGGGACGGGTGTTCTGCCGCTGCTGCTCAGCGCGCGGGCGGAGGGCACGACATTCGACGCGTTCGAGGTGCAGCCGGATGTGGCGGATATGGCGCGGCGGAGCGTCGCGCTCAACGGGCTTGAAGCGCGGATTCGCGTGCATTGTGCCGACTGCCGCGAGGCAGGCAGGGTCATCGGGCACGAAACCGTGCGGCTCGTGGTCACCAACCCGCCGTATACGGCGCTGGGCGCGGGACTGGTCAGTCCGGAAGCGACCCGCGCGATTTCGCGGAGCGATTCGGACTGCCCGCTGGCGGACTGGATGGCGGCGTGCGCGCGCGTGCTGCAAAACGGCGGGCGGCTGTGCGCCGTCTTTCCCGCGCCGAGGCTGCTGGAGCTCTGCGACGCGATGCGCGGGGCAAAGGTTGAGCCCAAGCGCGTGCGCTTCATCGTTTCAAGGCCCGAGAGTGCGCCCAAGCTCGTGCTCGTCGAGGGCAAAAAGCGCGGAAGGCCGGGCCTGCATCTGCTGCCGATGCTCGTGACGCACACGGCGGAAGGCGGCTTTACCGACGAAATGCGGCGGATTTACGGCGAGCTGTAAAGCGTTACAGCCGAAACGCCTTTTGATTTTCCCGCGCGCAGAGCATCGCCAGCACGAACGAAACCAGCGCAAAGACGAGCGAGAGCGCCGAATGCAGCAGCAGATAGAGCATCGCCAGCAGAAACGCGACGAACAGATAGCGCCCCTGTTTGGCGGGGGCGAGCGCCAGTGCGCGGATGCGCCCGCGGGAAAACGGCGTTCGCTGTCGGCGCGCGCGGCGGGCGATTTCCGCGTCGGTGGCGGGATGGCGGCGGCCGAAGAGCAGCGCCAGACGGCGGCCCTCTATCAGGCGAATCGGCGGTTCCATCCACTCGGCGGCGCGCATGGCGGCGGGGGAAAAGCCGCCCGTCGCGGCCAGAACGCAGAATTCCGCGCCCGAGGCGACCCTTGCGCGGTGCGCGGCCAGCACGTCGCCCTCTCCGGCGGAAGAGCCGGACAGCGTCTGCGCGCAGCGGACGAGGTAGGTTCGGCCCGCATAGGTTAAAACGGAATCCTCCGCCGCGCCGCCCAGCGTTTGGGCCAGCAGCAGGCAGACGCGCTTTTCGGCATCGGCGGCGGGCAGAAGCATCAGCTCTTCCAGCGCAATCGCGCCGCCGATGCGCACGCGGAGGGTCTGGTCGCGCCGCGCCAGCGTCCGCCGCTCGAGCAGAAGCAGCGTGAGCATCGCCAAGACAAACAGCGCGCTTCCGGCCAACAGGCTGAGCGCGCCGCTGTGCCAGAGCAGAAAGAAGTAGCCGACGCTCAAAACAAACAGCAAAACGCGAAGTGCCAGACGATCCAGCGCGGCTGCGATGCGGTTTTTGCTGTCAAAAGGGCTGACCATACCTGAAATTCCTCCCGTTAAAATCTGGAATCGGCTTTAGATTTTGCGCTTTTTTCAAAATGTATGCGGTTTCCTCTTTTCGGCGCGCGCGGAATTTGATATAATAAAACATCATGCGCCAAAAAGCGAAGGGAGGGGCCTGCATGCCGGAAATCGGATTGATGGGCGGCAGTTTCAACCCCGTCCATTGCGGGCATATCGCGCTCGCCCGCGCCGCGCTGGAGAGCGGGAAGGTGGAACGCGTGCTCTTTCTGCCGACGGGCAACCCGCCGCACAAGAAGGAAGGGCTTGCCGATAAATATGACAGGCTGCGCATGGTGGAGCTGGCCGTGGAGAGCGAGACAGGCATGGCGGTCTGCCGCGAGGAAATCGACCGCGGCGGCGTGATTTACACCGTCGATACGCTGGCCGCGCTGAAGGAGAAGATGCCAAACTGCACGCTGACCTATCTCATCGGCGCGGATACGCTGCGCGCGCTGGGCACGTGGCGGCGCGTGGAGACGGTCATCGAGCGATGCAAATTTTTGGTGATGATGCGCGAGGGAGAAACGCGGGAGGAGGTCATCCGCCTGGCCGGACTGTGGACGGCCCGGGGCGCGCAGATTGATTTTCTCAACGCGCGGAAGATGGATATCTCTTCGACACAGATTCGCGAAAGCATACAAAAGGGATTGCCCTTCGAGCGGCTTGTGCCGCAGGCCGTGGCGGATTATATCCGTGAGCACGGGCTTTACGGGGCAGAAACGGGCATGGAGTTGAACCAATGAAACGCGAAAAAATAGAGTACAGATTGAAAAAAGAGCTGGACGCGGCGCGCTATGCGCATACGCTCGGCGTGGAACAGACCGCGCGCGAAATGGCCCGGCAGTTCGGCGCGGATGAGGATAAGGCCGCGCTGGCGGGGCTGCTGCATGACTGCGCCAAGTGTCTGCCGCTCGGGCAGATGGTCAAGGCGTCCAAGGATGAAAAGCTCGATGCGGTGATGCGGGAATCCAAGGCGCTCATGCACGCCGTGGCGGGCATGCACCTGGCACAGGACGTCTACGATGTGCATGACCCCGAGGTGCTCGGCGCCATCCGCTGGCATACCACAGGACACGCCAACATGACCAAGCTCGAAAAAATCGTCTATCTGGCCGATATAATTGAGCCGAACCGAAAGCCGTATCCCGGGCTGGAGGCACTTAGAAAGCTCTGCATGACCGATTTGGATGAAGCCATGCATATGGCGCTGCTCATGAGCCTTGACCATGTGCGCGAGCAGGGCAAGCCCCTGCACCCCGATACCATGGCCGCGCTGGCCGAGTATGAACCCGAACTGGTTTGACGGAAGCAGGGAAAAAAACACGGACGCGCAATGCGCGCCCCTACATCTCTTTGTTTATCGCAAAGCGATAAACAAAAAACGGGAAATCCAAGAACCTCAGGTTCTTGGCGGGGTTTGGGGCAGCGCCCCAACGTACCCCTCGTACCCCCGTTCCCCGACGACAACTTGCGGAATACGCATTTGTTCATATTTTGAAGGAGGAAATAACATGGATCAGAAAGCGATTGCGCTGGCTGCGGCTAAAGCGCTGGACGCCAAGCGCGGCAAGGATATTGTGGTGCTCAAGGTGGATGAAATGACCGTCATCACCGATTATATGGTGATTGCGACGGGCCGCTCCGTGCCGCAGGTGAAGGCGCTGGCGGAACACGTCGAAGAGGAGCTGGCGAAGGCCGATTTGTTTGCCCGCCGCCGCGAGGGCGTGAACGAGGGGCATTGGTGCATCCTCGATTACGGCGATGTGATGGTGCATATCTTCCATGAGCAGGACCGCGAATACTACCAGCTCGAACGCCTGTGGAGCAACGGCACCAACGAAGTCGAATTTGAATCGGACGCAAACGAATCGTCCGCGGAGGAATAATCCATGCCGAAAAAGAAGGACGCCGTCATCATCGGCGTGGTGCTGCTGCTGGCTGTCGTGCTGTTTGCGGCGTCAAAGATGATGCCCAAGACCGACCTGTCCACCAAAACCGCCGACGTGACCCTCGCGCCCGACGCGGTGGAATACCTCGATGAAACGCCCGCGCCCGAGACAACCGAAGCGCCGGCCGTGACCGAGACGCCCGAAATCACCGCCGAGCCGACCGCCGAAGTGACGGAAGCGCCGGAGGAGACCGAGGCACCCGTGGCGACGGACGAACCGACGGCTCAGCCGACCGCCGCGCCCGAAAGCGCGAACATGGTCGGGCCTGTGATGCCCAAGCAGACCGATAAGGTGCGCGGCTATGTCGTCATCACCGTGGCGGGCCGCCAGTACGGCGACCCGATTCCGATGGATCGCGACAAAATCATCACCATCAAGCAGGATAACGGCGATGTCAATAAGATTCATATCACGCCCGAATATGTCGTGATGGAATCCTCCACCTGCGAAAATCAGGATTGCATCGGCGAGGGCGAGGTCAATGTGAATACCTATCAAGACCGCATTCTGAGCACGTTTATCATCTGCCTGCCCAACCAGGTGACGATTGAAATGGTGCCCGCCGACGAATAAGGCAGGCAGGAAAGAAGGAAATGTCATGCGAAACAAGAGCGCTCAGCGGGTGGCCGTTTCCGGCCTGCTGACCAGCCTGATGCTCGTTCTGGGCTTAATCGAGCGCCAATTTCCGCTGACGGCGGCGATTCCCGGCATTAAGCTTGGTCTGGCCAACTCGGTGCTGATTTACGCGCTGTATATGCTGGGCATCAAGCAGTCCGTTGTGCTGATGCTGCTCAAGGCGCTGATGAGCTGGCTCATCTACACCAACATGCAGGCGATGTTTTATTCGCTGGCGGGCGGCGCGCTGTCGCTGCTGGCGATGATTGCGCTCAGCCGCATCAAGGGCGTGAGCGTCATCGGCGTGAGCGCGCTCGGCGCGGTGGCCTTCAATATCGGCCAGATTTTGATGGCGGTGGTCATGCTCAACACGCCGCAGCTGATTGTCACCTATCTGCCGGTGCTGATGGTTTCCGGCGTGGTGACGGGCGTGCTGACCGGCGTGGTCGCGCAGATGGTGATGAAGCACCTGAAGGTCATCGGGAAAAAGGGATAACAAAAATGCTCCTGACAAGCGGGAGCATTTTTGTTATTCAACGGAAATGTAGGCCACGCCGAACGCGCCCGGGCCGACGTGCGTGCCGATGGTCGGCCCGATGGAAACAGCGTCTTCAATCGAGCAGGCATAACCCGCCTGCGCGGTCTGCCGAAGGAACGCGATGCAGTTTTCGCGCCCGCCTGTGTAGAGCGGCAGCAGCGGATAACGCGGGTCGATGGGGTGGCTTTCCATCAGTTTCATCAGCGCGTCGCCCGCGCGGTGGCGGCCGATGGCCTTGCCCGCCATCGCCACAAGGCCGTCGGGGCTGACGGTGACCAGCGGCTTGAGCTTCATCAGCATGCCTACGCCCGCGACGGCTTTGGGGATGCGCCCGCCGCGCGCCAGATATTCCAGCGTATCCAGACAGGCGAAGATGCGCACGCGCGGCACGAGCAGGCGGAGCGCTTCCGCGATGGCCTGCACGGTTTTGCCGCCTGCGTCGCGCATGCGGCAGGCCTCCCGAACGAGCAGGCGCTCGCCGACCGTCGCGGAGAGGGAATCCACCAGCGCGATATCGAGGTCTTCCGTCATGCCCGCGGCAATCAGCGCGCTTTGCAGCGTGCCCGAAAGCGCGGAGGAAATCAGCACGCACAGCACGCTGTCGCCCGCGGCCTTTGCGGTTTCAAACTCGCGCAGAAAGGCGTCCGGCGAGGGTTGGGAGGTCTTGGGCGTCTGCCCGGCTTCCATGCGCTGCCAGAAGATTTCCTGCGGCAAATCCACGCCGTCGGTGTAGGTATCTTCGTCGAAGGTGACGGTCATCGGCACGCAGCGGACGGAGAGATTTTGCAGCTCCGTCTGCGTGAAATCGGCGGCGGAATCGGTGATGATGCGAATCATATGAATAAAATTCCTTTCGTCAAACGAGATGCTCCAGCGCGGAAACGGCTTCGTTGATGCCGTCGGTCAGCGTGCGCGTCTTATCTTCGCCCAGGGCATCGATAAGGCGGTCGAGAATGGCCGCGATGTGTTCATGCTCGGCGAGGTAAGCCGCGCGGCCCGCGTCGGTCAGGCGGATGAGAATCACGCGCTTATCCGCGTCGCTGCGCGTGCGGAGAAGAAAGCCCTTGCCTTCCAGCGTGGTCAGAACCTTGTTCATCTGGCTCTTGAGCAGGCGCGTTTCGGCGATGAGCGTCGTGGCGGTGCAGGTGCGGCCCGTGTCCTCCGCGCGGAGCAGGATGCCGAGCACATGCGCCTCGTTATACGTCAGCGTGGAGACAAGGCGCTTGTTCCAGAGCGTGGAGGTGAGGGAGAGCCACGCGGCAAGCAGGCGGTCGCCCGTGGTGAGGGTACAGGGCATGCGGATTCCTCCTTCAAAAGTTCACAAAATGAACAACGTGCATCATCATAAACCGAAGAAGGGAAATTGTCAAGCGGTTTGACGAAAAAAGTTCAAAAGATGAACAAAATGCCGCACTTGACAAAGCGACAAAAAACGGCAATAATAGAAGCAGAAACCATCCGACAGATGCGGATGAGATGGAGGAACGACAGATGAGCGAGCAGTGGGCTGCATATCAGGATTCAAAGGCGTTTGCCGGCCGTGTGGCGACGCTTTACGGCGCGGGGGAAGCCGTGCTGGCGCTGCAAAAGGCGCGCTACGGCAAGCTGGTGGAGCGGTTTGAAAAGCGTTTCGGCGAGCAGAAGGAAGGACTTTGCTTCTTCTCCGCGCCCGGGCGCACGGAAATCGGCGGCAACCACACCGACCACAACAACGGCCGCGTGCTGGCGGCGGCGGTGGATTTGGATACCATCGCCTGCGTGAGCGCGACGGCGGACAACACCATCGTGGTGGACAGCGAGGGCTTTGCGCCGATTACGGTGGAGATTGAGAACCTTGAAATCCGCGAGAAGGATTTCGGCACGACGCTGGCGCTGATTCGCGGCACGGCGGGCATCATGAAAGAGATGGGCTATAAGGTCGGCGGTTTCCGCGCGACGATTTCCAGCTCGGTGCTGCGCGGAAGCGGCCTGTCCTCGTCGGCGGCGTTTGAGGTGCTGATTGCGGCGATTCTCGACGGGCTGTACAACGGCTTCGTCGTGGACGCCAAGACCCGCGCCGTTATCGCGCAGAAGGTGGAGAACGTCTATTTCGGCAAGCCGTGCGGGCTGATGGACCAGATGGCCTCCTCCGTGGGTGGCATGGTCACGATTGATTTCAAGGAGAAGGACGCGAAGGTCGAGGCGATTGCCTGCGATTTCGCGGCTAAGGGCTATGCGCTGTGCGTGGTCAACACGGGCGGCGACCACGGCGATTTGACCGACGACTACGCGGCCATCCGCAAAGAGATGGAAGCCGTCGCGGCGCACTTTGGCAAGCATGTGCTGCGCGAGGTCGGGCAAGAGACGGTGGAAAGCCATATCGGCGAGCTGCGCAAAGCGTGCGGCGACCGCGCGGTGCTGCGCGCACTGCATTATTACGACGAGAACGCCCGCGTGCTCGAGCAGGCGGCGGCGATTCGTGGCGGCGACCTGCCCGCGTTCTTTGATGCGGTGAAGCGCAGCGGCGACAGCAGCTGGAAGCTCTTGCAGAACGTCTACGCCCGCCCGACGGAGGAGCAGATGGCGATGGGCATCGAGCTGAGCCGCCGTTTCCTGCACGGCGACGGCGCACAGCGCGTGCACGGCGGCGGTTTCGCGGGGACGATTCAGGCGTATGTGCCGCTTGAGCGTTTGGCCGATTACAAGAAGCTGATGGAGGACGCTTTCGGCCCGGGCAGCTGCACCGCGCTGATGGTTCGTCCCGAAGGCGCCGTGATGATGCCGATGGAGGCGTAAAACGCAATACGATGGCCGCTTTTCGAGAGAAAGGCGGCTGTTTTATTTGCGCCCACTTGAAAAGAAGAAGGTGAATATGATATAATCTAAAATCAGCGAGACAGAGAGAATCTGCGCGTCTTTTTTGCGCGCTTTTAATTGGAGAGACAACTGATGAAACAGCTGAAAAACAACGCATGGTTGAGAAAAGGCGGCATGGCGCTGCTGGATATCGTGCTGATTGTGCTTTCCGTGTATTTGAGCATGGAACTGCGGTTTGAAATGTATATTCCGTCGCGGCACATGCAGACGATGTATGCCGCGCTGCCGATGGTGGTCGTGGTCTATATGGCCTGCTATGCGCTGGGCGGCATTTATCAGATTATGTGGCGGTATGCGGGCGTGCGCGATGTGGCGCGGCTCTGCCTGCTGAGCGCGATTGCCTGCGGCGTGACGCTGGCGCTCAACCAGTTTTTGACGCTGGAGCTCTTCCGCGGCGTGCTCATCCTCATTGCGCTGATGGCGACGATTGCCGTCGGCGGCAGCCGGATGATTTGGCGCGTGTGTTCCAAAGACCGCATCTCCGGCAGTCTGGGCGATGCGATGCCGGTGATGGTCATCGGCGCGGGCGAGGCGGGCGCGTATGCCGTCAACGTCTGCAACAAAAACCCGCGCAAGCTGGGCAAGCCCGTCATTCTGGTGGATGACGCGCACAACAAGCAGGGGCTTCGCATTCAGAACGTGCCCGTCCGCGGCACGACGAAGGATATCCCCAAGCTGGTCTCCCGCTACGGCATCCGCGAAATCATCGTCGCCATCCCGTCACTGGGCACGGGCAAGCGCATGCAGGAAATCCTCGAGCTGTGCAACCAGACACACTGCCACACGCGCATGCTCTCCGAACCGACGGACGCCGACCAGAATTCGGGCGAATCGACCCCGTTCATCCGCGAATTGAATATTTCCGACTTCCTTTCCCGCGACGAGGTGGAGCTGGATACCGACTCCATCGCGGGCTACCTCTCCGGTAAGACGGTCATGGTGACGGGCGGCGGCGGTTCCATCGGCTCGGAGCTCTGCCGCCAAATCATGCGCTTCAAGCCGAAGCTGCTGATTATCTTTGAAATCTATGAAAACTGCGCGTATGAGCTGATGTATGATCTGCGCCAGCGCTACGGCAAGGATTGCCCGGTGATTACGCTCATCGGCTCGATTCGCGACAAGCATCGTCTCGATGAAGTGTTTGATTTGTATCACCCCGAGGTCGTTTTCCACGCGGCGGCGCACAAGCACGTGCCGCTGATGGAGCTCAGCCCCGCCGAGGCCATTAAAAACAACGTGTTCGGCACGCGCAACCTGCTCGAATCCGCCAGCGCGCACGGCGTGGAGCGCCTGGTGCAGCTTTCCACGGACAAAGCCGTCAACCCCACGAACGTCATGGGCGCGACGAAGCGCATCACCGAAATGCTGATTCAGCGTTACGGCGAAAAGACGAACATGAAGTGCATGGCCGTCCGCTTCGGCAACGTGCTCGGCAGCCACGGCAGCGTCATCCCGCTGATGGAAAGCCAGATTCGCAAGGGCGGCCCCGTGACCGTCACCCATCCGGATATCACGCGCTACTTCATGACCATCCCCGAGGCGGCGCAGCTGGTCTTACAGGCGGGCGGCATTGCCAAGAGCGGCTCAATTTTCGTGCTTGACATGGGCGAGCCCGTGCGCATCATGGATTTGGCCAAGAAGCTGATTCGCGCCTACGGCTACGAGCCGAACGTCGATATGCCCATCAAAATCATCGGTCTGCGCCCGGGCGAGAAGCTCTATGAGGAGCTGCTGATGGATTCCGAGCGAGACAAGATGACCCGAACCGCG
Organism: uncultured Clostridia bacterium; assembly: GCA_934675735.1. Taxonomy (GTDB): domain Bacteria; phylum Bacillota; class Clostridia; order Christensenellales; family Aristaeellaceae; genus Ventricola. The sequence goes on from CAKURR010000015.1 coordinate 35,580, forward strand.
CACAAGAAGATTTTTGTCGCCAACGTGGATAAAATCGACGACGCGCAGTATGACCACATGATGCAGGTTTTGCAGTCTGTGGAGGATAAGAACGACGAGCGCGCGGTGGAGGCCATCGCCGAAATCGTGCCGACGTATCACCCCGATGAGAAAAACAGGCCGGATAACAAAATCGAGCTTGTCGAAAAAGACGAGAATCAGGCCGCGGGCTGAGCTTTTTCCCTCTCCGATGAAATATCGGGGAGGGATTTTATATTTTTTTGTTTTTCGTTACATTTTCGCCTCGTTCTATCGTCTAATAAGGTGAAAGGAGGCAACAAAAGATGGAATTCGCTTCGGTACCAAGTGAAAACCGGCTGAGAGAGTGGATCAGCCGTTACAGCGACGATGTGCTGCGCACGTGCTTCGTCCTGCTTTCCGACCGCACACTCGCGGAGGACGCCATGCAGGATACGTTTATGAAGGCATGGAAAAACATAGGCCAGTTTGAAGGGCGGGAAAACGCCTCGCCCAAGACGTGGCTGATGCGCATTGCCGTCAATACCTGCAAGGATTACCGCCGCACACAATGGCTTCGTCACAGAAACAAAACCGGCTCGATTGACGAGCTGCCGGAGGCCGTCGTGCCGACGACAAGCATCTCCCGCGAGCTGTTTCTGACCGTGATGAGCCTGCCGGACAAATACAAACAGGTGGTGCTTTTATACCACTATCAGAGCATGACGATGGAGGAGGTGGCCGACGCCCTGCGCGTCAGCCGCCCCGCCGTCAGCAGGAGACTGAAAAAGGCGTATGAACTGCTTCGCGCCGAGCTGGAAGGAGGAGCAGAACATGAATTGGGATAAAGACATCAAAACCAGTCTTGATATCCACCTCTCCGGCCTGCATGTCTCGGAGCGCCAGCAGGCGCAGATGTTTAACCGCATCGTGAAAGGAGAGCAACCGATTTTGAAGAGAAAGATTTCCGCGGCGCTGGTCTTTGCGATTGTGCTGGTGCTTGCGATGGGCGGCATGGCGCTGGCCGCGGGCATGGGCTTATTCGGGCATTTCGTCAATCCGGAAGAGAGCAACAACGGCGCGCGGCTGGAGAAGTTGGAAGCCGTGGCGGACAGCTACGAGATGACGAAAGCCGCCGCGATGCCCACGCCGGCCGTGCCCGTGACGGGGGAGACGATGTATGACAAGCTGCTGGCGGAGGAATACAGCCACACGTTTGAGCTGACGCTCGATCAGGCGTATTGCGACGGCCACAAGCTCTATTACTCGTATACCCTCAAGCGCAACGCGCCGATGAGCAAGATTTTCGGCGAAGGCGAGCTGACGGGCAACTTTGATTTCAAATGGGTGGAAGAAGGCAAGCGTGCGAACGACGTATTCTCGTTTGAGGGCGAAGAAAAGGCATGGTTTGAGAACCACGACGTGGCCTATGAAATCTACAACGGGTTCGGCCTCGGCGACGGCGCGGAAACGCCGAACGGCGACTACCTGATGATTCTGGACAGCGCGGACGAGCAGGTGGACGAATACACCAAGCGCGGCTTCCAGGAGGTCGAAATTCCGGAGGACGTGACCGTGGGCGATACGTTTGACTTCATGCTGGTGATTAACGAATACGGCGGCGTGTATTATCAGACCGAAACCGACTTCAAGACGGCATCGGCGAGCATTCCCGAAGATCGCGGCTTCATCCGCGTTCCGTTCACCGTCAAGGTGGATCAGAAGGCCAAAATCCGCGCGGGCAGCGTGACGACAGATATGTATTCCGCACAGGCGACGCTGTTTGTATCCGACGTGGATATCTCCGGTCAGGTGTATTTCGATAACGCCGAGTTTGTGGAGGCGTATAAGGAATATGACAGCAAGATGATGAACGGCGAGGAAGCGCAGATGCCGGATATCATCACCGCGTATGAGCTGATTGCGGATGACCAAGTTGTCGAGCCGATTGACGGCGGCTGGGGCGTAGACGCCAAGACGGGCCAATACCACGTCGAGCTGCGCTATGACCTGCCGAGCAGCGCCGAATCCCTGTCCCTGCGCCCGATTTATGACAGCGGCGACGCAGGTACGGAGGAAGAGGAAATCTGGCTGAACTGATGCACAGGAGGGAGTTAAGATGAAAAAGAGCGCTTTTGTGTGCCTTGCTGTTTTGACGATGAGTCTGGCGGTATCCGCCGCTTCCGCCGACGATTATGTGACGCTCGCGGAATTGGGCAGACAGGCCGCCGACGGGTGGCACCAGACCTATCAGGCGAACGGGCGGGAGATTGTCGCGGATGCGGAAACCGTGTTCTATCCGACGGGCGAGCAATGCCCGATTGTGCAGGTTGAAGGCTTGGGCAAAGACGAAAACGACAGCGTTTTCGACGTGCATCGGCAGAAAAAGAACAGTTCGATTTATGCCTTTGACATGTCCTTGACCGTTGATGTGCTGGATGACGACAGCGTGAACTACGTGCCGTGGCAGGAATTGGGCAAGGGCAAGCTGTATCAGGAACGGACGTTTTTCTATCACGGAGAAGAACCGAATATCGCAGCCGAAAATGTCGATTTGACCTATTCGGAGTTCAAGAAACATGTGGACGAAGAATTGAACCGCACGCTGGGTCTGACGCTGGAGCAGTTTTACCAGTACAGGGTTTGGGTGAGCCAACCTGCGTATCGCGCGGTGATGGTTGACGGCCAGAAAACGCCCGGCAAATTGCTGCAAAAGATGGGCAGTTACATTCTGGAGGACGTTCAGAACATCCACGGTCTTCCGCTGCTGGACGGCGCGCTTCACAAAAGACCGAACGGAAGTATTATGTATGCTTACAGCTGCCCGAACTACTATTACTTCTCGTTTTCGTGTTCCAAGGAAATTAGCGTCATCGAGGAGGATGTGCCGCTGCTCGCGTTTGACAAGATGAAGGAGAAGTGGGAAGCGCTGATTGACGAGGGCCATCTGCGGTGTGTGGATGAACTGACCTTCGGCTGTGTGCCCTGCAAACAGGGCGACAAGTGGGTGACATTCCCCGTGTGGCGAATCAAAGGCAGTTATACGGATAACGTGAAATCCGACAAGATGGAACCTATCGCGACAGACGTGTATAAGCCCGAAGAATACTATGAATACGACTTCAATGCGCAGACGGGCGAGCTGCTGGGCATCAAAGAAGATGTGTTTGCCATGCCGAAGGTGCTCACATGGGACGACGTGAACCAATAAACGGCCGATGACAGGAGGAAAAAATCCATGAAAAAGCGCGTGCTCGCGGCGTTGGCCGCCTCTGTCCTGATGACGACAGCATCCGCTGCTTCTGCCGACGACTATGTGACGCTTGCGGAATTGAGAGAACAGGCGGTCGGTGAAGGCTGGCATCAAGTTTATGAAGCTAACGGGAAAACGCCGGTCACCGACGCAGGCATCAGGCTTCCGTCAGCGGACACCTGCCCGATTCTTCGCATCGAGCCGCTCGGCAGAGACGAAGGCGACAGCGTGTTCGACGCGTACAGGGCGCAGAAAAACGCCCAAATCGCCGCGGACGACAAGGGGCTGACGGTGGAGGTCATCAACGACGAAAGCCGACTGCCGGTCGCCCGAGAGGATTGGGGGACAAACGTCGTTCAGCCGAGCGATTTCTACGACGGCGAAATCGGCCCGCAGAGCACGCCCGAAAACGTGGATTTGACCTACGACGAACTGCTCAAACGAATCGACGGCGCGCTTGAAAGCCTGCTCGCCGTCTCGCTGAGCGATTTTCAAATCGACACGGTGCAGGTCTTGCAGCCCGCGTATGAGCAGGAGATGGGCAGACCGATGACGAAAATGGGCCGATACACGGTGACTGCGACGCAGCTTTTCCACGGCATACCGCTGCTGGACGGCGCGGCGCACGACAGGCCGAACGGGCAGATGATATACGGCTATTCCTGCCCCGAATACTACGATTTTACGTTCGCCTGCTCGAAAGAGACGGGCGTTCGGGAAGAGGATGTGCCGCTTCTCCCGTTTGACGCGATAAAGGAGAAAGGGCAGGCGCTCATCGATGCGGGCAAACTGGAAAGCGCGGATGAGCTGACCTTCGGCTACGTGGCCTGCAAACAGGGTGACGGGTGGGCTGCGCTCCCCGTGTGGCGAATCCAAGGCGTCTCTGCCGAAACAGACGGCGGCGCGGAACAGCGCGTCTGCGCATACGACTTCAACGCGCAGACGGGCGAAATGCTGGGCATGAAGGATGAGGTGTCTGTCATGCCGAAGGTGCTCACGTGGGACGACGTGAACAGATGATATCAATGAAGCGGGGGCGAAACGCTCCCGCTTTTTGACGTATTTGTTTGGAAGAAATTCGGAAAAATCGGGAAGAAAAGCGGAGCGTGGTTCGTTAAAATAAAAAGAAGAAGCATATGGGTAAAAAAATGCGGGCGCGCATTGCGCGTCCGCCGCCGAGGAAAACAAAAAACCCGCCCCAAGGCGGTCAGGCAATGCTTACAGGGAGGAGAGGATGCGGACGACGCTTTCCAGCGAATCGTGCAGCTCGCGGAACTCGGAGAGGGAAAGATCCTCCGACTGGGTCTGAATCTGGCGGGAGATGGTCGCGCGGATGGCGGCCAGTTTCTCCATACCGGCGGGCAGGAGCACGATGTTCACCACGCGGCGATCGTTTTCGTCGTGCTGACGATCGACATAGCCCGCTTCAAACAGGCGATCCACCAGGGGCGTGATATTCGGCTTGGCAATGCCCAGCCGACGGGAAATTTCGGAGACGGACATCGTGCCCACGTCCTGAAGCATGGCCAGCACCTGCACATGGGAGAGGGGCGTGCCGTGCTCTTTCTGAACCATATCCATGTGGAGCAGACGCTTTTTAATCAGCGGCAGGGCATAAAACATGTTTTGCGCGACAGAGTCAATCATTTCGGGGTCGAGCGTGCGTTTCTTGGTCATAAAGGGATCGCTCCTGTATCTAGTATTATATTCCGTACATATCACACGGCTACAAAATGCAAACGATGTATATTTTAACCGCTTTATGCTGATTTCGCAAGGGAAAAATCTGATGAAATCACAATAATTTCGGATTTCGGCAAATGATTATAAAAATGATGTTTCATTTCGGGTAATTCTGAATGCAGAAGCTACACAAATCGAATGAGAAGTTTTCCCGTCGCTTTACAGAACGGCGAAAATCGGGTACAATGGATGCAACATGATTCCTTCGGTTTCATTTTGGAGGACAGCAGATATGCAGACACTTACACTTCTAAAAAAATTTTTTTCGGTTGATATGGTCATCTACGCGGCTATCGTGATTGTGGCCGTGACGGCGCTGCTGCGCTGCACGCTGCCGCTTTCCCGCGTCGCGGCCAAGCTGCGCCGTGCGGCGCGCACCATCGTCACCGAAAGCAAGCAGAACAAAGAGAAAAAGTCGTGGAACGATATGCACTTCCTCGGCGATCCCCTCTCCGCGACGTGGGCGGACTTTTTACAGAACGCCGAGATGCGCGACGCGCACGGCGAAACCTGCGATGTGACGCAGTATATCAACGAGGACACGGTCATCTATGCGCTGGGGAGCACGGGCTTCGCGAGCCTCGCCCCGGGCGTGATGACCTCGCTGGGCATTCTCGGCACGTTCCTCGGACTGGTGATGGGCCTCTCCGGCCTGAGCCTGACGGGGGCGGATACCGAAGTCGTGCTGACGGCGATGGACCAGCTCATCCGCGGCATGAGCACGGCGTTTTTGACCTCTATCGTGGGCGTGTGCGGTTCGCTGCTGTTTAACCTGCTCAACAACCGCGCGACGGATAAGTGCCAGAAGGCGATTGACCGCTTCTGCGAGGTGTTCGGCCTGTATGCCATGCCCAAGCCCGTTTCGGAGGATACGGCCATGCTCGCTCTTCAGCAGGAGCAGACGGCCTATATCCGCCAGGCGGTGGAGGACATGAGCCAGAAGATGGCCGTGCAGATGGAGCAGAGCATCATGCGCGCGATGCTGCCCGTGCAGCGCTCGATGGATAACTTCATCCTCGCGGCAACACAGGCTCAGGTGGAGGGCGTAGACCGCATCGCTCAGGTCTTTGTGCAGCGGATGAACGTCGCGCTGGGCAGCGAGTTTGACCATCTGCGGCAGGTGCTCGCCGACACGGGCGCGGAGCAGCAGAAGACCCAGCAGGAACTGCGCGCCGCGACCGAAGCCATCGGCCAGATGACACAGGACGTGGTGAACATGCACCAGCTCTCTCAGGGCGTGCTCGAGCATTTCCGCGCGTATGTGGCGGATATGGACGCATCCCGCGCGCAGGTGGACGACACCAACCGCAAGACCATCGAGCTGCTGGAGGCGATGGGCAAGACCAGCGGCCAGCAGGCGCTCTATCTGGCCAAATTACAGGAATATCAGGCGGCGCTCACCGCGGCCTCTCAGCAGTATACCGCGTGGACGGACCGCTTCCTCGCCAGCGCACAGGAGCAGACGCGCATCACCGGCAAGGAGATGGACCGCGTCGTGGCCGAGATGCACGAGGGCAGCCAGACGCTCTCCGGCGCATACGAGCAATTCACGCGGCAGACGCAGGAAAATCTCGCGCGCACGACCGCGCTGTTTGACGAGAGCATTTCTTCTTCCATCCGCCAGCTCAACGAAACGCTGGATTCCATGCGCGAGATGACCCGCGGCATGCCCCAGCTGCTCAGCCAGAGCCGCGACCGTTACGCCGAGCAGGTGGACCAGTTTGTGACCGCGCTCGTGCGGCTGCAAAAGGCGATGGAGAAGCTGAGCCAGACGGCGGAGGGAAAGGAGTAAGCCATGCGCCCGGGAAAAAAGACGCGCCGCAGCGGCGGCGACAACAGCTACTGGACGTCGTATTCGGATATGATGGCGGGCATGCTGTTCGTCTTTGCGCTGATTCTGTTCGCGGCGGTGTATCAGCTGGTGGATTTGCAGCAGAAAAAGACGGTCGAGCTGCAAACCAAGGAGGCACAGCTTTCCACCCAGCAGAGTCTGCTTATCGATCAGGAGGCCGAGCTGAAGGACAAAGAGGAGCTGCTGGCCGCGACGACGCTCGCCTTGCAGCAGCAGCAGCAGGAGCTGGATGAAAACCGTACCGCGCTCACCAGCGCCCAGGAAAGCCTTTCTTTGCAGCAGAGCAAAATCGAAGAGCAGGCGGCGCTGCTGGCCGCCCAGCAGGCGCAAATCGACAAGCTTGTCGGCCTGAGAAGCCAGATTATCGAGGATTTGCGCGACAACCTGAGCGATGTGGGCCAGCGCGTGACGGTGGACAGAAAGACCGGCGCGGTGACGTTTGAAAGCTCCGTGCTCTTTGATACGGGCAAGAACGAAATCAAGGATGCGGGCAAGGCGGCGCTGAATTCGTGCATTCCGGTGTATATCCACACACTGCTCAGCGACGAATATCGGGATTATGTGGGTGAAATCATCGTCGAGGGACATACTGATACCACGGGCCAATACCTCAACAATCTGGCGCTGTCGCAGCAGCGCGCGCTGGCCGTGGCGACCTATTGCCTGAGCGACGAGATGACGGGCCTGAGCTACACGGATAAGGAGACCTTCAAATCCATCCTGACGGCGAACGGCCGCGCGGACGCCGACCCGATTTACAACGCCGACGGCACGGTGGATATGGACGCGTCCCGCCGCGTGGTGATTAAGTTCCGCATGAAGGATTCCGATATGATTGACCAGATGAGCGCGATTCTGGAAGGCAGCGCGCAGGGGGAATAACGTGGGCAGATTCATGAAAATTCTGGCGATTCTGGCCCTGTTGGCGACGATTGCGGGCGCGGGCGCGGTGCTCTACGGCGTTAACACGCTTGCGCCGCAGGTCGTGCAGGCGGCGGTCGCGGTGACGCAGGCGCAGAGCGCGGCGGATGTGTTTGACGATATCGCTGCGCGGCTGGAAAACGGCACGTTCGGCGGCAAGGTGTTCGGCGATACGGATGACCTGCGCGCGGAGGAATGCGCGTTCGTGACCTACACCGTGCGGCTGCAGAACAGGGGCTTCTTTCCGGCGGAGTGGATTTCGATGGAGCTGGCCGAGCCGAAGGACGGCGACGTGCTCGCCCTGCCGGATGACAGCCGCCATGCGCTGGCCGCGGGCAGCACGGGCGATATGCAGCTGACCGTGCTCAGGCGCGCGGCGGGGGACGAACAGGTCGATACCGCGCGGACGCTGCGCGTGACCTGCTACGTGTTCGGACGAAAAATCGTCTTTGACGCAGCTGCCGCCTGACAAAGAAAAAACCGGACGAAATCTGGTGATTTCTGCGCTTGAAAGCGCGATAAGGGTTCGTATATAATAGAAATACGCTTTCCGAGTCGGGTTAGCGTATTTCTTTTTGCTTTGAACCGGAAGGCGTTTGGCAAGAAATGCGGCGGATTCTGAATTGTTTGTTTTTGAATAAGGCGGGGATTGGGTCGGCACCCCAAAAGGAGAAGCATATGACGGAAAAACAGCTGGAAAAGAAGATTGCGGACAGCGGGCGGACGCTGCTGTTTTCCAATGAGGATTTGAAGCGGCTGATTATCCCGCTGGTCATCGACCAGGTGCTCGTGCGCACGGTCGGCATGGCCGATACGATGATGATTTCTTCCGTCGGTGAAGCGGCGATTTCCGGCGTGTCGCTGGTGGATATGATTAACATGCTCATCAACGCGATTTTCGCGGCGGTGGCGACGGGCGGCGCGGTCATCGCGTCGCAGTATCTCGGCCATCGCGACAGGGAGAAAGCGTGCGAAGCGTCCAGCCAGCTGATGGTGGTGACGGCGGTCTGCGCGCTGTTGTTTACGGTGCTCTCGCTTGCGGCGAGAAAGCCGTTGCTTTCGCTGCTGTTCGGCCAAATCGACGCGGACGTGATGGAGGCCGCGCTGACCTATCTGACGGTCTCCGCCATCAGCTTCCCGTTCCTTGCGTCGTTTAACTCCAGCTCGGCGCTGTTCCGCGCAATGAACGATTCCAGAACGCCGACGCTGGTCTCCCTCGGCATGAACGTGATGAACCTCGTCGGCAACTCCATCCTCATCTTCGGCATGAAGTGGGGTGTCGCGGGCGCGGCGATTTCCACGCTGCTCTCCCGCGTGATGGCGGCGGTGGTGATGTTCATCCTGAGCCTGAACAAGCACCGTCAGCTGTATGTGCGCTTTGACCAGATGACGCGCTTCCAGCCGACGCTCGTGGGGCAGATTCTCTATATCGGCATCCCAAGCGGCATTGAAAACGGCATTTTCGAGCTGGGCCGCATCGTCGTCGTCAGCATGATTTCCACATTCGGCACGGTGCAGATTGCCGCCAACGCCGTGGCCAACAATCTGGACGGCGTGGGCGTGCTGGCGGGCGCGGCGATGAACCTCGCGATTCTGACGGTCGTGGGGCGCTGCGTCGGCGCGCACGACAACGATCAGGTGCGCTATTACACCCGCAAGCTGCTCAAGATTGAATACGCGATGATGGTCGCGGTCAACGTTGTGCTGCTGGCCGCCCTGCCGCTGATTCTCAATCTGTACACGCTTTCGCCCGCTTCCCGCGAGCTGGCGACGCAGCTGGTGTTCATCCACGACGGTTTCGCGATGCTGCTCTGGCCGCTGGCGCTCTCCATGCCCAACGCGCTGCGCGCCGCGAACGACGTGAAATTCACGATGGTGCTTTCCATCGGCTCGATGGTCTGCTTCCGCATCGCGCTGAGCTATGTCGTCGGCGTGAAGATGGGTTACGGCGCGCTGGGCGTGTGGTTCGCGATGCTGGTGGACTGGCTGTTCCGAGCGGTGGTCTACACTTGGCGCTTCGAAAAGGGCAAGTGGGAAAGCATGGCCAGAATTTAAGGCGGATTGACAGAAAAAGAGAACTATCGTATAATCGGTTCAGCGAGAAACTCGGGAGGGAATACTTTGGCTGAACAAATCAGGGCGATGCTGCTGGAGGAATACAGCGTCAGCCAATGGGTTTTGTTGTTTTTTCTGTACAGCTTCTGCGGCTGGTGCTGGGAGGTTTTTCTCTATCTGGTGAAGGAGCGCCGGTTCGTCAACCGCGGCTTTCTGTTTGGGCCGATCCTGCCGATTTACGGCTTCGGTGCGGTCGGTATTCTGCTGACGTGCGTGCCCGTGGAAGGGAACATGGCGCTGGTGGCGCTGGTCGGCACGATTGCGGCCTCGCTGCTGGAATACGTGACCGGCTTTTTGATGGAATCGATTTTCCACGTGCGCTATTGGGATTATTCTCAAAGGCCGCTGAACCTGAACGGCTATATCTGCGCGCTCTCCGCGGCGACGTGGGCGGTGTTCTCCGTGGTTATCGTCAGCGTGGTCAATCCGTTCGTGAAGAACTATGTCTACATGATTCCGCTGACGATGGCGGATGCGGCGGCCGCGGTGCTCGTGGGCTTCGCCGTGGTGGATACGTGCTTCGCCGTTCGCCGCGCCCTCGACCTGCGCGCGCTGCTTGAATCGATGGAGCGCTACGCCAAGGAATTGCAGGCCCTGCACGGCGGGCTGGATTCCATCAACGAGCATGTCAGCGGCATGATTCGCGATTTTGCCGCCCATGTGGACAGCAAGCAGGAGGAGTTTGCCGCTAACGCCAAGCGCGTGACCGCCGCGCGCGACCGCGTCCGCGAGATGATGGATCAGAAGCGGATCAGTTTGGAGGACGGCGCGAAGGAGCGCTTTGCCAACTTTGAACGCATCCTCAACGAAGCGGCGAGCTATCTGCCGGATGTGAGCGCCCTGCGCAATGAAGTGGCGGAAGCCAAGGCCAAATACGACCGCCAGAGCGAAGAACTGCGCAAGATCCGCGAACGCCGCCTGCTGCGCGCCGAGCACGCGCTGCGCAACAACCCGACTGCCGCGTCCAGACGGCATAAAGGGCCGTTTGAGCAGCTCAAGCGCATTCAGCAGCGCGACGAAGAAAAAAAGCACAGCGCATAATCACGCACACGCCTCCCGAACGGGCATAACGTGGAATCGTGAGGAATTTCCCTCATGAGACCAGCCCAAGGAGGCGTGTGTTTTATGTCATTTTACAGCTATAAAAACAGTGGCTCGACACACTGTCCCTGCAATTTGAACGGCAGCGAAGTGCTCAGCGGCCTGAACGAAAAAATCTGCATTCAGGTGCAGCGGGTCTACGACAGCTGCCTGATGCAGGAGCAGCTCAAGGAGCAGAAGGTGACGCTGCTCAGCTACGGCCTTGTGCCCACCGGTAACGGCCCGAACGGCGAGGAAAACGCCAACACCCAGCCGAACATGCCGATTACCTTTGAAAGCTGCCGCTCGACCTCGACGGAAGGCGTAATTCGCAACCTGTCGGTGGAGCGCCTGTGCGACAGGCCGTGCTTTGGCCGCGTGCGCTGCCAGATTGACGTGCCCATCGACATTCTGTTTACGGATGCATCCTGCCGCGAATACATCGGGCGGGGCATGGTGACGGTGGACCGCGACGTGCTGCTCTCTATTCCGGATGAATCCATCGTGCCGTATAACATCGAATCGATGGTTTCCGCCATCTGCGTATCCGGTACATATCTGCGCAACAACGTGTTTGAACTGGAAATCTGCGTGACCGTGGTGCTCAAAGTGCTGGCGAAGGTCGAGATTCTCGTGCCGAGCTACGGCTACTGCGAAGTGCCGCCGTGCGAAGAGTTTGCGGACTCGGTGTGCGATGAATTTTTCTCCCTCCCGCTTTTCCCGCAGGCGGTCTGCGACGAGGACTCCCTCCGCGCGCGGAATGTCAGCTGCACGTGCGGCAACTACACCAGCTCCACGGGGTTGGGCTGTGCCTCGACGACGGCGGGCGTGGGCTGCGTCGGCGCGTGCGGATGCGGCTGCAACCGATAAATCCATTTCAACCAACGAAAAAGGCGGCGCTTCCAAGGCGGGAGCGCCGCTTTTATCGCGCAAGGGGGGGAGGGCTGTTCAGGCATGCCGCGGGAGGGGTGTTCATAGATTGTAAGGACATGGACGGCGGGGAGGGAGCGGCATGCGGAAACGGGGCAGAATCGGGCTGGCGGCGCTCGTGCTGGCGCTGGCGGGCGGCGGGGTATACGCCGAAATCGACAGGCTTCGGCCGCCGCTGGTCATCCGCGTGGCGGCGCAGCAGCAGGAGGAGACCGTGCAGGCCGCCGCGCAGGAGGACGCACCGCGCATTTTGATTTACCATACGCATACCTATGAGGCGTACGAGACGACGGAGACGGAGACCTACACGCCGACGGAGAAGTGGCGCACGCGCGACGAGCAATATAACATGGTCGCGGTGGGGGACGCGCTGGCGCGGGAGCTGACGGCGCGCGGGTTTATCGTCGTACACGACACGACGGCGTTCGAGCCGCCGAACCTCTCCACGGCGTATACGCGGTCGCTGGAAATGCTCAAGGCGCGGCTGGATGCGGGCGAGCATTACGACTACTGGCTCGACGTGCATCGCGACGCGTACAGCGGGGCATACAACGGCGGGAACGGCGTAGAGGTGGACGGGCAGAGCGTCGCGCACGTGATGCTGCTGGTTGGCAAGGGCACAGGCGCAACGGGCGCGGGCTTTGACGAGCGGCCTGACTGGCCGAAGAACCTCGCGCTGGCGCAGGCAATCACGGACGCGGCAAACGCGCTTGCGCCGGGCCTCTGCCGCGAGGTGAAAATCAAGAACGGGCGCTTCAACCAGCATGTCTCTGCGGGCGCGCTGCTCATCGAAATCGGCAACAACCGCAACACGCTCTCCGAAGCGCTGGCGGCGTGCCCGATTGTGGCGGAAGCCCTCGCGCGGGTGTATCGGGCGGGCAATTAGACCAGCTTGCGCATGTGGCTGAGCGCCGCTTTTTCCAGACGGGAGACCTGGGCCTGACTGATGCCGATTTCGCCCGCAACCTCCATCTGCGTGCGGCCCTGAAAGAAGCGAAGGCTCAAAATGCGCTGTTCGCGGTTGCTCAGGCGCGCCATGGCCTCGCGGATGGCGATGTTTTGCAGCCAGTTTTCCGCGCTGACGTTGTCGTCGCGCACTTGGTCGCCGATGGTCAGCGCGTCCGCGCCTTCGCCGCCGATGGGCTCGCAGAGGCTGACGGGGTCTTGAATGGCTTCCAGCGCAAGGGCGACGTCCTCCTCCGAAAGCTCGAGCTTTCGGGCGATTTCCTGCACGTTCGGCTCGCGGCCCAGCTCGGTTTGCAGCCTGTCGCGCGCGGCGAGCGCCTTATACGCGATATCGCGGAGCGAACGGCTCACGCGGATGGCGTTGTTATCCCGCAGATAGCGCCGAATTTCGCCGATAATCATCGGCACGGCATAGGTGGAGAAGCGCACGTTCTGCGTCACATCAAAATGGTCGAGCGCCTTAATCAGCCCGATGCAGCCGACCTGAAACAGGTCGTCCACATTTTCGCCGCGGTGGTGAAAGCGCTGCAATACGCTGAGCACCAGCCGCAGATTGCCGCGGATAAATTCCTCTCGCGCCTGCAAATCCCCGCCGTGAACGAGGGGAAAGAGCTGCCGCATGCGTTCGTTGCTGATGACGGGGAGCGTGGAGGTATCCACGCCGCAGATTTCAACTTTGCCGATAGCCATATCGTCGCCTCCCTTGCCTTTCTACAGGGCATTATGACGGCGGCGGCGGGAAAATATTCTCCCCGAAGGCGGTTATATTTGGGCGTATGCCGCATAGACGCAGAACCGAAAGGCGGGAAAAACATGACATTTTCGGAGCTAAAAAAGAAGGATATCATCTGCATCGCCGACGGGCGGCTGGTCGGGCGCGCGTGCGATTTGGCGCTGGACCCCGCGACGGGGCAGACACTGGGGCTGATTGTCTGCACGGGGGGATGCGGCTTTCTGCGCGGCGAAAAAGACCGGATGGAAATCCCCTGGCGGCAGATTGCCTGCATCGGCGACGACGTGATTCTGGTTTCGACTTAAAAAGGGTTTACCTTTTCGGGGCAAGCAGGTATAATGAACGAATGAAAAAAGCAAAAATTTTCAAAAAGAGGGGTAAATCGACATGAAGTGCATATACTGTAATTGTACGGAGAGCCGCGTGGTGGATTCGCGGCCGACGGAGGACGGTGCGATTCGCCGCCGCCGCGAGTGCGAAGAATGCAAACGGAGGTTCACGACCTATGAAAAAATCGAGATGCTGCCGGTATTGGTGGTAAAAAAAGACAAGCGGCGCGAACAGTTTGATGCAGCAAAGGTGCGCAGCGGTATCATCAAGGCCTGCGAAAAGCGGCCCGTTCCGCTGGAGGAAATCGAGAAGCTGGTGCGCCGCGTGGAAACGAGCGTCTGCCAACAGCCGGAGGAGGAGGTGACCACCGAGCAGATCGGCCGCATGGTGATGGACGGATTAAAAGAACTGGACGAGGTGGCCTACATCCGCTTCGCTTCGGTCTATCGCCAGTTTAAGGATGTTCAGTCGTTCATGGAGGAGCTTCAGCTTCTGCTGGACAGCCAGAAAAAACCGAACGAATAAATTCAAGCGGGAATCATCATGCTAAGCGCCGAAACGGAGGCTTTGGCATGAATGAAAAACTGCGGCACGGTCTGGGTATTGCGCTGGGCGCGATGGCTTTTCTGTGCAACTATTCGCCGTGGGTGCGTCGGGCGGTATCGCTGCCGGACGCGCTGACGCTCACCGCCGGAGAGCAGCTTGTCGTGCAGACCGGCCTGCCGATGCGGGCTGAAACGGACGGCGGCGCGGTGAGCGTGCTTGCTTCGCAGGATGAGCGTGTGACGACGCTCAGCGCCGAAGCGGGCGGGCGGACGAGCGTGACATTTTCGCTGCTCGGTTTGATTCCCGTTCATGAAACCCGCGTGAACGTCGTGGAGGAGCGGACGCTGATTCCGGGCGGACAGGCCGTCGGCGTGGCGCTCAAGACGCGCGGCGTGCTGGTGGTTTCCGACTCGACCAAGGGGCGGACGCTGCGTGCGGGGGACGTCATCCTCTCCGTCAACGGGACGGAGACGGAGAACACAAAAGCGCTCGGCCGGCAGATCACGGGTGCGGACGCGGACACGGTTCGTCTGGAGGTACTGCGCGCGGGGCAGAGACTGACGGTGGAAGCGGCGGCCGAGGTGGATGCATCCGACGGGCGGCGCAAGCTTGGCGTCTGGGTGCGCGACAGCACGGCGGGCGTGGGCACGCTGACCTATATCGACCCGACGAGCGGCGCTTACGGCGCGTTGGGCCACGCGATTGTCGATGCGGACACAGGCGGATTGCTGGATGCCCGCGAAGGCGCGATTCTGCACGCGAGCATCGTGGGCGTTTCGCGCGGGCAGAGCGGCAGGGCGGGCGAGCTGAAAGGCAATTTCCTCAAAGAGGGCCGCCAAATCGGAAGCCTGCTGGAAAACTGCGAATACGGCATATACGGCGTGATGGCTGAAACGCCGGAGAGCCCGCTCTATCCGCAGGGCGTGAAGGTCGCTTCGCGCAGTGCCGTGCACACGGGCGCGGCAAGCATCATCGCCACGGTGGACGGCGGCGGGCCGAAGGAATACGGCGTGGAAATTGTGCGCTGCTTTGCGCAGAGCGAACCGAGCCAGAAGGGTATGATTCTGCGCGTGACGGATGAAAGACTGCTGGAAAAGACGGGCGGCATCGTGCAGGGCATGAGCGGCAGCCCCATCCTGCAGGACGGGAAAATCATCGGAGCGGTAACCCACGTATACCTGAGCGATTCCACGCGGGGGTATGGGATGTACATCGAATGGATGCTCGAAAAAAGCGATACGCTGAATGCGGAAAACAAGGCCGCATAAGCAGAAAACGGAGGAGCTTATGATAATCCGGATTTTGTGCGCGATGCGCGAGGACGAGGCTGTGGCGCAGACTCTGCGCATGCTGGAAGATGAACAGGATTGCACGTGCCGCGTGGTGCGTTCCGGCGAGGCGGCTTGGTTGCGGGCAAAGAAACAGCGGCCGGATATACTGGTCATCGACGCGGTGCTGCCGCTGATGGACGGGCTTGGTGTGGTGGACAGGCTCAAGGAGCAATACGGCGAGCGCATGCCGCGCGTCATCGGCGGCTACATGATGCCGTTTGCGAAGGAAGGTTTTCTGCGGCGCGGCGTGGATTGTCTGGTGCATGTGCCGTGGCAGGAGGATGAACTGCGCGCGGCGTTGGACGAAACGCTCAAAAAGGTGCGCGACGTCGTCGATTGGGATGCGCTGAAAGACGCGAACGCGCGCGCGGCGGCCCTGCTGGCGCAGTTGGGCATGAAAAAGACGCTGCGCGGTTATGAATATCTCGCGCTGGCGGGCGCGCTCGCCTGGGAGGACGAAACCCGTCTGGAAGCCGTCGGCGACCGCATCTATCAGCCGATTGCCGAGCGCTGCGACACGCAGGAGCAGGCTGTCGAGCGGCTCATCCGCCACGCGGTGGAAAATTTGATGGATACCGTCGGCAGGCGGCGGGTCTACGCCTTTTTCGGCAACACCATCGACCCGACGCGCGGCAAACCGACCAACGCCGAGATGATCGGCATGCTGGCGCAGTATATGCGCATGATGCCCGAAGGCGGGCAGAGCTGACGATTGAAAAAACGGGCCCGATGCGGTATAATGACCGTATCGGACTCGTTTTCTTTTACGGGAAAGCGAAAAAGGAGGAACACCATGAACAAAAAGGCGATTATCATCGTTCTGGACAGCGTGGGCATCGGCGAACTGCCGGACGCCGCGAATTACGGCGACAAGGGCGCGGACACGCTCGGCCATATCATCAACACCTGCCGCCCGAATTTGCCGCATATGATGGAATTGGGTCTGGCGAACATCGACGGGGCGGGTTTCGGCGGCAAAGTCGATGCGCCGAAGGGCTGCTTTGGCAAGCTGCGCGAGGTTTCCGCAGGCAAGGACACGACCACCGGCCACTGGGAGATTGCGGGCGTTCAGCTGGCGCATGCGTTCCCGACGTTCCCGAACGGCTTCCCGCAGGATTTCATCGAGAAGTTTGAGCAGGCCGTCGGCCGCGGCACGCTGGGCAACAAGCCCGCCTCGGGCACGGCAATTCTCGATGAGCTGGGCGAAGAGCACATCAGAACGGGCAAGCTGATTGTTTATACCTCGGCGGACAGCGTGTTCCAGATTGCGGCGAACGAGGCGGTTGTGCCGCTGGAGGAGCTGTATCGCGACTGCCAAATCGCGCGCGAGCTGTTGACGGGCGAGCTGGAAGTGGGTCGCGTCATCGCGCGTCCGTTTGTCGGCGATCACGCGGGCGCGTTCAAGCGCACGGGCGCGCGCCGCGATTTCAGCGCGCAGCCGCCGACGACGATGTGCGACATTCTGGCCGAAAACGGCAAAACGGTCTACGGCGTGGGCAAGATTGAGGATATTTTCGACCATCGCGGCATCACCAAGAGCAACCACGCGGCGGGCAATCCCGCCTGCATGCAGGCGACGTTTGAAGCGATGGACGAGGATTTCGACGGCCTGCTGTTCGTCAATCTGGTGGATTTTGACATGGTTTACGGCCATCGCCGCGACGTGAAGGGCTATGCTGCCGCGCTGGAGGCGTTTGACGCACAGCTGCCGCAGATTCAGACGAAGATGGGCGAGGACGACCTGCTCATCATCACCGCCGACCACGGCTGCGACCCGTGCCACAGCGGCACCGACCACACGCGCGAGCATACGCCGCTGCTGGTCTGGAGCAAAAAGATGCAGGGCGGCGCGAACCTCGGCGTGCGCGCGACATATGCGGATATCAGCGCGACAGTGCTGGATTACTTTGGGCTGGCGAACCCGCTGTGCGGCGTGTCGTTCCTGAAGGAGCTGAAGTAAGAGGGGGACGTTGGGGCGCTGCCCCAAGCCCCGGCAGGGGAATAATTCCCCTGCACCCTTGCCTTCATTTATCGCTTCGCGATAAATGGATGTATAATCTGTTTTGTTTGCAAATTCAATGTGGGAGGTGCAGGAACCTCAGGTTCCTGCCGGAGTTTGAGGCGGAGCCTCAAGGAGAAACACATGGACGAAATGAAGAGAATCAACGACGCGGCGGAAAAAGTGCTTGCCGTCTGCGGCGGAGCGGAAATCGGCATCATTCTGGGCAGCGGTCTGGGCGACTACGCCGAGGCGCTGGAAAACGCGGTCAAACTGCCGTACAGCGAAATCCCCGGCTTTCCGCGGTCAACCGTCGCGGGCCACGCGGGCATGTGGTGCTGCGGCACGCTGCACGGCAAGCGCGTGGTGATGATGCAGGGACGCTT
The DNA here is from genome assembly GCA_934675735.1 of uncultured Clostridia bacterium. Taxonomy (GTDB): domain Bacteria; phylum Bacillota; class Clostridia; order Christensenellales; family Aristaeellaceae; genus Ventricola. The sequence goes on from CAKURR010000015.1 coordinate 53,762, forward strand.
CCACTACTACGAGGGATACAGCATGAAGGACGTCACCCTGCCCGTGCGTGTGATGCAGAAAATCGGCGTAAAAACGCTGATTGTCACCAACGCGGCGGGCGGTGTGAACATGGGCTATCACCCGGGCGATTTGATGGTTATCGGCGATATGTTCAGCATGACGGCGCAGAACCCGCTCATCGGCCCGAACCTCGACGAGTTTGGCCCGCGCTTCCCCGATATGAGCTGCGCGTTTGATAAAGAGCTGCGCACGCTGGCACATGCCTGCGCGGGCGAACAGGGCTTTGCGCTGCGCGAGGGCGTTTATGCGCAGATGACCGGCCCGACGTATGAAACGCCCGCGGAAATCCGCATGCTGCGCACGCTCGGCGCGGACGCAGTGGGCATGAGCACCGTGCCCGAGGTCATCGTCGCGCGCCACGGCGGCACGCGCGTGCTGGGCATCAGCTGCATCACAAATATGGCGGCGGGCATTCTCGACCAACCGCTGAACCACGCGGAAGTGACCGAGACGGCGAACCGCGTGAAGGGGCAGTTCCGCGCGCTGCTGGACGCGGTGGTGGAGAAGATGTAAGGGTAATTGCGACACATAAAAAAAGTTCCGATACCGCTTAGCAGTATCGGAACTTTTTTTAGTCTCAGAGCTTTGCCATCGCGTCGTCAAGGCGCTTCATCGTCTCGTCTTTGCCGAGCAGATACGCCATTTCAAACGCACCGCCCGGGGTTGCGGCGCGGCCGGTGATGGCGATGCGCAGCGGCCAGAGCACGGTTGCGTTCTTCATGCCGGATTCGGGAATGGCGGCCATCACGGTGTCGTGCAGGTTGGCTTCCGTCCAATCGGCGATGCCGTCGAGAATCGGGCGCACAAACGCGAGCGCGGTCTTGCTCGTCTCCGGCGTGGACTTGCTCTTCTTGTTGGTGAAGAGCGCCATATCCAGCTCAGGCATCTCGGCGAGAAAATCCACCATGCCCGGCAGCTGGCTGAAAATCTCCGTGCGCGCCTGAAGCAGCTGGCACAGGCGGTCAAGGTCGAATTTCTGCGGGTTGAGCACCTGCGCGAGCCACGGCTTGGCCATCTCGGCATAGGCTTCGGGGGTCATGCGGCGGATATACTCGGCGTTGAACCACGTCAGTTTGTTGGTGTCGAAAATCGACGGACTCTTGTTGATGCCGTTCTCATCGAAAATGCGGATGAGGTCATCCATCGAGAAGAACTCTTCGTTGGTGTCCTTCGGCGCCCAGCCCAGCAGCGCAATGTAGTTGATAATCGCTTCCTTGAGGTAGCCCTTTTGCAGCAAATCCTCAAAGGACGGGTCGCCCCAGCGCTTGGAAAGCTTGCGGACGATGGGCTGCTCGTTGCCGTTTTCATCCAGAATCGGCTCCTTCGTCGCCTTATCCCTGAGCACGGACTCAATCATGACGGGCGGCAGATGGAGGTAAATCGGCGGCTTCCAGCCGAACGCCTCGTAGAGCAGGTTGTACTTCGGCGCGGAGGAGAGGTATTCCGTGCCGCGCATGACGTGGCTGATGGCCATCAGATGGTCGTCCACGACGTTGGCGAAGTTGTAGGTCGGCAGGCCGTCGGCCTTGATGAGCACGTTGTCATCCAGCGTGTCGCAATCCACCTCGACGTGGCCGTAGAGCATGTCGTCGAAGGACGCTTTGCCCGTGGTCGGCACGTTCTGGCGGATGACGTAAGGCTCGCCCGCCGCAATGCGGCGCTTGGCCTCTTCCAGACTGACGTTGTGCAGGCACTTTTTGTTGTATTTGTAGGTTTCGCCCTTCGCCTCGGCAGCCTTGCGGTCGGCCTCAATCTCTTCCTTGGTGCAGAAGCAGCAGTAAGCGCCGCCCTTTTCGACCAGCTCCCACGCGTACTTGGGGTAGAGGTCGCGGCGCTGGGTCTGGATATACGGGCCGTAATCGCCGCCGACATCCGGCCCTTCGTCATAGGTCAGGCCCGCCTGACGCATGGATTTGTAGATCAAATCGACCGCGCCGGGCACTTCGCGCTCCTGGTCGGTATCTTCGATGCGAAGAATGAACTTGCCGCCGTGCTTCTTGGCGAACAGATAGGTATACAGCGCGGTGCGCAGGCCGCCCAGATGCAGATAGCCCGTCGGGCTGGGGGCGAACCTTGTGCGTACGACTTCATCAGACATGATGTTTCCTCTTTCTATCCTCGAAGGGGTTTCGTGCCTGCGGGCACGACCAAAGGGCTTTCCGTTTTCGGTCGTTTGTTTCCGCCACAGGCGGCAACGACCGAAAACCTCTTTGGAAACCTTCGGGCAAAAATCAATATAGTTTTTTAAGCTAAGAATCATATATTCATTTATCGTGCAGCGATAAATGAAAACGGAAGGTCAAGGGAACTCAGTTCCCTTGCGGGGTATGGGGCAGCGCCCCATACGTTTCCGTTACTCCGGCTTGTAGCTGTCCTTCAGCGGGACGACACGGTTAAAGACGGCCAAATCCGCCGTGGAATCCTTATCTTTACAGAAATAGCCCATGCGCAGGAACTGGAAGTCGTCGCCGACGTTCGCCTGCGCCAGATACGGCTCGGCAAAGCCGCGAATGACCTTGAGCGAATCCGGATTCAGGCGGGCGATGAAATCCTTCGCGGGCGCGGCGGTCTCCTCGTCGCCCTCTTCTTCGGGCGCGGTCTCGGCCTGCTCGTCGTCGTCGCGCATCAGCACGTCGTACAGACGGCCCTCGAACGGGATGTTCTGCTCGGCGCTGACCCAGTGAATCGTGCCCTTGACCTTGCGGTCCGCGCCCTCCGAACCGGACTTGCTGGTGAAATCCACCGAGCAGTAGATGCAGGTCACGCGGCCGCTTTCGTCCACGTCATAACGCTCGCACTTGATGATGTAAGCGCCCTTGAGGCGAACCTCGCCGTCCGGCTTGAGGCGGAAAAACTTCTTCGGCGCATCGACCATGAAATCCTCGCGCTCGATGTAGATTTCGCGGGTCAGCGGCACGGTGTGCGTGCCCAGCTCCGGCTTCTTCGGGTGGTTCTCGATGACGCAGTCCTCGCTCCTGCCCGCTTCGTAATTGGTCAGCACGACCTTCACGGGGTCGAGCACGGCCATCGCGCGCGGCGCGGTTTCGTTCAGGTCGTTGCGGACACAGTATTCCAGCAGGCGCACATCCACCACGGAATCCGCCTTGGATACGCCCACGCGGTCGATGAAATCGCGCACGGCGGCGGAGGTGTAGCCGCGGCGGCGCATGCCCGCCAGCGTCGGCATCCGCGGGTCGTCCCAGCCGGAGACATAGCCCTCTTCCACCAGACGGCGGAGGAAGCGCTTGCTCATCACCGTGTTGGTCAGGTTCAGACGCGCGAACTCAATCTGGCGCGGCTTATCCTTGAAGTTGCAGACGTTGACCACCCAATCGTACAGCGGGCGGTGGATTTCGTATTCCAGCGAGCAGAGGGAGTGGGTCACGCCCTCGAGCGCGTCGCCGATGGGGTGCGCAAAGTCGTACATCGGATAGATGCACCACTTGTCGCCCGTGCGATGGTGCGTGCAATACTTGATGCGGTAAATGGTGGGGTCGCGCAGATTGATGTTCGGGGAAGCCATGTCAATTTTCGCGCGCAGCACATGAGACCCCTCGGGGAACTCGCCGTTCTTCATGCGCAGAAACAAATCCATGTTTTCCTCGGGCGTGCGGTCGCGATAGGGGGAGTTTTTGCCCGGCTCGGTCAGCGTGCCGCGATATTCGCGGATTTCCTCCTTGGAGAGGTCGTCCACATACGCCAGCCCGCGGCGGATGAGGTCGAGCGCGAACTCGTAAATCTGGTCATACTGCTCGGAAGCGTAGTAGACGTTGGCATAATTGAAGCCGAGCCAGTGGATATCATCCTTGATGGCCTCGACAAATTCTTCCTTTTCCTTGGTCGGGTTCGTGTCGTCAAAGCGCAGATTGCATACGCCGCCGAAGCGTTCCGCCGTCAGAAAATCGACGGAAAGCGCCTTCACGTGGCCGATGTGCAGGTAGCCGTTCGGTTCGGGCGGAAAACGCGTCTGCACGCGGCCGCCGTTCTTGCCCTCGGCGATATCGGCCTTGATGGCCTCCCAAATAAAGTTGGTCTTTTCCCGAGTCTCTTCTGCCATGGGAATCCCTCCTTAAATTGCTTCATCTGATGAGTATTCATAATACGACAGTATACTATACCGACCGCCGTAAAACAAGACCCGCGCCGAAATATTGACCGTTCAAACAAAAAAGACGCGGTTCCCTTATTTTATTTAAGAAAGCGGGAGAAAGGAGTCGTTTTTGACTCTCTGTGAAAAATTCCCCGAAAAGTGTTCCTTTTTGCGCGTGGGATGTGGTATAATGAATCGGTTGCTTTTACAAGCTCTATCAACCGACTTACCAAGAATAAGGGGGAACCCAAAATGCAGTATTCCAAAGAAGTGGAAGACATGATCTGCGTCGCCAAGGGCCCTAACCATGGCCCCGCGCCCATCCCTGAAGAGGGAAAGTGGATTCAGGCGAAGAAAATCGAGGACATCTCCGGCTATACCCACGGTGTGGGCTGGTGCGCACCGCAGCAGGGCGCCTGCAAGCTGAGCCTGAACGTCAAGAACGGCGTCATCGAAGAAGCGCTGGTGGAAACCATCGG
>CAKURR010000016.1 GCA_934675735.1 uncultured Clostridia bacterium
CCCGAAGGTTTCCAAAGAGGTTTTCGGTCGTTGCCGCCTGTGGCGGAAACAAACGACAGAAAACGAAAGCCCTTTGGCGGGGTGATGGGGCAGAGCCCCATATTCAAAGAAAGGACGATAACCTATGGCTACCGTTATTGTATTGATTGTCTTGGCAGCGGTCATGTTCTTCCTTGCCCGCAGCCTCGTCCGCGAAAAGAAGAGCGGCGGCTGCTCCGGCTGCCCGGGCTGCGGCAGCGGCAAGAGCTGCCATAGCAAGTAAAAAAGCGCAAGAGGCTGTTAAGCTGATAAACCTGATATTTCAAGAAAAACTAAGTATTTTCGCCCGAAGGTTTCCAAAGAGGTTTTCGGTCGTTGCCGCCTGTGGCGGAAACAAACGACAGAAAACGAAAGCCCTTTGGTGGGGCGATGGGGCAAAGCCCCATATCCTGAAGATGCTTAGATAGTTATATCTTGAAATATTTGGTTTAGGCTTGACAGCTTTTTTTATACGCCGAACGCCTTCCCCGCTCTGCGCATATCCTGTCAGAGAGGTGAAAGCCGATGGAAATGGTTTTCTGGGCCGGTATGGGCACGCTCTTTCCGTTTCTGATGACGGTGTTGGGCGCGGCGCTCGTCTTTTTGATAAAAAAGCAGTCGGAGGACGGCCCGTGCATGGGTTTTGCGGCAGGCGTGATGGGCGCAGCGGCGGTTTTCAGCATGCTTCTGCCCGCGATGCGGCAGAATGAAGGCGGCTGGCTGACGGTGACGGTGGGTTTTGTGCTCGGCGCGGCGATGATTGCGGGCGTTGACGCGCTGATGCGCAGACTGCGGCGCGTTCAGGGCGCGTCGGACAGCGCAAGACAGCGGCTGATGATGATCACGGCCATCACCCTGCACAATATTCCGGAGGGCATGGCCGTCGGGCTGGCGTTCGCATTGGCGAGCGTGCACGGCGGGCTGGCCGCCGCGGCGGTGCTGGCGCTGGGTATCGGCGTGCAGAATCTGCCGGAGGGGCTGGCCGTGGCGCTGCCCTTCCGCGCAGGCGGCCTGAGCAGGGGAAAGAGCTTTGCGCTCGGCGCGCTCAGCGGTGCGGTCGAGCCGATTTTCGGCATGCTGGCGGCGCTGATGATGGGCGCGGCGCAGAGCGCCCTGCCGGGGATGATGGCCTTCTGCGCGGGCGCGATGATGCAGGTCGTCTTTGCGGAGATGATTCCGCAGGCGGCGAGAACACGCCTCGGCGTGGCTTGCACGATGGCGGGCTATACGCTGATGATGGCGCTGGACTTGGCGCTCGGCTGACGGTCAGCGTGCGCCGCTTGCATTTTGGCGGCGCTGCGGGTATAATAGGAGCATCAACACGCGCAACGCGCGGGCAGGAGGTTTGACTATGACCCCGGAAGAGATGCAGGATCGCGATATCGTGGAATTTACCGATGACAGCGGCAACACGCTGCTGCTTGAAGTGATGGATTATTTCTATTATAACGGGCAGGAATTTGCCGCGCTGTGCGACGCGGATGAGAATCCGTCCGACGATGACCCGGATGACGATCCGGTGTATATCATGCAGGTGAACACCTTCGAGGACGAGAGCGGCGAGGAGATGGAGGAGTTTGTGCCTCCGGAAGAAGCGCTGATGGAAAAGCTGATTCAGATTGTCCGTACCCGTTTTACCGACGAAGAGGACGGAGACGACGAGGAATAAGCGTCGGTCTATGCGCGGGGTGAAGCATCGCTTCGCTCCGCTTTTTCTTTTAACAGGGAACGTTGGGGCTTTGCCCCAAAGGACGGGAAACTCGCATAGTCGCCGTTCCGGCTCCTTGCGATTTCCGATTTCCGCCATGCTGTCTCCCGCACAGCGGGAGCATGGCTTCAATCCTCACCAAGAACCTGAGGTTCTTGGATTTCCCACTTCGCTTCGCGGTATACCGCGAAGCGGTAAAGAGGAAGGTGCAGGGAACTCAGTTCCCTGCCGGGGGATTGGGGGCAGCGCCCCCAAAAAGAGTGCCCCAAGGAGCGTATCATGAACGATCTGCTGAAACTCAAAATTGAAAAACTGCCCACCTGCCCGGGCTGCTACCTGATGAAAAGCGAGGGGAAAATCATCTATGTCGGCAAGGCGGTCAACCTCAAAAACCGCGTCAGCCAGTATTTCATCCACTCCAAGGCCCATACGGTCAAGGTGCGCGCGATGGTTGCCCGAATCGATGATTTCGATATCGTGCTCTGCGATACGAACCTCGAAGCGCTGATTCTGGAATGCAACCTCATCAAGCTGCATAAGCCGCAGTATAACATCCTGCTCAAGGATGATAAGCATTACCCGTATCTGAAAATCGATTTGGCGCAGGATTACCCCCGCGTGGAGCTGGTGCGCCGCGTGGAAAAGGATAAGGCGAAGTATTTCGGCCCGTATATGGGCGCGACAGGCGTGCGCGAAGTGCTCGACGTGCTGCGCGGGCTGTTCCCGCTGCGCACCTGCGCGATGGCGATAAAGCCGAATATGCACCGGCGCCCGTGCCTGCATCATCAGCTCGGCGAATGTCTGGCCCCGTGCGCGTCGCTGACCACGCCGGAGGAATACGGCAAGGTGGTGCAGGAAGTCATCGACTTTCTGGGCGGTAAATCCGACGCGGTCATCGGCCGCCTGACCGAGCAGATGAACAAGGCCGCGCGGGAGATGCGCTTTGAACAGGCCGCCCAGCTTCGCGACCGCATCCGCGACGCGCAGAACTTGATGGAGCGGCAGAAGGCGATTAACGTCAACGGCGGCGACCAGGATATCATCGCCTGCACGAGCGATAACATCGATGCGATGGTGGAGGTCGTCTATGTGCGCGGCGGCCACATGATCGGCGCGGAAAATTACGCGCTGGACGGCGCGGGCGACCAGACCGCGGCGCAGATTCTCGGCTCGTTCGTCATGCAGTTTTACGACGACGGCAGACAGCCGCCTTCCGAAATCCTCTGCATGGAACTGCCCGAGCAGGCGGAGGACATCGCCCGGGCGCTTTCCGAGCGGAAGGGCGCGAAGGTTACGGTGTTTGAGCCGCAGCGCGGCACGAAACATAAGCTCGTCGAGCTGGCGCTCAAAAACGCGAAGGACGCGCTGGCCAAACGCAACGCGCATCTCGCCCGCGCGCACGAGCGCACCGTCGGCGCGTGTGAAGCGCTGGCGAAGGCGGTCGGCATGGACCACACGCCGCGGCGCATCGAGGGATACGATATCTCCAACACGCAGGGCGTTCTGAGCGTGGCGAGCATGGTCGTCGCCATCGACGGCGAGGCCGCGCGCAAGGAATACCGCATCTTCCGCATCAAGACGGTGGAGGGCGCGAACGACTTCGCTTCCATGAACGAGGTGCTCACCCGCCGCCTTACCCGCGCCAAGCAGGAGCGGGAAGCGCTGGCCAAGGCGGGCAAGCTGCCCGAGGACGGGCGCGGGCTTTCCGGCTTTGCCGATTTGCCGGATTTGATTCTGATTGACGGCGGCCCGCAGCAGCTGAGGTTTGCGCGCGAAGCCATGCTCAAGGTGGGCTATAACATTCCGATTTTCGGTCTGGCTAAAAGGCTGGAGGAAATCTTCCTGCCCGATCAAGAGGAGAGCATCCTGCTCGACCGCAAGTCGCCCGCGCTGCACCTGATTCAGCGCGTCCGCGACGAGGCGCACCGCTTCGGCATCACCCATCACCGCGATTTGCGCCAAAAAGCGGGCATGCACTCCACGCTCGAGGATATCCCCGGCATCGGCGCAACCCGTCGGCGCGCGCTGCTGACGCATTTTAAGTCCGTCGCGAATATCGCAAGCGCCACGCCCGAGGAGCTTTGCGCGGTTGAGGGAATCGGGAAGGCTCAGGCGAAGGTGATTTGGGCGTATTATCATCAGAAGATGAAGGGGAACGATGGGGCGTTGCCCCAGTCCCCACCAAGAACCTAAAGTTCTTGGATTTCCCGAATGGGGATGGTAGATAAAAAGAAACTGTTAAGCCGCTCAATCCATGGCTTAACAGTTTTTATATGACTTAATCAAGAGAGAGATGCAGGAACCTCAGGTTCCTGCCGGGTTTTAGGGCAGAGCCCTAAGCCGTTATTCCTCCGTCTCGACCCTCCTGCTCTTTTTCAGCACGGGCGCGAGATACTGCCCCGTATAGCTCTTCTCGCATTTGCAGATATCCTCGGGCGTGCCCTCGCAGACGAGCGTGCCGCCGCCGCTGCCGCCCTCGGGGCCGAGGTCGATGACGTAGTCGCAGGCTTTAATCACATCGAGGTTATGCTCGATAATCAGCACGGAGTTGCCGCCGTGGGCGAGCTGGCGCAGCACGTGAACCAGGCGTTCGCAGTCGGCGATGTGCAGGCCGGTCGTCGGCTCGTCGAGCACGTAGAACGTTTTGCCGGTCGATGTGCGGGAGAGCTCGGTCGCCAGCTTGACGCGCTGGGCTTCGCCGCCGGAGAGCGTCGTGGAGGACTGCCCCAGACGGATGTAGCCAAGGCCCACGTCGTAGAGGGTCTGCAGCTTGCGCGTGATGCGCGGATAGGCGGAGAAGAAATCCAGCGCTTCTTCGACGGTCATGTTGAGCACGTCGGCGATGGATTTGCCCTTGTAGAGCACTTCCAGCGTCTCGCGGTTGTAGCGCTTGCCCTTGCAGACCTCGCACGGCACATAGATATCCGCAAGAAAGTGCATCTCGATGCGCAGAATGCCGTCGCCCGAACAGGCCTCGCAGCGGCCGCCGCGCACGTTGAAGGAGAAGCGGTTTTCCTTGTAGCCGCGCGCCTTGGCCTCGGGCGTGGCGGCAAAGACCTTGCGAATCATATCAAACAGGCCGGTGTAGGTGGCCGGATTGCTGCGCGGGGTGCGGCCGATGGGGCTTTGGTCGATGGCGATGACCTTGTCCAGTTGTTCCAGCCCGTCGATGCCGTCGCATGCGCCGGGGCGCGTGTGCGCGCGGTTGAGGTCGCGCTGGAGGGTTTTGTAGATGATTTCGTTGACGAGCGAGGATTTGCCGCTGCCGGATACGCCCGTGACGACCGCCATCACGCCCAGCGGAATCTTCACGTCGATGTTTTTCAGGTTGTTGGCGCGCGCGCCGCGAACCGTCAGCCAGCCCGAGGGCTGCTTGCGGTGCAGCGGAACGGGGATGCTGCGGCGGCCGGAGAGATACGCGCCCGTAATCGATTCGGGGCAGGCCATGATTTCCTGCGCCGTGCCTTGAGCGATGAGCCGACCGCCGTGTTCGCCTGCGCCCGGGCCGATATCCACGATTTGGTCCGCCGCCAGCATGGTATCCTCGTCGTGCTCGACGACGATGAGCGTGTTGCCGATGTCGCGCAGATGCTTGAGCGTTTCGATGAGCCGCGCGTTGTCGCGCTGGTGCAGGCCGATGGAAGGCTCATCCAGAATATAGAGCACGCCGACCAGACTGGAACCGATTTGCGTCGCCAGCCGAATGCGCTGAGCTTCGCCGCCGGAGAGCGTGCCCGCCGCGCGGGAGAGCGTCAGGTAGCCGAGGCCCACGTCGATGAGGAAGCGCAGACGCGAATTGATTTCCTTGAGAATCGGCGCGGCAATCATGCTGTCCTTTTCGCCGAAGGTCAAAGAGGAAAAGAACGCCTGCGCGTCGATGACGGACAGGTCGGAGGCGTCCGCGATGGATTTGCCGCCGACCGTCACCGCCAAAATTTCGGGGCGGAGGCGCTTGCCGTGGCAGTCCGGACAGGGCGTTTGGCTCATCAGGCCGTCGTAGTAGGCCTTGGTGGCGTCGCTCTGCGTTTCGGCGGCGCGCCGCTCGGTCGTGGGGATGACGCCCTCAAACGGTGCGGAGAAGGTGTGCGAATCGCCGTTGGGGCGCGTGTAATGAATGTTCAGCGGCTCGCCCTTGCTGCCGTAGAGAATCACATCCAGCGCTTCCTTGGGCAGCTTGTTGAGCGGCGTATCCATCGAGAAGCCGTATTTCTCGCTCAGTGCCTGAAAGAACATGCCCGCCTGCGTGCCGGCTTCAAGGCTGCTCCAGCCCATGACGTTGAACGGGTTCTCGTTCAGGCTCTTGCCCCAATCCGGCACAATCAGGTCAGGGTCGATTTTTTGCAGCACGCCCAGACCCGCGCACGTCGGGCACGCGCCGAACGGGCTGTTGAAGGAGAAGGAGCGCGGCGCAAGCTCTTCCATCGAAATGCCGCATTCCGGACAGGCGAGGTTTTGGGAAAAGAGCATTTCGCTCTCGCCCGGGCCGATATCCGCGATGACGATGCCGCCCGAGAGGGCGAGCGCCGTCTCCAGCGAATCCGTCAGGCGGGTGCGGATATCCTCGCGCAGAATCAGGCGATCGACGATCACCTCGATGTTGTGCTTTTTCTGCTTGGCGAGCGCGGGCGCTTCCGCCGCGTCGCAGATTTCTCCGTCGATGCGGACACGGACAAAGCCCTGCTTGACCACGTTTTCCAGAATTTTGACGTGCTCGCCCTTTTTGCCGCGCACAACGGGTGCGAGCAGCTGCATGCGCGTGCGCTCCGGCAGGGCGAGCAGCCTGTCCACCATCTGGTCCACCGTCTGCCTGCTGATTTCGCGGCCGCACTTGGGGCAGTGCGCCACGCCGACGCGCGCGTAGAGCAGACGCAGATAGTCGTGAATCTCCGTCACCGTGCCGACGGTGGAACGCGGGTTTTTGCTCGTCGTTTTCTGGTCGATGGAGATGGCGGGGGATAGGCCGTCGATGGCGTCCACATCCGGCTTTTCCATCTGCCCCAAAAACTGGCGCGCGTAGGAGGAAAGCGACTCGACATAGCGCCGCTGACCCTCGGCATAGAGCGTGTCAAACGCCAGCGACGATTTGCCGCAGCCCGAAAGGCCCGTAAACACGATGAGCTTGTTGCGCGGCAGGGTCAGGTCAAACCCCTTCAGGTTGTTTTGGCGCACGCCGCGGATGACGATATTTTCCTGCATGGTAACTCCTTCATATATTTTGCGATTGCTAAGGCGGTCAAGCTTAAACCGAACATTTCAAGATGCAATAATCTAAGCATTTCTAGGATATGGGGCTTTGCCCCATCGCCCCACCAAAGGGCTTTCGTTTTCTGTCGTTTGTTTCCGCCACAGGCGGCAACGACCGAAAACCTCTTTGGAAACCTTCGGGCGCAAATACTTAGTTTTTCATGAAATATCAGGTTTATTAGCTGGGCAGTCCCAATGTGGGAAGTCCAGAAACCTCAGGTTTCTGGCAGGGTTTGGGACGGAGTCCCAATCGTTCCCCACGTTCCTCTCACGCTTTCAGATACTTCCCCGGCTTCCGCTGCCGCCGCCGCTTGCGCTGGGGCAGGGTGACTGTCTCATCCGGCAGATCCTCGGGCTTCTTGTCCTGTAATTCAAAGAGCTTGTCGCGCAGCCTGGCGGCCAGCTCGAAATCGAGATTCGCGGCGGCTTGCAGCATCTTTTCTTCCGTCGAACAAATGAGCAGATGCAGCTCGTCTTCGCTCAGCTCCTTTGCGCGCTTGACCGCGCGCTTTCTATCGCTCTCATCCGCCGCATGGCCGATTTGCAGCACGTCGCGGACGGATTTCATGACCGTTTTCGGCACAATGCCGTGCGCTTCGTTGTAGGCCTGCTGAAGCTGGCGGCGGCGCTGCGTCTCGAAAATGGCTTTGTTCATGCTCTCGGTCATCACGTCGGCATACATGATGACGCGGCCGTTCGCGTTTCGCGCCGCGCGGCCGATGGTCTGAATCATGCTGACCTCGCTGCGCAGAAAGCCCTCCTTGTCCGCGTCGAGAATGGCGACCAGCGCCACCTCCGGCAAATCCAGACCCTCGCGCAGCAGGTTGATGCCCACCAGCACGTCGAATACGCCCAGACGCAAATCGCGGATGATTTCCTGCCGCTCCATCGTCTGCACGTCGGAATGCAGATAGCGCACCTTGACGTTCATCTCGCCCAGATAGGTCGTCAGGCTCTCGGCCATCTTCTTGGTCAGCGTTGTGACCAGCACGCGATACCCTTCGCCCGTCGTCTTGACGATTTCGGCGTAGAGATCGTCCACCTGTCCGGTGGCGGGGCGCACGTCGATTTCGGGGTCGAGCAGACCCGTCGGGCGGATAATCTGCTCGACGACCTGCCCCGCGCGCTCCAATTCATAGGGCGCGGGCGTCGCGCTTACGCAGATGAGCTGGCCGATGCGCTGTTCAAATTCCTCAAAGCGGAGCGGACGGTTGTCAAACGCGCTGGGCAGGCGGAAACCGTAGGAAACCAGCGCTTCCTTGCGCGCGCGGTCGCCGTTGTACATCGCGCGAATCTGCGGCAGGGTGACGTGGCTTTCATCCACAAAGACGATGTAATCCTCCGGAAAGTAATCCAGCAGGGTATACGGCGCGTCGCCCGGCTTGCGGCCGTCGAAATAACGGGAGTAGTTTTCAATGCCCGTGCAGTAGCCCAGCTCGCGCAGCATTTCGATGTCGTATTGCGTGCGCTGGGCGATGCGCTGGGCCTCGATGAGGTCGCCCTTTTCCTTAAATTCCTTGATGCGCACGTCCAGGTCGTGCTCGATGTCGCCGATGGCGCGGTCGATGGCCTCGCGCGGCGTGGCGTAATGCGTCGCGGGGTAGACGGCGACGTGCTCGAGCACCATCAGCGTGTGACCGCTGACCACGTCGATGGCGCTGATGCGGTCGATTTCATCGCCGAAAAATTCCACGCGAATCGCGCTCTTGTCGTATCCGGCGGGGAAGATTTCCACCACGTCGCCGCGCACGCGGAACGTGCCGCGCTCAAACTCGATGTCGCTTCGGTCGTATTGAATTTCGACCAGCTGGCGCACCAGCTCGTCGCGCTCCATCTCCATCCCCGGGCGCAGCGAAATCATCATGCCCTCGTATTCGGACGGGTCGCCCATCGAGTAGATGCACGAGACCGACGCGACGACAATCACGTCCCGCCGCTCGCGCAGCGCCGCTGTTGCGCTGTGGCGCAGACGCTCGATTTCCTCATTGACGGCGGAATCCTTTTCGATATAGGTATCGGTTGAGGCGATGTAGGCTTCCGGCTGATAATAATCATAATAAGAAACGAAATACTCCACCGCGCTGTCCGGAAAGAACTCGCGGAACTCGGCGCACAGCTGCGCGGCCAGCGTCTTGTTGTGGGCGATGACCAGCGTGGGGCGCTGCACGCGCTCGATGACGGAGGCCATCGTATAGGTTTTGCCCGAACCGGTGACGCCCAGCAGCACCTGACAGGGCATGCCGCTCTGCACGCCCTGCGCCAGCGCCTCGATGGCCTGCGGCTGATCGCCCTGCGGCTTGAACGGAGATTTGAGAACAAAGCGCCCTTCCTGCATCGTGACCTCCCGAAAAATAGGGGAAAAGAACCCCTTTTTGCTAGTATGGTCTATTATAGCATAGAAATAAAATGGGAACAAGCGTTCTTAAAAATTGGGCGCGGAAAAAGATAGAAAAAAGGCTTCGCGCCTTGACGTAAAGCCTGAAATGCAGTTAAGAGGTTGGTTCCCTCGCAAGACGGGCACTTTCGCATTCGTCATTTGCGGATACCGTCGCCGCCGTTGCAGCTGCTACTGCACGGCGGCTTTTTCTTTTAACGCAGACCGAAGTACAACGTCAAAAGCAAGGATGCGATGGCAGGCAGAATTGAAAGCAGTTCTGTATTGCTCATGTGCATCACCTCCTCTTTCGCAGCGCGAAAGCGGAGCCGCCGTGCAAGACCTCTTGACTACGCAGGCCGTATAACATCCCCCTGAGCGCGTGGCAAGCCTGAAGTGAACAAATCTAATGGTCAGCAAAGGTCAGAAAACTTTTTTTGAAAGCATCCTTCATAAAAGTAAGCAAAAAAGACGGAAAATGAAAAAATTGCAAGTTCATGATTCAAATTCGGGGCCAAATTGCGGCGGGTCAGTCGTTTGAAACGGGCGGTTTGCAGGAGCGAAAACGCGTTGGGTTATTTGCCTTCGGGCAAGAAAAAGCGTGCGGAAAAACGGCTTCGGTGCTATAATATAGGCGTAGAGAGGAACGGAAAAAAGACAAGCCGTTCCAAGAAAAAACAAGTGATTTTCCGATCAGAAGGAGTGCTGGATATGACTGCTGTTTTCGTGTTTGCCGCGTTGATCGTTGTGAATGCCGCGTATTGCATCTATGATGGGCGCAGCGAGGAAGCCGCACGCCAGATGGACGATTTCTACCGCGTCGAGTTCAAAAAGAACTATAACGTGCGCGAGGACGCCCTGACCCAGAGCTGGTATTGATCGATTCGCATAGCATGATGAAACGGATGGCTGAGTAATATGTACCCCTAATACCGGATATCCGGTATTAGGGGTATTTTTATGCGATACAGTTATGAGTACAAGAAGAAGTGCGTTGAATTATGTCGGCGGGGCAGGTGGCCGGAAACACCAGATGGAGTAAAAGAAAAACGATTTCACGATATGATTCGGCTCAGAGCTGAGAACGAACGTTTGAGAGCGGAGATTGCTGTCGTAAAAAAGGCCGCCGCGCGGGAGTTTGAGACGGTCAGCAGGAGAAAAACAGTTTGCCGCGAATCTTAACAGGATATAAATCATAAGCTTCAAGCGAAGAACAAAACAGCACAGGGAGGAAGCGAATGTGAAAAGGCGATCAGCTATCCTGCTGGCGGCGGCGATGATGGCCGCATCCGTGCCGGCGCTGGCGGAGACCATGCGCATCGGCGATCAGGCCGTTGTGAAAAAGTGCAAGGAATATATCACTCTGCGCGAAGCGGATAACGTGCAGGCGACCGAGCTTGCCCGAATCCCGCTAGACGAACAGGTGATTTATCTCAATCCGGCGAAAAACGGGTTTGCGCGGGTGGAATATGGGGATATGCAGGGCTTTGTGGATACGGCGTATCTGGAAAGCCAAACCGAGCGCGGCACGCCGTTTGCCGCCACAGAGGAGGAGCGCCGCAACGTGAACCTGTTTCTGACCAACTTCACGGAAACGGGCATGGCGCATTATGACGCGGCCTCGACGGCGGACAGCGAGCTGGTGCGCTTTGCCGTGCTGCACGCATGGTATAACCGACGCGACAAGTGGGAATCCGGCGAATGGGGAAACCGCCTGGCGCAAAGCGGCATTTCCGACACGGTGCTGCGCTATTTCGGGCGGCCGCTGATTCTGCCGGACCAGCCCGACTTTGGTTACGACGGCGCGTATTATTATATGGATGAGCCGGGCGCGCCGCTGGGGCTGGGCTTTGCCTGCGTCAGCGAGGTGGAAATGCTTGGCGGCGGGCTGTACCGCGTGTATTTCGGCGTTTACGGCATGGGAGAGGCCATCGGCGACGAGGTGTATACCCTTCTGCCGGAACAGGCGGCGAGTCTGTATACGAACACGCCGTTTCAGGGCTGCGCCACCATCCGCGCGCTTGGGCTGGGAACCCGAGAGGGGTTCAGGCTCGAAAGCTTGAGGATTGAGTAAAACAAACAGAACACGCCGCTTTGCATTGCGCAAGGCGGCGTGTTTGCAGGATTCCCCTGTTTTTCCGCCCGCAGACGTGCTATAATGGCCGAGTCATTTCGATTGCGAAAGAAGGATTTTGGGCATGATCGGCCTTGGAACGATTCTCAATACCCTTGCGATTGCCTTTGGCGGCGTATGCGGCGCGCTTTTCGGACGCAGACTGACGGCGCGCATGCAGGAGACGCTCAACATGGCCTGCGGCGTCAGCGTGCTGTTTATCGGCCTGGCGGGGGCAATGAAATACATGTTGAAACTGGGCGATACGACCTTGACGAACGGCGGAACGATGCTGCTCACGCTGTCTCTGCCCATCGGCGGCTTAATCGGCGAGCTGCTGAATATCGAATCGCTGTTTGACCGCTTCGGCGAATGGCTCAAGGCGAAAACGGGCAACGCGAACGACGCGGGCTTTGTGAACGGCTTTGTCACCGCGTCGCTGACGGTCTGTATCGGCGCGATGGCGATTGTCGGCTCGGTGCAGGACGGGTTGACGGGGGATTATTCCACGCTGGCGGCCAAAAGCGTGCTCGACTTTGTGGTGATTATGGTGATGACCTGCTCGCTGGGCAAGGGCTGCGGTTTTTCGGCGATTCCCGTTTTCATCATGCAGGGCGCGATGACGCTGGCCGCTTCGCTGCTCAAGCCGTTTATGACCGCCGCCGTGCTGGATAACCTGTCGCTGGTCGGCTCGGCGCTGGTGTTCTGTGTCGGGGTCAATCTGGTGTGGGGCAAAAAGGTGCGCGTGGCCAATCTGCTTCCGGCCATTGTGCTGGCTGTCGCGGCGGCGTTTCTGCCGATTGGGTTTTGAGCGGGGCGCGCCTGCCCGACGAAGGACAAAAAAGCTTTTCGTATTTGGAAAAATATGAAAAAGACCCGACTCGCCTGGCTTGACAAGCGGGTCGGGATAGCGTACAATGTAGACAAGTAGGGAGCGTGCCTACGGGGCGGCGTTTCCGCCGCATCGACAAAATGAATTTTGCCGCCAAGCAGAGGCCAAGCTGCGAGGCGGCGCCTTTTTATCGCTGACTTAACGCGATGCCAAGTGCCACGGCACTTAAAATGATACCGATGACGGAAAGAAGTACATTAAACAAATCCACATTCGTCATGGCGATCACCTCCGCTTCTGTACGCCGTTGCGGAGGAAGGCCGACCTCGTAGTCTCTACTTGTCTACATCGCGATTATAACACGGCCATTCGGTTCGCGCAAGGCGGGATATCGGCGTTTTATCCCGTTCTTTTTTGCTTTATGGAATGCAACAAGTCGGCCGCGTATGCGGAAGCTTGAGTTTTTACAGACTTTGGCGGAGGTGAGAGCTGCCTCGGGCCGCTTTTTTTGTTATTCTGCCGAAATTTTGCTTTCCCTCTTTACAAACGCCGTGAAACCTTGTATTATATCATCGATATGAAACGCGATGACGCGGGACGCGCATGCCCTATGCCGCAAAGAGAGCCGAATGTTGGGTGCAATTTCGGACGGACGGGGTATGGGGAATCACCCGCATCAGCGGCTGCCCTGAATGCAGTAGGGGCGGACGGGTCGCTCCGTCATCGGCTTTGAGCGGACGCTTTTCGGCGTCAATTTGGGTGGTAACGCGAGCAGCCTCGTCCCATGTGGATGAGGCTGCTTTTATTTGCAAACAGGAGGAAACGTATGTATCAGAAGGTTTCGACCGACATGAACTTCGCCCAGCGCGAGGAAGAAGTCATCAAATTCTGGCGCGACGAGGACATCTTTAAGAAAACGGTGAAGCTGCGCGAGGGCGCGCCCGCCTTTACATTCTTCGACGGCCCGCCGACCGCCAACGGCAAGCCGCACATCGGCCACGTGGAGACCCGCGCGATTAAGGACATCATCCCGCGCTACCGCACGATGAAGGGCTACGACGTGCTGCGCAAGGCCGGCTGGGACACGCACGGCCTGCCGGTCGAGCTGGAGGTCGAGAAGATGCTCGGCTTGGACGGCAAGCCGCAGATTGAGGAATACGGCATCGAACCGTTCATCAAGAAGTGCAAGGAATCCGTCTGGAAATACAAGACCGAGTGGGAGCAGATGAGCGAGCGCGTCGGCTATTGGGCCGATATGGAGCACCCGTACATCACCTACGAGGATAATTACATTGAGTCCGAGTGGTGGAGCCTCAAGAAGATTTACGAAAAGGGCCTGCTCTACAAGGGCCACAAGATTGTGCCGTACTGCCCGCGCTGCGGCACTGCGCTCTCCAGCCACGAAGTGGCGCAGGGCTACAAGCGCGTGGAGGAGACCTCCGCGGTCGTGCGCTTCAAGGTGAAGGGCACGGAGAACACCTACCTCACCGCGTGGACGACCACCCCGTGGACGCTGCCCAGCAACGTCGCGCTGTGCGTCAATCCGGATGAGGATTACGTGAAGCTGACCTTTGAGGGCGACACCTATTACATGGCGGGCGCGCTCGTCGAATCCATCTTCGGCGGCAAGGAAGAGAAGCCCGTCGTCGTGGAGACCATGAAGGGCAGCGCGCTGGAATACATGGAGTATGAGCCGCTCTACGAGGTGGAGCGCGAAGGCGCGAAGTTCCACTACGTCGTCTGCGACAGCTACGTCACCATGAGCGACGGCACGGGCATCGTTCACATCGCGCCGGCGTTCGGCGAGGACGACGCGCGCGTGGGCCGCAAGTATAACCTGCCGTTCGTGCAGCTGGTGGATGCGCAGGGCTGCCTGACCGACGAGACCAAGTGGCCGGGCGTGTTCGTCAAGGATGCGGACAAGCTCGTGCTGGCCGACCTGAAGGAGCGCCGCCTGCTGGTCAAGGCGCCGAAGTTTGAGCACGATTATCCCTTCTGCTGGCGCTGCGACACGCCGCTCATCTACTACGCCCGCCAGAGCTGGTTCATCAAGATGACCGCCGTGCACGACGAGCTGATGCGCAACAACCGCGCCGTTAACTGGATGCCGGATAACATCAAGGAAGGCCGCATGGGCAACTTCCTGGACAATGTTATCGACTGGGGTCTCTCCCGCGAGCGCTATTGGGGCACGCCGCTGCCGGTCTGGACCTGCAAGTGCGGCCATGTGCACGTCATCGGCAGCCGCGAAGAGCTGGTGAAGCTCGGCCGCAATGTTGACCCCAACATCGAGCTGCACCGCCCGTATATCGACAGCGTTGTGCTGACCTGCCCGAAGTGCGGCGGCGACATGCACCGCGAGAAGGAGGTCATCGACTGCTGGTATGACTCCGGCTCGATGCCGTTCGCGCAGTGGCACTATCCGTTTGAAAACAAGGAGCAGTTCGAGCGCCGCTTCCCGGCGGATTTCATCTCCGAGGCCATTGACCAGACGCGCGGCTGGTTCTATACGCTGCTGGCGATTTCGACCTGCATGTTCGATACCAACCCGTTCAAGAACTGCATCGTGATGGGCCACGTGCAGGATAAGGACGGCAAGAAGATGAGCAAGCACATCGGCAACACCGTCGATCCGTGGAGCGTGCTCAACACGCAGGGCGCGGACGCCGTGCGCTGGTTCTTCTACAACAACGCCGCGCCGTGGATGCCCAACCGCTTCCACGCCAAGGCCATCGACGAGACGACCCGCAAGTACATGGGCACGCTGTGGAACACCTACGCGTTCTTCATCCTCTATGCGGAAATCGACCAGTTCAACCCGAAGGAGCATCCGCTCGACAAGGTTCAGCTGACGCTGATGGACAAGTGGATTCTCTCCCGCCTGAACTCCCTCATCCGCGAGGTGGACGGCGACCTGAACGAATACAAGATTTTCGAGGCCTCCCGCGCGATGACGGACTTTGTGGACGACCTGTCCAACTGGTATGTCCGCCGCAGCCGCGAGCGCTTCTGGGGCAAGGGCATGGCCGGTGACAAGGAGGCCGCTTTCGCGACGCTCTATCACATTCTGGAGACGATGAGCCGCCTGACCGCGCCGTTCACGCCGTTCATGGCCGAGAGCATGTACCGCAACCTCGTCTGCTCGGTTGACAAGGATGCGCCGATTTCCGTCCACATGACGGATTTCCCGACCTGCGACGAGCGGTATATCGACGCCGAGCTGGAGCAGCACATGCGCGACCTGCTGGAGGTCGTCGTGCTGGGCCGCAGCTGCCGCAGCGAAAGCGGCCTGAAGGTGCGCCAGCCGCTCTCCCGCATGATTGTCAGCGGCGCGACCCTGCCGCAGGACCTCTGCGCGCTGGCCGAGGACGAGCTGAACGTGAAGGACGCCGTCTTTACCGACGACACCACCGCCTTCATGACCTATCAGCTCAAGCCGCAGATGCGCACGCTGGGCAAGAAATACGGCAAGCTGCTTAAGGCCATCGGCGAGAAGCTCGCCACGCTGGACGGCAACGAGGTTGTCGCGGGCTTTGAGAAGGGCGAGCTGCTCCGCTTCGAGCTGGACGGCACGCCCGTCGAGCTGGAAAAGGACGACGTGCTCACCGCGCCGATGAAGAAGCCGGGCTATGTTGTGGCGACCGACCGCGGCGTGACCGTCGCGCTGGATACCAACCTGACCGAAGACCTGATTGCCGAGGGCTTTGCCCGCGAGGTGATTTCCAAGCTGCAGACGATGCGCAAGGAAGCGGGCTTCGAGGTGGTGGACCGCATCCATGTCACCGTCAAGACGGCAGACGAGAAGCTCGCGCAGATTGTGGCGCAGAACGCGGAAGCGATTGAGCGCGGCGTGCTGGCGCTGGATGTCAAGCTCGGCGACGCGCCGGAGGGCGCGTATGTCCGCGACTGGAGCATCAACGGCGTGGACGCGACGCTGAGCGTAAAGAAAGCATAATGGAATCCATGAAAAAAATCGTAATCGCCGGCGCGGGGGCATATTTCTTTGCCCCCGCGATTTTAGAAGATTTGTTCGTCCGTTTCCGCATGGAAGCGGAATATTGGATGGTGGACGCCGACCTCGACATGGCGGAGCTTTCCGCACGCGGGGCGCAGGCGCTGGCGCGCGCTTTCGGCGTGCAGGCGCGGTTTTATTACACCACCCAGCTGCAAAAGGCGACGTTCTCTGCGGATGCGGTCATCCTCTGCTCGGATTTTCTCGATGAAGAAGCGTGGAAAAAGGATTTTGAAGCGCTGGATGAAGTCGGGCTGGGCAAGCAGGTTCGTCTGCGCGGCGGTCTCGGCGGCGCGATGCAGACCATGCGCGCGGTCGGCTTTGTCTGCGATTTGGCGGATCAGATGCGCGAGGAATGCCCGGGCGCGCCGCTCATCCTCTGCTCGAGCGGATACGGCGGCCTGCCTCTTTCCCGCGCGTGCGAGGCGGCGCAGCGCTTCTGCGGCGTGCGCACCCTGGGTGTGAGCGGCGTGACGGAACAGACCCGCGCGCGGCTGGCGCTGTATCTGGGCCTGAAAGAGGACAAGGTGGATGTGACCTGCGCGGGCCTGAACGATTTCTCGTGGGTGGCCTCGTGCCATGAGCTGCCGAGCGGAAAAGACCTCGTTCCGCGCATCATGAAGGAAATGAAAGAGGACGACCGCGAGGCGCTGGCCGCGCAGTATATCGATTGGTATGGCGCGATTCCGGCCGGGCCGCGCGTCACCCAGTGCGAGCTGCTGGCCGATACGGAGCTTAGCCCGCGCCGTTCGCTGATGATTTCGGGCGTGGGCGCGGCGGATTATGAGCTGCGCAAGCGCAACCTTGCTCTGCTGACGGTTCACGGCCCGATGCGGCCCAAGGGCGCGCAGGCGTGGGGGCAGATTCGCACGAGCGGCCTGTCCTCCGTGCGGCCGGTGGAAATTCTGCGCGCTCTGTGGGGCGAGGGCGAGTGCGACGTGAAGAGCATGGTCATGCCGTGCGACGGCGCTGTGCCCGGCGTGACGCATGGGCGCTTTGTCGAAGGCCCGGCGCATGTCACGAAGGACGGCCCCGTCGGCAAGCCTGTGGAACTGCCCATCGAGCTGGAGGATGTGATGGAACAGCTGAGTTTGGTCAACCGCCTGTATGCCGAGGCCGCCGCGACGGGCAGCCGAAACGCGCTTCGCGAGGCGCTGGAAATCGACCCCGCGCTGACGGGCATCGACCTGCTCTATTCCGAAGGCATTGTGGCGGACATGCTGGAGAACCAGAAAGAGAAGTATCCGAGGTTCTTCAGGGAGTAACGGGGAGGGGGACGATGGGGCTTTGCCCCATGCCCCACCAAGAACCTGAGGTTCTTGGATTTCCCACTGCATTGCTCGCTGCGCGAGCAATGGGGGAAGATAAGAAATTTATCATTTTTCCCCGGCCGCGTCAGCGGCCGGAAGCGGAAGGTACAGGGAACTCAGTTCCCTGTCAGGGGTTTGGGGACAGCGTCCCCAACGTACCCCCTGAGAAAGGAACCTATGTTTTTAGCAGATCAATGGCAGGACTATGAGGTCCTCGATTGCGGCGGCGGCGAAAAGCTCGAACGCTGGGGCGACGTGTATCTGCGCCGTCCCGATCCGCAGGCCATCTGGCCCGCGCGCGATCCGTCGCTTTGGCGCAAGGCGCAGGCGCATTATCATCGCAGCGAAAAGGGCGGCGGCTCGTGGGAGTTCTTCACCAAGCTGCCCGACCGCTGGGTGATGAATTATAAAAACCTGCGCTTCTATGTTCGCCCGACCGGATTCAAGCACACCGGCCTGTTCCCCGAACAGGCGGCGAATTGGGATTGGATGACCGGCCTTGTCTCCGAACGCGTGAAGCAGGGGCGCGAGGTGCGCGTGCTCAATCTGTTTGCCTATACCGGCGGCGCGACCATGGCCTGCGCGGCGGCGGGCGCACAGGTGTGCCACTGCGACGCGGCCAAGGGCATGGTGCAGTGGGCGCGGGAAAACCGCGAATGCTGCGGCCTGCCGGAGGACCGCGTGCGCTGGATTATCGACGACGCGCTCAAGTTTGTGCAGCGCGAGGCGCGCCGCGGCCGCTTCTACGACGGCATTCTGATGGACCCGCCGTCCTACGGGCGCGGCCCGGGCGGCGAGGTCTGGAAGCTGGAAAACGAGCTGTACGGTCTGGCGAAGGCCTGCTCCGAAGCGCTCTCCGACGACCCGCTGTTCTTCCTCATCAACGGCTACACGACGGGTTTCCAGGCCAGCGTGCTGGGCAATATGATTGATATGACCGTCAAGCCCCGCTTCGGCGGCATCATCACTGCGGACGAAGTCTGTCTGCCCGTGACGGCGGGCGGCGTGCTCCCGTGCGGCGCGAGCGGACGCTGGCAGAGGGCGTAAGATGGAAAGTTATCGCGGCGTATCCATCGTCTATGAGGATAACCACCTGCTCGTCGTCGTCAAGCCGCCGAACATGCCCACTCAGGCGGATGATTCCGGCGACGCGGATTTGCACGGCACGATGAAGGCGTATATCGCCGAGCAATACAACAAGCCCGGCGCGGTGTATCTGGGCCTTGTCCATCGGCTGGACAGGCCCGTGGGCGGCCTTGTCGTGCTGGCCAAGACCGGCAAGGCGGCGGACAGGCTGAGCGCACAGGTGCGGGACAAGACGATGCAGCGGCAGTATGTCGCCGCCGTCCGCGGTCAGGCGAAGGAAGCGGACGAGCTTTGCGATTTTCTGCTGAAAGACGGCAAAACCAACACCGTGCGCGTCGTGTTCGCGGACACGCCCGGCGCGAAGGACGCGAAACTGCGCTACCAAAAATGCGGCGAAGCGGGCGGGCTGACGCTGGTGCGTGTGCGCCTGTTCACGGGCAGAAGCCACCAGATTCGCGTGCAGCTTGCCCAAGCGGGCCTGCCGATTTGGGGCGACGCGCGCTACGGCGGCGGCAGGCCCGGCGAGCAGATCGCGCTCTGGGGCGCGCATCTGGGCCTGATTCACCCGACCAAGAAGGAAGAAATGCACTTTGACGCGCTTCCGCCAATGGACGCGCAGCCGTGGAAACGGTTTGATGCGGCGGTTTGGGCGAAAGAAAGCAAAATCTGCCTGTAAGCGGGAAGAAAAGGCGGGGCTTGCTCGTATATATGATAGAGGTGCGTTTGAAAGGTGTATAAGAAGCCGGTGCACCTTGAAATCGTTTCAATCGTAGGATGCTTCGCATCCTGCTCTGAAACTGCCTTTTCTTTGAGCGTCAAGGGTTACGACGGGCTGCTGCCCGTACCTGCCTGAGGGATTATATCCCTCAGACTCCCTTCTTCGCTTCGCGCTTATAGTTCGTGAATTTATATATGGGAAGTCCAGAAACCTCAGGTTTCTTGCAGGGGATTGGAGCCATGCGCCCGCTGTGCGGGAAATGAGCATGGCGGAAATCGGAAATCGCAAGGAGCCGGAACGGCGTTCGTGAAACGGGCGCGTCTGCCGCAGGCAGAGGACAGCGCCCCTATGCGAGTTTCCCGGACTTGGGGCGGCGCCCCAACGTAACCCCGTAACCCCTTTTTCGGAGGCGTTTATGAAGAACATCATCACCCTGTTGCTTGTCGTGCTGATGCTGCTCGGCGCGGGCGCGCTGGCGGATGACCGCGCGGATATGCTCGTCGCGGCGGCTGTCAACGAGCTGGGCTATTCCGCGACAAAGGGCGGTTACAGCAAATACGGCGAGTGGGGCGGCAGCGCCTACGGTGAATGGTGCTCGGAGTTCGTATCCTGGTGCGTGAATTTCGCCGACGAATACTACGGCACGTCCATGCTCGGCAATGACTATCCCTTGCAGACCAGCTGCGAGGGCGGCTCGATGTGGTATAAGGAGCGCGGCCGATATGTCACCGTGAACGGCGGTCTGCGCGGCGAAGAGGGCCAGTTCTACCTGAGCGACGGCGTTTCCGTTGCGGACAGGCCGTATATCCCGCAGAAGGGCGACCTCATCTAT
This sequence comes from uncultured Clostridia bacterium, assembly GCA_934675735.1. GTDB lineage: Bacteria > Bacillota > Clostridia > Christensenellales > Aristaeellaceae > Ventricola. The sequence continues at coordinate 20,248 of CAKURR010000016.1, forward strand.
ATCGAATGGTATAAGTATAACCGCCTTGACCACGTCGGCATCGTCGAAATGGTGACGCAGGACGCGGACGGCACGTATTATGTCCACACCATCGAGGGCAACAATCACATCCTCGGCCCGACGCCGACCGTCGTGCAGCGCTATACCTATCGGCTGGATGACGATTCCATCCGCGGCTACGGCGTTTTGCAGGAGGGGCTGGTCGGCTGGGAGCTGGGTATGGGTGCTTCCGGCTCGCAGGTCATCGCGCTGCAAAAGAACCTGAAAGAGCTGGGCTATTACGACGGCGACTGCGGCGGCAAGCTCGGCAAGGCGACCGTCGAAGCCATCAAGAAATTCCAAAAGGCCGGCGGCCTTGAGCAGACCGGCACGGCGGACTGGGAGACCCAGAAATCCATGAACGAGCAGCTTGACGACCTCCGCGCGGATGCGGCGGCTCAGGCGGAAGCCGCCGCGCAGGCCAAGGTGCAGGAAAATCTGGAAGCGGCCAAGGAAGCCATCCAATCCTCGTGGTTCGGCGAGTTCGACCCCGAGGACGAGACTGCCGCGTGGGCACGCCTCACCGCGGACATCGCCGTCTTGGGCACGGATCAGAAGGAGAAAATCTACCTTTCTGATGCGCCGAACGGCAAGCGCAAGACGTATGACGAGGGCCGCGGCTTTTTTTATGGCGCGTCGGTTGCCGTCAAGGTGCTGGAGGAGCAGGACGGCTGGACGAAAATCGAGGCCTATAACGACCGCGACGAGCTGGAGCAGGGCTGGGTGAAATCCAGCCGAATCCGCACCGTTTCGCCGAACGAGACCTACGGCATTATCGTGGACAAGATGACCCAGCGGCTGTATCTGTATAAGGAAGGCAAGCTGCTGACCACGCTGCTCTGTTCGACGGGCACGACGAGCGGCGGCAATTCGCTCATCAACGAGACGGCCAGCGGCGAGTTTCTGCTGTGCAGCTGGACGGGCGGCTTCTGGTCGGGCAACCTGTACTGCGACCAGGCGATTCGCTTCAACGGCGGCGATTTGCTGCACATGGTGCCCGCGATTTATTCGGGCGGCAAGGATGACAGCGGCAACCCCGTCGGCACGCCGAATTACGAGATTTGCGAAAGCGCGCTCGGGCGGCGCGCGTCGCACGGCTGCGTGCGCGTGCAGCGGCAGGCCAACGCGGACGGCTACAACCATTCGTGGCTGTGGAACAACCTCCGCGGGCAGAAGAACATCAAAATCATCATCTGGGATGACGACGGGCGCAAGCTGGCGGAGACCGACCCCGCCGCGCCGATGTATTACAACAAGAACGGCGGCAAGAAATACCACACCGACGCGCGCTGCTCGAGCGTCAAGAGCACGTATCTGCCGCTGTCGGCCATCACCTACGGCGATTTGAGCAGCTATCCGTATACTCAGCTTTCCCCGTGCACCGCGTGCGGCGCGCCGGAGCGGCCGGAGGTCGTATCCGCGTGGAACGGCGTGATTGACGAGGCCTATGCCGAGCTGGGGCTGACGGGCGAAAAATAAGCAAGCAAATATTCAAAAAATCGGCATGTTTGCTGCTACACAAACCATGCGGTCTGTGATACAATATCGGAGTTTGCGCGCCGCGCAGACTCCTTTTTTGCTTAAGAGAGAACATCATCGACACACAGGAGAAGATCATGAGCATCAAATCCGTAAAAATCCCCGGCGTGGGCATGCGCAACATCAAAACGGCGCTGGCGGCGGCGTTCTGCGCGTTCATTTATTATTTCATCGGCCGCAGTCCGGCGTTTGCCTGCATCGGCGCGATTTTCGGCATGGGGTCGGACATGGAGGATTCCCGCAAGAACGGCGGCAACCGCCTGTTCGGCACGCTGATCGGCGGCCTTTTGGGCATGCTGCTGTTCCGCATTTACCTGATTTTCAAGCCCGACGGCGCGTATACGCTCTGGCTCGTGCCGCTGACGTTTATCGGCACGGTGATTCTGATTGTGCTCTGCCAGATGGTGTGGGTCGGCGGCGTGCAGCCCGGCGGCGTGGTTCTCTGCATTCTGCTGTTCAACACGCCGGTCGAATCGTATGTGAGCTATGCGCTTTACCGCATTCTGGATACGACTGTCGGCGTTTTGATCGCGTGGGCGGTGAGCTACATTTTCCCGCGCGGCTGGATGCAGATGTGGAAAGAGCGCCTTGAGGCTCGGAAAGCCAAATAAGAGGATACGTTGGGGCTCTGCCCCAAACCCCGGCAGGGAACGTTGTTCCCTGCACCCTTTCTTCGCTTCGCGTCGGTTTGAATATGCTATGCGTTCATTTATCGCGTAGCGATAAATGAAGTGGGAAATCCAAGAACCTCAGGTTCTTGGCAGGGTTTGGGGCAGAGCCCCAATCGTATTCTTCCCAACGTTGACAAAAGACGGCGGAAAGCGTATCATGATGGGGTTTGGAGGGAGAAGATGAAGGAGAAAAAAGATGCGCCGATGAGCCCGTCGATGATAATTGCCGTTGGCTTTGCGCTGCTGATTCTGCTGGTGACGCTGCTGCTCATGCTGCCGATTTCGTCGCAGAGCCGCACCGTGACCCCGCCGCTGACGGCGCTGTTCACCGCAACGAGCGCGGTCTGCGTGACGGGGCAGGCGCTCGTTGATACGGGCACGCACTGGTCGCTCTTTGGGCAGGTCGTGCTGATTATCGCGATTCAGATCGGCGGTCTGGGCGTGATGACGCTGCTGGCGCTGGTCTCCATGGCGATGGGCAGGCGAATCGGCCTGCGCCAGCGGACAATTTTGCAGGAGAGCGTGGCCTCCTTCAGCGTCGGCGGCATTGTTCGGCTGATTCGGCTGGCGCTGATCGGCACGGCTGCCGTCGAAGCACTCGGCGCGGCCGCGCTCGCGTTTCGGTTTGTGCCGATGCTCGGCTGGGCGAAGGGGCTTTGGTACAGCGTGTTCCACGCGATATCCGCGTTCTGCAACGCGGGCTTTGACCTGATGGGGCCGGTTAGCGGGCCGTTTTCCTCGCTGGAGCGCTTCGCGGGTGACCCGCTGATCAATCTGACGGTGATGACGCTGATTCTGGTCGCGGGGCTGGGCTTTCCGGTCTGGCAGGATCTGATTAAAAACCGCCTGTGCTGGAAAAAACTGCGCCTGCACACGCGGGTCGTGCTCGTGCTGACGGCGTTTCTGGTGCTCGTGCCCGCCGCGCTGTTCTTCATCACGGAGAAGAACGCGGCCATGGCGGGCATGACGACGGGCACGCGCGTCTGGGCAAGCCTGTTTTCTGCCGTCACGCCGCGAACCGCGGGCTTTGACACCGTGCCGACGGGTGAACTCAGCCCGGCGGGTGGCATGCTGACCCTGCTGCTGATGCTCACGGGCGGCAACTCCGGTTCGACGGCGGGCGGCGCAAAGGCGACGACGCTGCTGCTGGTCGTGCTGACGGCGGTTTCCATCCTCAAGGGCGAAGAGGATGTGCACCTGTTCGGCAGGCGGATTGAAAACGACCTGCTGCGCCGCGCGTGCTCCATCGTCGTGGTGTATCTGACGCTGGGCGCGCTGGCGACGCTGACCATCTGCGCGATGCAGCCGGAATTTACGCTTCAGCAGGTGCTCATCGAGGTGTTTTCGGCTATTGATACCGTCGGTCTGACGGCGGGCATCACGCGCGATCTGAACACCGCGTCGCGGATTCTGGTGATTCTGCTGATGTACGCGGGCAGGCTGGGCAGCATGACGTTCATGATTCTGCTCACGCGGCGGAAGCCGCCCGCGCCGGTGCAGTATCCGACGGACAAGATTCTGGTGGGGTGACGGGGGGAGGAACGTTGGGGCTTTGCCCCAGTCCGGAAAACTCGCATAGGAGCGCTCTTCTCTGCCTACGGCAGACGCGCTCCTTGCGATTTTCGATTTCCGCCACGCTGAATCCCGCACAGCGGGCGCGTGACTTCAATCCCCCACAAGGGAACTGAGTTCCCTTGACCCTCCTCTTCGCTTCGCGCCTATAAAAATAAGTTGAGCGCCATTTATCGCAAAGCGATAAATGAAAGTGGGAAATCCAAGAACCTCAGGTTCTTGGCAGGGTTCGGGGCAGCGCCCCGAGAAAGGCTTTCACATGAAATCCATCCTCATCATCGGCCTCGGACGCTTTGGCCGCCACCTGTGCCGAAAATTCATGAGCCTCAATAATGAGGTGATGATTGTTGACCGCGACGAGGCGGCTGTCACCGCGCTGGCCGACGAGGTCACCAGCGCGCAGATTGCCGACTGCACCGACGAAAACGCGCTGCGCGCGCTCGGCGTGAAAAACTTCGATATCTGCTTTGTCTGCATCGGGTCGGACTTCGCCAGCAGCCTGCTGATTACCTCCATGCTCAAGGAGATGGGCGCGGCGCGCGTGGTCGCCAAGGCCGCGCAGGATGTGCACGCCAAGCTGCTGCTGCGCAACGGCGCGGACGAGGTCGTCTATCCCGAGCGCGACAGCGCCGAACGGCTGGCCACCCGCCTGAGCGCGCAGAACGTGTTTGACTATATCGAGCTGACGGACGAATATTCCATCTACGAAATCGCGCCGATGGAAAACTGGGTCGGCCGCAGCGTGCGCGAGGTCGATGTGCGCAACAAGTATCACATCAACATTTTGGCCGTCAAGGAGGACGGCGCGCTCAAGCCCCTGCCGGGCGGCGATTACGTGTTTACGGGGCGGGAGCATCTGCTCGCGATGGCCGCCCGAGAGGACGCCAAGAAGCTGCTGCGCAAGATTTGATGAAAAGGGATTTCGCATGCGGTGCGCCCAAAGGGCTTTCTGTTTTCTGCTGTTTGTTTCCGCCATCGGCGGCAACAGCTGAAAACCTCTTTGAAAACCTTCGGGCAAAATAAGAATGAATATAGTGAAATTGTATATCTTGAAATAATTGAGACATGAAATCCGCGCAAGGTTCTTGCAAAGCGCCGGGCGGTATGCTATACTGACCTCAATCTCATTGGAGGGTTTTGACCATGACCAGCTTCTCTTTCGTGCGATTTAGCGGCTATACCGTCTTTGGGCATAGTCTTGCTGTCGTGCGCGCATGAGAAGGCGTTGGGTGAATCCTTCGTCGGGCTGAAACGAATTTTCAGGCCCCTGCCACACCATGGCGGGGGTCTTTTTCTGTATGACTGACCTCCGTCGGCGGCGCAGAGCCGCGCCAAACGAACGCGTCAAAACAGAAAGCGAGGAAAACGATTATGATTATCATCATGAAGCCGCAGGCCACCGAGGAGCAAATCGGCAGCCTTTGCCAAGACTTGAGCAAGCAGGGCATGCAGGTGCAGCGCAACGCGGGCGTGGACTGCACGGTGCTGGGCGTGCTGGGCGACGTGGCCCGTCTTGACCCGCACGACTTTTTGATTCAGCCGGGTGTCGAGCGCGTGATGCCGGTTTCCGAGCCGTTCAAAAAGGCGAACCGCAAATTCCACCCGACGGACAGCGTCATCGATTGCAGCGGCGTGAAGGTCGGCGGGCGCAAGCTGGCGCTGTTTGCCGGCCCGTGCTCGGTGGAAAATTACGACCAGGTTACCGATACGGCGCTCAAGGTGCGCGCGAGCGGCGCGAACATCCTTCGCGGCGGCGCGTATAAGCCGCGCACGTCGCCCTACGCGTTTCAGGGCCTGAAGCTGGAGGGCCTTGCCCTGCTGGAGCAGGCCAAGGAGCTGACGGGCATGCCCATCTGCACGGAGATCATGAGCCCGAAGCTGGTGGAGGAGTTCGACCGCCGCGTGGATGTGATTCAGGTTGGCGCGCGCAACATGCAGAACTTCGATCTGCTAACCGAGCTGGGCCAGACCCGCAAGCCGATTCTGCTCAAGCGCGGCCTGTCCGCGACGATTAACGAATGGCTGATGAGCGCGGAATACGTCATGGCGGCGGGCAACCCGAACGTCATCCTCTGCGAGCGCGGCATCCGCACGTTTGAGACTTACACCCGCAACACGCTCGACCTGTCGGCGGTGCAGGCGGTCAAGCGACTGAGCCACCTGCCGGTGATTGTCGATCCCTCTCACGCGACGGGCCTGAACTGGATGGTGGAGCGCATGTCGCTGGCGGCGATTGCCGCGGGCGCGGACGGCCTGATTATCGAGGTGCACAACAACCCGCCCAAGGCGCTCTGCGACGGCGCGCAGAGCCTCACGCCGGATCAATACGCGCAGCTGGTCGGCAAAATCAGCGCGCTGGCGCCGATTGTGGAAAGAACGCTGTAAAATCATTCAAGACAGAAAGATTTCAGGTGGGAGGTGCGGGAACCTCAGGTTCCTGCCGGAGTTTGAGGCAGAGCTTCAAGCGTAACCCCTGTAAAGAGGGCAAGCACAATGAAAATCATGTTTATCGGCCTGGGGCTCATCGGCGGCAGCATGGCGATGGCGCTGGAGGGCTATCCCGATTTGGAGCGCTATGCCGTGGATGGCGACGAGCCGACGCGGCTGGAAGCGCTGGGCCGAAACGTCGTCCGCGCGGCGTGGCCGAACGCCGACGACGCGCCGATTGAAGAGATGGATATCGTCGTCATCTGCCTGCATCCCGAAGCGGCGGCGGATTTTGTGCGCCGTCAGGCGGGGCGCATCAAGGCGGGCGCGCTGCTGACGGATGTCTGCGGCGTGAAGCGGCCGCTGTTTGAGGCTGTCGGCGAGGTGGAGAACCGCCGATTCATCTATCTGGGCGGCCACCCGATGGCGGGACGCGAGCGCGGCGGCTTTGCGCACGCGACGGCGGATTTGTTTCGCGGGGCGCACTATATCCTTACGCCGGACGCGGGCGTGCCGCAGGAGAGCATCCATCTGCTGGAGCAGCTGGTGACGTTCATGGGCTGCGCAGACGTGGTCTTTTCCGACCCCGCGGCGCACGACGAGCGCATCGCTTACACTAGCCAGCTGATGCACGTGATGGCGCTTGCGCTCTGCGATCAGCATCTGTTATTTGACAGTTACGGCTTTGAGGGCGGCTCGTTCCGCGGCGCGACGCGCGTGGCGGCGCTCGACCCGAAGCTCTGGTGCGAGCTGTTTTGGGCGAACAAGGAGACGCTGGCGGATTTGACGGATGAGCTTATCGGGCGGCTGTCGGAATACAGCGCGCTTTTGCACGGCGGCGACCGCGCGGTACTGCTGGAGCGGCTGACGGTTTCCAGCGACCGCAAGAAGAAATTCGACACGCTGCGCGGTTTGGACGAGAGCCAAAAGCCGCTGTTTAAGTAAAACGGGGGGACGCGGGGGTACGATGGGGCTTCGCCCCAAACCCCAGTCGGAACCTGAGGTTCCGACACCTCCCGAATTGTTTATCGCTGTAAGAGAAACAAAGAACGCTTTCTTCATCCGCGAAGCGGATGAAAAGGGGAAGGTACAGGGAACTCAGTTCCCTGTCGGGGTTTGGGGCAGAGCCCCAAAAAGAGCCCCAAGGAGGAAACCTATGCCTATCGTAAAAGTCGAAGCGCCGGAACAGGCGAGTACCTATGATATCCACATCGGCCACGGGCTGCTGAAAAACGCCGCGCCGCTGCTGGCGATGTGCCGCGGCCGGCGGGCGATGATTGTGACGGATGAAAACGTCGCGCCGCTGTATTTGGATACGCTGAAAGCACAGCTGGAAGCGGCGGGGGCGCAGGCGCACGCGTTTGTTCTGCCCGCGGGCGAAACGACCAAGTGCATGGCGCAGCTTGAGCGCATTTATGATGCGCTGATTGACGCGCACATCACGCGCAAGGATTTCGTGATTGCGCTGGGCGGCGGCGTGGTCGGCGATATCACGGGCTACGCGGCCTGCGCCTATCTGCGCGGGGCGCGCTTCATTCAGGTGCCGACGACCCTGTTGGCCCAGGTGGATTCCTCCGTCGGCGGCAAGGTGGCGGTCAACCACCCGCGCGGCAAGAACCTGCTCGGCGCGTTTTATCAGCCGGAGCTGGTGCTCATTGACTGCGACACGCTGCAAACGCTGGATGCGCGGCAGGTCGGCGCGGGTTTGGGCGAGGTCATCAAATACGGCTGCATCGCCGACAAAGCGCTGTTTGAAACCATCGAGCAGCTCGGCAGCCGCGCGGCGCTCATGCCCAAGCTGGATGAAATCGTCGCGCGGTGCTGCGCCATCAAGGCGCGCTATGTGCACGAGGACCCGCACGACCACGGCGTCCGCATGCAGCTGAATTTCGGCCATACGCTGGCGCACGCGCTGGAAAACACGATGGGATACGGCGTGCTGCTGCACGGCGAGGCAGTCTGCATCGGCATGGTCGCGGCGGCGAAGTGGGGCGAGACGCTGGGCATGACCCCGACGGGCACGAGCGTGCGCATCGAGCGGGTGCTGAAGGCTTACGGCCTGCCGACCGAGCGCGACGCAAGCCTGACGCGCGCCCGACTGGCCGCGACGATGGCGCTGGATAAGAAGGCCGAGGGCGACGGCGTGCGATGCGTGATTTTGACGGAAATCGGCGCGTGCACGGGCGTGGTGATTGAAAGCGATAAATTGGCGGAAATGCTGTAAAGGGGCGACGTTGGGCTGCCGCCCAAACCTGCTTGGGGATTTCATCCCCAAACCCCATCTTTGCTTCGCACTTATGGATTGAATCAATGGAATAGATGGATTGCAAAGCAATCCATCCGGGAGGGAAATCCAAGAACCTCAGGTTCTTGGCGGGGTTTGGGGCAAAGCCCCAAAAGGAGAGCTGCTCATGAATAAAACGGTTGCGCCTAAAAGCCTGCATGGGGAACTTCGGGTTCTGCCCAGTAAGTCTGCGTCGCATCGCGCGGTGATGATGGCCGCGATGGCGAAGGGGAAGACGCTGCTTGAGCCGCTTCAGCTTTCCAAGGATATCGGCGCAACGCTGGCCTGCGCACAGGCGCTCGGCCTGACGCGCGGCGCGGCGATTGCGGAAAGCGGGAACGAGGGCTTCGTCCGCGCGGAAATCTGGGGCGGCGGCGAGAGCGAAAAGCGCCCGATTCGCGAACTGGACTGCGGCGAATCCGGCTCGACGCTGCGCTTCTTCATTCCGCTCGCGCTTGACGGGCGCGGGCCTGTGCGCTTCGTCGGCCACGGGCGGCTGATGCAGCGGCCGCTGACGGTCTACGAAAACCTGTTTGCGCCGCTTGGCATTTCGTGGAAACAGGCGGGCGATACGCTGACGGTGGAGGGCGCGCTGCAAAGCGGGCGGTTTGAACTGCCCGGCGACGTGAGCAGCCAGTTCATTACGGGGCTGCTGCTCGCCCTGCCGCGGCTGGATGGCGACAGCGAAATCGTCATCACCACGCCGCTGGAATCCCGCGCGTATGTGGAATTGACGCGCAGGGTGCAGCGGGATTTCGGCGTGACCAGCACATGGCGGGAGAACGGGCAGACGCTGCTCATCCCCGGCGGGCAGAGGATTGTCTCGCCTGAAACCCTGCATATCGAGGGGGATTGGAGCCACGCGGCGTTTTATCTGACGGCGGGCGCAATCGGGCGCGGCGAAATCCGCCTGACGGGGCTTGACCCGCACAGCGCACAGGGCGACCGCGCGATGGTCGAAATTCTGCGCGACATGGGCGCGGATATTTGTTGGGAAGGGGACGCGCTCGTCTCCCGCGCGTCGAGGCTGCACGGCCTGCACGTGGACTGCGCGCAGATACCCGATTTGGTGCCCATTCTGGCCGTGGCGATGGCCGCCGCCGAGGGCGAGAGCCGCATCACGGGCGCGGCGCGGCTGCGCATCAAGGAGAGCGACAGGCTCAGCGCGATGGCCGCGGCGCTGACGGCGGCGGGCGCGGCGGTTTCCGAGCTGCCCGACGGGCTGGTCATCCGCGGCGGCAGAAGGCTGCACGCGGCGACGGCGGAGGGCTGCAACGACCACCGCATCGTGATGGCGATGGCGGTCGCAAGCGCCGTCGCCGACGGCGAACTGACGATTACGGACGCGGAAGCGACGGCGAAATCCGCCCCCGCGTTCTGGCGCGAATTTGAGCATTTGGGAGGACAGGCGCGATGAGGGCGAACTTCGGCGAACATTTCAAGCTGACGATTTTCGGCGAATCCCACGGCCCGGCCATCGGCGTGGTGATTGACGGCCTGCCCGCGGGCGCGCGGATAGACGAGGAGTATATCGCGAAACAGATGGCGCGCCGCGCGCCGGGCAACGACCCGACCGCCACGGCGCGCAAAGAGGCGGACGCGGTGCGCATTCTCTCCGGCGTGATGAACGGGCGGGCGACGGGCGCGCCGCTCTGCGCGGTTATCGAGAACACGAACACGCGCTCGGGCGATTACGGCAACATTGCGGCCAACATGCGCCCCGGGCATGCGGATTACGCGGGCTATGTCAAGTATTGCGGCATGAATGACCCGCGCGGCGGGGGCCATTTTTCGGGCAGGCTGACCGCGCCACTGGTGTTTGCGGGCAGCGTGGCGCGGCTGCTGCTCAGGGAAAAGGGCGTGACCGTCGGCGCGCACATCGAATCGATTGCGGATGAGCGGGACGCGCGGTTTGACCTCGTGAACGTGGACGTTTGGACGCTTGACAAGCTGACGGAAAGCCGCTTCCCGCTCCTGCAGCCCGACAGGGAAGCGGCGATGCGCGAAGCGGTGGCTGCGGCGCGCGCGCAGAAGGACAGCGTCGGCGGGGTGATTGAGTGCGCGGCGGTCGGCGTGCGCGCGGGCATCGGCTCGCCGTTCTTCGGCTCGGTGGAAAGCGTGGTCAGCCAGCTGGCGTTTTCCGTTCCGGCGGTGAAGGCGATTGAGTTCGGCGACGGCATGGCGCTTGCGGGCATGCGCGCGAGCGCGGCGAACGACGCGATGCGCATGGACGGGGACGACGTGACCTGTGAGAGCAACCACAACGGCGGCGTGACGGGCGGCATTACCAACGGCATGCCGGTGATTTTCCGCGCGGCGATTAAACCCACGCCCTCCATCGCGCAGCCCCAGCGGACGATTGACATCGCCAAACGCGAAAACGCGGTCTTGGAGATTGCCGGCCGGCACGACCCGTGCATCGTCCCGCGCGCGGTGGTGGTGATGGAGAGCATTTTGGCGATTGCGCTCTGCGAATTGGAGATGGACGATGCGGCGCAGCGGGCGCTGGGAGAATGACGGGGGTTACGGTGGGGCTTTGCCCCAGTCCGGGAAACTCGCATAGGAGCGCTGTCCTCTGCCTGCGGCAGACGCGCTCCTTGCGATTTCCGATTTTCGCCACGCTGAATCCCGCACAGCGGGCGCGTGGCTTCAATCCCCCGCAAGGGAACTGAGTTCCCTTGACCTTCCGAATAAACGGAGAAAAATGTAGGGGCGCGCATTGCGCGTCCGCAACATACACAGCAGTTGTTTATGGAATGAAAAATGGAGAGAAGCACATGAGAGACTTGGAAAACTGCCGACAGGAAATTGACGAAATCGATGCACAGCTGGTGCGCCTGTTCGAGCGGCGCATGGGCGTGTGCCGCGACGTGGCGCTCTACAAGCAGGCGCATTATATGGATATCCTGAACGCGGCGCGGGAGGAAGCTGTGCTCAAATCCCGCGCGCAGCAGGTGAGCGACCCCGCGCTGGCGCAGAGCGTGATGGCGCTGTTCACGGAAATCATGCGCCTTTCCCGCGAGGAGCAGCGCCGCTATCTGGAAAAGCAGACGGAGACGAAGCTGATTGCGTACAGCGGCGTGCCGGGCGCATACAGCGAGTGCGCGGTGGTCGGCTTCTTCGGTGACGACTGCGAGCGCGTGAATTTCAAGACGTTTGAAGAGGTCTTTGCCGCCGTGGCGGACGGTCAGGCGCGTTACGGCGTGGTGCCGGTGGAAAACTCGTCCTCCGGCTCGATTAACGACGTTTACGACCTGCTGGGCAAATACGCCTGCCACATCGTCGGCGAGCAGCTGGTGCGCGTGGAGCACTGCCTGCTGGGCGTGCCCGGCGCGAAGGTGGAGGATATCACTCAGGTGTTCAGCCACGAGCAGGGCTTTGCCCAGTGCCCGCAATTCCTCGGCGAACACCCGAACTGGGTCACCACGCCGTATTTCAACACGGCCATCGCCGCGCGCCACGTGGCCGAAATGGGCGACAAACGCTGCGCGGCGATTGCGTCCCGCCTGGCGGCGAAGCACTACGGGCTGGAAATTCTCGCGCCGGACATCCACACGTTCAACGGCAACCACACGCGCTTTGTCGTCGTCAGCGCGTCGCCCACGCCCGTCGGCATTCCGGATAAGGCGACCGTCACCTTCACCCTGCGCCACGAGCGCGGCACGCTGATGCGCGCGCTTTCCAGCTTTGTGGCGATGGGCATGAACATGACGCACATCGAGTCCCGCCCGCTGCACAACTCCAACTGGGAATATTGCTTCTACGTCGATTTGACGGGCAATCTGCGCGACAGCAACCTCGGCGTGCTGATGGGCTCGCTTCAGGGGGATTGCGAAAACTGCCGCCTGCTGGGCGTGTATCAGGCGGCGCGGGAGGATGCGCATGTGTAAGCCAATTCTGCTCATCGGCATGATGGGGTGCGGCAAGAGCACGGTGGGGCGGCTGCTCGCCGAGCGGATGGGCCTGCCGCTCATCGATTTGGATGAAGAAATCGAGCGCGCGGCGGGCGCGTCCATCCCCGAGATTTTCGCGGCGGAGGGCGACGCGGGCTTCCGCGTGCACGAAACGGCGGCGCTCGGGCGCGCGCTGGATGGGGGCGCGGCGGTGATCGCCACGGGCGGAGGCATCGTCACGCAGGCGGAAAACATCCGCATGATGCGCGAAAAGGGCTTTGTCGTCTGGCTCTGCCGGCCGCTGGAGGATATGATTGCCGACGTTCGGCAGGACACACGGCCGAATCTGGCGGGCGACAAGGAGGAGCGCATGCGCACGCTGTATGCGCAGCGGGTGCACCTGTACGAGGCGGCGGCGCATCTGTCGTTTGACAACCGCATGCCGCCGCGGGAATCGGCCAAAGCGCTGGAAAAGCTGTTGACGGAGAGGGAGAAATGACCTTATTCATGCTGGCCGCCTACGGCTTTGGCTGTGCGGCGGTCTATCATCTCTGCCCGACGAAAGTCCGTTGGGCGGTTCTGCTGCTGGCGAGTTACGGCTTTTACGCGTCGCGGAGTCTTGCGGGCCTGCCGTTCATCCTGCTGACGACGGTTTCGACGTGGCTGGCCGCGCTGGCGGTCGCCAAAATCGGCGAAAAAGGCCAGGCGGGCCTCAAGGCGGCGGACAAGGCACAAAAAAAGGCGCTCAAGGCCCAAATCAGGGGCAGACAGCGCGCCGTGATGCTTGCGGCGCTGCTGCTCAATTTCGGCCTGCTGGCGGCGCTCAAATACACGGACGACGTGCGCGGCTGGTTCGGCGCGTCGCCGCTGGGGCTGCTGCTGCCGCTGGGCATCAGCTTTTACACGTTTCAGTCGATGGGCTATCTGCTGGACGTATACAACGGCAAATACGCGCCGCAGAAAAACCTCGCGCGTTTTGCGCTGTTCGTTTCGTTTTTCCCGCAGCTGATTCAGGGTCCGATCGGGCGTTACGACGCGCTGGAAAAGCAGCTGGAAAACGGCGGCCCTGTCGATGTGCCGCGCGCGTTTCTGCTGCTGCTCTGGGGCTTATTCAAAAAGATGGTCATCGCCGACCGCGCTTTGGCGGCGGTCTGCGCCGTGTTTGACGCGCCGAGCGGCACGTGGGGCGGCGCGATGGCCGTTGTCGGTGTTTTGGCGTATTCCGTGCAGCAATACTGCGATTTTTCGGGCGGCATCGATTTGGTTGCGGGCATTGCGGAGCTGTTCGGTATTCGTCTGGCGGAGAACTTCCGTCGGCCGTATTTCGCGGTGTCGCTGGGCGATTTCTGGCGCAGGTGGCACATCAGCCTGGGCGCGTGGATGCGGGATTACGTGTTCTATCCCTTTGCGCTGAGCAGGCCGATTGCGCGTCTATCCAAAGCGGCGAAGGGAAAATTCGGCGCGGCGTTTGCGCGGGCGCTTCCGGCGGCGCTGGGCAACCTGATCGTGTTCCTGCTGGTGGGCGTATGGCACGGGGCGACGGGCAATTACATCCTCTGGGGTTTTTACAACGGCGCGGTGCTGGCGCTGACGGCGCTGCTCGAGCCGACGCTCAAGCGGATGAACGAGCGCTATCCGCGGCTGACGGGCTCGCGGGGCTTCCATATTTTCCGCGTCTTGCGGACGTTTATCATCGTCAACATCGGCTGGTTCTTTGACCGATGCGCGGCGGCGGACGGCGCGGTGCGGATGATGGGAGATATTTTGACGAAACCGCATTTCGAGCAGGTGAGCCTTACGAACCTCGGGCTTTCGGCATTGGACGCGCGGATTTTGGCGGTCGGGGTTTTGCTGCTGTTCATCGTTTCGCTTTTGGGCGAAAACGGGAAGGATATTCGCGGCAGGCTGGCCGCGTTGGCCCTGCCGATTCGATGGGCGGTGATGATCGGGGCGGCGGTCGTCATTCTGCTGTTAGGCGTTTGGGGGAGCGGTTTCAGCGAGGCGAGCTTCATCTATTTCAATTTTTAAGAGACGAAGAGACGATTGGGGCGCTGCCCCAAGCCCTGCCGGAAACCTAAGGTTTCTGGACTTCCCGCTTATGGATTGCGCTGCAATCCATAGGGAAACAGGGCGGAAGAAGAACGAAGGAAGAACATGGGAAAAAAGATTTTGAAAATCTTCGCGTTCTGCGCGCTGCTTTTTGGCGTGATTGCGGGTGTGAGCAGGCTGGTGGAGCGCAAGGAAAGCCGGCAGAAGATGCAGCCGTTTCTGGACCGCGCGGGGGAATACGACGTGCTGTTTCTGGGCGACAGCATCATGAACACGGGTGTTTTCCCGATGGAAATCTGGGAAAAATACGGCCTTGCGGGCTACAACATCGCCAGCTACGGCAACACGCTGCCCGTCACGTATTGGGCGCTGCAAAACGCGCTGGATTATGCGGAGCCCAAACTGGTTGTGCTGGATGTGCAGGGCGTGAGCAAGAGCTACAAGCTTTCGGGCAGCAGCAGCGACGTGCATACGGCGTTTGACTGCTACCCGATAACGAAAACCAAGCTGGAAGCGCTCGACGACCTGATGGATGACCCGAACGCGGTGGACGACGACGGCGTGGCGTACACCGACATGAAGTGGGAATACCTCTTCACGCTGGGCAAATACCACGCGCGCTGGAGCGAGCTGACGGACGCGGATTTCCACCCCGTCTGCAACAAAGAGAAGGGCGCGAAGAGCGTCATCGCCGTGGCGGATATCGGGGATTACGACCTCATCGACGAAAATATGGCGACGGAGGAGAGCGGGCAGACGGGCTTTATCTATCTGCGCAGAATCATCGAGGACTGCGAGGCGCGGGGCATCGACGTGCTGCTCGTGCATCTGCCGTATCCCGCTGACGAGCGCCAGCAGATGGACGCGAACGCCGTCGCGTACATCGCCGAGGCATACGGGCTGAACTACATCGACTTTGTGAGCATGGACCAGGTCGTCGATTACGCGACGGACTGCTACGACGCGCACGAGCACCTGAACCCATCGGGTGCGCGCAAGATTTCGGACTATTTAGGCGAGTATATTACAGCGCATTACGACGTGCCCGACCGACGCGGGGAAGCGGCCTACGCGGCGTGGACGGAGGACGCGGCGGCCTATCGCGCCAAGAAACTGGCGGATTTTGAGGGTCAAACCGATTTGACCAACGCGCTGATGCTGCTGCACGACGACGATTTCGCGTGTGAAATCACGGTCGATGCGGGCAGCGCACTGTTTGAGAGCGGCAAGCTGATGACCCTGATGCAGAACATCGCGCGGGAGCATGTCTTCGAAGCGGACATGTTCGCCAAGTGGTCCAACAGCCTTTTCCCGCTGGAACGGCTCGATGAGGCGGCGCAGAGCGGCCAAAGCTACGCCGTGCGCATCGACCGCGCGGCGGGGGAGATTTCGGAAACCGTCGGCGCGGATGCGCCCGAGGGCGTGCATATCGCCCTGAGCGACCCGATAAGCGGGGAGACGCTTTGCGAGAAGCAGTTCTTTTCCCTGTAACCGCCTGCATTTTCCGCGTGCGCATTGATTGACAAACGGGGACGCGGAGAGTATAATCATAGAATATCGCAGTATGCCCGAAAACAGCCTTTTCGGGCGCTCGTTTTGCCGCGCCGAAAAAAGGCGAGCAGGAAAAGGAGAGATTGAGTTATGTCCGATACCAAGCATGTGGTTGTTACCCGCGAAGGCCTTCAGCGCATGAAGGAAGAGCTTGAATACAAAGAGACTACCGAAAAAATGAAGGTCGCCGAGCAGCTGAAGGTGGCCATTTCCTACGGCGACTTGAGCGAGAACGCCGAGTATGACGCGGCGAAGAACGATCAGGCCGTGCTGGAACAGCGCATCGCCGAACTGAAGGCGATGATTGAAAACGCCGTCGTCGTGGACGAGAGCAAAATCAGCACCGACGCGGTCGGCTTCGGCACGCGCGTGACCATCGTCTACGAGGATGAGCCGGACGACGAGGAGACTTACACCATCGTCGGCACGTCCGAATCCGATCCGGCCAACGGCAAGCTCTCCAACGAGTCTCCGGTCGGCGCGGCGCTCATCGGCGCGCACGTCGGCGAGACCGTCACCGCCCAGACCCCGGGCGGCGCACTGCGCATCAAGGTCGTCGAGATTGCGCTGTAATCGGCCCCGAAACCGGCTTTGTAATTGAGAGAAGAGACAGAAAGAGGAATCCGTCGTGGCAGAAGAATTTGAAAAGCCGCAGTACAGCGAGCAGGAGCAGATTCGCCGCGCCAAGCTGGCGAAATACTGCGAAGAGGGACGCGATCCCTACACCATCACCCGCTTTGACCGCACCCATACCTCCGTCGAAATCCTGAACAATTTCGACGCGCTGGAGGGCAAAACCGTCCGCATCGCGGGCCGCATGATGAGCCGCCGAATCATGGGCAAGGCTTCCTTCGTCCACATGATGGACGGCGAGGGCCAGATTCAGGCGTATGTGCGCCGCGAGGACGTGGGCGAGGACGTCTATGCCGATTTCAAAACGATGGATATCGGCGACATTCTGGGCATCGAGGGCGTCGTGTTCCGCACCAAGACCGGCGAGGTTTCCGTGCATGCCAACGCGCTGACGCTGCTGAGCAAGTCGCTGCGCGTGCTGCCGGAGAAGTGGAACGGCCTGCGCGATCAGGATATGCGCTACCGCCAGCGCTATGTGGATACCATCGTCAACCCGCAGGTGAAGGACACCTTCATCAAGCGCAGTCAGATTCTCAAGGCGCTGCGCGAGTTTTTGGATGCCAAGGGCTTCCTCGAGGTGGATACGCCGGTGCTCCAGACCATCGAAATCGGCGCGAACTCCCGCTCGTTTGTGACCCATCACAACGCACTGGATATCCCGATGTATCTGCGCATCGAGACCGAGCTTTACCTCAAGCGCCTGATTGTCGGCGGCTTCGACAAGGTTTACGAAGTGGGCCGCATCTTCCGCAACGAGGGCATGGACACGCGCCACAATCCGGAATTCACCACCATCGAGCTGTATCAGGCGTATGCCGATTATAAGGAGATCATGGACCTGGTCGAGGAGATGTATATCTACGTCACCCAGAAGGTCTGCGGCACGCTCAAGATTCAGTATCAGGGCAAGGAAATCAACATGGAAGGCCCGTGGACGCGCATGACCATGGCCGAGGCCGTCAAGAAGTATTCCGGTCTGGATTACTACGCGTGGGCGGACGACGAGCAGGCGCGCAAAGAGTGCGAAGCGCGCGGCGTGCACGTCGAGGCGAACGCGGTCAAGGGCGAGTGCCTGGAGGCCTGCTTCGACGAGTTCGTCGAGCCGAACCTGATTCAGCCGACCTTCATCACCGATTATCCGGTCGCCATCTCCCCGCTGGCCAAGCGCAAGAAGGACGAGCCGGACATGACCGAGCGCTTTGAGTTCTTCATGAACTGCTTCGAGTTCGGCAACGCGTTCTCCGAGCTGAACGACCCGATCGACCAGCGCGGCCGCTTCGAGTCTCAGGCCGCCGCCAAGCGCGCGCAGGGTCTGCACGCGGATGTGGATGAGGATTACCTCTGCGCGCTGGAATACGGCATGCCGCCGACGGGCGGTCTGGGCTTCGGCGTGGACCGTCTGGTGATGCTGCTGACGGACTCCGCCTCCATCCGCGACGTGCTGCTGTTCCCGACGATGAAGCCGATCGACTCCGGAAAGGCTCAGAAGGCGGCGGAAGCACCGGCGGAAGCCGCGCCTGCCGTCTCCTGCGAGGAGGCGCAGATCGACTTCTCCAACGTGAAGATCGAGCCGATTTTCACGGAAATGGTGGACTTTGAAACGTTTGCAAAGTCTGATTTCCGTGCGGTGAAGATTTTGGCGTGCGAAGCCGTGAAGAAGAGCAAGAAGCTCCTGAAGTTCACGTTGGATGACGGGGAGCGCAAAGATCGCGTCATTTTGAGCGGTATTCACGAGTATTACGAGCCGGAAGAGCTGGTTGGCAAGACCGCGATTGCAATCGTGAACCTGCCGCCGAGAAAGATGATGGGCATTGATTCCGAGGGAATGCTGATTTCGGCAGTCCACGAGGTCGATGGCCATGAGGGACTGAACCTGCTGATGGTCGATCCCCATATTCCGGCTGGCGCGAAGCTCTATTGATTTTAACATCATTTGAAAGCCTGATTTTTCCTGATTCGATGACGGGAAAAGTCGGGCTTTCTTATTTTGAAAAGAATACGCCATACGCCAATTTTACGCCAATTGATGCAAACCAATCCGTTCATCAGAAAGAAGCGTTGTTCCCGCGCAAAAGAAGCGTATGGAAATTCTGACTTCAAAAAGCCGCCTGACAATGGGCGGCTTTTTGATACGATGAAAAAAACGGAAGGAAGAAAGAAAATGGATGCGCACGTTATCAGCCTTGCCAACCAGAAGGGCGGCACAGCCAAAACGACGACCTGCGCCAATCTGGGCATAGGGCTGGCGCAGGCGGGCAGGAAGGTGCTGCTTGTCGATGCAGACGCACAGGGAAGCCTGACCCTAAGCCTTGGCTGGGAGCCGGACGAGCTGCCGATTACGCTGTACGATCTTATGATAAAAGCCATACAGGATAGACCCGTCACCCATGGAGAAGGGATGCTTCATCACGAGGAAGGGGTGGATCTCCTGCCTGCCAACATCGAGCTGGCAGGCATGGAGATGTCGCTGGTCAGCGTCATGTACCACGAAACGATACTCAAACAGGTGCTTGAACCTTACAAACATGAGTACGACTATATTCTCATTGATTGCGCGCCGTCGCTGGGCATGATGACCATCAACGCGCTGGCGGCAACGGATGGGATTGTTGTGCCGACGATTCCGCAGCATTTGCCGACAAAGGGCATCGAGAAGCTGCTGGAAAGCGTTCATCAGGTCAGGCGCGGAATCAATCCCAGCCTGAAAATCGAGGGGATTCTGATGACCCTGATGGACGGGCGAACGGTCTACGAGCGCGAAATCAGCGAGATGATTCGGAAGGCATACGGCGGGAAAATCAACATCTTTGGAACGGAGATTCCGCGCTCTGTGCGGGCGGCGGAAACCAGCGCCGAGGGAAAGAGCATCTTTGCCTATGCGCCCAGAAGCAAGGTCGCGGAAGCCTATCGGCAGTTGACGAAGGAGGTGTTGGCGCTTGAAAAGCAGCGCGAAGAACATCGTGCTGAAATCGGTCGATGATATCTTTCAGACCGAGGAAAATCGAGCGGATGCACAGCGCGAACGGGTGCAGGAGATTCCGCTTGACCAGCTCAAGCCGTTTAGAAATCATCCGTTTAAGGTGCGCGACGATCAGCGGATGCTCGATACGGTGGACAGCATCCGTGAATACGGCGTGCTGGTTCCCGCGATTGCGCGACCTGATCCGGAAGGCGGCTATGAGCTGATATCGGGGCATAGGCGTAAGCGTGGCTGTGAAATGGCAGGGCTTCAAACCATGCCGGTCATCATTCGGAATTTGGACGATGATGCCGCCGTGCTGGTGATGGTCGATTCCAACATCCAGCGCGAGGAGCTTCTGCCGAGTGAGCGGGCGTTTGCCTATAAGATGAAGCTGGATGCTATTGAACGAGTAAAAGGAAGACCGAAAAAAGTGGGACAAGTTGTCCCAGATTTTCAGGGTAAACGAAGCACGGAGGTTGTTGCTGAGGGAACGGGTGAAAGCTATAAGCAGGTTCAACGCTTTATCCGTTTAACCGAACTGATTTCCGAACTTCTGGATATGGTGGATGAGCGCAAGCTGGCGTTTAATCCCGCTGTGGAGGTGTCCTATTTGAAGCGGGATGAACAGCGGATGCTGCTGGAAGCGATGGATGCGGAACAGACTACACCATCGCTTTCGCAGGCGCAGCGGCTCAAGAAATTCAGTCAGGAAGGGCGGCTGACGGAGGAAGCGATGTCTGCCATTATGAGCGAGGAGAAAAAGAGCGACATGGACAAGGTGACGCTCAGAAGCGACACGCTGCGCAGGTATTTTCCGAAGTCGTATACGCCCAAGCAGATGGAGCAGACCATCATCAAGCTGCTGGATGTGTGGCAGAAACAGCGGCAGAAAAATCAGGAACGATAAAAGGATGCTTGGAAGCAGTACAAGAAAGAGGGCGACAGAAGATACTGATTGAAAAAGACCTTTTCGGCACGGTCAGAGACAAGGTGAAAATTGCGCAGGAGCGCTTAAAGGCTTTTGAACCCAGCGAGGGTTATTATGTCGCAGACAGCGGCGGCAAGGATTCCGCCTGTGTTCTGGCGCTGTGCAAAATGGCGGGAGTTCGCTTTGATTCGCATTACAACATAACGACCGTCGATCCGCCTGAACTCGTAAAATTTGTTCGGGAAGCTCATCCCGAAACGGAACTTGTGCGTCCACAGATGACTATGCGAGAACTGATTGTCAAAAACCAATTTCCGCCGACAAGAATCCAGAGATATTGCTGCGCGTCGCTCAAGGAAACGCAGGGAAGCGGACGGATTGTGGTTACGGGTGTGAGATGGGCAGAGAGTGCCAATCGAAGAAAAAAGCGTGGGCTTGTCAATATAGACGGTGCTGAAGCACAGGTTACGGCAGACGGTTTCAACGCGGATTATAAAAAGAACAAGTATGGAATCATCCTCAATTCGGACAATGTGGAGAATCGAAAGACGGTGGAACATTGTGTCCGTCAGGGGAAAATCGTGGTGAATCCCATCGTTGACTGGGAGGATAGCGACGTATGGTCTTTTTTGCGGAGCTACCGTATTCCGTACTGCAAATTGTATGACTGTGGAATGAAGCGCCTTGGATGCGTCTGTTGTCCGCTTGGCGGATCGGCAGGAATGCAGCGGGATTTGAAGCTGTTTCCGCAGTTTCGGAAGTTTTACGCGGATGCGTTTGAACGGATGCTTCAAGCGCGGAGAAGGTCAGGAAAAAAGATGATTCCTGAATGGGATAGCGGCGAAAGCGTACTGCTGTGGTGGATTGGCTTAAAACACCTGAACAAAGGAAATCAGATCAGCATGTTTGACGAACCGACGCTTGAAGGAGTCGTCGATCAAGACGAACTGGACGACGAAGCATTTCTGAATGGGCAATGAACATGGCCTGACAAAACGGCGTTTGTCGCTGGACACGCGCTTTTTTGAATTTACAAACGGAACGGAGGTTTTCTATGTGGGCATATTTCGCGTAGAGAAGGTCAAGGATTACACGACGATCAGCAATTATCATTTGAGGGATAAGAGATTGTCGCTCAAGGCAAAGGGATTGTTGACAATGATTCTGGCGCTGCCGGAGGATTGGAATTTCACGATTCGCGGGCTGTCCGCTATCTGTAAAGAAGGGGTGGAAAGCATCGGGACGGCGCTTAAAGAGCTGGAAAAGGGCGGCTATCTGGTGCGCAAACGTGTGCGCGGCGCGGACGGACGCATGAATGATACCGAATACAACTTTTACGAAGAGCCCATCCGGCAGACGGAAGAACAGCCGGAAGAATCGGATGATGGACAATCCGGCACGGAAGAACCGGAGATGGAAACATCGGAAGCGGAGCAACCGCATACGGAAAAGCCGGATGCGGGAAACTCGGTACAATCAAATACCCATATATCCAAAACGTATTCACCCAATACCCATAAATCCAATCCGTATCTATCACACGTTCAAGTCTACGAAGCGGATGGATATGACGGGATGGAAAACTGTGTAGACGTGCAGACATGGAACAGGATTCACGCGGAGGTCGAGCGGCAGATTTGCTTTGAAGCCTACGAGGGGACGAAAAACGGCAGCGTCGTCAGCGAAATCGTCGAGCTGATGACCGAGATCTGCTGCATGCCCGGCGGAATGATGCGCATCAGCGGCGTTCCGTACAGCGTGGAGGTGGTCAAGAAGCGCTTTCGCGAGCTGACTTCGAGCCACATTGACACGCTGCTGTGGAGCATGAAACGGTCGAGTCGCGAGATTCGGAACATCCGCGGCTATTTGCTGACCAGCCTGTTCCAAGCGCCGACGACCAAGGAAAACATCTTCGAGGCGGATATGCGGTACAGGGGGTTAGCCTAACGCGAAAAAACGAGATAACGGAGGAAAACAATATGTTTTTTAACTACGTCTGTGAACTGAAAACGACAAGCAACATGGCGGGCACGATGGTTTTCGGCGATTTGCTGCAAAACTGCGTGAACCAGCGTCTTTTTGAGACATACAATGCACCGGAATATGAGCGGATTCAGATGCTGCATAAACTGAGCGGACTGTACAGCGAAGCGTATGAGAATACGGCGCTGTTCTTCGGGGAAGAACCCGTGGAAGTCCGCTTCTTCGGCGTTCCGGGCGGCGACGAGGACGATTTCATGCTCAACGCCGTGACGAGGTTGGAGGACGGGCGCTGCTTCCTGTTTTCCGCAGACGATGATTTCATGCAGAGTTATGTCGGCAAACAGCGCTTTATGGCGGTGCTGTAAAGGAGCGGATGGAATGAGGTATCTTCTGCATAAGCTGCTTGAGCCAATGTAGAAACAGGCAGCCCGACAGATTAGAGAGTTTTATAAAAACGTCTTGATTTTTCGCGTTCGTCTGCATATAATGAAATCAAATCCTGATTTGACAAATTGTGATTTGATAAGGAGGAGAACAGGTGTTTATCGGACGTGAAACAGAGCTTGCATTTCTCAATGCACGTTACGAAGAAAAACGCGGGCAGCTGATTGTTTTATACGGCAGACGGCGCGTCGGCAAAACGGAAACGCTCAGGGAGTTTTGCAAGGGAAAACCGCATGTGTTTTTCTCCTGTACGCAGACAACGGACGCGATGCAGCTTGCGCGTTTTTCCACACAGCTTCTGAAAGAGGATATTCCGGCAAGACGCTATATCACGCAATTCCCGGATTGGGAAAAGGCGTTTGAAACGATTCTGGATTTACCCTATGGCGAGCAGAAAAAGCTGGTGGTCATTGACGAGTTTCCGTACATGTGCAAGGGAAATCCAAGCATCCCGTCCATTCTGCAAAATCTGTGGGACGCGCAGCTCAAGGACAGCAACGTTATGCTGATTCTGTGCGGCAGCGCGATGAGCTTCATCGAAAAGGAGCTGCTTGCCGAAAAGAACCCGCTGTATGGGCGGGCGACGGGGATATACAGGATGCGGGAGATGGGCTTTTATGACGCGATGAAGTTTTTCCCCGATTATTCGGATGAGGATAAAGTCTTGACCTACTCGATTCTTGGCGGAATCCCGCATTATCTGTGCCAGTGGAATCCAGAGCTGTCGGTGGGGGATAACATCAAACGCTATATTCTGACCAAGGGCAGCATCCTGTACAGTGAGGTGGAGTTTCTGCTTCATCAGGAACTACGGGAAACGCCCATCTATAATTCCATCATTGAAGCGGTCGCGTTGGGCAGTACAAGGCTGAATGAGATCAGCCAGAAGTCGCTGATGGAGAATAATGCCAAAACAAGCGTATATCTGAAAAATCTGATGGAGCTTGGCATTGTGGAAAGAGAGTTTTCCATAGATGTTCAGCTCAAAGAAAAGGCGAATATGAGCCGTGGAACGTATCGTCTGACGGACAACTTTTTCCGATTCTGGTATGCGTTTGGTTTTGCCAACTATTCGCAGCTTGAGGATGGAGATGTGAACGGCGTTTATGAATACAGCGTAAAGCCGATGCTTCATCAGTTTGCGTCCATGCCGTTTGAAACGATCTGTCAGCAGTTTGTCCGTGAAATGCAAAGGGACAATGCGCTGCCATTCCGATTTGAAAAAATGGGAAGATGGATGGGAAAAACGACGGTGCGGGATGAAAAAGCGGAGAGTGGGCTGCGCATCGCGGAAACGGAAATTGATCTGCTTGCCATCGGGAAAGGAGCAAAGGAGTATCTGGTCGGCGAATGCAAGTTTAAGGGACATCCGTTTACCTACTCGGAATATCTGGATACGCTGGTAAAACTGTCGCCGCTGAAAAAAGAAGCAACATTCTATTATGCGCTGTTTTCAGAGAGCGGATTTGATGAACGGATTGAAACGGAAGCGCATGGAGGAAATGTGCGGCTTTATCCGCTGCACACAATCGTGAATTACAAATCAGGCGGGATGGGATGAATAGATATGAATGATGGAGAAATGCTCGGTAAGGTCAACTCCTCCATCTATCATCAATGCCAAAAGCGCGGATATGCGACGCCCGTTGACGTGATGATGGATATCGGTATTTTGCCCAAACAGCAATATGAAAACTGGCGCTTTGGGAGGATTCCGTATCTGGAAGCAGTCTGCACGGTGAATCTTCGGAAATTATCGGTAATGATGCATCAGATGCGCGTCTATGCGCAGAAAGCAGGATTGAAACCGTCATTCTGCTATTACAAACAGTGGAATACGAGAAAGAAGAACGGACAGGGGCGTAAAACCGTAATTCCACTTCGATTCAGTAAAAGCGGGAATGCAGAAATTGAAAGATGGTACTCGACGCATTTTGTTGACGAAAATCGAATCAAAGAGTTAAAGGAAAAGCAGAAAAGCGAATAACTGCGGGACAGCTTGAAAAAGGCTGTCCTTATTTTGTATCGGGGAGTGTATATGAAAAACAATAAAAAGCAAGGGAGATGCCCGTTTTCCCCGCTCACCCTTCTGGCGGCGCTGCTGCTCATCGGCGGTATGCTCGCCATCATCCTGCCCGTGCTGCAATGGGACGCGGAGGTGAGCGCGGAAGCGGGCGAATATGAGCAGCTTCGGGAGCAGCATCAGCAGGCAGAAGCGCGTGAAACCGCGGAAGGAGAAACGCAGAATCAGCACGCTGCGCCGCCGGTTTCGCTGGCGGAAGAAGGTTCAGCTGTTCAGCAGTCCGAAAACGCAGTCGGCGAACAGGCGGCACAGGTTACAGTGGACTTGTCCGCATATCTGGCGCAGAATCCGGATTTTATTGCGTGGCTGCGGATTCCGGGGACGAACGTGGATTATCCCGTCGTGCAGACGGATGATCCTGATGACTACCTGACCCATACGTTCAGCGGAAAACAGAGCGTGGTCGGAACGCTGTTTTCGTTGGCGGATGCGGATTACAAAGCGCCGGGGCGGAACATCGCCGTCTATGGGCATCACCTGCGCAGCAGCGGCGAGAAGATGTTCACGTCGCTCATGCGGTACAAGAACCCGGATTTTTACGAGGACAACCAAACCATTGTGCTGGACAGCTTGTACCGCCACAGCGAATATATGATTTTTGCGGTCGTGAACATGAAAGTCGGCGATTGGGAGCCGTCGAGAACGACGTTTTCCGGGGACGCGGCGTTCATGGCGTTTGTCAATCGGGCAAAATCAGAATCCCTGTATGATACGGGCGTGGAGGTCGGCGCGGACGACCATATTCTGACCCTGATTACCTGCGACAGAAGCTATGCGGGCAAGGAAGGGCGGCTGGTGATTCTGGCGGTGGAGCGCTGAAAGGAAGGACTATGACAAAAAGAATTTGGGCAGGGCTGCTTGCGCTGGGCATGGCGCTGACGGCGCTGCCGTTTGGCATTTACGCGGAAGAAACGGCGTGGGAGGAAGAAGCCAATGCGAGCGAGGAAACACTGGATGGCGGGCTGGATGAATTGGCAGAAGAATTTGCGGACGGTCTGCCGGACTACATCCCCGAACCGGAGACGGATGTGGTGGACGGCGCGGCAGACGACGAATTTGCCGACGAGCTTTCAGAGCAGGAAGAAAGCCTGATAGAGGAAGAAACGACGCCGGATTTGCCGGATTTCATCCCGGAGGAGGAACCGCCGACCTTGGAAGAGAGCGAACTGCCGCCTGTTCAGGCAGGCGAGTTCGTTCGGGTCACGCCGAATACGCGCGTCTATCTGGAGATCGACGAAACGGCGGGCGACGACGATGACGGCGAGCTGTATGACGGCAACTTTGTCAATGAAGCCAACGTGTATGTGGAACAGGCGCGGCAGGATGCGCAGGGGCGAACGTGGCTGCTGGTGCGCTATCTGTATGGCGCGGAAGAACCGAACGGAGAGATGGCGTGGACGGATACGGCGACGGTTTGGGTGCTGGCGGAGGAAACTCAGCCGTCCGACGCGGCGGATTATGACGTGACGGATTACGCCTTTCCATATCCGCCGGTGGAGCTGTACGCGGCGGATACCCCGCCGAGGCTGCAAACGCTCAGCGGCAATACGGGCGAGTTTTACGCAGGACAGACAGTATACGCCTATTCTGTGCATGACGATGTACAGATTGCGTCGCTCAAGAATTACGGCGCGATTTATGCAACCCAGCACTACATCAACGAGCATGTGGTCTACTGTCTTGAGCATACGATGAACAGCCCCGGCATCCGAAACAACTCGGATGGTCCGTATAAAGTCGTCGATCTGGCGCAGTATGAACAGACAGCGGGCTATTCCGGTATCATATACAGCGAAAAGACGATGCACGCCATCGGCTGGGTGCTGCGGCACACGTTTCCTTTCATGGGGCTTGACCGCTACGAGGATGAATGTCTGGAATGGTCAAGAGCGGCGGGACAGTTTGCAATCCGGGAAGTCATCAAGCAACTGGAAGGCGCGCAGTACGTCCGCGATTACTGGCACATGGACGAGTTCTACCGTGCGACGGGACAAGCGCCGAAGGAATATCTCGAATATGCGCGCTGGCTGGCGGCAAATGCTCTGACCTATGCGCAAATGACGGGCGAAATTACGGTGTCAAACGTATCCGTGTCCGTCGTCAACGGCGTATGCACCGGCACGGCGACGCTGACCACAGACGCGCCGCGTATCCGCATCCGCCGTTCAGTCGGAACGATTACCGGCTACACGGGCGGCGAGGACAGCACCTACGTCTATCTGAACAGCGGCGATACCATTACCGTTTCCCAAGCAGGAAGCGTTTTTTCTTTTACTGCGGAATCCGTTTCGACGGAAGATCAGGAATCCAATTTTCTGGTCGCCGTGCCGGATGAGGATATCCAGAAGGTCATCATCCCGCAGAGGGGATCGCCGTATCCGCTCAAGTCTACGGAAATCCGCTTTGATATGCCGAACGGCGCGCTGATCGTGACCAAGACGGATGCGGAAAACGGCGCGGCGTTGGCTGGCGCGACGTTCGAGCTGACGAACGCTTCCGGCGCGGTCATGGCGACGCAGACCACGGGCGCGGACGGCACGGTGCGCTTTGATAACCTTCCGGCAGGAAACTATACGGTGCGAGAAGTCGGCGCGCCGACGGGCTATCTCGTCGCCGTGCCGGATAGTCAAAGCGTGACCGTTACGGCAGGCGGAACGGCGGGCGCGGCGTTTGCGGATGAACGGATTCGAGGCAAAATCCGTATCGCCAAGACGGACAGCCTGACAAAAGAGCCATTGGCAGGCGCGGAGTTCACCGTCGCGCGCACGGACGGAACGGGAACGCCCATCGTGCTGACCACCGACGCAAACGGCTATGCCGAAACGGGCTGGCTGGATTATGGGCGGTATCGCGTGACGGAGAGCAAAGTTCCTACGCATTACGAAACCAGCGGCTTTTCAACCGAAATCGACTGCACGGAAAACGGAAAGACATATATCATCGAGGTCGAAAACGAGCCGACAAAGGGCTATATCCGAGTGGTAAAAACCGATGCGCTGGACGGTGTGCCGATTGCAGGCGTTCAGTTTGACATCTACGATGCTTCCGGCAATCCTGCGGGCGGCATGACGACGGACGAAACAGGCTTTGCCCTGTCGCCGCCGCTGCCCAAGGGACAATATACCGTGCGCGAACATGAAAACCCAATGGGATATGTTGCAGAGCTGATCGAGATGCAGGCGGAAGTGCGGTCGGACGAAACGACGGATTTAAGCGCAACGAACCAGCCGATTCAGGGGCGGATTCAAATCATCAAGCGGGATCAGCTCACGAAGGAAGCGCTTGCGGGCGCGGAGTTTACCATCACCAGAGTCAGCGGTCTGCCCTCTCATGGCGGCAGTCAGGATGGCGAAGTGGTGGCGGTGATGACGACGGACGCGGAAGGGAAAGCGGTTTCGCCACTGTTGACGTATGGCACATACCGCGTGGCTGAAACCAAGGTGCCGGAGCATTTTATAGATCACTCATTTTCCGTGGATGTGACCATCGACGGGGAGAACATGCAGACTTATGCCGTGGAAGCGGAAAACGAGCCGACGAAGGGCTGGATTCGGCTGGTCAAAACGGACAGGCTGAACGGCAATCCCATCGAGGGCGTGGCGTTTGATATCTATGAAAACGACGAATACGGCAATGCGCTGGTCGCCGACATGACGACGGGAAAGGACGGCACGGCGGTTTCGCCGCCTTTGCGCAAGGGCAGGTACATCGTGCGCGAGCGCGGCGCGACGGCGGGCTATGTCATGGAGGAAATCGCGCTGGACGCGACGGTGCGTTCGGACGAAACGACGCAGCTTCGCGCGACGAATCAGCCCGTCATGGTGAAGCTCAAACTCTATAAGCGGGACGGCGACGAGTACGGCGGCGACGACCCGAACAGCAGACGGCGCGACGAACTGCCCCAGCCCTCGAACATCGACGCGCCAAGCACGCGCGGCGACGGCGAGCTGACGGGCGCGGTTTTCCGCGTGCTGGCGGGTGCGGAGATCAGGGACAGGCAGGGCAACGTATTGTTCAAAAAGGGCGATACGGTTGTGGATGCGCTGACGACGGCGGGCGACGATGCGAGCACCGCAACGGGCGAGCTGTGGCCGGGGCTGTATGAAATCGTCGAGGCGTCCCCGCCTGTCGGGTATGAACCCAGCGACGCGCACTTTTTCGTGGATGCGCGGAGCGCGGCGAGCCAGTCCGAAACGGCGGTTGTGACGTATGAGGGATTGAAGCTCAATTCCATCAGACAGGGCGTATACGCCATTGTGAAATTCCTCGGCGACAACGAGATTCACGACGATGCGGGCTTGATCGAAACGCCGGAGGAGGGCGCGGAGTTCGAGCTGTACCTCAAAAAAGCCGGAAGCTACGGCAATGCGCGGGAGTTTGAGCGGGATTATCTCGTGACCAACAAGTACGGCTATGCCAAAACCAAGCTGCTGCCGTATGGCTTGTACGTTCTGAAGCAGGTCAAAGGCAAGGACGGACATGCCCTGAAAAGCCCCGTAGAAATCCTCATTCGCGGCGACGAGGACGTTGCCAATCCGCCGATTTTGACGATCAACAATCAGGCAATTCGGTATCGGCTCAAGCTCATCAAGACGGATGCAAAAACGGGCAAGACCATTAAGCTGGCAAACACGGCGTTTAAGCTGCTGGACAGCGACGGAAACGTGGTGACGCAGACGGTGAGCTATCCGACACGCAGGGAGATCGACACCTTCTACACCGATGAAAACGGAGAAGTGACGCTGCCGGAAACGGTGACGCGCGGCATGTATTTCATTGAAGAAGTGCAAGCGCCGCAGGGCTATCTCATCCGCACGGAACGGCTCGGCGTGTTCGTGGGCGAAACGGGAGATGCGCCCGGCGAAGCGTATACGCTGGACATTGAAATCCCCAATGAACCCGTCATGGGCAGGGTGATGGTCGAAAAGAAGGGCTTGCAGCTTGTGCGTCTGGAAGAGCAGGCGGACGCTTTCGGTAACATCGTGCATCAGCCCGTGTATGAGGAAGGATATCTTGCGGGCGCGGTCTTTGAGCTGCGCGCGGCGGAGGATATCGTCGAAAAAGACGGGACGGTCTGGTTTCACGCGGGCGACGTGGCGGACACGATCACGACGACGGAAGCGGGAAAGGATGCGTCGAAGGAGCTTCCGCTGGGGCGGTATGAGCTGGTCGAGGTGAGCGCGCCGGAAGGATATCTGCTGGACGGCGCGCCGCACGAGGTCGAGCTGCGCTATTAAAGCGACCACACGGCGGTGGTCGAAACGAACGTGACGCTGAGCAACGGCTATCTGTCCACGGAAATCACGATGGAGAAGGAAAAGGAGGATCTGGAAATCATCATGGATGACGATCATGTGCGGCAGGAGATTGTGAATACTCCCGGCGAAGGTTTTGTGTTCGGCTTGTTTGCCGATGAAGAACTGCGCGTCGGCGACGTGACGCTGACGGCGGATACGCTTGTGGCGACGGGCGTGACCGACGCGGCGGGCAGGCTGGCGTTTGTCGGAAACTTTCCGCATGGCGCGTATTACGTCAAAGAGCTGTCCGCGCCGGACGGCTGGACGCTCAATCCGGCGAAGTTTGCCGTGACGCTTGAGCCGCAAGCGCAGAGCGACGGCGTGATTCGCGTGAGCCTGCCCGAAATCGTGCATGACGAGCTGATTTATACCCGCGTGACGCTGACCAAGACGGACATCACCGGGCAAAAGACGCTGCCGGGCGCGACCATCGAGGTCAAAGACGAACAGGGAAAGGTTATTTATCGCGAAACGACCGACGCAAACGGACAGATTCCGCAGATTCCCGTCACGCCGGGAACGTACACGTTCAAAGAGGTATATGCCCCGGACGGCTATGCGCTGAATGAAGCGGAGATGCGGTTTACCGTCGATGCGGATGGAAACGTCACGGGCGACACGACGATTCGCGACGACTACACGCGCTTTTCGCTGCGCAAGGCGGATGAAAACGGCAAGCCGCTTGCGGGCGTGATGTTCGGTCTGAAAAAGGCGGACGGGATGCTGATGATGACCGCCAAAACAGACACAAAAGGCATGGCGACGTTTGAAAAAGTGCCGTTCGGAACGTATACGCTTGTTGAGACGCGGGCGCTCCCCGGCTATCTCAAGGCGGATACGGAAATCAGGCTCACGGTGGACGGCACGTTCGTCAACCCGAAAGAGCCGATTGCGACCGTCACCAACGAGCGGCAGAAGATTCGCGGTTTGAAGGTCGATACGGCGGGGCAGGCGCTGACGGGCGCAGCGTTCAGCCTGATCAACGCCGATACGGGTGAAATCGTGGATGTGGCGGCAAGCGACGAAAAGGGCGAGTTCTATCTGACGGGTTTTGGTTACGGCGACTGGATTATCCGCGAAACCGTTGTGCCGGAAGGCTTTAACCGCGTGGAGGACGTGTTGATTCATGTGGACGAGGACTGGAAGGCGCCGAACACGCTGCTGTTTACGGATATTCCGAACCATTACGAGTTCATCAAGGTGGATGAGGACGGATGCCCGATGGAGGGCGTGAAGTTTGCGCTGGAAGATGAGGATGGAAACGTGCTGCGCGAGCTGGTGTCCGGTGAGGATGGAATTGTCCATGCGGACGACCTGAAGCCCGGCGTGTACATCATCCGCGAAATCGAAACGCAGGCTGGCTATCGCCTGACGGAGGAAAGCATCCGCGTGGTGATCGACGAAAACTACATCGTGCCGGATGAGATGTTCAGGCTTGTCAATTTCCCGGAGGAGGAGCGCCCCAGAGACGAGATTCAGACGGGCGTGGATGTTCCCGTTACGCCGATGATGCTTTATGGGCTGATTTCGATGGCGCTTGGCGCGGTGTTTATGTTTGCCGAAATCATCCACAGGCGGGATCAGTAAGGAGGGGATGAACCTTGCAGGAGGAGGTCGAGCAGAAAAGCCTGACCCTGACGGTCAACGCGGCGAAGATGACCGCGCGTTTGTTTCGCGTGGCAGTCGCGAAGTATGTGGCGCACCGAAAAGAGAAAAAGCACGACGCGCAGACGGGCGTGCGTTATGTGGGCAGGCAGTCGGTCAAAAAGCTGGTCGGGCAGAATCAGGGCGTGAGCAACGTGGAACTGAGCGGCGAGGATATCAAAGCCTTTGAGCGCGTGGCGCGAAAATACGGTGTGGATTATGCGGTGAAGAAGGTGAAGGGCGATTCGCCCAAATACCTGATTTTCTTCAAGGCGAGGGATGCGGACGCGCTCAATGCGGCGCTGTCCGAATACACCAGCCAGAAGATGCGCGGCAAAGAACATTCCAAATTGCGGGAGAAACTGCGCGCGCCGATTGAGCAGATCATCACGCATAAAAAGCAGCGGGAGCAGAGCCGATGAACATCAAAAAGACTGCGCTGCACATAGTGCCGTATGTGTGCATCGCACTGTACGCGACGAAAATCGGGCAGGCGTGGCGGCTGGAAGCGGGAACGGCGTTTGCCGAGAAGTTTCTGCATTGGAGCGGCGGCTTCATGCAGGCGTTTGCGTCGCCGCTGCCGAGTTTTTATCCACAGGATGTGCTGACGGGCATAGCGATAGCGGCGGCGTTTTACGCGGCGGTCTATGTGAAGGGCAAAAACGCAAAGAAGTTTCGACACAATGTTGAGTACGGTTCGGCGCGCTGGGGGACGGCGAAGGACATCGAGCCTTACGCTGACCCCGTATTTGCAAATAACATCATCCTGACGCAGACGGAAAGATTGACCATGAACAGCCGCCCCAAAGACCCTCGAACGGCGCGAAACAAAAACGTGCTGGTGGTCGGCGGTTCGGGCAGCGGCAAGACGAGATTCTTCGTCAAACCAAATCTCATGCAATGTGTGTCGGAGAAATACCCCTGCTCGTTCGTTGTGACCGACCCGAAAGGCAGCCTGATCGTCGAGTGCGGCAGGATGCTGCGGCATTTCGGCTACCGCATTAAGGTGATGAACACGATCAATTTTGCCAAGAGCATGCACTATAATCCGCTGGCGTATATCCATAGCGAAAAGGATATCTTGAAACTGGTAAACTGCCTGATTGCCAATACGCGCGGCGAGGGCAAGGGCGGCGATCCATTTTGGGACAAATCAGAAGTACTGCTCTACACGGCGCTGATCGGCTATCTGTGGCAGGAAGCGTTGGAGGAAGATCGCAACTTTGCGACGCTGATTGATATGATCGGCAGTATGCAGACACGCGAGGATAACGAGGATTTCCGGAATCCCATTGACCTGATGTTTGAGGATTTGGAGCGGGAAAAGCCGGATTGCTTCGCGGTGCGCCAATATAAAAAATTCAAACTGGCAGCAGGAGTTGTATGCTCTAAGTACCCTCTTAATCACGAGATTTTCTCATGATTAGTGAAGGCACTTAGAGCATTTTTCGTAAAGGAGGACAACGATATGCTGAAAACGAAAATCACACCCCTCTATGAGCGGCTTTCTCGTGACGACGAGCTGCAAGGCGAAAGCAACTCCATATCCAACCAAAAGCAGATATTGGAGGACTACGCGCGCCAGAATGGTTTTCCTAACCCTACGCACTTCACCGACGATGGAATTTCCGGCACCTGCTTTGACCGTCCCGGTTTTAACGCTATGATGAAAGAGGTTGAAGCCGATCATGTAGAAGCGATTATCATCAAGGATATGAGCCGGTTGGGACGCGACTACCTCAAGGTTGGGCAGATTATGGAGATTCTGCGCGTGAAAGGCGTTCGTCTAATCGCTATTAACGACGGTGTGGACAGCATCAGAGGTGATGATGATTTCACCCCTTTCCGCAACATTATGAATGAGTATTATGCGCGGGACACCAGCAAGAAAATCAAATCCGTATTCAAGGCTAAAGGCATGAGCGGTAAGCATTTGACTGGCACTGTCCTTTACGGTTACATTTGGGATGAAAGCCGAACGCATTGGCTGGTTGATGAGGAAGCCGCAGAAGTCGTGCGTCGAATCTTTGCTCTCACGATGGCGGGTTATGGTCCCTATCAGATCTCACAGATTTTGCAGCAGCAGAAAGAGGAAATCCCCTCCGTTCACCTTGCCCGTCATGGCGAGGGCGTGAACAGAGGGAAAAGCGTTAAGGATATTTACGGATGGGGTTCTTCCACGATCGTCAATATCTTGAAGAAGCGCGAATACTTAGGGCATACCATCAATTTCAAAACCCGCAAGCATTTCAAGGACAAGAAAAGCCACTATGTTCCAGAGAGCGAGTGGACGATCTTTGAAAACACCCACGAAGCCATTATCGACCAAGAGACTTTTGACAACGTGCAGCGCATCCGAGCGAATGTAAAACGCTACCCGGACGGCTGGGGCGAGGCGCACCCGCTGACCGGACTGATGTACTGCGCCGACTGCGGCGGCAAGATGTATGTCCACCGTACCTGTAACGGCAAGCGTATTCCGCAGTACACTTGCAGTCAGTACGGAAAATATCCTATTGGGACGCTTTGTGCCACGCAGCATCGAATCCGCGCCGAGGCGGTGCTTACTCTGATTGCCGATACCCTCCGGGCGATTGCAGACTATTCCAAGAACAACCGTGCCGAGTTTGTCCAGACAGTACAGGATGCGCAGACTGCACAGGAGGCAAGCGATATATCCAAGAAGAAAAAGAGGCTGACCGTGGCGCAGAAACGCGCCGGAGAGCTGGAAAAGCTGATCTGCAAAATCTATGAAGATCATGTGCTGGGCAAACTGCCGGATGCCCGCTATGCCGCCCTTGACGCTCAATACGCCAAGGAGCAAAACGAACTGGAATGTGAGATTGTACAGTTGGAAAAGGCGGTCAGCGGCTATGAGCAGAACCGTAAATCTGCCGAGAGATTTATCGCGCTGATCGACAAATATGAAAACCTTGATACGCTGACAACGACCATGCTCAATGAGTTTGTAGAGAAAATTCTTGTCCACGAACGCGCCCGGAAAGGCAGTCAGGACACTACGCAGGAGGTCGAGATTTACTTTAACTTTGTCGGAAAATATATGCCGCCCCACTTCGGAGAAGTGACGTTGACGCCGGAAGAACAGGAAGAATTGCGGAAACGTGAAGAACGCAAGGACAAGCTTCATCAAAACTATCTGCGCCGAAAAGCGAGCGGTGCGCAAAAGGCGTGGGAAAAACGGTACAACGCCAAGCGTAAAGCCCAAATAGAAGCTGCAAAAGCGGCGATCCGCGAGGAAGATATATCCAACGGCGTGTTTATCCCGGTTGGGCAGCTGCCGCAACAGGTGCCGCAGAAAGCACCAGTGCAGGCCCATGCAGCCGTATAAGGAGAGGAGTAAACGTATGAAAGGGTTGATTTATTCCCGTTGCGGGGATTACTATATTCCAGATTTGAAGTTATCTGAGCAAGTTGGAACGCCTGTCGGAAAATATGGACGTATGCGAAAACAGTATTTGGAAAAGCACCGTCCTATTTTCTATAACAACCTGATTTTAACAGGACGATTATATCCGCACCTGTTGGAGATTGACAAGGCTGCAAACGAGCGCATGGACACGCTCATGCCACAGTTGATGGAAGCCGCAGGCGTGGATGAAGCGTTAAAAGCCGCAGATCAAATGCGATGGGTAGGCTTGATGAACACATTGAAAGCACAGGCTGAGGAAACGATATTGTCTGAATTGATTTTCGGTGAGGGGGGCGAATAAGATGCTGAGCTTTGATCGGATTTTGCAGGTCTTTGACGATATTCTCCGGCAAGACCCGCTGTATGAAGTCGTATCTACCAGCCACGGCTATACGTTGCTGGGATGGGAGCCGAACCGTGAGGAATGGTACAGCGTCCTTCTGCTGGATACGCCGGAGGTCATGCTGGACGCACTGATAGATGCCTATTCCAGCTATGTGGAAGAACAAATCACAAATGGCGAACGTGATTTGAACGAACAGGAGATTCAAGAGCTGGATGCACGGTGTCAAGAGTTGCGAGAGAAGTGTTTGCAGGATAAATAGGCATAGGAAAACGGAGGGTGTCAAACGCCCTCCGTTTCGTTCAATTTGATTGCACCGTCAATAGCTCCCTCAATGATCGGTAAATACTGTTCCGGGCAAAGTTTCA
>CAKURR010000017.1 GCA_934675735.1 uncultured Clostridia bacterium
ATCTTATCTAAAATTTCCTGTTTGCTGGTGTAGTGCTTATACAAGGCGGCTTTCGTGAACCCCAACCGCTCCGCAATATCATTCATCGATGTTCCAAGGTAGCCGTTCTGAGCAAACAATTCCAGAGCCGTTTCTAAAATTCTTTCTTTCGTATCTCCAGCCATACTATTCCCCCCCTTGACAAGTAACCGCTCGGTAACTCTTATTATAGTTACCGAGTGGTTACTTGTCAAGGCCTGTTGAAAAATTTTGTGGAGAGCAGCGCACAGCAAGCATCAGCGAAAGGATTCGAATGACACAGTGAGATGCGTTCATCTCGTATTTTCCCCTATGTGGTCATCTGCTGTGTTCAGCTCGAGATTCATCAGGTCAAAATCAATATATTCTCCATTGATCTTGAAAAAACGGGGAAATGTACACAGCTTCCGAAAGCCGTATTTCTCATAAAGTCTGATGGCGCGGGCATTGCTGCTGCGTACTTCAAGATTTAATTGTTCGAATCCGTTCTCCTTGGCAAAAGCAAGAATTGCTTCCGTCAGCGCAGACGCCGCGCCGCAGCCCCACCACGCTTTTTTCAGACTGATGCCAAACTCTCCGCGATGGCTCATGCGCCGAGGCTTGCGGTTCAGACTTGCCGTGCCGATGATCTCACCATCCACCTTGGCAAGATACTGCACATTGTCCACTGATTCGCACTGCGAACGCAGATAGTCTTGCTCCGCTTCAAGGTCGAGCGGCACCCCCTCCGCACCGAAGCTGAGATTTTCGGTTTCACCACCCACGATTTTCAGATAATCCAAGAGCGCTGCGGCATCCTCTGTCCTTGCGCGTTCTATGACAAACAAGCTGTTATTCATCTTTAAGACTTCCTTTCTTCGTATTGGCTGCCTGCATCATCCGCGAAGTCCAGCCGCCCGCATGATGGTCTCAACCGGCTCTCCACCTCTATAAACCTCAATTTTTCCTAACCGCAAGACAGTAATTGACGTGTTCAAAGGCTTTCAGATCCGCCCCGGCCTTGTCAATCACATCCCTTTGAATATCATCCGGCGTCAGCAGCTCATAGATCAGAAACCCGTGCGTTTCCAGCAGCTTTTCAAGCTCCGAATAGGAAAACGCCGACTGCATCGGTTCGCCGCCTGCTTTTGCCATCATAATGGTGTTTTGTACGCGCTTCTCTGGCGCGTCAAAGAAGTTTTCGTCCGGATAATCAAACACAAGGGTGCTGCCGTCCGCGCAAAGCGAGGACAGTGCAGAGAGCATCGCGTCGATTGCTTCTGCCGAAAGGTAGTAGGTCACGCCGAGCCATGAGAAAATTTACAGCCTTCTTTCCATTGACTTTTCGGGAGTGTTCTTGTCAGAATCAGCGTATAGGCAACCGTAACGGCAACCAGAACAGCAAGATGGAGCAGGTGCATTGCCGTGGTAAGGTTCGCATCATTCGCAAAGGTGCCTAGCGTGTTGAGGACGGAATGGACGAAGATGCAAGGAAGCAGGCTGCCGCCGCGATAAAAGATCGTGACCAGCAGGAAGCCGACTGCGACCGCAAAGACAATCTGGCACAGGTTACCCACAAGATCCATGCCGCTGCCGTTGAACAGGTTGATGATATGTCCGATGCCGAAGGTGACACTGGAAATGACAACGGCAGATTTAATATTGTCCTTTGCGATGGCCACAAACAGAAAACCACGGAAGATCACTTCCTCCAGAAATCCAACGCAGAGCATACACACGATGCGGTAGGTCGTTTCCGCTGCTGAGTAATTAACCGCAACGCCGTTCCAGAGGTTTCCCGATGCCAAAATCACAAGCGGCACATAATAAAGGAACCGACATGCAGGAACGGGCGATTTACAAAGCCCATACCGCTTCTGCAAGTTGTTCTTTCGGATAAAGGCGAAAAGCACGACCGTCTGCAAAACGCAGAAAGCGGCGCTTGCCGCGTATGCGACCCCGATGGCCTTGTTCAGCGGATTCGCCAGCGATTGCAGAACGCAATAAACCACGATCCATACAATCGCAAAGGTCAGTTCGTTTTTTTCATATAGCTTTTTCATTTCGCTTCCTCGGTTTCCTTCATTTCCCGAAACGCCTCTTTCACGCCGTTTTTGACAGCCCATTTTACGGTGAAATATAGCGCAGTCAGCATGAGCAATGCTGTGATCCCATTCACTCCAAGCTGTGTCCATAGCGGAGCAGCCCACTCAGCCAGCATTTGATCAACGTGCATCTTTTTTCTCCCCTTTCTGCTGAATATAAACCGTTCCTTTGGCGTGACGCGCTTCCACATAGATGGAATATGTACCGCTTTCAGGAATATTTACGGTAAACTCACTCACGCCTTTGCCGTTACCTGCATACAGGGAGCTTTCGTCTGGCTCCTTGATCTCCATATAGATAGAGCCTTTTACGGTTTCAAATTGAACCGCAAGCGTATCGCCTGCGCTCAATTCCATTGTGAACCGGTCGGTTCCGGTCATGCGGTCAATGTCCAATCGGTAGGAGCCTGCCTCTGCTGTGCGGATGCCAACAAAGCAGTCTCGGCCGCAAGCAGTCAAAGAGACAGCAAGCCCTAAAATGCAAAGGTTGAAAAGTGTGATGGTCAATAATTTCTGTTTCATTTATTTGCCTATCGGAATATACTAAATGATCTTTACCTTTTGACGACCTCGGAAAGCTCTAAGACCTCGCAGCCCTTGCTCACATAATAGGTCAGCAGCTCCGGCAGCTTCCTTTTATCGTAGCTGGTGATGCTGTCTGACAGCACATGAATGGTGTAGCCGCTTTTTGCCATATTGTAACAGGTGGATTTGATGCAGGCCGCGGCGTCCGCACCAACGACGTAAAACTCGGAAATTCCACGCTCCTGAATAAAAGCGGCAAACGCCTCGCTGGTCAGGGCATTGCTCTTTACCTTCGTAAAGATATGGTCAGATACGACATTTAGCTCCGGCACCAGCTCTGCACCACGGGTGCCGGGCTTGAAGGTTCTCGTTCCCGCAGAAAGGTTGTTATGCTGAATGTAAACGATCCACAGTTCCTTTTGTTCTGCCCAGTCGATCGCTTTGTTGACTTTTGCAATGATTTCCTTGTAGTTTTTCGTGATGTCATTTTGCAGGTCGATCACGACCAATGCACTGTTTTTCATATAGTGTTCCTCCATAAATTTCATGTTCCGCTGTACGGCGGCGTTTACATCAGGGAATCGGAATCTTCCAATCCTCGTTACTCATGGCAGAAGCCTGAAATCTTGCTCCAACAGCCAGTCGCGGCCTTCCAGAAAATCGTATCCCAGCAACGCCTCTATCTCCGTCGGTTGGCCGTATAGCTTGTCGCAAATATCGACATTCTGCAAATAAATCGTCTGGTTTTGAAACCGAAGCTGCAGCACCCGCACATAGGGAAGCCGTTTATATTGCGAAGCACCGACACCGGCAATTTCAGTTTCGTGATATGCAATGTCAGGGAGCCGGGAATACCAAGAGGCACTGAGGATGGAGCCGGTATGCCCGGTATCCACTCTGGCTCTAAAGCACCGCCCGGCATACTCCGGAAACACGATAGGGCCTTGTTTGATTTCGGGACTTAGATGTTCAGCCGTCTTTTCCGGTAATCTGACCGATAAGGATTCGTCTTTTGCGGAATAACTCCAGCGATAGCGGGAGATCACGTCCCATCCGAGCAGCATTTCAGCTGGAAAAATCCTGCCGTTTTCATCGCTGAGCGCAAAATCTGCGTCATCCGTCACGAGCACCTTGCAGTTCTCCATGCAAATATCTCCCAGTCGGATATTGGGAATGACGGCAGTCTGAAGCGCACGAACCACGCCGTTATTGTTTCCGGCACGGAGGACTTCTTTTTCCGGGGCAGCACGAAGCCGGTGCAGAAGGCTTTGTGCGATGACCGTCATACCCGCGCCGGTGTCAAACAACGCGGTGGCTCTCACGTCCCCAATTTGGACGTTTACAAACAGCAGATTTGCAAAGCTGCTGCTCGACAGGCAATTTTTCATTGGCTCATCTCCCTAAATCATACAAAAAGGCGCAGAGCAAACCGATTTTCTCAGTCTGCACTGCGTCTAAGCGTCTGGCATTTTGATTTCTTCAATTTTTCCGTCCTTGAAACGAATCACGCAGGTGTATTTGCACTTTGGGCAGAATAGCGGAAAATCCTCCAATACCGTATGGGTCCGTATCTGCGTTCTTGTTTTGCCGCCGCATCTTGGGCAGCAAAGCCAACGCAATTTCAGGGTTTCATCCATTTGAGACCCCTCGCTTCGCTTGTCAGCCAATGTGCCGACAGCGCCTGCACATTCTTTCATGCCTTTTCCTCCTGCGCTGCCAAAATTGCGCCTCTGTATGCCCGCTCCAAATGGGAATTGATCGTGTCTTCATCGTATTTCAACGAATTGTTGGCAATGATGCTTGCGTACCCATGAGCAAACAGAAACACCGTGATGAAAACCGTTTTCGTCTGCTCCATGCCGATTCCCAAGGATCTCTGCATCGCTGAAAGAACGGGGATAAGCTCCTCTGCATCAATCAGTTCAAGCAAAGTCTTTCCGTTAAAATAATCCGACTGAAAAAGGAAACGGAACAAGTGGGGTTCTTCGATGGCAAAGCGGATATAGTTCATTCCGATTCCAAGGGCAGCGCCCTTGGGCGGTTTTTTCATATTCATCAGATATTCTGAATGATAAAGGTCTGCCTTCGTATAGACGGTTCTTTTCAGTGCTTCCATCGTCGCAAAATGATACATGACGGGCTGTGTTGAGCAATGCAGCCTTTCCGATACAGTCCTTGCGTTGATGCGTTCCACTCCCGCTTCGCGGGCAATCGCAAAGGCCGCATCAACGATCATCTCTTTTGTGACTTTTGCTTTGGCAGGCATATTCGCACCTCCGCATTTATAATTTGAATTATGTATAATGTAAATTATACACGATCAAGTGGAGCTTGTCAATCCGTTCGAAGTCAAATTTGCGGACAATCTATCCTTTCAGACACTTTCATCTCTTTTGCATAGTGTTTTCCTTTGCCGGGTTGAGAATTTCCTCTAAGCAATAGGGACACGAAAGCCATTGTCCTTGTTTCTCCATAACCATCACCTACTCGTTCGTCGGGGCGGAAATAAGCGTGATCCTCCGCATTTTGCTGCTTTCGGAGCTTGCCTGCTTCATGTACTTGACCGTCACCCGATTGATTTCCGAAAGATACTCTGAAAATTCCTCGTCTGTCAGCAGCAGCGTACAGTTTGTCAGCAGCAGCATATCCTTTTGCGGATCGGCATGTCCGTATGATAATACTTTAATGGAAAACTTCTTTGGCACTTTCAAAATTGAATGCCTATACAGGTGCAAACCTGCTACTGGCGAACAAGTTCAACAGCTCGTTGACGAATATATCCAATTCTACAACTACGAGCGTATTGATATGAAATACGGCCTTACTCCGTTTGAAATTCGGAGCAAAGCCGCGTAATGTCGTGTAATTCTACGACCGGGTTTCTTTTTTGTGTTTACTTCTGTTATAGCAGTCCAATTCTATTTCGTGGCCACTTTTTATTGATTCGTCAAAACATCGTCATCAGCGCGCTGATGGGAATCACCAGAATCAATGCGGGCATCACATTGATCACATCCACGTTCTTGATTTTGGCAACCCTGAATCCGGTGGCCAGCGTCAGAATGCCGCCGCAGGCTGACAGATCTGTAAACATCTGCGGCGTAAAAACGCCGCCGACCAGCTTTCCTGCGCAAAAGACAGCCAGCAGCACCGCCGCCTGCATCACCGGCACAACAAAAAGGGATCGACCAAGCATGGCCGCAAACAGCATCGCTGTGAAAAAATCCAATACCGATTTTGAAAACAGAATATCCGGATTGCCGCCGATGCTTTCAGACAGCGTCCCATACCACCCAAAGCCGGAAAAGCAAAACAGGGCTACAACGGTGATATACATATTCATGTCGCTGCTGCCAAAGCGCAGCTTTCGAAGCACGCCCTCCAGCATACGCTGCGTTCTATTCTCAAGCTCGAGCAGGTGGCCAATCAGATAGCCGATCAACGTCGCGAGAATCGCCACCGTAAGCGACGGG
The DNA here is from genome assembly GCA_934675735.1 of uncultured Clostridia bacterium. Taxonomy (GTDB): domain Bacteria; phylum Bacillota; class Clostridia; order Christensenellales; family Aristaeellaceae; genus Ventricola. The sequence goes on from CAKURR010000017.1 coordinate 6,101, forward strand.
GTTTTGACGATGGAATTCACGCCGATTCCCATCGCGCAAAAACCGAACATCGTAGGAAAACGTTCCCGAAGAGATTGCGGCATTTTTTTCGTCAGCAGGCATCCGGCTCCGATTCCGGCTGCGCCCGCCAACACGTTTGTCAAAACACCAACTGGCATATTTTACCCTTTCCGGCCTTATCTGATAGCCATCCGTTCCATATAAGCAATTCGGTGGATTCGCTCCTGTACATAGGCGAAGAACCGCTTGTAAGCGGCACAGAAATAGTTGCCGTCCGCCGTCCAATCCCGCCTGCATCCGCCATGGCACAGCCGTTCATACGCACAATTCGCACAATCCTTCGGGCGGTTCATGCTTTCCGTGCAAAAACGGCGGTACATTTCCGACTGCATCAACTTCTCAAGCGGCGTATCCATCAGGCTGCCCATCCGCCATGCATCCAGCGCGTAAAAGTCGCACGGGTACACGGACGCATCGCTTTCAACGACGACATAGCCGCCGCAGCGCCCGGAAGACGAACAGGTGCTCGGCGCCATCCCCATCGCCATGTGAACCAGATCATCGAAATAGCGGATGCTGATATACCGGCCATCGCACCAATCCTGATACCAGATGTCGAACAGCGCGCATAGGAAATTGCCGTAGGCTTCCGGCGTCAGGGAGTATCTCATGCACCCGCGCGCCTCGCCCAGCGGGTCAAGGCACGGGATAAATTGCAGATATTGCGCGCCAATGGCTTTGAGTTCCCGATACACCCGCTGCGCAGACCCGGCACACTGTCGGGTCACAACGCAGAGGATATTTGTATCCACACGATGCTTTTTGAGCATCCGATACGCTGCCGTCACCTGCGCATAGGTTCCCTTCCCCTGCGCATCAATTCGATTCTGGTCATGCAGCCCCTTGCCACCGTCCACAGAAATACCCACTAAGAAATGATTCCGCGCAAAGAAATCCGCCCATTCCTCGTCAAGAAGGGTTCCGTTCGTCTGAATCGCATACGATACCGGCAGGCGGGTCTTATTTTCTTCCCTGACAAGTGAAACGAAGCGCTCAAAAAACGGAAGCCCCGCTACGGTCGGTTCGCCGCCCTGAAAAGAGAAACTGATTCCCCTTCCGTTGCGCCCCGCCTCCACCGCAGCTTCAATCACGCGCTGCGCTGTCGCCTCCTGCATCACGCCCATGCTTTTCTGCATCCGCTTTTCGGATTCATCCTCGTAAAAGCAGTACCTGCAGCGCAAGTTGCACAGGCTGGACGCCGGCTTTATCAACATATTCACGTATTGCATCGCCGTTTTCCCTTTCGCTTCAAGTCAATCTTCAGGCTCAGTAGCTTTCTTTCAGATCCTGCGGATGACGGCGGCGCAGCGCCTCGGCCTCTTCGATCCGGCCGGTCTGTTCCAGCCGTTCGCAATAATGGGTCAGATAGCCCCGGCAATGGAATGGGCCGCCGTCGTGAATAACGCCCCAAAGCGGATCCACTTCCTGATGCTCGATGTTCTTGAGCATGTTTTCTGCAACCCAATGCTCCAAATACCACGCACCGTGCCAGCAAACCTCCGGGAATTCCTTCGCCACGTTATGCTGCTCATGCGGATCATCCTTGAGGTTAAACAGCTCATCCGCTTCATTGAGATGATAGCCGTCGTGATACGTGCGGATGTACATCCAATCGCCGAAGCGAACGCCGCGCTGACAAACATGCGCGCACTGGCTCACAACCAGATATTCGCGGCCGCCATCCTCGCCCGTTCGAACCAGATCGGCATAGCTTTCGCCGTCGTAATCAAACGGCGTCACCTTACCCGTAACGCGGTTGGCCTTGAATTCGGGCACCCCGCCCAGCAGATCGATCAGCGTCGGCAATAAATCCAAATGATAATGGAACCCGTTGCTCTCCGCATTTTTGGCGCAGCCCGGCCACTTGATAATCATCGGAATATGGGTCACAATCGCGTCCGCCTCGCCATGCTCGCAGTAGGATCCCAGTTCGCCCAGCGATTCACCGTGATCCGAACTGATGATAATCGCCGTATCCTCATAGATCCCCTGTTCGCGCAGCTTGTCGAAGATTTCGCCCAAACGCTTATCCGCATACCAAACACCCGTATCGTATTCATCCACCAGACGCTTAAACTCATCCAGATCGCGAACATGGGTAATCTGGCGCGGATGCGCGGCATCCGGTGCATCCGAATAGCCGTTGACCTCGCAGGCGCTGTGCGCGCCGACGCAGTGTTGCCGCTGGTATTCGAGCAGCTCCTTTGTCATCCAGTTATCCGGAAGCGACTCGTTTTCAAAGGGACGGCCATACTTTTCGGGCGTGCGATACGGGATATGCGGATCCCAGACGTGGACATGCAAAAACCAATCCTTACGATCCTTGTTGTCATCCAGCCATTTGAGCGCAATCGGCAGCACATCGTCCGCCGGCTCAAGGCCGCGCTTGCCCACGTTGTAGCATTCGTTGAAGCCGCCGTTAAACCACCACGCGCCGTGGCGATCCGCAAAACTGGAGATTGTCGCGGTGTGCATACCTGCTCTGCGCATCACCGCAGGCAAAGAGAAGCGGCCAAAACCATCCTGCATCGCGCGGTCGTGCCCCTCGGGGCGCATTTCGGCATAAACGCCGCCATGGTTGATGCAGCCGTTATGGATACCGAACCGCCCGCTGACCAGCGCCGCACGGCTGGGAAGACAGGGCGCGTCCGAACAGTAATAATCGTTAAAGCGAACGCCGTCGCGGGCAATCGCGTCAATGTTTTCAGACGTATTGCGCGCATAACCATAGCAGCCCAGGTGATCCGGACGCAGGGTATCAATATCAACATACAGGATTTTCATCGTATCGCTCTCCTTCTTATTCGCTAAAGAGACGGGCTTCCAGTTCATCCGGCGTCACGTTTTGAAGCCCTTCGATCACTATATCCGCTTCGGGCAGATTTTCACGCGTGCCGATGCCGACGGCCTTCATCCCGGCGTTGTGTGCCGCCCGAACGCCGGCCACAGCGTCCTCAAAAACAATGCACTCCTCCGGCTGAAGCCCCAGCGCCTGTGCGCCCGCAAGAAACACCTCGGGATCCGGCTTGGCGCGGCTGACCTTCGTCCCATCAATAATCGCGTCAAACATCTCCGCGATTCCTAAACGATTGAGGATCAGCATGCTGTTTTTGCTGGCGCTTCCCAGCGCGATGCGATAACCGTTCGCATGAGCAGATTCAAAAAACTGCTTGACGCCCGGAAACAGTTCGTCCTGCCGAAGCTGACGAATATAACCCACATAGTTTTCATTCTTTTTCGCGCAGCAAGCCTCTTTTTCCTCCTGCGTCATCGTGCGATGGCCGATTTCCAGAATAATGTCAAAGCTGGCCATGCGCGAAACGCCTTTGAGCCGTTCATTATCCTTGAGCGTAAATTCGATACCCAGCGAATCCGCCAGCTGTTTCCACGCCAGAAAATGGTATTTGGCCGTATCCACCAGCACACCGTCCAGATCAAACAGCAATCCCCTGATTTTCGTCATATCCGCTCTCCTCCCGTCTCACAGATGCGTGTCCCACTTGCCGCAGAAAGCGTCCACCGGGCTCTTCCCCTTGAATTCGCTTCTGCCCGTCAGCTTTTCAATCAGCTGACGGATGCAGTGATCGTTGTTGCTGTAGCAGTTGATATAGGTCTTGACGCGCGGGAAGTCCAGCAGGTGATACGGATTCTCCAGCGAGACGAAGACCGTGGGGATATCGTTGATATAATGCCCGCAGTCCGCGCCCATCGGCTGCCGCCACTCAATGCGCACAACGGTCTGGTTGCTCTTGGTCGTCAGATTTGCCACATAGAGAATCAAATCGTATTTGTCAACAAAATCCATGTATTTGGCGGTAAAGCCCTCGCCATAAGGCTGAGGCACAAACTCATCCACCTCAAACCCTTCTTTTTCAAGCAGCTCCTTGACCTTTCCGCACGCCGATTTCACCTGATACGCACCCTCGCCGCCTGCCGGGGGCTCAATGGTATAAAACAGAATCCGCTTATAGCGCTCCGGCGTAATCGGCAAAACGCCCTGCTGTTCCTTGACCAGCGTGATGGCCCTGTCTGCGCACTCGTCCGCCCACGCATGGTGCGTCGGGCAGCCGACAATTTCTCCGGCTTTTTCGACGCTGATGGCCGGCACGCCCTTGTGCAATCCCAGCGCGGCCTTGGTCGCCAGAATACGGGTTACGGCCTCGTCAAGGCGCTCAAGGGTGATCGTTCCGTCGCGAACACCGTCGAGCATGAAGCCGTAATCTTCCGACAGGTTGCGCGCAAAGAGGAACATATCGCATCCCCTTGCGATACACTCCGGCACCGCGCGGCGGCGGCTCATCGCAAGCATATAGCCCGCCATGGTGGTCGCGTCCGTGCAGATCATGCCGTTGAAGCCCAGCTTGCCGCGCAGTACGCCCTGAAGGAGTTCCGGGCTGAGCGTTCCGGGCATGATATCCTCGTCGCGGATTTCCGGGTTCAGTGCGCGCGTCCACGCCGGCTGCATGATATGGCCGACCATACAGGTCAGCGCGCCCGCGTCGATGCCGGTCTGATAGGCCTTGCCATAGGTGTTCATCCACGTTTCGCAATCCATGCTGTTGATGGAGGTCACCAGATGCTGGTCGCGCTCGTCCTGACCGTCGCCCGGAAAATGCTTGATGGAGGCGGCCAGTCCCAACGCCTGCACGCGCTCCACATAGGCCTTGCCCATCCGCGTCACGCGTTCGGGGTCGGAACCAAAGGTGCGGGTGTTTGTGATCGGGTTGCGGAAATTGGTATCAATGTCAATGATGGGGGCAAAGGCCCAGTTCGCGCCGACTGCCTTCGCTTCCTCTGCGCACGCCTGCGCCATCTTTGCCGCCATCTCCGTATCGTCCGTCGCGGCGATTTCCATAGGAGCGCCAACCAGCGTTCCTTCCTTCACGATACCGTTTCCGCCCTTTTCCAGATTGGCGGCAATCAGCAGCGGAATTTTGCTGCGCGCCTGAAGCGCCTGAGATGCGGCCACGGCGCGCTCAGTCGGAATGACGCGGTACATACATCCGCCGGGCTTCAAAATGCTGTAAACATAATCAAATTCTTCGGGCTTTCCCTCTTTAAACAAAACGCAAAACAGCTGACCGACCTTTTCCTCCACGGTCATCTCCGAAAGCGTGCGGTTCACCCACGCAATCGCCTCATCGTCCAGAAAAAACGGATTCGCTTTCAAATTAATCATCTTTGAATTCATCCCCTCGTCTGTTCTTTCATCAATCTTTTCAGTGATGTATATGCTTTAGGCCATACCGGCGATAGCTCTCTTCCGGCGCGTCGTTTTGCACAAACAGCTCGGCCATCTGTTCAAGCAGACGCGCCTTCTCGGCTTGGCAATCCACCGGATGCTGTTGTTTGGGGTCCTTTTGCAGGTCAAACAGCAAATCCTCGCTCTGGCTATGCAGGAATCGCGGATTGGTTTTCGCCGGAATTTTGAGCACCGGAACCCCCTTCATAAATGGGAAACCCTCGACCAGCTCTGCCCGCCTCAATTCTTCAGGCGAGAACATGGTCTTCATGTGCGTCGGCATCAGCGTATATTCGAATGCGCTGTTTTCGGAATCTGCAATCGCACGCAACAGCACCCAGCGCCCGTCGGTAATGCCCACCGCGCCGCCGTGATAGCCGAACAGCGCCGCATTCCTGACCTTCTGCCCCCGAAGCGCCTGCCGCAGAGAACAGCCCAGCATGTCTTTCGGAATCGGAACGCCAAAAAACTCCAGCAGCGTCGGCGCAATATCGATCGTCTGTACAAGCACATCCGATGCCGCGTTGCAGCGTTTCTCACGCGGATCCCAGATGAACATCGGCGTATGCACCAACTCATCGTAATTGGGCATCGTACCCTTGCCCCACCAGTGATGCTCGCCCAGGAAGAAACCATGATCGGTATTGCAGATGAGCATGGTATCCTCCCAGAGATTCTTTTCGTCCATCACATCCAGAAGCCGCCCTACCTGACGATCGCAGAACGTCAGCAGCGCCTTGTACTTATTGCGCATCCGTTCGATCGTCTGTCCGTCTTCCGTTGCGGGTGCGTACTGCGGCCAATCCGGAGAAGCGAAGTCATCCGGGCTGAGGAACCTGGCCTGATCGATTTCGGGAGAAACAAACGGCTCATGCGGATCAAAGCATTCCAATTGGAGAAACCAGCGGTCATATCCGGCGTTGCGCTCAATAAAATCCAAACCGTCGTCAAAGGTTTGCACCATCGGGTAATCCGCTTCGCCGCGGATTCTCGTCCGGTTGCTTTCGCTTTGCCATCCGCCCTTGGCGCGCGCCTGCCGCATTGGCCCGGTCATCTGCTCCGGGCTGAGCTGGTTGGGGGCAAACTCCTTTTCGCGCGGCGTCAAATCCCCCACCCATGCGTCGCTCTCCTGCCCGCGCGCGCAGGAAAACGTGCTGTATCGGCCGCAATACGTCGCGCCGCCGTCTTGAATATAATGGTAGTGGTCCGTCGCCAGATGCGTATGTACGCCGTTTGCCGCAAGCAATTCCGGCATAGAGTCGTCAAACGGTTCTACCGGCCCCCAACTGCGATGCAGAAAGTTGAGCCGACCCGTATGCAATTCCCGCCTTGCGGGCATACAGGGCAGGCTTCCGGCGTAGCTGTTTTCAAATCGAACCGTATGGCGTGCCAGCCTGTCGAAATTCGGCGTAGCCACATCGCCGCCATAGCAGGAGAGCATATCCCTGCGCAGCGAATCAAACATGAGCACGATCGCTTTCATCGTACCGATTTCCTTTCCGTTTGGATTGACAATCAACACAGTATTTGCTATATTAAAAAAGTAGATTACTTAAAAATAAATTCGATGCTTCGGAAGGAGATTTTCATGCAGAATATTCCCCGCAGTACTGCGCCTAAGATTACGCTCCGGCCGTCCGCTAAGATTCTGCTCCGTAAAATGATCTATTTTTACGGCCCGATCCTTCGTTCCGATCTGGCAGAATGTTTGGATGTAACCAGCACCACCGTAACCACCAATATCAACGTCATGCTCACCGCCGGTTCCCTGTGCGAGCTGGAAGACGCAAATTCGCCCGAAGGCAAAATCGGCCGAAAAGCCTCGCTGATCGACATCAATGCCGCTTCGCATTACTTTATCGGCGTGGAAATTCGCCAGAGCGCCCGGCATATCTGCCTGACGGACTATCGCGGCCGCGTTCTTTTTAGGCGCTCGGATCTCGAATTGATTCGCGATTACGACGAAAACATCCGCCGTGTCTGCGTCCTGATCTGCGAGCTGCTTTCCGGCAGCCCCGTTCCCCGCGAACGCATCTCCGGTATCGGCATCGCCATTCCGGGCGTCGTGGATTGGGAAAACGGCGTTCTGCTTGCGCACCATCAGTATCGCTGGTTCAACCGCAATGTCCGCGAGGATATTCAGCGGGGCTGCAGCTTCGACGGCATTATCGCAATCGGTAACGACGCCAACGCCCGTGCGCTGGGCATTCAGCTCTATCAGCGCGAGCAATTCAACGGCACTTCGACGCTCGCGTATCTGTTTGTCGCACGCGGTATCTCCTGCCCCTTCATCCTGCGCGATACCAATCTGCACAGCCGGGCGCTCGGTCTGGGCGAACTGGGCTATATGCTCCTCACGCCGCCCAACTTCGGCGACTCTTTAGGGCTTGGTGGGACGCTCAGCTCCTTTTCCGGCGAACGTTCGCTGGCAGATAAATGCCTTGCCCTTATCGCCGAAAATAAAGCGCCGATTCTCCGCGAAATCTGTGAGGGAAAACGCCCGACCATTCAGCAGATTCTTCAGGCTCAGCAGCAGGGCGAATCCTCCGTTTGCGAATTGATTCGCCAAAGCCTCGAATACCTCGGCTACGCCATCTGCAACGTCTGCAATTTCATTCTGCCGGACGCGTTTATCATCGATGCGCGCGTCGCCGATTCGGCGGAAAACCGCGCGTATCTGATGTCCGTCATCCGTGAGCATCTCATGCTTCAGGATCGCACGCATACGCAGTTTCACTTCGTTGAAACCAACGATTTCAACGGCGCGCGCAGCGCGGCGGCACTGGCGATACGCGCTCAGCTCAATCTCATCGAAGACTGATTCAAGGAGGGATTTTCTTGAAATCGCAAACCTTTCGGGTCAACACACTCAAGTTTGTCGCCGCGCTCGGCACCAGTCTCGTCTGCCTGACGCTGGGCTTATGTATGCTGTTTGCCCTTGCTCGTCCCCTGTCCGCAGCCGTTTTCATCGGTATTGGCGCGTTGTTTCTTCCGATTTGCGCGACTTACGGCGCATCTCTGCGCATCGACGACGAAGGGGTTACCCGTCTGAACCTCTTTGGGCGCAAAACCCGCTTCCTGCCTTGGCGTGAAATCGCGGAAATCGGCGTTGCCGGCAGCCGCGTACTGGGGCACGGAGACAAGAAGAAAAACCCCGGAACGCTTTATATCTATTTTTCCGAAAAAGAAATGACGGAGCAGCAGCGTTTTGAAACCATGCTTCGCTTTCCGACGAAAGGGCTGCTGTTTACGACCTACAGTCAGGCGAAAATCGAGGCTGTTCAGCTGCGCTGGTCCAGCCGCATCGCCACCTACAACTCGGGAACTGTCACATTCAGCTGACCATTTTCATAAAGCCGAAACAGGACCGCCGACAAACATTCACTTGTTCGGCAGTCCTGTTTCTTATACGCCTGTCCGCCGATTCTGCCGCTTACAGCTCATGGATTCGGCAGCAAGTGACAAAATGGCCGGCCGAAACCTCTTCCTGAACCTGCGGCTGATGGCACGCCTCCGTCGCGAAGGGGCAACGGGCGGCAAAGCGGCAGCCCGGCTTGGGATTGATCGGGGAGACGATTTCGCCTTTAAGGATTTCGCGCTTTCTGGGATGATGGATATCCGTAGAGGGAATGGCAGAAAGCAACGCCTTCGTATACGGATGAAGCGGATTCTTGAACAGCTCCTTCGAAGGACACTTTTCAACAACCTGTCCCAGATACATCACGCAAATATCGTCGGAAATATGGCGGACAACCGACATGTCATGGGTAACAAACATGTAGGTCAGACCCTTTTCAATTTGCAGCTTTTTGAGCAGATTGAGCACCTGCGCCTGAATGGAAACATCCAGCGCGGAAACCGGCTCGTCGCAAACGACGAATTTCGGATCCAGCGCCAACGCACGTGCGATGCCGACGCGCTGACGGCGGCCACCGTCCAGCTCATGCGGATAAGAGACGCGCAGCCGCTCGTCAATGCCCACCAGCTCCATCAGCTCCTGCGTCTTTTCGTCGATCTCCTTGCGGCTGTAACGGCGTGAAACAGCCAGCGGCTCGCGAATCGTACTTTCAATGGTCTGACGCGCGTTCAGAGAGGAATACGGATCCTGGAAGATAATCTGCATTTTTTCGCGCGCCTGCCTAAGCTGGCGGTTATTCAGGCTGGTGATATCCTCGCCCTCCAGAAAAATCTTGCCCGCCGTGCTCTCGTGCAGATGGATGATCGTGCGGCCCAGCGTAGACTTGCCGCAGCCGGATTCGCCCACAACGCCCAGCGTCTTTCCCTTTTCAATGGTAAAGCTCACATCGTCAACCGCATGGAGCATACCGTGGCTTGTCGGAAAATATTTTTTCAGATGCTGTACTTCAATGACAGGTTCCATCGTCAATCCTCCTTGAGTGCGTTCATGCGGCAGCAGCGGCACTCATGTCCGTCCTCAGTCTTTTCCATCGCGATTTCGCCCCGGCGGCATTCTTCCGTCGCGTATTTGCAGCGCGGATGGAACGCGCATCCCTGCGGCAGATGGGTCGGATCGGGGGGCATCCCCTCAATCGGATGAAGCCACATCTCGTCCTCGTTCATATCCGGAATCGCGCCGAAAAGCCCGACGGTGTACGGGTGGGTCGGATGATCGAAAATCTGCTCCTTCGTGCCGTATTCGACAATGTTTCCAGCATAAATCACTGCTACGTCATCGCAGGTCTGCGCAACAACGCCCATGTCATGCGTAATCAGCAGCATAGCCGTCTGGAACTTTTTTTGCAGATCGGAAATCAAATCCATGACCTGCGCCTGAATGGTCACGTCAAGCGCGGTGGTCGGCTCGTCGGCCAGCAGCAGCTGCGGGTTACAGGCCAGCGCAATGGCGATCACCACGCGCTGTTTCATGCCGCCGGAAAACTGATGCGGATACTCGTGATAGCGTTCGGCCGGAATTCCGACGATTTCCAGCATTTCCTTGGCGCGCTTTTCGCTATCGGTGTGGCTGTCGCTATGCAGGCGAACCACCTCAGCGATCTGATCGCCGACCGTCTGCACAGGGTTGAGCGCCGTCATCGGATCCTGAAAAATCATCGAGATGACGTTGCCGCGAATTTTACGCATTTCGTTTTCCGGAAGCGTTTGAAGCTCCTGCCCGTCAAGCGTAACGCTCCCCTGCTTCACCTTGCAGCCCACATCCGGCAAGATGCGCAGAATGGACTTGGCGATGGTCGTCTTGCCCGCGCCCGTCTCGCCGACAAGACCCAGCGTGCGGCCGCGATCCAGATGCAGGGATACGCCGTTGACCGCATGTACCGTTTGCCCATCCGACTTATATTCCACAACCAAATCGTTTACGGACAGGTAGTGTTTGTTCTGGTTTTCAGCCATCTTCTTCTCCCCCTCAGTTCTTCAGCTTCGGATCAAGCGCATCGCGCAGACCGTCGCCCAGCAGATTAAGCGCCAGAACCGTGACCGCAATCGCGAGACCCGGGAAAATGACCATGTGCGGATACTGGCGGATAAACGAACGCGAAGCAGACAGCATCGCGCCCCATTCCGGCAGCGGCGGCTGCACACCCAAGCCGATGAAGCTCAAACCGGCAGCCATCGTGATGGTCTGCGCTACACCCATCGTCGCCTGAACGATAATCGGCGAAATGCAGTTGGGCAGCAGGTGCTTGAAAATGATGCTGATCTTCGAGCAATTGATGGACTGCGCCGCCTCGATATACTCAGCGCCACGCTCCTTCATCATCTGCGCGCGGAGCATGCGCGCCATGCCGGAGATGCTGGAAACGGACATCGCGATAATCGTATTGAAAAAGCCCGGCCCAAGTACGGCAGAAATCACGATCATCAGCAGCATACCCGGAATCGCCTGAATGATATCCAGCAGACGCATGATGATGTTATCGACCCGGTTACCGAAATATCCGGCAACCGCACCAATAACAACGCCAAAGAACGTGGCAATCAGAATAGCGATGATGCCGATTGAAATGGAATAGCGACCGCCATAGAGCACTCGGGTAAAGATATCACGGCCCATATCGTCGCAGCCGAATAGATGCTGAAGGCTCGGCCCCTCAGAGGTATGAAGGAAATCCATCTGTGCATAACCGTAAGAGCTGATGAATGGCGCGAAAACTGCCATCAGAATCTCGACGATCAAAATCACCAATCCCAGCATGGCCACCTTGTTTTTGGCAAGCTGCTTCATCACGCGGGCAAATTCGCCCTGCTTCTTGTATTTCTTTTTCGACGCCGCGTTAGCCATTCGCTTTCACCTTCTTCTTCGATTTGGCAGCGTACTGCGCTTTGATGCGCGGATCAACCGCAGCGTAGAGCAGATCGATCAGCAGCATCGCAATGCTGAAGGCAATAGCCAGCACGATGGATCCGCCCTGCACGATCGGATAGTCTCGGTTATTGACCGCGCCAATGATGTAAGAACCCATGCCCGGCAGGGAAAAGATCGTTTCGATAATCATCGCGCCGCCAAGCAGACGGCCAAACGACGTGCCCATCATGGTAATGATTGGGATCAACGCGTTCTTGAGCGCATGTCTGGAAATGACCATGCGTTCCGGAACGCCCTTAGCGCGTGCTGTCGTGATATAATCCGCGCGAATGACGTCCAGCATAGAGGAACGGGTCTGGCGGGCACAGTTGGCCAGCGCACCCGCACAGTTAGAAACCGCCGGAAGGATATAATACTTGATGCCGGCCAGACCGGTGCCGATGCCCATCGCCGGAAGCCAGCCCAGCTTGACGGAAAACAGGATAATCAGCAGCAGCGCCAGCCAGAAATTCGGCACGGCCACGCCAACCAATGCCAGAATCATCGACAGATGATCCTGCCACTTATTCTGATGGGTTGCGGCGACAATGCCCAGCGGAATCCCCAGGCCAAACGCAATCACCAGCGTCACAACCGCCAGAATCAGCGTGCGCGGCATTCTTTCCGCAATAGCAGCACCAATGCTGATGTTCGTGATCCAAGACGTGCCCAGATCAAAATGCAGGAACACGTCGCTCAAGTACTTCGCCAGACGCACAATGTAGGGGTCATCGAGGCCAAGCTCCATGCGCTTGGCAACCAAATCCGCTTCGGTCGCCGTCGTGCCGAGGATGATTTCCGCCGGATCGCCCGGGCAGAAGGTCATCATCGTGAACACCAGAATTGCAACGCCCAGCACAATCGGGATCATCCAAAGCAGGCGTTTTCCGATATAACGCAGCATAAATTTCCTCCCCGCCTTAAAAACGGCACGCAGCACTCAAGGGGGATAAGTACTGCGTGCCGTTTTCAATGAATCAGTTGTTTAGAATTCGCAGGCAGACGGCACGACATAGTTGCTGATACCGCCGCAAACTTCTTTGCTCAGACCAGCCGCATTGCGCCAGATGGTGAACACCTGCGGGTTCACGATGCCATAACCAATCGCGCTTTCCTTGATGTAGTTATGCACGGTTTCGATGTTCTCCGGCGTGAAGCCTTCGACAGTCCACGTCTTATAGAGAAGCTCCGCCAATTCCATATCATGGCGGCCAGTCGCGTCGCCGGTGGCATAAGCAGCCGGATCGTAGCGAATCGCCCAGTGATCTGCCATGCAGTAGCCGCCGATGGTGCCGATCACGATATCATACTGGGAGCCATCCAGACGGATGGATGTATACAGCGCCATATCCACGGAATTGACTTCTGCGTTGACGCCCAGCGCCAGCAGGTAATTCTGGATAATCTGCGCGATGCGGGAGGCATTCGCGGAAGACGTGGAAAGAATCTTCAGCGTCTGACCCTTGTAGTTGGATTCTTTGAGGAGCTGAGCAGCCTTGGCCGGATCATAGGTGTAGTAATCTTCCTGCTTCCATGCTTCGTTGAAGCCGATCATCATCGGGGAGCAGACGTCCCACATCTGCGTCGCGTAGCCGGCGGCAACGCCCTGAATGAAGCCGTTGGCGTCCAAGCCGTAGCAGATCGCCTGACGCAGCTTCTCGTCGTTGGCTACAACGCTGGAATCCACGCCGGAGAAGAACATCTGCCAGCCCTGCGGGCCATCGGTCAGGTTCACGGTGTAATCCGGGTTGCCGATAAACTGCGCGCCGGTGGTAGAGGCCAGATCAATCGCGACGTCAACCAAACCGGTCTCCAGCGCAATGCCGAGCTGAGAAGCCTCCGTGATGATCTTGTAGTTGACATACTTGGCGTTCGGAATCACGCACTCCGGCAGATTCTCGACATCCTGCCAATAATCGTCGCGGCGTTCCATGGAAATCGAAGCCGAGGCGGTGAATTCCTTGACCACATACGGAGAGGTGGTCACGCAGGAAGTACCGAACTCATCCGCGCTGGCCTTAAAGGCCGCCTCAGAAATCACATACGTATCAAACAGCAGGGTTTCAAAGGTGCCGTACATGTTGCCAGTCAGTTTCACGGTGAGCGTGTAATCACCGGTCTGCTCGACAGCTTCAACCTTATTGAAAACCGGCTTAAGCGCACGCGCTTTGGACTCCGTGATGAACCAGACGATATCCGCCGCAGTGATATGGTTGCCGGCACTGTCGGTCACGTTATCCCAAATTTCGATGTTGTACGTGAAACCGCCGTCTTCGGTCGTCCAGGATTTCGCGACGTACGGAACGACCTCTTTGTCAGAATTCTGCACAGCGAGAGACTCGTACAGTTGAATAAAATACGGGGCATTACGCGCCGTGTTGGAACGGAACGGCGTCAGGGAATCAATGGCCGTGCCAAAGCCGATGTTGATCGTCTTGTCAGACAGCTCGGCCAGCGCGACAGCGCCCAGCACGACCAGAACCAGGCAGAGCAAAAGCGCCACAAGAGACTTTTTCATTGGAAAACCTCCTTTAAATATGTCAATGGGTATCTCCCCATCGAAGACCTCATTTAGTTTTGTAAGCTACTTATCTAACTGCGATTATCCTATCATATTTTGTTCGTTTCGTCAATAGATTTAAATCTTTTTTCTAATTTATTTTTTATTTCACGGTTATACAGTCTTCAATTTCCACAAATTATACATTTTAGATTCCCAATGTGTTCTTCCTCAACTGTTGCATCAAACAAATCTCTTAAAAATCCGCATTGCTTCAAGAAATCCTGAAAGCACCGACCATTAATTTCAAAACAATCCGCCATATCTTTACTGGATTTCCAGCTTCCATCTTCAATTGCTCTACGATACTGTGCCGGTGCAATCACTATTCTGAAATGTTCATATAAACGATCCATGAAAGAATCCAGCGTTACCTTCTTTCCTGATGCAATCATCGCAAGAACAAGATACCCGTTCGCGCTGTGCATCCGCTCGATTTTCCTCGGTCTGAAAGATATCATCGACCGATTTCAGCACGATGTTCTTCGCGCTGCTTTTCAAGCGCCAACACCTCCTTCGTCAACTGCCGATAGGCTTCCGCGACCTTGCTTCTGGGCGCATAGGCAAAGATGCTCTTTCCCTCGGCGCTGGTTTCCGCCGCCCGCACAGAGCGCGGAATCTCCGTTCCAAAGATGTTGATTTTCCCGCCGTATGCCTTCCGAATCATCTCGCTGATTTCGCGCTCGTAAACCGTTCGCCCGTCCATCAGGGTCATGAGGATTCCTTCGATTTTCAGTTTGGGATTGATTCCGCGCCTGACCTGATGAACGCTTTCCAGCAGCTTCTCGATGCCCCTTGTCGGCAAATGTTGCGGAATCGTCGGCACAACAATCCCATCTGTTGCCGCCAGCGCGTTGATGGTCATCATGCCCAGTGACGGCGCGCAATCAATGAGAATGTAGTCGTACTCATGTTTGTAAGGCTCAAGCACCTGTTTGAGTATCGTTTCGCGGTACATGACGCTGATCAGCGACATCTCCATGCCTGCCAGTTCGATGTTGGCAGGCAGGAGATCCACCCCTTCCTCGTGACGAAGCATCCCTTCTTCATGGGTGACAGGTCTATCCTGTATGGCTTTTATCATAAGAACGTACAGCGTAATCGGCAACTCGTCCGGCTCCCAGCCAAGGCTTAGGGTCAGGCTTCCCTGTGCGTCTGCATCGACAAGCAGCACCTTCCTGCCCGCCTGCGCCAGCCCTATGCCCAGGTTGACGCAGGTTGTCGTTTTGGCTGTGCCGCCCTTCCGGTTGGCAAGACTGATAACGTGCGCATCCACTTTCTGCATTTCCTTTCTTTAGAACATCAAAAAAACCGCCTGCGCAACGGATAACCCCTTCCCCATACCGGAAAACCGGTCATTCGGGGAACATCTCCATTCAGACGGCTTATTTCGTTTTTTCTTATTTTGTATTTGTTACATTACATTTATATTGTTTTTCTGTTCAGATCGTTCCGTTCATTTTCAGACCAGTTTGATTTGTACGTGGTAGGACACCTTGCTTTTAATTCTACCTTTTCCGTCCTCTCGGTTGAAGTTAAACCTTCGTCCGGTTAACAGGGGCAAGCGCCTCATCGAGCAGGCCGAGCGCTCCATGAGTGGGAAGGCGTAAACGCACCTCTGCTCTCCAAAAAGGAACGCCGTCATGCTTTTGCAGCGGCGTTCCTCTTCATTATTTTTCATTTTTGCACGCGGTCGTTCGCAAACGCCGTCGGCTTATCCATGCAGTCGGCTGTCTGTTCAACCTTCATTCTCCCGTCTTTTTTGGTACGCGCATGCCCTCCGCGCAGTCGTTACGCTCCCGATTTTTCACATCTTCCGCCGCAGCATGTTTTTTCATAAAGCCTTTCACCGGTTATCCTTCTTTATGTGCAGAAACAAGCTTTTTGCCCATCTCCATTCTGACTTCATGCCGTTCCAAGCGTCGTTGCCATACGCATACAAATCCAATCCGATGACGGAAAAACCGTTCTTTCGGTAAAACGCAATCGCGTTCTCGTTACAGGATTGCGTTTCCAAAACAAGCATCCTTGCGCCGACGATCTCCGCTGCTTTCTGCATGGTTTCCATCAGCCTGCCGCCGATTCCGCCGCCGCGCTTGTCCGTGTCAAACACGCATATATTGCTGATTCGGAAACGGTTATTCCAGCTTTCCAACGCGCCTTCGACGAATCCGACCATCTTCTCCCCTTCAAACGCGCCGAATGTTAGCGGCTCCTCCAGCCATGCGCCGAAGAACACGTCGTCAAATCCCCGTTCGACGGATGTTTCAAAGCGCGTGTATCGCACTTGAAAGCCGGATTCGGATGCTTGAATATCGTAATAGCCGTTTGTCCGATAGCGGACGGAAAACTTTTTCCCCACATATCCAGCGCATCCAACCCCATCTTCGTCAGCGTTTCGCTTCCTCATAGGTCTTGTGCTCCGCCGCCACTTTGGATACGACGAACAGCTCCTCGCGGGGCACACCGCACGTGCGGATGCCCTCGCCCACGCCGCGCTCATTGCCGTAGGCCTGCGCCGCATCGATATGGCGATACCCCGGTTCTACTGCCGACCGCACGGCCTGAGCGGCGTTTGCGTCGTCGATGAACCATGTGCCAAGCCCCAGCTGCGGAATTTTCACGCCGTTGGCCAATGTCAAAGTCTGCGTATACATGTCTGTACCTCCCGAATGCTGTTGATGGGGTTATTGTATGACTTGAAGTGAAGTTTAAGCCAAGCCTTTCTTTCAAAAACAGTCGGAACAGACTTTTTATTTGCTTTTGCGCATCAAAAAGCCGAAGAAACAGTCTCCCGTCTCTTCGGCTTGGTTGATTATTTTTTGCTTTCAGCCCGTCTGCCCATACGGTTCCCGAGCAGCCTGGCCGCACAGTTGGCGGCAAAGCAGAAACATTCGCCGACCTGCCCGTGTTTGAGCAGTTCAAGCAGCACGCTTTTCGCCAGCTCGGTGCCCTTTTTCATCTCGCTGACATAAGCGAAGCGCGCTTCATAGCGCTTCATCGTCTGCCCGATGATATAGTTGCGTCGATACTCCTGCCGAAGCGTGAAGTTATGGGAATGATACACCGCCGCGTCGCCGCTGTATGCGATGCGCCGCCCCGCTTCGAGCAGCTTCTGCGCCATGAGCATATCCTCGTTGGTCAGAATCGGGTGGTCAAACCCGCCGACGGCCAAATAATCCGCCCGCCGATACGCGGCGCATACATCCGATATCAGGAAGGCGCGCACGCCCAGCGCGGGGATATCCTCCCTGCCCCACGTGCGGTTCTCTGCGGGATAGTTGTTGGCGCGAATCAGCTTTTCAAACGGCCTCGCGTCGGGATAGGCAATCTGCCGTCCGCCGACTGCCGCCATGCGCGCGTCGTCAAACGGCGCAAGCAGCTTCTCCATGCAGGCGTTATCCACAGGCATGGCATCCTGCGTCATGAACACGACGAACTCGCTTTCGCATGCGCGCAGCGCCATATCCCGCGTGCCGCCGTGGTCAAACGCCGCTCGTCGGATTTCCGTCACCCAAACGCCGTCCACACCGCGCGCCCGCTCGGCCGTGCCGTCCTCCGATTCGGAATCGACGACGACAATCCGCTCCGGCGGGATGCTCTGCGCCTTGAGCGCGTCCAGCAGCGGCAAAAGCCGCTCCCCCGCGTTCAGCGTCGGGATGACGACCGAATATCCTTTATCGCTCAAAGCTGCGCTTCCTTCAGATAGCGGCTGACGGCGTCCTGCCAGGTCGGCAGCGGCGTAAAGCCGTTTTCGGCCAGTTTGTGCTTATCCAGCCTGCTGTTGAACGGGCGCGCCGCCTTGCTCAGGCCGTATTCCTCCGTCGTCACCGGAACGACCTTTGTTTTCAGCCCATACTGACGATAGAACTCGCAGCAGAAATCATACCAGCTGATATAGCCGCCTTCGTTCGTCGCATGGTAATAGCCGTATTTCTCCGTCTCGCACATATCCACCAGCAGGCGGGCGAGGTCAAAGCAATAGGTCGGCGTGCCGATCTGGTCGCAGACCACACGCACCTCGTCATGCGTCTTACCGACGTTAATCATCGTCTTGATGAAGTTTTTGCCGTTCAGGCCGAACACCCACGCAATGCGGACGATGAAATACTTGGACAGCGTATGGGCAACCGCCAGCTCGCCCTCCAGCTTGGTCTGACCGTAGACGTTGAGGGGCTTATACGCCTTGCAGTCCGGCTGCCACGGCTCGGTGCCCTGCCCGTCAAAAACATAGTCCGTGGAGAGATAGAGCATTTTGCAATCGACAGCCTTGCACGCGTCGGCGATGTTCTGCGTGCCGCCCGCGTTCACCGCGCGCACGCGCTCCACCTTGTCGTCGTCCTCGGCCATATCCACAGCCGTCCACGCCGCGCAGTGTATGACCGCGTCCGGCTTCTGCTCGGCGATGACGCGCATCACCGCCGCCTTATCCGTGATATCCAGACTGACATACGGCATGGTCGTCACCGCCGAACCGTCGTCGATGCCCGCGTAATTCGGCGCGATATCCGAACCGACGCCCTCATGGCCGCGCTTGTGCAGCTCGTTCATCACATCGTGACCGAGCTGACCGTTCACCCCCGTGACAAAAAACTTCATGCCTGCACCTCGGCCTTCGCCTTATACATTTCCTCGTAATACTTCTGATAGTTGCCGCTGGTCACGTTATTCATCCATTCCTCGTGCTCCAGATACCAGTCGATGGTCAGCACAATGCCCTTCTCGAACGGCGTTTCCGGATACCAGCCCAGATCGTTCTTAATCTTGGTCGGGTCGATGCCGTAGCGGCGGTCGTGGCCGAGACGATCCTCGACGTGCTTGATGAGCGCTTCGGAAATGCCCTCGTCATGCAGGCGCTCGTGCAGCTGCTCGATAATCGTCTTGACGATGAAGATGTTCGGGCGCTCGTTATGGCCGCCGACGTTATAGACCTCGCCCACCTTGCCGTCGCTGGTGACCATGTCGATGGCCTTGCAGTGGTCGGCCACGTAGAGCCAGTCGCGAATCTGCATGCCGTCGCCGTAAACCGGCAGCTGCTTGTGATGCTTCACGTTGTTGATCATCAGCGGAATCAGCTTCTCGGGGAACTGATACGGGCCGTAGTTATTGGAGCAGCGGGTGATGTTGATGGGCATGCCGTAGGTGTCGTGGAATGCGCGGACGAAGTGATCCGCACTGGCCTTAGAGGCGGAATACGGGCTGTGCGGGTTAATCGGGGTCGTCTCCATGAAGAAGCCGTCAGCGCCCAGCGCGCCGTAAACCTCGTCGGTGGAAACCTGCACATACTTCTTGCCGGGCTTCCAGGTCTTGTTGGCCGCGTCATACCACGCTTCCTTGGCGCGCTGAAGCAGGTTGACCGTGCCCATCACGTTGGTCTGCACAAAGATTTCGGGGTTGGCGATGGAGCGGTCCACATGGGATTCCGCCGCGAAGTTGATGACGTAATCGAAATCATACTTGGCGAACAGGCCCTCGACCAGCTCCTTATCGCAGATGTCGCCCTGCACGAACACGTGGCGCGCGTCGCCCTCCACGTCCTTGAGGTTTTCGAGGTTGCCCGCGTAGGTCAGCTTATCGAGGTTGACCAGCAGGATATCCTCATGCTTTTCGAGCATGTAGTGGACGAAGTTCGAGCCGATAAAGCCCGCGCAGCCGGTAATCAGGTACGTTTTCATTCTATTCTCTCCTTGTATTCTCTCTATAACGGAAACGCTTGGGGCTTTGCCCCAAATCTCACCAGAAACCTCAGGTTCCTGAATTTTCTTTACATTTACCGCCATGCGATAAATGGGAAAATCAACTTTTCTGCCTTGTCTCAAACCGCATTCATGAGTTCAGCCTCAAATGCAGCGGATATCCCGTATAGGCTGCGCCTTCGTCGGGTTCGGGAGCGGCGCCAAAAACGACTTTACCCCCCCCCGCTCTTTTTTCTTTCCGAGCGGCGTCGCAGAGTTCTTTCTTCAAAACATCCTGCACATCGACGAAGCACTCGATCAGTTTGGGGTTGAATACGCCGCATTCGCCGCCCAAAATCATCTCCATCGCCTTTTCGTGCGAGAACGCCTTTTTATAGCATCGTTCGCTGGTCAGCGCGTCATATACGTCCGCCAGCGAGACAATCTGCGCGGAAAGCGGAATCTCGTCGCCGGCCAGCCCGTCCGGATAACCGCGCCCGTCCCAGCACTCGTGGTGCCAGTGCGCAATTTCAATCGCGGTTTTGAGCAGCGGCTCATCGTAATAGGGCTGAAGCTCTTCGAGCATCTTTGCGCCGTAAACCGTATGCAGCTTCATCGCCGCAAACTCTTCGGGCGTGAGCTTGCCGGGCTTGTTGAGAATCTTGTCATCCACGGCGATTTTGCCGATATCGTGCAGCGCGGACGCCAGCGGAATGTTGTCCCGCTCCTTGGGGTCAAAATGCAAATCGGGGTCTTTTTCAATCAGCCTGTCCAAAATGCACTCGGTGAAGCGCTGAATATGCTTGACGTGCAGCCCGCTTTCGCCGTTGCGGAATTCGACAATCTGGCTGAGCACGCCCACGAGCATGGAGACGTTTTTCTCCCGCTCGCGAATTTGCTCCGTCACCATGCGGATAAGCCGACGCTGCTTGGCGTAGAGCTTGATGTTGTTGGTCGCGCGGCGATAGACCACCTTCGCGTCGAACGGGCGGCTGACATAATCGGACGCGCCCATCTCATACGCCTGGCGGATGAATGATTCGGAATCCTCGCTGGAAATCATGATGACGGGAATATCCTCAATCAAGTGATCCCGATTCATGTAAGAGAGCACCTCGAAGCCGTCCATCTCCGGCATGACGATATCCAGCAGCACGAGCGAAATGCCCGTGCCGTATTGATGCATCATCGACAACGCTTCCTCGCCGTCGCGCGCCTCGATGATGCGGTAATCGCTGCTGAGGATTTCGCGCAGAATCTCGCGGTTCATCTGCGAATCATCCACAATCAAAATGAGCGGCTTTTCGTTGCCGCGCGGCTTGTCCGGCTCCGGCAGCATGCCGTCGGATTCAACGACGACCTCGTTTTTCGTCGCCTTCGCGTGATAGAGCAGCCTGTCCGCGCGGCGCACGGCGCTGTCCATCGTCTCGTGTTCGCCCTGCACCACGCCGCCGATGCTCACAGAGATGCGCAGATGCGGACATTCGTGCACAACCGTGGCGTGCACCTGGTCGCGAATCTTTTCCAGCTTGTTTTTAATGGTCTTTTCCGGCATGTTCGCCAGAATCAGCAGAAACTCGTCGCCGCCGAAACGAATCAGGTTGTCGCACTTGCGGATGTTTTCCTTCACCGCGTCCGCGACCATCTGCAGCACGATGTCGCCGCCGTGATGGCCGTATGTGTCGTTGTGCACCTTGAAATCGTCCAAATCCATGATGGCCACGCCCGCCGGACCGGGCATGTTGCGGGCGATATCTTCATAGTAGCGGCGGTTGTAAGCGCCGGTCAGCGCATCGTGATAGAGCTTGGTGTTGTAGCCGGTCATCTTCGCCAGCAGATAATCGCCCTCGTCCGGCTCCATAATCGAGCCGTCGGGCAGGCACTGAACCGTTTCCAGCACATATTTTTGACCCTCGAACTCCAGATACTGCGCCGTTATCAGCGCGATATCTTTGCCGAAGGATTCGATTTTGCACTTTTCCCGCTTCTCATCCAGCGCGCATGCCACCACGCACTTGCGGCATGGGAAGCCGTTGCGCACGCAGGCATAGCAGTCCGCCCCGCCGTCCACGCAGACCTTTTTCCCGTCGCAGACGGTAAAAATGTGCGCGTCGTCATACACCTTGCGAAACTCCTCCGCCACCCGTCGCGCCTCTTCCAGTGTTTTCATGCTTTCGTCCTTTGCGCCCTCGGCGCTTTCTTTCCTCTATGTGGTATCAATATATCATCTGTATGCGTTTCCGTCAAGTCCGTGAACAGAAAAAGGCGGCGTTTTCTCGTCGAAAACCGCCGCCTTGAATGTCAGCGAATGCCCAGTATGTGCTCCGCGCGTGCAACCTGTTCTTTTGTCGGCACGGGCACGCCCTCCAGCGGATAAGCGATGCCCAGCCTCTGCCATTTGCCAAGCCCCAGCGTATGATACGGCAGAATCTCCACGCGCTCCACGGTTTGAAGCGTTTGAATGAACTCGGCCATCCGTTTCAGATCGTCCTCCCCGTCCGTCAGGCCGGGCACGAGCACGTGGCGAATCCACATCGGCTTGCCCATGTCGCTCAGCCGTCGGGCCATCGCGAGGATGTTGGCGTTATCCATGCCCGTCACGCGCCGATGCAGCGCCGCGTCCATCGCCTTGAGGTCGAGCATCACCAAATCGGTCGCGTCCGTCAGGCGCTCAAACGCCTTTTGATAGGCCGCGTCCTCTCGATAGGGCTGGCCCGCCGTGTCGAGCGCGGTATGCACGCCCTTGCCGTGCGCCAGCTCAAACAGCTCAGTGACGAAGGGCATTTGCAGCATCGGCTCGCCGCCGCTGACGGTGATGCCGCCCTTTTGGCCGTCCCTGCCCCAGTATTTTTTGTAGCGCAGCGCCTTATCCAGCAGGCTTTGCGCGTCCGTCCTATCGGCGGCGGGGTTATGCGCGTCCCACGAATCGGGGTTGTGGCAGAATTGGCAGCGCAGCGCACAGCCCTGCATGAAAATCACATAGCGCACGCCGGGGCCGTCCACGAGACCGAAGCTCTCGACGGAATGCACCCGCCCGAGCGTCTTACATGCGGTCATGGCAAGTACGGGCGATGACGTCGAGCTGCTGCTCGCGGGTGAGGTCGATGAACTTGACGGCGTAGCCGGAAACGCGGATGGTGAAGTTGGCATACTCCTCCTTCTCCGGATGCTCCATCGCGTCGATGAGCTTCTCGATGCCGAACACGTTGACGTTCAGGTGGTGCGCGCCCTGCATGAAGTAGCCGTCCATCACCTGCACGAGGTTCTTCGCACGCTCTTCGTCGTCGTGGCCCAGCGCGCCCGGGTTAATCGTCTGCGTGTTGGAAATGCCGTCCAGCGCCCAGTGATACGGCAGCTTCGCGGTGGAGTTGAGAGAGGCCAGCAGGCCGTTCTTCTCCGCGCCGTAGCTCGGGTTCGCACCCGGGGAGAGCGGTTCGCCCGCCTTGCGCCCATCCGGCATGCTGCCGGTCGCCTTACCGTAAACGACGTTGGAGGTAATCGTCAGAATGGAGGTCGTCGGCTCGGAATCGCGGTAGGTGTGGCGCTTCTTAATTTTCTCGAGAAATTTGCCCAGCAGCCACACGGCGATATCGTCCGCGCGGTCGTCGTCGTTGCCGTAGCGCGGGAAATCGCCCTCGGTCTTGAAATCGACAATCAGGCCGGTCTCGTCGCGAATCGGCGTCACCTTGGCGTACTTGATGGCGCTCAGGCTGTCCACCACGTGAGAGAAGCCCGCAATGCCCGTGGCGAACGTGCGGCGCACGTCGGTATCGATGAGCGCCATTTCCGCCGCTTCGTAGTAGTATTTGTCGTGCATATACTGAATCAGGTTCAGCGTATTCACATACAGGCCCGCCAGCCAATCCATCATGCGGTCATACGCGGCGATAACCTCGTCGTAATCGAGCACTTCGCTTGTAATCGGGCGATACGCCGGGCCGACCTGCTCGCGGGTTTTCATATCCACGCCGCCGTTGAGCGCGTAGAGCAGGCACTTCGCCAGGTTCGCGCGCGCACCGAAGAACTGCATCTCCTTGCCGGTCTGCGTCGCGGAAACGCAGCAGCAGATGGAGTAATCGTCGCCCCAGACGGGCTTCATCACGTCGTCGTTTTCATACTGCACCGAGCTGGTCAGCACGGAAATCTTCGCGGCGTAATGCTTGAACGCGTCCGGCAGATCCTCGGAATAGAGCACGGTCATGTTCGGTTCCGGCGACGGGCCCATGTTTTCCAGCGTGTGCAGGAAACGGAAGTCGTTCTTGGTGACCATCGAGCGGCCGTCCACACCGATGCCGCCGACCTCCAGCGTCGCCCAGACCGGATCGCCGGAGAACAGCGCGTTGTAGCTCGGGATGCGGGCGAACTTGACCATGCGAAACTTCATGACCATGTGGTCAATCAGTTCCTGCGCCTGCTCCTCGGTGATGAGACCGCGCTCCAGGTCGCGCTCCATATAGATATCCAGGAACGTGGAGATGCGGCCGACGGACATCGCCGCGCCGTTCTGCGTCTTGATGGCGGCCAGGTAGCCGAAATACAGCCACTGGCAGGCCTCCTTCGCGTTGGCGGCGGGCTTGCTGATATCAAAGCCGTAGGAAGCGGCCATCGCCTTCATGCCCTTGAGCGCGCGGATCTGCTTGGCGATTTCCTCGCGCAGGCGGATGACGTCCTCGGTCATCGCGCCGTCGCCGCAGTTGGCCAGATCCTTGGTCTTTTCCTCAATCAGGAAGTCGATGCCGTAGAGCGCCACGCGGCGGTAATCGCCGACGATGCGGCCGCGGCCGTAGGTATCCGGCAGGCCGGTGATAATCTTGTTGTGGCGCGCCTTCTTCATCTCCGGCGTATAGGCCATGAACACGCCCTCGTTATGGGTCGGCGCGTATTCGGTGAAAATCTTGTGCAGCTCGGGGTCCGGCTCGTAGCCGTAATTCTTGCAGGCTTCCTCCGCCATCTTGATGCCGCCGAAGGGCATGAACGCACGCTTGAGCGGCTTGTCGGTCTGGAGACCGACGATCTGTTCGAGGTCTTTATCCGCCTCGCTGATGTAGCCCGGGCCGTAGGCGGTCAGGCCGGAAACGACGTGCGTCTCCATATCCAGCACGCCGCCCTTCGCGCGCTCTTCCTTTTGCAGCTTCTGGAGAATGCCCCAGAGTTTATCGGTAGCCTGCGTCGGGCCGACGAGGAAGCGCTCATCCCCCGCATAAGGCTTATAGTTCTTCTGGATGAAATCACGGACGTTGACCTCTTCGCGCCAGATGCGGCCCTCGAAGCCTTCCCACTGCTCAAAATGAACCATGCAAACTCTCCTTTACGGACGGTCGGTCGATATGTCGGAACGCGGACATTGTAGCATAAAGCCAATCGTCAGACAACTGACGAATCGGCCAAGAAAAAGCCGCACGATTTGGATCGCCGACATAACACGGATAATCTGTAAATACGATCCTTTTTACGCCGGAAATTCCGCCTTTCGCGCAGCTTTGGTTCTTCACGTGTTCATCAAACTTTTAACGGATTCTGAACATCCGAACGCCTGCTCAGCGCTTGACGTTGAACGCCTTCATGCCCGGATACACCGCGCTCGCGCCCAGTTCCTCCTCGATGCGCAGCAGCTGGTTGTATTTGGCCACGCGCTCGGTGCGGCTCGGCGCGCCCGTCTTAATCTGGCAGGTGTTGAGCGCCACGGCCAAATCGGCGATGGTGGTGTCCTCCGTCTCGCCGCTGCGGTGGGAGGAAATCGCGGTATAGCCCGCCTTGTGCGCCATCTTGATGGCCTCCAGCGTTTCGGAAACGGAGCCGATCTGGTTGAGCTTAATCAGAATCGCGTTGCCGCAGCCCAGCTCGATGCCCTTGGCCAGCCGTTCGGTGTTGGTGACAAACAGATCGTCGCCGACAAGCTGCACCTTGCCGCCCAGCTCGCGGGTGAGCTTCTGCCAGCCCTCCCAGTCCTCTTCATCCAGCGCATCCTCGATGGAAATAATCGGATACTTCTCCACCAGGCTCTTCCAGTGGGCAATCAGCTCGTCGCCGGTGTATTCCGTGCCCGCCTTGGGCAGCTTGTAGAAGCCCTTTCCCTTTTCGCTCTTCCATTCGGAGGAGGCCGCGTCCATCGCAATCATGAAATCGACACCCGGCTTGTAACCGGCCTTCTCCACCGCCGCCAGAATGGTTTCGATGGTCTCCTCGTCGCTCGACAGGTTCGGCGCGAAGCCGCCCTCGTCGCCGACGGAGGTCGCCAGCCCGCGGCTCTTGAGGATGGAAGCCAGCGCGTGGAACACCTCCGCGCACCAGCGCAGCGCCTCCTTAAAGCTCGGCGCGCCGACCGGCATAATCATGAACTCCTGGGTATCGACGGTGTTGGTCGCGTGCGCGCCGCCGTTGAGGATGTTCATCATCGGCACGGGCAGGCGGTTGCCGGAAATGCCGCCGAGGAAACGATATAGCGGGATATCCAGCGAAATGGCCGCCGCACGCGCGCAGGCGATGGAAACCGCCAGAATCGCGTTCGCGCCGAGGTTGCTCTTGTCCTTCGTGCCGTCCGCCGCGATCATCGCCGCGTCCACCGCGTAGATATCGGAAGCGTCCATGCCGCAGAGCACTTTGTCGATGGTGGTGTTGATGTGCTCGACCGCCTTCGTCACGCCCTTGCCGAGGTAGCGGCCCTTGTCGCCGTCGCGCAGCTCGAGCGCCTCAAACTCGCCGGTGGAAGCGCCGCTGGGCGCCATGCCGCGGCCGACCGTGCCATCCGCCAGCGTGACCTCCGCCTCAACGGTGGGGTTGCCGCGGGAATCCAGAATTTCGCGCCCCTTGACGTTTACAATCTCCAAATAAGCCATAAATATGCTCCTTTCAGGTTCACACATGAAAAATGCGCCGAGGACAAGGCCGCCCGAATCGCTTCGGCGCTCTGTCCGCCTTTTGAGCGTCTTGATTATAACACAGCTCCTGCGTTTTTGGAATATAAAAATGCATTTTCGTTAGAATAAACAAACAAGCCTGCGCAGTTCAGGCTTGTTTGCAACAAGGGGGACGGATTTTTTCCGCGCAGCCGTCAGCAGTTCGGCTTCATGTTCAAAACCCTTGATATTCCGAATAAAAAAGCATTCGGAATAGTCGTTAGAACAAGCTAACTGTATATAGTCTACACGATGTTCCCGCTCCTGTCAATCCCCTTTTTCATATTTTTCATTCCATACAAAAATGCAGGAATACGAATCTTGCATTCGTTTTCCTGCATTTCTAAAGGATATGTTTTATTCCGGTATGGAGGCTTCGTCTTTGTCGTTCTTCCACTTTTCGGGGTGCTTTTCCATCCACCGATACGCCGACAGGCAGATGACCACCGAGAGCAGCGAGCCGACGGGCGCGGCAAAGCCCATCGGGGTCAGGCTGGTTTGATCCAGCGCGGAAGCCAGATACGCCAGCGGCAGTCGCGCGCAGACGAGCGAGATGATGTTATGCAGAAACGAAATGCCCGACAGGCCGTAGGCGCAGAAGAAGCCGCTGAAGCTGAAATGAACGCCTGCGAACAGGCAGTCCCACGCGTAGCCGCGCAGATATTCCCCGCCGAGGCGGATAACCTCCGTCTCTTTCACGAAGAGCGACACCGCGCCCTCCGCCGCAAACTGCATCGCCATGCCGATAATCAGGCCGTAGCTGACCGCTATCGCCACCGCATAGTGCAGAACCTGCCGCACGCGCCCGTGCTCCCCCGCGCCGATATTCAGCGCCGCCAGCGCCGAAACCGTGGACAGCAGCGTGGACGGCACGAGGAATAAAATGCCGATGATTTTTTCGACAATGCCGACCGCCGCCGAGTCGTTCAGCCCGCGCATGTTGGCGATAATCGTAATCGCGATGAAGCCGATCTGAATCAGCCCGTCCTGAAGCGCGACAGGCACGCCGACCTTGAGCAGCGCGGCCATCGTTCGGCGCTTCGGTTTGAAATCCGCAAGCGAAAGCGCGGGAAGCATCTTCCTCTTTATAATGGCCCACAGCGCCACGGCGACGGAAAGCGCCTGCGAGAGCGTCGTGCCCAGCGCCGCGCCGATCGGGCCGAGCTTCAGCGCGCCCATGAAGAACACATCCAGCGCGATGTTGGCCGCGCAGGCAATCGCCACAAAGACCATCGGGCTTTTGCTGTCGCCCATGCCGCGGAAAATCGAGCTGATGATGTTATACGCCGTGATGCACGGAATGCCGATGAAACAGACCGTCAGATACGCGCGCGTGCCGCTCACCGCCTCTTCGGGCGTGGAAAGCAGCGCCAAAATGCCGTTCACGCCGAGCAGCAGCAGGCACGTCGCCGCAACGGAAAGCCCCATGAACAGCGCCGCCGTGTTGCCGACCGCTTCGCGCGCCATGGCGTCATCCTTCGCGCCGACCGCGCGGCCGATGCGCACCGTCGCGCCCATCGCCAGGCCGACAATCATCACCGTCAGCATGTGCATCACCTGACTGCCGATGGAGACCGCCGTCGTGCCCGCCACGCCGTCAAACCGCCCGATGATGAACAAATCGGCCAGGCCGTAGAGCGTCTGCAAAAAGGTTGAAAGCAGATACGGCAGGGAGAAAACGAGGATGCTTTTCATCACGCTGCCGGTGGTCATGTTGTGTTTCAAGGGACTCGCCTCCTTTGTCCGGCTCATCGTAAACCCTGCAACGGTTGTAGAGTCAAGCGCAAAATTTGAGCGCATGATGCGCTCAAATCCAAAAACAGGACTGTCAAGCTTAAACCGAACATTTCAAGATATAACAATTAAGCATTTTCAGGATATGGGGCTTTGCCCCATCGCCCCACCAAAGGGCTTTCCGGTCGCCCTTTGGAAACCTTCGGGCAAAAATACTTAGTTTTTCTTGAAATATCGGATTGATTAGCTTAACAGCCCTCGATATGGCAAAGCCGTGATGAAAGACATCCTTACACCAAACTGTTCACAAAATGCTCGATGCGGTCAACGCCCTTATCGATTTGCTCCATCGAAGTCGCGTAGGAAATGCGGCAATAGCCCTCCGCGCAGAAAGCCGTGCCCGGGGTCAATGCCACGTTGGCGTTTTCCAGCAGCATGTCGGCAAAATCCATCGAGCCGCCGATTTGGCGGTCGCCCAGGTGCTTGCCGATGAGCGCGCTCATATCCACCATGACATAGAACGCGCCCTTGGGCATCACGCATTTCAGCCCGTCGATGGCGTTGAGCCGCGAAACGATGTGGCGGCGGCGCTCGTCGTAAGCCTTGTGCATGCGCTCGATTTCCTCCGGCCCTTTCGGGGAGCGGAGCGCCTCTTCGGCGGCATACTGCGCGATGGAGTTGCTGCCGCTGGCGACCTGGCTTTGCAGGCTGCTCATCGCCTTGATGACCTCAATCGGCCCGGCGGTGTAGCCGATGCGCCAGCCCGTCATCGCGTAAGACTTGGATACGCCGTTGATGACGATGGTCTGCTTGAAGATATCCTCGTCCAGCGACGCGATGGAAACATGCTCCTCGCCGTCGTAAATCAGCTTTTCATAGATTTCGTCGGAGACGACGTAGAACCCCTTTTCCACCGCCAGTTTGGCGATGCCCGTCAGCTGTTCGCGATTCCAGATACAGCCGTTCGGGTTGTTCGGCGAGTTGAGAATCAGCGCCTTCGTGCGCTCGGTGACATAGGGCGCGAGATCCGCCGCTTCGGTGACGAAGCCCTTCTTCGCGTCGCCCTGCACCAGCACGGGCACGCCGCCGACGATGCGCACGATTTCCGGATAGGAAACCCAGCAGGGCGTGGGAATCAGCACCTCGTCGCCGGGGTTGACGATGGCGGAAAGCGCCGCATAGATGGAAAACTTCGCGCCGTTGGAGACGATAATCTGCGAGGGCGAATATTCCAGTCCGTTATCCCAGCGCAGCTTTTCGCAGATGGCGCGGCGCAGCCCGAGCGTGCCTGCGGCGGGGGTATACTTGGTCAGGCCCATGTCCAGCGCCTCGTGCGCGGCGGTGCGGATATACTGCGGGGTGACAAAATCCGGCTCGCCGACGCTGAAGGAAACCACGTCGCGCCCACTTTGGCGCATTTCCTTGGCTTTGGCGTCGATGGCCAGCGTGGGAGACGGCGCGATGGCCGCGCACTTGCGGGAAAGCTCTAAGGACAAAACAAACGCCCCCTTGAAATCGGGCAGAAGCCCGAAATGAATTCTTGAATCATTATACATCCGCTTCATTCATTTTGCAACCGCCATTTTGCCTTTATTCGGCCCAATTCTCTGGTTGCTTTGCACATTTCGATTTTCATTCCTGCAAAATCGGCGTTTTCGTCCTATCCGCGCCGCTTCCATTCTATGCGCCGCGGGCCCCGCGCGTCCGCCCCAAAGGCCGATGCGGGCCTCTTCCGTCCGGCGCTATTTTGTTGAGCGGCCGCGAAAAGACGCACCCGCCGCGCCGATTTTTTGTTTCAAATTTGAGTCTTTTTGTTAAAAACACTTGCCATAATCCAAATTTTGATGTATCATGGTGTCGGTTGGTATCTTTTTGAAACATTTTTGGAGGTGTTACTTTGCATCGCATGTACAAATGGTTCCTCACGGCGGCGGCTGTGTGCCTGCTGGGCGTGAGCGCGGTGGCTGTCGCGGAGGATTCCTACTACCTCGAACTGCCCACCAAGGGCGTTACCTCTTCACGAAAGATTACCGTTGACGTGCCGGACGAAAATCCGGTCGAGGACGGCATAAATCCGCTGACCGGCGAGAGCTGGTACGGCAATTATTATCCGATTCTGGTCAATATCGACGCGCATCCGGAAGCCCTGCCGCACTGGGGCGTGGCTTCCGCCGACATTTCCTATGAAATGCCGGTTCAGGCCGACGGTTCCACCCGTTCCGCCATGCTCTTCATGGGCACGATTCCCACTTACGCCGGCCCTGTCCGTTCCGGCCGTGTGCCGATGGGCAGCCTGCGCGAGATGTGGGGCGGCGCGTGGGTGTTCTACGGCTGGCAGAACTGGGCCAACGGCACCAACACCGTCGTGGACGTGGACGACTGGGCGCTGTCCATCCATAAGGATGCGCGCCAGAAGGGCCGCTGGGTGTTCCCGTTCGTCGAGGGCACCGAGCGCAACTACGCCGATCTGTTCCGCCGCGAGAACGACGGCAACCACGTCAATCCGCACAATGTGCAGGTTGATATGAGTGCTGTCGCTTCCCTCTTCACCTCCGAGCCGACCAAGCACCCGTTCAAGTTCACCGAGACGGGCCTTGACCGCGGCACGGACGTGTCCTCCATCACCATCAACTACAAGACCACGACGCCCGCCTATGTCTCCTCGTATGAGTATAACGAGACGACCGGCCTCTACGAGCGCTATCGCAACGGCTCCCCGTATTACGACGCTTTGACCGGCGCGCAGACGGAATACGCCAACGTCATCGTGCTCCGCACGGACGTCGCCTGGTATAACAACGCCCCGCAGCGTCCGGTGATTCAGCTGGTCGGTCAGGGCGTGGCCGAAATCTTCCAGAACGGCAAGTACATCCGCGGCACGTGGGTGCGCACGCACGACGGCAAGACCGGCGACGACGTGAAGTCCCTGTCGGCCCGCATGATCTTCCTGGATGAAAACGGCGAAGAGCTGGAGATGAAGGTCGGCAAGACGTTCATCCAGATTGTGAACAACGACCAGTCCGTCATCGTCAGCGCGGGCGAGCAGATTGACGGCGCGGCCGCGCAGGCCACCCCTGCCCCGACCGCTACGCCGAAGCCGACTCGTACCCCCAAGCCGACCCGCACCCCGAAGGCGGGCGCGAACGCCACGCCGGTGCCGGTCGAAAGCGAAGAGAACGCCGATGAGGATGTTTCCTTCGGCGGCTGATTGAACTGAATCCTTTTAGAAAGCGAATCGATTGCGGTTCGCTTTCTTTTTTACGCCTTCCGTCACGACTTCGTCGTGCCACCTTCCTCGAAGAGGGAGGTCCAGCTTGTTGACATAAGCAAACTTGGCTTGAATAGAAAAATCAAGAAATTCAGCTATTCTTTCATTTGCGGAAAGGGCTATTCTCTCCCCCTTCGGGGGGAGAATAGCTTTTTGTCAACAGTCTGGGAGGTCTTTTTTCGGCGTTCAAAAAATCCGCGTCGGCGCAAAACCGATGCGGATTCTTTTCATGTCGTTTTCAGGTGAATCAATCGTTGCACGGATGCTCGGCGCGATACTTCGTCAGCAGCTTCTCGATACGGTTCCACGGGTTGAGCAGGTAGCTCAGGGACTGATCGTGGTTGAGCGTCGCGATGACGAACGCCATATACTTGCTCATATCCGCCTGACTGAACCACGGGCGGTCGAGCACGGCCTGCGGCGTGTAGGTCAGGTTCGTGGCGAACACGTGGTCAATCACGCCGTCGGCATACGCCTTGTCAAACGCATCCAGACCGCTGGTGAAGAACGCGAAGGTCGCGCCCGCAAACACGCGCTTGGCCTTGCGCTTCTTGAGGTTATACGCCAAATCGAGGATGGAGTCGCCGGAAGCGATGATATCGTCGGCCACGAACACATCCTTGCCCTCCACGCTGTCGCCCAGATACTCGTGCGCGACAATCGGGTTGCGGCCGTTGACCACGCGGGTGTAATCGCGGCGCTTGTAGAACATGCCCATATCCACGCCCATCGCGGAGCTGTAATAAATGTTGCGGTTCAGCGCGCCCTCATCCGGCGAGATGACCATCATGTGGTGCTTGTCGATGCGCAGATCATCGTAGGTGTGGCACATGGCCTTGAGCATCTGATAGGTCGGCATGATGCTCTCAAAGCCGCTCAGCGGAATGGCGTTCTGCACGCGCGGGTCGTGCGCGTCAAAGGTGATGATGTTGGAAACGCCCATCGCGACCAGCTCCTGAAGCATCACGGCGCAGTCCATGGACTCGCGGGAGGTGCGGCGGTGCTGACGGCCTTCGTAAAGCATCGGCATGATGACGTTGATGCGGTAAGCCTTGCCGCTGACGGCGGCAATGATGCGCTTGAGGTCGGCGTAATGCTCGTCCGGCGTCATCGGAACTTCCTGACCGTAGAGCTTATAGGTACACTGATACGCGCCGATATCGCAGATGATGAACAGGTCATAGCCGCGCACGGTATCCTTAATCATGCCCTTGCCCTCACCGGTGCCGAAGCGCGGGCAGTGTGCCTCCAGCAGGAAGCCGTCCTTATCCGAGCCGTAGAAGCTGTGAAGCTTCTGGTCGGAGGATGCGTCAATCTGCCAGTTCTTGAGGTATTCGTTGACCTTGCGGCCCATTTCCTCGCAGCCGTTCATGGCGATCACGCCCAGCGGCGCAACCGGCCGCATCGGGAACTTCTGGGATGATTCGATGTTCTCGTTCATGCTTGCAAACCCCTTCACAGTGTCGATGAGTTTCACCTGATTGACAGAATCAAACAGCCTGATTATAACATATTTCGCCACGAATGGGCCGTCCAATTTGTTATCTTTCTAAAATTCGTCCGCTTGCGACAAATTTCTTCCCGCTTTACGGCAACGCTACACCAACTCGGCATATTTTTAACGCGGTTTTCACATTGCCCCCTTCCCCTTGACCCCCCGCTTTTTGCTTGGTATAATAAGGGCGAATGAAGGCAGGGAGGTCTTTTTGTGAAGCGTATTGTTTTAACCGGCGGCGGCACGGCCGGCCATGTTTCGCCCAATCAGGCGCTCATCCCCCACTTGCTAAAAGAGGGATGGGACATCCATTACATCGGCACAAAGAAGGGCATCGAGCGCACGCTGATTGAGCCGATGCAGGGCGTGACCTATCACGCGGTGAGTTCCGGCAAGCTGCGCCGTTATTTTGACTGGCAGAATTTCACCGACCCCTTCCGCGTCATCGCGGGCGCGTTCCAGAGCATCGGCATCATCGGCAAACTGAAACCGGACGTCGTGTTCTCCAAGGGCGGTTTTGTCAGCGTGCCGGTGGTTTTCGGCGCGGCCATCTGCGGCGTGCCGGTGGTGATGCACGAGAGCGACATTACGCCGGGCCTGGCGAACAAGCTGTGCAAGCCGTTTGCGAAATCCATCTGCACGACGTTCCCCGAGTGCGCGAAACTGCTCGCCCCGAAGGGTGTGCAGACGGGCACGCCGCTCCGCGCGCAGATTTTTTCGGGCGACCGTTCGCGCGGGCTGAAGCTGGCGGGTTTTGACGGCGGCAAGCCGGTTTTGATGATGATTGGCGGTTCGCTGGGCGCGCAGTCGGTGAACGCGGTGCTTCGCGCCGCCCTGCCGGAACTGACGAAGCGGTTTGACGTGTTGCATGTCTGCGGCAAGGGCAATCTGGATGCGTCGCTGGTCGGCACGGCGGGCTACAAGCAGTTTGAATATTTATCGGACGAACTGCCGGACGCGTTTGCCTGTGCGGATATCATGCTCTCGCGCGCGGGCAGCAATTCGCTCTCCGAGCTGATGGCGCTATGCAAGCCCGCGCTGCTGATTCCGTATCACAGCGGCCGCGGCGATCAGGTGCTCAACGCGAACTCGCTGAAAGCGCGCGGGTTGGCGCATGTCATGCCGCAGAGCGAGCTGACAGCCGAATCTCTGCCGCCCGCCATCGACGCGCTTTGGGCAGACCGCGAGCTGCTGCACCAGCGTCTGGCCGCGCTCCCCGACGCGGACGGCACGCAGCTTGTTCTCGACCAGATTCACAAGTACATGAAGAAGTAACGGGAAGGGGGAACGTTGGGGCTTTGCCCCAAACCCCACAAGGGAACTGAGTTCCCTTGACCTTCCGCATTTCCTTTATCGCCTTGCGATAAAGGAAGGAGGGAAATCCAAGAACCTCAGGTTCTTGGCAGGGTTTGGGACAGCGTCCCAAACGTTCCCCCGTCCTCCCCTCCCGTTCTCCGAAAGAAGGTGACGCTATGGAAGAAGATGTCTCCATGTCTGCGCGCGTCAGTGAGCTGGCGCGCGTCGTGCGCAGCGGTAAATGCACCGATGAACAGGTCGCCTGTGCATTACATGACGCCCATGAACGCGATATCGCCGCATCGCTGGAATTGCTCGATACCCATCAGCGCGCAAGGCTCTACCGCCTGCTCGGCGCGGAACGGCTCGGCGACGTGTTCGCCTATGTCAGCGACGCGGGCAAATATCTCCGCGAACTGCCGCAGGAACAGGCCGCCGATATCGTCGAAGCCATGGACGCAGACGACGCGGTCGATGCGCTGGAAACCGTCTCCCCCGAACTGCGCAGCGCTCTGATGGAAAAGCTTGACCCCGAGTCGCAGCATGATATCCGCCTCATCTGCTCCTATCAGCCGGATGAAATCGGCAGCGCGATGAGCACCAACTTCGTCTCCATCAGCCGCCATCTCTCCGTCAAGCAGGCCATGCGCGCGCTGATCGCTCAGGCCGAGGAGAACGACAATATCTCCACCCTCTTCGTCAGCGACGACGACGGCTCGTTCTACGGCGCCATCGACCTCAAGGATTTAATCGTCGCCCGTGAAGAAACCTCGCTCGATTCGCTCATCAGCCGCAACTTCCCGACCGTGCTCGCGCATGAGCATACCGAGGATTGTCTCGACCGCCTGCGCAGCTACGCCGAGGATTCCATCCCCGTGCTGGGCGAAAAGCGGCGCGTCATCGGCGTTATCACCACGGATGATATCATCGAAGCCGTCGATAACGCGATGGGCGACGATTACGCCAAACTGGGCGGCTTGACCGGCGAAGAAGATTTGCACGAGCCGCTTAAAACCAGCCTCAAAAAGCGCATGCCGTGGCTGATTATCCTGCTGTTTCTCGGCATGGGTGTGTCCTCCGTCGTCGGGCTGTTTGAATCCGTCGTCTCTCAGGTTGCGCTGATTGTCTGCTTCCAATCCCTCATTCTGGATATGGCGGGCAATGTCGGCACGCAGTCGCTGGCCGTCACCATCCGCGTGCTGATGGATGAAAAGCTGACGGCGCGGCAGAAATTCGACCTCGTGCTCAAAGAGATGCGCGTCGGCTTTTTCAGTGGTCTGATGCTCGGCGTGATGGCGTTGGTGTTCATCGGGCTGTATGTGTGGCTGTTCAAGGGCAAGCCGCTTTCCTACGCGCTGTGTATTTCGGGCTGCTCGGGCGCGGCACTGCTGCTGTCGATGGTGCTTTCCAGCCTGGTCGGCACAGTCATCCCGATTTTCTTCAAAAAAATTCACATCGATCCCGCCGTCGCTTCCGGCCCGCTGATTACGACCGTCAACGATTTGGTGGCCGTCGTCACGTATTACGGGCTGGCGTATCTGCTGTTTTTCCAAGTCTTTCATCTCGCCGGCTGAGCGCTCAAGCCCGGAAATTCAGCTATTCTTTCATTTTGGGAAAGGGTTCTTCTCCCTCCGAGGATGGAAAAGAACTTTTATCATCACCTGCGCGGGCCGAGCTTTCGGCCCGTTTTTGAAAACCCGCAATTCCCAGCGAAATACTTTCAATTTTCCTCTTGACAAGCCGCGCCGTATCCTGTATAATGAACTTGTTGTTAGAGATATCTAACACCTCCCTGAACCAAATTGCGGATGAAGTTTGACGCACTCCTCCGCAGCCTTGCAGGTTTGACGCCCCTGCAAGACACGCCCGCCCGAGCGTATCGGGTAAGGACCACTCCCCCTGTTTTCTCCCTGTTTCTTTGAAAAAGAAAGGCCCTGCCGAGCATGGACGCTGCCCGGCAGGGTTTTTCATGTCTTTACGGCTCCGCCGTCACGCTCTGCCCGTCCGAGTAAAGCGTCATCACGCCGTTTTCTTGGGCGGCATACACCGTCGCCCCCGCCTTTTGCAAGCGGATGCGCACGCTGTTGGCGGGATTTTTGCCCGTGACCAGCGCGATTTTGGGCTTCGTAGCCTCCACCCACTCAGCGCACGTCGCGGCCTCCGTGCCCCCGCGGGCGACAATCAGCGCGTCGCACGCCGTCGCCGCGCCGGACGAGACGATTTCCTTTTCGCCGTTTGCGGTGATGCAACCCGTCACCACGACGCTCGTCTGCCCGTAATCGATGCGCAGGGTCAGCCCGTCGTCGCGGCTGTCCGTATGCTGGGTTCGCGCCGGGCCGATGAAGGTCACGCGCGCCCGCCCGAGCGTAAAGGCCATGTTCTGCGTCGCGGAGACAATCTGCGTCCCCTGCTTTTCCGCCGCGTCAATCATCTGCGCATAGGCTTTGCCCTTGGTCTGCGTCGGCGGCACGAAGAGATAATCCGGCTTGGACATGCCCAGCGCAAGCTTCATTGCGCCGAGCTGCTCGTCCTCCGAGCTCATCGCCACCGCCGCGCTCAGGTGGTTTGCACCGCAGAGCATCAGCTGGCCGCAGAGCGCCGCGCCCGTTCCGCTGCCCGCGCCGATGAGCATGGTGTAGCCGTCCGCGCAGACGAAAATCGCCTCGCCGTCGCCTGCGCGCAGCGTCTTAACCGTCAGCCCGCTCGGGTTCACGCCATACGCCCACTTGGGCAGTTTGGCCGTCAGAGCCGACACATCCGGCAGTTGAATTTGGCCCAAATCGAAATCGCCGAGTTTGATTTCCGGCAGACCGTCGATGCTCAGGCTCGGCGCGCCCGTGTTCGGGTCGCTCTTCACAAAGCCGAGCACATGCGCGCCGACAAACAGCAGCGCGACCACGCCGAGCAGCAGCATCAGATTCGTCAGGCAGCCAACCAGACAGCCTTTTTTTCGCTTGCGTACATGGGAGCGCCCCTCGCGCGCCATCAGGCCAGCGCCTCCAGCGCGGAGACGAGCTTTTCGCAGTCCGCCGCCTCCGTCGCCCAGCCGGTCACAAAGCGGACAGCCACGCGCCCATCCTCGAGCTTGGCCCAGCGCTCATAGGCGAAATCCAGCTCCAGCGCTTCGTTCTGCTCTTCCGTCAGCACGGCGAAAATCTGGTTGGTCGTCGTCCGCTGGAAGAAGGGAATGCCCGCGCTTTCCATGCCCGCGCGGATGATATCGGCCATCGCGTTGGCGTGCTTCGCCCACGCGAAATAGTCGTCGTGCTCCAGCGCCGCCAAAAACATCACGCCGCCGAGCCTCCCCTTGGCCATCATGCCGCCGTTGTGCTTAATCATATAACGGAAATCCTTTTGCAGCGCGGGGTTGACGATGACCATCGCTTCGCCGAAGAGCAGGCCGTTTTTCGTGCCGCCGATGTAGAAGCAATCCGCCAGCGCGGCCAAATCCTTAAGCGTCACGTCGCACTCGGCGCTGGTCAGCGCGCTGCCCAGCCGCGCGCCGTCCACAAAGAGAATCAGCCCCAGCTTGTCGCAAACCGCACGAAGCGCCTTCAGCTCGTCGAGATGATACACCGTGCCGATTTCCGTCGGCTGGCTGATGTAAAGCAGCTTCGGCGCAACCATATGCTCATCCGTGTGCAGCGCGCAGACGGCTTCCACGCCCTCGGGCGTCACCTTGCCGTCCTTCGCCGCGCACGGGAGCACCTTGTGCCCCGTCGCCTCCACCGCGCCGGTTTCATGCACGTTGATATGCCCCGTCGGCGCGCAGACGGCCGCCTCATACGGGCGCAGAAACGCCGCAATCGCGATACTGTTGGCCGACGTGCCGCCCGTCAGAATATGCACCGCCGCGTTCGGCTGACCGCATTTTTCGCGAATCACATCCGCCGCGCGCAGGCTGTAATCATCCAGCCCATAGCCGCAGGTGTGTTCCAGGTTGGTTTCCAGAAGCCGCTGCATCACAATCGGGTGCGCGCCCTCGCCGTAGTCATTCATGAAAAACGTTTTCACGGTTATCCCTCCCGTTTCATCGTGCCGACAATCATCGTTTCGTCAATCGTGATTTGGTTCATGCCGCTCAAATCGAGGCTGTCCACATCGACATTGGCGAGCATCGGAGTCATCTTCGCCAAATGCAGCGCCAGCGCCGCATCCACGGGCACGGTATAGGTGATGTTTCGCTGCTCGAGCACGTTCAGGTGCGCATTGGCGTAATCCGAAACCGGCGCGCCGTCATACGCTTCCAGTTTGCCGCCCGCCGCCTCGCGCAATTCACGCAGATAGCCCGCCCGCGGCGCAAGTTTGACGAGTACGCCGTCCGTTTTGAGGATGCGCCCAAATTCCGCGTAATTCGCGGGTGTGAATACGTCGAGCACCGCGTCGCAGCAGCCGTCCGCCAGCGGAATATGCGCCAAATCGCCGACGAAATACGTCGCCCGCTTATCGCCCTTCGCGGCCAGCAGCACGGCCTCCTTCGCCAAATCGAACCCGATGCGAATCATCTTCCGCTCGGGGCAGACGCTGCGCAGATAATACCCCTCGCCGCAGCCCGCGTCTGCCACGACGGGGCATTCGGCCCGCACATACTTTTCCAGCGCTTCGCCGATTGCCGCGGCGACGGGCGCGAACACGCCCGCCGCAAAGACCTTGGCGCGGCTCTCGAACAGTTCTTTTTTATAGAAGGACTGCCTGGCATTCGGCGCGAAATTGACGTGCCCCTGTTTGGCGACGTCATAGCAATGGCGCTTTTCGCAGAGCAGGCTTTTTCCCGCCTGATGAAAACTGCCCGAACAGATCGGGCAGCGAAGAAGCACAACGGCTTCGTTTTGCATGGTATACCTTTCTTGGGGCGTTGCCCCAATCCGGGAAACGTGCATAGTCGCCTTCGGCTCCTTGCAGTTTCCGATTTCCGCCATGCTGATTCCCGCACAGCGGGCGCATGGCTCCAATTTCCCACCAGAAACCTGATGTTTCCGAACTTCCCACTTTCTTTGTCGCTGCGCGATAAAGAACATAAATCTGCAATGCCTGCATTCCATCGTTGTAGGGGCACGCATTGCGCGTCCGCTCTTTGGGCCGAGACGGCGGAAGGGTACTGCCCTGCTCGGCTTAGAAATAATCCGAAAAATACGGCTGCTCGATGGGGATGATATCCTCCAAAATGCGCACGGCGGTCTCGTTGGCCTGAAGCCTTTCGACGCGCTTGAGATACGTCGGCCGCTTATAGCCGTAGAACATCGCCGTCAGCGTCTGGATATCGCAGCGGACGGTTTCGCCGCGCGTGCCGCCGCGCTCCAGAATGGTGTTGCCCGCCGCGTCCCAGCGGAGGGAGAAATCGCCGCAGTTGCAATCCATAATCGGGTCGTCGATGATGAAATGCAGGTCGTCGTGGATAGAGATGATATCAAACGGATACTGCCGGATAAACTCCTCGAAATCGACGATGCGGGCCATGATATACGGCTCGATTTCCTCCTGAATTTCGCTGTCCTCCAGCAGAAACGCCATCGGCTCGTTGGTGTAGTTGTTGCCGACGACCTTGTCAATCATCGAGAAATGCGCGGAGATGTAGTTCCACAGGCCGTGCCGCGCCTCCTGATTGATATACACCAGTTCCTTGATGCGGAACACGTCGTTGGCGATGTAATAGACGAGATAGCCCGTCGGCTTTTCGTTCGCGTCATAATACACGGCGACAAGCACGTCGTCGGCCTCCCACCGCCAATATTCCTCCCACTCCAGCTCGTTGCGCTTGAGCGCGCCGTGGCGCATCGCGGAGAACGCGTCGTGCACGCGGTGCACATCCTCGCTGTCGATATCCACACGCTCGACCATGCCGCCCACCTTGTGGTGCTTGGGCAGCTGGGTATCTTTGATGGTGTAGGTCATCTTATCCGAAACGATTTCCCAGCCCTTTTTGCGGTAATACGGAATCAGATATGGGAAGAGCATCGACACACACTGGTGATTTTCGCGCATGTTATCCAGCGCTTTTTTCATCAGGTGCGCCATCAGCCCGCGCCCCATGTATTCCGGATAGGTTGCCACGCCGGTCACGCCGCCCATGTTGTACATCGTGCCGAACAGATTGACCTGCATCGGGTAGACGCTGATTTGCGAAGCGAGCTTTTCGCCGTCGAACCAGCCGAAGGATTCCGTCTTTTTGAGCACAGGCTTTTTGCTGCGCTCCATCTCCTTCTGGTTCCAGCCCAGAGAGGCCAGCTCGCTGTCCGTCACCTGAAACGCATAACGAAGCAGCGCATTGTACTGCGCGGTGTCATCCACCGTCAGCCTGCGCATCTGTAATCGATCTTCCAGTTTTTCCTGCTTCATGGTATCCTTCCTGTTCGCAGTTCGTTTCAAAGTCTGCCAAAATCGCATATAGTATAGCACAAAACCCGCCCTGATTTCAAGGCGGGTTCTGATGGGCTGCCGCCCAAACCTGCCTGAGGGACAAGTCCCTCAGACTCCCTTCTTCGCTTCGCGCATATCATCCGCTGCTATTCTTCAATACGCTTAAAGCATACGCCGCTTATTCTTCGTCATCGAGATTCGGCAGGTCATCCATGCCGTCATCCGCGTTTTTCTCGTCGTCGTCCTCCGCGGCACTCTGCACGACGGGCGCGTTCTTGCCCATCAGCTCGGCACGGACAAGCTTATCGATTTCCGCCGCAATTTCCGGATTTTCCTTGAGGAACTTGCGGGTATTCTCGCGGCCCTGGCCGATGCGCTGGTCGCCGTAGGAGAACCACGCGCCGGATTTATGGATGATATCCAGCGCCACGGCATTATCCAGCAGGCTGCCTTCCTTGCTGATGCCCTCGCCGTAGAGGATATCGAACTCCGCCGTGCGGAAAGGCGGCGCAACCTTGTTCTTGACGATTTTGGCCTTCGTGCGGTTGCCGACGACGGTCGTGCCGTCCTTGAGCTGTTCGCCGCGGCGGATATCGATGCGCACGGACGCGTAAAACTTCAGCGCGCGGCCGCCCGGCGTCGTCTCCGGATTGCCGTACATCACGCCGACCTTCTCGCGCAGCTGGTTGATGAAGATGCAAGTCGAGTTAGTCTTGTTGACAATGCCCGTCAGCTTGCGCAGCGCCTGGCTCATCAGGCGCGCCTGCAGGCCGACGAAGGAATCGCCCATTTCGCCGTCGATTTCGGCCTTCGGCACCAGCGCCGCCACCGAGTCGATGACCACGATATCAATCGCGCCCGAGCGCACCAGCGCTTCGCAGATTTCCAGCGCCTGCTCGCCCGTGTCCGGCTGAGAGACATACAGCTGGTCCACGTCCACGCCGAGCTTGCGCGCGTAAACGGGGTCGAGCGCATGCTCTGCGTCGATGAACGCGGCCACGCCGCCCATCTTCTGCGCCTCCGCGACGACATGCAGCGCGACGGTCGTCTTGCCGGAAGATTCCGGGCCGTAGATTTCCACCACGCGGCCGCGCGGCAGGCCGCCCACGCCCAGCGCCATATCCAAATCCAGACATCCGGTCGGAATCACCTGAATATCCCGCGACGCGCGGTCGCCCATGCGGATGACCGCGCCCTTGCCGAACTGCTTTTCAATGCCGGCCAGCGCGATATCCAGCGCGCGCTTCTTCTCCGTGCCGTCGTCGTTCGCGGGGATGGTCGTCACCGTCTTTGCGGATTTCTTGCCCTTATCGCTTGCCATATTGCCCCTCCTGTGTACTCACTTTTTCACCGCCGCGCGGCGCACCATATCCAGCGCCTTGAGCGTCGCCAGTTTACGCACCCGCGCGCGGCTGCCGCCGAGCTGAAGCCGCTCGACCTTCACGCCGTCCTTGTCGGCGCAGGCGACATAGACCAGCCCGACGGGCTTTTCCTTTGTCCCGCCGCCCGGGCCGGCAATGCCCGTCGTCGCCACGGCGATATCCGCGCCGCTTTTTTCGCGCAGGCCGCTCGCCATTTCTGCCGCCGTCTGCTCGCTGACCGCACCGTAGGCCGCCAGCGTTTCCGGCTTCACGCCGCAGTATTTCACCTTCGCCTCGTTGGCGTAGGTCACATGCGCTTCATACAGGCATTCGGAAATGCCGGGATAATCCACCAGGCTCGCCGCAACCATGCCGCCCGTGCAGCTCTCCGCCGTCGATACGGTCAAGTGACGCGCCGTCAGCGCGCGCCCCGCCGCCGCCTGCATCGAGCCGTCGCTCGTCTCGGTCACGTCGTAAACGCAGTCGCCCAGCACGCCGCAGATGGCGTCCGCAACCGGCTCAACCTGCCGCAGCGCCTCGGCTTCGTCTTTGCCGCGCGCGGTCACGCGGAGCTGGCATTCGCCCGGCGAGCAATACGGCGCGACGGTCACGCCCTCGCCGTTTTCAATCCACCGCGCGCACTCCTGCGCAACCTGGGA
The DNA here is from genome assembly GCA_934675735.1 of uncultured Clostridia bacterium. Lineage (GTDB taxonomy): Bacteria > Bacillota > Clostridia > Christensenellales > Aristaeellaceae > Ventricola. The sequence goes on from CAKURR010000017.1 coordinate 49,026, forward strand.
TTCGCCCATGCCGTAGATGCGGATGAACCGCGACGCGATGCAGCCGCCCGTCTTGGCCGCCAGCCTGCCGTAAACCTGCTTGGCGAACATATCGGCCATTTCGCTCGGCGGGCCGGGCAGCTGAACGACAATCTTGCCATCCTTTTCAATCATGCAGCCGGGCGCCGTGCCGCATTCGTTGGGCAGAATGGTGCAGCCCTCGGCGAACATCGCCTGTTTGCGGTTATTCATCGGGCAGACGCGCCCGATTTTGACGAAATACCGCCCGATTGCTTCCCAGCTGGCGGGGTCAAACACCATCGGCAGGCCCAGCAGCTCGGCGGCAATCTCCTTGCTCAAATCATCCTGTGTCGGCCCGAGGCCGCCCGTGGTGATGACCAAATCGCTTCTGGAAAGCGCCAGCGCCAGCGCTTCGCGCATTCTCTGCGGGTTGTCGCCCACCACCTGATGATGATACACCGCGATGCCGAGGCTCTGCAATTCGCGCGAAAGCACCTGAGCGTCGCTGTCGGCAATCTGCCCCATCAGCAGCTCCGTGCCGATGGCCACAATTTCTGCAATCATTTGGCGCCTCCCAGCACGGCGCGGTTCTGCCAGACGTATTCGCCCATCGAGTAGAGCGTCATCACCGCCGCGGCAATCGTCAGCACCGCGGGCAGAAGCCCTTCGCCCGTAATCGTCAGCACAACCACCAGCAGCATTTGCAGCACGGTCTTAATCTTGCCGCTCATGCCCGCGGCGATGACGTGCCCCTGCTCCACGGCGCACAGCCGCAGGCCGGAGACGACGAACTCGCGCGCGATAAAGATGATGCAGGCCGCCACGTTCAGCCGCCCGATGGCCGTCAGCATGATGAACGCTGTGTGCGTCAGCAGCTTGTCGGCAATCGGGTCCATGAACTTGCCGAAATTGGTAATCAGGTTACGCGAGCGCGCGATATAACCGTCCAGCATATCCGTCAGCGAAGCCAGCACAAACACCAGCAGCGGCCAAATCTGCATCGCCTTGTCGGCTTCAAAAAGCCACAGAAGCAGCAGATACAGCGGCACCAGCGCCACGCGCAGAAGCGTCAGCTTGTTGGGCAGATTCATCGCGTGAATCGACCGCCCCGCCTGTTTCAGGTTTTCCAAAAACTTTTTCATATCCGCTCACCCATCAGGTCATACGCCTTCGCGCCCGTAATCTTCACGCTCACAAACGAGCCGATTTCGCACGGCTCCTCCGAACCGAAGAAAATGCTGCCGTCCGTCTCCGGCGCTTCGTATTCGCTGCGGCCGACATAGCGGCTGCCGCGCTTCTTTTCCACCAGCACGCGGCAGGTCGTGCCCACGCGCGCCTTGTTCTGCGCCAGCGAAATGCTGTGCTGAAGCGTCATCAGGCGGTCATAGCGCTCCTGCTTCACCTCTTCGGGAATCTGGTTCGGCATCTCCGCCGCGCGCGTGCCGTCCTCCGGGCAGAACATGAACGCGCCCATGCGGTCAAACTTCGTCTGCTTCACGAAATCCATCAGCTCGTCAAAATCCTCGTCCGTCTCGCCCGGGAAGCCGACCATCAGCGTCGTGCGCAGCATCATCCCGCGCTCCTTGAACATGCGGCAGACCTCGCGGATGTGCGCGCTGGTGTCCGTGCGGTTCATATCGGTGAGGATGTGCTGGCTGATGTGCTGCATCGGCAAATCCAGATAGTCGCAGACGTTAGGCAGGCGCTTCATCGTATCCAGCAGCCGCTCGTCCACACGCTCGGGGTAGCAATACAGCGCGCGCAGCCATTCCACGCCGGGGATGGCGGCGATTTCTTCAATCAGCTGCGGCAGCCGGCTCTCTTCGCCGTTGTCCGTGCCGTAGCGCGTGGTGTCCTGTGCAATCAGCGTGAACTCCTTCACACCCTGCGCCGCCAGTGTCTTGACCTCGGCCAGAATATCCGCCTTCGGGCGGCTGCGATAGCCGCCGCGAATCATCGGAATCGCGCAGTACGAGCACCAGTTGTCGCAGCCCTCGCCGATGCGGATGTACGCGCTGTATTTCGGCGTGGTCAGCACGCGGCCAAACTCGTGAAACCGGCCGTCGTCGTCGGTGTAGACGGGGCGGCCGCCCTTTCCGGCTTCCTTGAGCGCCTCGTCGAGCTTCTGATAGTCGTTCACGCCCATGATGACGTCCACCTCGGGCATCTCCTCGCGGATGGCCTCCGGATAGCGCTGGGCAAAGCAGCCCGTCGCCACCAGCAGGCGGCAGCAGCCCGTCTGCTTGTAGCCCGCCATTTCAAACAACGTGGAAATGGCTTCCTCCTTCGCGGATTGGATGAAGCCGCATGTATTGACGATGATCACCTCCGCCCGCGACGGGTCGGAAACGATTTGATAGCCGTGCTCCTTGAGCACCGCGAGCATCTGCTCGGAATCGACGCGATTTTTGCTGCATCCCAGCGAAATCAGCCCAACTGTTGTTGCCAAAATGATTGCTCCTTTAATTGCCGCACGGGCAAGTTCTATGAATAGTCATACAGGATTATTTTATCATGCCCGCGCGTCAAATACAAGTCTCAGGCCTCGGCTTTCTTCCTTCTGCGCATCAAATACTGCACCAGCATCACGATGAGCCGATAGACAGTGTAGACCGCGAAGAACCCCAGCACGCCGTATAGGCCCGCCACCACGTCCCGAAAATCCATATCGCCCGTGCCGGTGATTTTCTGCCCGATTTCGATGGCGAAACCGATCACCGTCATCACCGTGAACACATAGATGAACGAAACCGCCGTGATGCTCCATTTGGCCAGACGCTTGAACACAAAGTGCACCATGAAAAACAGCATCATGCCCAGCACGGCCATCACGATAAAGTGCATCTCCTTGTCGCCCAGATACAGCTCAAAATCGTCGTTGAGATGCATCAGCGATTCGTGAATCTGCGCAATAATCATCGTTCCTTCATATAAAATCGATTCAAACAACTTGTTTCTCCTTTCAAACTAACGGACTGTAATCGCGAAGCGAAGCGGGGGATACGTTGGAACTCCGTCCCAACCCCCGCCAAGAACCCAGGGTTCTTGGATTTCCTGCTTTCGATTATCGCCGACGCGATAATCGGCGCTCTTTGCAGGGGCGCGCATTGCGCGTCCGTAATCGCATATCGCTCTGCTTTTCTTTTTTACATTTCAAAAAGGACGCGGGAAAGAAACGTCTCTCCCCGCGTCCGAACGGTCTTTTGTAATATCAATATTCGATTTTCTTCTGGATGTAGGCGACCAGTTCGTCCACATGCACGTGCTCCTGCTCCATGGTGTCGCGGTCGCGCACGGTGACAACGCCCGTCTCCAGCGTGTCGAAATCGACGGTGACGCACATCGGCGTGCCGATTTCGTCCTGACGGCGATAGCGCTTGCCGATGGAGCCGGTCTCGTCGTAATCCACCATGAAATGCTTGCTCAGCATGTC
>CAKURR010000018.1 GCA_934675735.1 uncultured Clostridia bacterium
TTTTGCCGTGGTCAACGTGGCCGATGGTGCCAATGTTAACGTGCGGCTTCGTGCGCTCAAACTTTTGCTTAGCCATTGGAATAACCTCCTCGATAATTTCGGCTGACAGTTATGGTGCGGCCCGCCGAATTGTCGGTGGTCGCGTTGGAGCAGGTGATGGGAATCGAACCCACGCGGTCAGCTTGGGAAGCTGAAGTTCTGCCATTAAACTACACCTGCAAATGGCTGTCAACCGTTTTACTCATTCATATTCTATCCAAATCTTTGGGAAATGTCAATATCCAGACGCATTTTTACCTGCAAAAACCTTATGTGATTTGCAGGCTCGACCGTTTTTCCCGTTTTGAATGAAGTTTATCCGGCTTCCAGCCTGTTTGGATTCATGAAAAGGAGCAAAATCCGCTCAGTTTCCGCGCTCCTCCATCAGCTTTTCCAACTTGTGCTTGACCCGCTGGAGCGCGTTGTCGATGCTCTTGACGTGGCGGCCGAGCATCTGCGCGATTTCCTGATAGCTCTTTCCGTCCAGATACGCCGCCAAAACGCGGCGTTCCAACGGGGAAAGCGCTTCGTCGATTCGGCTTTCGATGCTCACGTAGCTTTCCCTGCCGATGAGCAGCTCCTCGGGGTCGGCGCTGCGGCCCTCGGTGATAACATCCAGCAGCGTGCGGTCGCTCTCTTCCTCGTAAATCGGCTTGTTGAGCGACACATAGGAATTGAGCGGGATATGTTTCTGCCGCGTCGCGGTCTTGATGGCGGTGATGATTTGGCGGGTGACGCAGATTTCGGCGAACGCGTGGAAGGAGGCGAGCTTGTCCGGCCTGAAGTCGCGGAACGCCTTGAACAGGCCGATCATGCCCTCCTGCACAATATCCTCGTGGTCCGCGCCGACCAGAAAATACGACCGCGCCTTGGACCGGACGAAGTTCTTGTACTTGTTGAGCAGATATTCCGACGCGTCCGCATCGCCCTGCTGGGCCAGCAGGGCGATTTCCTCATCGGTCATGCTGTCAAAGTCGTGGTGCATGGCTTCCTCCCTGCTCATTCCTCGCCCCGTCGCATGCGCTCAAAAATTTCGCGCTGGTGGGGCGGCAGACGGGAAAAGATGTCGCCGCGGGAAACCTTTTCCTCCCGCATGCGCACCCGTCCGGTCTGACGGGTCTGCGTAATTTCAATTAAAAACTCCCTGGAGGAGATGCGCTCCGCGCCGCGCCCGAGCGTCACCGTCTGCTCGACCGCGTCGCTGGTCGCCACGCGCACGCGCCGCCATTTCGGCGCGGCGTCGCAGGCCGCCTCGATGTAGTTATCCGCGCTTTCGGCGTGCTTGGTGAAGACGACCTCCACGCCGTGCATCATCATGCGCGAACGCGTCGGGCGGTCGGTGTAGTGGCCGTCGAAAACGACGATGACCTCTTCGCCGGAATAGCCCGCGTAATCGGCAATCAGGTGGACGAGCCGTTCTCTGGCCTGTTCGATGGTCAGGTGCTCCTCGCGCGGCACGTTCCACGCGCCGATGACGTTATAGCCGTCCACCAGCAGCAGGGGCTTCATCTCACTTTGCGTCCATCATGGCGTAAAGCAGAATGCCCGCCGCCACGGACGCGTTCAGGGATTCGATTTTGCCCTTCATCGGCAGGGTCACGACCTTGTCGCAGCTCTCGCTGACCAGACGGCTCATGCCCTCGCCCTCCGAGCCGATGACCAGCGCCTTCGCGCCGGAGTAATCGACCTTGCGGTAATCCTCGCCGTTCATCGCGGTGCCGTAAATCCACACGCCCTCTTTCTTGAGGCGCTCGATGGTGCGGGTCAGGTTCACCTCGCGCGCGACGGGCAGGTATTCCACCGCGCCCGCGCTCGCCTTGACCGCCGCGGGGGTCAGGCCAACCGCGCGGCGCTCCGGAATAATCACGCCGTGCGCGCCCGCGCACTCCGCGCTGCGGATAATCGCGCCGAGGTTGTGCGGGTCGGTCACGCCGTCGAGGATGACGAGGAACGGCGCTTCGCCGCGCTCCTTGGCCAGCGCAAGCATGTCGTCCACCGTCTTATACGCATAGGCGGAAACGACGGCAATCAGGCCCTGATGGCCGGGCGCCATCGCGTCCAGATGCGCTCTGTCCACTTCCTGCACGATGACCTTCTGCTCGCGCGCCATCGCGACGATTTCGCGGGCGGAACCGATGAGTTCGCCCTTCGCCACCAGCAGTTTCTCCATGTCGCGGCCCGCCTTGAGCGCTTCGCGGATGGGGTTGCGGCCGACGAGCAGGTTGCTCATCTCCTCTTCCTGCGGGGCGGGCGGCGGGGTCATCGGGCGCTCGCCGTAGGGGCGACGGTCATTCATCGGGCGGTCTCCATAGGGACGACGCTCTCCATTGTTCGGGCGGTCACCGTAAGGACGGCGCTCTCCATTGTTCGGGCGTTCGCCGTACGGGCGGCGCTCGCCATTGTTTGAGCGCTCGCCGTAGGGACGGCGTTCACCGCCCATCGGGCGATCTCCGTAGGGGCGGCGCTCGCCATTGTTCGGGCGATCTCCGTAGGGGCGGCGCTCGCCATTGTTCGGGCGGTCACCGTAGGGACGGCGCTCTCCATTGTTCGGGCGCTCGCCGTACGGGCGGCGCTCTCCGTTGTTCGGACGCTCGCCGTACGGGCGGCGTTCGCCATTGTTCGGGCGCTCGCCGTACGGGCGGCGTTCGCCGTTGTTCGGACGCTCGCCGTACGGGCGGGGTTCGCCGTTATTCGGGCGGCTGCTGTACGGACGGCGATTCTTCTCGCCGTCGCGCTCGGGACGCAGCGTCTCTTCGTCGTCGCGCCAATCGTCGCGCGGGCTGCGGGGCTTCTTGGTAAACTGATCGTAGTATGCCATGATGATTTCCTTTCTCATTCGGGTAGGGGGGGGTAAGTCAAACATAAGTTTTATGGTTTTTCAAATCAAAGCCGCTTTTCAAGCGTCAGGTCTCGCTCCGCTCCCCGACGCACGACGATGTTCCGCTTCGCAGGCGGGGAACGATGGGGCTTCGCCCCAAACCCTACCAGAAACCTGAGGTTTCTGGACTTCCCTCATTCGCTTCGCGGCGGTTTGAACTCGGCTTAGAGATTTTGGGCTTTTTTCCGCACCTCGGCAATTTTGCCGCAGGTATTCTTTCCTTCGGGGCACGGGCCGGATACGCACGCGGGGCCCGCATGCTCAAACAGCGCGGGCGCGGCCTGCTTGCACAGCGCCAGCATCTGCCACGCCATTTCGCGAATCTCCCACTGGGCGCGATTGCAGCAGCGCAGCGAGAAGAAGTGCATCAGTTCCCGCGCGTTCATCGTCATCACCAGCCGCGTCGCGGCGGCGTTGGGCAAAACAAAGCGCGCGTCCTCGTTGGCGCTTTCCCTTGCGCCGCCCAGTTTTTCCTGCCAGCCGCAATACCATGCGTGCATGGTCTCCATCTGGCGGATAAACTCCCGCTTCGCGTCCTCCCCCAGCGCCTCGATGGCGGGGGGAATCACGTAGTCAAAGCCTTCCGCCATGGAAACGTAGCGCTGGCTCTGCACCGAAAACGACGCCAGCCTGTGCCGCGTCAGCTGGGCCAGAAGCGCGCGGCTCACGCCCTCCACCGCAAAGGTGAAATTCGCGTGCTCCGTCACGGAAAGGTGGCCGCGCTGCATCACCCGCTCGACAAACGCGCGCTGGTCGCCGCTTTCCACCTTCTCCTGCAAGGCGTCTAAATCCGCCTTCGCATAACAAAGCCGCGCGCCCAGGGCGACAAGCTCGTCCGGCTCGGGCGTGGCGCGCAGCAGAATCACCTTGAGTTTTGCCTGTGCCATAGTTCCTCCGTGCGCGCAATCGCAAGGGTGATCAGCTCGTCGAGCCGCTGCGTTTGGCCCGTCACGTAGAGATACCCCCATAACGCCTCCAGCCCCGTCGCGTGCGCATAGTCCGCCGGATCGGCATGCTTCGGCGCGGCGTGCTTCGCCTGCGCGTTGCGGCCGCGCCGCGTGATGTCCGCTTCCTGCTCGGTCAGCTCGTTTTCAATCGCCGTCAGCATCGCCGCCTGCGCCGCCGCGCTGACCATCTTCACCGCCTGCCTGTGCATCGCGCCGACGCTCATCTTCCTCGAGACGAGTAAACTGCGGACATAGAGGTCGTGCAGCGTGTCGCCGACATAGGCCAGCTGAAGTGGGTTCAGCTCCCGTGGATCCGGGAGGGAAAACGCGGCCTGCGCCGCCTTGATTTCTTCGCCTTGCAAAAGGGCACTTCCTTTATCGTTTCACAAATGGCCTATCCCGCCATTTTTTCAGTGTATAGTATATCATGAACCCGAAAAAAGGGCAATCCTTCTTTTGGCCCTAACCTTCTTCAAACCGCCGCGAAGCGAGAAAGGGAGTCTGAGGGACTCGTCCCTCAGGCAGGTATGGGCGGCAGCCCATCGTCCCCCAAGCCGCGAAGCGGCCCAATCCCGTAAGTCAGGGAGCGAAGCGATTCCTGACTTCGCCGACGCCGCTTTTTTCGAGTATTTCAAGCGGCAATCCATTTTTATATGGGGCTTTGCCCCATCGCCCCACCAAAGGGCTTTCCGTTTTCTGTCGTTTGTTTCCGCCACAGGCGGCAACGATCGAAAACCCCTTTGGAAACCTTCGGCCGCAATATCGGGCTCTTTTCTTCATCTTCGATTTGTTTGCTCCACATTTTTCAAATTGAGGCTGCCTTCACTCCAAAATCCTGTACAGCGTATACGTCCCGTTGCCGTATACCGTTTCCAGCCTGTCCGCCTCCACCGCGTCAAGCGCCATCTGCGAAATATCGCCCGGCTTGTTCGTCATCAGCAGATACTGCGCGTCGTAAACGTCATGTCCGTTCACCGTCGGCTGAAAGCTGACGCGATTCGTGTTCAGATACAGCGCGCGCGGCTTGTAATAGGCGATGACCGCGTCCTCCTCCGTCTTATCCATGATGTGGGCGAACATGTCCACCGCGTCCTCGGCATACGTTTCGCTCCGCGCCGAAAAGCCGCCCGCGGCGATGTGCTTCTGCGCCAGCCCCGCCGTATTCTGCGCCGTGCCGACGGCCAGAAACGCCAGCGCCGTGAAACAGGCCGCGCGGGCCAACCGCTGCGCCCTGCCGTTTTGTATGCGCCGCACCGCCTCCCGCGCGCCGTAGGCCGCAAACATCAGCATAAACGGCAGCGCGTTATACAGATAGCGGACGGACTGCACATACGGCAGCAGATAGAGCACGGCAAACGAGCCGAGCACCAGCAGCGCCGCATGCAGGTTGCCCCGTCCGCCCCACTTCACCATGCCCCAAAACGCCAGCAGATACACGCCGATATGCGCCGGATACGTCATCGCGCCCAGCCCAAAGGGCATCATCCGATAAAACCAGTCGTTCAGAATACCCTCGTAATACGCGATATTGCGCCCGACCTGCGCCGGCGTCGTGCTGCCCACGTCGCTCATGTTCGACGTGGCCGACGGAAACAGCCGCGCAAAGCCCGCTGTCAGCGCGGCGCAGACCGCATACGGAAGCAGGTGAAGGAGCAGCGCTCTGCCCCGCGTCCCGCTTTGCCAAAGCCCAACGATGTGCGCCAGCAGCGCCATAAAGAGCACCGTCTTGCCGTTGAGCCGCACCGCGCAGTCAAACCAGAGCGCCGCGCCCAGCGCCGTGCCCGCCGCCGCTCGGCCGCGCTTCGTTTTCGCCGCCAGCAGCACCTCGACCAGCAGCAGCGCCAGCAGGCTGACCGCCAGACACGGGATATCCGTCGTGATGCGCGCGGAATCCCGAACGATTTCGCTCCCCCAGCAGAGCACCGCCGTCAGCAGCGCGGAAACGGTTTTGGAAAAGCGCCGCCTGTACAGCAGATAGGCGCAGACCGCCGCCATCGCCAGAAAAAAAACGCCCGGCAGCTTATACCAGACGAGCGCCCAGCCCGTCGGCCTGTCAAACCCCACGGCGCGGTAAACGCCCGCCAAAATCAGCGGCAGACCCCAGACATAGACGAGCGGTTCATCCGCCTGCGCGCCGTCGGCCCCGCCGAAGGTGCGCGTGCTCGGGTGCAGCAGCGCGTTGAGCCGCGTCTGCTCGGCCAGCGTGCCCTCCGCGATGGCGATGCCTTCGGACATATACGCCGCATAATCGTCGCTCATCGTCGGCTGGTCTGCGTCGATCAGGCTGACGCTCAGCAGCATCGTCAGCAGGGCCAAAAGCACGGCAATCAGCGCGTCGGCGCGCGTGTAGGGGGTGGTTTGGTTTTGCATGGTGTTCTTCCGTCCGTCCGTTTTTTTGATAACAACGGCATATTGTATCACATTTTGGCGGCAAAACAAAGAGGCCGCTTCCCTCTTTTGAGAGGAAAGCGGCCTTTGCTGCTGATTATTGTGTGCAAAAAACGGTTTTACTCGACGACAGCACCCTTATTCGCGCTGGAAACAAGCTTCGCATAACGCGCCAGATAGCCCTTGGTGACATTCGGCGGCGGGCAGACCCACGCTTTGCGGCGCTTGGCGAGAGTCGCGTCGTCCACCTTGAGCTCGAGCTTGCCGGCGGGGATATCGATGGCGATGGTGTCGCCCTCTTCGATGAGGCCGATCATGCCGCCGCTCGCGCCCTCGGGGGACACGTGGCCGATGGCCGCGCCGCGGGTCGCGCCGGAGAAGCGGCCGTCGGTGATGAGCGCCACTTCCTTATCCAGACCCATGCCGCAGATGGCGCTGGTCGGGCTGAGCATTTCGCGCATGCCCGGGCCGCCCTTCGGGCCTTCATAGCGGATGACGACCACGTCGCCGGGCTTAATCTGCCCCGCGTAGATGGCGGCGATGGCCTCGTCCTCGCTGTTGAACACGCGGGCCGGGCCTTCGTGCACGAGCATCTCTTTCGCAACGGCGCTGCGCTTGACGACCGCGCCGTCCGGCGCGAGGTTGCCGCGCAGAATCATCAGGCCGCCGGTCGGGGAATACGGGTCGTCGAACGGGCGGATGACCTCGTGGTTGTAGTTCTTGCTCAGGCTGATTTCTTCGCCGAGCGTCATGCCGGAGACGGTCAGCGCGTTCTCGTCGAGCAGGCCGCGGCCCTTCAGCTCGCTGAGCACGCCCATCACGCCGCCCGCCAGATGCAGGTCGATGACGTGGTGATGGCCTGCGGGCGCGAGGTGGCACAGGTTCGGCACCTTGGCGCTGGCCTCGTTGACCCAGTTCAGGTCGAAGTCGATGCCCGCTTCGTGCGCGATGGCGGGCAGGTGCAGCACGGTGTTGGTGGAGCAGCCCAGCGCCATATCCAGGCAGAGCGCGTTGCGGAACGCGGACTCGGTCATGATTTTATCCGGCGTCAGGCCCTCTTTGACCAGCTCGACGATGCGCATGCCGGTCTTTTTGGCCAGACGGATGCGCGCCGCGTCCACGGCGGCAATCGTGCCGTTGCCCGGCAGGGCCATGCCGATGACCTCGGTGATGCAGTTCATGGAGTTGGCGGTGAACATGCCGGAGCAGCTGCCGCAGCCCGGGCACGCGGAGGATTCGACCGCGTTGAGCTGGGCGTCGTCCATCTTGCCCGCCTTATACGCGCCGACCGCCTCGAACACGGAGTTCAAATCCATGTCGCCGCTGCCGCCGGGCATGCGGCCGGGCATCATCGGGCCGCCGGAGATGACCATCGCGGGCAGGTTCAGGCGGCGCGCCGCCATCAGCATGCCGGGCACGATTTTGTCGCAGTTGGGGATAAAGACCATGCCGTCAAAGCCGTGGGCGATGGCCATGGATTCGCAGCTGTCCGCAATCAGCTCGCGGGAGGCGAGGGAATACTTCATGCCGACGTGGCCCATCGCAATGCCGTCGCACACGCCGATGGCCGGGAACTCGACCGGCACGCCGCCCGCCAGACGGATGCCGTCCTTGACGGCCTGCGCAATATTGTTCAGGTGGTTGTGGCCCGGCACGCACTCCGACTTCGCGCTGACCACGCCGATGAGCGGGAGCTTCAGCTCTTCGTCGGTCAGGCCGAGCGCCTTCCACAGGGAACGATGCGGCGCTTTCTCCGGGCCGCTTTTGACGCGATCACTGACTGCCATCTTACAATTCCTCCACTTTCGTGCCCCAGCTCATCTTGCTGCGCAGGTCTTTGCCGACTTCCTCCAGCTGGCTGCCCGCCTCGATGCGGCGCTTGGCGAGGAAGTGCACGCAGCCGCTCTGGTTTTCCAGCAGCCAGTTGCGGGCGAACGTGCCGTCCTGAATCTCGGTGAGCACCTTCTTCATTTCCTTCTTGGTCTCCTCGGTGATGAGGCGCTGGCCGATTTCGTAATCGCCGTATTCGGCGGTGTTGGAGATGGAGTAGCGCATGCCCGCGAAGCCGTGCGCGAAGATGAGATCAACGATGAGCTTCATCTCATGGATGCACTCGAAGTACGCGTTCTCCGGCTGATAGCCCGCCTCGACCAGCGTGTCAAAGCCCGCCTTCATCAGCGCGGTCACGCCGCCGCAGAGCACGCACTGCTCGCCGAACAGGTCGGTCTCGGTTTCCTCGCGGAAGGTCGTCTTGAGAATGCCCGCGCGCGCGCCGCCAATGCCCGCGGCATACGCCAGCGCGTAATCCTGCGCCTTGCCGGAAGCATCCTGATACACGGCGATGAGGTCGGGCACGCCTTTGCCCTCCAGATACTGGCTGCGGACGGTGTGGCCCGGGCCCTTCGGCGCAATCATCACCACGTCGATATCCTTCGGCGGCTTGATGCAGCCGAAGTGGATGTTGAAGCCGTGCGCGAAGGCGAGAATCATGCCCGGGCGCAGATACGGCTCGATGTCCTTGTGATACATCGCGGCCTGCTTCTCGTCATTGATGAGAATCATGATCATGTCGGCGACCTTGGCGGCCTCGGCGGTGGTCATGACGGTCAGCCCGGCCTCCTCGGCCTTCTTCCAGCTCTTGCTGCCCTCATACAGCGCGACAATCACGTCGCAGCCGGAGTCGCGCAGGTTCAGCGCGTGCGCGTGGCCCTGAGAGCCGTAGCCGACGATGGCAATCTTTTTGCCCGCCAGATAGTCGAGGTTGCAGTCCTGCGCGTAAAACATCTGTGCCATTTTGTTTGTCCTCCTTGTTTTTTCAAAAGGGGTACGGTTGGGGTGCCGCCCCAAACCCTGCCAAGAACCTGAGGTTCTTGGATTTCCCATTTTATGGTTTTGTTTTTATTTTTTCATTCTTCGCGAAGCGAAGAGGATGGGGTTTGTGAGGATTGATATCACGCGCCCGCTGTGCGGGATTCAGCGCGATGTCAATCGTCCCCAAACAGGTCTGGGCGGTAGCCCAGCGTAGCCCCGTCACTCAAAAATATCCGAACTCATCACGTCGTCGCCGCGCTCCAGCGCGACAACGCCCGTGCGAACCAGTTCCAAAATGCCGTAATCCTCCAGCAGGCGCATCATCGCGGTGATTTTGTCGTTGTCGCCCGTGATTTCCAGAATCATCGAGGATTTGGTCACGTCCAGCACCTTCGCCTTGAAGATATCCACCAGCCGCATCAGCCCCTCGCGCTCTTTCACGCTCGCGGCGACCTTGACCAGCAGCAGCTGGCGCTCCACGTCGTTGCGGCTGCTGAGCACCTGCACCTTCTGCACGCAGATGAGCTTGTAGAGCTGCTGCACGAGCTGCTCGATATGCGCGTCGTCGCCGAGCACCACAATCGTGATGCGGGAGACCTCGCCGTCCTGCGTCGGGCCGACGGCCAGACTCTCGATGTTGAAGCCGCGCCGCGAAAACAGCCCCGACACGCGGGAAAGCACGCCCGGTTCGTTGGAGACCAGCACGCCGACGGTATAGCGGCGCAGGTTTTCGGGATTGATCATCATAAGCCGCGCACCTCCGTCAGTTCAGGCAGAACGAGTCGATCGGCGAGCCGGGCGCAACCATCGGCGCAACCATCTCGTCAATATCCAGCATGCACTCGATGATGCAGGGTTCGCGCTTCTCCACGGCCGCCTTAAACGCCGCCGCGAAGGCCTCCACCGTGTCCACCCGCGTGCCGGAAAGGCCGTAGGCCTCCGCCAGCTTCATGAAATCCGGCCCGCGGTCGAGCGTCGTCTGGCTGTAACGGTGGCCGAAGAACAGCGTCTGCCACTGGCGCACCATGCCCAGCGTGCCGTTGTTGAAGATGACGACAATCACCGGAATGTTGTAATACCCGATGGTGGAAAGCTCGGTCAGGTTCATGCGGAACGAGCCGTCGCCCGTGACCAGCGCCACGGGCCTGCCCTCCGGGTCGCTCGCCGCCGCGCCCATCGCCGCGCCGAGGCCGAAGCCCATCGTGCCCAAACCGCCGCTGGTAATCAGCTGACGCGGATGCAGGAAGGGGAAATGCTGCGCCGTCCACATCTGGTGCTGGCCCACGTCCGTCGCGACGGTGATTTCCGGCGCAATCGCGGCCATCTGGCGCAGAATCTTGCGCGGCTCAAACAGCTCGTCGCTCAGGTATTCCTCCATCATGCCGCGCGCCTGCTGCATCCACTGCTCGTGGTTTTTCTGCGCGACGCGGGCGAGCAGCAAATCGAGCACCACGCGCGCGTCGCCCGTGATATGCAGCGTGGTGGAAACATTCTTGTTGATTTCCGCGCGGTCGATGTCGATGTGCAGCACCTTGGCCTGGGCCGCAAACGTCGCCGCGTTGCCCAGCGCGCGGTCGGAAAAGCGCACGCCGACGGCAATCAGCAAATCGCAGCGCTGCATGGCGATGTTCGCCGCGTGCGTGCCGTGCATGCCCAGCATGCCCAGCATGCGCGGGCTGGTCGCCGGAACGGCCCCCAGCCCCATCAGCGTGGAAACCACGGGCGCATCCACACGGTCGGCAAAGGCCAGCAGCTCTTTTTCCGCGCCGGAGAGCGTCACGCCGCCGCCGCAGTAAATCAGCGGCTTGTGCGCCTCGGCAATCAGCTGCGCCGCCTGCTCAAGCCGCGGTTCGGCCTTCACCTTGTAGCGCTCCAGCGCCTCGCCCTCGGGGCGGAGCTGCGCCGTCGGGTGCTTCATGGAGAGCTTGGGAATCAGCTGCGCGCCGCTTGCGGGCTCATACTCCGTTTCGGCAATCTGCACATCCTTCGGGATGTCGATGAGCACCGGCCCGGGGCGGCCGCTGGCGGCGATGTAAAACGCCTCACGGACGATATCGGCCAGCCTGTCCACCCGCGTGACCAGATAATTGTGCTTGGTGACGGGCATCGTCATGCCCGAAATATCCGCTTCCTGAAAGGAATCCGTGCCCATCAGACTCTGGGGCACGTTGCCGGTGATAAAGACGACCGGCGTGGAATCCATATACGCCGTCGCGATCGGCGTCACCAGATTCGTAGCGCCCGGGCCGCTGGTGGCGATGCACACGCCCGTCTTGCCGCCGGCGCGCGCATAGCCGTCCGCCGCGTGGCCCGCGTGCTGCTCATGCGCGGTCAGCACATGATGAATGCGGTCCTGACGCTTGTAGAGCTCATCGTAAATCGGCAAAACCGCGCCGCCGGGGAAGCCGAACACGGTTCCAACGCCCTGCTCGATGAGACATTCAATCAGAATCGCCGCTCCGTTGAGTTTCATCCGAATCGTTCACTCCTCCTGATAACCGCAACAATGTCAAGCATCTTCGCATAATCCCGTTTCGGACGACCTATGGTCGCCCCTGCATCAGGGATGCAAGAATAAAATGTAGGGGCGCGTATTACGCGTCCGAGCATGACCTGCATTGTTTGCTGATAGTTAAAAAAGCAGCCTCTCACCCCGCTTTAGGGCGAAAGGCTGCTTTCGCGGTACCACCTAAATTCCGTGCCTGCGCACGCTCATTGAGCACACATCATGCTCATTTCCCCATAACGGAGGAAAACCGGCAGACCTACGCAGCCATGACGGCGTTCAGCCTGCGGCTCCGAGGCGACCAGCCCGCGCGCCTTCGCAGGAGCCTCGCACCGCCGCTCCCTCGCTTAGCGTTTCCACGCGGATTCTTCCTCGTCATCGCCGGAATATGTGCAATTATCTTATCACGACGGCCACAGGCTGTCAAGCCATATTCGTTTGAAAAAATCGCGTTATTGCCTCAATCCCTGAATAAATTTCATGCAACAGGTTGACAAGTCGTCTGACGTTCATGTTTCGGCGTGGGGTTCGCCGCTCCTGTCCACCGCCGGAAGCGGCAGCGGCTTCTCCTCCGGCAGATTCGCCCAGGCCAAAACGCCGTTTGCAATCGCCCGGGCGACCCGCCCGCGGTAATCCTCCGTCAGCAGCAGCGCTTCCTCTTTGGCGTTGGATAAAAACCCGCATTCCACCAGCACACTCGGCACGCCCAGCGTCAGAATGTAATAATCTCCGCCGAGCGCCGTCCGCGTCTTTTGGGGAGCCAGATTTTCGTTCATCGCCCCCTGAATCGCGCCCGCCAAAAGCCGCCCTGCCGGACAGCCCTCCCGATAAAACACCTGCGGCCCGCTCTGGCTGCGCCCCGCGTATTCGTTCATATGGATGGAAATCACCATCTGCGCGCCGCCGCTTTCAATCATCGCCGCGCGGCGCTGCATATCCTGAAGCTTTTTGCGAATCGGCGGATCGTCGTCGCAGAGGGCGTAGTCGTCTGTCCGCGTCATGACAACCCGCGCGCCCTCCGCTTCCAAAATCGCCTCCAGCCGCCGCGCCACGTCAAGGTTCAGCCCTTTTTCGGGCGTGCCGCTCACCCGCCCGACCGCCCCGCCGTCGTATCCGCCGTGGCCCGCGTCCAGCGCAATCACGAAGCCCGAAAGCGGCCCGCTCTCCTCCGCGCCCGCGGCTTCTTCCGTCTGCCGCTGCGCCCGAAAGGTCTGCACGGCGTTTTCCCCCGCGCAGGCAAACAGCAGCGCCGTGCACAGCGCGCTGGCCGAAAGCAACGCCCATTTTATCCTTCTGCCGCTCATGGCCGCCCCCCCTCTCTCGACTTCGGCCACAAATATGCCGCACGCGCCCAAAAGATGACACCGCCGCGCCATAAAGTTTATGACGCGCCCCAATTTTATTCTTTCGCAACAAATTTGTCGAACTTATCCCCGCTTTTCCCCCGTGTCCCCACAGTTATCCCCCGATTTATCCACAGCGCTTTTTGTTGAAATCACAGGAAAAACGACTTTTCCACCGAGTTATCCACATTTGTCCACAGGCAAACGGGCCTTTTTCCGCCTTTTTTGTGGATAACTCGTTTTATCCACAGTTAGGTCGCTTGTAACATTCGGTGTCTTTTCCTGTCGCCGCCCCGACTGCCGCACTTGCTTTTCGCGGATTTTCGCCCTGTTTTCCCTGCTTTTACAAGAAAAAGAAGCGTTTTTCCTTTTCGATTTTCGGCAGACGCCGATTCCCCCAAAAGTCGCCGAACATTCGCCGCTCCGCCGTCCCCAAAATGGCGCTTCAAAAAGTTTTTGAAAAATTTGAAAAAAGGTGTTGACATTTTTCGCCGTCCGCGGTATAATACTTTTCGTTCCGAGCCCAATCGGAACCGAAAAAATAAAAAGCACCCATAGCTCAGCTGGATAGAGCGTTTGACTACGAATCAAAAGGCCACAGGTTCGAATCCTGTTGGGTGCACCATGAAAAACCCTTGACGAGCTTCGCGCCGTTGAGGGTTTTTCTTTTGCTTTCATATTTTCATCCGTCAAAAAATCCCGCCCCACAAGCTTTTCTCATCGGTTTGTGAAGCGGGATTTTTTCATTTTTCACTTTTTCAGTTTCGGCTTCTTGCTTTCCGCTGCCGTTCCATAACGCCGCGGCTCACAGCTCGCCGCGCGCGGCCAGGAACTCTTCGTTGCTGTCATAAATAACGACGCAGAGATCGTCGGAGGCGTAGAACATATGCTCGTCGTCGCAGCCGGCCACGCCGTTTTGATAATCCTCCATCGTGAAGATGGCGAAGATGCTGCCCACGGGCTCCCAATCCCTGTGGTCCTTGCGCTGGAGCCACTCGCTGTAATCGCCGTAGTCCCAGTTCTCCACGCCGTACACGTCAATCTCGCCGTCGGTGATTTCCGTCAGCACGTTGGCGTTCCAGAACGTGGCGTAACCCTGCACGCAGTCCTCTTCCATCAAATAATTCGCGATGTTTTCCAGCTCGGTGTTGTAGGTGTTCATGTCGCGCTCCCGATAGACGGCGTTGCCCGCCACAAAAGCGGCCACCACCGCCAGCATCGGCAGCACGCGAAGCGCGCGCAGCTTGCATTCAAAGCGTTCCAGCACCCAGAAGAGCACAAAGACGAGCAGCAGCGCCGCAGGCATGTAATAGCTGACGGAATACGGCATCGTCGTCGTGCCGCCGGGCAAAAGCACCAGCACGTTGATGAGCATGCCCATGAACAGCGCGATGGGCGCATACAGCGCGACAATCCGTTCGCGGCTGCTCAGCTTCATGCGCAGCAGCGCCGCCATCGCCGCCACGCCGAACAGCGGAAGCAGAATCGCCAGCACGCTGACAATGCCGTCCATCGACATCAGCTGCACGTCGTCGCGATAGCCGAAGAACGAGGTCAGCGCAATCAGCTGATCGACAAAGCTGCGCTCGCGGAGAGGGCAGAGCACCGTTTCGTCGTACTGCTTGAAGTCGTAAGCGGCGGCCAGCACGTTGGTGTTAATCAGATAGCCGACCAGCGTCGCAACCGTCAGCAGCAGGCCGCCCAGCAGGAAACGGAACATCGGCAGCTTGACGATTTCCTTCAGGCTGCCGCATCGACGCATATCCGGAAGCATCGCCAGCACGCACGCCGCCAGCAGCGGCGCCACACAGACCATCGGCATGCGCACGCCGTTCAGGCCGCCGTATACGCCCAGCACGACGAGCAGCAACGGCTCAATCCAGCGCTTTTTATCCATGCGCAACACAAGCCCGATTTCCACAAAGGTGAGCATCACGCAGACCGTGTAGAACCCGCCGTAGACCAGCGTAAACGCGTTGTAGATGGTGACAGGCAGAACAATCGCGCTCGCGCACAGCAATGAAGCCGTCATCGACACGCCCAGCCCGCGGGCCAGATAGATGAGCGACAGCGCCATGCCGCACATCAGCACGGCGATGGAGAACGTGCGCGCCGCATGCCAGCTGCCAAACAGGTTGAGCGCCAGCTGATACACCGGCACGGGGCTGACGATGCGCAGTTCTGTCGAGTAATACCAGCTGTCCGTCAGGGCCACCTTGCCCTCTTCGTTGAGCAGCTGCGCCAGCACCAGCTCGGAGGACATATCCGAATCCAGATTGTGTTGGCCGTAGGCCGCGAAATAGCCGACGGACAGCGCCAGGCAAGACAAAAAGATGAGCACCGGCAGCGCCGCTTTCAAGGCCCGAATGGCTTTGTGTTGCATGATGAATCTCCTTATGCGTTATTTTAGCTTTTTCACCGCATTCAAAATCGAACGGTTTGACTGCGCGCAAAGCATTTCGGCGCTTTGCGCACCAAACCGCAGAAAAGCTTTTATTCCATTTCGACAAGGTCTTTTTCATTCCTTGTCGAAATACAAATACTTTCCAAAAAAGACAATCCTTTTCCCCCATACATTGTTTTCACCGCAAGAGAAAGGAAGTCCCCCTATGTCCATCGAAAAAGCGAAAGCTCATCTCTCCGCCCTCGGCTTTGCCGACCACATCATCGAGCTGGCCGCCTCCACCGCGACCGTCGCCGAAGCCGCGCAGGCGCTGGACGTTCAGCCCGGCATGATTGCGAAAACCATGTCGTTTTTGCAGGGCGACAAGGCCGTGCTCATCCTCACCGAAGGCACGGCGAAGGTCGATAACCGCAAATACAAGGATACCTTCCACATGAAAGCGAAAATGATTCCCTTTGGGGACGTCGAGCGGCTTATCGGCCATGCGCCGGGCGGCGTGTGCCCGTTCGGCGTGCCGGATGATGTGAATGTGTATCTGGATGAAAGCCTGCGGCAGTTTGACACCGTCTATCCCGCGGCGGGCAACGACCACAGCGCCGTGAAGCTGACCCCGGCCGAACTGGAACAGGTCGCGGGCGCGAAGGGCTGGGTGGATGTCTGCAAAGAGCAGCCGCCCGTTTGAGACGACGCAAAGCGATAGATACGCAAAAAGGCTGTCAAGCTTAAACCGAACATTTCAAGAAATAAGAATCTAAGCATTTTCAGGATATGGGGCTTTGCCCCATCGCCCCACCAAAGGGCTTTCGTTTTCTGTCGTTTGTTTCCGCCACAGGCGGCAACGACCGAAAACCTCTTTGGAAACCTTCGGGCACAAATACTTAGTTTTTCTTGAAATATCAGGTTTATTAGCTTGACAACCCCTTTCTTTTAAGATTGTCTTACTTTCCCAGCTTCTCCCACACGCTTTGAATCGCTTCAAGCGTTTCGGGGTCGGCAATGCCGCTCTGCTTCAGTCCGTTGGCCTTCTGGAATTTGGCGACGGCGCGCGTTGTGCCCTCGCCGAACTTGCCGCTGCGAATACTGCCGTTGTAATAGCCCAAATCCTTGAGCTGCGTCTGCATCGTGATGACCGCCTCGCACGGCTCCATATCCTCGTAAAGCGTGCCTTCGTCATAGAAGCGCTCGCTCTTCTCCGCGCCGCAGAGGGTGCAGACCGCTACGCGTGTGCCCTTCTTCTTGCCGTCCGGCTCGCTCGTCACGGTATATTCGCCGTAGACGTGTTCCAGATGGGGAAGCGTCACCGTCTGCGTCTTGCCGCAGCGGGTGCAGGCCCGCTCGCCCTTGCCCGCCTTGGCGCAGGTCGGCGCGGTCAGAACCGTCGTTTCGCCCCAGTCATGGCCCAGCTTGGCGATGGTTTCGGTCTTATCATGGCCGCAGACAGCGCATGTGTACTGCCCCTTGCCGTTCTGCACACAGGTCGGCTCGGTAAGCACCGTCATCTCGCCGTACTCATGCGGAAGCTTCTCGATTTTTTTGGCGACGGTCTGGTTGCAGGCCGAGCAAACGCCCTCTTTGCGGCCCTCCGTCGTGCAGGTCGGCTCTCTGGTGATCGTCCACTCCGCGACCTCGTGCGGGAGCTTCGCCGTATAGCGCTTCTCCCAGTGGTCGCAGTTGCGGCAGTAGCGGAAATCCAGCCCTTCGAGCCGACAGGTCGGGTTGCGCTTGGTTTTCCACGGGCCGAAGGAATGGTCGCCCTTGCACTCGGCCAGCGCCGTTGCGGAAAGCATCAGCATAATCGTCAGCAGCAGCATGCCGAATTTCCATTTTTTCTGCATGAATATAGCCCCATTTCGTTTTTCTTTGATTGTATCACAAACGGGTAACTTTCTCAAGCGGCCTGAAGCCGCGCACTCTTGGCATAGAAAAAACGGAGGTCTTTCGACCCCCGTTGGGCTGTGTAAGCGACGCTCTGCTTCATCCGCCGAAAAGAAAAGACTCAGACATTCATCTGAGTCTTAATCTGGAGGCGCCATCCAGAATCGAACTGGAGAATGAAGCTTTTGCAGAGCTTTGCCTTACCGCTTGGCCATGGCGCCACAGTGGAGCGGTAGACGAGATTCGGACTCGCGACATCCACCTTGGCAAGGTGGCACTCTACCACTGAGCTACTACCGCATAAATGGTGCCTTGGGGCGGAATCGAACCACCGACACGGAGATTTTCAGTCTCCTGCTCTACCGACTGAGCTACCAAGGCAAATGGCGACGCGGAAGGGGCTCGAACCCTCGACCTCCAGCGTGACAGGCTGGCATTCTAACCGACTGAACTACCGCGCCATTTTATGAAATTGGTGGGAACAACAGGGCTCGAACCTGTGACCCTCTGCTTGTAAGGCAGATGCTCTCCCAGCTGAGCTATGCTCCCGAGCTGGCGCGCCGCATCGCTTGATTGTGTCGAGCGCGGCGACGAAATATATAATACACGATTACACGGTTTTTGTCAACCGTTTTTTGAAAATTCTTCCGAATGATTTTGAAGGGAACGGGCGGAGCGGCAAAGAGTGAGGTTAGTGTTCTATCCCCGTTTCAATCGCAGACTGCTTTACAGCCAACATTTCAAAATGCAATCATCTCAGCATTCTGAGATATGGGGCTTTGCCCCATCGCCCCACCAAAGGGCTTTCCGTTCGCCCTTTGGAAACCTTCGGGCCCAAATCCTCAGTTTTTCTTGCATGATTAGACTGACAGCTTTCCTTCTTCGCTTCGCGGCGTTTTCTCGTCGTTTAGGCGAAAAAACGGTCGGGAAACCGCCGCCTTTTCGGCGTTTCCCGACCGCTGATTTCATGTTGGCTCCACGCGCGCACACGCACGCGTCCGAATAAGGCTTTTATGCGGAAGATGAGCCTGTCCGTCAATCAACGGAATCTTCCGCGCCGCTATCGCTCTGTCTTTCGCCGGATTCCTCTTCGGCAAGCGCCAATTTGGCGATTTCCTCTTCGCTCAGCCCGGCCAGCGCGCCCTCATACATCGTCTCTTGCGCGGCCTGTTCTTCGCCCTGCGCCTGTTCGGCGGCGGCATCGGGCTGTTCCGGCGCTGCGGTCTCTTCGGGAACCGCCGTCTCTTCGGGAACCGCCGTCTCTTCGGGGACCGCGGTTTCCTCGGGCATCGCGGTTGCCGCGGGGGCAGGCTCGTTCGCGCCGCTGCGATTCGTCACAACAATCAAACCGATTACAGCAATCAGCGCGACCACCAGCACGGCGACCACGATTTTCATCTTCGGCTGCATCGGACTCACCCTTTCTCATGCCGTTTTCTTGTTTTTGACGGCTTTGCTTATTGGTCAGCTTTTACGCTGTCGTTTACAGATTTTCCAGTTCAATCAGGCCGCAGCCGCCGTCCTTGCGGCGATACACCGTCGCGGCCATGCCCGTTTCGACGTTATTGAACATATAGAAGGAATGCCCGAGCATGTCCATTTCCAAAATGGCGTCCTCCACGCTCATCGGCTTGGCCGCGTAACGCTTCACGCGCACAACGGTCGTCTCTTCCTCTTCTTCGTCCGCCGTTTCGGGAGCGGCCTCGGGCGCCGTCGGCTTCTTTCTCAAATCGCGCCCCAGACGCGTTCTGAGCTTCTTCATCTGCCGCTCCAGAACATCTATACCTTTATCCAGCGCGGGCAGGGAAATCTCCCGCTCCTGGTTTTCCGTGCGAAGCGTGTGGCCCATATAGGGCATGGTCATTTCGACCTTATAGGTGCTCTTCTGTTCGGTAATGCGAACGCCGATCACCGTGTCGCCCTCGGCCTCATCCTTGAAATAGGCATCCATGCGCTGATGAATCCTGCGCTCCATCGTTTCAACGACTTCGGCGGGGACGTGCGCGTCCTTCAATACGAAACGTGTAATCATGAAATCGGCCTCCTTTGCCTTGGGATTGCCTTGTTTGAGATTCGCTTGGCCTTTTCGGCTCTTTCTCCTTTCTGTGGTTACAGTATACGAAATTTGTCATCTTTCTTCAAGTCAAATCGCATGTTGATTGGTTGGAATTAACAAACGTTCGCCCTGCTCAGAAGCTTTCGGTAGGTCGGCAGCATATCCCGCTCGCTGACATATTCATCCAAGCGGTCAATGACAATCCAGCCGACCGCGCTGTTTTCGTCCGCCGCAATGCGCAGGGGGAGCGTATCGTCCGCCTCAAACAGATAGGATACGTTCAAATGCAGATGGCTTCCGACCGCCCTGCCGCGCTTCACGTGCGCCCATACCGGCAGAATTTCCAGCGACGCCGCGCCGCCGCCCAGCAGCTTCAGGCGCTCGATGCCCGTCTCTTCCGTCGCCTCGCGCATCGCCACATGCAGTAAATCGGTTTCGCCGTCTGTGTGGCCGCCCGTCCAGGCCCAGCTTTGATAGATTTTGTGAAACGCCATCAGTGTTTTCGTCCGCGCGCGGTTCACAATAATCGAAGAAGCCGTCATGTGCGCATAGGCGCAGTCCCGCAGCAAAAGCCGCTCGCCCTCGCGGTCAATCAGGGTCAATATTTCCGCCTTCTCCGCCGCCTCGCGCCCGTCCTTCGGGATGTATCCTCGGATTGTCTGCTTCCAGTCCTCGGGAATGTTCGGGTTTTCCATGCTGTCACCTTTTCATCTCATACTTTCGTTAAACCGCCGCGCGGCCTGCGATTGAAACGCCTTCCTTTCGCTTCCCTATCTTACCATAATTCCACCGCGCCGCGCAAGTCAGCCGAATCCCTCTCCCGCGTCGGTAATCTCCCCCTGCGGGGTCATCTCCACGGCAATGCCTTCCTCGTTCTCCTCCGTGCCCGGCTGATACAGCCAAATCTCAAAGCCCGTTTGGCCCGTCTCCGAATTATATCGCATCGAAACCGTGCAGGCCGCACCCAAAATGCCCTTTCTCGAGCGCATCCACGCCTTCGACCACTTTTCCGCGTCCTTCGTCGGCCCGTGGCTCATCACATACTCCCGCGCTTTTTCCTCGGCCTCGTCAAAGCTCAGTTGTCCTTCCACAGGATGCACAAAATAGTTCTCCGTTCGGCTCGGCTTGCCCAGCTCCGCGTCGTCCCCGAGGTGCACAAAGCCCGTCGCAGCCTCCGCCGTCCGGCCCTTGGCGATGTTCCAGCTCAGCTGCGTCCAGCCGTCCGAACCCATGCCGATGATATCGATTCCCCGATTGGGTTTCGTCTTGCGCAGGACTTTTGCGTCCTCGCTCGGCGCGGCATAAACCGCCAGCTCGCCCGCGCGCGCGTATCGCACGACATGCGGCACGTCGCGCTCCTTCAGCGCGGTATAGGCCAAATCATAGGTGCGCATCCAGCCCTCCAGCGCCGCTTCTTCGCCGCCCACACGCACATGCGCCCACGCCCGCGTGACCTCCGTCACCTCCACCGACACACCGCTGTAATAGCCAAACAGCGCGTCGCTGTCCTCGTTCGGCTCGGCGTAAAGCGTCACCGTGTCGCTCTCCTCCGCAGGCGCACAGACCGCTGTGCCGCTTTGCGGCAGCCAGTTATAGACTTTTTGAATTTCGCCCTTCGTGGAGATTCGCGCAAACAGCGCGGAAACGGTCGATGTCCGTTCGGTGAAGAGCGTCGGGTCCATCATGTACACATAATACGACGCTTCGCTCCGCCACGGCTCGTAATCCAAGCTGCAATTCCATTGAATCTCTTCATTCAGCAGCGTTTCGTCGTCATATTCCGCGCAGAGACCCCATTCCGCCCGCTTTTGGCGCACCTCTTCACGAAAGATGTGCTCGGCTTCTTCCGCGGTGATTTCGCTGTCCAACGGCCAAACCGGATAGGAAGAAAGCATCCTGCTCGGCTTCTGTATGCCCTCGATACCCTTGCTTGGAATAAAGCCGTTTCTGCCCCAGATTGCGGCCCATTGGCCGTTATAACCCATGAGCGCAATTCCGCAAGGCCCCTGCACCACTTCTACAATACCCGATTGCTCGTCGCACGCCTGATAAATAACAGCGTCGTGCTCAAATCCCGGCATCGAAGCATACTGCGCGACCTCCCGCATCGCTTCCGCGCCGTATTTCAGCCGTTCCTGCCGAATATAGCCCTCCAGCGAGTCGCCCTCCATGCCCATGCGCACGTGCGCCCAGCCGTCCGCAAGGTCGAGCACTTGCAGCGGCGCGCCCTGAAAATAGCGCATCAGCGTTTCGCTCCGCCCGTCGGGCGCTTCATGCAGCACGACCGAGCCGTCCGCTTCTTCCGGCGCGCAGACCGCCGCGCCGACTCGCGGCGTATCGAGTTCGGCGGCCAGTGCCGAAGCCGTCAGCAGCAGCACAAACAACACTGTACTCAGTATCTTTTTCATTGTAAAATCCTCCCTTCTATTGATATAGACGAAGCAAACGGGAGAAAATTTCAGAAAATTTCAATTTGGGCGAAAAAAATCGGGGCGCACCGACAGTCGGCGCGTCCCGAAGGTATCGCTTTTAATTCATCTTCACGGCGTCTTTTTCAAATCGTATGCCATAATGAAACAAGAAGCCGAGCACGAGCGCCGCGCCGCAGACCCACGGCGCAAGCAGCACGGCGGCCAGCGCATACAGCGCGGGCACATCCGCCACCTTTTCGTTGGGGGATGTGACGATGACTCTCAGCACGGAAAGCTGACGAAACGCGTTCATCGCGTTGTTTTTGATGGTTTCAAAATCCATGCGCATCCCTCCTTACGCCTTGACCACGCGAACCCGCATGCCGAAGAGCACAACGAGCAGCACGGTCAGCACCGCCAGGCGGATGCTCGCGACAGCCGCCAGCACAGCCAGCCACATCGGCGCTTTGACAAAGGTTCGCCCCGTGCCCTCGACGACCAGCTTGCTGCCGAAAATCAGGCTCAGAATCTCTTTGATTTTATCCCACATTGCTTTTTCTCCGTTGATTTACAGGCGGGTGAGCATCAGTCTGCCGCTCATGGTATCCATGTGAATCGGCAGGGCGCACGTGCCGTAGCGGTTCGGGCCGAACTCGTTGACGATTTTGCCGCTCATGCCGCTCATGTCGGCCACAAAGCCGCGGATATCGGCGGGCAGGGCGACATGCACGTTGGCGCTCATCGTGTTCACCTGCACCTTGCGCGTCGGCGCGACGGTGCAGAGCACCTCCACGTCGCCCGAAACGCTGCTGATTTCCCACTCTTCGCTCGCGCCCTCGGCGTGCACCTTGCCGGAAACGACGTTCAAATCCGCGCGATTCGCGTCGCAGGAGACGAACTGTCTGCCCGAAACGGTGCTGACCACCACGTCGCCCGCGCAGGCGCTGACCGTCGCGCCGCCGGAGATGGTCGTCACGTCGATTTCCTTGGCGCGGATGCCCGCGTCCGGCTCGACGCGCACGTCGCCGGAGGTCGTATTGACCTTCACCTTATCCACATCGATGGCATACAGGCGGATATCGCCGGAGGTCGTGCCGAGCACATAGTCGGCGGCATAGCCGCGCGGCACGCGCACCGTCACCTTGCCGCCTTCCTTTTGAAAGACGGAGAAGAAGGTCTTAAACACATCCGGATTGGCGCGGCGCACGCTGAGCGTGTGCTCCTCCAGCGTCACGGTCGGCTGTTCCACGCCCTCGCGTCCGGCCTCCCACTCGATGACCACGTCCGTGCCCTCCGCCGATTTGACGGTGATGTCGTCGGAATCCAGGCTCACGTTCACCTCGCGCAGACCCGCCGCCGGATAGCGGCTGATGACGACCACGCCCGGCGCGCCCTTGAAGCCTTCGGCGGCTTCGGCCTGCTTGGCCGCGTCCTCAGCGTCGCGCACCACATCGTCGATGTCAATCGGCTCGTTGGGGCAGCCCGCGTCCGCTTCCGCCTCCGCCGCGTCGGCGTTCAGGGCTTCCTGCATCGCGTCCATCTCCTGCCGAAGCGCGTTGAACTCGTCGTCCGAATCGCTGTCCGCCCGTTCGGCCTGTTCGGCTTTCTCTTTTTCAGCCTTCTCTTTTTCGGCCAGCTCGGCGAGCTTCTTTTCCACCTCGTCGGCCTCGGTTTCCAGCGCATAGGCCTTCGCGCGCAGCTCCCGCGCGCCTTCCTGATCGCCCGCCGCCTGCTTGAGCTCCGCTTCGGCGCGGATGGTCTTGGCGCGCTCGCGCAAGGCCGTCGGAGCTTTGGGCTTTTCCTCGCCGAAATCGATGACGATTTCGCCCTTGTCGCCGGAGAGCTTGTCGATGGCCTTGCCCGCCGCCTTCTGCGCGTCGCTCAGGCCCTTGCCGACCGCCTTGCCCAGACCGCCGATCACGCCGCCCGTCAGGTCGTCCACCTGCTTGACCAGCTTCTGCGCCTGAGGCACAATCTGCTTGCCCATGTCGCCCAGCGCGCCGAAGGCCTTGCCCAGCGCTTCACCGATATCCGGCGTCTTTTCGGTCTTGACCTCAAAATCCGGCTCGTCGGCCTTGGCTTCTTCGCCGCTCGGCGCTTGGGTTTGCGTTTCGGCAGTCTGTTCGGCTTTATCCGCTGCTTTCTCCGGCTTTTCGGCGTTCATTTCGCGCAGCAGGCTCTGCACGTCGCCCAGCGACGCGGCCACCTCAGCGAAGGCCTCTTCCTCCGTCTTGCCCGCGCGGACGGAGTCCTCATACCGCGCCTGAGCGTTGGCCATCAGCTCGTCGCGCAGGGCGAGGTTATCCGCCGTCATCTTCATATCGGCAAAAATTTCATCGATCATTCTGCGAATCTGCTTGTTCATCATTTTGATGCGTCCTCCATTCCAAACAGTTCGGATATCACGGCGCGGTACTTGCGCCAGTCCGCCTGGTTTTCCGCAAAGAGCGCGCGGCCCTTCTCGGTCAGGTGGTAATAGCGCCTGCGCGCGCCTGCGTTTTCGTTGCCCCAATAGGATTCAATCATGCCTGCCGTTTCCAGCCGCCTGAATGTCGTATACAGGGTCGCTTCTTTCAGCTGTAATTCCCCGCGGGTAATCTCCTGCACATTTTTGCTGATGACGTAGCCGTAGCTGTCGCCGCCCGCGAGCTGCGCAAGGATGATTGTATCGGTATAGCCGCGAAGGATGTCCGATGAATTCAGCATTTCATCACCTCCGACGAGATACAGTATAGCTTCATATACATCATCTGTCAAGGTATCTCGGAAAGATTTTTTCAAAAGCGTTCCGCGGTCAGTCGATATGGCTCCTCCTCATCCGTCCGTTTCCCATGCGGGCGCGCGGCGCATGCCCCCTCAAGGGGCCGCTTTGTTAAATTTATAGTCATATCGTTGACGGTTATCGGCATTTCTTCTATAATGAGGTTATCCGAAGATTGATTTCGACGTTATCCCCCCCGACCCATTTTGAAGGAGGTTGACCCATGAAGAAAAGCTCTCTTTTCCTCTCTCTGCTGCTGTGCCTGGCGCTGCTCGTTCCCTGTGCGCTGGCCGAGGACAGCTATGTGCCCGGCGAGCGGATGCAGGCTCTTGTCTCCGACGCGCTGGATGCGGGGCAGGTAGTCGGCGGCGAGGCGCGCTTCTCGCTGACTCTGCCCGAAAGCATGCTCCCCGACGACGAGGAGACCCGCGCGCAGTTTGACGCGCTGACGGAGGTCATCGGCGGTCTCAGCCTGGCGGGCGGCTTCGGCCAAACGGAGGACGGCTGCCGCGTGGAGCTGGGCGGCGCTTACACCGCGCCTGCGGGCGGCAACGTGTTCGTCACCGCCGCGCTGAACCTGACCGCCGACGGTATGAGCCTTGAAAGCAACGTCATCGAGGGCGAACGCCTGACCATCCGCTGGAAAACCCTGCTGGAGATGTTTGGCCTGAGCGAAGGCGAAATCGACGCGCTGCTGGCCCTGCCCTCCACCGATTGGGACGGCATGATGAGCGAGATGACCGACGAACTGGCCAAGACCGCCGAGACCTTTGGCAAACTGGCCGACCCGTATCTGGTCACGCTGGCCGATTTCGCCGCCACGCTGAACATTCAGCAGCGCCGCGACGTGGCCGCCGAAAACGGCTATCCCGCCGTGCAGAACGAAATTTCCGTCACCTGCACCGCCGGCGAGCTGGCCCGCCTGCTCCATACGCTGGCCGATCAGATGGAAAAAGATACGGCCCTTCGCCCCTATCTGGAACAGCTCATTCAGAATGCCGAGCTGACCGTCACCGATTCCGACGGCGAAACTGTCCGCCTGATGAGCGTCGCCGACCTGTGCGATGCGGTGCGCGCGTTCGCCGCCTCGCTCGAAAGCGACGAAGCCGCCGATTTCTCCATCGGCATCCTGCTGGGGTATGACGACGACGGCCTGCCCTTCTACCTGACGCTCGCCCTCTCCGACGGCGACACGATGGATGCGCTTGTTTTCCAAATGCTCCCGGGCGAAACGGACGATACCTGCACATTCACCCTCACCGCGCTGGAATCCGACGGCGACAGCGCCGATACCCTGCTCGACGCGGCGCTGACCCTGACGCTCAGCCCCGACGATAAAAATGTGTATGCCGCCAAGCTGAACCTTCAGGCCGAGGATTTCACCCTGTATGTCACGCTGGACAGCAGCGCCGTCACCACCGAGGACAGCCTGCCCGGCTACCGCCTTGCGTTCTCCCTGAACAGCTCGACCTCCGCGGATTTGGGCACGGCGACGGCTGTCTATACGGGCGACGGCCTCCGCGCGCTGACCCCCGCCGGCGGCGAACAGAGCACGTATGCCGCGAATATCGACGTCTATACCGATGATTCGACGGATTCCCCCGTCGGCCGGATGCAGGTCGAAACCGGCCTGAGCCTTGAGCCGGATGCGGACAGCCTGACGGGCCGCTTCTATTTGAACGAATCCGTCACTGTCGATGACGAAACCCTCGCCTTCGGCACGGACGTCGCCCTCTCTTCGTGGGCTTACGACGCCGCCGAAACCGCCGCGCTGCATGAAACCACGTTCGAGACCGCAACCGGCGAAGAACTCGCCGCGCTGCAAAACCTCGCCCTCCAGGGCCTTCAGAGCAAGCTGGTCACCCTGCTCTCGCTCATCCCTCAGGAGGTCTTGGGGCTGCTGAATTAACCCGATAAACACTTCGGGCGTCCTTCCCCTGTGGAAAGGACGCCCGTTCTTTTTTGCTTTACAAACTTTCTTCCTGCTCCATCGCGGGAATGCCGCGGTGCTCCACCGGCGTGGAAAAGACGATTTGGGTGCGCGTTCTGCCGAAGCGATGCAGCTGGTTGATGAACTGGTCCAGCTCCTGCGTCGTGTGGAAGCACACCTTGATAAACATGGAGTAATCGCCCGTCACACAGTCGCACTCCATCACGTTGGGGCAACCCTCAATGTAGGGATAGAACTCCGGCTTCTGGCTCGGCTCGATTTCCAGATTGATGAACGCCTTAATCTGGTAGCCCATCGCCGCGCAGGAAAGCTGCGCCTGATAGCCCAAAATATACCCCGCCGATTCCAGCCGCTCGATGCGCGCGCTGACCGCGGGGGAAGAGAGAAACACCTGCTCGGCAATCACCTTGAGCGGCGTGCGCGCGTTCTGCTGCAGGATGGTCAAAATCTTTCTGTCAATGTTATCCATGTCCATCGCCCCTTGTACTCTGTTCATATAATAAAGAGGATATCACGCTCTGCTTCATTTCGCAAGGGGTTTTGGCAAAGAAACGAAAGATTTCGTATGTGTTGACGGAATCGGCGCTTTTTTGGGTGCGGCGGAAACCGCGTCGTCCCGTTCGCTCAGCCCAGAATCAGCTTTGCCGCCAGTGAAACCGCGCCGCAGCAGACCATGACCAGAATCGGGTTGCTGTGCTTGATTCGCAGCACGACCAGCGCGATGACAAACAGCGCGACATAGAGCACCTGCACCGCGCTCACGCTGATGACGCCGCCGGCGAACACCACGACCCGCAGAATCGTCAGCGCCGCGGAGGCAATCAGCGCCACGACTGCCGGACGCAGACAGGCCAAAACTGCCTGCATCGCGTCCATGCTGCGGTATTTTTCATACAGCCACGAGAGCAGCGACACGATAATCAGCGACGGCAGAATGCAGCCCATCGTCGCCACGAGCGCGCCGGGGATGCCCGCCATGCGGATGCCGACGAACGTCGCGGAATTGACGGTAATCGGGCCGGGGGTCATCTCGGCGATGGTCATCAGGTCGGTGAACTCGCTCATCGTCAGCCAGTGGTAATACTCGACGGCCTTGGCCTGAATCATGGGCATAGCCGCGTAGCCGCCGCCGATGGAGAACAGACCCACCTGCACGAAGCAGAGGAACAAATCAAGCAGCATGGGCTTTCTTCCCCCTTCCCATGATAGCGCAAATCACGCCGATAACGCCGCTGGTCAGAATGATATAGATGACGTTCACGCCGGAAATCGCCGCGACGAAGGCCGCGACCATGATGATGTTCAGCAGCCACCGCTTGGCCTTGAGCACGCCCGCGCCGAGGTTGAGCACCACATCGACGATGACCGCCGCCACGCCCGCCTGCATGCCCGCGAGCACCGCCGCGACATAGGGGTTATCGGCGAACAGCGCGTAGAAATACGACACAAGCGACAGGACGACCATCGGCGGAATAATCGTCGCGACGGTCGCCACGATAATGCCCGCCGCGCCCGCGACGCGCTGGCCGACGAGAATCGCGCCGTTGACCGCAATCGCCCCGGGGCAGGATTGCGCAATGGCCGTCATATCCAGCATTTCATCCTCATCGAGCCAATGCAGGTCATCGACGAACCGACGTTTCATCAGCGTGACGATGACGAATCCGCCGCCAAACGTAAACGCGCTGATGGAGAGCATGGAAAAGAACAGCGTGACCAGCCGCTTTTTCAGGCTCACCTCTTTGATTTGCTTCTCCACGAAACAACCTCCTTCATTTGGGGGAACGATTGAGGCGCAGCCCCAAACCCCGGCAGGGGAATGATTCCCCTGCACTTTCTGTTTTCCGTCCGCTCTGCGGCCGGATTTTTTTGTTTATCGCGCAGCGATAAACATTGTGGGAGGTGTCGGAACCTCAGGTTCCGACCAGGGCTTGGGGCGGCGCCCCAAACATCCTCCTCCTCGTTCCCTTTTTTCTATCTTATCGCTTGCATTCGCGGGTGTAAAATGCTATTCTTTCATCAGAGCCATACCAATTTTGTTATGATAGGAGCGTGCTCCCGTGACCATCCGCCATATGCGTATCTTTTTGGAAGTCTGCCGCATGATGAATGTCACCCGCGCGGCCGAAAATCTCTACATGACTCAGCCTGCCGTGTCGCGCGCCATCCGCGAAATCGAGCAGACATACAGCACCCGCCTGTTCGAGCGGCTCAACCAGCGGCTCTACCTCACCGACAGCGGGCGGCGCATGCACGCCTACGCCGTGCATATCGTCGATACCTTCGACCGCATGGAACGCGAGCTGAGCGACGGCGACGAGCGCGGCGTGCTGCGCGTGGGCGCAAGCATCACGCTCGGCAATTACGAGCTGCCCGCCGTCGCCCGCCGCATGAAAAAAGAGCGCCCGGGCATCCGCCTGCAGGCGACCGTCGCCAACGTCGATACGCTCAAAGAGATGCTGCTGGATAATCGGCTCGACGCGGCGATGATTGAAGCGCCGATTGACCACCGCGATTTGACGGGCGAAGCCTTTTCCCGCGACAATCTGGCGCTGATTCTGCCGCCCGACCACCCGCTGCTGCAAAAAGACCGCCTCACCCTCGCGGATGTGGCGGCCTGTGATTTGCTTCTGCGGGAAAAGGGCAGCTCGGGCCGCGCCTTTCTGGATACGGTCTTTGAAGCGCACGGCCTGAGCGTGTCGCCCCTGTGGGAGAGCGCCAGCACCCAGGCGCTCGTGCGCGCTGTGGCCTCGGGCATCGGGCTGTCTATCCTGCCGGAAAAGCTCGTCGGCCGCGCGCTGGAAGCGGGCATGGTTCAAACACGCCCCATCTGCGACGCGCCGCTCTCCCGCCCCTGCCACATCGTTTGGCACCGCAACAAATACCTTTCTCCGTCGCTTAAGCTGTTGATTGGGTTGATGAAGGAGGAATGAACGAGCAGCCTCATTCATATCGCTCTTCCTTATAGAAATGATGAATTATGCCTTGGGTTTGCCTTCCATCGCATGCACGAGGTTGACCATCGCGCGATGGGTCGGCGCGGGCACGCCGTTTCGCTCGCTGGCGCGGACGACGCTGCCGCTGATGGTATCGACCTCGCTGCGGCGGCCGCCGCGCAGGTCGGCATAGATGCTCGTCAGGCCGTTCGGGCTCTTTTCGCAGACCGCGCGCACCTCGGCAATCTTCTGCTCCGCGTCGAAATCCAGTCCTTCGCCCGCCGCAACGGCGACCGCTTCGCGAATCAGCGCTTCGCAGACCGCCCACGCGCTTGCATTCTGCGCGATATAGCCCAGCGGCACCTGCAAAACGCCCGTCAGCACGCTGGCCGAAACGTTGGTGAACATCTTCTGCCAGATGAGCTTCTGCACGTTCTGCACACAGTCCGCCTCCAGCCCGCAGGCGGTAAACGCGTCCGCAATCGGCTGAAGCCGCTCCGCGTCGCCCGTCAAGCCGCCGATGTGCGTCATACCGCTGCCGCCGTGGCGAATCTCGCCCAGACCGACGACCGCGCTGTTGTGCTGCGTCGTGCCGATGATGACATGCGCGTCATCCGCAAAGCGCTTGAGCATATCCTCGTGGCCGCTGCCGTTTTGCAGCGTCATCAGATAGGTGTCCGGCCCGATGAGCGCACGGTTGTTTTCCAGCGCGCTCTCGCTGAACATCGCCTTGACGAACACAATCACCAAATCGACCGGGTTCATACCCTTCGTGTCGCCCGTGATGGCGGGATGATACACCGCGCCGCTTCCGTCCGGCTCGGCGATTTTCAGGCCGTCTGCCTTCACCTTGTCAATCAGCGCCGCGTTCACATCGACGATGGTCACGTCGTTCTTTCGGCTCAGGTATCCGCCGTAAAGCGCACCCATCGCGCCGCCGCCCAATACTGCGATTTTCATCTGTTTTCTCCTTCATTTTTCAGTTCATATTGCTTTCAAAATTTTTCTGTTCGGCCTCGTTTTTCTCCGTCAAATACGCCTCCAGCAGCATATGAACGGGGCTGTTCGGCGTTTTGGGCACGACATATCTCGCCGCTTCTTCGGCCGCAACCCATGCGGCGGCATCCACTTCTTCGGAAAGGCGTATATCGTTCGTTTCGGCATAGCCGATATAGCCGAGCATGAGCATATCGCCCGAATCAAACCAGCATGAGCCGACATAGCGCATGCGCGGCAAAGCGACGCCTACCTCTTCCATCACCTCGCGGCGGGCCGCCTGTTCGGCATTCTCATGCGGTTTCATGTAACCGGAAACGATAGTCGCATGTTGTTTGGAAAGGTAATCCTGCCGAAGCAGCAGCACCTCTCCTTTTTCGTTGACAATCAACACAATCACACAGGTTGAAAACGAATCGAACCAATACTTCTTGCAGGACTCGCAGTACGGCACAAGCCCGTCGTCGCCTGCCGAACGCATTGTCAGCTTCTGTCCGCACCCGGCGCAAAAAACATGTCTCATTTGGCCTTCTCCCGGTCGTTTCCGCCCAGCTCGGAAATGAGCACCGCAGCAAAAATCAACGCAAAACCGGCCATCATCTGCACGGAAATCGCCTCATGATAAATCGCTACGGAGAAAAACACGCTCCAAACCGATTCCGTGCTCAGAAAGATGGATGCGCTTGAGGGATCGGCATATTTCTGCCCCACGTTTTGCAAAAGCAGCGCAATCGCCGTGCAAAACACGGCCAAATACAGCACTTGCGGCAGCGCATCCATGCTCCACGCGATGGAAAAGCCTTCCATCGCAAACGTCGCCAGCCACGCATACAGCGCGCAAAAGCCGAATTGCAGAATCGTCATCAGCACGGGATCGCGGTTCTCTCCGTACTTGTTCACCGATGAGATGTGCAGCGCATAGAAAACGCCGCTGAGCAGTGCCAGCCAGTCGCCCGCCGCAATCGAAAACCCATCCGTCACGGAAGCGAGCATAATGCCGACAATGCAGATCACCGCCGCCAGCACATTCCGCTTTTCCGGCCGCTTTCGGCACATCATCCATGTCGTAAACGGCACCAGCACGCAGTACACGGAGGACAAAAAGCCGCTTTTCCCCGGCATGGCCAGCGACACGCCGACCGTCTGAATCCAGTATGCGCCAAAGAGAAAAGCGCCGATTTTCGCGCCGCTGGCCACATCCGCGCGCGTTATGCTTTTCAGTTTCCGAAAAAAGACGACGCTCAGCAGCGCGCAGGCAATGGTGAAGCGCAGCGCAATGAGCAGGCTCGGCGAGATGTGGTCAATCGAGGACTTGGCCACAACCAGCGAGCTTCCCCATAAAATCGCCACCAAAATCAACGCGGCTTTTGCCCACACGTTCTTGCCTCCGTCGGGCTTCACGCTTTCTTTCATATCGTTTTTCCCTTCTTCTCAGGTCTGCCTTCAGGGCATATCGGCCCGAATCCGCGTCAAAAGCGCAAAGAAATACCGCCATATCCCGCCTATGCCAAAGCGAAAAATGGCGGCATACCCTCTTAGGTTTATTTCGCGCCGAGATAATCCTCCTGAATCGACGGGTCATGGAGCAAATCCTTGCTCAGCCCTTCGCGGATAATCTGTCCGGTTTTCATGACATACGCGCGGTGCGAAACATCCAGCGCAAGGTAGGCGTTCTGCTCCACCAGCAGAATCGTCTGCCCAAACTCTTTGTTAATCTGTGTAATCTTGTTGAAAACCTCGTTGATGATAATCGGCGCGAGGCCCAGCGACGGCTCATCCAACATCAGCAGTTTCGGCTTGGCCATCAGCGCGCGGCCAATCGCCAGCATCTGCTGCTCGCCGCCGGAAAGCGTGCCCGCCATCTGGCTTCTGCGCTCGCCCAGCCTGGGGAAGAGCTGCATCACTTCGTCAATATCTTTGTGGATTTCATCCTTGGATTTCCGCAGATACGCGCCAATCAACAGGTTATCGGTCACCGTCAGATTTGGGAAAATGCGCCGTCCTTCCGGAACGAGCGAAACGCCCTTGGCCACCGCCTGATAGGATTTGGTCGGCAGCTCTTCGCCCATGAAGCGAATCGAACCGCCCTTGCGCTCCTTATCCGCCGCGATGGTGCGCATCAGCGTGGATTTGCCCGCGCCGTTGCTGCCGATGACAGCGACGATTTCGCCGGGCTTGATGTGCATGTTAATGCCTTGCAGGGCATGAATGCCGCCATAATACACCTGAAGGTTTTCCACATCCAACATGTTATTGCTGTTCATCGCTCTGCTCCTTTCTGCTGCCCAGATAGGACTGGATGACTTCCTCGTCGTTCTGGATGACATGCGGCACGTCAATCTTGAGCACCTTGCCCAGATTGAGCACGCAGATACGGTCGCACAAATCCACAACCAGGTCGATGTGGTGCTCGATGATGATAATCGTCACCTTGAACTGCTTCTGGATTTGGCGCAGCAGCTTGGAAAGCTCGATGCATTCGTCGTTGTTCATGCCTGCCGCCGGCTCATCCAGCAGCAGCAGCTTCGGCGAAGTCGCCAGCGCGCGGGCGATTTCCAGCTTGCGCTGGAGACCGTAAGCCAGGTTGCCGGCGCGCATATCCGCGTATTCCGTCAGGCCGAAAATCGCCAACATGTCGGCCACCTTGCGCTTGACCTCTTCCTCCGCGCGGCGGACGCTGGGCAGGCCCAGCATTGCCTCAAGGCGGGAATACATCGGCTTGCAGTGGTAACCGATGGCCACGTTTTCCGCAACCGTCATCTTCGGGAAGAGGCGGATATTCTGGAACGTGCGGCTGATGCCGGAACGCGCGATCTTATCCGGCGACATTTTAAGCAGCGATTTGCCGTCCAGAATGATATCGCCCTCCACCGGCACGATGCTGCCGGTGATGACGTTGAAAATGGTCGTCTTGCCCGCGCCGTTCGGGCCAATCAGGCCGAAGATTTCGCCTTCTTTCACGTCAAAAGAAACGTGATCCGAAGCGCGGAGGCCGCCAAACTGAACGGAAACGTCCTTGACCTCAAAGAGGGTTTTCTGCGTATCAGCCATTGTCCTTGCCTCCATTCTTCTTGCCAAGGCCCTTGAACCAGTTGACAATGCCCTTGACGGAGAACTCTCTGTATCCCAGCAGGCCTTCCGGCTTGAAGAGCATGATGACCACGAACAGGAAACCGTAGATGACGAAACGCCACTGGGAGAACACGCGCAGCACTTCCGGCAGGATAATCAGCAGTGCGGCCGCAATCGCCGGGCCGGTGATGGAGTTCGTGCCGCCAAAGACGACAGCCGCCGTCAGGTCGGTGGACTTGGTGGAGGTGAAGTTGGACGGATACAGGCAGGTCATGTAGAAGGCGAAGAGACCGCCGCCCACGCCTGTGAAGAATGCGCTCAGCGCCAGCGACCAGAGCTTGGTTCTCGTCACGTCGATGCCCATCATCTCGGCCGCAACCTCCTGCTGCTGAACCGCCACAAGGTTTTTGCCGTACTGCGATTTCATGTAGTTGCGTATCAGGAACAGGCAGATGACCACAAATACGGCGACGACCGTAAACGTCGTCTTTTTCGGTATGCCGACCAGGCCCATTGCGCCGTTAATCACCGGATAGATGTTGCTGGTCAGCAGGCGGATGGCTTCGCCGAAGCCCAGCATCGCAATCGCGAAGCAGTCGCCCGTCAGGCGGTTATGAATCGTCGGAATGCCGACAATCAGGCTGGAAAGGGCCGCAGCGACGCCGCCCAGCAGCACGGCCAGAAGGAATGGGATATGCAGCTGCAAATACAGAACCGCCGCGGTATAGCCGCCAATCGCCATAAAGCCCGCATGGCCCATGGAGAACATGCCCGTGAAACCCGTCAAAATGGTCAGGCCGGAAACACAAATGATGTTAATGCCGGCAACCGTTGCGATACTCAGCGCGTAATACATTCGTATTCCCCCTCTCTTAAATCTTGTCGCTCTTGCTCTTACCCATCAGGCCGTAGGGCTTGAAGATAAGGATGACAATCAGCAGGGTGAACGAGAACAAATCGCGCCACGCGGAAGAGATGAAACCGGAAATCAGGGTTTCCAGCACGCCCAGCAGCAGCGCGCCGACGATTGCGCCGGGCAGACTGCCCAAACCGCCGATGACGCTGGAGATAAACGCCTTGGTCGAAATCGAGCCGAGCGTCGGATACACCGCATATTTGAGGCCGAAGAACAGGCCCGCAAACGCGGCCATCACGCCCGAAAGCGCAAAGACGATGATGGAAATCACGTTGACGTTGACGCCCATCAGGCCCGCCGTCTTCGTATCGACGGAGGAAGCACGAATGGCAATGCCGTACTTGGTCTTATACAGCAGCGTCCACAGCAGCAGCAGAACGACCAGCGCCACCAGCGCGGAGCAGATATCCAGCATGCCGACGGAAATCGAACCGATTTTGATGGAGCGGTTGAGGAAATCGATGCTCATCGGGCGCACGTTGGTGCTGAACACGCCGACGCACAGGTAGGTCAGCATCAGGTCAACGCCCATTGCCGCAATCATCAAGAACAGGCGAGACGCATTTTTCTCGCGCATCGGGCGATACGCAATCAGCTCTGTGAGCACGGAAAGCCCCATGCCGAACAGCAAGATGATGACCAGCGCCACCACCAGCGGCAGTTTGAAATAAGAAATTGCAAAGAACGACGCATAGGCGCAGCACATCATCATCGAGCCGAATGCGAAGTTTGTAAAATCGAAGATGCTGTAAATCAGCGCGTATCCAACAGCCAACAGCGCGTAAATGCTGCCGATGGACAGACCGGTTACGAGCTGCTGAATGACTGTATTCATAAGAATGGACCTCCTCCTGCGAATCAAAGAACACATTGTAAGCGAAACGAAAACGAATTATGCCGAAAGAAAGTCTTTTTGTTTCAACAACCCCCTCATATGGGCGTTGCCCCTTTGTTTGGCAAAGGGGCAACGCTTTTGAGAGCGGAA
This sequence comes from uncultured Clostridia bacterium, assembly GCA_934675735.1. Taxonomy (GTDB): domain Bacteria; phylum Bacillota; class Clostridia; order Christensenellales; family Aristaeellaceae; genus Ventricola. The sequence goes on from CAKURR010000018.1 coordinate 35,276, forward strand.
TTGCGAATCAGCTGCTTACTGATCGACAGGCGTATACTCCTTGAAAAGCTTGAACTGTCCATCCTCAATGGTAACGATGGAAACCGGCTTGTTGTGCGGATTGTGGGTATCCTTTTCCATCGTCATGGTGCAGGTGAACAGCGGAACATTTTCCATGTTCTCAAACTGATCGCGGATAGATTTCGGGTCGTCGGAATTGCCGTTGGTAATCGCGTATTCGGTCGCCAGCATGCAGTCCATCGCGTAGAGGGCGTAGATGTTGGCGGTCTGGTTGGTGTGCTTGGCGTTGAAGGAAGCGTAGTACTCGTCGTAGCTGCCGTCGATATCGGTCACGCCGCTGGTCATGTAGCACTTGCCGTCCAGCAGAGCGCCGACGTTATCCAGCATTTCCTGAGAGTACACGGCGTCGCCGAACAGCCAGGTGAAATCGTAGCCCAGCTCGGAAGCCTGCTGAACCATGAACGCCGCATCCTTGTAAGCGGTGCAGGGCACAAACACGCACTTCACGCCCGCGCTCGCCATATCGGTCAGCTGCGCACGGTACTCAACCTCGCCCATGCGGTAGCCCAGCTCTTTGGCGACCGTGCCGCCGATTTTGGTGTACTGCTTGATGAAGTAGGTCTTCAGGCCCTGAGAATAGCTGTCCTCCAGCGGGGCAAGCGTGCCGACGATCGGGTTGCCCAAATCGTTGTAGGCGAAGTCAGCCATCGCGGTGCCCTGATACGGGTCGATGAAGCAGACGCGGAAAACGTAGGGCTGAACGTTGCCGTTGGCGTCCACGGTCACGGCCGCGTTCGTCGCGGAGAGGGAAATCATCGGAATCTGCGCCGCGTTGACAACCGGAGCGGCCGCAATCGCGTGAGAGCTGGAAGTCGGGCCGATGATGACATTGACCTTATCCGCATAGCAGAGCTTGTTGACGATGTTGACAACCTCTTCGTTCTTGCCGGCGTTGTCGTAGCCGATAATTTCAATCTTCTTGCCCAGCAGGCCGCCGTTGGCGTTCAGCTCTTCCGCGCGGTCGAGCAGCGCGTAATAGCCGGCCATGCCGATATAACCGTCGGCCGAGGACATGTCGCTGAAGTAACCGATTTTAATTGTGTCGTTCTTCGCGGCCAAGCCCGTGGCAACGCCGCAGAGCAGCAGGGCGCAAACCAACGCGATGACCAGTGCCAGTTTCCTGTTCTTCATGTTTCTTTCCTCCGTTTTTCGTTTTCGTTTCTTATCTTGAAACAGCGGAGCAGCTTTCGCCCGTGCCCTCCCTGTCTCAGATCGTTTGAGTCGAAACGCGAACCGCCTGACGCAGCGCTTCCCGCTTCTTCAATAATAGCCTTCTGTCGTCAGCTTCGCCAGCGGCAAATCCGCCGACCAGTCCTTCGACGCGAGCTCGCAGCTGATGCGCTCGGCAGACTCGTTCGCCTTAGCGATAACGGCCTTTTCATCCTCGGTGAGCAGCTTGTGGTTTTCTACCACGATGCGGCCGTTAATCATCACCGTTTCAACCTCATGCCCTCTGGCCGAATAAACCAGATTCGGAATCAGGTTGCGCACCGGCGCAGTGTAAATCGGGTTCAGATGCGGATACGACAGATCGATTACAATCAGGTCGGCCAGCTTGCCCGCCCGCAGAGAACCGATTTTATCCTCCATCTGAAGCGCTTTCGCGCCCTCGATGGTCGCCATTCGCAGCGCTTTCCACGCCGGCATCTGGGTCGCATCCTGACTGGTGTATTTGGTGAACAGCGACGCGCACTTCATTTCGCCAAACATAAAGCTGCAATTATTGGCCTGATCCGTCGCCAGCGCAACCGTTCCGCCGTAAGAAGCAAATTCTCTGGCCGGCGGCAGAGAGCCGTCCACCAGCATGTTGCTGCCCATGCACAGAACCATCGCCGCGCCGGACTGCGCCACGCGCTTCACCTCGTCCGGCGTCGCGCAGGTCATATGCGCCGCAATCAGCTTTCGATTCAGATACCCCAGCTTGTCCAGCAGCTCCGTCGGCCTGCATCCGTTGCGCATCATGCACTGGCGGTTTTCGCCGTTGCTCTGCGAAAGATGGATGTTGATGCCCACGTCGTAATGATCCGCCAGCGCCTTAATCTCTTTCAGAAGCTCCGGCGTGCAGTATTCGACCGTATGCGGGCCGAAACGGCAGGTGATTCTGCCCTCGTGCGTCTGGTGATAGTGTTCAATGAGCTTGATGTTGCTCTTCAGCTTGCGCTCGCCCACCGCACTGTCCAGCGGAAGCAGCTCATCCATCGAGATATGGATGGTATCCTTGGGCATTTCGTTGATCATGTCACTGACGCAGGCGCGCGCGCCCAAATCAATGTAGTTTTGAACGATGGCGGACATCGGGCTGTAAAAATCACCGAAGGTCGTCGTGCCCGCTTTCATGGCTTCAATGATGTTGAGCCGCGAACCGATGATGTAATCCCCATCCTCCGCACAGCCGAGCAGCGGGAGAATACCGTGAATCCGCCAGATATCGCCGGGGATATCCTGTGCGCAGCTGCGCACAATGACGTCACCCGTGTGAATATGCGAATCGACAAACCCAGGCATAACGGCCTTTCCTGCGGTATCGATGTACCTGTCCGCCGTATATTGCCGAAGGATTTCATCCTCTTCGCCAACCGCAACAATCTTTTGCCCGGAAACGGCCACAGCGCCCTTGTCGATAACGCCCGTGCCCGCTCCTTCCATTGTGATGACGAAGCCTCCGTGAAGAATGACGTCAACGTTCATTCGATGCACCCCTTTGACGTTTTACTTTCTTCTCGTAACCAGTGAACCGTGCCCTTCTTCGGCAACAATCTTTTCTCCGTCGTAAACGACTTCGCCGCGAACCAGCGTCGTCACCACTTTCCCCTTCAGCTTCATATCCTGATAGACGCCGAGGCTGCTCTTGGTTTTCGAGAAACTCTTGCGTCCATCATATACCCATTCGCAGTTCGGGTCAATGATTTGAATATCGGCGTCCGCGCCCGGCAGCAGGCTGCCCTTCTGCGGATAAATTTGGAACATGCGCGCCGCGTTGCCGGAAGTGATGCTCGCCAGCCGATTCCAGCTCAGGCCGCGCTTGTGAACGCCCTCGGTAATCATCGCGGCCATCGCGACGTCGTTGCAGCCGAAGCCGCAGTATTCCTTCCAGAAGTCGTTCTTCATCACCTTTTCTTCGTCGGTGAAGGGGCCGTGGTCCGTGCCGATGACGTCAATCGTGCCGTCTTTCACGTAATTCCACAGCTCGTCCACCTTTTCGCGGCTTCTGAACGGCGGCGTGCACTTAGCAAACGATTTCTTCTCATTGAGAATCGAGTGGTCGAAAATCAGGTAGTGTGGACAGGTCTCCACGTAGACGCGCGCGCCCTCGCTCTTGAGCTGTTTGAGATACGTGCCGCCTTCCGGAATGGTCATGTGGCAGACCATCATGCGCGCGTCCAGCGTTTTGGCGAAGAACGTCGCGCGGCGAATCGCCTCCAGCTCCACCCACCACGGGCGCGCCTCGTCGAAGCGGGCGTAATCCTCGCAGTGCTCGGCGGAAAGCCTGTCGCAGCCCATCTGCGCCACCTCGGCGTTTTCCGCGTGAACCGCCAGCAGGCTGTCCGACCGGCGAATCTTCTTGAGCGCCTCGACCATGTAGCCGTCCGTCATCTGCGGATACTCATCCGTCGCGAAGCACATGAAGCTCTTGTAGCCCACGCAGCCCGCCTCGTCCAGCTCTTCCAGCTTGTCGATGTTCTTCGGGCACGCGCCGCCCCAGAGGGCGAAATCCACAACGGAATGCGCCTCGGCCACCTCGCGCTTCTGGTTGAAGCGCTCCTTGTCGAGCACCGAAATGCTCGGCAGGGGCATATCCACAATCGTGGTGATGCCGCCGGAAGCCGCGGACTTCGACGCGCAGGCCCAGTCCTCGCGGTAATTGTACGGGCCGGGGTCGCTCAGGTGCGCGTGGGTGTCAATCATGCCCGGCAGAATCATCTTGCCTGCCGCGTCGATGACCTCGCAGCCGTCCGCATCCATCGGGCCGTCGGAGATTTGCGCGATTTTTCCGTTCTCAATCAGCAAATCCCCGCGAATCACCCGATCTTCCAGAACGATGCTGCCATTTTGGATCAGGATTTTCTTCATACGTTTGATTTGTCGCCTCGTTTTCTTTATCAAATGACCGATTGTTCTGCTCGAATCGGTTTCAGACACATCAGGAAATGGCGGTCGTAGGTGCTCAGCGGCATCAGGAAAAGCTCGCCCTTCGAGTTGCCGCACATGCCGTGCGCGCGAATCGGGGAATTGTAAAAGCCCAGCTGTGCCGCCACGTTCAAATCCATGTCGATAATCGTCAGGCCGCCGCCGCGTTCCGCCGCGTACATATAGGTGCCGTCCGTCCACAAAGCCGTGGGCTGGAGCAGGTTTTCATGCATATAGCCGAGCACCTCGCCCTCCGCGCTGAACACGTGGATGCTGTTGGCCTCTCGGTCGCCCACCCAAACGCGGTTCAGGCGGTCCGCCGCGATGCTGTGCGGCACGTAGAACTTGCCGGGTTCGTCGCCCGGGCCGCCCCACGTCTTGAGCAGCGTGCCATCCGGCGCGAAGCGGTGAATCGCCGCGTTGCCGTAACCATCGCTGACGAAGATATCGCCCTGCGGCCCGACCGTCACGCCCGTCGGCCGATTGAACGGCGGCGCGGCGCGCTTGATGGTCTGGATGGACATCCAGAACGACCAGCCCTTGTCAAACGCCAGATCCGTCGCGACAATCTTGCCCTCGCGCATCATCCTGCGCCAGACGTCCTTCTCATAGCCGCTGTCGCTCGGCACGCCCAAGTTGCCGAAGTCGCGAATCAGCTCGCCTTCCATCGAAAGCTCGCGGACGACATGCAGCGCCGTATCCGTGCAGAGCAGCGTGTTGTTCGGCGTGACGCAGAGACTGTGCACCTCTTTGAACAACCCCTTGCCGAAATCGCGGACGTAATTGCCGTCCGCATCCAGCACGACGATCGGCCTTTCCGTATCGCGGCTGAACAGGTAGAGATTGTCATTGACGTCGCAATATCCGCCGGAGTACATCGTGTATTCAAAGCCGGACGGGAACTTTCCGTATTCGGGAATCAGCTCGTAGCCAAAGCCGTTGTGACAGAAGATGTTTCGCGCCTCGCGCTCTCTGCCATCAAAACCTTTTATGCTTTTCACGGTTTTTCCTCCGCTTCAAAGTCCGCCGATTCGGCGGGTTTGCGTTTCGTTTTTTGTCGGCTTTTTTAGAGCCGTTTGTGTTTTACAGCTGAATCTTACCGCATTTCGTTGTGAATTGTCAACATTTATAACAATCGTCTTTTTGTGTGGTAAAAGAGAATTCGCAAATCGCCCTGTGGCGTTTTTTTGCGAATCCCACATCAATTTCAAATTTTGCGCTTATTCCTTTTCGGCAGAAATAACCTTGACCTCCGCTTCCGCCCACGCCTTTATCTCCTTGGCGCTCACGTTCCAGTCGGTCACAATCACATCAATCTGCGCTGCCGGACAGATGACGTTCATCGCCATTTCGTTAAATTTGCGGTATTCGGCCAGCACCATCTTCATCTGGCTGATGCCCAGCATGTGGCGGATGACCGCCGCCTCCTCCGTGTTGTATTCCATAATGCCGTTTTCGATGGACAGGCCATCGATGTTAACAATGGCCTTATCCACGCGGAACTGGCCGATGCAATCCAGACACAGGCTGCCGATCATACTGCCGTTGTGCTTGCGCATCTGCCCGCCCGTCAAAATCACCTTGTGAGATGAATTTTCGTTGGCCGCAGCCGCAACTTCATGCGAATTGGTGATAATCGTCAGGTTCTGCCGCGTCCGCGCCAACAGACGGGCCAGCGCGATGTTGGTCGTTCCGTTGCTCATGGCAATCGCATCGTTGTCGTCGATGTATTCCACCGCCGTCCGCGCAATCGCCTGCTTCTCCGCCTGATGGTTGCCCAGCTTCTTGGAAAATTCCATCTCATGCGCCAACAGCGTGTTGAAAACCGCGCCGCCGCGAATGCGCTTGATGACGCCCTCGCGCTCCAAATCGAACAAATCGCGCCGAATGGTCTCGTTGGATACGTCAAACTCCTTGGCCAGCTGCTCGATTTTGGCAAATTTCACATCCGCAAGATATTTGATAATCTGGTTCTGCCGCTCCGTATACATGAACAAAGCCTCCTTGTGGATTTGTTGTTTTTGGCTTAATTCCTCATTCATTCCAACATATTTTTCCAAATTTTCCCATAAAATATCGTGAATTATTTTTATCTTTTCTCGTAAGCGCTTCTCATTATATCAAATTTATGCGGGTTGGTGTAGCGTTTTTTAGCCAAAGCGCGAAAACACGTCATTTATATATGAACAGTTTTTCACCATTTTGCGTAAATGAAGCATATCATAGGGCCAAGTTGCTTTTCATGTCGTTCCATCCGCATTTTCAAACATAACAAAAAAGCAGCGACACCGGAGAAGAATCCCTCATCCGTCATCACTGCTTGAAGATATTTAATGAATCATCGTTTAGTCAAGCCCTATGTGGAAGAGCTTTTCTTCCTTATTCACTCTCCAAACAACACCTTCTGGTCCTCGGGCGAGAGCACGCCATCCTGTGTCAGGCCGTGGTCTTTTTCAAACTTTTTGACATAATCCGCCATGCTGTCGGTATACTCGGTCTGGGTGGGCTTTTTCTTGAAATAACCGAGTTCATAGAGCTTCATGCGCGCGTCGAGCACCTCTTGGCCTTTGCTGCCGGGCTTGAGCGTGGTATATGTCTTTTCGGGCTCTTTTTGAGCTTCCTCAATCAGCTGGTTCATGCGCTCCCGATGTTCGGCAAGGCCCTCTTCGGTGCGAACCCTTTCCGTACCGTAATATACATAGGTATAGGTATCCGTTTGCGTGCACTTGCCGGAACTATCGAGATGCTTCACTTGCTGCAAAAGCCCATCGTCGCTATATAAGTATTCTATTTTACCGCGAACTTCTTTTCCTTCGGACAAAGTTCTTGTTTTTTTACGTCCATACTTATCATATACATATTGATATTCATATTCCTGTTTCTGTCCGCCAGCTTTATATTTTATCTTCATTTCGACGTTCATCCGTCGAAACCTTGCCTTTTTCGGGTTATTTCTTCGCCTTTTTCCTCAGCTTCGCGACGAAGAACCCCTCATACAGTTCGCTCGGGCAGACGCACATCACGCCCTCGATCTTCGTCGGCAGCAGCGGCACGCCCTCAAACGCGCCCGTGTCAATCGGCACAAGCTCCGCGCCGCCCTTTTGGAGCGCGGCGGCGACGACGTTCTCGTTTTCCTCCCGCAGCACGGAACAGGTGGAATACACCATCTCGTGCCCGGGTTTCAGCAAGCGAAGGGCCTTATCCAGCAGGGTTTTCTGCATCTTTACCGTGCGGTCGAGGTATTCTTTGTTAAACTGCCCGCGCGAGCCCTCCGTCACCGTGCCGCTCCCGCTGCAAGGCGCGTCGAGCAGCACGCGGTCAAAGGCAAACAGGTCGTCGAGCCGGCCCGCATCCATATTCATCACGGTGACGCGGTTTGCACCCTGCTTCTTCACGTTGTATTGCAGCCGCTCGGCGCGCATCTTGTTGCGCTCGCAGGCGGTAATCATCGCGCGTCCGCCCGTCAGCGCGGCGATTTGCGTCGTCTTGCCGCCCGGGGCGGCGGCCATATCCAAAATGTTTTCCTCCGGCTGCGCGCCCAGCACAAGCGGCGGAATCATCGACGACAGGCTCTGCATATAGATTTCGCCGCGCTCGTACATCGGCAGGGCGGCTGCGGCCGCTTCGTCGGCGTTTTCCAGAATCAGCGCGTCCCCGCTCCACGGCACGCGCCGCGCCGAAAGGCCCGCCTCCGCCAGCGCCGCGAGAATCTGCGTCGGCTCGGCCTTGAGCCGATTGACGCGCAGGGTGGTCTTTCGCTTTGCCTCAAACCCCGCGAAGATGCGCCGCGCCGTCTCCTCGCCAAACTGCGTCATGAGCTTTTCCGTCAAAAAAGCGGGAATATTCATCGGTTGTCCTCCTTGATGGTTCGTCGATGCGGGCGTATCCGCCGCCGGGCGCATCCATGCGCATAAAATAAGGAATGCATCCGCAAATCGGTTCCTGAACTTTTATTATATCGTCTTTCCCCGAAAACATCAACCGCGCGCGCCCGCTTTTCCTTTCCGTGCGGTTTTTTTGAATTGTTTTTCACATGTTGCCCGATTTGCTTTACCCGATTTTTACAATCCGTCAAAAAGCCGAAAAAAAAGCCGAACTTTTGCTGTTTTTCCTCTTTTTTCATTTGAGCACCTGTGCTATACTGTATGCGTCAACCAAAGAACCGCGCGAAACATCAAGGAGGATTTAGCTATGAAAAAGCTCCTGACCCTTGCCCTGGCCGTGCTGATGTGCGTTTTCGCCATCTCCGCTCTGGCCGACACTGTTTCCATCGACCGTACGCTTGAACTCCAGTTCGTCCCCTCCAAGGACGCGGACGTCATCATCACCGGCACCAAGAACCTGCCGGAGCTGCTCAAGGCCGCGCTGCTCGAGCAGGGCTATGACGTGAAGGATATCAACATCACCGTCGGCACCAACTACGAGGCGACCGGCGAGGCCATGGCCGCCGGCACCGTTGATCTGGGCTGGCTGCCGGGCGGCACCTATGCGCTGTTCAGCGACGATGTGGACGTCATTCTGACGGCCACCCGCGCGGGCCTGTCCAACGACAGCGAAGACCCGACCACTTGGAACGGCGACGCCAACAAGACCCTGAAGAACGGCCCGCAGGTCACCTTCTACCGTTCTCTGATTTACGCCACGCCTTCCGCTTACGGCAAGGAGCTGGCCGCCAAGGTCAACGCCGGCGAAGAGCTGACCTGGGATGACCTTTCCAAGGCCAACTGGGCTGTGCTGAAGAATTCCTCTTCCGCCGGTTACATCTACCCGACCCTGTGGCTGCAGGATCACTACGAGAAGAAGATCACCGACCTGCCGAGCGTCATCACGCTGGCCGGCTACGGCGACGCGTTCGCTCAGGCTGCCGCCGAGGCGGTTGATATCATCTGCTGCTATGCCGACGGCCGCAACGACTACGAGGCCGCTTGGACTCTGCCCACCGGCCAGTCTGACGAGACCGGCAAGGCCGGCATGGGCCGCACCGATTCCATCTGGAATGAGCTGAACGTCATCGGCGTGACCCCGGGCATCTACAACGACACCGTTTCCATCACCAAGGCGAACGCGGACGTTTACAATCCGGAGTTCATCGCCGCGATGCAGCAGGCGCTCATCAACGTCATCAACACGCCGGAAGGCCAGGAGATCTTCAGCGTGTACAGCCACACCGGCTATGCCGTTGCGACCGACGCTGATTACGACGGCGCTCGCGCCGCGCTCAAGGTTGCGCAGTAATTTCGCACCCACAACGGGCGGCTTCCCTGTGGAAGCCGCCTTTTTCTAGGTAAAGGGACGATTGGGGCTTTGCCCCAAACCCCACTGAGGGATTTCATCCCTCAGACTCCCATCTTCGCTTCGCGGCTGTTTGAAGCAACCGCTCATTGATTTATCGCTTTGCGATAAATCAAGGGGGAAATCCAAGAACCTCAGGTTCTTGGCTGGGTTTGGGACAGCGTCCCAACCGTCCCCTCATCCCTCCCACCGATATCATTGCAAAAAGGAAGTGTCCCCTTTTGATCGAGTTCAAGCATGTTTCCAAAACATACCCCAACGGCGTCAAGGGCCTCAAAGACGTCAACCTCAAGTTTGAGCAGGGCGAGTTCGTCGCCATCATCGGCCTTTCTGGCGCGGGCAAATCCACGCTGATTCGCACCATCAACCGCATGATTGATATCACCGAGGGCGAGTTGACCGTGGACGGCACGGATGTTTCCAAACTCTCGGGCAAGGCGCTGCGCAAGTTCCGCCGCAAAATCGGCATGATCTTCCAGTCCTTCAACCTCGTCACCCGCGCAACGGCGCTCAAAAACGTGCTGACCTCCATGGTGCCGGATATGGGCTTCTTCCGCGTGCTCTTCGGCCTGTTCACCAAGGAGCAGAAGCTCGCCGCCCTCGCCGCGCTGGATAAGGTCGGCATTCTGGATAAGGCGTATATCCGCTGCGACCAGCTCTCCGGCGGCCAGCAGCAGCGCGTCGCGCTCGCCCGCACGCTCAACCAGAATCCCTCCATCATCCTCGCCGACGAGCCCGTCGCCGCGCTCGACCCCGTGACCGCCCATCAGGTCATGGCCGATTTCAAGCGCATCAACGAGGAAATGAACATCACCATCCTCATCAACATCCACCACGTCGATTTGGCGCTGGGCTATGCGCAGCGCGTGGTCGGCATTCGCGCGGGCGAAATCGTCTACGACGGCCCGGCAAGCGAAGTCACTCAGGAAATTCTGGACAGCATCTACAACGGCTCCGCCGTGCCGCAGGCCGGCGGCAACTGAGGAGGGCGCGTTTATGAAGAAAACCGCCGCCGCCGGTGCGAAAACGCCGCTGTTTGACCGCATCTTCAAGCCCGAAATCATCACGCTTGAAAACGGCCACACCGTTACCCGCCCGCGCTCCCGCACGCCGCTGATTGCGCTGCTCGTGTTCCTCGCGCTGGCCGTCTCCGTCAAGGTCACGGGCTTCAACCTTGCCATCATTGTTCGGCGCGCCAACCAGCTGACCAAAATTCTTTCCCAAATCTTCCAGCCCGATCCGTCCTTCTTCGACAAGGTCATCACCCCGCTGCTGGATACCATCAAGATGAGCGTCATGGGCAGCGTGATCGGCTGCCTGCTGGCCCTGCCCTATGCGGTTGCGGCCTCCGCCAACATCAACCGCAACAAAGTCTCTCTGGCCGTTCTGCGCTTCATTCTGAACATCGTGCGCACCCTGCCGACGCTGGTTATCGCGAGCATCTGCGCGCTGGTGTTCGGTCTGGGCACGTTCGCGGGCACGGTCGCCATCGTCATCTTCACCTTCGGCGTGGTGACGAAGATGCTCTACGAATCCATCGAAACCATCAACATGGGGCCGTTTGAGGCGCTGGAATCCGCCGGTGCGGACAAGTTCCGCGCGTTCTGGAGCGCCGTGTTCCCGCAGGTTCTGCCGACGTATCTCTCCCACTGCCTGTACAGCTTTGAAATGAACGTGCGCGCCGCCTCGATTCTCGGCTATGTCGGCGCGGGCGGCCTCGGCATTCTCATCGACGAGCGCATCGGCTGGCGCGATTACAACGGTCTGGGTACGGTGCTGCTGACGCTGTTCGTCGCCGTGCTCCTCATCGAAAATCTGAGCCAGTTCCTGCGCAGCAAGCTCAGCTAACGGAGGGATATCATGCAATATTCAAACAACATCCTTGAAAAGTACGAATCCCGCCCGCGCAAATGGTGGCTTTACACGCTCATCGTGTTCATCATGGCGCTGCTGCTGAGCTGGTCGGCCTCCAGCGTGACCTTCAAGGGCTTTGCGGCCAAGGGCACGGAGGTCGCCAAGGGCATTTTCTGGGGTCTGGTCAAGCCGGATATGAACCTGCTGTTTTCCACCTCGACCGACGGCGTGCCGTATCTGCTGATGGAAACGGTCTGCATCGCCATCCTCGGCACGGTGGTCGGCGGCATTCTGGCGCTGCCGATCAGCTTTCTGGCCAGCCCGAAAATCATGCCCAAGCCCGTCGCGTTCGTCTTTAACGCGCTGATTCTGCTCATCCGCACGCTGCCCTCCATCGTCTGGGCGCTGATTTGGATTCGCGTGACCGGCCCGGGCGCGTTCTGCGGCGTGATTACGCAGAGCATCTGCTCCATCGGCATGATTTCCAAGATGTATATCACCGCCATCGCCGATTTGGATACGAGCATCCTTGAATCGCTGGACGCCGCGGGCTGCCCCGCCTTCCAGAAGATTCGCTACGGCATCATCCCTCAGCTCACGCCGAATATCATCTCCACCGTGATTTACCGCTTTGATATCAACATCAAGGACGCGACCACGCTGGGCATCGTCGGCGCGGGCGGCATCGGCGCGGCGCTGAT
>CAKURR010000019.1 GCA_934675735.1 uncultured Clostridia bacterium
CAGCATGGGGGCTGTGCCTGGGAGAGTAGGAGGCAGAGCGCAAAAGTTGCTTTGCCCTCCGTTACGTCCTATCCTCCCGGGTCGTGTTCAAGCCAACGTGCGCCATTGTACTTGGTTAGGATTTTGCCTGCCGCCCGCTGTGCGGGATTCAGGCAGGCAAAATCACCCGGGAGAGTAGGACGTTGCTGCGGGATTTTTGCGAGGCGGCGTGGAAGCCGTCCTCCATATACCGCAATACCGCAAACCTTCCATAACCTCGGCGGACGCGCGATGCGCGCCCCTACATTTTTTGAATGAATTTGCTTAACATTATAAAGAAAAGTCTTTTCAACCTTCCTATATCTATTTGCTTTCAAAAAAGATTCAAAAGAACTGTCGTCTAAATGTGAGAAATCCATGTTATTTTACGTCATACAGGTGAACACAAAACCGACGGGAGGAATGCCGATGAAACGATGGATGGTCACACTTGGGGCGATGCTGCTTATACCGAATTTAGCAGCGGCAAGCGGCAAGATGGTTTCGGTTTCGGAACTGCGGGAGCAGGTCGAAACGATGGGGCGGTGGCAAAAGACCTATCAGGCGCAGGGGCGTACGGTCGAGGTGGATATCCCGATTATCGTGCCGGATGTCGATGAAATGCCTGTCATGGCGGCTGAGCCGTGGCGGCCGTTTGACGAAGAATCTTGGGCGCCGTGGCAGCATATTACCGAAATCGAGGAGCGCGGCGGCGGAGAGGTCATCACCTATTATCGCTGCGGGGATGCGGGGCTGTACAGTTTTCTCAATCCGAACAGCGAGCAGGAACGGATGACGCGCATCTACATGTCCAAATATCCCATGGATGACGCGGAGAACATCACCAGCAAGGATTACATGCAGATTCGATGCAACAGTGCGGACGTGAGGCTGAATGCGGACGGAAGAGCGCTGGAAAGAACGGGCAAAAGCTATGATTACCGCTCGATGAACCCCGCAGAATGCTATGCGGAGGACAGCGATGTTTCCGTCGGCGAAGCGGAGCAAGGCCTACGCGATATTTTGACGTATTACTACGGCGAAACCGATACGGATATCGAAGTAGATTACGTGCGGGTGCTCGGCAGGGGACGGGATAAAAGCGGGAAGGTCTATGACAAAAACCCGATGGGCAGCTATGACTTTCACTTTTGGCAGACAATTCGGGGAATCCCGCTGATGAATCAAGCGGTTTCGATACACAAGACCTTTGCGAAAAACGGCGTGCCGACGACCGAATTGGAAAGAATCGCTTTGCTGGGCGAGAATCGGGCGGAAATCGTGAGCCGTTCGGAGGGCTACGAGGTGTTTGTGACGCCGGTTCGCCCGACTGAGGCGATCACCGACGATGTGCCGCTGCTTTCGGCGGAAGATATCCTGCACAGCATTGAAAAATACATCCAAAACGGAACGATTCCCAACGTGTATTCGCTTCGGCTGGGCTATGTCTGCTATCTGGCGGATGAAACGACGGGCGGGTTCATCCTCTATCCGATGTGGCGGGTGGAATGCGATTACGTGAAAGGCGATGTTCCCTACGCCGCCAACCCGATGAGCGACGATTACAGAGACGGTTTTGATTTTACCGATTTGTATGTGGACGCGCAGACGGGCGAGGTCATCACGGACGAATTGACGAGCGTGGCACAGGAGGTCTGCCCGACAATAATCACATGGAAAGACGTTCGGTGACCTGTGATTCTATAGCTTCTTCCTATCGATACACATCATCCATAGGTATTAGACAAATACCCATCAACATGGTATGATACTTGCATCGACAAACAAAGTCGAAAAAAACAGACGATGATGGAATGATAGACGATGAAGAAATACACCGTTCGCGTGGGCAGAGCGATTGACCGAATGTGAGAAGGCGCTTGTCTCTCTTCTTCACACTGACATCAATCAAAGGAGCATCATGATGAATAAGTTCTTTAACCGCTGCCTCACGCTTGGCCTTGCCGCCGCGCTGACCCTGACGACCGCCGCCGCGCTGACCCTGACGACCGCCGCCGCGTCTGCCGAAACCGTCAAAATCGCCTACGGCGACAACGCGATTGACACCGCGCGCGTCATCAAAATTCTGGAAGGCGAAGGCTTTCTGGAGGTCGATCCCTCGGTGGGATACAGCGCGGAGCTGAAGGATATCACGAAATACAACTACGACATCGAGCTGGTGCCTGTGACGAGCACGACGCTGGTCGGCACGCTCGACGATTTCACCGCGTCCTTCATCAACAACACCTACGCTGTGCCCGCGGGCTTCTCGCCGAAGGACGACGCGATTCTCCGCGAGGTGCAGGCCGAAGGCTCCGAAAACCCGTACCGCAATATCCTCGCCGTGCGGACGGAGGACGTGAACAGCGATTTCGCGCAGCAGATTCTGGATGCGTATCATCAGCAGAACGTCGCGGAATACCTGCTGCTCAAGTACAATTACGCCAACCTCCCCGCGTTCGACTATGACGCGGAGTTCACGCCGGACGAGAGCATTCTGGCGACGTATGACGATTATAAGCCGTCCAAGGAGGGCAAACGGGTCGTGAAAATCGGCGTGGTCGGCGGCAACAATGACCAGTTCAAGGTTGTGCAGAAGAATCTGGACGACGCGGGCAGTGATTTGTATATCGAGCTGGTGGAGTTTGACCTCTACAACCTGCCCAACGAGGCGTTGCACAGCGGCGATATCGACATGCACGCCTGCGTGACGCAGACCTATTTCGAGAGCGACGCGGCCGCACAGGGCTTCGACGACCTCTCGCTGCTGGGCTACACGATTATCGCCCCGCTGAGCCTGTATTCCCACAAGGTGAACTCCGTGCAGGAACTCAAGGATTTGGCGGCGAAATAAACGAAAAGTTTGAACCGAAAGAGGGACGAAAAACATGCTCAGGGAGATTTATCTGGCGGGCGGCTGCTATTGGGGCACGGAAAAGTTTCTGGCGAGTTTGCAGGGCGTGACGCAGACCGAGGTCGGTTTCGCCAACGGCTTTGTGGAAGTGCCGAGTTATGACACGGTGAAGCACACGGAGACGGGCCACGCCGAAACCGTTCACGTGACCTATGACGATGCAGTCATTCCGCTTGAAACGCTGCTGGAGCTGTTTTACAACATCATCGACCCGACTTCGCTCAACAGGCAGGGGCTGGACGCGGGCACGCAGTATCGCACGGGCATTTACACCGTGAACGACGCGGATTTGGCCGCCGCCAAGCGCTCGCTGGAGAAGCTGCAAACGCGGTTTGACAAGCCCGTTGTCGTGGAGTGTCAGCCGCTGGACTGCTTCTACACGGCGGAGGAATACCACCAGAAGTATCTGGATAAGAACCCGGGCGGGTACTGCCACGTTTCGCTGGGTATGATTCAAAAGGCGAAGGCGTGGAAGCCCGGGGACGATACGAAGCTGTAAACAGAATAGAGAAACCCCGCGCGGTACACGTAAAAGTGCGCCGCGCGGGGTTCTTCTGTCTTACCGTATCTTCGTTCCGATATGCATATCCTGCCGCCATTGGGGTGCGTCGCCGTCATCGCCCCAATATTCGTCGATGGAGGCGATTCTGCCATCGGCGATGCGGATGAACGACGTGACGTGAAAGGAAAGCGGCGGTTTGGCGGTATGCACGTGCGTCACGGTGACGGTGCAGTCCTCCGCCGCGGCGATGCGCTCGATTTCGCCGTTCCAGACCCCGGGGTATTCGCAGTTGGCGCGGATAAATTCTTCGACGGTGAAATGTTCGTTGGTGTTGTGCCAGTTGACATACGCGTCGGGGAGAAAGCAGGCGCGAATGGCGTCTGCATCCTGCCGAAGGACGGCGGCCCAGTAAGCGTGAATATCCATCAGTGTACCTCCACGGTAAAAGCCATTCCTCGTTCCTCTTCCGTCGGCTCGTAATCATCCGCCATCCAGTTGTTTTCCTCGGTCAGATGATCGGGCAGAATCGGCGTGAAGGTGACGGATTCGGCGGGCTGGGTGAGCGTATACACGCCCGAGAGCAGCAGCGAACCGTCCGTCTGCATCGAAACGGATGTGCTCTGCGCGAACGCCTGTCCTTCGGGCAGGGTGAGTTTGAAATCAAGCGAGGGTTCGCCCGCTTCAAACGCCGCGGCGGCGGAAACGTCGCCCGAGCGCGTGACGGTCATTTCGTATTCAAGGCGGGCAAAGGTAATCGCCAGCTTGGTGAGCGTGCAGGTATAATCGCCGACGGAGAAGGTCTGCGGCGACTGGATGGAGGCGATCGGCGCGCCGTCGGTGACAAAACGCGCGGTCAACTGCTCGGACAGGCTGAATGCGCCGGAAGCCGTCAGCCTCGTGCCGAGATCGGCCTGCTCCCACTGCGCGGCGGTCATGCCGTCAGGCACGGGCAGCGCGAACGCATAATCCATCAGGAAGCCGACCGAATCGATCAGAATACGCCCCTCGCGATAGGCGTTCAGGCAGTCCTCCGTGGCGGTGTTCCATGTGTAGGAAACGCCGCCGTCTTCCTCCTCGGTGACGGTATACGGCGCATCCTCAAGCGCAAACACGGGATGCAGCACGTCGAAGGTCAGCGACCATTGAACGGGCTTTTCGGGATGGGGGAGCGCCGCAAGGAGCGAAACATCCAAGCTGTAATACCCCTGTTCGGCCTTGCCGATGCCGCGGGCGGGCATGAAGATGCCCTCATACAGCCCGAAGCCCGACAGACTGGCGGACAGACCGTAGGATTCATCCTCCGAAACCTGCTGAAAGCCCGTGACGGCGGTCGGGATGACCTGCCCCGCCTGCATCGCCGTTACGCGCGGATAGAGATAGACCTCCGGCGTGCCCGCGATGTGGGCGATATCCAGCGAGAAGGAGAGGGACGAGCCGTCGAACACTGCGTCGTTCACGGTGACGGTCGCGCTCTGCGCCGTCAGGCGCTCGCCGATGGGCAGAATATGCTGCTGATAGGCGGCGTTGTTTTCCTGCTCTGCGTGGAAGCGGAGCACGCCGAAATAGGCTGCCGCGCCCGCCGTCGCGGCCAGCAGCAGCGCCAGCAGGGCGAAGGCCAGCGAATAGGAGAGTTTGCGGCGCATATGGAGGGGCTGATTGGAAAGGCGCGCGCGGCGCAGGGTATCGGCCTGCATCTGCGGCGTGAACGTCAGGCCGGACAGACGGGTATCGACGGCTTTGCGAATCGGATTATCGTTCATCAAGACCCCACCTTTCCAGCTCCGGCTTGAGGCGCGCCTGCGCTTTTTTCAGTCGGCGGTAAAATCCGGATACCGTCATGTGCAGCGCCTTGGCGCACTCGGCGGCGTTCATGTTTTGGTAATAGTGAAGCAGCAGCACCTCGCGGTATTTCGGCTCGAGTGCCATCACTTCGCGCAGCACGCTGTCATCCCGCTCGGCGAACTCGCACGCGGCGGGCGGCAGATCCTCGAGCGACACGCTCCTGTCCGTGTGGCGCAGCCACGCGGCGCGGAGTTGATCCCGACAGGTGTTGACGGCGATGGAGACCAGCCACGTTTTGGCGTATTCGCGTTGGCGCAGAGTGTGCAGGCGCTTGTAGGCTTTCAGAAAGACCTCCTGCGACGCATCCTCGGCCAGCGTGCGATCCTGCAAAATGACGTAGCACAGGCGGAGAATGTCGTTGCCGTAGGTCTGCATCAGTTCGCCGAGCAATTCATCCTGTTTCGCGCGCGAAATCGCGGCATGCTGCACGTTGTTCACCTTCTTACTGATTAGACGATGGGGCGGAGAAAAAAGTGACCGCTTTTTGAAAAAGCGGCGGAAAAAGTTTTAATCCAGATCCTTCGCCGTGGCGACGAGGTAGCTGTAAATCTGGAGCTTATACCGATCGTATAAGCCGAGCTGCACATACAGATCCTTGTAATATTTGAAGAGCGAAGCCTTCGTCGTCACCACCTGCGCGGGGTTGACCGACGCGCTGAGCGAATGCTTGCGGCGGCGGGCGTAATAATACAGCGGCGTGCGGATGGCGTAGAAGCTTTCGGCATAGCGGATGTAGGAAAGGTTGAAGAGCATGTCCTCCGACCAGGTAAATTCCTCGTCGCAGCGGACATTGTGTGCCATGATGATGTCGCGGCGGTAGAGCTTGTTCCACATCACGCCGTAGTAAAAGCTGGCCGGCTCTTCCATCAGACAGCGGGCGAACTGCGCCTTATCCATCTTGGTATACGGCTGCATGAAGCCGTGCACGATCGTCTTGCCGTCCGGCATGACGGAACAGTAGTTGCAGATGACCAGGTCGGCGCCGGTTTCCTCGGCGGCTTCCACCAGCAGGCGCGTGGCGTTCGGGTCGAGCTGGTCGTCGGAATCCACAAATTGCAGATATTTGCCTTTCGCGCGCTCGATGGCGACGTTGCGTGTGCCCGAAACGCCGGTGTTTTCCTTGTCGATGATGACCACGCGCGGGTCGAGCCGCGCATACATCCGACAGATTTCAAGGCTTGCGTCGCTGGAACCGTCGTTGACGAGCAGCACTTCAAGATTTTGGTAGCGCTGGTGCTTGATGCTTTCCAGACACGGAACCATGTCCATCGCGGAATTGTAGATGGGCACGATGATGGAGACGAGCGGGCTTTCCATACGCACGAGACCTCCGATGCGTTGATTTTTTGTTATTATACCATAGACGCGGCAAAAGAAAAAGAAGAAAAGCAGACCTTCCGAACGCTTTTTGAAAACAGGTTTGCACGATTTAAGCTTTTGCCATGCAGAAACGAAAGAAAGTGAACCGAATCGCCTCGAAAAATGAAGGAAAACGGGCCGAAAACCGTTTGACAAACGCAGTTTTTCAGCGTATCATAAAGCGTGTCAAGCACGGAAATCAAAGGAGACTGCAGCGTGGAAAATATTGCTTATTACAACGGGAAAATTTCCTCCATCGAGGATATGATGATTCCCATGAACGAGCGCAGCAGCTATTTCGGCGACGGCGTTTACGACGCCATGTTCACCGTTGAGTATGTGCCGCTCCAGCTGGATGACCATCTGCGACGCTTCTATCGCAGCGCGAAGAAGATTGAAATCGATATTCCCATGCCGTTTGAAGAACTTCGGGCAATGGTGCTCGATTTCTGCAAAAAAATCGACAGCCCCGACGCGATGGCCTATGTGCAGGCGACGCGCGGCGTGGGTATGCGCGGCCACGCGTACCGCTTCGCGGGCGATACGCCGAGCCTGTGGGTCTGGGTCAAGCCGGATATGCTCGACCCGATGGATAGGAGCTATAAGGCCATCACGATGGAGGATACGCGCTATTTCCATTGCGATATCAAGACGATTAACCTGCTGCCCGCCGTCATCTACACCCAGCGGGCAGAGGAAGCGGGCTGCGACGAGACGATTCTCCACCGCGGCGACCGCGTGACCGAATGCGCGCATTCCAACGTGCATATACTGAAAGACGGCGCGCTGAAAACCGCGCCCTGCGACAACCTGATTCTGCCCGGCATCACGCGCGCGCACCGCATCGCCCAGTGCAGGGCAATGGGCATTTCGGTGATTGAGGAGCCGTTCACCGTGCGGGAGATGATGGAGGCGGACGAAATCTTCTTCACCAGCGCCAGCGCGCTGTGCTGCCGGATTGAGGAAATCGACGGCCAAAAGGTCGGCGGCCGCGCGCCCGAGCTGATTGCAAAGATTCAAAAAGCGGCGTGGGACGAAGCGCTGGAGGAAGTGCGGCAGATTAACGGGTAAATTCCCGCTTTGCGCCGATACAACCATGTGAACAGAAAGGCGGATAAGTATGAAGAACATCGCGTATTACAACGGCAAAATCGCGCCCATCGAAGAGATGATGGTGCCCATGAACGACCGCGCCTGCTATTTCGGCGACGGCATTTACGACGCGACCTGCGTGGTGAACCATGTGCCGATGGCCTTCGACGACCATATCGACCGAATCTATCGCAGCGCGAAGATGATTGACATCGAAATTCCGATGGAAAAGGCGGAGATGAAGCGGATGCTTCAGGGTCTCGTCGATCAGGTGGAAGGCGACGTGCTCTTCCTCTACTGGCAGGTGACGCGCGGCGTGGGCATGCGCAACCATCCGTATGCGGGCGCGGGCGACAAGCCGAGCATCTGGGCGTTTGTGCGCCCGAGCAAGATGCGCGACCCGTTCGGCGTGTACAAGTGCATCACGGTGGAGGACAAGCGCTTCTTCTACTGCAACATCAAGACGATTAACCTGCTGCCCGCTGTCATGGCGAACGAAAAGGCGATGGAAGCGGGCTGCGACGAGGCGATTTTTCACCGCGGCGAGCGCGTGACGGAGTGCTCGCACTCCAACGTGCACATCCTCAAGGACGGCACGCTCTACACCGCGCCCTGCGACGAGCTGATTCTGCCGGGCATTACGCGCGCGCATATTCTGAACATCTGCAAGCAGAAGGGCATTCCTGTCGTCGAAGAGCCGTTCACGCTTCAGGAGATGATGGACGCGGACGAGATTTTCTTCTCCAGCTCCAGCGCGCTGACCTGCCGCATCGGCGAAATCGACGGCAAAAAGGTCGGTTGCAAGGATGAAAAGACCTTTGCGCTCATTCGCGACGGCTATCAGGAAGAGATGAAGAAGGAAGCGGGACTGGCGTAACGGGGTAAGAGACGATTGGGGCTTGTCCCAAACCCCACAAGGGAACTGAGTTCCCTTGACCTTCCGCATAAATAAACGGGGCTGTCAAGCTAAAAATGAACTGCTCCCTATAGAGTAGACACTCGAAATAATAAAAGTCGAGTCTACGCTATAGGGGGCATTTTACTTTCCTGCAGCGCGACGATTTCCTGTGCGCGCCGCTTGAGCGGCATCCCCTCTTCGGTGAGCACGATGTGATGGCTGCTTCGGGTGAACGCCTTGATGCCCAGTTCTTCTTCGAGCTGCGCAAGCTGCCTGAAAATCGCGGGCTGAGAAACGTGCGGCAGCTCGGCGGCCCGCGTGATGTTTTCCTCTCGGGCCGCAATCAGAAAATACTTGAGTGCGCGAAGCTCCATCGTCAAACCTCCCCACGATGCCAAACGTTTTTTTATGAATATGCAGCAGCGGAGGGAGGAAAGTCAAGTGGTTTACATCACAGGGATGCAGAACTGAAACCGAATATTGAGATGGGCACACCCTGCTTGAAACCTGAGGATTCTGAATTTCCCGCCTTATATTCCATTGTGAAACAATGGAATGTATAGCAGGGGTGCATGGGAATCATTCCCCTGCCGGGGTTTGGGGGCCGCGCCTCAACGTACCTCCCTCCTCAGTGCGTCTCCAGCCACATCGGCACGTCGAGCAGCGAGGGCAGAACCGCAGCCGTGACGGAGAGAAACGCGCCGTCGGGGCGCTTCATGTCCGGCACACAGATGACGTCAATGCCTGCGGAATAGGCGGCACGAATGCCCGCTTCGCTGTCCTCCAAAACCAGACAGTCGGCGCTCGTTTCGCCGGATTTCTCCCGCGCTTTGATGAAGATATCCGGCGCAGGCTTGCCATGCGCGATTTCGGGGCCGAAAACCATCGCGTCGAAAATATCCTCGATGCCGTGCTGCGCCAGAACGGACAGCGCGCGCTCCCGCGTGCTCGAAGAGGCCAAAAGGATTTTCACATCGCGGTGCTTCAAAAAGCCCAAAAGCTCCCGCGCGCCCGCCTTGAGCGGCACGCCTTTGGCAAAGTAGCCCTTTTCGAGCGCATCGACATAGGCGAGACCCTGCTCCAGGGTGATGGGCAGATGATAGGTGAAAATCAGATTCTGCATGTTCGTCACGCCGTTTTTGCCGCTGTAATGGCGCACATAGTTCTCCGGCGTGAAACGCAGATTGTATTTTTGCAGCAAGTCGGCATACATCTTGTAGCTGATGGTTTCGCTGTCGATGAGCAGCCCGTCCAGATCGAAAATAACCGCCTTTTTCATGCCCGCACCTCCCGGGTGTCTCTGAAATCGTTTCGGAAAGCATACGCCGCCGCGAGAATAAAGACCATGCAGATGACCCACGCCACGGGTTCGCACGCGCACACCGCCGGATAGCCCAGCAGCGGCACGAGCCTGAGCCCGAAAATCGCCTTGCAGACCAGCTCCATCGTGCTGCAAATCAGCGGCGCGACGGTGTGCTTCATGCCTTGCAGCGCGTTGCGCACGATGACGACCACCGCCATCGGCGGCACCATCGGGATGCTGACGTGCAGATAGAGCAGCGCGTTTTCCAGCACGTCGGGGTTCGTGCTGCCGGTGATGAGGCGAATGGCCGCGGGCGCGGCGGTGAAGGTGAACGCCAGCGCGAACAGCCACCATACGCCGTAAATCGCCAGCGCAACCCATTGGCCCTGAACGATGCGGCGGCGGCGATTCGCGCCGAAGTTTTGGCTGGCATACGTCGCGACGCTTGCGCCCAGCGCCACGCCCGGCATGTAAAACAGCTCGGCCAGGCGGCGGCCGCCGACCTGCGCGGCGATGTAGACGTTGCCCAGCGCGTTGATGCTGCCCTGCAGAATGACGCTGCCGATGCTGTAAATCGCGCTCATCAGCGCCATGCTCAGGCCCGTGAAGAACATGTCGCGCACAAAACCGCGCGGCACGCGGACAGCCTCTTTGCCAAAATGCAGGTCGGGTTCGCGGCGGAGGATGTAGAAAAACCCGAGCGCCGCGCTGATGCCCTGGGCGAGTACCGTCGCCGCCGCCGCGCCGCCCACGCCGAGGCCGAGCGGGCCCATAAACAGCAGGTCGAGCACGATGTTCAGCAGGCTGCTGAACACCAGAAACAGCAGCGGCGTGACGCTGTTGCCGACGGACTGCATGAGGCTCGATTCGAGGTTATACGCCATCGTCAGCGGAATGCCCGCCAGAATCACGGTCAGATACGTCAGCGCGCCGCCGCGAGTGTCGGCGGGAATCTGCATCGCGTCCGCCAGCGCGATGCGGGCGAGCAGAAAGACGGCGGTCATCACCGCGGCGCAGACAGCCGAGAGCGTCACCATCCAGCAGACGGATTGCTCCATGCGCTTTCGGTCGTTCGCGCCGAAATGACGGCTGACGGAGAGCGCAAAGCCGCTGTTCAGGCCGAAGGCCAGCGTGGTAATCAGGCTGTACAGCGCGGCGGTCGCGCCGATTTGCGAAAGCGCCGCGTCGCCGAGCAGATGGCCCGCGATGGCGGTATCCGCAAGGTTGTAGACCTGCTGGAGCAGGTTGCCGATGAAGAGCGGCAGGGAGAAGCGGAGCAGCAGCCGCGCGGGGCTGCCGACGGTCATATCCAGCGTATGCGCGCGCATGAAAAAGCCTCCTGTATGAATTGAAAGGGGATGCGGAAAAGGCGGACGCGCGATGCGCCTCCTACATGGGGGAGCGGCTGCAAGGGGCAGGCCCGCTTTTCCGCAACATGGAGCTAGGTGTATTATAGCGAACGCAAAGACTTGATTCTTGCGCAATTACGGCC
Organism: uncultured Clostridia bacterium; assembly: GCA_934675735.1. Taxonomy (GTDB): domain Bacteria; phylum Bacillota; class Clostridia; order Christensenellales; family Aristaeellaceae; genus Ventricola. The sequence continues at coordinate 11,421 of CAKURR010000019.1, forward strand.
TATACTGGTACAAAAGCGACAAGAAGGCGAAAACATGATTCAGAACAGAAAGAGCCTGTACACCGACGTGAACGGCATGGAGGTGCGCGACGACGTTGTGCCGCTGTTTGATTTGGCAGCCAACGACGGCGATGTGCATGATTTTATCGCGGACATCGTGCCCTCCCACTGGCACAGCGAGCTGGAGGTTTTTTTGCTGCTGGAGGGGCGGGTGCGCGTGGGCATCGGCGAGGAGGTGCACGAAATCGAGCCGGGCGGCGGCTGTTTCATCAACGCGGGCGTGATTCATTCCGTGACGGCGCTGGTTGACGAGCCGTGCCGCTATCGGTCGTTCGTCTTTGACGCGGGCATTTTGGCGGGCATGCCGGGCAGCGCGTTTGACGTGAAATACATCCGTCCGCTGACGGAGAGCGGGCCGTCGTATGTCTTTCTGGATTACCGCGGGGCGGACGCCGCGTGCTTGGATGCGTTCGGGCGCGCGTTTGACGCGTGCGCTTTGGAAGACGCGGGCTTTGAGTTTCGCGTGCGGGAAGCGCTGACGCGGCTGATTTGGGAGGTCATTCAAAAAAGCCGCGTCTCGCCGACCCGCGCGGCGGCGGATATCGGCGAAACACGGCTCAAGCAGATGCTGACGTTTATGGATGCGCACATCGGCGCGGCGGTGACGCTTGCGGATATTGCGGCGAGCGCGAACGTCTGCCCGCGGGAGTGCCAGCGGATTTTCGGGCGGTATCTGCACGAGCGGCCGATGGCCTACATGCAGCGCATCCGCGTTTTTCACGCGGCGCAGATGCTTTCGGGCACGGGCAAGTCGGTGACGGAGATTGCGCTGGACTGCGGTTTCTCGAGTTCCGGCTACTTTGCGCGGCAGTTTCGGCAAATCACGGGGAAAACGCCGACGGCGTACAGGGAGAACGTTGGGGCGCTGCCCCAAACCCCGGCAGGGGAATGATTCCCCTGCACCCTTACTATCCATTCCATTGTGAAACAATGGAATGGAAGGCGGGAAGTCCAGAAACCTCAGGTTTCCGGCAGGGTTTGGGACGGAGTCCCAACGTATTCCCTTTACCCTGCAATTTGTTTCTGTAAAGCGAGATACAGCAGCCCGTCGCCGCTGGCAATCTGCGAAGAGGTGAGGGAATAAATGCCCTCGCAGCAGAGACGCAGCACCGCGACGCGAATCAGCGAAGAGAGCAGCTGGTCAAGCCGCAGATAGCTGCTGTCACTGCTCTTGCGCAGCAGAAGCGACGGGCCGTAGATGGCGAAAATCTCGTAGCGGTAGCGGCTTTCCAGCAGGTCGGCAAAGCGGTCGGCCAGCTGGGGCGTTCGGAAGGAGTAATACTCCATCAGGCGGTTGATTTCGTCGATGTCGGCGAAAACCTGGCGCACGCACGCGTCCGTGCTGCGCGGGGAAAGAAGTGCGAGAATGCGCTCGCGATCGGTGTGTGTCTCTGTCCTGGCGATCAAGGGGCAGCCCTCCCTTTCGATTTGAATCTGAAAGAGCATATGCAAAAGCGCCCCGCGGCAGAACCCCAAACGTATATACAATTTTATTGGATTTTTGTATAAAAACGCGCATTAAGAAATCTGTACGGTATAAGCCAGATTCTTACATATTTAAGGGCGGAAAATCGGCTGCATAGCGGTTGACAAGATACACTGACCCGATTACAATAAGCACATACACCGACGGGCGCTGCGCCCGTGGAAAAGCGGCCTGTTTCCTTGCCGGAGGCGGGCTGCTTTGTTGGGTATATGGGTGAATGGAGGATTTGCATGTTCATCGTCTATTTTGCGCTGTGGGTGATTCTCAACGGCAAGTGGACCACGGAAATCGGCGTGTTCGGCGTGATTTTCGCCGCGGCGCTCTATGCGTTCGGCTGCCGATTCATGGGCTACGGCCTGAAGAAGGATATCCGCTATCTGCGCAGACTGCCGAGCACGATTCGCTACGGGGCGACGCTGCTGGCGGAGATTTTCAAGGCCAATGTCACGGTCATGAAGATGATTCTGGACAAAAACTTTGAGCCGCAGCCCCAGCTCGTGCATTTTGAGAGCGGGCTGAAGGAAGTGCGCCACCGCGTCGCGCTGGCCGATTCCATCACGCTGACGCCGGGCACGATTACCTGCCAGCTGGAGGGCGACCGCTATCTGGTGCATTGTCTTGACGCGGCGATGGTGGACGGCCTGGATAACGGCGTTTTCGTGGAAAAGCTCACGCAGATGGAGCAGAAGCAGCAGTTCATGGACGATTCCGTGACCGGCGAGGTCCGCCCCGAGGATGAAGCGGCGGCGCAGGCCGAAACGCAGGCGGCCGGGACGGAAAACGAAACGAAAGCCGAAACGGAAGCGGCCGAAAACGAAGCGCCCGAGGCCGAAAACGACGGGGACGCGGCAAAGGAGGAAGAGCATGAAAACCTGCTATGATGTGCTGACCGTCGGCTCGCTGGCGGTGCTGGTGCTGCTGGCGCTGGTGTGTCTGGTGCGCTGCATCCTCGGCCCGCGCATCTCCGACCGCGTTATGGCCGTCAACATGATCGGCACGCTGACCATCATCATGGTGGTGGTGTTTGTCGTGCACCTGGGCGAGGCGTATCTGGCCGATATCGCGCTGATTTACGCGATGATCAGCTTCCTGTCCGTGGTGGTGCTGTGCAAGGTCTACACAGGCATTTACCGCGAGCGCAAGCACGAGCAGGAGCTGCTCGGCGCGCAGAACGATAATCCGGTGGAAAACCTCGGCGAAAGCGAAAAGGCGGGTGAGCGGCAGTGAGCGTGATTCGGTTTATTCTGACGGCGGCGTTTATGCTCGTCGGTCTGTTCGTCTGCTGCGTCGGCGTATACGGCGTGTTCAAGCTCAAATATGCCGCCAACCGCATGCACGCGGCGGCGCTCAACGACACGCTGGGTGTAAGCTTCTGCTTAATCGGTCTGGCCATCAGCGCGCCGGACGCGTTCACCGCGCTGAAAATTCTGCTGGTGGTCGTGTTCCTGTGGCTGGCTTCGCCCGTGGCGAGCCACCTGCTCTGCCGCCTTGAGGTGGAGACCAACGAGGAACGCGGACAATATATGAACGTGCACGAAAAATCTCTGGCGCAGGAGCGCGAGGAGGCCGCGCACGCGGGGGAGGAACAGGCATGACGATTGTGACGCAAATGATGCTGATTTTCCTGATTGTGTGCGCGATTGCCGTGTGCCTGACGCGCAATCTGCTGACCAGCGTCATCATCTATATGGGCTACTCGATGATTATGTCGATCATCTGGATTACGCTGGAATCGCCGGATTTGGCGATTACCGAGGCGGCGGTCGGCGCGGGCATCACCAGCCTGCTGTTCTTCCTGACCCTCAAGAAGATTCACGCCATCGACGCGCGCAACGAAGTGCGCCGCGCCCATGAGCAGCAGGAGAAGGACGGAGGTGCGGACAATGGCAACGCCTGAATGGTTTGCAAAGCTCAAGCGCCGCACGGCCGAAATCATCGACTTTGAAAACGACGCGCTCGAGCGCGACATGGTGCGCACGCAGGAGACCCCCTCCGAAGTGAACGAGACCGAAGAGGATATCGCCCGCCGCGTGCGCGTGGAGCGCGAGCGGCAGGAGGAAGAAGAAATCGCCGCCCGCCTGCGCGCGTGGAACAGCCGCAACGTGAGCAAGGTTTCGCGCGGCGTGTACTGCGCGCTGTGCGTGCTCATCTGCGTGACGATGATTGCGCTGCTGATGTTCACGGTGATGAACCTGCCCAGCTTCGGCAGCCCGGATCACCCGATTAACAACGAGGTCTCCGCCCGCTACATCGAAAAGGGCCTGCAGGAGACGGGCGCGGTGAACATCGTCACCGGCATGATTCTGGATTACCGCGCGTTTGATACGCTGGGCGAATCCACGGTGCTCTTTACGGCGGCGATGGTGGTGCTCTTCCTGCTCCGTCTGGATACGGAGAGCGAAAAATACAGCCAGCTGGCGCGCACGATGAAGGAAGCGCCGCATGCAGATAACTTCTACGAGCCGCGCCACGACGCCATTTTGCAGATGACCGCCAAGATTCTGACCCCGATTGTCATTCTGCTGGGCATATACGTCGTCTTGAACGGCCACCTGTCCCCGGGCGGCGGCTTCTCCGGCGGCGCGATTATGGGCGCGGGTCTGATGATTTACGTCACCGCGTTCGGCTTCAAGGATATCCGCCGCTTCTTCACCTATAAGACGTATCAGCGCGTGGTGCTCTGCTCACTGCTCACCTACGCGGCCAGCAAGTGCTATTCGTTCTATACGGGCGCGAACGACATCCACAGCATCATTCCGCTCGGCACGCCGGGCGCGATTCTCTCCAGCGGCTTGATTCTGGTGCTGAACATCTGCGTCGGCCTCATCGTCACCTGCACGATGTATGCCTTCTACGCGGTGTTCCGGAAAGGCGAGGTGTAACGATGCTGAGCAAGCTTTTGGTCAATTACGAGGAGACGGCTTCCGTCATCCTGTTCTGCATCGGCTTTTCCACGATGCTGCTGAACAAGAACCTCATCAAGAAAATCATCGGCATGGATATCATGGATACCGCCGTGTATCTCTTCCTCGCCTCTCAGGGCTACATCAAGGGGCGCACCGTGCCGATTGTGGTGGACGGCATTCAATCCGTCGAGGCGTATATCAACCCGATTCCGGCGGGTCTGGTGCTCACGGGCATCGTCGTTTCCGTCAGCGTGTCGGCGCTGATGCTGGCGCTTTCCATCCGGCTGTATTACCGCTACAACACGCTGAACCTCGACGAAATCATCGCGCTTTCGGGAAAGGAGGAGGTCTAACGTGCAGTTCGTTCAGAACTTCCCCTTCTTCAGCATCCTGCTGACGCTGATGGGCGCGGTCGCCAGCTCAGTGATGAGCGGCAAACGCGCGCGCCGCACGACGCTGTTTCTGATTGCGGCGGATTTGGCCTTCACCGTCGGCGCGCTGGTCTACACCTTGCAGACGGGCGACAGCTACGCCTACAAGATGGGCCACTTCCCCGCGCCGTGGGGCAACGAAATCCGCGTCGGCGTGCTGGAAACGGTGTCGCTGACGGTGTTTCTGCTGGTCATTCTGTTTTCTTTCTTGGGCGGCATGCGCCGCTCGGAGAAGGAAATCGAGCCGACCAAGTATAATATCTATTGTATCCTCACCGATTTGACCATGCTCTCGCTGATTGCGCTGGTCTACACCAACGACCTGTTCACCGCTTACGTGTTCATCGAAATCAATACGCTGGCGGCGGCGGGACTGGTGATGATGCGCCAGCACGGGCGCGCGCTGGTTGCGGGCGTGCGGTATATGATGATGAACCTGCTGGGCTCGAGCCTGTTCCTCATCGGCATTGTGATTCTCTACACGATTACGGGCCACCTGCTGATGGTCAACATCCACGAGAGCGTCGTCGCGCTGGCGGCGAGCGGGCGCTATCACGTGCCGCTGACGGTGGTGGTCAGCCTCATCAGCGTGGGTCTGGCGATGAAGTGCGCGCTGTTCCCGTTTGACAAGTGGCTGCCTGCGGCGTATTCCAACAGCACGCCGAGCGGCTCCGCGATGCTCTCGAGCATCGTCTCCAAGGGCTACATCTTCCTGCTGATTAAGGTGTATGTGCGCGTCATCGGCTTTGACGTCATCCGCTCGCTGGGCATCTGCGACGTGCTGTTCGTGTTCGGCGCCATCGGCATGATTGCCGGCTCGGTCAACGCCATGCGCGCCAAGACGACCCGCATGATGGTGGCCTATTCCTCCGTCGCGCAGATTGGCTACATCTTCGCGGCGCTGGGTCTGGGCAACGAGCTGGGCATCCTCTGCGCGCTGTGGCACACGCTGGCCCACTCGGCGACGAAATCCATGCTGTTCATTTCCGCACATACGCTCGACCATGCCTCCGGCGACACGCATCTGCGCAAGGATCTGCGCGGCAGCTTCTACCGCAGCCCGCTGGCGGCGGCGGCGTTTACGCTGGGTGCGGCAAACCTGGTCGGCGTGCCGATGCTGAGCGTCTTTATCACCAAGGTGACGATGGCGCAGGCGGCGGTGATGACGGGCGGGCGGCACACGGTGATTGCTCTGTGCGCGCTGGCGGTTTCCACACTGCTTAACGCCTATTACTTCCTGGGCACGACGATGCAGCTGTATATCCCCGACCACGAGCACCCCGAGCGCAACGCCCGCGTGAAGATTAACGTCTACGCGGCTGTCGGCCTCATCGGCTTTATCGCGCTCAACCTCACACTCAGCTTCTGCGCGCAGGGCATTTTCGGCGCTCTGCTTGACGGCCTGACCCGATTTGCATAAGAGACGAGGAGGAAAACAACCGTGAACATTCTGTTGATTCTGGCGATCTTCTGGCCTGCGCTGGCGGGGCTGGTCGTCTTTCTGATGCCGACCTGCAAAGAGAACAGGCAGCTGCGCGGCCGGGCGGTGAACGCGGCGCTGGCGGTCGAGTTGGCGCTGACGCTCATCATGTGTCTGGGGCAGGGCACGAAGATGGTGCTGCTGAACATGACCCCGACCCTGCGGATTGAAATGAACGTGGACATGGTGGGCTGCATCTTCGCCGTGCTGATGAGCACGATGTGGCTGCTTTCCGGCGTGTTTGCCCGCGAATACATGGGGCACGACAACAACGAGCGCCTGTATCAGGTGTTCTTTATGTGCGTGCTTTCCGCGCTCATCGGCCAGTGCTACGCCGGCTCGATGGTGACGCTGTATGTGTTCTATGAGCTGATGACGCTGCTCTCCGTGCCGATGGTCGTGCATGAGCGCACGCCGCAGGCCGTCGCCGCCGGTATCAAGTATCTGGTGTATTCCATCTTCGGCGCGATGCTGGGCCTGCTGGGCATCTTCTTCTTCAGCAACTATCTGGGCACGGTGACGTTTGTGCCGGGCGGCGTGGAGACCGCGGCGAGCGCGCCGAGCGGCCTGCTGCTCATCACGTTCCTGGTCATCATCGGCTTCGGCACGAAGGCGGGCATGTTCCCGATGCACGGCTGGCTGCCGACGGCGCACCCGGTTGCGCCCGCGCCGGCTTCCGCCGTGCTCTCCGGCGTGATTACCAAGGCGGGCGTGCTGGCCGTGCTGCGCGTCATCTATTATCTGGTCGGCGCGGACGTGCTGCGCGGCACGTGGGTGCAGAAGGGTTTTATGACCCTGACGCTCATCACCGTGTTCATGGGCTCGATGCTGGCTTACCGCGAGCCGCTGATTAAAAAGCGTCTGGCGTATTCCACCGTTTCTCAGGTGAGCTATGTGCTCTTCGGCCTGGCCTGCATGGTGCCGACCGCATTTGAAGGCGCGATGCTGCATGTGGTGGCGCACTCCGTCATCAAGGACGCGCTGTTCCTCTGCGCGGGCGCGTTCATCCACCAGACGGGCAAGACCTATGTCCGCGATCTGCGCGGCATCGGCAAGGAAATGCCGATTACCACCTGGTGCTGGACGATTGCCTCCCTCGGCCTTATCGGTATCCCGCCGACGGGCGGCTTTGTCAGCAAGTGGGAGCTGGCGACCGGCTCGCTGCAGACCGGCCTTGCGGGCTTTGACGTCATCGGCCCGGTGATTCTGATTGTGTCCGCGCTGCTGACGGCGGCGTATCTGCTGCCCGTGACGATTAACGGCTTCTTCCCCGGCAGCGACTATGATTATTCTGGCCTCACCAACAAGGAGGGCAGCAAGCTGATGACCGTGCCGATGATTCTGCTGGCTGTCGGCGTGGTTGTGACCGGCGTGTTTGCCCAGCCGCTCATCAACGCGATTGCCGTGGCGGCCGCGTCGGTGTTATAAGGAGTAAAAGAAGTCATGTTAAGCCTTGCGGTTTTTCTTCCGATTGTGTGCGGCCTGCTGCTGCTTCTGCTGGGCAGGGGCGTGGAGCACCGCGTGCGTCAGGTGCTGGTGGAGACGGTGACGGTGGTCACCTCGCTGCTGGTGCTGCTTTGCCTGTTGAATCGGCGGGGAACGGTGTATACGCCGTTTTACCTTCTGCCGAGTCTGCCCATCCGTTTTGCCATCGATGGGGTGGGAAGCGTGTTTACGGCGATTGTTGCCTTTCTCTGGCCGCTGGCCGCGCTGTACGGATTTGAGTATATGGAGCACGAGGGCGGCGAAAACCACTTCTTCGCGCTCTATACCATCACCTACGGCGTGACGCTGGGCATTTCCACGGCGGCCAATATTCTGACGCTGTATTTCTTCTACGAGTTCCTGACGCTCTCCACCCTGCCGCTGGTCATGCACGGCACCGAGAAGCCCTCCGAGCGCGCGGGTTACACCTACATGCTCTATTCCTTCTTCGGCGCGGCGCTGGCGTTCATCGGCGTGATGCTGGTCATCTCTTACGGCGACGGCGGTGCGTTTGCGATGGGCGGCGTGATGGCGCAGGCGGCGGCCGAGCACCCGACGATGGTGCAGCTGGGCTACCTGTGCGCGTTCCTCGGCTTCGGCGTGAAGGCGGCGGTTTTCCCGTTCCACGCGTGGCTGCCGGAGGCTTCCGTCGCGCCGACGCCGGTGACGGCGCTGCTGCATGCGGTCGCGGTGGTCAAGAGCGGCGTGTTCGCCATCATCCGCGTGACGTATTTCAGCTTCGGCGCGCAGGTTCTGCGCGGCACGACGGCGCAGAACATCGCGCTGCTGCTGGCGAGCGCAACGATTGTTTACGGCTCGACGATGGCGGTCAAGGAGCACCACTTCAAGCGCCGCCTGGCGTATTCCACCGTGTCGAACCTGTCTTACATCGTGCTGGCGGCGAGCCTGATGACCCAGAGCGGCCTGACGGCTTCGCTGGCGCATATGCTCTTCCACGCGCTGATTAAGATTACGCTGTTCTTCTGCGCGGGCGCGGTGATGGTGAAAACGGAGCGCACGCAGATTGAGGATCTGCGCGGCCTGTCCCGCGTCATGCCGTTCACCTGCGCGACGTATACCGTCGGCGCGGTTTCGCTGATGGGCACGCCGCTTCTGCCGGGTTTTGTGAGCAAGTGGCTCATCGGCTCGGCGGCGATTGAGACGGGCACGGCGATGGGCATGGTCGGCGTGGCGGCGATTCTGATTTCCGCCGTGCTGACGGCCATCTATCTGATGGGTCCGGCGCTGTCGATGTATTTCCGCCCGCTGGAGGGCATGGAGAAGGTTGAAAGCTGTGACCCCGGCTGGCGGATGAAGCTGCCGTTCGCCGTGCTGGCGGCGGTCATCGTGCTCTGCGGCCTGTTCTCCGACCCGATTATCACGCTGCTGGCGAATCTCTCCGCCGGCGTGATGTGAGAAAGGGGGAAAGTGACATGTTGCTGTTTCCGGTGTTTTTCCCGATGATAGCGGCGGTTTGCAGCTATTTAATCGGCCGAAAGGATAAAAAGCTGCGCGACCGCGCGGTGCAGGTGTTCTGCCTGATTGAGTTTGCCGCGGCGGCTGCGGCAATGGGGCTTGTTGTGGCGGGCAGGGAGCTTTCCGCCGCGATTCCCGGCTTCTGCGGCTTCGGCCTGAGCTTTCAGCTCGACGGCTTCCGCGCGCTGTATGCGCTGGTTGCGGGCGTGATGTGGCTGATGACTTCGCTGCTTTCCGGCGATTACTTTGCGCATCACTACCGCAACCGCAATCGGTATTATTTCTTCTTCCTGCTGACGCAGGGCGCGACGGTGGGCGTGTTTCTCTCCGCGGATCTGTTCACCACGTTCATCTTCTTTGAAATCATGAGCTTCACCTCGTATACGTGGGTCGCGCACGACGAGACCCCGGGCGCGATGCGCGCGGCGGAGACGTATCTGGCCGTCGCCATCATCGGCGGCATGGTGATGCTGATGGGCCTGTTCCTGCTGTATGACGCGGTCGGCACGCTGACCATTTCCGAGCTGTATGAGGCGGCGAAGGCGTGCCCGAACAAGGGCAGAATCTGGGCGGCGAGCATCTGCATCCTCTTCGGCTTCGGCGCGAAGGCGGGCATGTTCCCGCTGCACATCTGGCTGCCGAAGGCGCATCCGGTTGCGCCTGCCCCGGCCTCCGCGCTGCTCTCCGGCATCCTGACCAAGTCTGGCATTTTCGGCGTGATTGTCGTGTCGGCCAACATCTTCCGCGCGAGCACGGCGTGGGGCAACCTCATCCTCGTGCTCGGCCTGATTACGATGCTGGGCGGCGCGGTGCTGGCGGTGTTTTCCGTCAACCTCAAGCGCACGCTGGCCTGCTCGTCGATGAGCCAAATCGGCTTCATCCTCACGGGCATTGCGATGGGCTGCCTGCTGGGCGAGGAGAACGCGCTGGCCGCGCGCGGCGCGCTGCTCTACATGGTCAATCACTCGCTCTTCAAGCTGATTCTGTTCATGGCGGCGGGCGTGGTTTACATGAACCTGCACAAGCTGAACCTGAACGATGTGCGCGGATTCGGCCGCAAAAAGCCGATTCTGCACTTCGCGTTCCTGATGGGCGCGGTCGGCCTGATGGGCGTGCCGGGCTTCTCGGGCTACGTCTCCAAGACGCTGATTCACGAGGGCATTGTGGAATACGCCGAGCTGCTCGCCGAAGAGGGCATGGGCGCGCTGGCGCTGCTCTACCGCGGCGCGGAATGGATTTACCTGTTCTCCGGCGGCCTGACGGGCGCGTATATGATTAAGCTGTACATCTGCCTGTTCTGGGAGAAGCATCCGACGCAGCAGATTGCCTATGAGGCGAAAAAGCCGTACATGGGCAAGCTTTCCGCGCTGGCGCTGTTCCTGAGCGCGGCGATTGTGCCGATTCTGGGCCTTACGCCGAACCTGACGATGGATAAAATCGCGGATATCGCGGGCGGTTTCCTGAACGCGGCCACACCCGCGCACGCGGTGCACTACTTCTCGCTGACCAACATCAAGGGCGCCTGCATCTCGCTGGTCATCGGCCTGGTCGTGTATCTGGCCTTTATCCGCCCCGTGCTGACGAAGAAGGAAGCGGGCGTGCGCGAATATGTCGATCTCTGGCCGAGCCGACTGGATATCGAGGAACGCGTCTATCGTCCGGCGATTTACGGCCTGCTGGATATCGGCGGCAGGTTTGCGGGTCTGGGCAGCGAAATCACGCTGGAAACCTACGTCTACCGCCCGCTGATTCGCGCGCTGACGCTGTTCTTCGCGGCGGTGTTCGGCTTCCTCGGCGGCCTGACGGACTTTGTGGCCGACGTTATCGCCCGCAAGGTGCTCTCCGCCCGAAAGAAGAAGCCTGAAAACAACGTCGGCAACGCGATTACCCGCGCCGTCGGCGGCGTGTTCGACGGCATGGCCGAGGGCTTGAACCACACCGTGCTGCGCGGCCACCGGATTGAGCACCACGCGATGGCGCGAATCTCCGCCGTGTGGGACGGCATCATGGACGCCGTCAGCCAGATGAGCCACACGATGAGCTACGGTTTGCTGCTCTTCGGTCTGGGCCTGTGCGTGACGCTGCTGTATTTGATGTTCTATTGAGAATACACCAAAAAGCGCCGCTTTCCTTTTACGGGAAAGTGGCGCTTTTTAAGCCAAAACGGATTGACAGAAAGATTATAAGCCGTTAAAATATAATCTTGTGCAATCTGAAATTGAAGTAAATGTGAACGAAGTCAGAGAGAGAGGAACATCATGGCGAACCCGACTCAAACGAACGTGCAAAACGAAGCGCCCGTGCAGGAAAATAAAATGGGCGTGATGCCCGTGGGCAAGCTGCTCTTTTCCATGAGCCTGCCGATTATGATATCGATGCTGGTGCAGGCGCTTTACAACGTGGTGGATTCCATGTTTGTGGCGCGCGTGAGCGAAAACGCGCTGACCGCGCTGAGCATGGCCTTCCCGATTCAGAACCTGATGATTGCGGTTTCCACGGGCTTGGGCGTGGGCCTGAACGCAGTGCTTTCCCGCGCGCTGGGCGCGAAGGACGGCAAGGGCGTCAACCGCGCGGCGACCAACGGCATCATGCTGCTGTTCATCTGCGGCCTGATTTTCATGCTCGGCGGCGTGACGATTGTGCGCCCGTATTTTGAAATGCAGACCGATATCGCGGAAATCGTCGAGAGCGGCATCGATTACACGACCATCGTCATGGTCGGCTCGATGGGCGTTTTCATGCAGATTCTCTTCGAGCGCCTGCTGCAAAGCACCGGCCGCACGCTGCTGACGATGATCAGCCAGGGCACGGGCGCAATCATCAACATCATCTTCGACCCGATTTTCATCTTCGGCCTGTTCGGCTTCCCGAAGATGGGCGTCGCGGGCGCGGCGTATGCCACCATCCTCGGCCAGTGGATTGCGGCGGCCATCGGCCTGGTGATGAACATCCGCAAAAATCCGGAGGTTTCCATCAGCATGAAGGGCTTCCGCCCGCACGGCGCGACGCTCAGCCGCATTCTGGCCATCGGCATTCCGTCGGTGGTGATGCAGTCCATCGGCTCGGTGATGACCTTCCTGATGAACCAGATTCTCATCGCGTTTTCCTCCACGGCGGTCGCGGTGTTCGGCGTGTATTTCAAGCTGCAGAGCTTTGTGTTCATGCCCGTGTTCGGCCTGAACAACGGCACGGTGCCGATTGTGGCCTACAACTTCGGCGCGCGCAAGGGCGAGCGCATGAAAAAGACCATCCAATACGCCATCTGCGCGGCGGTGGGCATTATGGTCGCGGGCATGCTGCTGTTCCAGTCTGTTCCGGATAAGCTGCTGCTGCTGTTCGATGCCTCCGACGAAATGCTGCGTCTGGGCGTTCCGGCGCTGCGCATCATCTCGCTGAGCTTCCCGCTGGCGGGCTTCGGCATCGGCGCGAGCTCGGTGTTCCAGGCGCTGGGTTACAGCGTGTATTCGATGGTCGTCTCCATCATTCGCCAGCTGGCCGTGCTCATCCCGTGCGCGTATATCATCGGTCGGGTGACGGGCGACGTGACGGGCGTCTGGTGGGCGTTCGTCATCGCGGAGTTGGTCTCCCTGACGGTCAGCGCGCTGTATCTGCGCCGCGTGAACCGCAACGTGATTCGGACGATTTGATACCCTGCTCCCTCTTCGGAGGGAGTTTTTTTGATTTACTATGAACGAGAAAAATAAATTCTGCGCATTGAGTTCGGCACGGCATATACGCTCGTCATCCTGATTGTCGGGTTGTTTGTCAGCGTGGCGCCGAAGCCGCTCATCGGCCGTCTGCCCGAAAACGTGATGAAGATGTATATGATGACGACGGGCGCGGTGTTTATCGGCCTGAACATTCCGGATTTTTCCAAGGTGGAAGCGGGCATGGATGACTCTATCGAAAAGCCGATTGATTCCGCGCTGCTGATGCGCATCCTGCAAAAATATATTCGCGTGCCCAAAACGACGATTACCGATTGAAAAAAGGGAATCCCGCTGGTATAATATGAACATCGGGCTGCCTGTCGGCGGCCTTTTGCACCGCCGAAGGTTAGTAGAAGCTAACTGAAAATATCGCGAAGAAGAGACGGTCTGCGTTGCGAAACGACCGTTTCAAAGGAGGGGGACAGGCACGATGAAAATCAATCAAGTGGACGAAAAGGTGATTGCCGATATCGGCCGCGCGTTCGCGTTTTATGATTACGGCGCGGAACGGGGGCTGGTTTCCGCGTTCGCCAAGAATGAACAGACGGCGATTTACATCGAGGGCTTTGTGCGCGTGATGCTCAAAGCGGGCTTTCTGTATACCACGAGCGAGCGGCAGGAGGGCTTTATCGCCTATAAGCGCCCGGGCGAAAAAGTCTGCCTGTCGGCGACGCTACCGCTGCTGAAGGGCGTGATGCAATCCATGACCTTCGGGGAGGCGGTTCGCTTCGCCAGATGCATGGGCAAGGGCGGAACGGGACTGAAAAAGCGTCTGGAAAAGGAAAAGAAGCCGTTTGTTTACGTCGGCATGGTCTGCGTGCGGGAAGCGTATCAGGGGCAGGGCTATATGCGCAAAGTGATGGAGATGGCGTTTGAAGAGGGCAAACGCCTGCATGTGCCGGTGGTGCTGGAGACGGACGCAAAATCCAAATGCGACAAATACATGCATCTGGGCATGCAGCTGGACGGCGTGCGCGATTTGGGCGAGATGGGCAAGCTGTATGACCTCGTTAAGTATCCGGATCTTGTTTTTTGAGCAATATGGGTTACGCCGGGCTACCGCCCGGACCTGTTTGGGGACGATTGATATCACACTGATTCCCGCACAGCGGGCGTGTAATATCAATCCCCACAAACCCCTTCTTCGCTTCGCGGCGGTTTAACATGTTTGGGCGGTTACCCCGCCATTTTGACCGACACATATACCGCGACTGCAAAAACGGTGAGCACGGCGAGGGCGAGATACGGCGCGAGTCGGTCAAAGCGGATACGGAAATCGTGAATGGCGTTTTCCACGCCGACGCTGCGCTCCTCAAAGCGGGTATAAATTTCGTCGCTCATGGCATCGGCGTCATCCTCGGCGCATACAATGGAAGAAACGGCTTCGCGCGCCGCGGCGGTTTCGGGTGTGGATGCACAGGCAAATTGCGCGGCGGATTTTCCCGCGATTTTCGCGATTTCCGCCTCGGAAAAGCCGATTTGGGCAAGACAAAGCGCGCCGCGTCGGGCTAACGGATACTTGAGCAGCACACATAAATTGTCCGTCACGGGGAAGGGCAGGTTCATCGCTTCCAGCGCCTTGCGGCTCGGCATGCGGCGCATCTTTTTGCCGAAGAAATCGACGCAGAGGGTGTAGCCGCTTGAAAAAAGCAGGAATTTTGCGCCTTTTTCTTTGATTTTGGGGTCTTTGGCCGCGCCGAGACGTAAGAAAGTTTTGAACGTTAAATCACGCGCGTCTTTGGCGCTCGCGGTCATCGCGAAGCAGAGGCGGTAGACATCCGCGTGCCAGGCGGAAAAGAAATCGTCGAAACCCTCACAAACTGCGTGCATGATGAGAACTCCTTTCGTAATATGCAATTAAGTTCACGCGTACGCGACTTAATATGCAAAAAAGAATTTTTTGAAATTTAGACTTGCAAAATGGGAAAGCCCATGCTATAATCCGATTATAACATGACAGCGCGGGAGCCGCAAGCACCCGCTTCTGCCAAGGATATTAAGGGAGGAAATTGCGATGAAAAACCGTCTCCTTGCGTGGCTGCTTACTCTGGCCATGCTCCTGACCGTCGGCGCTGTGGCTGCGGCGGAAACGAACCCGAACGCCGGTCTGGGCTATTACCCCGGCACGAGCGAAAAGGGCTGGATCAGCGTGGAATGCTCCACGATGAGCAAAATGAACCCGTTCCTCCAGACCTACTCCACCGAGTTCTCCGTCAACCGCCACATCTGGGACTGCCTGGTGAAGCTCAGCGCGGAAGATAACTCCATCGTTCCGGCCGCGGCCGAGAGCTGGGAATCCTCCGAGGACGGCATGACCTGGACGTTCCACATCCGTCAGGGCATGAAGTGGGTCAACTCCAAGGGCGAGGTCATCGGCGACGTGACCGCCAACGACTTCGTGTTCGCGTGGCGTCAGCTGCTCGATCCGGCCAACGCCGCCGAGTATTACGCGTTCGCGACCGTCTTTAAGAACGGTCAGGCGTACTACGACTACGCTTCCGGCGTGGAAGGCGCTCCGGAAGTGAAGATTGAGGACGTCGGCTTCAAGGCGACGGACGATTACACGCTCGTCTGCGAGCTGGAGAACTACCTGCCGTACTTCCTCCAGTATGTGAAGTTCGAGGTCATGGCTCCGGTGTATGAGCCGTTCTATACCGAAGTCGGCGCCGACCTGTTCGGCACCGCGCCGGAATACATCTGCTACAACGGCCCGTTCTACATGAGCGAGTGGGTGCTGGAGAACAGCATCAGCTGCCCGAAGAACGAGTATTACTGGGATGCGGACAAGGTCAGCCTTGCGGGCATCAAGTGGGTGAAATACACCGACACCAACGCGAAGTTCAACGCCTTCGTCGGCGGCGAGCTGGATGTGCTGGACCTGACCGGCGAGCAGCGCGCCATGCTGGAGGCCGAGGGCTATAAGCCCAGCAACTACATGGGCGGTTACAGCTACTGGTACTGGTGCAACGTCAGCGACGCGGGCCGCGACGTGGCGAACCTGAACCTGCGCAAGGCCATCAGCGCCGCGCTGGATCGCGAGCAGATTATCAGCACCGTGTATAAGAACGACAACGAGCCGTCTCCGTGCCTGGCCTACGGCATCAGCGGCGTGAACACCGAGACCTTCGGCGAGGCCGTGGTTGCGGCCAACGGCGGCAGCCCGCTGTATGCGCCGACCGCGGATCTGGACAGCGCGAAGGAATATCTGAGCAAGGCGCTTGAAGAGCTGGGCTACAAGGATGCTTCCGAAGTCAGCCTGTGCCTGATGACCTCCGAGGGCACGCAGAACGAGCTGCTCAGTCAGGTTGTGCAGGAGCAGCTGCGCAAGAGCCTCGGCCTGAACGTCACCATCGAAGTGCTGACCATCACCGAGTGGCGCGCCCGCCGCAATGCGCTGGACTTTGACGTGTGCTTCGGCGGCTGGGGCCCGGACTACAACGACCCGATGACCGACCTCGACCTGATGATGAGCACCAACGGCAACAACCACACCGGTTACGCCAGCGAGGAATACGATGCGCTGATTGAGTCCACCAAGACCGAGCGCGACGCGGCGGCCCGCGAGCAGATCTTTGTGCAGGCTGAAATGAAGCTGGCCGAAGATATGCCGGTGATTCCGGTCTACTGGCGCCATGAGGATTACGCGGTCAGCGAGAAGCTCGTCGAGGGCTACGCCCGCAAGCCGTTCCAGGCGTACAACTTCATCTACACCAAACTTGCCGACTAAGACAAAAACTGCCCCTTAAACGAAGAAACGCGGCATGGGAAAACCCATGCCGTTTTCTTCCATTTCAAGGGCGAAATGACAAAGGGCATTCTAAAACAAAAAGGAGGGGAGCGCGTTGATTCGCTACATTATCAAGCGTCTCGTCTACGCGGTGCTGACGCTGTTTGTGCTCATCTCGCTCACGTTTTTCATGATGCGCATGCTGCCGGGCGATCCGTTCATCGGCGACAAAACCGTCTCCGCGACGGCGATGGCCAACATGAACGCGAAATACGGCCTGGATAAGCCTGTGTTTGTGCAATATCTGATGTATATGGGCAACTGCCTGCGCGGCGATTTGGGCATTTCCATCACCTACAATCGCGACGTGATGACCATCATCTCCGAATCGTTCCTCGTTTCGGCGGATTTGGGCATCCGCGCGATTATCTTCGCCGTGATTATCGGCATTCTGCTCGGCGCGGTTGCCGCCATCAAGCGCGGCAGCGTGTGGGACTCCGTATCCATGTTCATCGCCATGATCGGCGTCTCCGTGCCGAGCTTCATATTGGGTGCGGTGCTGCAATATTTCCTCGGCCTGCAGCTGCGCAAAACCTTCGGCATCAACCTCTTCCCGATTCAGGGCTGGGGCAAGTTCAACCAGACGCTGCTGCCGGCGTTCGCGCTGGGGCTGGGCTCGCTGGCGACGGTTTCCCGCCTGATGCGCACGAGCATGCTCGACGTGCTGGGGCAGGATTACATCAAGACCGCGAAATCGAAAGGACTGTCCCAGGGCAAGATTTTGTGGCGGCACGCGATGCGCAACGCCATCATGCCCGTGGTGACGGTCATGGGCCCGACGGTGGCCTCCGTGCTGACGGGCACGTTCGTCATCGAGAGCATTTTCAACATCCCCGGCTTGGGCAAGTATTTCGTCACCAGCATCAAAGACCTTGACTACACGATGATCGGCGGCACGGTCGTGTTCTACGGCGGGCTGCTGATTGTCTGCACCCTCGTGGTCGATTTGCTTTACGGCTTCATCGACCCGCGCGTGAAACTGGAGGGCTGAGCATGGAACACATTGAAAAATCCCGCTTTGCCCACGTCGGCCAGAGCGCGCAGGAGAGCGAATCCATCAAGCGCCCGAGCCTCACGTTTATGCAGGACGCGATGCGCCGCCTGTGGAAGAACAAGGTTGCGATGGTCTGCGTCGTCATCATCCTCGTGCTGACGGCGATGAGCATCTTCGCGCCGATGGTATCCAAATTTGATTACCGCGAGCAGCATTACAGCCACACCAACGCGCCGATGGGCACGGTCTGCAACGAGAGCGGCGCGGATGGCGAGGGCCACGTGCATTATTTCGGCACGGACACGCTCGGCCGCGACATCTTTACCCGAATCTGGATGGGCGGCCGCGTGTCGCTGACCATCGCCGTGGTCAGCGCGCTGGTTGATCTGATTCTGGGCAGCATTTACGGCGGCATTTCCGGCTACTTCGGCGGCACGCTGGATATCATCATGATGCGCCTGCTGGAAATCATCAACGGCATTCCGTATCTGATTATCGTCATCCTGCTGATGATGATTTTGAAGCCCGGCATGATGACCATCATCATCGCCTATTCGCTCGTCGGCTGGATTCCGATGGCGCGCCTTGTGCGCGGCCAGGTCGTCGCACTCAAGCAGCAGGAATACATCGCGGCGGCGGAAGCCATGGGCGCGGGCCCGGCGCGCATCATCGCGCGGCACCTGCTGCCCAACACGCTCTCCGTGGTCATCGTCCGCGTGACGCTGTCCATCCCGAGCGCGATTTTCTCGGAGGCTTACCTGAGCTATATCGGTCTGGGCATTCCGCTGCCGATGTGCTCGTGGGGCTCGCTGGCCCAGTTGGGCATCGAGAATTTCCGCATCTATCCCTACCAGCTCATCATTCCGGCGATCTGCATTAGCCTGACGATGCTGGCGTTCAACATGTTCGGCGACGGTCTGCGCGACGCGTTTGACCCGCGCCTGAGGAGGTAAGCGGCATGGCAGAGAGAGTTCTGGATATGGAAAACCTGCATGTGTCGTTTGACACCTATGCGGGCGAGGTCAAGGCCGTTCGCGGCGTGACGCTGCACGTGGACGAGGGCGAGGTGCTGGCGATTGTCGGCGAGAGCGGCTGCGGCAAATCCGTGACCGCGCAGACGATTATGAAGCTCAACCCGATGCCCCCGGCGCGCATCGTCGAAGGCAAAATCAACCTGGCCGGACACGACATCGTGAAGGCCGGCGAAAAGGATATGCAGAAGATTCGCGGTCAGGAAGTCGCGATGATTTTCCAAGACCCGATGACCTGCATGAACCCGACGACGCAGGTCGGCAAGCAGATTGTCGAATCCATCAAGCTGCACAGGCACCTCTCCCGCCAGGAGGCGAAGGAAGAGGCGATTAAGTGCCTAAAGCAGGTCAACATCCCCAATCCGGAGGAGCGCGCCAAGCAGTATCCGCACGAGTTTTCCGGCGGCATGCGCCAGCGCGCGATGATCGCCATGGCGCTGAGCTGCAACCCGAAGCTGCTGATTGCCGACGAGCCGACGACGGCGCTGGACGTGACGATTCAGGCCCAGATTATGGATTTGCTGGTGGAGCTGAAGGACAAAATCAACACCGCCATCATTTTGATTACGCACGATTTGGGCGTGGTCGCGGGCATTGCCGACCGCGTGGCCGTGATGTATGCGGGCAAGGTGGTTGAGACCGGCACGACGGCGCAGATTTTCTACGAGCACAAGCACCCGTACACGGAGGCGCTGCTGCGCAGCCTGCCTTCCGCCGACGCGGGCAAGCGCGAACCGCTGATGAGCATCCCGGGCACGCCGCCCGACCTGCTCTGCCCGCCAAAGGGCTGCGGTTTCGCGGCGCGCTGCCGCCACTGCATGCAGATTTGCCACGAGGAGCAGCCGCCGGAGTTTGATTTGGGCGGCGGGCACAAGGCCAGCTGCTGGCTGCTGCATCCGGACTGCCCGAGCGCAGCGGAGAGGGGGGACGAGGAATGACGGACGAAGTGCTGGTTCGCGCCGAACACATCTGCAAATATTTCAAAATCGGCGGCGGGCGCATGCTGCACGCGGTGGAGGATATCAACCTCGACATTCACCGCGGCGAAACGCTGGGCCTCGTCGGCGAGAGCGGCTGCGGCAAATCCACGCTGGGCCGCACCCTGATGGGCATTTATCAGCCGACGAAGGGCAAGCTGATTTACGACGGCAGGCCCGTCGATCTCTCCAACAAGAAGGATCGCTTCGCGTTCGCCAAAAAGGCGCAGATTGTCTTTCAGGATCCGTATGCCTCGCTCGACCCGCGCATGACCGTCGGCTCGATTATCGAAGAGGGCATGATTATCCACAACATGTATGACGCGAAGCGCCGTCAGCAGCGCGTGGCCGAGCTGCTGGCGACCGTCGGCCTGAACCGCGAGCACGCCAACCGCTTTCCGCACGAGTTTTCCGGCGGACAGCGTCAGCGCATCGGCATTGCCCGCGCGCTGGCCATCGAGCCGGAGTTCATCGTCTGCGACGAGCCGATTTCCGCGCTGGATGTGTCGATTCAGGCGCAGGTCATCAACCTGCTGCACGATTTGCAGGAGCGCATGGGCCTGACCTATCTGTTCATCGCGCACGATTTGAACATCGTCAAATACATCTCCGACCGCATCGCGGTGATGTATCTGGGCAGCGTGGTGGAGCTGGCGACGAGCGACGAGCTGTATGCGCACACGCTGCACCCGTACTCGAAGGCGCTGCTCTCCGCCGTGCCGATTCCCGATCCGAAGCTGGAGGCGCAGAAGAAGCGCCAGATTATCGAAGGCGACGTGCCCAGCCCGATTAACAAACCCAAGGGCTGCGCGTTCTCCAGCCGCTGCCCGATGGCCTGTGACAAGTGCCGTCAGAGCGCGCCGCCCCTCAAGGAGGCCGCTCCGGGCCACTTTGTGGCCTGCCATCTGGTGGAAGGATAAACATCAATCATTCGAGAGGCTGTCAAGCCAATAAACCCGATATTTTGGTACTATTAAAGCACAAACTCTATCAAACCGGGTAGAGCTTGTGCTTGTTTTTTTAATGCTTTTGGTTAAACGCCTTTCGTCACGCCTGCGGCGCGATAAAGAGCAGGAGCGCGCATTGCGCGTCCGTCCGGATTCATGCACCGTCTTTCGGAAGTTTGCGGAAGGTCGTGTTGACAAACCGTTTTCACAATGTTGTCAAATTCCCCTTAAAACCAAAATCCTGCATAATCATGCAAAAAGTCAACCCGTTCGGGCAATGAAAAGCGCGCAAAACCTCTAAAATGCAGGACTGCGTGTGAAAAATGCGAAAATCAAGCCGAAAAAGCCGAAACAAGCGCAGAAACTGCAAAAGAATGTGAAGAAAAATTGAAAAAAGGTCTTGCAAGCTGTGGAAAAGGCTGGTATAATAAAAGCGGTTTTACAAAAAAGCAATCGTTTTCGGGCGTGACAAACCGTTTGAGCTGTTTCGCATCCCGCGCTGACGGGGTGTCGATAATAGAAAAATTGGATGGAGGGTAAACACTATGAAGAAACTGCTTTGCCTGGCGCTGGCCGCGATGCTGTGTCTGGCGCTGGCCGCCTGCGCTGTGGCCGAAGGAACCTGGAAGATCGCAATCCTGACCGGCACCACCTCTCAGGGCGAGGAAGAATTCCGCGCCGCCGAGCGTGCCCAGAAGGCCGATCCCGAGCATATCATCACCGATACCTATCCGGATAACTTCATGGCCGAGACCGAGACGACTATCTCCAAGCTCGTCGCCTTCGCTTCCGACCCCGACGTCAAGGCGATCGTGATGTGTCAGGCCGTGCCGGGCGCCAAGCCTGCGTTTGACAAGATTCGCGCCATGGGCCGCGACGATATGCTGCTGATTGCGGGCGTGCCGCAGGAAGACCCGGCCGTCATCACCGCGGCTGCCGACTTCGTGCTCTACACCGACGAACCGAAGCAGGGCGACACCATCATGGAGACCTGCGCCAAGTGGGGCGTTGACGTGTTCGTGCATTACTCCTTCCCGCGCCATCTCGCGATGGAGACCATCGCCGCCCGTAAGGCGCTGCTGGAAGAAAACGCCGCGGCGCTGGGCATCGAGTATGTCGAGGCCACCGCGCCCGACCCGACCGGCGACGCGGGCGTTGCCGGCGCGCAGCAGTTCATCCTCGAGGATGTGCCGGCCAAGCTGAAGGAATACGAAGGCAAGAAGGTCGCGTTCTTCACCACCAACTGCGCGATGCAGGAGCCGCTGCAGGCTGCGATTCTCGACCAGCCGAACGCCTACTATCCGCAGCCGTGCTGCCCGAGCCCGTATCACGCGTTCCCGGCTTCCCTCGGCCTTGAAATCCAGGCCGGCGGCGACGACACCGAAGCGCTGAAGGCGATTGCCGCCAAGCTCAAGGAGCATGACGCGCTGGGCCGTTACTCCACTTGGCCGGCTCCGGTCAACATGTCCATCATCGACGTGAGCGTGGAATACGCCAAGAAGTGGATCGCGGGCGAAATCACCTCCAAGAACGACGGCGCCGCGATTGCCGCCATGTTTGAAGAGAAGGCCCCGGGCGCCATCATCAACAACTACACCAATGCCGACGGCCAGACCTTCGACAATTACTACACCGTCCTGCTGGGCGCGGTTGATTTCAACGACTACGCTGAGTAAAACCATCGGTTAAGCAAAGGTAAAGCCGACCCGCTTCACATGCGTTGAGGCGGGTCGCTTTTGCCGTTTCAAAGGAGGAATGAAATTGGCCTCGGAATACATCCTTGAAATGAGGGATATCACCAAAAAGTACGGCGAAAACGCCGTGCTCTCCGGCGTATCGCTCAAGGTTAAGCCGGGCGAAATCCACGCGCTGCTGGGCGAAAACGGCGCGGGCAAAAGCACGCTGATGAACGTGCTTTTCGGCATGCCCGTCATTCACGAAACGGGCGGCTTCGGCGGCGAAGTTTATCTCAACGGCGAGAAAACGACCATCGCCTCTCCGCACGACGCGATGACCAAGGGTATCGGCATGGTGCATCAGGAGTTCATGCTGCTGCCGGGCTTCACGATTACCGAAAACATCAAGCTCAACCGCGAAATCAGCCGCCCGAGCGCGATTTCCCGCGTGTTTGGCAAGAACCTCGAAACGCTGGATATGGCGGCCATGTCCCACGACGCGCGCGGCGCGCTGGACAGCGTCGGCATGGCCATCGACGAATACACCCTCGTGGCCGGTCTGCCGGTCGGCTATATGCAGTTTGTGGAAATCGCCCGCGAGATCGACAAAAAGGGCGTGAAGCTGCTGGTGTTTGACGAGCCGACCGCCGTGCTGACCGAGAGCGAGGCGGCCCAGCTGCTCAAGGTGATGAAGGATATCGCCGCGCGCGGCATCGCCATCATCTTTATCACGCACAGGCTCGACGAGGTTATCAACGCGGCGGACGGCATCACCATTCTGCGCGACGGCAAGCTCGTCGCCGAGTGCCGCACGAAGGACACCGACGTGACCCGGCTCGCGGAGATGATGATTGGCCGCAAGGGCGAATCTGCCTTTGTCACCGCCGAGCCGCGCAAGCTGCCGGAGGATACGCCCGTGGCGCTGAAGCTCAGCCATCTGGCCGTGGATATGCCGGGCGAGATGGTCAACGACGTTTCCCTTGACGTGCGCGAGGGCGAAATCTTCGGCATCGGCGGTCTGGCCGGACAAGGCAAGGTCGGCATTCCCAACGGCGTGATGGGTATTTACCCGAGCACGGGCGAGGTCGAGCTGTTCGGCGAAAAATCCCCGCTGAACAACGCGCGGCAGGCGCTCAAAAACGGCATGGCCATCGTGTCGGAGGACAGGCGCGGCGTGGGCTTGCTGCTGGATGAATCGATTGAAAACAACGTCGTTTTCAACGCCATGCAGATTAACGGCGACTTCACCAAAACCTTCCTCGGCGCGCATCTGCGCGACGGCAAGGCGATTCGCGCCTACGCCGACGAGGTCATCAAGGAACTGGATATCCGCTGCTTCTCCGCGCAGCAGCACGCGGGCACGCTCTCCGGCGGCAATCAGCAGAAGGTCTGCATTGCACGCGCGCTGGCGATGAACCCGAAGCTGCTCTTCGTCTCCGAGCCGACGCGCGGCATTGACATCGGCGCGAAAAAGCTGGTGCTCGAGACGCTCGTGCGGCTCAACCGCGAAAAGGGCATGACGGTCGTGATGGTCTCTTCCGAATTGATGGAGCTGCGCTCCATCTGCGACCGCATCGCCATTGTCGCGGAGGGCAAGGTGGTGGACGTGCTGGAGACGACCGCATCCGATGCGGATTTCGGCCTGGCGATGTCCGGCATCAAGCCCGAACATGTGAAGCAGAAGGGAGGCGAGGCTCATGTCTAAGCTGAGGGCAACCCGTGCGCAGGTGATTGCGGCGGCGGTTATCGCCGTGCTGGCGGTGGTGTTGGGCGGTGTCGGCCTGTACGGCATGAACGCGCGCAGCGCCGAGAGCGGCGCAAAGCTGCTGGAAAACATGCGCCTGCAAGCCATTCTCAACACGGCGGGCAGCGGCGCGGTGGACGCGTATGTGGCCGCCGCGAAAACGGAAGCCTCGACCAAGGCGCGCGAGGGCGGCGGCGGCATGTCCGCCGTGCGCGAAGCGGCGGCCAAGGCGGAGGAAGAGGCCCGCGCCAAGGCCGAAGAGCTGGGTATCGGCGCGGTGGACCTTTCCGAAATCGATACCGAGCCGATGAGCGCGGCGCTTGATGTGTTGCTCGCGGCGCAGCAGGCGTATTTCGCCGAGGAAGCGAGCGCCCAGGCGGCCTATGCGGCCCAGCAGGCGCAGATCGCGTCGGCGGATGACACCGCGGCGACCGACGCTGCGGCGGACGACACGGCTGCCGACGACATGGCGATGGAGGAAGAGACGGTCGATCTCTCCGGCTTCGTCGCGACGGAGGCGATGAACCGCCTCTCCGCCGAGGTCGATAACGCGTATGCCGCGCTGTGCGAACAGATTAAGGCGGTTTTCCCTGCGCTGACGGACGACGTGCTCGCCACGCTCAAGCCGACGATTACGGGCATTGTCGCCATCCAGAACGACCGATTTGAATTGCAGTATGACCGCGCGCTGGCGGCCAGCGGCATGAACCCCGGCCTGAACGGCATGATTCTGCGCGAAGCCTATACGATGGTGGTCAGCGCGTTCGGCCTGCTGATTTTGGCGGCGGCAGTGCTGTTTTACATCCCGCTGGTGGCGAAGATGGGCGTGCCGCGACTGATTATCGGCCTGTTCTTCATCCTGCTGTGCCTGCTGGCGATGATTCTGGGTCTGTCCCTGCCGAGCCAGCTGAGCAACACGCTCGTGCGTCTGGGCATGAACGGCGTGCTGGTGCTGGCGATGCTGCCGGGCATTCAGTGCGGCATCAGCCTGAACCTCGGCCTGCCGATCGGCATTATCGGCGGTCTTATCGGCGGCTTGCTGTGCATTGAGTTCGGCATGTCCGGCTTCACGGGGCTGTTCTTCGCGATTGCGGTCGGCCTTGCGATTGCGGCGGTGACGGGCTGGCTCTACGGCCTGCTGCTCAACCGCCTGAAGGGCAGCGAGATGAGCGTCACAACCTACGTCGGCTTCTCCGTCGTGTCGCTGATGTGCATCGCGTGGCTGGTTCTGCCGTTTAAGAGCCCGATTATGAAGTGGCCGCTGGGCAACGGTCTGCGCACCACCATCGGCCTGCAGACCTCCTACCGCCACGTGCTCAACGATTTCCTCTCCTTCGAGATTTTCGGCGTCACGATTCCGACGGGCCTGCTGCTGTTCTTTGCGCTGTGCTGCCTGCTGGTGTGGCTGTTCATGCGCTCTAAGACCGGCATTGCGATGAGCGCCGCGGGCGCAAACCCGCGCTTCGCCGCCGCCACCGGCATTAACGTGGACCGCATGCGCATCATCGGCACAATGCTTTCCACCATGCTGGCGGCTGTGGGCATTATCGTCTACGGCCAGAGCTACGGCTTCATGCAGCTCTATCAGGCGCCGCGCCAGATGGGCTTCCTCGCCGCTTCCGCCATCCTCATCGGCGGCGCGACGACGTCCCGCACGAAAATCAGCCACGTCGTCATCGGCACGTTCCTCTTTCAGGGCGTGCTGACGCTGGGCATGCCGGTGGCGAACGCGCTCGTTCCGCAGAGCACCATCTCCGAAACGCTGCGCATTCTGATTTCCAACGGCATCATTCTCTATGCGCTCACCAAGTCGGGAGGTGCGAACCGTGGATAAGAATCGACTGCGCGACACAGCGCGCAACAATATCGTGACCATCATGTTCATCGTGCTCTGCGCGGTGTGCATGGCCTTCTCCGGCTACGCGCCCAACTACGTGCTCTACGAGCTGTTCGGCCGCCTGTCGCGCAACATGTTCATCGTGCTCTCGCTGATTATTCCGATTGTCGCGGGCATGGGCATCAACTTCGCCATCACCATCGGCGCGATGGCGGCGCAGATTGCCTGCCTGCTCGTGCTGGAATGGGGCGTTTCGGGCATCGGCGGTCTGGCGCTGGCGGCGCTGCTGACCGTGCCGCTGGGCGGCATTTTCGGCTTCCTCATCGGCAAGCTGCTCAACAAGATGAAGGGCCAGGAGATGATCGGTTCGATGATTCTGGGCTACTTCGCCAACGGCCTGTATCAGCTGCTGTTCCTGTTCATCTTTGACAACATCATCCCGATTCATAACCCGAACCTGACGATTAAAGGCTCCAAGGGCATTGCCAACACGATGGACCTTTCCCGCGAGGGCGGCTTCGCCTACTCGCTGGAGCGCCTTTGGCAGCTGCCCGCGTCTCAGGCGGCGATTGTGTTTGCCGTCGTCGCGGCGCTGGTGCTGATTGTCGGCTATGTGACCAGCCATCGCAAAAACGCCAAAAAGCTGGGCGTTCAGCTCGCCGCGCTTGTCGCGGCGGCGGCCGTCATGCAGCTGCCCGCGCTAAAAAACCTGTTCTCCATGGTCAACGTGCCGATGGCGACGTTCGGCGTGGTGGCGCTGCTGTGCCTGTTTAACGTGGTTATCATGCGCACCAGGCTCGGCCAGCAGTTCCGCGCGGTCGGCCAGAACGGCGTGGTCGCCAACGCGGCGGGCATTGACGTGGACCGCGTGCGCATCATTGCCATCGTGTTCTCCACGATTCTGGCGGGCTGGGGCCAGCTGATTTTCGTGCAGAACATGGGTTCCTTCCAGACCTACGGCGCGCACGAGCAGGTCGGCCTGTACGCGGGCGCGGCGATTCTGGTCGGCGGCGCGTCGGTCATCCGCGCGACGAACACTCAGGCGCTCGTGGGCTGCGTGCTCTTCCACCTGATGTTCATCCTCGCGCCGGCGGCGGGCAAGAACCTTTTCGGCGACGCGGCTATCGGCGAATATTTCCGCGTGTTCATCTGCTACGGCGTTATCGCGCTGTCGCTGGTCATGCACGCGTGGAGCGAGAATAACCGCCGGAAACAGGCGGCCGGCGCGCTCCGCACCGATAGAAAGGCGTAAATCTTCTTTCCTCCCCGAAAACGGGGAGGATTTTTTTATCGGAGGGAAAATAAATAGAAAAGCTGTTTTATTTGCCGCAAAGCGAAGAGGGGAGTCTGATGGGGATTGATATCGCGCGCCCGCTGTGCGGGATTCAGCGGGATATCAATCGTCCCTCAGGCGGGTTTGGGCGGCAGCACATTATAACTCCGCCGCGAAGCGGCATTTATGCGGGAGTCAGGGAGCGAAGCGAGGCCTGACCCTTGAACAGATGCTTTTGATTTGACGAATAAATCTGAAAAGAGGGAATCTCCATGAAACGAACATTTGCGCTGCTGCTGACTCTGCTGCTCATGCTGACCGCGTCCGCCGCTATGGCCCAACTCGGCGAACCCGTTCGGGATTTCACCGTCGTGAACGAAAACGGCACGCTGACCACGCTCGGCGACCTGCTGCAAACGAAAAAAGCGGTGGTGCTGCACTTTTTTGCAAGCTGGCTGGACGCGGATTACAGCGACCTGCCGTCGGTGCAGGCGGCGTATACAGCTTATAAGGACGACATCGGCTTTATCGCCGTCAGCGTGGAGGAGCAGGACACCGTGCAGAGCCTTGCCGCCGCGCGGACGCAGAACGCGCTGACGGATTTGCCGCTGAGCTTGGGCGGGCTGAACGCATTCGGGCAGTTTGAGAGCGAGTATATCCCGTTTACCGTCGTCGTCAACGCAGACGGCACGAGCGGCTTTGAGTTTGACGGCGTTTTGGGCGCGGAAGCGATGCAGCGCGTGCTGGCCGCGTTTGTGCGGGCGGATGGGCCGCTGACGCTGGCGGAAATTCCGCAGAAGGCGGACTAAACGACGAAGTTTTTCCGCAAAACGGTTGCGCAAAGCACAGAAAAATCTCGCCGCGATGCTCGAGACGGTCGGGCGAGGGGGAATGCCTTCGGACACGTAAACCGCCGCGCCATAAACAACAAACTCTGCCGCAGACGAAGAGCCGCGGCAGAGTTTATTTATGTTTATTCCCCCATCACGGGCACAATCAATTCGGAATAATGGCGCATCTGCCCATCGCCGTCAACGAACCAGGCATATTGGCGGGTATAGCCCTCGCAGACGGGTTTCAGGCGGTTTTCGGCCAGAAACGCGCGCGTCAGGTCGATGACGGGCTGCATGGAGCTTTCCTCCGGCGGGCGCAATTCAAAAATCGTGCGGACGGTCTGCGGCCCGGCGCTCATATGCATCTGCGAAAAATCCGCGTGAATGACGTGCATGAATTCCGCGGGGGCGACGATGCCCACGCGCGCGGCGGCGCTCCCCCCGGTGAGCAGCGCGGGCGGGATGATGGTGCAGTAGCTGGTGAGCGGAAGCGCGTCGATTAAATCCTTGAGAATCGGCAGTTTGGGCACGGAGGCCCACAGCGCAGAGACGGAATCGAAATCGATGAGGTAGCCCGCGCTGCCTGCGCAGAGGCGGGGCTGCATATACAGCCTGCCGCAGTCGCGCAGCAAATCCGTGCCGCTGGTCATGCGCTCGTAGACGGCGTTTTGCTGGGCAATCTGTTCGCGCAGCGCGGCGCGCTTTTCATCCATCATGACGACCAGCTCGGGCAGGGGGCAGTTGGTCATGATGCGCTTGATTTCGTCGAGCGAAAAGCCCTGCCTTTGCAGGCTTTTGATGATGCCCAGCCGCTGCACATCCGCGATGGAAAAGCGCCGAAAGCCGCTGGAGGCGGCGCGATCCGGCGAGAGCAGGCCCTTTTCTTCGTAATAGCGTAGGGCTTCGGGCGTGAGGCCGTAGGCGATGGAAAGCGCGCTGATGGAAATTTTCATGGCATGTGCTCCTGCATAGGGATTTATCGGACGATACAGTTATGGAAAGAAAACG
Organism: uncultured Clostridia bacterium; assembly: GCA_934675735.1. Lineage (GTDB taxonomy): Bacteria > Bacillota > Clostridia > Christensenellales > Aristaeellaceae > Ventricola. The sequence goes on from CAKURR010000019.1 coordinate 40,562, forward strand.
GAAACGGTTATAGAAACGATTGCAGATACAGTTTACAGGAAACGGGCGGAAAAAGCAATCCCCCGAAGGGGCGCGGAACGTCGGCGTTTCAATCGTAGAATGCTTCGCATTCTGCTCTGAAACTTTGTTTTTTGACGGGCTATATTGGGCTGCCGCCCAAACCTGCTTGGGGATTTCATCCCCAAACCCCATCTTCGCTTCGCGCGCCCCTGCGACGGGTTGTGCTCATTCATTCGATAAAATTGAAAAAGGTGTTGACATTCCATCCTAAACTGTATATACTGTTCATGAACAGTTGAAACGGAGATGAACGGATTGGAGATACTCATCAGCAACGCGTCGGGTCTGCCGATTTATGAGCAGATTACCACGCAGATTAAACAGAAGATTCTCTCCGGCGAGCTGGCGGCGGGCGAGGCGCTGCCTTCCATCCGCGCGCTGGCGAAGGACCTGCGCATCAGCGTCATCACGACCAAACGGGCGTATGACGAGCTGGAGCGCGAGGGGCTGGTGTGCACGGTGGCGGGCAAGGGCTGCTTTGTCGCCGCGCGCAACAGGGAGTGGATTCGGGAAGAGCTGCTGCGGCAGATTGAAGCGCATTTGGAAAAGGTCGCCGAGCTGGCGGCTCAGGCGGATGTGAGCGGCGAGGAGCTTTGCGAAATGCTCCGCGCGCTTCGGGAGGAGGATGAACCGTGAACGCGATTGAAATGAGCCGTGTTTCCAAAACATACGGCGATTTCGCTTTGGAGGATGTGAACCTGACCTTGCCGCAGGGCTGCGTGCTGGGGCTGATCGGCGAAAACGGCGCGGGCAAATCGACGCTGATTCGCATGATGCTGGGTGCGTGCAGGCCGGATAGCGGCGAGGTGCGCGTGCTGGGCGAGGCGGCGGGGCGAACCGCGGCGTTTGCGAAGGTTCGGCAGGATATCGGCGTGGTGCTGGACGAGGCCTGTCTGCCCGACGAGCTGACCGCGCAGCAGGTCGGAACGGTCATGCGCGGCATTTATGCGAATTGGGACGACGCGGCGTTTTTGTCGCTCTGCGCGCGGCTGGAATTGCCGAAGGGCAAGAAGGTGAAGGATTTTTCGCGCGGCACGAAGATGAAGCTGGCGATCGCCGTCGCGCTGAGCCACAAGGCGAAGCTGCTGGTGCTCGACGAGGCGACGGGCGGACTTGACCCCGTCGTGCGCGACGAAATCCTCGATTTGTTTAACGACTTCACACGGGAGGAGGAGCACGCGATTCTGCTCAGCTCGCATATCGTGACCGATTTGGAAAAAATCTGCGATTACGTCGTTTTTCTGCACAAGGGCCGCATCCTGCTGGCCGGGGAAAAGGACGAGCTGCTGGAACGCTATGCGCTGCTGAACATGACGCACGAAGATTATGCGGCGCTGGATAAGCGCGGCGTGGTGCGCGTGATGGACGGCCACGGCGGCGTTCGCGTGCTGACGGAGCGGCAGGCCGTGCCGCGCGGCGCGCAGACGGAACGGCTGGGGCTGGAAGAGATGATGCTGATGCTCGAAAAGGGGGAAAGCGCGCAATGAAAGGCATTTTGTTCAAGGATTTTCTGTCGGCTAAAAGGATTTTGACGATCTATCTGTTGATGATTATCTGCTTCTCCTTTGGCGGGGCAAAAGGCGTGTTTTTCGCGCTCTGCTATTCCATTATGGTGCCGGTTAATCTGCTGGGCTTTGACGAGCGCAGCCGATTCGACCGATATGCCGCCGTGCTGCCGCTGACAGGGCTGCAATGCGTCGCGGATAAATACATTGTGACGTATCTGAGCATGGCGGTGATGATGCTGCTCAGCTCGTTGATTGTTTTCCTTCGGACGGGGGCTGCGTCGGCGATGGGAGATATGCTGCTTTACGCGGCGACGGTGCTGGTGACGCACGCGGTGTGTATGCCGCTGCTGATCCGCATGGGCGTGACCAAAGGGCAGTGGGTCTATCTGTTGGCGCTGGTCGCTGAGTTCGGCGTGACGGCCATCATCGGTAAGCTCGGCGGCGAAGGCATCGTGGAGAAGGTTTCCGCGCTGGCCCTTCCGATTTTCCTTGCCGCGCTGGCGGTGAATATCGCCTCGATGTTCGTCGCCGCGAAGATGTTTGACCGGAGGGCGGAAACCTGAACGGACACTGACCGACTTTGAAAACGGCGGATATTTGGTAGGAAGAAAAGCGGTTTTTATTGTATAATAGACACCGTATTGAAAAGCAAAGGAGAAAAATCCGTGAAGAAAAAGAAGAAGTGGCTCAAGTGGGTCGTGATTCTGGTGATTGCGGCCGCCGTGGTCGGCTGGTTCATGATGGTTTCCCAAAAGACGCAGGACGCGGCCTACACCGAAGTGCAGGCGACGATGGGCAGCATCGAAACCTATTACAACTTTGATGGGCTGGTCAAGGCCAAGCGCGTGCAGACGATTACCGCCGCGCAGAGCGACAAGGTGCGCACGGTGTATGTGGCGCAGAACCGGCAGGTCAAAAAGGGCGAGCGCCTGTATCGGCTGGAGGGCGGCGAAACCGTCGAGGCCGATATCGCGGGCGAGGTGACGAGCCTGTACGTCGAGCAGGGCGGCGTGGTGACGGCGGGCGAGACGACCGCGCAGATTATCGACATGAGCAGCCTTGAAATCGAGCTGAACGTCGATGAATACGACGTGGCGGCGGTCGCCCCGGGGCAGACGGTGCAGGTCAACGTGCTCGCGCCGGATGTGAGCTTTGTCGGCAGCGTGACGGCGCTCAACAAAAACGGCACGGCCTCCGGCGATTTGTCGTATTACACGGCGACGGTCGCGTTTGACGCGATGGAGGGCGTCTACCCCGGCATGCAGGTGAGCGCCAAGGTGCTCAAGGAGCAGGCTGAAAACGCGGTGCTCATCCGTCAGGACGCGGTGCAGTTTGACGATTACAACAAGCCCTACGTGCTCGTGCGCGGCGCGGACGGCAAGAGCGTGGAGCAGAAGAGCGTGACCGTCGGCGTGAGCGACGGCATGAACTGCGAGATCACAAGCGGCCTGAACGCGGGCGACACGGTGCTCAAGTCCTCCGGCATGACGATGGCCGAGCTGATGGAGCAGATGCAGGCCCAGCAGCGCACCGGCCGATAAGCGGAGGCCGCCATGAGCAACGACTTTTTCAAAATGCGCGGCATCGTCAAGCAGTATCAGATGGGCAGCGAGGTGCAGACGATTCTCAAGGGAATCGATTTGGATATCGACGAGGGCGAGTTTCTCTCCATCCTCGGCCCGTCGGGCAGCGGCAAATCCACGCTGATGAATATCATCGGCTGTCTGGATACGCCGACCTCGGGCGAATACATCCTGCATGGGCGCGTGATTCGCGATTTGGATGAAAAACAGCTGGCGCACATCCGCAGCAAGGAAATCGGCTTCATCTTTCAGCAGTTTCAGCTTCTGCCGCGGCTCGACGCGCTCAAGAACGTGGAGCTTCCGCTGATTTACGCGGGCGTGCCGCCCAAGGAGCGCACGCGGCGCGCGGAGGAGATGCTGGTTCGCGTCGGCCTGAAGGACAGGATGCACCACTATCAGAACCAGCTTTCCGGCGGTCAGCAGCAGCGCGTGGCGATTGCGCGCGCGCTGGCGACCAACCCGACGCTGCTGCTGGCGGATGAGCCGACCGGCGCGCTCGACCAGACGACGGGCGAGCAGGTGATGGCGCTGTTCCGCGAGCTGAACGACGAGGGGCGAACCATCGTCATGATTACCCACGACCTCAAAATCGCGCGCCACGCGAGCCGCATCGTCAACATTCTGGACGGCGTGCTCTCCGAGGGGGTGAGCGCCTATGATTAAAAAGAAGTGGGATATGTTCGCCGAAAGCGTCTCCATGTCGCTCTCCAACATCGCGGGCAACAAGATGCGCACGTTTCTGACGACGCTGGGCATTATCATCGGCGTGGGCGCGATTATCGCTCTGATGACCGTCGTGCAGGGCGCGACGGACACCATGAACGCCCAGTTTGACGCGATGGGTCTGGGCACGCTGCGCGTCTCCGTGATGGGCACGGCAATTAAGCACGGCCTGACGGACGGCGATTTGCAGACGATTCTGGACTGCGAGCACGTCGCGGGCATTTCGCCGTCGCTGAACGCGACCGTCACCGCCAAGCGCGGGAACGTGTGGAGCGATTCCATTTCCGTCAACGGCAACAACGACGAGTATTTCCGCCATAATCCGGATTTGCTCCGCCGCGGCCGCGCCATCGATATTCTGGATGTGGAAAACAGCGCGCGCGTCTGCCTGATGGACGGCGACGCGGCCAAGACGCTGTTCCTCGGTGAGGACCCCGTCGGGCAGACGTTTTATCTCGACGGGTTTGAGTATACCGTTGTCGGCATGATTGACGAGGACGAAAACGCCAGCCTGTTCTCCCAGATTCTGATCGGCGGCAAGACGGACGGCACGGTCTATGTGCCGTACAGCTCGGCGAAAAAGCTGCTGGGCACCTCCACCGTCACCGCCGTGGAGGTCTATGTCACCGATCCGGATGATACGGATGCGGCGGTGGACGAGCTGGAAGCCGCGCTGGACGGCATTTTCAACGACAAGGACAACACCTACACCATCATCAACATGGAATCCATGACAGACGCAATGAACCTGATGACCTCCATGATGATGTCGCTGCTGGTGGGCATCGCGTCGATTGCGCTGGTCGTCGGCGGCATCGGCATCATGAATATGATGCTCGTCACCGTGACGGAACGCACGACGGAAATCGGCCTGCGCAAGGCGCTCGGCGCCGAACCCGGGCAGATTCAGATGCAGTTTTTGATTGAGGCGATTATCCTCTCGCTGCTTGGCGGTGTTATCGGCGTGATTGTGGGCCTGAGCGTGTCGTTTGCCATCTGCATGAATACGGATATTACGTTCAGCCTGAACACCTTTGCCATATGGCTGGGCGTGGGCTTCTCCGCAGCGGTGGGCATTATCTTCGGCTGGGCGCCCGCGCGCAAGGCCAGCCGCCTGAACCCGATTGACGCGCTGAGGAGCATGTAAAAAACTTAAAACCGCCGCGAAGCGAAGAAGGGAGTCTGAGGGATTGAATCCCTCAGTGGGGTATGGGGCAACGCCCCATGAACACTCTTCTTTTTAAGCAGTTTCAGAGCAGACTGCGAAGCAGTCTACGATTGAAACGGTGGCAGAACGCAAACGAAACAATAATAGCCCAAAAGAAAGGATACGGATATATGAAGAAACAGATTGCGATGCTTGCAGTGGCGGCTTCCCTGATCGCGACGGCCGCCTTTGCCGAAGGCGTCAAGATTGACGGCAGCATCAAGAGCGCCGAGACCAAGACCATCCTCGCGCCGTACAGCGGCGTGGTAGGCAATTATGCCGTCGCCGCGGGTGATGCGGTGAACGCGGGTGACGCGCTTTTTTCCCTGCGAACCGAGCAGGTTTACGCCGATTTTGACGGCACGGTGACTGCCGTGTTCGCGCAGGCGGGCGACAGCGCCGCTTCCGTTGAAAACCGTTACGGCGCGCTGGCCTACATCGAGCAGGACGTGCTCTACCGCGCGGAGTGTTCGACGACGGGCGGCGACAGCGACAACGAAAACAAGCTGGTGCACGTCGGCGAGAAGGTTTACATTCGCTCCACGGCCGGCAACGACCGCGTGGGCGAGGCGCGCGTCATCGGCGTGGAGGGCAAGAGCTACACGCTGGAGGTGACGAGCCAGACGGATATGCGCCTGAGCGAGAACATCAAGGTCTATCGCAGCGCGAACCACGCGAGCAGCAGCTGCATCGGCACGGGCAAGCTCTCCCGCATCGACCCGCAGGGCGTGACGGCGACGGGCTATGTGCTCGCCGTGCACGCGGAGGATGGCCGGCATGTCAGCCGCGGCGACGTGCTCTTTGACGTTGTGCCCGATGTGCTGGACGGCATGGTCGGCGGCGACGGCACCGTGTATATGCCGGAGGACGGCGTGCTGCTCAGCGTTTCGGCGGCGAGCGGCGAACAGGCGGCCAAGGATGCGGTGCTGGCGACGTATTGCCCGAAGGACGCGATGCGCCTCATCTGCTCGGTGGATGAGCAGGATTTGGCCGATTTGGCCGTGGGCGACACGATGCAGGTGACGCTGGACGCTTATGAGGATAAGCCCCTGCGCGGCACGATTGTGAAAATCGCTTCTGCGGGCGGTGAAAACGGCACGGGCACCTTGTTTGACGTGACGCTCGAGCTGGAAGAGAATGACCTGATGCGCATCGGCATGAGCGCGTCGGCGGAAAAGTAAGCATATATTGGGAAAAGCGGGGCGGCTCAAACAGGCTGCTCCGCTTTTTTGCTTACTTACGTTGCGGGCATCACCTCAAATCCACCGGCGAGAAGATGTTCACGTTGCTTATGCGGTACAAGGACGCAGATTTCTATTCTCACGACTTCTTTTCTGGCGGAGAGTTAGGGATTCGGCTCTCCGTGCTCGACGCACGTCGGTCCGGACAGCTCTGACATGCCACAGGCATGTCATTCACTTCTGTCCGGTTCGAATCCCTT
>CAKURR010000020.1 GCA_934675735.1 uncultured Clostridia bacterium
CGCGAGCTGCAGACCGACGTCTCCCTCCGCGTGGAGGAGACCGACTCCGCCGATTCCTTCCGCGTCAGCGGCCGCGGTGAGCTGCATCTCTCCGTGCTCATCGAAAATATGCGCCGCCAGGGCTATGAGTTCCAGGTCTCTAAGCCGGAAGTGCTGTTCCACTATGACGAGAACGGCAATAAGCTCGAGCCGATGGAGAAGATGGTCGCCGACGTGCCCAGCGAGTACGCGGGCGCTGTCATCGAGAAAATCGGCCGCCGCCGCGGCGTGATGGATAATATGACCGGTACCGACCGCGTGCGCCTTGAGTTCACCGTGCCGAGCCGCGGCCTGTTCGGCTACCGCAGCGAGTTCATGACCGATACCCGCGGCGAAGGCGTCATGAGCGCCGTGTTCGACCACTACGAGCCGTATAAGGGCGATATCCCGCACCGTAACGTCGGCGCGCTGGTCTCCACCGAGACGGGCGACGCAGTCATGTATGGCCTGTTCTACGCGCAGGATCGCGGCACGCTGTTCTGCGGCCCGAATACCGCCGTCTATACCGGTATGATCGTCGGCCAGAACGCGCGTCAGGGCGATATCGACGTCAATGTCTGCCGCCAGAAGCACCTGACCTCCATCCGTAACGCCGCCGGCGCCGAAACCGCGATGAAGCTCACCTCCATGCGTACCCTCACGCTCGAAGAGTGCCTGGAGTTCATCGATGATGATGAGCTGCTGGAAATCACCCCGAAGAGCCTGCGTATGCGTAAGCGCGTGCTCGAAACCGAACTCCGTAAGAAGCTCGCCGCTAAAAAGCGCGCCGAGGCCAATAACTGATTTCTTTCTTCGAACCGCCGCGAAGCGAAGAAGGGAGCCTGAGGGATTAAATCCCTCAGTGGGGTTTGGGGCAAAGCCCCAACATCCCCCCATCACGAAGCGATACAAAAACGGGAGTCAGGGAGCGAAGCGTTACCTGACTCTTGAAAAGCCTGTTCAAAATCCGACTGGGATTTTTCCCGGCCGGATTTTTTGTATTTGCGGACGCGCATTCGTGAAGCGGGCGCGTTTTTCACAGAAAAAGGACAGCGCACTGCGCGCCCCTACATCTTATCTCCACTTTTTTGCCTGCATTGCCTGTTTGAACTGTTTCTGCTATAATCATCCTCAAAGGAGGCGCTTCCATGAGCACAATCGTCTTTTTCTGTATCCCCGCCTACGGCCATACCAACCCGACGCTCGGCGTTGTGCGCGAGCTGACCGCCCGGGGCCATCAGGTCGTCTATTATTCCTACGACACCATGCGCAAGCCGATTGAAGCGGCGGGCGCGGCGTTCGTCTCCTGCAACGCTTACGACGCGGAACAGCGCCTTTCCGCCAAGGACGGCGAACGTCTGGGCAGGGATTTGGCCTTTTCCACGAAGGTGCTCGTCGATACGACGCTAGCGTTGGATAACGCGATTCTCGGCGATATGCGCGCTCTCGCGCCCGACTGCATCGTCGCGGATTCCATGGCCATCTGGGGCAGGCTCATCGCCAAAAAGCTGGGCATTCCGTTCGTTTCCTCCACGACGACGTTCGCCTTCAACCGCCATTCCGCGAAAATCATGAAGCAAAGCCCCGCGCAGCTCTTCGGCCTGCTCGTCTCCATGCCGAAAATCGGCAGGGAAATCAAGCGTCTGCAAGCGGCGGGCTATCCGGTCAAGAGCGTGCTGGATATCATTCAGAACGACGAAAACACGGATACGATTGTCTATACCTCACCCGAATTTCAGCCGTTCGCCGACACGTTTCCCGCCGAGCACTACGCCTTCGTCGGCCCATCCATCCGCCCGACGGAAGCACGCATGGAAAAGCCCGCGCAGCCGCTTGCGTATATCTCGCTGGGCACGGTGGTCAACGACCGCCTGCCGTTCTATCGGCAGTGCATCGCCGCGCTGGCGGACAGCCCGTACCGCGTCATCCTCTCCGTCGGCGAACAGATTTCGCCCGCCGATTTGAGCGCACTGCCAAGCAATATCGAGGTACACGCGCATGTGGACCAAATCGCCGTGCTTCAAGTCGCGGACGTGTTTCTCACCCACTGCGGCATGAACAGCACCAATGAAGCGCTGTATTTCGGCGTGCCGCTTGTCATGTTTCCGCAGACGCCCGAGCAGGGCGGCGTGTGTGCGCGCGTGCTTGAGCTTGGCGCGGGCGTGAAGCTCGACAAGCCGGAAGCCGCATCCATCCGAAAAGCGATTGACGACGTACTCGGCACGTCCGCGTATCGTGAAAAGGCCGCCGAAATCGCCGCAGGCTTCCGCAAATGCACGGGTGCCAAGGGCGCGGCGGAGAAGATTTTGAGCGTCATCGGCGCGGAGGCGTAATTGGCAATCCTTTGTCAACCCCAAAACCGCAAAAGCTTATGGTTCATGAACAACTTTTCATTTTGTCGCATGCACCATAAGCTGTTTTTAACTTTTTGGATGGTTTTTCCATGCTTCGGTTTGTTTGATTATAACAGTTATTATTCAATTTGTCACAGACTGACAAATTTGCCCTCCGCCTATTTACAACAGCCGCTCTTTTGTGTTATCATCTCTGCCAACAGAAGGAAAGCGCCGCAAAGCAGGCGCGAGCCGCTTCTGTTGATATAAGCTTCTGTTCCTGTATAGACAGAAAAAGGAGGTCTTTTGAATGCTCAATGCGAATGTTGCTTTTACGAACGGCGCAGACCGTATCGGCGAAGCGCGCACCGTTTCGGCGCGCGAGCTGTTCTCCGTGGCGGGCTTTATTTTCGGCATGGCGGTTTCCGTCATGGCGGCGACGGGCCTTGCTCAGCTGATTGCAATGCTGTAAGCGGCCCAGAGGCCGCATGCACAGCCGCCTGCGTGTGCACGCCTATCATGCGCACTCGGGCGAAGCTTATGTGATTTCCCATAAAGCAGAAAAGACCGAAGTCTGCGGCTGAAACAGCGCACAGCTTCGGTCTTTTTGCGTTTACAAAATCATCGCCATCAGCCAACAGATAAGCGCGCCGACGGCGGAATAGAAAATCAGCGTCACCAGCCATTTCTTGATGTGCGCCTTCACGGGGATATACGGCATCAAATCCTCCGTCCCCGGAATCACCCGGGCTTTCGTGCGGCCCACCCAGAGGCCGTCGATAATGCCTTCGATGATGACGTTCATCGTCAAGCTCATCTCTTGTGCTGCGATTATTTTTCCTTAAAGAAGATGCCAATCATCGCGCCGCCCAGATCGTTGGGCGAAATCACCTGCTGCAATTCCCATCCCTCGGCGACAAGCGCGTTGATGTTGTCCTCCATCTGCTTCATGTCCTTTTCACGGGTAAGATTGAAGCCTTTGTTCAGGTTGACCACCTTGTATTCCTTCATAAAATCGCTCTTCTTTCGTTTGCGCTCAGAAAACGCGTTTTCACGCGTCCCCGTTCTTGATATACGTCGAATCCGACAGCACGACGATGTTCCGCGCCTTGAGTTCCTGCCGAATCAGCAGCATGAACTGATAATAGACGTCCCAATACGCTTCAGTCGGCACATAGACGCGCGCAACGTATTCAATCGCGCCCGCCTGATAGGCGTTGATGCCGACGAACGGCGGCTGAGCGGCTTCATAGCCCTTCCCCGCGCGCTCGCAGGCCGCCATCAGCGCCTCCAGCACCGTATCGGTGTCGATTTCAAAGCCGAGCCAGAGCTTCGCGTCCACGCGCCGATACGTCTTTTCCGTGTAATTGACGATGCGTTCGGCGGAAAGCTCCTTGTTGGGAATCATCACGGCCTTGTTATCCGGCGTGACCAGATGGGTATACATCAGCCCGATGCGTTCCACCGTGCCCTCCGCATTCTCCGTGCTGATGAAGCTGCCCGCGGCAAACGGCTTGGCGAGCAGAATCACCATGCCGCTGACCACGTTCGCCAGCACATCCTGCACCGAGAGCGAAACGGCCAGCGCAAACAGGCTCAGCAGCGCCACCAGGCTGGTAATCGGCACATCCAGCTGACCCGCCACCATCGTGATAAGCACGATGACCATCACAATCCGCGCCGCCGCCGTCAAAAAACTGAGCATCGCCTTATCCAGCGGCAGCTTGGCCACCAGCCGGTTCAGCGCCTGCATGACGATTTTGATGATGACTGCGCCGATGACGAGAATCAGCCCCGCGCCAATCCACTTATCCATCGTCGCGTCGTGCAGCGCGCCGACGACTTCCGTTACCTGTTCCGGCGTAAACGCTTCTTCGGTATTCATGCCTCCGCCCTTTCGAGCACCGCGCCTTCGCAGGCGCCCAGCGCGAGCGTCACATAGCCGCCCTGCGCCTTATGCGTTCTGCCGCTCAGCAGGTCGCGAACCGCCTTGCAGCCCGCCAGCTCTTTCGGCAGACGCACCATGCGACGAAGCGCTCGATCCGATGTATTCAACACGCAGAGCACGGTTTCCTGCTCGGTTTGGCGCAGATAGGCATACAATCCATCCTCGCCGACCTCCCACGTCTTGAGCGTGCCCTCGCGAAGCACCCCGCTGGCGTTCCGCATGTGCGTCAGGCGCTTGTAATAGGCCAGCATCGGGTTGTTTTTCACCCTGTTCCACGTCATGCTTCGGCGGCAGTCCGGATCGGGGCCGCCGCGCATGCCCAGCTCGTCGCCGTAATAGATGACGGGCACGCCCGGGTGCGTCATCTGGAAGAACGCCGCCGCGCGCATGGATTTCACACGCCCGCCGCAGCGGGTCAGCATGCGCGCCGTGTCGTGGCTGGAGAGGAAATTCCACATGGAGTTCTGCACCTCCTGCGGATAGAGCATCATCGCGCGGTTGATGCCCGCGTCGAACTGCGCCAGCGACCAATGGCGGTCGGCGAAGAATTTCCAAATCGCCTCGGAGAGCACGTAATGCATCGTGCCGTCGAACATGTCGCCGACGGTGCACCACTCGCGCGAATCATGCCAGCATTCGGCAATCATAATCGCGTTCGGGTTCGTCTCCAGCACGGCGCGGCGGAACTGCCGCCAGAAATCGGGGTAGACCTCCGGCGAAACATCCAGCCGCCAGCCGTCCACATGCGCCTCGCGCAGCCAATAGCGCCCCACGTCGAGGAAATACGCCGCGCAGGCTTCATTCTGCATGTTCAGCTTGGGCATGTAGGCCCAGTTCTCGCCGAAGGTCATGTAGCCGCCGGGATACTGCTCCCCGAAGAAAAACCAGTCGTAATACGGCGAATCCTTGCCCTTTTCCATCGCGTCCTTAAACGGCGCAAAGCCCAGACCGCTGTGGTTGAACACGCCGTCGAGCACGATGCGGATATTCCGCTCATGCAGTGCGTCGGCCAGATTGCGCAAATCCTCGAGCGTGCCCAGCAGCGGGTCGATTTGATAATAGTCGAACGTGTTGTAGCGGTGGGAGGTATCCGACAGGAAAATCGGCGTCATGTAGACCACGCCCACGCCCAGTTCGGCCAGATACGGCACAGCTTCCAAAATGCCCTTGAGGTTGCCGCCGAAGCGGTATTCGTTCGCCACGCGCTTGCTGCCCCACGGCTCGACCGCCTCCTCGCCCGGGATATCCACACGGCGGAATCTGTCCGGAAAGATCTGATAGCCGACGCAGCCGCGTGCCCACTGCGGCTTTTTCTTCGCGGGGTAGGCGTGCGCGTAGTGGAATCCGTTCACCCACGCGGCGTATTCGGGCATGGCGCGCGTGCCGTCCGCGTCGTGCAGCAGCGTCACGTCGCCCGCGCGCAGCACAAAGGCGTAGACGATGCGCGGGTCGTGCGGCGTGAACACCGCCTGCCAAACCTCGCGGTTCTCATCGCGCCACATGCGCTCCATCGGGGTATCCGCCGCGCGGTCAAACGGCTCGCCCGGACCGTAGTTGTCGGCATGGCGCAGCGTCACCGCGTCAAACTCATCGGCGGCTGTCGTCAGGCGGATGCACACGCGCCCGTCGCTGAGCGTGTGGCGGTCCTCCAGCCACGGCATGTGGCGAATCGCGGCAATTTGCAAGCTTTTCATGTTCTTTTCCTTTCTCACGCGCGGCACAATGTAGAAATCAATACTAGATTGTGCCGTACAGTGGTTGACATACTTCCGAAAAAATCTTATAATAATAATGAAACCAGATTTTGAACCGACGGATATTGGGAGGCCCTTGTTATGACGATTCTTGCCGACAGCTGCTGCGACTTATCCCCCGAACTGCTCAAAAAAACGCAGGCCAAAGTCGCGCCGCTGACCATTACCATAGACGATACTCATTATGTGGACGACGGCACGGTGGATATCCCGCCTTATCTGGCCGCGATGAAGGCCAGCAAAAATCCCGTCCGCTCCGCCTGCCCCTCCCCCGACCTGTATGCCGAAGATATTAAGGCCGCGGCGGGCGACTGCTTCATCGTGACGCTTTCCTCCAAGCTTTCCGGCTCGCACAATGCGGCGGCGCTGGGCGCGCAGCTCGCGGAAGAAGAACAGCCGGAGAAGAAGGTGCACATCTTTGACAGCGAAAGCGCCAGTGCGGGCGAAACCTATCTTGCGCTGATGATTCACGACCTCATCGCCGCAGGCAAGACCTTTGAGCAGATTGTCGATGCCGTGGAGGAAAAGATCCGCTCCATGCACACGCTGTTCGTGCTCGACTCGCTGGATAACCTCGTCAAGAACGGCCGCATCAGCAAGACCGTCGCTCTGCTGGCCAACGTGCTTTCCATTCGCCTGTTGATGAGCGACGACGGCCACGGCGCGATTAAGAACATCAGCAAGGCGCGCGGCATCAAGGGCGCGCTCACGCAGATGGTGGAAACCTGCCGCAAGCACACCGAAGGGCTTGCCGCTGCTTCTCAGCGGCTCGTCATCTCCTACTGCAACTGCCCCGAGCGCGCGCGGCAGGTTCGCGATATGATTCGCGAAAAGTGCCCCGCCATCGGCGAAATCGTGATGACCCCGACCTCCGCACTCTCCTCGATGTACGCCAACGACGGCGGCGTGGTCATCGCGTATTGATACTCCTTCAGTCAGCTTGTTGACATAAGCAAACTTAGCTTGAATAGCAAAATTAAGAAATTCAGCTATTCTTTCATTTACGGAAAGGGCTATTCTCCCCCCTTCAGGGGGAGAATAGCTTTTTTGTCTACAGTCTGCAGCTTCCTCGAAGAGGAAGCTTTTTTTAAGCCCAAAAGCAAATTCAGCGCAAAGCAAGGACGCGTCCTGCGCTTCATTTTTGCTGCTTTATCGCGCAGCGATAAAGCATTGCGGAAGTCCGGAAACCTAAGGTTTCCGGTGGGATGCAGGGGCAAAGCCCCGCACGTCCTCACCCGCAAATCTTCTTCAAATCCCCAAACGTTTCCATCGCATACGTCGCCAAACCGCAGGCCGCCGCTTCGCCGAGACCCGCGCTGTCAAAGCCGCCCGCAACCGCCGCCTGAATGCCCGCTTTCGCGTCCTCCACGACGAGGCAATCTTCCGGCTTCATGCCGATAAAGTCCGCCGCCATCAGGAAAACCTGCGGGTCGGGCTTGCTGCGGGTGATGTTTGTGCCGTCCGAAATCGCGTCGAAATAATCGCCCAGCCCCAGCCGCGCCAGAATGAACTTCGTGTTCTTGCTGGAAGAGCCGATGGCCAGCTTCAGCCCCATCCCGCGCAGTGTGTCGAGCGTCTCCTTCACCTCGGGCGAAAGGTCGCTCGGCGACATATTCGCCAGCAGCGTGCGGTAGAGATTGTTCTTCTCCTCCGCCAGCGCTTCCTTCTCCGCCTGCGTCAGATGACCGTCATAGCGCTCCAAAATGATATCCAGACTGTCCATCCGCGAAACACCGCGCAGACGGTTGTTAATCGTCTCGTCGAAATAAATGCCCAGCTTGTCCGCAATCGCCTTCCACGCCTGATAATGATATTGATCCGTGAAGCAGATGACGCCGTCCAAATCAAAAATCACACCCGTATATTTGCCCATGTTTCCACGCTCCTCGTTTTGATTTGCTATCATTATACCCGTTTTCGCGGGCAATGTCCACATAAAGAACGCGGCCATGCCGAAGCACAGCCGCGTTTCCCTCCATCGTTTTTGGAACAGACGCATTTTTGCGCCTTTTCGGGGCGTTAAGCGCCCGTTAAGCTTTCATTCTTCCCTTCCCGCCGTGAAATGGCCGAGCGCATAGACCACGCCGATGATGATGAGCATCACCGCGAAAATGCCCAGCATGCCCTCGCCCATGAACACCAGCGAATCGAGAAAAGCCTGTACATTGAGCTTCATAATCCGTGCCTCCTTTTACACCAGCGGCCCGATCAGCGCCAGGATGATGCCGCCCGCGATGACGGAGGCCACCTGTCCCGCCACGTTCGCGCCCGCCGCCTGCATGAGGATGAAGTTGTAGGGGTCCTCCTCCTTCGCCATCTTCGCAATCACGCGGGAGGACATCGGGAAGGCGGAAATGCCCGCCGCGCCGATCATCGGGTTAATCTTCTTCTTGGCGAACAGGTTGATGATTTTGCCGAACAGCACGCCGCCGAACGTGTCAAACATAAACGCAATCAGGCCGAGCGCGAGAATCATCAGCGTTTCCGGCACAAGGAAGCTCTCCGCCTGCATGCGCACCGCCACCGTCAGCCCGAGCATCAGGCTGATGAGGTTCGCCAGCACGTTCTGCGCCGTTTCGGACAGGCTGCGCAGCACGCCGCACTCGCGCAGCAGGTTGCCGAACATCAAAAAGCCCACCAGCGCCACGCTCTGCGGCGACACAATGCCCGCAATCACCGTCACCACAATCGGGAACAGGATGCGCGTGGTTTTTGTAATCTTGCCGGGCGTATATTCCATGCGAATCATGCGCTCTTTCTTCGTCGTAATCAGGCGGATGCAGAACGGCTGCACAATCGGCACCAGCGCCATATAGGAATACGCCGCGACGATAATCGCCGCCGTGTAGTGGCTTTCCAGCACGTTGGCGACGAAAATCGAGGTCGGGCCGTCCGCCGCGCCGATGATGGCGATGGAAGCCGCGTCCCGCAGCTCAAAGCCGAACAGGCTCGCCATCGACAGCGTGAAGAAGATGCCAAACTGCGCGGCCGCGCCGAAGAGCAGCAGCTTCGGGTCGGCCAGCAGCGGCCCGAAGTCAATCATCGCGCCGATGCCGATAAACAGCAGCAGCGGGAAAAGCTCGTTCGCCACGCCCGCCCGGAACAGGGTTTCCAGAACCTCCACCGCACCGGAGTTCGGCAGGTTGCACAGGATGCAGCCAAAGCCCATCGGCAGCAGCAGCGTCGGCTCCATCTCCTTGCAGATGGCCAGGTAGATCATCACGCCTCCGATGGCCCACATGACCGCCATCTGCCAAGTCAGCGCGCCGAGGTTCCCCAAAATTTGCGACATCGTTTTTCCTCCGTTTCTTCATGGGTTGGTTTATCCCTATGATAAAACAGATTTTTCTTTCGTGCAAGTTCTTTCGATTATTCCAGTTGCAGCGTCTTTATGGACTGTTTTTGACCTTTATAAGGAGGAATATCACCCTTCCACCGCTCACGCGGTCCCCCTCCCCTTTTAAGATGAGGTCGTAGGGGCGCGCATTGCGCGTCCGCTCCTTGTGCAGAATTTGTTTTTGCTCATTTACCGTAAATATGGAAAATAGCGCATACACAAAAACGCCTCCCGCTAAAGGGAGGCGTCGAACAAACCGAGACGAAAGGGTTTACAGCTTAATCAGCTCATATTCCCGCGTGCCCAGACCGATTTTCTCGGCATGATTAAGACAACTGCGCCATTCGGATTCCGGCGTGGAGTTGCGGAACGGGTCGCCCCAGTCGGCGAAGCCCGGCTTCTTCATGTTGTCGGAAAGCTGGCTGTGCGGCATCGGGTTGGCCGCCATGCACGCATCCACGCACGCCTGATCCAGCGCCAGCGGGTCGAAGGAGGCGAACATGCCGATGTTCGGCAGAATCGGCGCGTCGTTTTCGCCGTGGCAGTCGCAGTTCGGGGATACATCCACAATCAGCGAGATGTGGAAGTTCGGGCGGCCGTCCACAACGGCCTTGGTGTATTCGGCCATGCGGGCGTTGAGCAGTTCGTTGGCGTTGTAGTTGTCAAAGCTGATGGCGTCGAAGTTGCACGCGCCAAGGCAGCGGCCGCAGCCGACGCAGTGGTCGTGATCGACGTGCATCTTGCGTTTCTCACTGTCGAACACCAGACCGCCGTTGGCGCATTCGCGCTGGCAGCGGCGGCAGCCGCGGCAGACGTCCTCGTTGATGCTGGGCTTGCCGTTGGAGTGCTGCTCGGTCTTGCCCGCGCGCGAGCCGCAGCCCATGCCGATGTTCTTAATCGTGCCGCCGAAGCCGGTCATCTCGTGGCCCTTGAAGTGGGTCAGGCTGATGAATACGTCCGCATCCATGATGGCGCGGCCGATGCGCGCTTCCTTCACATATTCGCCGCCCTCAACCGGCACGCCGATGTCGTCCGTGCCCTTGAGACCGTCGCCGATGATGACCGGACAGCCGACCGTCAGCGGCGTGAAGCCGTTTTCCCACGCGCAGTACAGGTGCTCGATGGCGTTTTTGCGGCTGCCGGGATACATGGTGTTGCAGTCCGTCAAAAACGGCTTGCCGCCCAGCTCCTTGACCACATCCACCACCGCGCGCGCGTAGTTCGGGCGCAGGAAGCTGATGTTGCCCTGCTCACCGAAGTGCATCTTGATGGCGACAAACTTGCCGTCCATGTCAATCTGGCCGATACCCGCCTTTTTAATCAGCTTCTTGAGCTTGGTGGGCAGGCCGTCGCCGAACGCGACCGTTCGGAAATCGGTGTAATAGACTTTCGCTTTTTCCATGGTAATCTCTCCCTAAATCCAAAGGTGTTTGACGCTACACCCTGTATTATAAAGCTTAAACCGCAGTTGAAGTCAAGTCTTTTTTCAGAGGAACCATGGGGCTTTGCCCCATGCCCCACCGGAAACCTGAGGTTTCCGGCCTTCCCTCTTTCATGGATTGCTGCGCAATCCATGATTGTTCAGCATCGGTTATGCGCGCGAAGCGAAGTAGAGGGTCAAGGGAACTTAGTTTCCTTGTGGGGCGTGGGGCAACGCCCCACACGTTCCTTTACAGCACAAACCCCATCCCCAGGGCCAGCATGACAATCAGGCTCACCGCAATGGAAACCGAGTTCGTGAAGCTCGCCAGCGCCGTGTCGCTGTGGCAGCGGTCGGTATAAATCGGCGCAAGGGAGGAAAGCGGCGCAAAGCAGACGATGCACAGCGTCTGCCGCACGACCAAATCAAACGGCGTGCAGAAATAGACCGCCGCCGCGCTGACCGCCGCAAACAGATAGCGCCAGACCAGCTCGCGCGCCGTCTCGCGCAGCAGCGCCTTGTCGCCCGCCGGTTCAAACATCATGCCAATCATCAGCATCGCGACAAAGGCGTTCGCCTGCCCCGCGGGCCGCGTGAGCGTAAAGACGACGGAGGGAATCTTCACCCCCAGCGCCGCAAGGATAATCATAATCATGTACGCGTCAAACGGCAGCGACTTGACGAACTTCATCAAAATATCGCCGACGCTCTCGCGCGTTTCACCGCCCGTCTTGAGCAGCGTGGAGGTCATCGCATACGCGCCGCCCGTCATCATAATAGCGTTGCCCGTGTCGAACATGCAGGCCGCCACAACGCCCGTGTTGCCAAAAAACGCCTGCACCAGCGGCAGGGAAAAGCAGCCGATGTTATAGCCGCCGATGTTGAGCATCCGATACGCGCGCAGGCGCTTTTCCACCTTGCCCGTGGTCAGATACATCAGCAGAATCGGCACAAACGCGCAGACAAAGCCGATACCCACGATGACGAACATCTTCACGTCGCGCTCGAAACCGTCAAACGCCTGAATGATGGTGCAGGGCAGCGTAATGTTGACCATGATTTTGCTCATCAGCCGATGGTCGTCTTTGCCGAAAAAGCCCGCCCGCTTGAGCAGGTAGCCCATCATGATGACCAGCACATAGGACATGGGTTTGAAAATGTAATCCATGGGAGACAGCCTCCTTTTGTGGCGTTCTATCAATGTGTAAATCCGAAAATCTGCATCAATTCAACGGTTTCCTCCTGCATTCTGCGAAAGCAAGCCCTCGTTGTAGGGGCGCGCAGGGCGCTGTCCTTTTTCTGTGAAAAACGCGCCCGTTTCACAAGTGCGCGTCCGCTCTTTGTGCAGAGTTGATTTTTACGCATTATAATAAAGCTCAAAAAAGAAACCCGGAAGCAACCTTCCGGGAATTTTCTTAGCCTTCGACAGCTTCCTTCAGCGCCTTGCCCGGCTTGAACATCGGGGAACGGCGCGCGCCGATCTGGATTTCCTCACCGGTCTTGGGGTTACGGGCCTTGCGAGCCGGGCGCTCCTTGACTTCAAAAGCACCGAAGCCGACGATCTGCACCTTTTCGCCGTTCTTGAGGCTTTCGGCAATGATGTCGCTCATCGCACAGAGGGCAGCCTCGGCATCCTTGCGGGTCAGACCCGCCTTCGCGGCGATAGCCGCGCTCAGTTCGTTCTTATTCATGGTAC
Organism: uncultured Clostridia bacterium; assembly: GCA_934675735.1. GTDB lineage: Bacteria > Bacillota > Clostridia > Christensenellales > Aristaeellaceae > Ventricola. Next base: position 12,507 of record CAKURR010000020.1, read on the forward strand.
AAAAAATCCTCCTTGAAACAACGTGTCCGTGACTCGGAACGTGTTTGTTGAACATCAATCGCACATGCAGGCGACTATGACATATTCTACATGGTTTCCCTCTTTCCTGCAAGAGGAAACGCGATTTTTATAAAAATTTCATGGGTTTTACAAGGTTTTTTCGTCCTCATCGCGAAGCGCGTCGATGCGTTTTTTCGTCTGTGCGCGCAGCGCGGTTTCCGCGTCCAGCCCCTGCGCTTCTGCGGCGGCGCACAGGCATTCGAGCATATCGCCCAACCGCGCTTCAAGCGCCGCCTTGTCGCCGCCCGTCTGCCCGGCCAGCTCGGCCACACGCGCCAGCGCCGTTTCGGCCTCGAGCTTCTGCCCCTTTGCGCCCGCCTCGCGGCGGACGACCTTCTGCGCGCGCATCAGCGCCGGCAGGGAGGGCGGCACGTCGAGCACGCGTTCCAGCGCTGTCTGTTCGCCGCGCTCCTTCTTCTTCGCATTTTCCCAAACGGAGACGACCGCCTGCGCGTTTTCCGCCTTGGCCTTGCCAAAAACGTGCTCGTGGCGCGTAATCATCTTGTGCGCGGCCATGCTGGTCACGTCGCGGTCGGTAAACGCGCGATGCTCCGCGCCGATGCAGCTGTTGAGCACGACCTGCAGCAGCACGTCGCCCAGCTCGTCGGCCATCTTCATCTCGTCGTCGCCGTCCATCGCGTCCGCCGCTTCGCAGGCTTCCTCAATCATGTATTGGCGCAGCGTGTGATGGGTTTGCGCCCTGTCCCACGGGCACCCGCCGGGCGCGCGCAGACGGCTGATGACCTGCACAAAATCCTCGTAAGAGGCTCTGCTTCTGTCGTATACGCTGATTTTCGGCACGAGCACGGCGGTTCGGTGGTCGTAGTGCGCCTGCCTGTCCAGTTCGCAGAGCATAATCGGCTCGGCGCGAACGCCCGTTTCGGCGGCGTTTGCAAGAAAATACACCGTCGTTTCGTCGTCAAACAAATCGCTCAGCCAGAGCTTCACATCCGAAGCGAGATAGCGGTTGTCGATTTCGGTGATGACCTGCGGGCAGTCCGCCTGCACGCGCATTTCCGCCGTGGAAAGCGCCGTCACCGTGCGCAGATTCTCCGTGTTCACGCCGAAGGGAATCACCGCGCACGCCGCCGCGTCCGTCAGCGTTACGCCGCCGACTGCCAAAAGCGCCATATCCTCCGGCAAAGCCCCTGCCAGCGCGCGGACGGTCGCGTCGCTCTGCGGCTCGCTGACGGCATAGACGAGCGTCTGCACCTGCCGCGCCCTGTCGATAATCGCGCGCGCGGCCAGCTCGCAAAGCTCGTCGAAATCCTCCGTGCGGTCATAGAGCGCGTCGAGCGTCTCAAAGGCGACGCCCTCGCGCGTCAGCCTGTCCGCCACGCCGTGCCGCCCCGTGCGCAGCAGCAGCGCGTCCGCCCCCCGCAGCGCGTCATACACGCCGAAGGTGAGTGACGCGTCGCTGTCCGGCCCGAGCGCCGCTATGGTTATGATATGCCTTTTGCCGTTCATTATTCGTTATCCGCCTTGTTCAGCACGCTTTCGATGATGAAACGCGGGCGGCGCTTCGTCTCGTTGTAAATCTTGCCGATGTACTCGCCGACCACGCCGAGCCCCAGCAGCTGAATGCCGCCGATGAGCCAAATCGAGCCCATCAGGGACGTCCAGCCGACGGAGGTGTGGCCCGCCAGCTTGGCGATGAGCGCATAGAGCAGCATCAGCAGGCTGATGATAAACACCACCACGCCGGTGGAGAACACCAGCCGAATCGGCTTGACCGAGAAGCTGGTGATGCCGTCGGCGGCGAAGGCGATCATCTTCTTGAGCGGATATTTGCTCTCGCCCGCAAAGCGCTCCGCGCGCTCGTAGGTGACGGTCGTCCACTTGTAGCCGATCTGCGGCACAATGCCGCGCAGGAACAGGTTGACCTCCGTGAACTCGGCCAGCCCCTCGACGGCACGCTTGCTCATCAGGCGGTAATCCGCATGGTTGAACACGATATCCACGCCCAGCGCCTTCATCACCTTGTAAAAGCCCTCGGCCGTGAAGCGCTTGAAGAACGTGTCGGTCTCGCGCTTGCTGCGCACGCCGTAAACGACCTCATAGCCCTTGTGATAATCGTCCACCATCTCGTCAACGGCGTTGATATCGTCCTGCAAGTCCGCGTCCATCGAGACAATCATATCCGCATAGTTCACAGCGGTCAGCAGGCCCGCCAGCAGCGCGTTCTGATGGCCGCGGTTGCGGGAGAGGTTCACGCCGGAAAACATCTCCGGCTCCTTCTCGTGCAGCTCGCTGATAATCGGCCAGGTGTTGTCGCTGGAGCCGTCGTTGACAAACATCACGCGGCTCCGGCGGCTGATTTTGCCCTCGTCCATCAGCTGATGCATCTTTTCGCGCAGGCGCTTGCTCGTCTCGGGCAGCACCTCCTGCTCTTTATAGCACGGTACGACAATGTAAAGCGTGTTTTTCTCGTTCATCGGTAACGCCTCCAAGATTTATCTGTCCTGCTGCGGGTTGCTCCCCTGGGTCAGCAGATTGTCTCTGAGTGCCGCCAACTCGCCCGCGCTGCGCGAAAGCGCCGCCGCCGCGCCGGAAAGCATTTTATCCACCTGCACGCACGCCTGATTGTAGATGCTGTCCGCGTCCTTTTCGGCGCGCTCGCGCGTCTCGATGGCGTAAGCCTGAGCGCGTCGGGTGATTTCGTTGTCCTCCACCAGCTTCTGCGCCTGCTGCTGGGCGTTGAAGATGATCTGCTCGGCGCGGGTGTTCGCGTCGGCGACAATCGCTTCGGAATCCTCCTGAGCCTTGCGGCGCACCTGCTTGTCGTAAGCGTCCGCCTCGGCCTTCACATCCTGCTCAAAGCGCTTGGCGCTTTCCACCTTTTCGGTGTAAATCGCGTCCGCCTTGCCCGCGGAGGCATCCGCCTCGGCCTTTGCTTCGCCGAGAATCTTCTTTTTCTCATCCAAAATAGCCTGAGCCTGCACGACCGTGTGCGGCAGCACGATGCGCAGCTGACTGATGAGGTCAATCAGCTCCCCCGTGTCGATGATGCTCAGCGTTTTGGACATCGGCACGCGGCGCGCGTCGTTGATGCGGGCCTCCAGCTGGTCGATGACCCGCCGCGCCTGCCCGATGCTGTCGCCCGCGCCCGAGGTGCCGTATTCGCGGCGCACGGTGCGCTGTTCCTGCTCGCTGCTTTCCATCTGCTCCTCCTTCACGTCCGAATTGGGTCTGCGATATCTGCGTTGATTTTCCATATTTTATGCTCCAAACAGCGTGTTGTTTCCGCTTTATTTTTGCGAGAGCGCCGCCAGTATCTTTTCGGCCGTCCCCTCCGGCACCATCGGCGAAATATCCCCGCCGAAGGCCGCAACCTGGCGCACGATGCTCGAAGAGATGCTCGCGCAGTCGTCGCTGGTGGTCATCAGCAGCGTTTCCACGCCGCCCAAACGCTTGTTCACCTGGGCCATCTGGTATTCGCTTTCAAAGTCGCCCAACGGCCGAAGCCCGCGGATGACCGCCTTCGCCCCCACCTCGCGGGCGCAGTCGATGAGCAGCCCGCCGTGGGCGATGACCCGCACGTTGGGCAATTCGCGGCAGGCCGTTTTCAAAAGCTCCACCCGCATCGGCACGGGCAGAAAGCCGTGCTTTTCGGGGTTGTGCATCACCGCGACGACCAGTTCCGGACAGAGCGCCGCCGCGCGGCGGATGACGTCCATATGGCCGCGCGTCACCGGATCAAAGCTGCCGGCATAGAGCAGGGTATCCATTCACGCGCCCCCTTCTTCCTCTCGCTGTGCGCGGCGCACGAAGGTGATTTCCGTGTCGCCGTAATGCCGCAAATCAAAAGCTTCAAAGCGCGCATCGAGCATCGGCGCGCGCCCCTTTCTGTGCTCCACCACGAGCAGAAACGCGCCGCTCAGCAGCCCCTTGTCATAGAGTGCCGCGCACATTTCGCCCGTATTCTCCATTTTGTAAGGCGGGTCGATGAAAACCAAATCAAACTGCGCGCCCTCCGCCGCCAGCGCGTCCATCGCCGCGTGGTAATCCCGCGCGATGAAACGGCACTTGCCGCCCAGCCGCGTCGTCTCCATGTTTTTGCGGATGGCCGCGCCCGCCGCCCTGTCCATATCCACCAGCACGGCGCTCTGCGCGCCGCGGCTGACGGCCTCCAGCGACAGCGCGCCCGTGCCCGCAAACAGGTCGAGCACCCGCGCGTCCTCCACATCCCAGCGGATGATGTTGAACAGCGATTCGCGCACATAATCCTGCGTCGGGCGCGTTTTGGCCCCCGCCGGGGCGACAATCGTGCGCCCGCGCGCATCTCCGCCGATGATTCGCATCGATTTCTTCTCCTTAAAAACCCGTTATGCTCCGTTCATTATATCAGATGCATCCGCCAAATTCAACCCGCCGCATCAGATGAGCTCCTTCTTCTTGTGCTCCTCCTGCCCCGCGCGCCGGCCGTAGTGCACGTCGCCGCCGCTGCCGAGCAGCTCGGATACCATGCTCTTCTTCTGTGCCTTGCGCACGGCGGCCTTTTTGGCGCGGCGCTGCATGCTCTGCCGCTTGGCATAGACGGCGGGCGCGCGCAGATAGCCGACCATGCACGCGGCGGGATAGGTCATCACCATCAGCGGGGTCAGGCGGTCGATGAGCTGCGCCGCCGTCTGCGGGTCGGGGAACAGGTTGATGTAAATCAGCACCGTCAGCCGCACGACCAGCCGAACGCCGTCGCGCAGGGTGAAGGCCGTGCTCTGCGCATAGGCCGCCAGCGGCGCCATCACATCCTCGCGCGCGCCGTATGTGCCCGTCAGCCACGCGGGCAGATCCTGCAAAGCGTAGGTATACGGTTCAGCCGTCGCCGCCAGATACAGGCTCAGCGCCAGCGGAATGCCGAACACGACCATGCAGGCGCAAAGCGCCTTCATCGGCTGATAGCACGCCGCCTCTTCCTTCCTCGTGAGCGGCCTGCCCAGCTTTTCCAGCCTGTCCGCCGCATGGCTCGCGTCCGCGTCGGCCACGCCGCGCGTCAGCCCCTCGCTGTACATCATCAGCAGAATGCCGGAGAGAATCGCCAGCGAGATGATGTCCCGCAGGATGATTGAACCGATGGCCTGCAAGGCGCTGAACATCAGCCCCATCACCGCCACCGCAGCGAGAATCACGGCCATTCTGCCCGCCATCGGCCAGACGCGCGCGCCCCAGTGCTTCGCGCGGCGGAGGGGCTTTTTCGTTTTTTTGCTGTTCATGTCGTTTCCTCCCGTGTGATGATGGTGTGGTTCGGCGTAATCACGATATCCATGCGCGCGTCGTGTGTCTCCGTCGGCACGGCTTCCGTCAGTGCAAAGTCGTGGCATACGCCGACGCACACGGCCCGCGTTAGGCCGAGGTATCTGTCGTAATAGCCGCCGCCCTGCCCCAATCGGCCGCCGCGCCTGTCAAACACCGTGCCCGGCACGAGCATCAAATCGATCTCCTCCGGCGCGACGGGCAGGCAGGCCGCGCCCGGCTCCAAAATGCCGTATGCGCCCCGCTTCAGCTCGGAAAGCCGCGCCACCCGATACGCGCGCATCACGCCTTCCCCTTCGCATCGGGGCAGGGCCAGCGTCTTGCCTGCGGCAAGCGCATCGCGCAAAACCGCGTCGAGCGCCAATTCGCCCCGAACGGCGGCGTAGGCCATCACGACCCGCGCGTTTTGATACGCGTCGAGCGCCAAAATCCGCGCGGCGGCGGCCTGTGCGGCTTCCCGCTGCGCCTGTTCGCTCAGCGCCCGCCGCGCCTGCCGCATCTGCGCGCGCAGTTCGTCCTTGTTCATGCGTTGATATACACGCGCGGCACGCGCCTGCTCGGCGAGCAGAGCACCTCGTAGCTGATGGTATCCAGCCACGAAGCCATCTCTTCCGCGTCGATGACTTCCTCGCCCTGCCGCCCGAGCAGCACCACCTCGTCGCCGACCCGAGCGCCCGGGATATCTGTCACATCGACCATCAGCTGATCCATGCACACGCGGCCCAGAATCGGCGCGCGCCGCCCGCGCACGAGCACGCAGCCCTTGCCGGAAATGCCGCGCCGATAGCCGTCCGCATAGCCGACGGGCACGGTCATCACGACGGTCGGGCGCTTTGCCTCAAACCGGCCGCCGTAGCTCACACGGTCGCCGGGCGCAATCGTCTTGACGTACACGCCGCGCGTCACCCAGCGCATCGCGGGCTGCAAATCCTTCGCTTCCGGCACGGGCGGATAACCGTAGAGCGCCAGCCCGCCGCGCACCATGTCCGCGTGCAGCTGCGGATAGCGGAAGATGCTCGCGGTGTTCGCGCCGTGGCAGACGAGCCTGCCCGCGTGCACCGCCTTGACGGCGCTGCACAGCGCTTCAAACCGCGCAATCTGGTGCAGCGTGCCGGTCGGGTCGTCCTCGTCGGCGGTGGCCATGTGGGTGAAGCAGCCCGTCAGTTCAATGCCGCTCAGGCTGTCGATGAGCCGCGCCAGCGTCTGCGCCTCTTCTTCGGTGCGCACGCCGATGCGGTTCATGCCCGTATCCAGCTTGAGGTGCACGGCCGCCGTTCGGCCGAGCTTCTGCCCCGCCCGAGCCAGCGCGCGGATGCGGCTTTCGTCAAAAACGACCTGCGTCAGGCCGTACTGCACGACGGCCTCCGCCGCGCTCTCTTCAATGCCGCCGAGCACGAGAATCGGCGCGGCGATGCCCGCATTCCTCAGCTCGATGCCCTCTTCGGGGATGGCGACGGCCAGCATGTCCGCCCCCGCCTCCAGCGCCGCCTTCGCGACGGGCACCGCCCCGTGGCCGTAGGCATCCGCCTTCACGACGGCCAGAAACTTGGCGCCGCCCGCAATGTGGCTTTTCATCACGCCGACGTTGTGGCGAATGGCCGCCAAATCGATTTCACAAACATTATATCGCTGCATGGTTATTCCGGCTTTCTTTGGGGATTTTTGGGGAATAGCGGCCGGGGCATGGCCCCAAACGCCGCCAATCCGCTCGGCTTTCCCTCTTTTAGCGTTTATTATACCGCGAACAGCCCCAAAAGGAAAGACATGCCTTCTTTTTTCCCGCGCCCCCTCATACCTATGACCGCGTTCAATCGAAGGGAGGGCTTTTATGGACATCCTCTGCTGTGCGCTGGCGCTGCTGGGCGGCGTCATCGGCGCGGGCTTCGCCTCGGGCCGCGAAATCGTGCGCTTCTTTGCCGCCCACGGCGCGATGGGCTTCGTCGCAATCGTCTTTGCGCTGCTCACGCTCTCCGCCCTGTTTCTCGCCCTGCCCGAAAGGCTGGCGGCCGTCGGGCAGAGCGGCCTGTCGGGCCTGTGCGCGGCGCGCTTCGGCGCGCGCGTGGGCGGGGTGTGCAGCGCGCTGTTTTTTCTGCTCTCCGCCGTCACGGGCGGCGCGATGCTCGCGGCCTGTGCGGAGCTTTCGGCGCTCGTCTGGCCGATTCGCCACGCCTACGCCCTCGGCTTTGCCGCTACGGCGGTGCTCGCCGCGCTGCTCTGCGCGTTTGAAACGCGCGGGCCTGCCGCTGCCGGCGGCGCGCTGTGCGTGCTGATGCCCCTTCTGCTCGTTCGGCTGCTGGGCCTGCCGGAGGGCGAAGCGGGCTTTCTGCCGCAAGGGCCGCCCGACTCGGCGGTGCGCGCCGCGCTGGACGGCGTGCTCTATGCCGCGCTGAACGCCGCGATGATGGCGGGCGCCGTGCCGATGCTTCTGGCGCTCCCCCGCCGCCGCCGCAGAATCTGTGTTGCGCTGCTGGCCCTGCTCTTCGGCGGCATGCTGACGCTCGGCATGCTCGTCTGCCAACGGCAGATGCAGAGCGTGCTCATGCAGCCGCTCCCCTTCGTCCGGCTCAGCCGCAGTCTCGGCGCGGGCGGCTATCTGCTCGTCGCGCTGTGCCTGTACGCGGCGGCGCTGTCCACCCTGTGCGCGATGCTCTGCGCAATGACGAATCTGCTGCCGCGCTTTTTGGCGCGCTATGCGCGACTGACGATTTCCGCGCTCTTATGCGCCGCCGTGGCGCTCATGGGATTCGGGCGCATCGTGCAGAGCGGTTATCCGATTCTGGGCGCGCTGTGCGCGGCGCTGCTGGCCCTGCTCGTCCTGCCCGTTCATCAGGAGGCGAGCAAGTCCGCCAGATAGCCGCTCCAATCGTTTCCGGTCGCGGCCTTAAACGCGTCCTCCAGCGCTTCAAGGCTGCCGATTCCGCCCGCGTTTTGGTCGATATACGTTTGGAGCGCGCGGATGAACGTCTCCTGCCCGACGGCCTGCTCAATGCCCATCAGCCCCGCCGCGCCTGCGTCGCGCAGCACCTGAGTCATCTCGCCGTCACCGCCGAAATGCTCGGTCGATGCGCCGACGACTACGCCGTGCGGCCTGGTGAGCCGCGTCGCGACCTCGATTTCGTCGTAAAACCGCTTTTCATACGCCGCGTCGCCCTCTCTCTGCCGATACGCCATCAATTCGACGCAGGAGGCGAGCGTTTCGCTCAGCCACGGCGCGTTCCACGGGTCGTTTTCCACCTGAACGCCGAAAATCTGGCGCGCGCAGAGCCGCGTCAGCTGCGCCATCAGCGCGTCGCCCTGCACGTCGGCATCGACGGCGACGAGCGCCGACCCGAGCGCGCCGTCCGTTCGGCCCGTTTTCGCCTGCACCACCGTCAGCGACGAAAACGGATAGGCAAAGCCCGACGACTCAACGGCCTCCAACGCATCTGCCGCCGCGTCCCGCAGTCTCGACGCGGTGCGCGCGTTCTCCGCCAGCGCCGTAATCAGCACGCCGCCCGCCGTCGTCTGCCGAATCGCGCCGTTCGTGCGCAGCGCGAAGGCAATCTCCCGCGCGCCGGAAAGCTGCATCGTCAGCGTCTTTGTGCCGTCGTCGTTTTGGGTTTCGTCCGTCCACGCGCCGCCAAACGCCGCCTGCACGGTTTTCGGCACGGTCAGCGCCAGACGGATATCCATCGCCTGCCCGTAGCTCGTTTCGGCCAGCTCGTCATAGACGTCCGTGCGCCACGCGCCGTTTTCCCGCATGGCGGGCAGGGGCAGCGCGCCGATGAGCAGCGCGCTTTCATCCGTTCTGCCGATAACGCCTTCCGCGCGCGGCACAATCAGCGCGACATGCCAGCTGATTTCCAGCGTTTCTCCCGCGCGCCACGGCGTTTGGATGCGCCAGACGGAGGTGTCGCCGCTGTCCATGCCGATTGGCACGCTTTCGCCGTTCACCGTCGCGCCGGAGAGCGTCACGCTCCCCTGCTGAATCGCGTTCGGGTACGCGCGCAGCACAATTTCCGAAAGGTCCTCGCCCGTGCGGTTGGTCGCCGTCAGATACATGTCGCCCTTCACCGTGCGCAAATCCTCGGTCACCTCCGCGCTGACGGTCACGTAATCCCGCTCGGCGCTCGGCGCAAACGGCGCTTCCGCCGCAAGCATCGTCTTTTGCGTACGGCTCAGCGCGAACGCGCATGCGCCCGCCAGCAGGATGAGCAGCGCGGCCAGCAGCAGCGTGTTTCTTCGCGAAAAGAGCTTCATAGCATGCCTCCCTGTGAACATAAAAAGAAACTGTCAAGTTCAATTCCAATCATTCTAAGTTGTTCCTGCCAATGGAGCTTTGCCCCATACCCCACCAAAGGGCTTTCGTTTTCTGCCGTTTGTTTCCGCCACAGGCGGCAACGACCGAAAACCTCTTTGGAAACCTTCGGGCAAAAAAATCGGTTTTTTCACTTAGAATAACGGATTTATGAGCTTGACAGCTGATTTGCATTATGCCTTTTTATCGAATTTGATGCCGCAGTTTTTGCAAGTGATGGTCACATTGCCCACGCCGCGCGGCACGCGCAGCCGCTGTTTGCACTTCGGGCAGGTGAAATAGCGGTATTTCTTGCCGTTTTTCAGCCGATTGACCCACTCCGTGAAGCCGCGGCGCACACCCTCGGTCTTGCTCAGATAGACCTCGTTTTCGTGCGCCCGACGGTACCTGTCCTTGCTGAACATGCGGAAAAACGCCGCAATCAGCAGCGCGTCGGAAAGCACCATCGCGACCATCCGCGCGCCCGTGAACGAACCGATAATCGAGATGACCAGCGCCGCGATAACCAGCGCCATGCTGAGCTGATCCGCGCCATAGCGCCCGCTCATGAACCGCGCAAACGACGCGCGCATTTTATCGAAGAAACCCATGTTTCAAAACCTCCTGCATATGTCGGGAATCGCACGGCCCGGCCACATGCACAAGGCCAAGCCTGCGCCGCATACCAAGCCGCTTTTATCCAGCATACGCCAACGCGGCGCGCCTGTCAACACCTTTTGCGCGCGGGTCACTCACAGCGAAAGGCGCTCCTCGTGCAGCGCGCCGAACGGCTCAAGCTCCTTCATCGCCAGATTCCACTGCGCCGGATTGCGGATTTCCGCCGGCTCGTGTGCGTCCAAACCAATCAGCACGCGCACGCCCTCGCGGCGCACAATGTCAAAGAAATCCGCGTCGGGATAGCTCTTTCGGTGCGTAATCGGCGAAAGGAAACGGTCGTGCAGGTTGTATTCCATCGGGATGTTCAGCGCTTTGCATGCCTGACAAAGCTCCTTTGCCGCCGCGCGGCCATCGTCATCCAGCGCCCTGCCGTAGTCGCGCATGAATAAATCCGGATGCGCCAGATACGCAAATAACCCCGTCTCCAGACCCTTCACCGCCGAATCCACATAGCGGCGCAGTTCGTCCGCCGTGCGGGTGTTGCCGAAATAAAAACCGTGCTCGTCGTCGTGCTCGTAGTGGTTGCCCAGAATCAGATAATCCAGTTCGTTTTCCGCCTTCATATCCGCCAGCCAGTTCATGTAATCCGGAAAATATTCGCATTCAAAGCCCGTCAGAATGCGGATTTGGCCGCGGTATTTGGCCGCCAGCGCGCGAACGCTCGCCAGATACTCCGGCATTTGGCTGATGTGCATGCGCACCCTCGGGTGGACGTAACCGTTTGTGTACGGCCACGGCACATGGTCCGAAAAGCCCAGTTCGTCAAAGCCCCGCTCAATCGCCGCCAAAACATATTCCTCGTCCGCGCCCTCCGCATGCCCGCAGCGCGCCGTGTGCGTGTGATAATTCGCTTTCATCGTTGTCTGCCCTCTGATTGTCTCTGTCTGCCTTTTCCCCATTTACCGCAAAGCGGTAAATGAAGCGGGAGGTGCAGGAACCTCAGGTTCCTGCCGGGGCTTGGGGTGGAACCCCAAACGTCCCCCTTTACGCTAAACCAATCCGCGTGCAGGGGACGCGCCCCTCCACCAAATCGCTGATGCGGTGACGGCCGTGGCCGATAATCACCGTCGTGCCGCGCATCGCCGGGCCGAGCGCATATTCCAGCTTCGCATGCGCGCCGTTCGCGCCCGCGCGGGACGCGCCCATGCAGTGCGTCTGCAATTCGCGGATTTTGCGCTCCATCTCCTCCGGCGACTTCGCCAATACGTCGCGAATCAGCGTCGTCGGGTCGCTCGGGTCGGCATAAATGCCCTCCGTCGAGGTCATAATCAGCAGCGTTTTCGTCGTCACCAGACCCGCTATCACCGCCGCCGTCTCGTCGTTGTCCACACATTCGTACACTTCGCGGTGCTCGCGCCGCAAGTTGGAAAGCTCCCATTTGCGGTTCTCTTCGTCGGAAACGGGGTCGTTGTAGTTCACAATCGGAATCGCACCCTGCTCCTTCGCGCGGATGAACAGCTTGCGGATGTGTTCGCGCTTCTCGGGGTCGTTGAAGTGCTGGTGCTCCACCAGCACCTGGCGCACCGAATACTCCTGATGGATGAAGTGACGGTACTGCTCCATCAGGATGCTCTGACCCTGCGCCGCGTAATCCGTTTTCGCATCCACACTGTCGCACGTCAGCTCGTGCCCCGTGCGCTTGATGTAATCCAGGCGGCCGATTTCCGCAGCGCCGCTCGTCACCCAAATCATGCCGGGCTTCAATTCGCTGCCCAGGCGGGAGAAAATGTTGTAATCGATGTCGGCGTCCTCGCGGCGAATCAGCGCCATCGAGCCAATCTTGCCGACCAAATCAAAATCGTACTGCATGTTCTTTCCTTCTTTTTTTGCAAAAACCTTTGGGATACGTTTGGGACGCTGTCCCAAACCCTGCTGAGGGACAATGTCCCTCAGACTCCCTTCTTCGCTTCGCGGCGGTTCAAACCGACTTATTCAAGCGTTGCGCATGCACAACGCAAATGTGGGAAGTGCAGAAACCTCAGATTCCTGCCGGGGTTTGGGGTGGAACCCCAACGTTACTTGTGATACCGCTCCCCCGCCGCAATCTTCATCGCGCGGTAGACCTGCTCGAGCAGCATCACGCGCGCCAGCTGGTGCGGAAAGGTCATCGGGGAAAACGACAGCTTGAAATTCGCCCGCGCGATAACCTGCGGCGAAAGCCCCAGCGAGCCGCCGATGATAAACACCACCCGCCGCCCCGTGTCGCCCAGCTGCGTCAGCTTGTCGGAAAGCTGCACCGAATCGAGCTGTTTGCCGCCGATGCACAGCGCAACCGCAATGTCGTCGTCGCGTACCTTCTGTAAAATGGCGCGGCCCTCTTTTTCGCAGATCTGCGCTTCCACCGCGGGCGAGCTGTTCGCCGGCTCGGGCAGGTCGGGCAATTCGATTTCCTCAAATTTTCCAAAGCGCGAAAGCCGCTTCTCATATTCGTTCGCCGCGTCGCGCCAGTATTTCTCCTTCAGCCGCCCCATGCAAATCAACGCCATGTTCACGGTTTCGTCACCCCCGATACGATTGCGGCGGCAATAACCGCCAGCACCGCCGCGGCCATCTTCGCGATTTCACGCCTGCTCGGCGCGCCGCCCCACTCGACGGGTTCGCGGCTCGCCCGCGCACGGTACACACGCGCGACCATCGCAAAGCAGAGCACCGCGCCCGCCAGCCCCAGCGCGCAGAACATCAGCAAATGACTGCTCAGCGTCAGCCCCGAAAAGCTCACCAGCAGCACCGCCGCGTTGTAACAGCCGTGCATCAGCATCGGCGCGAGAATCGAACCCGTCCGCTGCGCCATCGCGCCCAGCAGACAGCCGAAAAGGAAACGCGGCAGAAACGCCGCATCCACGCCGTGCGCCGCCGCAAACAGCAGCGCCGCCGCCAAAACCGCCTTCCGCCTGCCCGCTTTGGCAAACGCGCCCATCAGATAGCCGCGGAAAAACAGCTCCTCGCAAATCGGCGCAAGCAGCGCGCTTTGCAGCAGCATCGGCAGAAACAGCGCGGCATCCGGCGCGGCGGCCGCCGTCTGCGCAAGCTCCGCACCGCAGAGCCGCAGAAACGCGTCGGGCAGCGCCGCCAAAAGCGCCGACGGGCCGACAAACAGCGCGCCCGCCGCCGCCAGACACAGCGTATGCTGCGCGCTCAGCGCCCGAAGCGCAATCAGCCGGTGCTGGTCGCCGTCGAGCATAAACAGTCCCGCCAGCGCGGGCAGCAGGAAGCACAGCAGCGTGCCCGCCGTCGAAAGCGCCACGGCGGAAAGGCCCGTCACATGCAGCGCCGCGCCCAGCAGGCGGAGCAGCGCCAGCCCCGCCAGCGAGGCAAGGCTCAAAAAAAGCGCGACGCGCGTGCGAACACGCCGCCGCGCCTTGCTTTTCTTCAATCCATCCATCACTTGTCAAACACAAAGTCGCGCTGAATGAAGTAGCTGACCGCAAAGAGCAGTAAATCGACCGGAATCTTGACCACTGCCGCCGAAATCGGCAATACGGTCGGCAGGAACTGCACCAGCCCCGCGCCCAGAAGCCCCTGCACCACGGCCAGCGCGTAATACTTGGCCATGGAATGCTTGCCGCCGCGGCCGGAGAACACGGTGTGCTTGTTGAGGTGATAATTCACCTGCGAGGACACCAGACGCGCTAAGGCATAGCTGAGCAGCGGCGCGAGCTTGAACACGCCCAGGCACAGCCAATACAGCAGATAATCCACCGCAAAAGACGTGACCGACGAGAACAGGTATTTGAAAATGACCGCGTAAATGCGGATGGCGTCGCGCACGGGGTTGAAGTGGCTGCCGGAATTATCGTCGATATAAATCGTTTCAATCGGCACTTCGACCACGCCGAGCTTCATGTCGCGCAGTTTGAGCAGCACATTCATCTCGTATTCGTACCGCTCGCCGTCGATGGTAATCATCGCGGGGAGGGCGCACGCGGGCAGGCCGCGCAGGCCCGTCTGCGTATCGGAAACATGCACGCCGCTGGCTAAGGCATACACAAAACGGGTGATGCGGTTGCCCCAGCGGCTCTTAAACGGCACGTCGCCGGTGAACTCGCGCGAGCCGAGCACCAGCGCGTTCGGGTGCTCGCGCATGGCTTCGATGATGCGCAGAATATCGCGCAGCGTATGCTGGCCGTCGGCGTCCGCCGTCACCACGCCGGACAGGTTCGGCCAGAGGTTCAGCGCGGCGTTCAGGCCGGTTTTGAGCGCGCGGCCTTTGCCCTGATTGACCGCGTGCACGGTCACCTCGGCGCCCAGCGCGCGGCACTGTTCAAAAATATGCGCGAACGGCTTCTGACCGCCGTCATCCACCAGCAGAACGTCGAGCTTTTCTTCCTTCAATTCGCGCGTCAGATGAATCAGGCGCTCATCGGGCTTGTAGGCTGGGATGAGCACGACGACGCGGAAGGTATCTTGCTTCTCCATAATGACTCCTCGGTTGCTCTTGTTGTTATGCCCGTTTTTCTTTGGGCAGACATGCAAACAGTATAGCGCCCGTCCGGCCAAAAGTCAATCTGCGGCGTGTTTTCCTTGCGCGGTTTCTCCCTTTGTGATAAAATGAATGCAGTTCATAAGTTCATTTGCGTTATTCAACTCCTTCAGTCAGCTTCGCTGACAGCTCCCTGGAGGAGGGAGCCTTTAATCCTGCAAATAAGACCTTCCTCTTGGAAGGACGTTTGAAATCGTCGCCGCCTGCGGCGGATTTAGACGATGAAAAACGCCGAAGGTTGGCTGCCGAAGGCAGACGGAAGGAGTAAACCACGCGCCCGCGGGCGCTTAAAGGAGATTTTGCTTTATGGAACAACAGACCACACCGGTTAAAAAACAGCGCATTCTTTCGGGCATTCAGCCTTCCGGCACGCCGACGCTGGGCAACTACATCGGCGCGATGCGCAACTGGAAGCTGCTGGAGGACGAATACGACTGCCTGTATATGATTGCCGACCTGCACGCCATCACGGTGCGGCAGGAACCCGCAAAGCTGCGCGCGCAGTCCATCCAGCTGTTGGCGCTGCTGCTGGCCATCGGCCTTGACCCCGAGAAGAACGTACTGTTCTTCCAGAGCCACGTGCACCAGCACGCGGAGATGAACTGGCTGCTCAACTGCTACACCTACATGGGCGAAATGAGCCGCATGACGCAGTTTAAGGATAAGAGCGCCAAGCACGCGGACAACATCAACTGCGGCCTGTTCACCTATCCGGTGCTGATGGCGGGCGACATTCTGCTCTACCAGGCGAACCTCGTTCCGGTCGGCGTGGACCAGACCCAGCATCTGGAAATCTGCCGCGACATTGCCACGCGCTTCAACGGGCTTTACGGCAACGTGTTCACGATTCCGGAGGGCTATTATCCGAAGCTGGGCGCGCGCGTCATGAGTTTGCAGGACCCGAAGCGCAAGATGAGCAAATCCGATCCGGACGACTGCTTCATCTCCATGCTGGACGGCGCGGACGTCGTGCGCCGCAAGATGCGCCGCGCGGTGACGGATTCCGATTCCGAAATCCGCTTTGACGCGGAGAACAAGCCGGGCGTTTCCAACCTGTTGGCGATGCTCTGCGCGCTGACGGGCGAGCCGATGGATAAGACGGTCGAGTCGTTTGCGGGCAAGGGCTACGGCGATTTGAAGAGCACGGTTGCCGACGCGATTATCGCGACGCTGGAGCCGATTCAGGCGGATTACAACCGCTACATGGGCGACAAGGCGTATCTGGAGACGATCTATCGTCAGGGCGCGGAGCGCGCGGGCCGTCTGGCCGAGCGCACGCTCTCCAAGGCGATGAAGAAAATCGGGTTTATCGCGAAGTAAGAAAACGTTGGGGTTTCACCCCAAACCCCACCGGAAAACTGAGTTTTCTGGACTTTCCTCCACATTTTCCGCTTCGCGAAAAATGAAACTTACAGATTGCTTTTCTTCCGTTTATGTTAACGTAAACGGAAGTTTTTTTACAGCCATGTAGGGGCGCGCATTGCGCGTCCGTGGATTTTTGCCAATTTGGGAAGCATTGCGTGTCCGTTTTTCAAGCGAATCTTTGGCGCACTCCCCTCTTTACAAGCCCATATTTAGTGGTATAATAAGTTCATCATCTACAAGATATGGGGGAGGTCTTTGCCATGTGCAGGGTCAATATAACCGGCGGCGACTGCCCGCAGGAAGAAATCAACGCCTACATCGCGCGGGGTCAGCAGCTCTACGGCCGCGAGCCGGACGCGATTGACGTGCGTCTGGACGGCGAATACGTCGAACTGGCGTATCACTATCAGAACCAGCCGTTCGACCGCATCCGCCGCATCACGGGCTATCTGGTCGGCACGCTCGACCGCTTCAACAACGCCAAGCGCGCCGAGGAGCGCGACCGCGTGAAGCACGGCATTTCGCTGCAATAAGTTTTTCTCGGCGTTCGCCGCATTTTTCCTTGCCAGCTTGAGCAAAATGGTGTATGATAGAAAAAGGCTTACGCCCACCAAATCCGATATAGAAAGAGGGATTTCCCGATGATTACCCCTGAAATGTCCATCGCCGAAGTGATGCGTATGGATCCTGAAGTCGCTCCGGTGTTCATGTCTTACGGCATGCATTGCCTCTACTGCCCGCACGCCTCTCTGGAATCCATCGCCGAGGCGAGCCTCGTTCACGGCATCGACGCGACCGCGCTCGTCGCCGCGCTCAATGAGTATTTCGCCGATAAAGAGGGCAAGTAATCTTTCCAAAAGCAGCACCCGCCGCGCTGAATTGCACGGCGGGTGCTTTTTGTTATGCCTCTTAAAACCACGCGAAGCGAGCGGAAGGTGCAGGGAACTCAGTTCCCTGCTGGGGTTTGGGGCAAAGCCCCAACGTCCTCATCGCGAAGCGCCCCCGGCGCAAGTCAGGAAGCGAAGCGATACCTGACTTCACGCGAGCCGCTTTCAACCGCCCTTACCCGTTCCCCTCCCATACGTCCGCGCGGCGCACATACCCCACGTCGCCGTCCCACGTCATCACGACGACCCAGTCGTCGCCGTATACGCCGATGACATATTCGCCATCGCTTTGGCCAAAACGCCCGATTTCTTCCGTCGCGTCGTCCGGCTCGCGGTAAATCGGCGCGCCGTCCTGCCCCATCGCTTCCGTCGGCATCAGCATTTCAAACGCACAGCGCACGTTTCGGTCTCCGCCGCCGCGCACCAGATACTTTGTCATCATGTAGCCTCTCAGATGCGATTCGCCCGTGCCAATCTCCACGTACGCCCAATCGCCTTCCCAGCCAACAATCCGCACAGGCGTTCGGTTGTAAAATTTGCCCAGCGACTTGGCGTTTCGGCTCGGCGACTCGCGCAGATGCAGCCTGTCCGCCGGATTATCGTTGTTCACAAAGGCGTAGGCGTTCCTATCCAGCCGTGCGACGGCTTCCTCCTGATTTTTCGGCCACTGCTCGACGGGGATTTTCATCAAATCAAGCCGCTCACATTCGCCGTAAACATATCCGTCGTTTCGGCTGAGGCCGCCGCTTTCGTCAACCCGCACGCAGTCCACGCCAACGCTCAGCACATCCGCATCCATCATGCCCGTGAAAAGCCATCTGCCCCGACGCGTTTGGCGGAAGAAATACGTTCTGCCCTTCTCTTCCAGAAAAATCCGGTCGTCGCCCGCGTGAAAGATATCCAGCGTGGCCGAGCCGTCCAGCGTCACGCTGTCCCGCCAGACGTTCGCCCTGCCGTTGCGCTCGCTGACGCGTATGCGCCTGCCGCCGTCCGCGCTTTGAAGCAGCAGCACCGTGTACGACGAATACGCGCCGATTTGCAGCAGCGTATCCCCTTCATCCAGCAGCGGCGCGGCCAGTCCTGTCGGGAATGCGTCATAAGTCGTGTTCAGCTGCTCCATGGTTTTGGGAAAGCGCATCATGTCGATGCCGCCGAGGGACATGTCGAAATCCGCGCCGACGGGAATCGTATACTGCCGCTCGCTGTTCGGCTTCACGTTCTCGTTTTCGTCGTAAACCGCATCGGTTATGTACAGCAGGCCGTCCGCCGCAAACCAATTCGTTTCGGGATAGAGCGTCGCGCCGCCCGATTGCTCCTGCGTGGTACACGTCACATCCGCATCGCTCCACACGCCGTCCCGATACGCCGCGTGCAGCGAAACGCGCTCATATTCCGTGTCGTAATCGAGAAACAGCGATTCGCCGTCCGTATCGACAAACACACCTATCCCCCGAACCGTCTCAAACAGACGCTCGTTGGTCACCGTCAGCACACCGTTTTCCACGATGCACAGCGCGGTTTTCTCCCCGTTTTCCAGCGCAAACGCGTCAAAGCCGTTGCCCGAAGCGCTCGCCTTCACCGTGTACGACGGATACGCCGCCAGCGCAACCGCTTCGCTCGTCTGCGCAAGCGCCGCGGCCGCCGTCAGCACCATGCATGCCGCCCAAACGGCGGCCCAAATCTTTCGCATCATACGTTCCCCACCCTTCCTGACTATAAAACGAATAAACGCAGGTCAAAATTGCATGTTTTTGAAAATTTTTGTATATTTTGTTCGATATTCAACCCGCCGTTTTTCATGAGGAATCGCCTTTGCGTTTTTTTCTAAAATATTATAAAATAATATACATCAACAAGGAGGTATGCTTCATGAAACGCATTCAGCAGGCCTGCATCTGCCAGACGCTCCGCTTCTTCCTCAAGGACGATTTCCCCAAGAGCCAAGCCGAGCAGCAGCTCGCCGCGGAGGTTCAGCACTACAAGGATTCGCTGGTCAAAAATCGTGTCGCCCACAAGATTTTAGAAGAAAAGACGCTGGACGACGGCTCGGTTGTGCTCAAGCTCATCAAGCAATACAACCAAAGCCCTGTGGGGGATTACCTTGACTGAGTTTCGTGCGGCTTCGCGCGCCGCTTTTTCGCCGCGCCTTCACATGCCTGCTCAGCCGGAAACGCCCGTCGCCCCGCGCTTTGCCGTCGGCGACACAGTGATGCACACTTCGGAAGGCATCTGCACCGTTTTGGAAATCCGCCCCATGCAGTTTGCGGGCGCTTTTCGGGATTATTACGTGCTGAAGCCCGAAATGGAGAAAAGTTCTTCCACGGTCTATATGCCCGTTTCGCGCGGCAACGCCGTACTTCGCCGCCTGCTCAGCCGTTCGGATATCGACGCGCTGATTGCGCAGAGCCGTCGGCTTCCCAGCCTGTGGATTGAGGACGCGAAGCAGCGACGCGACGCATTCCGCGTCGTGCTCTCTTCTTGCGATTATCCCAAAATGATGCGGATGATTGCGGATATTTACGAGCACAATGCCCTCCGTCAGGCCGATGGCAAGAAGCCCTGCTCTGCGGATGAAGCCGTCCGCGAAGAAGCGGAAAAGCTGCTCCATCAGGAGTTTGCGCACGTTCTGGGGCTGTCCGCCGAAGAAACCATCGCCTATATTCGGGGCAGGATGGACGACGGTATCGCTTCTCAAAGCCTGTAAGGCCATAACAAAAGGACACGCCGAAAGACGTGCCCTTCTTGATTTTCTCGCTCAAACCGTCATTGAATAAAAACATCGAGCGGACGCGCAATGCGCGCCCCTACAACGGGATTTACTCCGTGAAGCTTCTTTCCAGCGTCGGGATGCAGCAATAGCCCGGATATTCCCGCCCCAGCTCGGCGGTCATGCGGCGGCGGATTTCCGTCTCGCCCAGCCTGCAATCATACGGCACGATGCAGTCAAACACGACGTTCACGCGCTTTGCCCCCTGCACGATGCGCAGATCGTGAATCGTCATCTTCGGGTGAATCGTTTTGCAGATTGCCGTCAGCGCGCCTCGAAGCGCGGGCACGCGCGGGTCATCCGTCGCCACGGGGTCGTAATGCACGACCAGATGCAGCCGTTCATCCTTCAAAAAGTCGCGCTCGATGCCGTCGATGACCTCGTGGCTGGCAATCGGGTCCTGCCGCGCGGACATCTCCACATGCACGCTGGCAAACTGCCGCCCCGGGCCGTAATCGTGAATCATCAAATCGTGCACGCCCAGCACGCCGGGGTAGCTCATCAGCTTTTCGCGAATGCGGCCGACCAGCTCAGGCGACGGTGCCTTGCCCAGCAGCGGGTCAAGCGTCTCTTTGACCAGCGACGCGCCGCTGATGAGGATGAACACTGCCACCGCCGCGCCGACATAGCCGTCCAGCTCCAGCCCCGTCAATTTGGAAACCACCGTGCACAACAGCACCGCGCCCGTGGTGATGACGTCGTTGCGGCTGTCCCCCGCCGTGGCCTCCAGCGCAGTGGAGCCGATGCGCCGCCCCATGTTCGTGTTGAACGCGGCCATCCACAGCTTCACCAACATGGACGCGGCCAGCACGCCGACGCTCACCCAGCTGAACACGACCGCCTCGGGCGCAAAAATCTTGCCGACGCTGCTTTTGAGCAGCTCCACGCCGATGGCGAGAATCATCACCGCGACGGTCATGCCCGAGAGGTATTCAAACCGCCCGTGGCCGTAAGGATGCTCCGCGTCGGCGGGGCGCTCGGCCAGCTTGAAGCCCAGCAGGCTGATTAAGCTGCTGGATGCATCCGACAGGTTGTTCACCGCGTCGGCCATAATCGCTACCGAGCCGCTCAGCAGCCCCGCCGCCAGCTTGCCCGCAAAGAGCAGCACGTTGCAGCCGATGCCCACCAGGCTCGCCGCCTTGCCGTAAGCGCTGCGCACGCGCTCGTCTTTCACATTTTCATGGTTCGGAATTTTGCGGATAATCCACGCCGTCAACACGTTTGACACGCTCCCTTTTTATCGGGGAACAAAACTGTTCCTTGCCCAAAAGGCCATTTCGCGTATAATTCGACGCGCCGCGCGCTTTTCCTTCCATGTTAGTTGAACCTTTTTGAAGATTTTTGAATGTTTGGTGGGGGTAACGGGATGCTTACACCCCCGAGAACGCGCTGTATCCGCCGTCCACGGGGAGCACGACGCCGGTCACGAAGCCCGCGGCGCGCTCATCGACGAGGAAGAGCATCGCGCCAATAAGCTCCTTCAGCTCGCCGTAGCGGCGCATCGGCGTACCGTTTACGATATGGTCGCAGCGCGGGGTCGGCGTGCCGTCCGGATTGAACTGGAGCGCGTGGTTCTGCTCGGTCATGAAGAAGCCCGGGGCAATCGCGTTCACGCGCACGCCCGAGCGCGCCAGATACGTCGCCAGCCACTGGGTGAAGTTGGAGACGGCGGCCTTCGCGCCAGAATAGCCGGGGATGCGCGTCAGCGGGGTGAACGCGCTCATCGAAGAGATGTTGAGCACGCACGCGCCCTGCTGGCCGATGAGCAGCGGGGTCAGGATTTTGCTGGGCAGCCACGTGCCGCGCATGTTCAGGTCAAACTCCTTCTGAATCGCGTCCGCGCCGACCTCGAAGAAGGTCTTTTCGCCCGGGTCGGCCATCTGGTCCTGCGGCACCGTCGCGCCCTTAACCGCGCCGCCCGCCGCGTTAATCAGAATATTCAGCCTGCCGTACTTCTGTGCGATTTCTTCCTTCACGCGCAGCATCGCCGCCTCGTCCGTCACATCGCCGGAAATCGCATCCGCCCTGCCGCCGCCCGCGTTGATTTCATCCGCGACCTTTTGGCAGCGCTCCAGATTGCGCCCGAGCACGATGACCGTCGCGCCGCAGGCCGCCAGCGCGCGGCAGAACATGCCGCCGATGCCGCCGTTGCCGCCCGTCACCAGCGCGACGCGGTCGGTCAAATCCACCCGAAACGGGATATCATAAGTAAAAGCCATATTGTTTCCCTCCGTTGTTTCTCGTGATTCGGGATTATATTCTGCTTGAAGCGTGAAAAATCCTGCCAAAAATCAAGCCTTATCTTGGTTTCTTTTTTATCAAAGGTCGGACGTGTTTTCAAACCGCTGTTTTTCCTGTATGTTTGAAGGCACTTTCGCCGTTTCTTTTTGCGGTTTCGCTTGCCAAAAAGTAAAAAGAAGCCTATAATGTATCTGTTTTTATTTCCTCATTCTTTCTTACAGAAAAGGTGGATGTTTTTTGAAAAAACTGCTTGTTTACATCAAGGATTTCCGGCTGGAATGCGTGCTCGCGCCGCTGTTCAAGCTGCTGGAAGCCTCCTTTGAGCTGATTGTGCCGCTGATTATGGCGGCCATCATCGACAAAGGTATTCCCACAGGCGACACGAGCTATATCGTGCGCATGTGCCTGTGGCTGGTCGTGCTCGGCGGCGTGGGCCTGCTGAGCGCCGTCACCGCGCAGTATTTCTCGGCCAAGGCGGCCATCGGCTTTTCCGCCAAGCTGCGCCATGTGCTCATGCAGCACATCCAGACGCTGAGCTACACGGAGCTGGACACGGTGGGCACCTCCACGCTCATCACCCGCATGAACAGCGACATCAACCAGGTGCAGACGGGCGTGAACATGTGCCTGCGCCTGCTGCTGCGCTCGCCGTTCGTGGTTTTCGGCGCGATGGTGATGGCGTTCACCATCGACACGCGCTGCGCGATGATTTTCGCGGGCGTGATCGTCGTGCTGTGCATCATCGTGTTCTCCATCATGCTGATCACGATTCCGATGTACCGCCGCGTGCAGGGCCAGCTGGACAGCGTGACCGCCACGACCCGCGAAAACCTGACGGGTGTACGCGTCGTCCGCGCCTTCTGCAAGGAGGACGCGGAGCGCGAGAAGTTTGAGCGCAAAATTCGGCTGCTCACCCGCATGCAGCTGGGCGTGGGCCGCATCTCCGCGATGATGAACCCCGTCACCTATCTGGTCATCAACGCGGCGGTGATTCTGCTGATTCACACGGGCGCGCTGCGCGTGCAGATGGGCGCGCTGTCGCAGGGTCAGGTCGTCGCGCTGTACAACTACATGAGCCAGATTCTCGTCGAGCTCATCAAAATGGCGAACCTGATTATCACGCTCACCAAGGCCGCGGCCTGCGGCGACCGCGTGGCGGCCGTGCTGGCCGTCAAATCCACGCAGAAGGACGGCGAAAAAGCCCCCGCTATCGACGCGCCGCACGGCAGCGTCGTGTTCGACGGCGTTTCGATGAGCTATGCCGGCGCAGGCGCGGAATCCGTCTCCGGCGTGAGCTTCACCGCCGCGCCCGGCTCGACCGTCGGCGTTATCGGCGGCACGGGCAGCGGCAAGAGCACGCTGGTCAACCTCATCCCCCGCTTCTACGACGTGACGGGCGGCCACGTGCTGGTGGACGGCATGGATGTGCGCGACATCCGCAAGGACGAGCTGCGCCGCCGCATCGGCATCGTGCCGCAGAAGGCGATGCTCTTCAAGGGCACGATTCGCAGCAATCTGCTTTGGGGCAACGCGGACGCTACCGAAGCCGATCTGAACGACGCGCTGAAAGTCGCGCAGGCGCTCGATGTGGTCTCCTCCAAGTCCAAGGGGCTGGACGAGCCGGTCGAGCAGGGCGGCCGCAACTTCTCCGGCGGCCAGCGCCAGCGCCTGACGATTGCGCGCGCGCTCGTCCGCAAACCCGAAATCCTGATTCTGGATGACAGTGCCTCCGCGCTGGATTACGCGACGGATGCGAACCTGCGCCGCGCCATCCGCCAGATGGAAAACCCGCCGACGACGTTCATCGTTTCCCAGCGCGCGGCCTCCGTGCGCTTCGCCGACCAGATCATCGTTCTGGACGACGGCCATGTCGCGGGCATGGGCACGCACGACGAGCTGCTCGCCGCCTGCCCTGTCTATCAGGAAATCTACGCGTCCCAGTTTAAGAAGGAGGGAAAGTAAATGGCTAAGGATAAAAAAACGCCCTCCATCGCCTCGCAGGGCGCGGTCATGCGCCGCGTGCTCCAGTACATCGGCCCGCACGTCTCGCTGGTCGTGC
This sequence comes from uncultured Clostridia bacterium, assembly GCA_934675735.1. GTDB lineage: Bacteria > Bacillota > Clostridia > Christensenellales > Aristaeellaceae > Ventricola. The sequence goes on from CAKURR010000020.1 coordinate 36,570, forward strand.
TTTCGCTGGTGCTGTGTCTCATCAGCGTCGCGCTGACGCTGTATGTGCCGATTCTCGTCGGCCGCGCGGTGGACTGCATCGTCGGCCCGAACGCGGTGGATTTCGCCGCGCTGACCCCGATTTTGATGACCATCGCCGTGTGTATCGTCATCACGTCGGCGGCGCAGTGGGTTATGAACGCGCTGCACAACCGCATCACCTATGACACCGTGCGCGACATCCGCCGCGACGCGTTTGCGCACATTCAGAACCTGCCCCTCTCCTACCTCGACGCGCACCCGACGGGCGACACGGTGAGCCGCATGATTGCCGACGTGGATACGTTTGCCGACGGCCTGCTGATGGGCTTCACCCAGCTGTTTTCGGGCGTGATGACGATTCTGGGCACGCTGGGCTTCATGCTGACGCTGAACGCGCCGATTACGCTGCTGGTCGTGCTGATTACGCCGCTCTCGCTGCTGGTCGCCAACTTCATCGCCAAGCGGACGTATGCGATGTTCCGCCTGCAATCCTCCACGCGCGGCGAACAGACGGCGCTGATTGACGAGGCCATCGGCGAGCAGAAGCTCGTTCAGGCGTTCGGCCATGAGGAAGAGACGCTCGCCGCGTTTGACGAGGTCAACGAGCGTCTGCGCCAGTGCTCGCTGAAAGCGACGTTCTTCTCGTCGCTGACCAACCCGTGCACGCGCTTTGTCAACTCGCTGGTGTATGCGGCGGTCGGCTTTGCGGGCGCGCTGGCCGCCGTGAGCGGCCACCTGACCATCGGCGGCCTGTCGAGCTTCCTCTCCTACGCGAACCAGTACACCAAGCCGTTCAACGAAATTTCGGGCGTGGTGACGGAGCTGCAAAACGCACTGGCGTGCGCGGGCCGCGTCTTTGAGCTGATCGACGAGCCTGCCCAGACGCCCGACCCGACGGACGCGGAGCAGATTACCGCGCCCGACGGCGAAGTCGCCATCGACCATGTGTATTTCTCCTACACGCCCGACCGCAAGCTGATTGAGGATTTCACGCTGCATGTGAAACCCGGCCAGCGCGTGGCCATCGTCGGCCCGACGGGCTGCGGCAAGACGACGATGATTAACCTGCTGATGCGCTTCTACGACGTGGATTCGGGCGGAATCCATGTGGACGGCCACGAGACGCGCCGCCTGACGCGCCACAATCTGCGCGAGAACATCGGCATGGTCTTGCAGGACACGTGGCTCTCTGCGGGAACGATTCGCGAGAACATCGCGATGGGCAAGCCGGACGCGACGGACGAGGAGATCATCGCCGCGGCGAAGGCGAGCCACGCGCACAGCTTCATCAAGCGTCTGCCGGACGGCTACAACACGGTCATCAGCGAATCGGGCGGCCAGCTCTCGCAGGGCCAGAAGCAGCTGCTGTGCATTGCGCGCGTGATGCTCTGTCTGCCGCCGATGCTGATTCTGGACGAGGCGACCTCCTCCATCGACACGCGCACCGAGCTGAAGATTCAGGAAGCGTTTGCGAAGATGATGCAGGGCCGCACGAGCTTTATCGTCGCGCACCGCCTTTCCACCATCCAGAGCGCGGATGTGATTCTGGTGATGAAGGACGGCCACGTCATCGAGCAGGGCAACCACGAATCGCTGCTCGCGAAGGGCGGCTTCTACGCGACGCTCTACCAGAGCCAGTTCGCGCAGTAACGGGGGACGATGTGGGACGCTGTCCCACACCCTGACAGGAACCTGAGGTTCCTGTACCTCCCTCTTTTTGATTGCTTCGCAATCAAAGAAAAACGGAAAAGTCTGTTCAAACAAGCGCGAAGCGCTCTACGATTGAAACGCCTTTAAGCCGCAGCAACACTTTCCATACAAAAAGCATGAGGATTTTCTTCCCCATGCTTTTTCTTTATGTTATAATCATCCCATACCATTTTCGGAGGACGCTATGGATGAACATCGCAAGGCGCTGGAGCTGGCCGGCCACGCAGGCTGTATCCTGCTCAAAAACGGCGCCGAAATCTTCCGCGTGCAGGAGACGATGACGCGTATTCTCTGCGCTTACGGCGTGACGGATAACAACGTCTACGTCATTTCAAACGGCATTTTCGCCACCGAGGGCGAGGGCACGGACCACGCGCTGAGCCTTGTGCGCCATGTGCCGCTGGGCGGCGTGAACCTGAGCCGCATCGACGCGGTGAACACGATTTCCCGCGAAATCTGCGCGGGCAGGTGGACGACGGATGAAGCCGAGGCCCTGCTGGCCCGCGCCGAAACGCTCACGCCCGAAAAGCCGCTCACCCACGTGTTTGCCTGCGCGCTGGGCGCGGCGAGCTTCTGCTACTTGTTCGGCGGCTCGTTTTGGGACAGCGCGGCGGCCTTCCCCATCGGCCTGCTGCTGCAAATCTATCTGTTTGCCGCCCAAAAGCGCCATTCCGGCTTCATGCCGTATATCTGGGGCAGCGTGCTGGTGACGCTGCTCAGCGGGCTGCTGGCGGCCCTCTTCCCGCCGCTGAGCGCGTCGTGGGTGGTCATCGGCGGCATTGTGCCGATGGTGCCGGGCGTGACGTTCACCACGTCCATCCGCGAATTTTTCAACGGCGACTACCTCTCCGGCGTGATTCACTGCATCAGCGCCATGCTGACCGCCGTATGCATTGCGCTGGGCGTATGCGGCGGCGCGCTGCTGCTCGGCTTTATGGGAGGGATTGCGCTGTGACGGGTCAGGTTCTCGCCGCCTTTCTGGGCGTGTTTTCGTTCGCCATCCTCTTTCACGCGCCGCGCAGAAGCTATCTCGCGTGCGCCGTTTGCGGCGCGGTCGCCTGGGGCTGCTATCTGCTCGCCGCGCCGATGGGCCTGTTTCCGGCCACGACGCTGGCCGCCATCGCGCTGACGCTGCTCTCCCGCATGCTGTCCATTGCGATGAAAATGCCCTCCACCGTGTTCATCGTCACGGGCATCTTCCCGCTTGTCCCCGGCGCGGGCATTTACCACACGGCGTATGCGCTCGTCTCCCGCAACATGGAGGCGTTCACCCTGCGCGGCATGCAGACGCTGGCTCTGGCGGGCGCGATTGCGCTGGGCATTCTCATCGGCATGGGCTTTCCAAAGCTGCTCATCGAATCGGGCGGAAAGGCGCTTGAAAAGCTGCTGCCCTGCCGTAAGGAGGCGCGCCCATGACCACGCTCACCGATGATTTCGCTTACGAAGTGCTTTCCGTCGTCGCGGAAATTCCCGAGGGCCGCGTCGCCACCTACGGGCAGATTGCGCGGCTCATCGGCAAAGAAAAAAACGCCCGACTGGTTGCAAAAATCCTGTCGCGCGCCGAATGCTATGGCGATTTCCCCTGTCACCGCGTCGTCAACCACGCGGGACGGCTCGCGCCGCACTGGCCCGAGCAGGCTTTTCTGCTCTTTCGGGAGGGCGTGGATTTGAAATTCGACGGATGTGTCGATTTGAAGAAGTTTCGGTGGGATTGCTGAAGGCAGGGGCGTTCGCTTTTTCAAAAGGGTGACTTTCTTTGGGCGTGGTTGTTCGAGCCATTCAAATTTTGGCTTATGAACGTATCTTGTTCTTTATCCGCAGACAAGCCTCTGTATGCATAATCCAATGTCTTGAAAACGGCATTTGAATCAGCCCGCGAACATCTTTACCGCACCAATAATCAATCAGCCAAATTGCTTTTTCATCGCTGCTTACCACATTCAGCGATTCCAAACAGGCTTTTCTTTCGTCCGGAATTTTCCTTTGCAATTCGTCATGGGAAAAACGTTCCAGCATTTTCTCGGTGCTTTCCCGTACTTCAAAAATGTATGCATACAATTCTTCCAGATTAAGCTGTTTTGAAAAATCCGCAATCTGTTTTTTAACGAGTTCATTTCCGGTTGTGATGATGGGTGAGTTGATTCGCTTTTGATAATTGCCCGCAAAAAACACCTGCTCATCTTCATTGAGCACTGTGTGCGCAACGATATCTTCGATGCGGAAAATATGCCAAATTGAATAGGCAATCGTCTTGCTATGGTAACCGTCAGCGTTTATGAAGGGGATTGCATCAAAATCTTCTCTGCTCAATTCCTCTTTGAAAGATACCAAAGTTTGCATTAACTGAGTCCGCAATTCCAATAAAGTATCAATACCCATCTTATAAGCGTTTTTCTTTTTGATTTGGGCCTGCATGGTTTTATTCAGTTCAGACCATTCCTTGTTCATATCCCATTCCCTCCCGCGTATCAATTCGGTGCATTCAATCGGTGATTTCATTCGGCTCCCGACGCTGTCTGTAATCCCGATGATATCCGCTGCATTCCGCGTTCCATCCGATAGAACGGAATATCGTTGCGAAGCAAATGTCATTGAAGCGGTTTAATGAACACATCAAACGCGGTTTTTCTCAATCCATGTCACCGCATAATCGACAAGCTCCCGCTGCCGCATCAGCCTGACAGCCGCATTGCCGATTTGCGTCATCCCGACCGCGTGCTCTTTTTCAAAATCCGCTCCGATTTGCTCAAAATCTTCGCCATCCACAAACAGGGTTTCATAAGCCTTCCACACCCGTTTCCCGTTTTCCAAAATGGCGCTGTGCTCGGTGCACATGTGCTTTCCCGCATATTTCGCCCGCACATCCGCCAAGTGTATGGATGTGTTTTTGTTATATCCCGTTCCGAGCAAAAGCACCTTGCCGTTCAACGCGTAGAGCTTCGCAAGCGGCGAACTTTCCCCGAAAATATCAGATAAATCATGGTTTTGCGTCAGGTATACCGCGTTCTTTCCCCATGCGCAGACAGAGCGCGCCGGATGCTCGCTGCGAATGCTTCCCGGCCACCGGCGAAACATCTCCGCCACCGCGCCCATCGTGTTGGTCGGCGTCAATTTGCTGTCGTATGCAGGCCAGTTTTCTCGGATGAGCGGCCAATCTTTTTCGTCTGCTTCCCCATGAACACCCGTTTCGGGGTCAAGATTTTTCCACGACTGCGTCGGCATCATAATCGTTCCGTTTTCGCCGACAACTTCGATAAGCGCCTCAATCACCGTCTGCGCGCCGCCGCACACATAGCCCATGCTTTTCAGCGATGTATGGACGATGACGTTGTCGCCGCCTTCAAGGCCGATTTCTTTGAGCTTTTGGATGATATCCGCTTTCAAAATGACCTGCATCTTTTCAGCTCCAATCCCGATGATTTCATAAACCGTCGCGTGACATTTCTCTCGGATAACTTTTCCCATCGCCGTATATCGAGCTTTTTCTTTTTTGCATTATAACATGTTATGAAATGGGATGCAAGGGATGAACGGGTAAGGAATGACGACACCTTGCGGGAATACGCCGCTCTGTCGCAGACTTTTGCCTGTATATGTTTCGTATTGCTCCTCAATCATGTAGGGGCGCGCATCGCGCGTCCGCCGAGGTTATGGAAGGTTTGCGATATATGGAGGACGGCTTCCACCCACCTCATAAACCCCCCCGCGGCAACGTCCTACTCTTCCGGGTGATATCGTCCCCCTGTTTCGCCCACAGGGCGCGGGGGACGATATCCTAACCAAGTAACAATGGTGCACGTTGGCTTGAACACGACCCTGGAGGATAGGACGTAACGGAGGGCAAAGCAACTTTTGCGCTCTGCCTCCTACTCTCCCAGGCACAGCCCCCATGCTGAATCCGCCGCAGGCGGCGCATGGGAGCTGTGCTAACCAAGTACGTGCTTCGCTCAGTCGCAGACGACCGGAGAGCAGGAACGTTGCAGATGGAATGAAAAAAGAACCCACCCCGTAAGGGGTGAGTCCTTTTTTCATGGAATCCGGCAACGTCCTACTCTCCCGGGTGATATCGTCCCCCTGTTTCGCCCACAGGGCG
>CAKURR010000021.1 GCA_934675735.1 uncultured Clostridia bacterium
AATTCAGGCCGCGGCTCTTGTCGTATTCCTCCCACAGCGGGCGATACATCGCCACGGCGGCGTTATGCTCTTCCAACGTCTTGGAGAAATGCAGCTCGCCGGAAGCCGGATCGGTCGAGCAGAAATACAGATACTTCTGCGCTACATACTGCTCGTCGGGGTACAGCGCCGCGACAATCGCATCCATCGACGGGTTGCAGATGGGGCCGACGGGCAGGCCCTTGCGGGTGTAGGTGTTATACGCCGAGTTGACGGAAAGCTCGCTGTCGCCGAGCACCATCTTTTCCGAGCCCGTCGCGTATTTGATGGTCACGTCCGAGCCGAGCGTCATATCCGCCTTGAGCCGGTTGTGGAAAACCGCGCTGACCTTGGCGAAATCGCTCTTCTTGGCTTCCTTTTCAATCATTGAAGCCAGCGTCACAACCTCGTCCATCGTCATGCCCAGCTCCTGGGCGCGCTCGTCGTATCCGCTCAGATACGCCGCCTCCGTCTGCGTCAGCAGGCGCTTGATGATGGTGTCCGCGCTCGAGCTGGTGTAAATTTCGTAGGTATTGGGCGACAGATAGCCCTCCAGCGCGTATCTGCGCTCCCCAACCGTGTCGGTTTTCATTATCTCTTCGATGAAGTAATACCCGCTGTACGACTCGCCCGATTTGCACAGGCTGAGGAATTCATCCGTACTGCCGAGGATTTTCAGCTCGACGAGATAGTTCGCCACGTCCTCCACCGTCCAGCCGGGGATGATGGTGATGGTGGTCGTCAGCGGCTTGCCGTCGCCGGAAATCAGCCGGTCGAGAATCTCCGTCGCGGACATCGCGCGGGAAAGCTCGTAGTCGCCGCTCTGAATTTTCTGCCCCATGCCCATGAAATCCGCCATGTATTTAAACACGGTATGGTTGTGGATGAGGCCCGCTTCTTCCAGATTGCGGCTGACGGCGGAAAGCGAACTGCCGGATTTCACGCTGAACGCGACGGTCTGCCCGTCCGCGCTGTCCATCGGCGAAAAGAACATGTCGTCCACCTTCTGCCATCCGGTATAGACCAGCCCGCAGATGATGACAAATGAGCAGGCAAACACCAGAATCGGCCGCAGAATCCGCCAAATCCAGTCATACCAGAAGAAGCCGTAGCGCCTGCTTTCCAGCAGCTCGCGCTCCTCCGCGTCGTGAACGGGGCGTTTCTTTTTCTTCTTCGCCAATGTCGCTTTCCTCCCGATTTAGGGCTTTTCGGGCACGTCAAAGCGGATGCCCGCGGCCTCGGTCAAAATTTTGAAGATATCCGCCAGCGTTTTCTGCATCTGCATTTCCGCCATCAGATACGCCTGCACATCGCTGTTCATATACAGCAACGAGGCCAGCTTCTGAAACCGCTGCATATCCTCGCTGGGCATTTCGCCCGCCGCGCCGACCATGCTCATTTGCAGCTGCACCTGCAGGCGCTTATATTCATCCAGCAGCAGACGGTTGGTCTCGTCCGCATAGGCGCGTTCGCGCAGTTCGGCCAGATGCACGCATTCGTCGCTTTTCTTGATTTCCTCGGCCAGCTTGTGGGCCGTATCGTAAATGTTCATGTTCCAACTTCCTTTTTGCGGCGGGAAAAATACGTCGAGGCTTCGCCCCGAACCCCACCGAGAACCTGAGGTTCTTGGATTTCCCGCCTTTCATTGATTGCTTCGCAAAACATGGCAGACTGCCGCTTTGCTTTTATCCTCTTGTAGGGGCGCGCATTGCGCGTCCGCACGGATTCAAGCGAAATTACGTCTCCATAATAATCGGCAGAATCATCGGGTTGCGCTTGATGAGGTCGAACAGATAGTTGTGCATCTCATCCTTGATGCCGTTCTTGACGCTCGTCCAGTCGCTCTGCTCGATGCGGTCATACCGCTGCAAGACGTTCATCGCGACGTTTCTCGCGCCGGAGATGAGCTCTTCGTTTTCGCGCACATAGACAAAGCCGCGGGAGATGAGTTCCGGCCCGCTCGTGACCTGCCCCGTCTCCTTGCTCACGCCGACGACCACGATAATCAGGCCGTCCTGCGAGAGGTGCTTTCGGTCGCGCAGCACCACGTTGCCCACGTCGCCCACACCGAGGCCGTCCACCATCACCGAGCCGGTCGGAATCGGGCCGGTGATATTTGCCTCATCCTCGGAAAGCTCAAGCGCCTGCCCCATTTCCAGAATGATGACGTTGTCCTCGGGCATGCCCAGCTCCTGAGCGAGCTGCGCGTGCCTGTGCAGCATGCGGTATTCGCCGTGCACCGGAATGAAGTATTTCGGCTTCACCAGCGTGTGCATGAGCTTGAGTTCCTCCTGACACGCGTGGCCGGAGACATGCACGTCGGCGATGCGGTTGTAAATCACGTTCGCGCCGCAGCGATACAGCTGGTCGATAATCCGCGAAACCATGATTTCGTTGCCCGGAATCGGCGTCGCGGAGATAATCACCGTGTCGCCCTGACGAATCTGCAATTTGCGGTGCTCGCTGTTGGCCATGCGAGTCAGGCCGCTCATCGGCTCGCCCTGACTGCCCGTCGTCAGCACGACGATTTCATTGTCCTCGTAGCAGTCCAGATCGTTCACGTCGATGTAGACGTCCTGCGGAATCTTCAATTCGCCGATTTCCATCGCCAGCTTGGTGACATTGACCATGCTTCGGCCGACGAAGCAGATTTTCCGCCCGAACTCGATGCAGTTATCCACCACCTGCTGAATTCTGTGCAGGTTGGAGGCGAACATCGCGATGATGATGCGCCCCTTCGCGTCCTTGAACAGGTTGTGGAAGGTCTCGCCGATTTTCTTTTCGCTCATCGTGTAGCCGGGGCGTTCCACGTTGGTGGATTCCGCCAGCATCGCCAGCACGCCGCGGCTTCCCCACGCGGCCAGCGTGTTCAGGTCGGTCACCTCGCCGTCAATCGGCGTGTAATCGATTTTGAAGTCGCCCGTCACGATGACCGTGCCCGCCGGGCACGTGAGCGCCATCGCCACCGCGCCCGCAATCGAATGGCTCACCTTGATGAACTGCACGGAGAACGCGCCCGCCTGAATGACGTCCTTCGGTTTCACGATGTGCAGCTGGATGTTGTTGATATTATGCTCCGCGAGCTTCCCGCGTATGAGCGCACAGGTCAGCTTCGTGCCGTAAACGGGCGCGGGCACGCGCGGCAGAACATACGGCGTCGCGCCGATGTGGTCCTCATGGCCGTGGGTAATCAGGTATGCGCGCACGCGCTCCCTGTTTCGCTCCAGATACGTGATATCCGGAATCACAAGATCGATGCCGAGCATGTCTGCCCTGGGGAAGATCGAGCCGCAGTCCACCACCACAATGTCGTCGCCAAACTCGAAAGCGGTCATGTTTTTGCCGACCTCGCCCAGGCCGCCCAGCGGAATAATTCTCAGCTTCGCCAACTTGCGTCTCCTCCTTTCTGCCTTTTCCCTCTTTCTGTGTCCCGCAAAGACCCTTATTTCGTTCTCGGGCCTTCCAAAAACCGAACATTTTCAGGGTATAACGCTCCAAGCCTATCTGATTTATTATAGCACAAAACCTCTGCTTGTCAAAGTCTATCCCGCCAAAAAGAAAAGGAAGCGTTCGTTTTTTTCAAACGCTTCCTTGATTTGTGGTTTTGTCACTTGGATTGGGCGGCCCGCTTTTTACAGGTGCCGCTCCACCATCGCGGCGATATCTTCCTTGCCGCGCGCGCCTACGGCCTGCTCGACGACCTTGCCGCCCTTCATCACAATCAGCGTCGGGATGCTCATGATGCCGAACTTTTTGGCCAGCTCGACCTGCTCGTCCACATCCACCTTGCCGACCACGGCGCGGCCGTCAAAATCCTCGGCCACTTCTTCCACGGCGGGCGCAATCATGCGGCACGGGCCGCACCACGTCGCCCAGAAATCGACCAGCACGGGCTTGTCGCCGCGCACGGCCTCGTCAAACGTCTTTTCGTCAAAATGCACGATCATGTTTCAAAACCTCCTTATCGGTTTACGCCTGTTTGTTTTCCGTCTCTTCCGGATGGGTGACGGAGATGATTTTCTGTTCCCAGCGGCCCTTGGAGAGCTTCGGGTCGATGGCGCGCATGATGAAATACGCCGCCGCCGTGCCGATGACCGCGCAGAGCGCCATCAGCAGCTCGCCGTTCATCTTCACACCCGTTTTCGTCAGGCCCCAGCCCGCGGCAAGGCCGATGATGAAGCCCGCCAGCGGCAGCATATACGCCAGCGCGGAGGCCTCCATCACGTGCGAATCATCCATTTCCACCTCGACGATATCGCCGACCTGTGCCCGTCCCTTGAGGCTGACGGTATGCTTGGCGCAGTTTTCACTGCCATGCATACACGCGTGGCAGTCGCCGCAGGCTTCATGCCGTTCAAACGCCACCGTGAGGGTATCGCCGTTCACGGCGGTCACAACGCCTTTATTGGTCATAAAGTTCCTTTCTTATTTTGGGGCTTTGCCCCAACCCCCAGTCGGGAACTGAGTTCCCGACACCCTCCGTTTCGCTTCGCGCTTACAGCTCGATGCTTTTCCTTCCGGATTGCATCACAATCCGGACAGTGGGAAGTGCAGGAACCTCAGGTTCCTGCCGGGGCTTGGGGCGGCGCCCAAACATACGCCCTCGTTACTCGTAGATTTTCTCGAACTTCGTGAAGCCTTCCGCTTCCAGAAGCTCAATCTGGTGCTTCATATTCTTGCTCATCGGCAGAACCGTCGCCACCACGCCCGCCTTGCGCGCCTCGGCCGCCTGGGCCAGCACTTCGGCTTTGCGCGCCGTCGGCACCTTGCCGCCGACCAGATACGCCACCGAGCCTTCCGGCAGCTTGAAACTCCCCTGCGCATGGTCCTTAAGAATCGTCACAATGCGCTCAAAGCCGATGGAGAAGCCGCACGCGCTCACGTTCTGGCCGCTGAATTTGCCAATCATCTGGTCGTAACGGCCGCCGCCCGCGATGGAGAAGTTGTAGCCGTCCAGCGTCACCTCGAAAATCGGGCCGGTGTAATAGCCCATGCCGCGAACCAGCGTCGGATCAAACACAATCTTCACGCCCTTTGCCAGCATCGGCTTCACGCTGCCCACAATGTCCGCGAGCGCCGCGCCGACGCTCTCGGGCAGATACTCGCCGCTCACGCCCGCGCAGAAATCGGCAATCTCCATGCCCGGCTGCACGTTGCGGTAGAACGCCATGTATTTTTCCACCTTTTCCGGCCCATATCCGCTCTCCAGCAGGTCCTTTTCAATGCCGTCCAAGCCGATTTTGTCGAACTTGTCCAGCGAAATCAGCGCGCCGCCGATTTCCTCCTGCTCAAAGCCCGCCGAAAGTGCCGCCGCCGCCAGCATCCGACGGTCGTTGATGTGCACGGTGAACTCATTCATGTTCACTTCGGAAAGAATCTTGCTGAGCATCGCCGCCGTCGCCGTAATCAGCTCGATTTCCGCCAGGCTGCTGTCGTCGCCCAGAATGTCGATGTCGCACTGGGTAAACTGGCGGAATCGGCCCTTCTGCGGGTTGTCCGCGCGCCAGACATTGCCCAGCTGCATCGCCTTGAACGGCGTGGGCAGCTTCTCCTTGTTGTTCGCGTAGTAGCGCGCCAGCGGCACGGTCAGGTCGTAGCGCAGGCCGTTGTCCGCCAGCTCGCCGTCGCCCTTTTCGATGGCGCGCTGAAGCTCCGCGCCGCGCTTCATCACCTTGAAGATGAGCTTCTCGTTGTCGCCGCCCTGCTTGCTGGTCAGGTTCTCGATGTGCTCCATCACCGGCGTTTCAATCTGCATGAAGCCGTATGCGCCGTAGGTTTCCTTAATCATGCCGAGCACGTGCTCGCGGAGACGCATGTCGGCGGGGAGCATATCGCACATGCCCTTGACGGGCGTTTTGATGAATTTCATAATCGTGATTCCTTTCGTGTTCTTCGGGGGTCTGGGGCTGCGGCCCCACCAAAGGGCTTTCCGGTCGCCCTTTAGAAACCTTCGGACTCTCAACCGTAGGATAATTCTAGGTTATTCCTGATTTTCCTGCATGCGCCGCCATTCCTCGCGGGAAATGAGCACGGTTCGCGGCTTGGTCGGGCCTTCGGCCTCGGCGGTAATGCCGCGCAGCGTCATTTCATCCACCAGCCGGCCTGCGCGCGCATAGCCCACGCGCAGGCGGCGCTGGAGCATGCTGATGGAAACCTGCCCCGCGTCCACGGCCAGTTCGATGGCCTTGGCGAGCATTTCATCCACCGGCTCGCCCGCGCTCGGCGTGTCGGAGGACGCGCTGCTGTCCTCGTCGGCAGCGGTGTTCATCTGCTCGATGACGTCCTCGTTGTAATCCGCGCTGTGGCGGCCGCGCACAAACTCGACAATCCGCTGCACCTCGTCGTCGGAGACGAAGCAGCCCTGCACGCGCGTCGGCTTGCCCGCGCCCTGCGGCGCATAGAGCATGTCGCCCTTGCCCAGCAGCTTTTCCGCGCCGCCGGAATCGAGAATCGTGCGGCTGTCAATCTGGCTGGAAACGGCAAACGCGATTCGGCTCGGGATGTTCGCCTTAATCACGCCCGTGATGACGTTGACCGACGGTCTCTGCGTCGCGATGACCAGATGAATGCCCGCCGCGCGCGCCAGCTGGGCCAGACGGCAGATGGATTCCTCCACCTCGCCCGGCGCGACCATCATCAAATCGGCCAGCTCGTCGATGATGACGATAATCTTGCTCATCGGCTCTTCGTTCGGGCCGATGGCGTTGTTGTAGCCGCGGATGTCGCGCACACCCATCGTCTCAAACCGCTTGTAGCGGTGCTCCATCTCCACAACCGCCCAGCTCAGCGCCGCGCTCGCCTTCTTCGGGTCGGTCACGACCGGCACAAGCAGATGCGGAATGCCGTTGTAAACGGAAAGCTCGACAACCTTCGGGTCGATGAGAATGAGCCGCACCTCCTCCGGCTTTGCACGGAAGATGATGGAGTTGATGATCGTGTTGATGCAGACGGATTTGCCCGAACCCGTCGCGCCCGCAATCAGCACGTGCGGCATCTTCGCCATATCCGCAATGACGGGCGCGCCGGAAATGCCCTTGCCCAGCGCAACCGCCGTCGGGGATTTCTCGCGCATCATCTCCGGGCTTTCCAGCACGTCGCGCAGCGAAACCGTCTCGATTTTCTGATTCGGGATTTCGATGCCGACCGCGGGCTTGCCGGGAATCGGCGCTTCGATGCGCACGCCGTCGGAAGCCATGTTCAGCGCGATATCGTCCACCAGACCGACGATACGCGACACCTTCACGCCCGGCGCGGGCGCGAGTTCATACCGCGTGATGGCCGGGCCGTGGGTGACATGCAGCAGCTTGGCCTGCACGCCGAAACTCTCCAGCGTGCCGAGCAGCTTGCGCGCGCCCGCCTCGTCCTTGGCGCGCTGGTCGGGGTCCTGCACCGTGCCGCTCTGGTTGAGCAGGTCAATCGGCGGGAAGACGTATTCCTCCTGCGCCGTCTGCGGCGCTTCGTGCACATCCTTGGCGGGCATGACGATGGGCGTTCCGTCCAGCCGATTGCCGCGCAGCTGCACGACGGTCTGCTGCTCGTTCATCCGCTGGGCCTGCAAAACGTCCTGCCCTTTCGGCTGAATCGGCGCGCCGCTCGGCGCGTTCATCGGCGGATTTTGCTGCCTCGTCCTCTGCGGCGGCTGATAACCCGCGTTGCGTTCCGCGCGCGCCCTAGCCGCGTCGATGGCTGACGCGGAATAACTGGAAGGCACGCTTCCGCCCGCCGTTTGGGCGCTCTGCCCCGGCCAGCCGCCGAACGAGCCGCCCGTCACGGGCGCGGGCTCGTCCTCCGGCTCATCATGGGATTCGTCCGCCGTCACCAGCGCGTCTCCGTCGTCATATTCGACGTTCTGCGGCGCGGGCTGTTCGTCCTCTTCCTCCGCATCATCCGGAAAATAGCTGTCGTCGATGGGCCTGTCCGCGCCCTCGGCCCGCGCGTTGGTGATGGAGGTCGCTTCGTCGTCCTCGTCATCCTCCTCGGCGTATGCGTCGTCGGGCATCTCGGGCACAATGGGCGTTTCATCATTCGTCGGCTGACTGTACGCGTCATTCTGCACATATCCCGCCGTCGGCTGACCGTACGCGTCGTTCTGCGGCGTATTCCCCGTCATCGGCTGAGTATACGCGTCGTTCTGCGGCGCATACCCGCCTGTCGGCTGACTGTATGCGTCATTCTGCACATATCCCGCCGTCGGCTGACCGTATGCGTCGTTCTGCGGCGCATACCCGCCTGTCGGCTGACTGTACACGTCATTCTGCACATATCCCGCCGTCGGCTGACCGTATGCGTCGTTCTGCGGCGCATATCCCGCCGTCGGCTGACTGTATGCGTCGTTCTGCGTCCTGTCGCCGTTCATGCCGTACAGAAACGCGTTTTCCGCTTCCTGCATGGTGAAATTGTTGCGGCGGCTGGACGTCGTGGGCTTGTGCTCGTCCACGGGCGCGCGGGTAAACTCGTCGTCCCGCTCGATATACAGCTGCGCGCTTGCGGAAATCTCTCTGCGTTTGCGCGGCGCGGCGGCCTTTCTCGGCGGGCGGCTCGTGATGACGGGCGTATCGCTCGGCCGTTCGTCCTCCTGCGGGCGCATGACGGTGAGCGTCGGCTTTTCCTTGCGCCTTGCGGTTTTGGGCGGTTCGGGCGTTTCTTCCGGTTCTTCCGGCTCAAACGCCTTGCGCATCTCTTCTTCCTGTCGGCGCTGTTTTTCCAGCTTCTCCGCCTCTTTTGCGGCGGCCTCCTGCTCTTCCTTCTGCTTTTGCAGGCGCTCCTGTCTGCGCTTCTGACGCTCGAGGGCCAGCGCGTTTTCGCGCTCCAGCTCTTCTTCCTGCCGCGCGTCGCGCAGCGCGTCCTTCTCTTCGCGGCGCTCCCGCATATCCACGCGGAAGTCATCCAGCCATTCGGAAAGGCGCATGCCCATGCCGCCGAACGAGAAGCCCGTCAGCGCCATCAGCACGACCGCCGTCGCGAAAATCAGCACAATCATGCCGCCCCACACGTCCATCGCCTTATACAGCGGCCACGCCAGCAGCGCGCCGAGGAAGCCGCCGCCCTTGCAGTCCAGCGAGCTCATCGAGAACGAGCGCACGAGGAACGCGCCGTATCCGGCCTCCACGCCGTCGGCAGCGAGCGCCGCGTTCACGCCGGAGACGCGGAAAAGCTGGAACATCGCTTCCACGAACATGAAAATCAGCGCGCTAAAGACCAGCGTTTTGGTGCTGAGCTTTTTCTCGTTGAAGAACACGAGCACCGCACCCGCCCAGCAGATGACCACCGGCAGCAGCAGGCAGAGAATGCCGCCCAGCCCGCGCACGACAAGCATGCAACGGTTGAGGAAACCGCCGTTTGACGGGATGAACTGGCAAAACAGCGCCAGCAGCCCGAGACAGAGCACCACAATGCCGACAACGCCGCGCACATCCGTCCCCTGATTGGTCTTTCTGCCCGGCTTGCCCCGCTTGCCGGAAACCGTGCGCTTTTTCTTTGCCGCCGCACCCTTAGCCGCCTTTTTCGCCATCCGCTTTCCTTCCCTTCAAAACGCAAAAACAAAGGGGATACGTTGGGCTGCCGCCCAAACCCGCTTGAGGATTTCATCCTCAAACTCCTTCTTCGCTTCGCGCATACAAAACATATTCTGCATATCCAAAAAATATCTGCCCGCGCATAGTCAGGCAGATTATTATAGCACGTTTGGCAAAATCAGTAAAGGTCTTGGGGCATCGCGCCGCGCAGAATCAAACAGTTCAGCACACCGTTTTCATCCACATGGGCCTGCAAAATTTTGCCGGAAAGCTCAAAGAACAGGCTCTCGCCTGCTGAAAGCATGCGATCGGCGGCGCTCTCCGCGTCATAGCTCCGCGTCTCCTTCGGCTGTCCGAGCAGCGCGGTCAGCTCATCCTTCGTCGTCTTTCCGACGGTCAGCCCGCAGACGCTCGCGCGCGTGGTGCGGATCGCGGAAATCGGCGTTTCCTCTTCATCTGTCTCGGCATATTTGGGTATTTCGACCGCCCAGCCGCGCAGCGCCGCTTCTTCAAACAGATACACCCGCGAATCCTTCGTGTAATCCGGCTCGGTCAGCAGCGTATAGGTCTCAAGCACCTCGCCGAGCTTCTGCCCGACGGCCGCCTGTTCCATCGGTCCGGGCAGGCGGCCTTCTTTGGCCGCATCGGTCAGCGCGGCGATATCGCTCTGCGCATGCGCCAGCGCGTATACCGGACTGGTTTCGCCGATATAATCCGCCAGCTCATACCACGCGAACTGCACCGCGCCGCTCTGCTCGTCAAAATAGCGGTAGCTGTCATCCGAATAGAACACCGTCAGCCCGTATGCGTCGATGGCGTAATTGTCGCGCGGCATCGGCAGAAGCTCGCTGTATTCCATATAGTCGCTCAGCTCGGGCAGCACGTCGTCCGCGATAATCGCTTCCATCGCGTCAAACGCCGCGTCCGCGTCGTCAAACAGTTGTTCCGGCCGAACCTCTTCGCCCGTCGTCAGGTCGAGCACCAGGCCGCGCACCGCGCTGCCCGACGTGCCGTCCGCCTGCGTGCCATCCCAGTGCAAAACCAGCGACGCGACGTTCCCCGCCGTGTAGATTTCGCCGTGCTGTGCCAATTCCGCGCCCGCGCGGCGGGTCAACTGCGCCGCTTTCGTCTGCTCAAAGCGCGACTCCATCAGGCCGTTTGCCATCAGCAGCGACGGGTCGGGCGTTTCCTCCGCATCGGGCGCGGCTTCCTCCGTCTGCACGGTCTCCGCCGAAAAGACGACCAGCGTCTGCCCGTTTTCCTCTTTTTCTTCCATATGTATTTCAAGCTCCGCCAGCGCCCCTGTCGGCACGGCCAAGCTCAGCATCATCAGCGTCAGCATCAAGCGTTTCATGGTTCGTCACCTCTCGCTCTCTATTGTACATGAAATTCAATCGCTTTGTAAAGAGACGAATCTTCCCTTCTTTTTCATCCCGTTTTCCATTCGGAAGGTGCAGGGAACTCAGTTCTCTGCCGGGAGTTTGAGGGCAGCGCCCTCAACGTCCCCCAACTCCCTCAGAATACCATCGGCTCCAGCTGCCGCCCCTCCAGCGCCGCTTCCGCCGCCGGAAAAATCTGCGTGAAATCCGCCACACAGCTCGTCGGCTTCGCGCGGAAATCGTCCTGCTGAAACGGCACAAAGTACGTCCCCTTCCGATTCATCAGCAGCCCGATGCCCGCCGCCGCCCCCGCCAAAGCGTCGTTCGTCGAAACCGCAATCAAAACCGGCCGCCCGTTGCGCCTGTGGCTCTTCACCGCCAGCGTCGGCGCCGTGTCGTATATGCCGCAGGCCAGCTTACCCAGCGTGTTGCCCGTGCACGGCGCGAGAATCAGCAAATCCAGCAGCTTTTTCGGCCCAATCGGCTCGGCCTGCGCAATCGTATGGATGACCTTTTCCCCGCAGATTTCCTCCGCCTGCGCCACCCAGTCCGCCGCGCGCCCAAAACGCGTATCCGTCGTGTAGACGTTTTCGCTCATAATCGGCAGAACGCGATAGCCGTGCTCCACCAATAGATTCATCTGCGGAAAAACCGCCTTGAACGTGCAGAATGAACCCGTAACCGCAAACCCGATGGTCGTGTTGTCATGCATCGCGCGTCCCCTCCCGCTTCGTCATCGCCGAAATCATCGCGTCAAACAGCGCTTCCCCCGCGTCCTGCGGCGCATAGCGCCCGGGCAGGCCGCTCTCCACACAGACCTGTAAGCCCAGCTGCACCGCCTTCTGCATGTTCATGCCGTAGGGCGCGCTCGCCAGCTCGATAATCGGCACGTCGCGCGGCACGGCCTCCAGCGCCGCGTCGCCGAGCACATGCGCCGGAATCGTGTTGACGATGACGTCCGCCTGCCCGCAGACCTTCTCAATCTGCGCCAGCGGCACGGGATGCGCCCCCGCCGCGTGCGCCAGCCGCATCTGGTTTTCGCTGCGCGCGCAGACCATCACAAACATGCCCATCGCGCAGAGCCGCGCCGTCATCTCCTGCCCGATGCGCCCGTAGCCCGTCACCAGCGCCGTTTCGCGCATCAGCGCCCGCTTCTTCACCCGCATCACCGTCGCCAGCGCACCCTCCGCCGTCAGCCGCGCGTTTTTGCGCAGAAAGGCCTCGTCGCGCTCGGGCCGAACGATTTGCGCGGCCTGCGGCAGTTCCTCGTCCCCCACATCGCCGCCCGCCAGCACCGCGCGGCACGGCGGAATCAGCGCCGACACGCGCTCCCGCGTCAGCGTCTCTTGGGGCGAAACCAGCTTATCCGCCCGAAAGCTCTTCGGCCACGGCAGCATCACCGCCTGCGCACTCGGCATTTCGGCGGGGACATCCGCTTCCCGCTCGATGTGCAGCGTTTCCCACCCCGCATGCTCGGCGGCCGCCAGCGCCCCGCGCATCCTCTCATCCCCGCCAAAGGCAATCAACCGCATGCTCATCCCTCCCGCGGATGGTATGCGGGCAAGATGGATGGCATGCACATGAAAAGCCCCTTCTCACTTGAGAAGGGACTTCGCATTATTGAATTTCCGGCAGAATTTCTTCAAGCTGCTTCACATATTTTTCAAGCTCATCAAAAACCACCAGACTGACGATGCTCCAATTCGTGTCGTCATATTGATGCACAAGCCGATGGCGCATGCCCGCAATCTGGCTCCACGGCACATCCGGATATCGCGTTTTCACGTCTTTGGAAAGCTGATAGGTGTGTTCGCCGATGTTGTACAGGGGCGTGGTTATCGTCCATTGCACCGCATAGCTGTTTTCAATATCCGCCTGTGCGATATGCTGTGTCTTGACATAATCGAGCAGCTTGTATCCGGTTTCAATGATTTTCCGGATTCGCTGAGCGTCCGACTGTTTCATTGAAGCTTCACGCTTTCCGCCATCACCCGACGGTAGAACGGTGAATCCGGACGGATTTCCCCCAGCTCATACACATCGACGGGCTTTCCGCTATGCTCGTGAAGCTCTTCGGCAATGGCAAACACATCAAAGGGTTTGAATGCTTCGTCCCCAACGATGACCAAATCGATATCCGATTTTTCCGTCGCCTCTCCGCGGGCATACGAACCGAAGAGCAGCGCATACGATGCGCGATACTTTTTCAGCAGCGGGCTGACCATGCTGTTCAGCTCCGCTCGGTTGTAAACCTTTCCGTTCATCGCCGCACCTCCCCGATTCCATTATAACAAAGCCCCTGCGAAAAGAAAAGCACTTATTTCTCCAGCATCGACGTGCAGTGCGGGCAGCGGGTCGCGTCGTCCGCGATTTCGCTCTTGCAGAACGGGCAGATGCGCTTGGGCTTCTCGGGCGCGGGTTCGGGCTTCTTGTGAAGCTTGTTCATCGTGCGGATGACGAGGAACATGCAGAACGCGGTCAGGACGAAGTTGACGACGTTCTGGATGAACAGGCCGTAATTAATCGTGCCCACGCCCGCCGCCGCGGCCGCCTCGGCGGAAACATACGAACCGCCGTCCAGCGCGATAAACAGACCGCCAAAGTTGATGCCGCCGGTCAGCACGCCGATGAGCGGCATGAAGATGTCGTTGACCAGCGACGTGGTAATCGAGCCGAACGCGGCGCCGATGATCACGCCGACGGCCATGTCGATGACATTGCCGCGCATGGCAAACGCCTTGAAGTCCTCAAAGAATTTTTTCATGGGTATCTCTCCTTCGTTTGTTTATGGCTGAGCGGCCTGGGCCGCAGCAGTTTCTTTTTGTTTTGTGCGGGGTGCATTGCATTTCGCGCCGAACGCGCTTATTCCTCCGCCGCTTCGCTCGCGATATTCTGCGCCAGCTTGTCCACGGGGTCGGCCTTCGGCTTTTCGGCGGCCTGTTTGGCTTCCGCTTCGGCGATTCGGTCGGCCAGCGCGGAAAAGTCGATTTCCGGCAGGTCGCCCAGCGAGGTCAGGCAGAAGTGGCGCAGAAACGCATCCGTCGTGCCATACAGAATCGGCCTGCCGAGCGCTTCTTTGCGCCCGACTTCCTCAATCAGCCCGCGCGAGACGAGCATCTGCACCGAATAATCGCATTTCACGCCGCGAATCAGCTCGATTTCCGCCTTTGTCACCGGCTGACGATAGGCAATCACGGCCAGCGTTTCCATCACCGCCTGAGACAGCGACTGCTTCTGCACCGGCTGAAGCAGCTTTTCGACGTATTTGGCATAATCCGGCCTTGTCGCCAGCTGCACATGCCGACCGAAGCGCAGCAGGCGCAGGCCGCGGCGGTCGTAATCATAGCCGCCCTCCAGCGCGTTGAGCGTCTCTTCCAGCTCTTCATCCGTGATGCCCATCGCGCGGCAGATTTCGCTTTTTTCCACCGCGTTGCCCGTCACAAACAAAATCGCTTCCACAATGCCCACGCGCTCGTTCATATCCGGCTTATCGGGCTGCTGCGCCGTCTGCGGGTTCTCCGTCGGGTTTGGGTTCTCCGTCTCCATCCTCGTCCCTCCTGCCGGGTAAAATCAGTATATCGTCAAACACGTGCTCCTGCTCGGCGTGCAGCCGCCCCAGCTTGAGCAATTCCAGCATCGCCATAAAATACGAGACGATTTCGTCCCGCGTCACCTCGTCGGAGAGCATGTCCGTAAACAGCACGGGCCCTTTTTTCAGCCGCGCCGTCAGGTTGAACACGCACTGCTCGATGGTGAATCGGTCGCGCGTGATGGAACGGAACACGCGCCCCGGCTCTTCATCCTGGGTCTGCCGCGCCAGAATGCGTTCCAGCGCGCGCACCAGCCCATCCAGCGACAGGCCCGTCAGCTCCACGGGCTGCGGCGGCAGCGGATATTCCTCCGGCAGTTTGGAAAACACCTGCATCGCGGCCTGCTCAAATTGCTTCATGCGGCCCGCGCTTTCCTTATAGAGCTTGTATTCTTCCAGTCTGCGGATGAGCGTCTGTTCCGGCGTTTCCTCGCCGTCCTCCGTCGGTTCGGGCGGGCGCGGCAGAAGCGCGCGGGATTTGATTTCCAGCAGCGTGGCGGCCATGGTCAAAAACTCGCTGGCGGTATCCATATCCAGCTCATCCACGCTGCCCATCGACGCGAGATACTGCTCGGTGATTTCGGAAACGAAGATATCCTTGATATCCACCTTCGCGCGGGTAATCAAATGCAGCAGCAGGTCAAGCGGCCCTTCAAACTGCTTGAGGGAAACGTAATACATCGCTTACCCCCAAATCGCGCGGACGGGCGCGAGCAGCAGCCCCTGTGCGGGATAGACCACCCAGCTGATGATGCGGCCCAGAATGCCCTGTGCGGAGAGCACGAGCACGATGAGCATGCCGATGCGGAACGCCTTCCGGCTGAGCTGGTAGCGGCCCTTGAAGATGAGGTCGTTGACGACGTGATAACCGTCCAGCGGCGGCAGGGGGATCAGGTTGAACACGGCGAGGTTCAGGTTCACCAGCGCCGTATACGCAAACAGGCGCACGAACGGCACCAGCCAGCCGTTGGCAATCACCGCGCCGAAATCCTGCTGCGCGCTGCCGGCAATCACCGACCAGACGGCGTTATACTCATAGCTGACGACCTTGCTCAGCCCGTTATAGGCGATGAACTGCTTATCCCACATGAACGCGCTGCACAGCACGGCCAGATAGGTGAACAGCACGAACAGAATCAGGTTGACCGTAATGCCTGCGACAGACACCAGAAAATCATCCTTATTGCGGTCGCCCTTGAAGTTATACGGGTTGACGGGCACGGGCTTGGCGTAGCCGAAGCCGACGAAGAACATCAAAATCGTGCCCACGGGGTCGAGGTGATGCAGCGGGTTGAGCGTCAGCCTTCCGGCGCGCTTGGCGGTGTCGTCGCCGCAGCGATAGGCCACGTAAGCGTGGCCCCACTCGTGGCAGCACAGGCCGATGAGCACGGCGAGCGTGCGGAAAATGGCCTGATCGAAAAAGGCAAGCGGCTCGCTGAACAGCGTGCTCAGGTAATCAAACATAGGTGCTCCTTTCGGGGAGGGTTACGATTGGGGCTCTGCCCCCAAACCCCGGCAGGGAACGCGTTCCCTGCACCCTTTCTTCGCTTCGCGCGTTCTATCGATTTTCGTCATACCCGACTGTATACAGTCGGGGCAAATGGGAAATCCAAGAACCTCAGGTTCTTGGCAAGGCGTGGGGATTGAAGCCACGCGCCCGCTATGCGGGAAGCAGCGTGGCGGAAATCGGAAATCGCAAGGAGCGCTTGCGCGACTATGCGAGTTTCCCGGACAGCGTCCCACACGTTCCCCGTCCAATCATTTCGTCATTGTATCGCACGCGGGCGGCACTGTCAAGCGCGCTGTTCGTCCACGGCGGCGGCGGAGAAAATCCACAGCGTTCCGTTGCTCTCGTTCTCGTCGGGCATATAGCGCATCACCTGCAAGCGGATCCACACGTCGTCCTTGCGCTGGAAGGACAGATAGACCATGCCTTCCCGCTCCACGCGGCGGATCACGCTCTTCAAATCGAGGAACTGATCGAAATCCCCACGCCATTTATCCGCCACAACCTCCCGCGCGTATTCTTCCAGCGCCGGGATGAACAGCCCGTTGGCTTCCTTCACCATCTGCCGGAAGCGCTCGGGGATAAAAATGCTCCTCATCCTGCCCGTATCGTTGTTCACGACGTACACGCCCATGTAGTGCGGCGCAATCGCGCGCAGGAACACATCCGCATCCTGCTTCTCGGTCAGAATCCGCTCGAGTTTCTCGTTGAGCACGCGCATCTGCCCGGCGTTGCCCGTCTCGCGGTAATAGGCTTCCTTATCGCGGCGCATGGCGTTTTCCGCCCGATCCACGCCGTCCACCAGCTCCTCCTGCGGCTCGATCTGGTGCACGCCGACGGAGACTTCATAATCCGATTCGCGCAGCAGCGTCTTGAGCCGCGCCGCCGCCTCGACGCCCTGCGCCTTCGTATGCCCGAACCAGAGGGCGACAAACTCGTCGCCGCCGATTCGATAGGTTTCCGCCTTCGGGAACATGTGCTGCATCGCGCCCGCCACCGTGCAGAGCATGCTGTCCCCGGCCTTGTGCCCCAGATGGTTGTTGATTTCATGCAGACCCACCACGTCGATATAGATGCAGGTTAGCACCTCCGGGCGCTTCTCGCTCCACCATTCCAAATCCCGTTCGAACCGCCCGCGGTTGAGCAGCCCCGTCAGCGTGTCGCAGTCGTAATCCATCTGGCGCGGCTGGTTCGGGCGGTTGGCGTGCCCGTCTCCGCTCGCGCCGCTGAGCACCATCGCCACATTCGCGTGCCCCGGCATGCATTGCTTTTCGGCGACAATCGCCAGCGCCACCCAGCGGTATTCGCCGTCGATCTTCTGCCGATATCGCAGATAGACCTGCCTTTTCCCGCCGAAAAACTCCGTCCTCAGCGTGGAAAGCGCCGTGCCGCGCAGATAGCCATCCTCGTCTTCGGGATGAATCAGCTTTTGAGCGACGACCAGATTATTGAACATCGCAAACTGAATCGGCTTATCCGCATCGACCCGCGGCAGCTCGATGCCGCGCTTGGCAAAACGCAGCTCGCCCGTATCCAGATTCAGCGCGCTGAGCACCATCGCGTTTTCCATCATGATGTTCATCACGTCGCGCTCGGCCTTCAGGTCTTGCAGCGTATCGACCATCTCCATGCCCTTGCGCCGCAGGTCGGAACAGGCGTAATCCTCCGGGTCGGCGCAATCCAGCAGCGTCTCGGCCTCCGCCACCGGCATCGGGCGGTAATAGTAGTAGCCCTGCACGTAGACGCAGTTCAGCGAAAGCAGCAGCTCCGCCTGCTCGCGCGTCTCCACGCCCTCGGTAACGACCCGCATGTTCAGCCTGTGCGCCATTTCGACGACGGATTCGATAATCTGTATGCCCTTGCTCGCGTTGTCGCGGTTCATCTTGATGAATTTCATATCCATCTTGAGCACGTCAACGTTCGTTTCCTTGAACATGTTCAGCGAAGAATAGCCGCTGCCGAAATCATCCATCAGCACGGTGAAGCCGTACTCGTGCAGGCGATTGATGCCCTCGCGGATGATGTTCAGGTTTTCCGCGAACACCGTCTCGGTGATTTCCACGCGAAGCAGCTGCGGCGGCACCTGATAGCGCTCGGTCAGCGCCTTGAAGCACGCGGGCACGTCGATGACTTCAAAATCCTGCCGCGAAACGTTGACGGAAATCGGCACGACCTTGTGCCCCTTCTGCCGCCAATCCCGCAGGGTTTTGCAGATGCCCTCCCACATGAAGCGATCCAGCCACGTCACCAGCCCGCTCTGCTCCATCAGCGGGATGAACTCCGCCGGGGAGATGCTGCCCAGCTGCGGGTGCACCCAGCGTGCCAGCGCTTCCATGCCGATGATTTTTCCCGTCGCGATGTTGCATTTGGGCTGCAAATAAAAGGTGAACCCCTCCACTTGCAGCGCCTTTTTCATATCCGAAAGCAGGCGCTGCTTGCGGTGGATGCTCTCGCTGAGCCTGTGGTCAAACCGATGGATGCGGTCGCTCTCGCGCTCCCGCGCTTTGTCCATCGCGATCTGCGCATTGTTGCAAAGCGAAGCCGCGTCCTCGCCGCCCTCGCTCACCGCGCATACGCCGATCACCGGCCTAAACCCCGTCACGGATGCGCCGATGTGCGTCGCTTCGATCATCTGATCATAAACGGCTTGAATCTGTTCGTCGTCATCCGGCATGAACAGGAAAAAATCGTCGCTGCCAAAATGCCCGGCGATGTAGCCCTTCTCCCGTTCCAGTTTGCGAAGCCGCTCGGCGACGCGCTGCAAAATTTCGTCGCCCGTTTTCTGCCCGTACCAGTTGTTCAGCAGTTTGAGATGCTCGATATCCAGCGCGGCAACGCATTGATGTTTCGCTTCCGGCGTCTGTAAGCCTGCATTGACGCTTGCGAGAAACGCCTCCCGTTCGCGCAAGCCGAAATGATCCGTTCGATATGCTTCTTCGGTCATAAACAAATCCTCGTTGTGCTCATTCGACTTAAATGGCCTGAAAAATGTCTTCTTTTGCCTATAGTACTTTGATTATACCATTTCATATAACGGATTTCAACTGACTGACATGCAAAACAGGCGTTTCTCCGAAAAAGAAACGCCTGTTTTTTTCTTTATCCCATCTGCGTCATATCCTTTTGCAGCCGGCTCAGAATCCGTTTTTCGAGTCGGGAGATATAGCTCTGGCTGATGCCCATGATATCCGCCACCTGCTTCTGCGTCTTTTCCGCGCAGCCGCCCAGCCCGAAACGCAGGCGCATGATCTCCTTTTCCCGGGCGGACAGCTTGGAAAGCGCGCGGGCGAGCATCTGCCGCTCGACCGTCTCCTCGATGGAGCGGTACACCATGTCGCCCTCCGTGCCGAGGATATCCGAAAGCAGCAGCTCGTTGCCGTCCCAATCCGTATTCAGCGGCTCGTCGAGCGAAACCTCCAGCTTCTGCCTGCTCGTGCGCCGCAGAAACATCAGGATTTCGTTTTCGATGCAGCGCGACGCGTAGGTCGCCAGCTTGATTTTCTTGTGCGGGTCAAACGTCTTGACCGCCTTAATCAGCCCGATTGTGCCGATGGAAATCAAATCCTCGATGCCCACGCCCGTGTTTTCAAACTTTCTGGCGATGTAGACGACCAGCCTCAGGTTGTGCTCGATGAGCGTTTGGCGCGCGGCTTCGGGCTGCTCGTCCATGCTCAGGAAAAGCGCCTGCTCCTCCTCGCGGCTCAGCGGCGCGGGCAGCGTGTCGCTGCCGCCGATGTAGGCCACCGTCCCCTCCGGCCGAATGATGGCCAGCGACGGCCGCCTCGTCCGTTTGCTCCAACCCGATCTGCATTTGCGTTTTTCCATACTCAAACCCCCTCTTGTCCGTCCCCTTCACCGAGCAGCGAGGTCGGCAGCAGCGTCGGGGCGTTCCCCCCAAGCCCCGGCGAAAGCGCCAGCACGGCCTTCACCGCCCGTTCGGTCTTTCCGTCCAGCAGAATGGTTTCCTTCGGCATGAGGCAGAACATCATCTGCCTGCCCCCCGCCGTGTCCGCGAAGATGGGCCTCAGCGGCGCGCCCTCCAAATGAAACAGCCTGTTTCCGCGCGCCTGCGGCATCACAATCACGGGCCGATGCGTCAGGTAATCCCGAAGGCAGTTGCCGCTGTCCACCATCGCGTCAAACGCCGCCGTCCGCGCGCCGCATGTCATCCGCACGCGGACACGCCGAACATCCCGCGCCGTCCGCCGCGCGCGAACCGCCGCCGCGCCCAGCAGCGGCACAGCCGCCAGCCCGAGCAGCAAGCCCTTCGTCCTGCTCCCCGCCGCGCCGGACAGCGCCTGAATCGTGCCCCCGAGCAGCCCCTCCGCCGCCAGCAGCAGCCCCGCCGCGCGCCAAGGCTTCACACTCCGCCCCACGGCGGCGGCCATCATGCCCATCGCAATCGGCAGCCACAGCGCCGCGCGCACGCCCGTCGGCAGCCCCGCGCACAGCCGAGCCGCCGCGGCGCCCGTCAGTGCCGCCAGCGCCACCCGCCGCGCGGGCGCTTTCAGCCCGCCCAGCCGCAGCGCCGTCAGCACCGCCGCGCCGTCCAGCAGTATATCCGTCAGGAAAATCCATCCCGTTTTCATGGGGGTATTATAGCAGCGGCGCCCTTCTTTTCTTTGTCGGTTCTCGGCGCGAAAAACGAAAAATCTTCGTGCAAATTCGACACGTTATCTGATAAAAGCATGCCAAAATGGTGTGTTCAGGCCCAAAATATGCGCATCACCGGGATTGTCAAAACATTCGTTCTGCCGCCCCGGTCGTGAAAAAGCAAACAATATCAAAATTTTCTGCGCAAAAATGCACGCTCCCCGCGACGGGAAGCGTGCATCCGTTTGTTTTGCGATTCTACAAATTATGGCTTTTTTGTTTGCGAAAAAATTTGCAATCATCCGACGCGCGGTCGGGTTTATGCCTTTTACAGCGCCTTGGTGACCTGCTGGCCCTGCTTGGTATCCTTGAGCACATAGCCCAGCGCGGTGATTTCGTCGCGCAGGCGGTCGCTCTCGGCCCAGTTCTTTTCGGCGCGGGCCTTCGCGCGGGCCTCAATCAGCGCCTTGACCTTCTCGTCGCCCTCGTCCGCCTTGCGGGTCAAAATGCCGAACACGCCCGCCATCTCGCCCAGCGCGTCGAGCACGGCCTGAACCGCCTGCTTCGGGCTGTTCTCGTCGAGCGCCACGTTGGCCTCGCGCACCAGCTCAAACATCTTGCCCATTGCGTCGGCGGTGTTCAAGTCGTCGTCCATCGCCGCGTCAAAGCCTTCGCGCGCGGCGTTGACCTTCTCCAGCAGCGCCTGTTCCTTCTCGCCCATCTCGCCTTCCTTCGCGTTTTGCAGCAGGAAGAGGTAGTGATCGCGCGCGGTATACAGGCGGTCGAGCGACGCCTTCGCCTGCTCAATCATCTCGCGGGAGAAGTTAATCGGGCTGCGATACTGCGCACCGAGCATGAACATGCGCACCGCTTCGAGGTCAAACTCCTTGGCGATATCGCGCACGGTGAAGAAGTTGCCCAGCGACTTGCTCATCTTCTGGTTATCCACATTGATGAAGCCGTTGTGCATCCAGTAGTGGACGAACGGCTTGCCCGTCGCGCCCTCGCTCTGGGCGATTTCGTTTTCGTGATGCGGGAAAACAAGGTCCTTGCCGCCGCAGTGGATATCCAGCGTCTCGCCGAGGTATTTCATGCTCATCGCGGAGCACTCGATGTGCCAGCCCGGGCGGCCCATGCCCCACGGGGATTCCCATGCCGGCTCGCCGGGCTTCTGCGCCTTCCAGACGGCGAAATCCATCGGATGGCGCTTGTTCGGGTCAACGTCGATGCGCGCGCCGCTCTCCAAATCCTCCAGGTTCTGGCCGCAGAGCTTGCCGTAGCCCTTGAACGCCTGCGTGTTGTAATACACGTCGCCGTTGTCGCAGGCATAGGCCAGCCCTTTATCGATGAGCTTTTCAATCAGCGCGATGATATCCGGGATATGCTCGGTCGCGCGCGGGTTGACGGTGGCGCGCTCGATGCCCAGCGCGTCCGCGTCGGTGTAATACTCTTTAATGAAACGGTCGCCCAGCTCCTTGACGGTGATGCCCTCTTCGTTGGCGCGGCGAATCATCTTGTCGTCGATATCCGTGAAGTTTTGAACGTACTTCACCTCGTAGCCCTTGTGCTCCAGATAGCGGCGCAGCGTGTCGAACACGATGAACGGGCGCGCGTTGCCGATGTGGAAATAGTTGTAGACCGTCGGGCCGCAGCAGTAAATGCGAACCTTGCCCGGCTCGATGGGCTTAAACTCCTCTTTGCGGCGCGTCTGCGTATTATAGATCTGCATCATCTTCAATATCCTCCTTGGGTA
This sequence comes from uncultured Clostridia bacterium, assembly GCA_934675735.1. GTDB lineage: Bacteria > Bacillota > Clostridia > Christensenellales > Aristaeellaceae > Ventricola. The sequence goes on from CAKURR010000021.1 coordinate 22,355, forward strand.
CAACCGTACCGTAATGATTGTGCATTTGTTCTTCCAGCTCGCTCACCCGACGTTCCAGCGCAACGATGTGCTCCTTAATCGGGTCGGGCAGGTGCACATGGTCGAGATCCACATGCGGGGCCGCGCCCTCGCGGCGGACGACGCGGCCGGGGTTGCCGACCACGGTGCAATTGGGGGGCACTTCCTTGAGCACCACCGCCGACGCGCCGATTTTGCTGCCGCTGCCGACGGTGAACGGGCCGAGCACCTTCGCGCCCGCGCCGATGACTACGTTATCCCCGATGGTCGGGTGGCGCTTGCCCACGTCCTTGCCCGTGCCGCCGAGGGTCACGCCCTGATAGAGCGTCACGTTATCGCCGATGACCGTCGTTTCACCGATAACCACGCCGTCGCCGTGGTCGATGAAAAAGCCTTTGCCGATGCACGCGCCGGGGTGAATCTCGATGCCCGTCACGTGGCGGCTGTGCTGGGAAAGCCAGCGCGCCAGCGTTGTATGCCCGTTTTGGTAGAGCCGATGCGCCACGCGGTGATAGGCCATCGCCTTCACCGACGGATAGCACAGCAGCACCTCCCATTTGGATTTCGCCGCCGGATCGCGCTCCATCACCGATTGAATATCCGCACGAAGATTGTCAAACATTTCATCCGCCCTTTCGGATAGAAAAAGCCCTGCCGTCTCCATATCAGAGACGGCAGGGCCGCGGTTCCACTCTGTTTAAGCGCGCACAGGAGGCACGCTTCACTCGTTTCGTCTTAACACGACGCCCATGTCGAGACCTAAACCGAAGTCTCAGCCCCGAAGCTCGCGGATGCACTTCCCCCTGCGCTCCCCGAGGCGCGCTTGCAGCCGGTGGCGCGCCCTCTCTGACGGTCTTTGCAAAGGTACTTTTCCGTTCATCGCCTTTCCTCCCTATTATATGCAACCGTCGGGGAGAAGTCAAGCTTTTCCCGCCGCCAAAGTGCACGAAAACCGACCGCCGCCAATTTTCCTGCGTTTCCCCCTTTGCGGATGCATCACTTTGTGCTATAATAAACTTAATTTCAACGATTGGAGGACGATTCCAATGGCTTCTAAGACCAACAAGAAGGCCGAGCAGAAGCAGAAGATGGTGCGCATCGTGGCGTTTGTCGCCTGTGCCGCGCTGCTGCTGACCGCCATCCTGCCCTACGTCGCTTCCAGCCTTTTCCGCTGAGAAAGGACAAAATACGCCGCTTCCGTTTGATTCGGAAGCGGCGGTTTTTTTACTCTTTTCAAAAACATCGTCCCGCCGTTTGCTTCTTAGACAAATACGGCGAGACAATGTCATTTTATACCTATAATCAAACAAAAGATAAATGTGCGCCCCTGCAATTTCTCTTCCGTAAAATTCGGAAAGCGATGAAGTCGCTGTCCTTTTTCTCCGAAAAACGCGCCTGTTTCACGAGCAGTCGCCCGTCGTCTTTACGCTTTATCCCTCTTGCCGAATCTTCTCCGCGCTCTCTTTCAGCGCGTCGGCCAGCCTTGCGATTTCCGCGGCCTGCTCGGTCGTGATGCTTTCCGGTTTGGTCTTGTTGACGGCCTTGCGAAGCGCGGCGATATCCTCCTTGACCTTCTTTTTGTCGTCGTGGGCGATTTGCTTATCCTTGCCGAGCGCCTGTTCGGTTTCGTAAATCAGCTTCTCGGCCTCGTTGCGGATTTCGGAAGCCTCGCGGCGGGCCTTATCCTCCGCTTCATAGCGGCGGGCGTCCTCCGTCGCGCGGCGAATCTCCTCTTCGCTCATGTTGGTAGTCGAAGAAATCGTGATTTCCTGCTGATTGCCCGTGCCCAAATCCTTGGCGGAGACGGTCACAATGCCGTTTGCGTCGATGGCAAACGTCACCTCAATCTGCGGCACGCCCGCCATCGCACGGCGGATACCCTTGAGACGGAAGTTGCCCAGCAGCTTGTTGTCCCGCGCGTAATACCGCTCGCCCTGCAAGACCTTGATATCCACCGCCGTCTGGAACGGCGCGGCGGTGGAAAAGATCTGGCTGTGGCGGGTCGGGATGGTCGTGTTGCGGTCGATGATTTTGGTCGCAATGCCGCCGACCGTCTCAATGGAGAGCGACAGCGGCGTGACATCCATCAAAATGACGTTCTGCGCCGCGGCGGAAACCACCATGCCGTTGCCCGCCGCCAGCTTGCCGCCCTGAAGGGCCGCGCCCATCGCGACGCATTCATCCGGATTGACGTTGCGCGCGGGCGTTTTGCCCGTGAGCTTTTTGACCATCTCCTGCACGGCGGGCATGCGCGTGCTGCCGCCGACGAGCAGAACCTGCCCCAAATCGCTCATGCTCAGCGCCGCATCCGTCATCACCTGACTGACGGGGCCGCACGTGCGCTCCACCAAATCGCGCGTCATGCCCTCAAACTGCGCGCGGGTGACGGTCACGTCGAGGTGATGCGGGCCGTTCGCGTCCTGCGTCAAAAACGGCAGGGTGACCTGCGTGCTCATCTGCCCGCTCAGCTCGCGCTTGGCCTTTTCCGCCGCTTCGCGCACGCGCAGCATCGCCGCCTTGTCGCGTCTGAGGTCGATTTTCTCCGTGCGCTTGAACTCGTCGGCCAAATAATCCGCCAGCCGCTCGTCGAAGTCGTCGCCGCCGAGGTGGTTGTCGCCACTCGTCGCCAACACCTCAATCACGCCGTCGCCGATTTCAATCAGCGAAACGTCGAACGTGCCGCCGCCGAGGTCGTAGACCAGAATCTTCTGCGCCTGCCCGTGGTCGAGGCCGTAAGCGAACGCCGCCGCCGTCGGCTCGTTGATGATACGCAGCACCTCCAGCCCCGCGATGCGCCCCGCGTCGCGCGTAGCCTGACGCTGGCTGTCCGTGAAATACGCCGGAACGGTGATGACCGCCCGGCTCACCGGCTCGCCGAGAAACGCTTCCGCGTCGCGGCGCAGCTTTTGCAGAATCATGGCAGAAATCTCCTGCGGCGTGTAGGCCTTGCCGTCAATCTTCACCCGGTAATCCGTGCCCATTTCCCGCTTGATGGAAAGCACCGTCCGCGCCGCGTTGACCGCCTGCTGGCGCTTGGCCGCCTCGCCGACCACGCGCTCCCCCGTCTGGGTGAAGCTGACGACGGAGGGCGTCGTGCGCCCGCCCTCGGAATTGGGGATGACGACCGGCTCGCCGCCCTCCAGCACCGCCACACAGCTGTTTGTCGTGCCCAAATCGATGCCGATAACCTTGCTCATGAAAAACGCCTCCAAAAACCGATTGCATCGGATTCTCTTTTTCTGAACGCACCTCTTGATTTTCGATGCGTTATCTATTATTGTAAAGAACAGCATGCGTGAAATCAAGAGCAGAAATGTGAAAAAGCGAGAAAGTCAGTTCACATTTTGGGGCTTTGCCCCAAACCCCACCAGAGAACTGAGTTCTCCGGACTCTCCACTTCGCTTCGCGGCGGTTTGAAGCTTGTCTTCCATTCATTTATCGCACAGCGATAAATGAAAAGGGGGAAATCCAAGAACCTCAGGTTCTTGGCAGGGTTTGGGACAGCGTCCCAACGTTTCCTCCCCGTCTTTTCAAAAAAATTTTCGTTTTCGTGAAATTTTCGCGCGTTTCTCTCGTCTTAATAGGTGAGGAGGTGGATGGGCGATGTCGGCCTTTACAGAAGATGAGCGCGAAGACAAACTGCGGCATTTGATGGAAATCTACGGCGACGGGCTGAAACGCCTGTGCTGCGTCTATCTGCGCGACCTCGGCCTCGCCGAGGACGCCGTACAAGAGACCTTTATCAAAGCCTATGACCATATCGACGAACTGCTTGACGGCGAAATCGACAGCACCAAAGCGTGGCTCGTGCGCATCGCCGTCAATACCTGTAAGGATACGCTCCGCTCTTCGTGGATGCGCCATATCGACAGGCGGCAGGAAATCGAGGCCCTGCCGCTGTCCGTCGCCAACAGCTCGGAAGAGCGGCTCGCGCTGACACAGGCCATCATGGCCCTTCCGCCCAAACTCCGCGAAATCGTGCTGCTGTATTATTATCAGGATATGAGTCTGCGCACGTGCGCAGGCGTGCTCGGCATCTCCGCGCCGACCGCCACAAGGCGGCTTCAGCAGGCGCAGAAAAAACTCCGCAGTCATTTGGAAGAAAGGGGCTGAAATCGATGAAAAAAGACCCAACGATTCGCGAAGCCATCGACGAGAGCCTCTGCTCCGTCCGTTTTAACGCACAGGATGAACGCAATGTCCTTTCCGCCGTACACGGCCGCCGCGCGCGGGCCAAAAAGCGCGCCCGTCGGCTGAATCTCGTCTGCGCGATGGGGCTTCTTCTGCTGCTCATCGTGCCCGTCGGCGCCTTTACGCTGCGCGCGCGCCGCCTGAACACTGCCACCGTCGCCGCGCCCGGGCAGGACCGCATCCTCTCCCCCGACTCAACGCCCGAACCGGCCGCCGCCCTCTCGCCGCTCATCGACAGCACCGCCACCGCCGCGCCAAACGGCATGCTCGCCGAGCAGGACGCGATTCGGGCCGCGCGCACGTGCTTTGACGCGGTCTGCGACACGGATATCTTCTCGTTTGACGAATACGCCGTCACCTGCACGCGTTCGGGCGGCACGTATACCGTGCTGCTGACGAGCGTATACGGCAACGGCTGCACGTTCACCGTAACCGTCGATGCGTTCACGGGCGAAGAGACGGGCCACTCCTCCGCCAAGCTGGCGACACAGCCGATTTATCTGGGCGATGACGCGCCCGAAATTCAAAGCTGGTACGCGAAATACGGCCACGCCGTCTACCTCTGGGCGGAAAGCGTGCAGGTCGAGTTCTCCCGCCGATACGAGGGCGCAACTCTGCGCGCCGCGAAAGACGGCGACATCACCCGCGAACAGGCGCAGGCCGTCGCCAAAGCGGCGGCGACAGCCGATTATGCCGCGCAGGGGCTTGCGGACGCGGCCATCGAGCCGCTGTGCTACCCGCTGCTGTTTGGCGAGCGCGCGTTTGACGACGGTATAGCGCGGTATCTGGTGGTCTGCTGTCCGGACAGGCCCGCCGACGGGAACCCCGAAGCGCTGAAAACCGCGCCCGACGTGCTCGTGCTGCTCAACGCCCAAACGGGCGAAGTGGAAAGCGTGAAGCACGATTTGGACGAGCGCGATATGGCGATGATGAAGGGGATTATCAAGTAATTTGAAAGAAAGACGAACAGTCCGGAGAGCGTCGGCGCTTCTCCGGACTGTTTTGTGTTTAAGCCCGTTTCATCGCAACGGGGGAGTTACGTTGGGCTGCCGCCCAAACCCGCTTGGGGACCAGTCCCCAAACCCCTTCCCCGCTTCGCGGCGGTTTGAAGAAGGTTTACTGATTCCCCGTGTCGCTCTTCATCGTATCGATGGCGTCCTCGATGGTTTCGGCGGTTTTCTGGCCCAGTTCTTTACTGAGCTGTTCGAGCTTCCGGAAATTATTCTGCGATTCCTGCTCATCCTGCATGCGGGCTTCGCGGTCCTCGGTGAACTCGGCGTTGGCGAAAATCTTCTGCATGCGCTCGTCGGGGTAATGTTCATCGATATAGGCTTCAAACGCGTTGCGCGGCTCAACGCCTTCGCGGCGGGCCGTCCAGCGCAGCGAGGTGAACAGGGTCATCACGGAGTTAAAGACCATGAACACGAGCAGCGCCCAGGTCAGCGGCTTGCCGACCTTATTGGGGATTTTGAGAATCCACTTGGCCATGCGCGGGTAGATATCCTTAATCCAGAAGATGCCCAGAATGCCCCAGAACACCGAATACAGCAGGCAGATGCGGCCGTTGAGGTTATAGGGCATGTTGCTGTAATCCCACGAGGTCGAGCCGAAGCAGACCTCCTGAAACCACGAGCAGGCGTATTCCACGACCGAGCCGACGACAAAGCCGCCGACAAACGAAAACACGCGCCCGCGGTTGCGGAACCGATACAGCGCGCCGCTCAGGCAGAGCGCGCCGATGCCGTAGACGAGGTTAAACGGGCCGTAAATCAGGCCGACGCGGCTCTCATAATGGCCTCGCTGGATGAGGCAGTAGAGCGTTTCGAGCACCACGCCCGCAAAGCAGCCGATAAAGAACACCCAGAACAGCTTATAAAACGTCATGCCCTGTGCGAAGTGCGCTTCCTGCTTCTCGCGGTAGTCAATCTGCGCGTTGGTCGGCGCGGGCGGCAGAATGCGCACCTTCTTCTTCTTTTTGCGGTCATACTGCTCCGTCTCCTTCAGGCGGGTTTCAACCTCGTCGATAAGCTCGTTGAACGCCTGAAGCTTTTTGGCCATCAGGTCACGCCGTTTGCGCATCAGCACCAGCTCGTCGCGGATTTCGGCATAGAACGCGGCCTTCTGCGCGTCATCCATCTTCTCGTCGGCGGCCAGCACATCCATCTGTCGGCGCAGCTCCATATACGCTTCATAATCTTCCGAGCCGAGCCGGGTCAGCAATTCGTTTTTCTCTTCTTTGGTCATGTTCTCCCCTCCGCACCGCCGTTTCACGGCTTTTGGGCACAGTATATCATGCTTCGCCCTCCATTTCAACCTTCGTTTCAACCTCTGTGCAGCCCGTATCCTCCCCGACGAGGAAAAAGCGCACGCATATCCGCCCAGCCGCGCGGCGAAGGCGGCGCAGATTGGCCTTATCGTCCTCCGTCATCCCGCGCAGCCCTTCGGGATGATTGCTCAGCAGCCAGATTTCCGCCGCATTCGCGTCAAAGGTCATCGCTTCCGCGGCGAAAGCCGTGTCGAACTGGCACAGCGACGTCACCGCGCCGTCCTCGCTCAGCGCAGCCACGGCGGAAAACGGCACATACACCCGTGCCATCAGCATTTGGGCCAGCGCGCTCGGCGTGATTGTTTGCTTCATTGTTTTATGCACCTCTTTTTCTTCTGCATATTATCAATGCGGTATCCATTATACGGGCCGGCCGCGCCGCGTTCCAGAATCCTTCGGTTGCAAACGCGCATGCCATGTCAATCATTCTTTGATTGACGAAAAGCTGAAAAAAGGTTACAATACGGTGAAAGAAATGAGGTGCGCACATGGCCAATACGACAAAACGCATGCTCTCGATGTCCCTGAAAAAACTGCTGTCAAAGACGACGCTGGATAACATCACCATTCAGGATATCACGGACGATGCGGAAGTCAGCCGTAAGACCTTTTATTACCATTTTCAGGATATCTACGACCTGCTGGATTGGACGCTGCAGGAGGACGCGCGTCACCTGCTCGCCGACAAAATCAATCTGGATAACTGGGAGGAGAGCATCTCTGCCCTGTTTGTTTACATGCAGGAAAACAGGCTGCTCGTCCTCAACGCGTTTCACTCGCTGGAGCGCGATACGCTGGAAACCGAGGTTTTCAAGCTGCTTTCTCCCCTGCTCCACCGCATCTTTTCCGCGCAGGAGGGCTTTGACCTGCTGAGCGAATCCGATCAGGATTTCATCGTCAGCGTATACGGTCTGGGCATCACGGGCCTTTTCCTCCGCTGGATCGGCACGAACATGATGACCCCGCCCGAGCCGCTCATCCGCCAGCTTTACCGCCTGATGGGCGGCAGCCTGGAGGGCATTGTTCAGCGCTTTCTGTCAACGGCAGACGACGGAAACGTGCATTAAGAAAACTTTACACAAATTCGACCCAATGTGTCAAATTTACCCAAATGCTTTTCCCTTATCCCAAAAACGGACAGGGCATGGCATTTGGGTATTTTCTTTAGGCTCGTTTTAGGGGTATACTTGCGCCACAACAACAAAGGAGTGTGTCTTATGGGTATCGCAGATTCGATGAAAAAAGCTGCTTTCTCTACCGCGTTCAGCTACATCGGCAAGAATCCGGAGGAAAACGCCCCGAAGCTGATGGCTTGGGTGGATAAGTTTGCGGGCGACGGCCCGAACAGCTTCCCGACTCAGCGCGCGGCTGTCCGCAAGGTCATTAACGATAAAGACAACAACATGCACCAGCTCGTCATGGACATCATGAAGGATACCGATCCCGAAGTGCTCAAGGCGACGTTCATGAACTTCTTCCTCAACGCCAACATCATCGGCTGGCCGAAGCAGGAGGAAAACCGCAAGAAGTATGGCTGCAACATCCCGTGGGCGATTCTGCTCGACCCGACCTCGGCCTGCAACCTGCACTGCACCGGCTGCTGGGCGGCGGAATACGGCAACCGCCTGAACCTGACGTTTGATGAGATTGATTCCATCATCACTCAGGGCAAGGAACTCGGCGTGTACATGTACATCTACACCGGCGGCGAACCGCTCGTCCGCAAGAAGGATTTGATTGCCATCTGCAACAAGCATTCCGACTGCCAGTTCCTCTCCTTCACCAACGGCACGCTCATCGACGAGGAATTTGCCGACGAGATGCTCCGCGTGAAGAACTTCATCCCGGCCATCAGTCTGGAGGGCTTTGAGGCCGCGACCGACGGCCGCCGCGGCAACGGCGTGTTTGAAAAGGCGACCCACGCCATGAAGCTGCTGCACGACAAGCATCTGCCGTTCGGCATTTCCGCCTGCTACACCAGCGCAAACATCGATTCCATCGCGTCCGATGAGTATATCGATTTCATCTGCAGCTTGGGCGCGCGCTTCATCTGGTATTTCCACTACATGCCGGTCGGCAACGACGCCGCCCCGCAGCTCCTGCCGAACCCGCAGCAGCGCGAGTACATGTATCACCGCATCCGTGAAATCCGCGCGACGAAGCCGATTTTCGCGATGGACTTCCAGAACGACGGCGAGTATGTCGGCGGCTGCATCGCCGGCGGCCGCCGCTACCTGCACATCAACGCCAACGGCGACGTTGACCCGTGCGTGTTTATCCACTACTCCAACGCGAATATCCGCAGCTGCACGCTGCTCGAAGCGCTGCAAAGCCCGATTTTCATGGCCTATCACGACGGCCAGCCGTTCAACGACAACCATCTGCGTCCCTGCCCGATGCTGGAGAACCCGCAGATGCTGCGTGAGATGGTCGAAAAGACGGGCGCGCATTCCACCGACCCGCAGTCTCCCGAGACGGCGGATCACCTGTGCGCCAAGTGCGACGAATATGCCAAGAACTGGCAGGCAACGGCTGAGCGTCTCTGGGCTTGCAGCCATGACTGCTCGACCTGCGGCGCGGGCTGCGGAAAGAAGGACTGACGATGCATACGCTGTTTACCTCCGAGAGCGTTACCAAGGGCCATCCCGATAAGGTCTGCGACCAGATTGCCGACGCGATTCTCGACGCGCTGCTGGCGCAGGACCCGATGAGCCACGTCGCCTGCGAAGTCACCGCCATCACCGACGCGGTGCACATCTTCGGCGAAATCACCACCACCGCGAAGGTGAATTACGAGCAGATTGCCCGCGACACCATCCGCAAAATTGGCTATACCGAGCCGGGCCACGGCTTCGACGCGGATACCTGCAAGATTGCCGTTGACCTGCACGAGCAGAGCCCGGATATCAACATGGGCGTCTCCCGCGAAATCGAAGAGGACGCGGGCGCGGGCGATCAGGGCATGATGTTCGGCTACGCCTGCCGCGAGACCGAAAACCTGATGCCCCTGCCGATTGAGCTGGCTCACGCGCTGACCAAGCGCCTGGCCTATGTGCGCGAGATGCACATCCTGCCGGATATCCTGCCGGACGGTAAGGCTCAGGTCTCCGTGGAATATGACGAGGCGGGCAAGCCGGTCCGCATCGACACCGTCGTCGTCTCCACCCAGCACACCGACGCCATCAGCGAGAACGAGCTGCGCACCGCCGTCATCGACGAGGTGATTGCCCGCGCGCTGCCCGCCGATATGCTCGACAAGAACACGCGCATCTACGTCAACCCGACCGGCCGCTTTCTCATCGGCGGCCCTGCGGGCGACAGCGGCCTGACGGGCCGCAAGCTTATCGTGGATACCTATGGCGGCTATGCGCACCACGGCGGCGGCGCGTTCTCCGGCAAGGATTCCAGCAAGGTGGACCGCAGCGCGGCCTACATGGCGCGCTATATCGCCAAGAACGTGGTGGCCGCCGGTCTGGCCGACCGTTGCGAGGTGCAGCTCTCCTACGCCATCGGCGTGGCCCAGCCGGTTTCCGTGCTGGTCGATACCTTCGGCACGGAGAAGGTCGCCCGTGAAAAGATTCAGGAGCTGGTTTCCGCCGTGGATATGCGTCCGGCGGCGATTATCAAGCGCTTTGATTTGCACAGCCCGAAGTTCAGCAAGGTTTCCTGCTACGGCCACTTCGGCGAGAACGCCAAGGATATGCCGTGGGAAAAGACCGACCTGGCGGAGAGCTGGAAGAACGCATAACCTCTTGCAGCCGACAGCCTCAAATTAGAATCGAATATGAAGAATCCCCTCGGCGGGGACGGGCAACCGTCCTGCCGAGGGGGTTTTTATGTTGCGTTGATTTTAATCGGTTTACCGTATCCTCTCCAGCACGCTCAGCACGTCAAGCACCTGCCGCTTGGGCACGCGTTCGCTCGGCACGTTTCGCTCGGCGCATTGCAGAAAATGCGTCAGCTCGCGCAGAAACCAGCCGCTCGGCGGCAGGTTGATGCCGCAGGGCACCTTGACGGGGTCGTCCACGTCAAAGCGGGTGACCTGCCCGTCCGCGCCGTAGCCGATAAGCCCCTTGTCGTCGCAGACGACCATGCCGCGTTCAAAATACACGCGCCATCTCGCGGTAAACGGTATGCAGGCATTCAGCCACGCCGCCTCCGCGCAGACCGTCGGGCCGTTTGAATACCCGTAGCGAATACGGTATTGATCGCAGATTTCGCTGTCCTCACGGCGGCAGGCGGTGTAATCCACGCTATCCGGCTTGCCGAACACGCTGACAATCACGTCCAAATCATGCACGTGCAGGTCAAACGGCAGGAGGCCGCTCTTTTCTCGGTCAAACAGCCAGTTGCCCCGGCTCCACGCGGGGCGCTGAGACAGCCGCTCGAAGCACGCGTCCAGCGGCGCGCCGTAAAGCCGCTCATCCACAATACGGTGCAGCTGCTCCACCTCGCGGGTGAATTGCAGCACCTGAGCGATATACAGCTGCACGCCGTTATCCTGTGCCGCGTCAAACATCGCCCGCGCGTCCTCGCTGTGCAGCGCAATCGGCTTTTCGCAAATCACGGGCTTTTTGCAGCCGAGCGCCTCCAGCACAATCGCTTTGTGCAGATACGTCGGCACGCACACGTCGAACAGGTCGATTTCCTCCTGCCGATTCGCTTCGGTCACGCTGTCATACAGCGGCAGACGCCACTGCCGCGCATGTTCGCGGTCGCTCTCGCCCCGCCCGACGAGCGCGACGACCCGAGCGCCGTCGATGTGTTGGTAATTCATATAGTGGCACGTGCCCATTCCGCCCGCGCCGACCAACGCGATTCTCACCGTATGCCCCCTTTACAGTTCAAAGCCGTGCGCCTTGAGATAGGCCGCGCTGTCCGCCACGGCTGCATCGACCGCCGCCAAACTGCCCGCGCCTTCGGGCGTGAACTCAATTTCGATGCTCAGCGGGCAGTCGTTTTGGGCCGCTTCCAGCTCTTCAAAGAGCGCCGGAAAATCGATGTGCCCCTTGCCCAGCGCCGGAAAATCCCACGCGTCGTCCCTGCCGCCCTTATCCTTGATGTGGATATAGGCCGTCTCCGCCAGGCAGGTTTTCAAATCCTGCACGGGGTTCACGCCGCCGTAAAAGATGACGTTCGCCGTGTCGTAATTCAGCTTCACGCGCGGACTGCCGATTTTGCGGACGATGCGCGCCAGCTTCTCTCCCGTGCCGTGCTCCTTGCCGTGCGTTTCGAGCACGAGCATCAGGTTGTTCGCTTCCAGCATCGGTATCAGCGCCGAAACGCTTCGGGCGACCTCGTCGTCATCCGCGACGGCCTTGTTGGCCAGATGCGCCTCGCCGACGGAGGAGACGATATACTGACAGCCGAAGAACGCGGCCAGCCGAATGTTCTTTTCAAAATCGGGGATGCGCTCGGGGTCCATCAGGTTGCAGTGGCCGCTCATGGCAAACGGAATCAGCTCGTTTTGGCGAAGCAAATCCTGAATGGCCAGCAGCCGCTCAAAGGGCATATCGGGAAAGACATGTTCCGTCCAGCCCTTTGTCGCCGTCAGCTCAATATAATGAAAGCCCGCTTTGCGAATGCCCGCGACGGCCTCCTCGATGGTGTAGCCGTGGTAACAGTTGGAATTGACCGCGATGATGCGCTTCATGCCGCGTCCCTCCCCGATTACATGTCGGCCGTCTTGACCCGACGGCCCGTTTCGGAGGATTCAATCGCCGCGAAAACCGCGCGCATGGCCGTCAGCACGCTCTGCGCGTCGATGCCCTGCACGCCGGGGTTCTTCAGGCAGTCCACAAACAGGTCGATGACGCCGGATTTGGTCTGGTTGTCGTTGGTCTGAATCGCGTCCACGTCGTAACAGACACGCGTGCCGTCCTTCTTTTCCAGAATGAGCGTGTGCTCGGGGTCGTCGTAAATCCGCAGAACGCCCTCCGTGCCGTTGATGACCGTGGAATTATCCTCCGGCCCGTAATTCGTCCACGAGGCAATCATCGTACCGACCACGCCGCCATCCATGCGATAGATGCAGAACGCGTTGTCGTCCACCGTGATGGGGCTTCCGTCGGCGAATTTCTTATCCAGCGTGCAGAGCTGGGCTTCCACCTCTTCGACCGTCTGCCCAATCAGATACTGAATGAGGTCTGTCTTATGCACGCCCAAATCCGCCATTGCGCCCATCGCCGCGCGCTTCTTGTCAAAAAACCACGTGCTCCGGCCCGGGTCGATGCTCCACGTCTCCGGCCCGCCGTGACGGAAAGCCGTCGCGAACGTGATGACGCGGCCGATTTCGCCCTGCTCAATCAGCTCGCGGGCCTTCACATGCGCGCCCGCCAGACGCTGGTTCTGGTCAATCATCAGTTTTTTGCCGCTCTTCTTCGCCGCGCTCACCATGCGCTCGCAATCCGCAAGCGTCGTCGCCATCGGCTTTTCGCAGAGCACATGCTTGCCCGCCTCCAGCGCCGCGACGGCGATTTCCGCGTGGCTGGTGTTCGCCGAGCAGACGCTCACCGCGTCCACATTCGGGTCGGCCAGCAGGGCCTCCACGCTGTCATACGCCCTGCCGCCGTATTGCTCGGCCAGCTCGCGGGCGCGGGCCGTGTTCAAATCGTAAAACGCGGCGAGCTGCGCGTCGGGGTTATCCTGATATTCGGGGATATGGCGAACCTGGGCAATCTTGCCGCAGCCGATGATACCGATACGAAACATGTCTTTTCTCCTCTCTTAGCTGGCCTTTTCCTTCTTTTGCAGCAGCACCGCGCCGATGACGATAATGCCCTTAAAGGCTTCGCGCAGGAACGGCGGCACGCCGATGAGGTTGAGCAGGTTGTTCATTACGGCCAGAATCAGCATGCCGAGCACCGAACCGACCACCGAGCCGCGGCCGCCGCTCATGCTCGTGCCGCCGATAATCACCGCCGCGATGGCGTCCATCTCGTATCCGCTGCCCGCGTTGGCGTAATCCATACTGCCGATTCGGGCAATCTGGATGACCGCCGTCACCGCGACCAGCGCGCCCATCAGCGCGTAAACGCGGCGTTTGACCGCGCGCACATTCACGCCGCTGAGCTTGCTGGTGCGCTCGTTCGAGCCGATGGCGAACACCTGACGGCCGAACGCCGTGTGCTTGCTGACGATATGCAGAATCGCCGCCAGCGCCAGCCAATAGAGAATCGGCAGGATGATTTCGCCGCCGATGCGCGCGTTGGCGATTTTCAAAAACGCCTTCGGCACGGTGGGCGATGCCTTCTGCATGCACTGCTGCGTCACGCTGCGGCAGATTTTCATCATGCCCAGCGTCGCGATGAACGGCGGCATGCCGAAATGCGCGACCAGAACGCCCGTGCACTCGCCCAGCAGCACGCCGAGCAGAATGCCGACGGCAATCGCGATGATATACGCCGGCACGCCGGTGATGCCCATCCCCGCCAGCAGGCCCGAGGGGCCGCTGTCAATCAGCGACATAATCACCGCGCCGATGGCCACCATCGTCGAGCCGACGGCCAAATCGATGCCGCCCGAAATGATGACAAACGTCATGCCCAGCGCAATAATGCCCACGCCCGCGTTGTTGCGCAGAATGTTAATCCAGTTCCGCGAAAACGCCGCCAGCCATTCGCCGAAGGACGCATAGTCAAACCCGAGCGCCGCAATCTGCAAAACCACCATCACCAGCAGCGCGATTCCCGTGGAAAACAACGGTTTGCGCTTCCAATTATCGGCGAACCACGCCAGAAAACCCTTTTGTTTGGTCTTTTCCATAGTCGTTTTTCTCCTTTGCCCGCATCAGCCGCCGGTTGCCAGCCGCATGATTTCATGCTCCGTCATCGTTTCTCCGTTCACCTCGCCGACAATCGCGCCGTGATACATCACCAGCGCGCGGTCGCAGACGCGGATAACCTCCTGCGCTTCGGATGAGAGCACGATGACCGCGACCCCCTCTTTCGCCAGCTTGAGGATGATGTCGTAAATTTCTTCCTTCGCGCCCACATCGACGCCCTGCGTCGGGTTATCGAGAATAAGCACCTTCGGCTCGCGGCTGAGCCACTTGGCCAGCACCACCTTTTGCTGATTGCCGCCGGAAAGGCTGGTAATCGAGTCGCCCTCCCCGCCCATCTTAATGTGCAGCGCTTCCTTTTCCCGCTCAAACTCCGCTCTCTGGCGCTTGTGGTCAAGCAGGCCGCCGCGCATCAAATCCGGCCAGGAAACAATCGTTCCGTTTTCCAGAATCGACATATCCTTGATGATGCCGTTCTCCTTGCGGTTGCGCGGCACATAGGCGATACCCATCTGCTTGGCCATTCGGGTGGATGTGATGTGCACCGGCTTGCCGCCCAGCCGCATCTCGCCCGCGCTGACGCTCTCCGCGCCGAAAACCGCGGAAAACAGCTCGCTCCGCCCGTCGCCGAGCAGGCCCGTAACGCCGAGCACCTCGCCCGCATACGCCGTCAAATCAATGTTGCGGAAATGCGGCTCACCGGTGAACCCGTGCAGCGACAGGCGCTCTTCGCCGCGCTGCGCGCCGCTGCCCAGTTTCTCCGTGCGCACATCGTGGCCGACCATGAAGCGCGCCAAATCGGATGTGGTCACGTCCTTCACGCTGCCGCTGGCCACCATCACGCCGTCGCGCAGCACCGTATAGCTGTCGCAGATTTCCATCACCTCGCGCAGCTTGTGCGAAATAAAGACGATGCCGACCTTCTGTTCCCGCAGCTGGCGCAGAATCGCGAAAACCTTCTCGATTTCCGGATCGGTCAGCGACGTCGTCGGTTCGTCCATGATGATGATTTTCGCATCCATCAGCAGCGCGCGGCTGATTTCCACAATCTGCTTATACGACGCATCCAGATTGCGCACCATCTCTTTCGGGTCGAGCGTCAGCCCCATGCGGTCAAACACGCGGCGCGTTTCCTCAATCATTCGTTTGTGGTCAAGAAAGCCGCTCTTCTTTTTCAGCTCGCGGCCGATAAACATGTTTTCGTATATCGGCAGATCGTTGATGAGGTTCAGCTCCTGGTGGATAAAAGCGATGCCCGCGTCGAGCGACTGCGCCGGCGAATCAAACTTTTTCTTTTCGCCGTCCAGCAGGATATCGCCCGAATCCGGCTGCAAAACGCCGCCCAGAATATTCATCAGCGTCGATTTGCCCGCGCCGTTTTCGCCCAGCAGGGCGCAGATTTCGCCCTCCTCCAGCCGAAACCCCACGGATTTGAGCACTTCGTTGGAGCCGAACGACTTGCAGATTCCGTCCATTTTCAGTTTCATGGTTGTCCCCCCGCATTTGGATATGAAAATGGGCTATGGCTTACGCCATAGCCCTGTTCCCCGCTGCCGCCGCAGGGCGGTCACGGCGAAGAAATTCCATCAATACACGGTGTTGTTCGGGTCGAGGTATTCATCCACATTGCTGCGGTCGACAATCGTCGTCGGGATGACCAGAACCGGCTCAACCGTCTCGCCCTTGAGCACGGAAACCGCCATATCCACGGCCTGACGCACCATCAGCGGGCTGTACAGCGCGGAGCAGATGTTGATGGATTCGTTTTCCTTGATAATCTTGAAGTATTCCTGGCATCCGCCGCCGCCGGTGATGACCTTGATATCGGTGCGGCCCGCGTCCTCAATCGCCTGCAGCACGCCGATGGAGGTCTCGTCATCCAGGCTGTAAACCGCGTCAATCTGCTTGTTCGCCGCGAGGATGTCGGTGAAATCCTTCAGGCCGTCCTCACGGGTGAAGGCGGTCGCGTATTCGATGATGTTCATGTCCGGCGCGATTTCCTTCATCGTGTCGGTGAAGCCCTTCATGCGCAGCTCGGAAACGCTGCCGCTGGTCGGAACCGGAAGCGCCACGACGGTGCCGGTGGTGCCGATCTT
>CAKURR010000022.1 GCA_934675735.1 uncultured Clostridia bacterium
CCTTATTTGTTGGCTTTATTATATCATATTTTATTGTTTCGTTCATGGTTTCGATTAAATCAGAGGTTCCCTAGGTAATTAAGGGCAGGTTTCCCTGCCCTGTGCAGACTGAGTTTTGCCAGACTTGTAAATGAATTTGCGCATAATACTTGACGGTACCGAGAAAGCAAACCGAAAGATAAACAACGACAAGAAAAATAAAAAAGCGCTTGCCGGTGCCCTACGCCTTCAAAATTCCCAAAGAAGAGCCGAGACTCATCTCCATCCTACGGAGTTGAGTCTCGGCTCTTTTCATATCTCTCTACATTCTCTTTCTACGTTCCCGGTTATCTCACACCTTCGCCGCCTTATTTTTCTGCGTCTTTCTCCACAATCGCCTCCGCGCCGAGCATGCGCCAGAGCGTCGTGCGGCTGATACCCAGCTGTTTGGCGGCGAGGGTTTTGTTGCCGACCTGCATTTCGACGGTTTTCACGGCAATATCGCGGTTGATTTCGCTGAGCGTTCGGCCTTCGATGCGAATGCCCGCGTTTGTCGTTGTGCTGCGCAGGAGGGTGCGTTCCTTGGCGAGCAACTCCGCCGTGGCCGAAGAGCGAATATAGGACGAGGTTTCCAGCGTCGCCAGCTCGTGCAGCACGTGCTTGAACTGGGTGTAATTCTGCGGCCAGTCGTAGCGGCGAAGCTGTTCGACGGCGGTCGGTTCGAAGCCGGAGATCTGCTTGCCCAGCTCGTAATTCAGGCTGTTCAGATACAGGCTTGCCAGCGAGGGAATCTCATCGACGCGGCTGCGGAGCGTCGGCAGGCGGAGGGTCAGCATGCCCAGCTCGGAGGCAAAGCGCCTGCCCACCTCCGGCACGGGCGCGCCCTCCCGACAATCGCAGGTGAACAGCAGGCGTTCGCGCCGCACCATCTCGGTGTCGTGGATGGCGGACAGCAGCTCCTTCTGCCGCAGAGCGGGCATATCCTCCAGATGCTGAAAATAGACTGTGCTGCCGCTGCTGTTGAGGGGCGAGGAATGGTGGCTGAACAGGTAATCCCAGCTCTTTTCATCCATCACCGTGCAGTCGATGACGACCAGCGGGTTGTTGTGCAGGCTGCTGTGCAGATAGATGGCGCGGGCAATCTGTTCTTTGCCCGTGCCCGGCTCGCCGAAAATCATCACCGGCTGGCGGGAGATGGCGATGGAACCCAGCCGCTGCTCCAATTCGCCCATCGCGCCCGTGATGCTGTAAAAGCTGTTGGTGAACAGGTATTCGCATTCCGTCTTGTTGAGCGAGCGAATGCCGAGCTTGCCGCTGCGCATGGGAATCTGCGTGGGCTGCTGGTGAAAGACGGCGTAGCGCACGTGGTCGATGGTCATCGTGTGCGCGCTGACGGTGGTCAGCAGGTTGTGGTTATGATAATAAAAGCGAAGCTGGGAATGCAGCGGGATTTCCGGAATGCGCGCGCGCAGGGCGGCAATCAGCTCGTCGGATGGATTATCCGGCCGACTGTAATAGACACTGCCGTCCTGCCGGAGGACGATGGTGTTGCTGCCCTCATATTCCACCAGCTTGCGCAGGAAGTGGTTTTCCCGACGCAGCCGGTGGAAGATTTGGCCCTGCTCCTTGGCCCGCGAAAGGGCCAGCTCGACGCTTTCCGCGCCGGAGGTAATCAAAAACGGCGTAACGCCCATCTGTTGGGCGATGGTGTGCGTCACCACGTCGCAGATGACGATGCGGCAGCCGCTGCGGCTCAGGCGGCGCAAGGCGCTTTCCGCCTCGTCCGTGTTATGCACGGTCACGATTTCGATGTCATAGCGCAGCAAATCGCAGAGGGTGTGGGCGGATTCCGTGATGTTTTTGAAGCCGACGATGGCGTATCGGTCGGCATAATTCTGCGCCAGCCGAATGGAGCGGAGAATATCATACATCGACAGCTCGATTTCAACGACGGGCAGCTCCGTGATGCTGCGGATGAGCTCCGCCGTGCCGCCGCGGGAGATGACGGCGTCGTAGTCATCCTGCACGCAGTCGCGGACGATCTGCGCGCCGTCCTCCAAATCGCCCAGCCGAATATCCAGATTGATATCGTCGTGCGCCTCCGCAGCGCGTTCCAACGCGGTTTTCATGCCCTCGTAGGGGGCGATGGCCAAAATGTGGGCGATGCGCTTCTCCATGGCAGGTTGTTCCTTTCGGAAATTGTTTTTGTTTTATAAGAAATTGCAATAAATCGGCCGCGTATGCAGAAATTCGAGTTTTTACAAACTTTGGCGGAAATGAAAGCGGCCTCAGGCTGCTTTTTGTTCACATTGCAGGGCTTCATCGGACGGTCGAGACAAAGCGTATAAAAACATCGTTTGTTTTTATGCGGCCCATGCTTGTATTGTATCATATTGAAACACTTTTGTCACTTGAAAAGTGGTGTGTTTCAAATTAAAACGCTATTTGGGACACTTTTTCGCGTGATTTGCATCTGTGTTTCATTTTTTAACGTTTCAACTGTCATATCGGCTGGTTTTTTGACGGAATTTTTATATAATCAGAGTAGAAGCAGACGAAATACGAAGGAGCCGATGCGTTCCGACAGAAGAAGGTGCCTCATGATTAAACTGTTCATCATCGCCGATGACTTCACCGGTGCGCTGGATACCGGGGTTCAGCTGGCCGCACAGGGGGCCAAGACCCGCGTTATCACCAATCCGGAGGCCGATTTTTCCAAAATCGGGAGCGAGGTCAGCGTGCTGGTGCTGGACGCCGAAACGCGACACCTCAGCGCAGGGGAAGCTTACGACATTGTTTTCCGCGCGGTGCGGCAGGCGGCCGCACTCGGCGTTCCTTACATCTATAAAAAGACGGATTCTGCCCTTCGCGGCAACATTGGCGCGGAGCTGCACGCGGTGCTCAGCGCCAGCGGCTACGGGCAGCTGCCCTTTCTGCCGGCCTTCCCGCAGATGGGGCGCACGACCTCGGGCGGCGTGCATTACATTTCCGGCACGCCGGTCGCCGAGAGTGTTTTCGGGCTGGACCCGTTCGAGCCCGTCCGCCACTCGGATGTGGCCGCGCTTATCAACGAGCAATGCGAAATTCCGGTGACAAACTGCCCGCCGCTGACGGAGTTCGGCCCGCTGAGCGACACAAACGGCATTGTGGTGTACGACGCGGAGACGGAAGAGGATTTGGCCGTTGCGGGCAGGCGGCTGTTTGAGGCAGGGCGGCTGCATGTGATGGCGGGCTGCGCGGGCTTTGGCGCCATCCTGCCCGAGCTGCTCGGGCTGAACATCCACAAAACGAACCTGCCGAAGCTGGATGAGCGGCTGCTGGTGCTCTGCGGCAGTGTGAACCCGATTACCGTCGGGCAGGTTGCCCACGCGGAGGAGAACGGCTTTGCGCACATCCGCATGACGCCCGCGCAGAAGCTGACCGCCGGCTACTTTGCCACGGAAGAGGGCCGCATGGCAGTCAAGTGCTGGGAAAAGACGCTGGCGCAGAACGCGGCCTGCATCATCGACGGCAACGACGAGGGGGATAACACCCCGACCGCCGATTACGCCAGGGCGCACGGCATGACGATTGACGACATCCGCGTGAACATCTCCGGCGCGCTGGGAAACATCATGATGCAGCTGTTTGACAGCCCGTTTGTCGGCACGCTGCTCATCACGGGCGGCGACACGCTGCTGCAATGCATGAACAGCGTCGGCGTGCACGAGATGGAGCCGATCGGCGAACTGTTCGCGGGCGTGGTGCTCTCCCGCTTCACGCTGGGCGGGCGCACACGATTTGTCATTTCAAAATCCGGCGGCTTCGGCGGCGAAACCCTGCTGACCGATCTCGCGCGGATGATACGGACACCGGAGGAGAAAGAAGCATGATGAATTATCCCAAACTGCCGGGGCTGACACCGGACGGACGCATTTACGCCAACGAGGATATGGGCACGCTGGAGGCTTTCCTCCCGACGGGCGGCTATCCGACCGCTCACGCGCCCGCGCTGCTGGAGCTGACGGACGGCACGCTGCTCTGCGCGTGGTTCGGCGGCACGTATGAGGGCAGCGCGGATATCCGCATCATCTGTTCCCGCCTTGAGCCGGAGAGCGGCCGCTGGACGGAGCCGGTCGATATTTCCGGCGATCCGAACCGCAGCGAGCAGAATCCCTCGCTTTTTAATGGGCCGGACGGCGCCGTGTGGGCCGTTTACACCGCCCAGCTCGACCGACAGGCGGGGAAGGACAACATGCAGTTCACTTCCCAAATCCGCTGCCAGAAGAGCACGGACGGCGGCAGAACGTGGGGCGCATATGAGACGCTGTTTGCGCGCGAGGGCAGCTTCTGCCGACAGCCGATTCAGGTGCTGAGCAGCGGACGCTGGATTTTCGCCAACTGGCTGTGCACCGATTCCGTTGACGGCCTTTCCGGCGACCCGACCGCCTTCCAGATTTCCGACGATCGGGGCAAAACCTGGCGGCAGGCAGACATGCCGGAGAGCAACGGCCGCGTGCACGCCAACGTCGTGGAGCTGGGCAATGGCCGTCTGGCGGCGTTCATGCGCAGCCGCGAAGCCGATTTCATCTATCGAAGCGAATCGCTTGACTGGGGCGACAGCTGGAGCAAACCCGTGCCCACACCGCTGCCCAACAACAATTCTTCCATCAGCGCCGTTCGGCTGCAAAGCGGCCGCATCGCGATTGCCTACAACCCGACCTGCACGCCCGAACCCGTTTCCGGCAAGGCGGCGTGGCCGGGCCTGCGCTGCCCCGTGGCCGTTGCGCTCTCCGAGGACGGCGGCCTGACCTTCCCGCTCATCCGCTGGATGGAGCGCGGCGAAGGCTTCATGGGCGAAGAAAACAAGACGAACAATCGTCAATACGAATACCCCTATCTGATGCAGAGCCGCGACGGCATGCTGCATCTGGCTTATGCCGCTTACACCCGCAAGGGCGTGAAATATATGCGTTTCAGCGAAGCGGACGTGATGGGCAGCAAGCGCGAGCGCGTCGGGCTGTATAACCCGACCGCAGCCCGGGCCCGATAATGCAGGAGGAAAGTTATGCTGACGAAATACAATCTGAAAATGCCGCATGCCGTTTACGGCGGCGAAAACGCGATGGACAACATCACCGCCATCATCAAGGCGACGGGCGCGAAGAAGGTCGCCATGTTCACCGATAAGGGCATCGAGGGCTGCGGCCTGTTTGCTCTGCCGGAGGCGGCGGTCAAGGCCGGCGGCGTGGAATATTACGTGCTCGACGAGCTTCAGCCCGAACCGACCTATATGGCCGTTCAGGCGCTGATCGACCAGTTCAAGGCGGACGGCGCGGATTTGATTGTGGCCTGCGGCGGCGGCAGCGTGATGGACGCGGCCAAGCTGGCCAGCGTGCTGGTCACGGACGAATACGGCGTGAAGGAGCTGCTGGATAACCCGGGCATGGCGAAAAAGTGCGTGCCCATCGTGCTCATTCCGACCACGGCGGGCACGGGCGCGGAGGTCACGCCCAACGCCATCGTGGCCGTGCCGGAGAAGGAGCTGAAGGTCGGCATCGTCAACGAAAACATGATTGCCGATTACGTCATCCTCGACGCGCGCATGATCAAGCACCTGCCGATGGGCATTGCCGCGGCGACGGGCGTGGACGCGCTGGCGCATGCGATTGAGTGCTTTACCTCCAACAAGGCGAACCCGTTCTCCGACACGTTTGCGCTGGAGGCGCTCGACCTGATTCTGGAAAACATCGTGCCCGCCTGCACCGACAGCGAGGCGATGGAAGCAAAGAACAAGATGCAGATTGCCGCGTTCTACGCGGGCATCGCCATCACCGCTTCCGGCACGACGGGCGTGCACGCGCTGTCCTACCCGCTGGGCGGCAAGTATCATGTGCCGCACGGCATTTCCAACGCGGTGCTGCTGATTCCGGTGATGAAGTTCAACATGGGCTGCGAAGCCTTTGCCGAGCGCCTTGCGCTGGCCTATGACCGTTGCGCGCACGACGGCAGCGCCTGCAAGACAGTCGCCGAGAAGGCGGAGTGGATCATCGCCAAGATGGACGCGATTGTCGCCACGCTGCAAATTCCGGAGAGCTTCAAGGCCAAGTACACCATCCCGCAGCAGGACCTCGAGGGTCTGGTTGCGGCGGGCATGCAGGTGACGCGCCTGCTGGTCAACAACATGCGCGAAATCGGTCCGGACGACGCGCGCGCCATTTATCAGACGATTATGTAACCGCCCTTCCGCCGCCCCAAAGGGGACGGAAGCTGAAACCACAACCGACATCGACAAAAGGAGAAATTCCCGATGAAGCAGGTCGAAATCAAGGGCATTATCCCTCCGATTATCACTCCGTTCAACGAGGACGAGAGCATCAACGTGCAGGAACTTCGCGCGCAGGTCAACCGCCTGATTGCGGGCGGCGTGCATGCGCTGTTCCCCTTCGGCACGAACGGCGAGGGCTACATCCTCAACGGTGAGGAAAAGAAGCTGGTGCTGGAAACGGTCATCGAGGAGACCAACGGCCGCGTGCCGATTTACGCGGGCACGGGCTGCATCTCCACCAAGGAGACCGTTGCGCAGAGCAAAATGGCGATGGATATGGGCGCGGACGTGCTCTCCATCATCACGCCGAGCTTTGCGGCGGCCAGCCAAAACGAGCTGTATGAGCACTACAAGGCGGTCGCCGAAGCGGTGGATATGCCCATCGTGCTCTACAACATTCCGGCGCGCACGGGCAACGCGCTTGCGCCCGCAACGGTCGCCAAGCTGGCGCAGATTGAAAACATCGTCGGCGCGAAGGATTCCAGCGGCAATTTCACCAACATTCTGGGCTACATCGACGCGGGCAAAAGCAAGCAGAATGGAAAATTCTCCACCCTT
The DNA here is from genome assembly GCA_934675735.1 of uncultured Clostridia bacterium. Lineage (GTDB taxonomy): Bacteria > Bacillota > Clostridia > Christensenellales > Aristaeellaceae > Ventricola. Next base: position 6,845 of record CAKURR010000022.1, read on the forward strand.
TCGGGCAACGACCAGCTGATTGTCTGGACGCTGCTGGCGGGCGGCACGGGCGGCATCGCGGGCTGCGCGAACATTTATCCGCACACGATGGCCTCCATCTACGACCTGTTCATGGCGGGCAAAATCGAGGAAGCGAAGGCAGCGAACGCCTCCATCCAGTCCTTCCGCGCCTGCTTCAAATACGGCAACCCGAACACCATCGTCAAGACGGCCGTCCGCCTGCTGGGCTACAACGTCGGTCTGTGCCGCGCGCCGTTCAATCAGGTGCCGGAAGAGGGCCTCGAGGCCATCAAGAAAGTGCTGGCCGAGAACGCCGCCAAGGGCATGTGCTAAAAGGGAGGAAGCAGCAAGATGAACGAGAAGCCGATTATCGGAATTACGATGGGCGATCCTGCCTCCATTGGCCCGGAAATCACCATCAAGGCCCTCATCAACCATCCGGATGTTTACGACCGCTGCCGCCCCATCGTCGTGGGCGACGCGTGCGTGATGGAGGCCGCCAAGGCCTACGTCGGCATGCCGGAGGTGAAAATCAACGCCGTGCAGCGTGTGGCGGACGCGAAGTTTGAAAAGGGCACCATCGACGTGTACGACATGAAGATGGTGGATTTGGACAAGCTCGAGCTGGGCAAGGTCTCCGTGATGGCGGGCAACGCCGCGTTTGAATACGTCAAGAAGGATATCGAGCTGGCCATGGCCAACGAGGTGGACGGCACCGTCACTAACGCGCTGAACAAAGAGGCCATGAACAAGGCGGGCCATCACTTCGACGGCCACACCGAAATCTACGCCCATTACACCCATGCGGACAAATACTGCATGATGCTGGCGCACAAGGAGATGCGTGTCACCCACGTTTCCACCCACTGCTCGCTGCGTCAGGCGTGCGAGCGCTGCAAGAAGGAGCGCGTGCTGGACGTCATCCGCATGTCCCATCAGGCGTGCCTCGATTTGGGCATTGAAAACCCGCGCGTGGCCGTGGCCGGCCTGAACCCGCACTGCGGCGAGGGCGGCCTCTTCGGCGACGAGGAGATTAACGAAATCACCCCGGCCATCGAGCTGGCCAAGGCGGAGGGTATCAACGTCGTCGGCCCGATTCCGCCGGATACCGTGCACTGCAAGCTGCGCGGCGGCTGGTACGACATCGTGGTCTGCATGTATCACGACCAGGGCCACATCCCGCTCAAGCTCATCGGCTTCGTGTTCAACCGCGAAAAGCAGCAGTGGGACGCGGTCGAGGGCATCAACCTGACGCTCGGCCTGCCGATCGTCCGCGTATCGGTCGATCACGGCACGGCCTTTGATCAGGCCGGAACGGGCATGGCCAACGAGCTTTCCCTGCTCAACTCCATCGAATACGGCATCAAGCTTTCTGTTGCCCGCAAGGCGAAGCTGGCGAAATAACCCCGTCTAAAAAGCCGCGAAGAAAGGCTTTTAGAAAATAAAAAGGAGGAACTTTCATATGAAGAAGCTTCTTACCCTCGTTCTGGCCGTTGCCATGCTGCTGACGGCTGCTTCCGCTCTGGCCGTGAACGCCGAGCTGCTGTTCGGCACGCAGGAAACCGGCACCGCCGGCTACACGTACGCGACTGCCATCATGAACGCGATTCAGACCGTCGACGGCCTGACCGTGTCTCTGGTTTCCAACTCTTCCGGCAACGTCTCCTCTCCGGTGCTCATTCAGGAAGGCGAGGCCGACCTGACCATGTCCAACTCCGCTCCGGCGCTGTGGGCCGCCACCACGGGCATCGAGTCCGCGAGCGTGCCGGTCTGCGAGGACGTCCGCTGCATCGCGGGCGGTCTGGGCAACGACTTCGTGAACGTGATGTTCACCCAGAAGTTCGTCAACGAGACGGGCATCACCACCATCGAAGAGCTGGTTGAAAAGCAGCAGCCGGTGAAGATGGTCATCAAGAAGAACGGCTCCTTCGGCGAGCTGGCCGCGGAGCGCGTGTTCGGCGTGTTCGGCATCGACATCAACAACCCGCCGGCCTGGCTGACCGTTGAAAAGACCTCCGGCAGCGCCATCAAGGACGGCCTCATCGACGATCTGTATGATCTGACCATCGACCACATCGGCGCGGGCCAGGCCAACACCACCGAGCTTTGCCTCACCCACGACATGTACGACGTGCAGCTCTCCGACGAGACGCTGGCCGCGCTGTGCGAGCAGGGCTACGACTACGTGACCGTGCCGGCCGGCACCTGGAACAAGCAGGACAGCGACATCAAGACCGTCGGCTCTCAGCAGTGCATCATCGTGTCCGCGGACATGGATGAGGAAGTCGCCTACGAAATCACCAAGGCCATCTGCGAGAACAAGGACATTCTGGTCTCCGCTTCCGCGACCCTGAATTACTTCAATCCGGAGACCGCCGGTTCCAAGGCGCTCACCGGCTGCGAGCTCCATCCGGGCGCCGCGCGCTACTACGAGGAAATGGGCTACGCGCACGACTAAGCCCAACTGAATAAAGCCAAAACCCCTTACCGGGTTATCGCTTGAGCTTCGAGTGGGGCGCGGTCCGGCGGCCGTGTCCCGCTCTTTTTAAGCGGTAAAGATTGCCAGACGGTTCAGGCGTTGCCCGATTGAAATTTGACGGAGTTCGGGCAAAGCCGTCACATTTCAATCGGGCAGGCGGGCGGCCTAACCGAAAAGGTTTTCCCCCAAAAACATTTCCCCCAGTACGAAAAGAAAGGGCGGAGAAAAAAGCATGAGCAGTAAGACACGCAAGGTGTTTACCATCCTCATTACGATTGCTTTCTTTATCTTCCAGATGTATCTCGCGCTGGTCAAGCAGCTGACCATTATGCTGCAAACGCCGGTGCACCTGTGCTTTGCGCTTTCCCTCGTTTTTCTGTATAATCCGGCGGACAAGACCTATCAGAAAAAGCTGCGCAAGCGCGCCAAGGCCAAGGGCGGCGCCGAGCCGACCGAAGCGGAGATGAACAAATACGCGTGGACGCGCTGGTTTGACCTCGTGTTTTTCGCGGCGATTCTCTACGTGCTCTATTACACCGTCGCCAACGTGAGCCGACTGGCCAGCTACGACATGGCCGTCTCCAAGCCGCTGACGGTGGATTACATCGCGATGGTCTGCATCGTGGTGCTGCTGCTGGAGGCCGTGCGCCGCACGCTGGGCAACATCCTGTTCTTCTTCATCATCGCGTTCATCATCTTCTCCTGGGTCTCTCCGTTCCTGCCGGCCGGCGTGTTCAGAACCGTCGCGACCGCCAAGAATAAGACCTTTGCCAAAATGTTTGAAAAATTCACCGAAGGCATGACGATGGCCGAATACGGCGTCTACGGTACGCCGTTGACGACCTCCTGCACCTCGCTGTTCTACTTCATCATCTTCGGCGCGTTCTTCTCCGAATGCGGCGGCGGCAAGCTGCTCATCGACGTGGGCATGAAGTTCTCCAACAAGTCCTCCGGCGGCCCGGCGAAGGCTGCGGTTATTTCCTCTGGCCTGATGGGCATGGTTTCCGGCTCTGCGGTGGCCAACGTAGCGACTACGGGCGTGATGACCATCCCGATGATGAAAAAAATCGGCTATGAGCCGGAAGAGGCGGGCGCGATTGAGGCTGTCGCTTCCACCGGCGGCCAGATTATGCCCCCGATTATGGGCGTCGGCGCGTTCATCATGGCGGAAACGCTGGGTATGAACTATCTGCAGGTTGCGGCGGACGCCATCATTCCGGCGCTGGCGTATTACTTCGGCGTATTCGTGCTGGTCAGCTTTCTGGCCAAGAAGCGCGCGGCCCGCGCGGGCGGCAGCGAGGATGCGAAGATTGAGGTCCGCGATCCGCTTCTCCCGCGTCTGTATCTGCTGGTTCCGGTCGTCGTGCTGATCGTCTGCATCCTCAACGGCAATTCGCTGATGCGTTCCGGCGTGTACGGCATTGCGACCTGCCTGCTGTGCAACCTGCTGAGCTTCTTCATCGGCGGCGGCGAATCCTCCGGCAATGCGTGGACGGATATCGTCGAGGGCAAGAAGGGCGGCAACTTCGCCGGCCTCAAGCAGATGTGGAAGTGCTGCTTGGACGGTGCGAAGTCCGCTGCCGAAATCGCCATCCCGACCGCGGCCTGCGGCATCATCATCAACGTGATGACCCAGCAGACCTCGCTGGCAACGAACCTCGCGGGCGTGATTGCGAGCATCGGCCTTTCCAATCTCTTCGTTGCGATGCTGATCGCGATGGTCGGCTGCATGCTGCTGGGCATGGCCCTGCCGACCGTCGCCGCGTATCTCGTCGGCGTGACGCTGTTCGTGCCGACCATGCAGCAGCTGGGCATCAGCCCGCTGGTGGCCAACATGTTCGTGTTCTATTACGGCATTATGGCGCAGATTACCCCGCCGGTGTGCGTGGCTTCGTATACGGCCGCGGGTATCGCCGACGCGGACGCGATGAAAACCGGTCTGCGCGGCATGCTCTTTGCGTTGGTCGGCTTCCTCGTTCCGTTCGTCTTTGTGTATAATCCGGCCATCCTGCTTCAGGGCAGCGTGGCGGAAATCGTGCTCGGCGCGGCGCAGCTGCTGGCCGGTACGTATTTCCTCGCCGTGACCGTTGCGGGCTTCTATAAGACGACCGCAAACGCGTTTGAGCGCGCGCTCGCTTTCGTGGCTGCCATGTGCCTGATTACGCCGGAGACCGTCACCTCCATCGTCGGCCTGATTCTCGGCGTGGTGGTGCTGTTCTTCAACGTCGAAAGGGCGAAGAAGGCCGCCAAAGCCGCCTGAGTTTGACCGCTTTTCCCCTCGAAGCGCGGCTTCGGGGGGATTTTCGTGTCTGAGCGGCGAATATACCGCGCAAAGACGAACCCCAAAGATGCTTTATCCGTCACGGATTGAATTTGAATCGAGGTATACCCATGAGCAATTACGATGTGATGACAAAAACGCCGATTCCCAAGCTGACGCTGCGCCTCGGTTTTCCCGCGATGGTCAGCATGCTGGTCACGACGCTGTATAATATGGCGGATACTTGGTTCGTCTCGCGGCTGGGCGTGCAGGCTGTCGGCGCGGTCGGCGTTTCCTTCGCGCTGATGGAATTTATCAGCAGCGTGGGTTATCTGTTCGGCATGGGCAGCGGCACGCGAATCGGCATGTTCTTCGGCGAGGGCAAAGCGAAAGAGGCGGGGGAATACGGCTCGACGGCGTTTTTCTCCGTGCTGGCGCTGTGCTCCGCCGCGGCGGTGTTGGGGCTGGCGTTCATCCGCCCGCTGATGCGGCTGCTCGGCTCGAGCGAGACCATTCTGCCGCATGCCGTCGCCTATGCGAGGTATATCCTCATCGGCTTTCCGGTGATGGCGTCGTCGCTGGTGCTCAGCTCGATTCTGCGGTGCGAAGGCAAGATGAAATATTCGATGGCGGGCATCGGCAGCGGCGCGGTGCTGAACCTCGTGCTCGATCCGCTGCTGATTTTCGCCTGCGATATGGGCGTGGGCGGCGCGGCGCTGGCGACGCTCATCAGCCAAAGCGTCGGGCTGGCCGTGCTGCTCGGCTTTTACTGCACGGGACGGACGGAAACCAAGCTCGCCCTTCGCGCCGTGCAGCTCAAAGCCTCGGTCTATGTCGATATTCTCCGTTCCGGCCTGGCTTCGCTCTGCCGACATATGGTGACGACGCTGGCGACCGTCGCCGTCAATACGGCGGCAGGGCTTTACGGCGGCGATGTGCTCATCGCCTGTCTGTCCATTATCGCCAAGCTGACCGCCGTGCTGATGGCGGTTATCAAAGGCTTTTTTCAAGGCTCGATGTCGATCTATTCTTACAACATGGGCGCAAGACGCTATGGCCGCGTGCGCGAGGCCTATCGCTTCGGCGTGCGGTTTAACACCGCGCTGATGACCGTGTTTGCGCTGGTCTGCACCGTCTTTGCCGAACCGATTATGCGCATGTTCAGCGCGGGCGATGCTTCCGTTGTAGCGACGGGCGCGCTGGCGCTTCGGTTGAACCTCCTTGCGCTGCTGTTCATGCCGTTCGCCTTTTCGGCCAACACCATGCTGCAATGCGTCGGCAGACCGTATCTGGCGACGCTGCTCGCGCTGATGCCGCAGGGGCTGTTTTATATTCCGGCGCTGTTTGTTCTGCCGCGTTTTTTTGAGCAGACGGGGATTCTGCTTGCCCCGATTGCGGGCTGGGGGATGGCGGCGGCGGTGTGCGCGCCGGTGGTCGTTGGGTTCTTTCGGGAGCTGGGGGAGAAAGAGAAAAAAGAGAGTGCGTAATTTCTGCGTACTCTCTTTTTCGCTTTACATTACAGAAAACTGCAGCCGGTCGGCCGCTTTTTCACCCCAACCTCCGATACCCCAGCTTCGCCCCGCAGCTTTCGCGAACGATGAGCGAGGCCTCGCGCATCATGGCGAAGGACTGGCGGGTGTTATCCTTGGAGAAGAGCAGCTCGCGGACGGCGCTCTGCGCCATATCTTCGGGATAAAGCTCGACCGAGGTGAGGGGCGGGTCGGTGTAGGGGCAGAAGAACTGATTGTCGCAGCCGATGACGGCCATATCCTCCGGCACGTGCAGGCCCATCTTTTTGAGCTGCTTGAGCGCGCCGAGCGCGACAAGGTCGTTGAAGGCGATGATACCCGTCGGCCGGTGGCTGCGCGGCAGGCAGGAGAGCATGCGCAGCACGGCGCGCTCGCCGCTCTCCGCGTCGTAGCCGCAGTCCACATGATAGGCGGGGTCATCCGGCAGGCCGAGGACGCGCAGCTCCTCCAGAAAGTTTTCGCCGCGCTTGCTGTAATCGTGGAACTGCATCGAGCCGCCGATGAACGCGATGCGCCGATGGCCGAGCGTGTGCAGATGGCGCACGGGCAGGCGCGAGCAGCCGACCAAATCGCTGTGAATGCAGATGCAGTCGAGCTGAGTGGCGGGCGGGCAGATGGCAACGACGGGCATGTGGTGGCGCAGCCGCCCGAGCGCCTCGCTCAGGCCGGAACGCTCGTTGCCCCAGATGTTGCCCGCGAACACCGCGCCGTCGAAGCGGCGGCGGATAAGCTCATCGACAAGCTCGCGGGAGATGGGCTTGCGGTCGGCGGCCTGAAAGAGCCAGAGGGTGTAGCCGTTTTCCGTGGCGGCGGTGTTGGCCGCGTCGAACATGCGCGTGAAATACGGGTTGATAATCTGCGGCAGGACGATGGCCAGCGAGTGGGTCTGCCCGCGCTCCAAATCGCGCGCGGCGGCGCTGGGCGTATAGGCGTACTGGTCGATGACACGCTGCACCTTTTCCCGCGTGGCGGGCTTGACGCGCGCATCGCCGGAGGTGACGCGGGTGACGGTCGCGGTGGAGACGCCCGCCTCACGCGCGATATCGTAGATGGTGACTTTCTTATCCATGCGGGGCAATCCTCCCGATGTCGGTTTGCTTTCATTATAAACCCCGAATGCGTCGGATGCAAGAAAAATGTAATCGGTAACAAAATGAAAATAGCAATGAAAAACGATTTGGAACGGACGACAATGAAAAAGTTCAAAGAAAAAATGCTGAAAAGACTTGACTTGAAACTGACAATTTTGTATAATGAGTTCAACAAAGCGGCTGATATAGTAACGAAAAAGGCCATGAAAAACCGACATACAGCAAATGTAAGCGGTAACATGGCAAGGCCGCCAACCCGATAAGGAGGAAACTGAAATGAAGAAACTGCTTGCTGGCATGCTCGCCTCGATGATGGTCGCCACGATGGCGCCCGCTCTGGCGGAGACGACGCTGAAGGTCGCCGGTTGGGATACCGCGACCACGCCGTATTACACCGCGATTAAAGAGGGCTATGAGGCCGCGAACCCCGACGTGAAAATCGAGTGGGTTGACCTCGCGTCTCAGGATTACAACGTGAAGGCCAGCACCATGCTCGCCGGCGGCGACACCACCGACCTGTACTGCGTCAAGGAGCTTTCCGACATGCAGAACTGGGCGAAGGAAGGTCTCATCGTGCCGATGACCGAGCAGATTGCGGCCGACGGCGTGGATATGACCAAGTACGCGGGCATGGACAGCTGCTATGTGGCGCTGACCGACGGCCAGCAGTACGCGCTCCCGTTCCGCGCGGACTACTGGGTGATGTTCTACAACAAAGACCTGTTCGATCAGGCCGGCATGGATTATCCGACCAACGACTGGACGTGGGATGAGTACGCGCAGATGGCGCGCGACATCCACGAAAAGACCGGCGCTTACGGCACGCACTACCACACCTGGCTGTCCGCGGTTGCGAACTGGGCGGTCTGCGACGGCGTGAACACGCTGGCCGACGGCGAATACTCCGACCTGAAGTACTTCTACGAGCTGTATCAGGGCCTCGAGGATGACGGCGTGTGCATGAGCTACGACGAGCTGAAGGCCTCCGGCCTGCACTACTCCGGCGCTTTCGCGCAGGGCAACGTCGCCATGATGCCGATGGGCTACTGGTATGCTTCCACCCTGATCGGCTACATCAAGGATGGCACCGCTTCCATGAACTGGGGCATCGTCGCCGTGCCGCATCTTGAGGGCGTGGCCGCCGGTTCTTCCTTCGGTTCCCCGACCGGCATTGCCATCAGCAACGCCAGCGAGAACAAGGACGAGGCTTGGAAGTTCGCCGCTTGGATGTGCTCTGAAGAAGGCGCGAAGGCCATCGCCGCGACCGGCACCCGTCCGGCGTACGTGAGCGAAGCGGTTGCCGAGGTTATGGCTTCTGCGGACGGCTTCCCGACCGATGAGAACAGCAAGGCCGCCCTGCTGCCCACCGCCATCTCTCTGGAGTGGCCGATCGGCGACGGCGTGAACGAGATTAAGTCCATCGTCAACGAGGAGCACAGCCTCATCATGACCCGCGAGCTGACCATCGACGAGGGCATCGCGGAAATGGAAGAGCGCGCTGCTGAATACATCAAGTAATTCCCAAAATTAAGGGAAGGGGGAGGCGCCGGGGCACTTCCCCCTTTCTTTATTTCAAAATTTACACCCAAAGGCTTAGAGCCTGCCTCAAATATCTGATTTTAATCGGACAGATGAGGCGGGGTTTGGGGCAGAGCCCCAACGTTCCCGAATTGATTTCGCTCAGAGAGGATGTGCACGACATGACAAAAAGCGTGGAAAAGCGCAAGATGGGCAAGCTGGAACGGCGCAATACGCTGACGGCTTATACCTTCCTCGCGCCGAACTTCATCGGCTTTGTTGTCTTTACCCTGATTCCGGTGATTTTCTCCATCGTGCTGGCGTTCATGAATTGGAGCGGCGGCTCGAAAATCACCTGGGCGGGGCTGGATAACTTCCGCCTGATTTTCAAGGATTTCAGCTTCACCAAGAGCAACTTGGGCATTGCGCTCAAAAATACCGTCTATTACACTATCGCGACCGTGCCGATTACCATCGCCTGCGCGCTGGGGCTGGCGCTGGTGCTCAATAAGGCGGTCAAAGGCGCGAAGTTCTTCCGCGCGGTGTTCTTCTTCCCATATGTCGCGTCGCTGGTGGCGATCTGCGTCTGCTGGAACTTTTTGCTGATGAAAACCGGCCCCGTCAACCAGATTCTCTCGCTCTTCGGCATCCATATCACCAAGAGCTGGACGTCCAGCCGCGATTTGGCCATCTGGGCGATTATCATCGTCAGCGTCTGGCGCAACGCGGGTTATTATATGGTCATGTATCTGGCGGGCCTTCAGGGCGTGCCGGCAGAGCTGTATGAGGCCGCGACGATGGACGGCGCGAACGGCTGGCAGAAGTTCACCAAGGTGACCATGCCGATGCTCACCCCGACCACGTTCTTCGTCTCCATCATGCTGGTGATTTCCTGCTTCAAGATTTACGACGTCGTCGCCATCATGACGCAGGGCGGCCCGGGCCGTTCCACCAAGATGCTTGTCACCTACATCTTTGAGCTGAGCTTTGGCGGCGAGGGCATCGCGACCTCCGCGCAGTATGGCGTGGCGAGCGCGGTCTCCATGGTGCTGCTGGCCATCGTGCTGCTGGTCACGTTTGTGCAGTTCCGCGGCGAGAAGAAGTGGGTCAACTACATGTAAGGGGAGGCGAGAAGAATGACCGCTGTTTCGATGAAAACGCAGCGCAAGCTCAAGCGGCAGACCGCCGGACACGTGGTGGGCATGGTGCTCAAGTATGCCTTCCTGCTGGCGCTGACCGTTGTGGCGCTTGTGCCGTTCGTTTGGATGATTTCTTCCTCGCTCAAGACGAGCGTGGATGTGTTCTCCATCCCGATGAAGTGGATTCCGGAAACGTTCCACTGGGAAAACTATCTGCAAATCTGGGAGCGCGTGCCGCTGATGGCGTATTTCAAAAACACCGCCGTGCTGGCCGTGATTGTCACGTTCATGCAGATTCTCACGTCCTCCTTCGCGGCCTATGCGTTCGCGAAGATGAATTTCAAGGGACGCGACGTGCTGTTCATGTGTTATATCGGCACCATCGCCGTGCCGTGGCAGGTTTACATGGTGCCGCAGTTCATTATGATGCGCTCCATCGGCCTGTATGACACCATTTGGGCGCTGGTCGCGCTGCAAAGCTTCTCGGCCTTCGGCGTGTTTTTGATGCGTCAGTTCTACATGGGCATTCCGAATGATTTGAGCGAGGCCGCGCGCATCGACGGCCTGAGCGAATACGGCATCTGGGCGCGCATCATCCTGCCGCTGTCCAAGCCCGCCATCGCGACGCTGTGCATTTTCACCTTCGTCAACACGTGGAACGACTACATGGGCCCGATGATCTATCTGACCACCGATCTGCGCAAGACGATTCAGGTCGGCCTGCGCCGCTTCATTCAGGCGTATTCCGCGGATTACAACCTCATCATGGCCGCGTCGCTGTGCTCGCTGCTGCCGGTGACGGTCGTGTTCCTGTTCCTGCAGCGCTACTTCATCGAGGGCATTGCCACGACGGGCATGAAGGGTTAACATGTTTGCTGCTTATCTGAACGCGCATCCGCTGCATGGCTTGCTGGGGGAGACGGGGGATTACCGCCCGTTTCCCCGGCGGCAGGTGCGCGGCGCGTGGGACGCCCTGCCCGAAAACAAACGCGCGCAGCTGCTCGTCTGGGCGGACGAGGCCAAACAGGGCTACCCGCCCGTAACGGCGACGCAGTTTCTGGCGTTCAGCCGAACGGGCGACCGAGCGGCGTATGAAACGCCGTATTTCGCGCGGCGCAATCGGCTGATGGGCGCGGCGCTGGGCGAGTGTCTGCTGGATGACGGAACGTATTTGGATGACGTTATCGACGGCCTGTGGTGCATCTGCGAGGAAACGACGTGGGTGCTCAGCGCGCACAACGGCAGCGACCACCCCGGCCGCCCGCCGATGAACGAGCGCCCTCTGCCGGATGCGAACAACCCGTATGTCGATTTGTTTGCGGCGCAGACGGCGGCGGCGCTGGCGGATATCCTATATCTATTGGAGGATAAGCTGGACGCGGTCAGCCCGCTGATTGCGCGGCGCGTGCGGCAGGAAATCGACCGCCGCGTGCTGACCCCGTTCATGCAGCACGACGATTTCTGGTGGATGGGCATGATTCGCAAAGACGTCTGCAACTGGACGCCGTGGATTCTCTCCAACGTCATTGACGCCCTGCTGCTTTTGGAGCGGGACGGTTGGCGCAGAAGCGAAGGTGTGACCCGCGCGATGCGCATGCTGGACAGCTATCTGGCGGTTCTGCCGGAGGACGGCGGCTGCGACGAGGGCGCGGGGTATTTCAACATGGCGGGCGCGGCGCTGTTTGACGCGCTGGAAAGCGTGTATCAGGCGACGGGCGGGCGCGTGAGCTTTTACGACGAGCCGCTGATTCGGCGAATCGCCGCGTTCCCGATGCACGCGCATATCGCGGGGGCGTACTTTATCAACTTTGCGGATTGCGACGCAAAACCGAAGCTCGACGGCCGGCGGCTGGCGCTCTTCGGGCGGCGGACGCATCAGCCCGATTTGGAGCGCTTCGGCCTGTGGCTGGAGGGGCAGAGAAACTCCGTCCGTCCGGTCGATACGCCGCAGATGAGCCGCGTGCTGCAAAGCCTATTTGCCGAGTCCGAACAGGCGGACGAGCCGAAGGGCGAAACCTTCGCCGCGCTGCCGAGCTTACAGGTGTTTGCGTGGCGAAGAGACGGGCTGTATGCCGCGATAAAGGGCGGCCACAACGGCGAAAGCCATAACCACAACGATATCGGCAATTTCATCGTCTATGCGGACGGCGAGCCCGAAATCATCGACGTGGGCAACTGCCTGTATACCGCCCAAACCTTCGGGCCGCGGCGCTATGAGCTGATGAACACCCGCTCGATGAACCACAACGTGCCGCTTGTCGGCGGCGCGGAGCAAATCGCCGGACGCGAACACCGTGCGTGCGGCGTCGCCGCCGATGAAAACGGCGCGCGCATGGAACTGGCGGGGGCATATCCCGAGGACGCGGGGGTCAGGTCGCTGGTTCGCACGCTCTCCGTTTCGGAAAATGCGCTCGAGCTGACCGACGACGTGACGCTGGACGCGGAAAAGCCCGTGACCTTTGTGTTCATGCTCAGACACCGCCCGACGGTCGAAAACGGTCAGGCGCGTTTTGGCAGACTGCGCATGACGTTTGACGCGTCGCTGGATGTGCGGACAGAGGAAATCCCCGTGACCGATGCGCGCATGGCGGGGAATTTCCCCGGCAGCGTCTGGCGGATGACGATGACGAGCGGGGAAGCGAAGGAACATCATCAAAAATTTGTTGTGCGTAAAGCCCCGTTTCAATCGTAGAATGCTTCGCATTCTGCTCTGAAACTACGTCTTTGTGATAAAAACGATGGGCTGCCGCCCAAACCTGCCTGAGGGACGATTGATAGCACGCTGAATCCCGCACAGCGGGCGCGTTCTATCAATCCTCATCAGACTCCCTTCCTCGCTTCGCGCTGGTTTGAACTCATTTATTATACGGGAAATCCAAGAACCTCAGGTTCTTGGTGGGGTTTGGGGCAAAGCCCCAAGCGTTACTCTTTACAAAGGAGTGATCTTCATGGGAAACTGTGTCAAGGATAATCCGCTGCGCTCGCGGGCAGACGTCGAGCGCGCCGCCATTCAGCTGATTGAACCGCTGCTGCCGCTGCTCAGTCCGAATAAGGCGCGGCTGCATCTGGGCGATACCGGCGCGGTGTATCCGGATGAAATCGCGCAGATGGAAGCGTTCGCGCGTCCGCTGTGGGCGATTGTGCCGATGCTCGCGGGGCACTGCGAATGCGTGAAGCCGCTGTGGGAGGCGTGGCGCGAGGGCATCATCGCGGGCGTCGATCCCGAAAATCCGGAATATTGGGGCGAGGTCGTCGATTACGACCAGCGCCTGGTTGAAATGGCCGTGTTCGGCATGGGCATGGCGCTTGCGCCGCAGGAGTTCTTCTTCTCCCTGCCCGAAAAGACGCAGAAGCAGCTGCACGCGTGGCTCGACCAGATTAACCGGCACGATATGCCCAAGAATAACTGGACGTTCTTCCGCGTGCTGGTGAATATGGGCTTCATCGTCTGCGGCGTGCCGCACGACGAGGAGCGCATGCAGAAGGACTTCGCCATGATTGAGGAACACTACGAGGGCGACGGCTGGTATTTCGATTATTTCAACCAGCGCGAGTATTACACCATGTGGGCGTTCCATTTCTATGGGCTGGTCTATGCGAAGGTGATGGGCGAGCGCGACCCGGAGCGCAGCCGCGAATACATCGAGCGCGGCAAGAAGATGGCCGCTGATTTCGCCTGCTGGTTCGATAAGAGCGGCGAGGCGCTGGCCTATGGCCGCAGCCTGACCTATCGCTTCGCGCAGGGCGCGTTCTACGCCGCGCTGGCGCTGGTCGAGGCCGAAACGGAACAGGTGAATTACGGCCGGATGAAGCACCTGCTGCTGGGCAACATGCGCAAGTGGTTCTCCAAGCCGATTTTCACCCGAGACGGCGTGCTGACCATCGGTTACGGCTATCCCAGCCTGCTGATGGCGGAGGGCTATAACGCGCCCGGCTCACCGTATTGGGCGATGAAGGCGTTCGCCTGTCTGGCCCTGCCCGAGGAGCATCCGTTCTGGCAGGCTGAAGAGCAGGAGGTCGAGACGCCCAAAATGGCGCTTCAGCCGCATGTGCGCATGCTCGTCACGCGCAGCGACGACAAGAGCCATGTGATGGCGTTCGTGGCGGGCAACCGCGCGCACGAGCACAGCCATGACGAGGCCAAGTATGAGAAATTCGTCTATTCCAGCGTGTTCGGTTTCAGCGTCAGCAAGGCGCAGAAGCTGCTCAAGGACGGCGCGTTTGACAACATGCTCGCCCTCAGCGAGGACGGCGACACCTGGCACCCGCGCTACGGCTGCGACGAATACGAAGTCAAGCCGGACTGCGTGATTTCCACTTGGCACCCGTTCGCGGGCGTGACGGTGAAAACCGAGCTGCGCCCGTTTGGTGAGTGGCATGTGCGCATTCACCATATCACCAGCGACCGCAGGCTGTATGCGGCGGAGGGCGGCTACGCCATCTCCCGCGACGGATGCGACGGCAGCGTCATCTACGCCCGGCATGCGCGCACGCCCGAGGAGGTCTGCGAAAACGGCCGCGCGGCGGTCATCGCGCCCTGGGGCGTGAGCGGGGTGATGAATCTGCGCGGCTATGACGGCCAGCAGAACGTCATGCCCGAACCGAACACCAATCTGATGGCCCCGCGCACGCTGATTCCGACCCTGACGGCCCAAATCGGCAAGGGCGAAACCGTGCTCGTCAGCGCCGTTTTCGGCACAAAGACCGCGGGCCGCGACGCGTGGACAAATCCCCCGACGGAGGTTTTGGCATATGGAAAAATGGATTGACGAGGCCTTTGCCCGCGCCTGTGAAAAGCTGGAGCGCGGCGCAAAGCGCGCGGCCGAGCAGGGCATCATCCCCTACATGGGGCAGAAGGACGGCTATACCCCCGCGCCGTTTGACGGCAACAGCTGGTGGACGGGCGGCTTCTGGCCGGGTATGATGTGGCAGCTCTACGCCGCCACGGGCAGGGACGTCTATAAGGACGAAGCGCTCCGCGTGGAGAAGCTGCTGACGGCGGAGCTGCGCTCGTTCATGCTGCTCAACCACGACGTGGGCTTCATGTATCTGCTTTCCACGGGCGCGCACGATAAGCTGCTCGGCGACGCGCAGGCGCACGCCGACACCCTGCACGCGGCGACGCTGCTGGCCGGACGATTCAATCCGGCGGGCTTCATCCGCGCGTGGCCGGGCGAGGACCGCGCGGGTTACGCCATCATCGACTGCATGATGAACCTGAGCCTGCTCTACTGGGCGGGCGCGCAGACCAAGGACCCGCGCTTTGAGGCCATCGCGCGCATTCACGCGGATACGACCATCCGCGAGTTCATCCGCGAGGACGGCAGCAGCAACCACATTGTCGTCTTTGACCCCAAGACGGGCAAGGCGCTCGACAAGCCCGGCGGACAGGGCTATGCGCCCGGCTCGAGCTGGAGCCGCGGGCAGGCGTGGGCGCTCTACGGCTTCACGCTCAGCGGCATCAACACGGGCGACAGCAAGTATATCGACGTAGCGCGCAAATGCGCAAAGTATTTCATCGCCAACATCCGCGAGGACGGCCTGACGGACTGCGATTTCCGCCAGCCCAAGGATGAGGAGCGCATCGACAATATCGCGGGTGCGTGCGCGGCCTGCGGCCTGCTGGAGTTGGCGAACGTCGTCGGCGGCGAAGAGGCTGAGACCTATCGCGCAGCGGCGATGAAGCTGCTCAAAGCGCTCGATACCCTCTGCGCCGACTGGACGGACGGCAACATGGGCATTTTGCAGAAGTGCACGGCCAGCTATCACAACGACGGCGCGGGCCGCCATGTCAACATTCTTTACGGCGATTATTTCTTCATCGAGGCGCTCTGCAAGCTGCGCGGCACGGACGCGCGCCTGTGGATGAGCGGAAAGTGAGACGCGATGTACAGCATTGAAATTTGGCACGGCGGCGAAAAGGTCGCCGAAGCGCGGGGCGAAAACGAAGCGGCGCTGCTCTATCGCGGCGCGTATGCGGCGGGCGACGAGATTCGCTTCACGTCGGGCAGCGAACACGCCGTCGTGCAGGTTGACCAGCAGGTGAAGCCCGCGCGCGTCTATCTGCCCGAAAAGGCGTTCGTTTATCGGCCGCCGCTGGCGGGCGACGGGCTGGCGGTCTACCCGCCGACAGCGTTTGCGGGCGAGATGCACCTGATTTCCGTCAAGCCGGACGCGGGAAATGAATACCGCAATCTGGCGGAAAATCCCGCCGACCAGCGCGGCGAGGTTGCGGCCTATCCGCACGCGACGGCGAACGTGGAGACCCGCAACGAGAGCGGCTTTGCGGCGCGCAACGTCATCGACGGCGAACACATCGCCTGCGGCCACGGCGAATGGCCGTTCGGCAGCTGGGGCATCGGCGCGCGGACGGACGCGAAGCTGACGCTCGACTTTGGCCGCGAGGTGGAAATCGACGCGCTGACGCTGTATCTGCGCGCGGATTTTCCGCACGACGCGTATTGGATTTCCGGCACGGTGACGCTGGACGACGGCTTTAGCAAGACCTTCCCGCTGGAAGGCAGGGACGGCGCGCAGCGCGTGGAGCTGGGCAGGCACCGCGTGTGCACGCTGACGCTGGATCAGCTTGTCAAGTGCGATAATCCCTCGGCGTTCCCCGCACTCAGGCAGATTGAGGTGTACGGGAAGGATATCTGATATTCCCCAAAAATGAAAAAGACAGGCATGGGCGTGCGAAGCGTCCGTGCCTGTTGTTTGTCTTATTCAACCGTGAAGCTCTGTCTGGAATATGCCTGTGAAAAAAGCCGACAAAGCCACTCCATTGCGGTGCGCTGCGGGTTGGATTTGGCGAACAGAAAGCATAATTCCCATTCAAAGCCGGGGAGCGTGCTGCTGTAAGCATGCTCAAAGCCCGGCATGCCGTGCAGGTCGATGTCAAAACCGACGGCTTCTCCGTGCTGAATCATATAAAACGCGTCGAGCGTATCGGGCACAACGCGGTATTGCAGCTCGAGTCCCTGATCCGAGCAGGCTTTGAGGAGGGGCGCAAGCGACGTTTCAGGGCTGCCCATGCCGATACAGGGATACGCGCAGAGCTGCTGCAAAGAGACGGAAGGAAACGCGTGAAGCGGGTGTGATTTGTGATAATCCACCGAAACGGCGAAGCGATCGAGCCGATGGACGGCGATGCCGGAACGCTTTTGCGGCATTTGCAGCACACAGCAGCCGTCGATTTCGCCGCGTTCCAAGGCGGAAAAGGCTTCGTCGTGGTTGAGCGTCTGCACATCCAGCTCAATATCCGGCGCCTGCTCGCGAACGGTTTTCAAAATGATGGAGATATCCGGCAGAATGAACGGAAAGAGCGAACGCGAAAACGCAAGGCGCAGACGAATCTGCCGTGCGCTCAGGCGTTTCATATCGGCCATCATGGCATCGTAATCGGCGACGACCTTTTCCGCGCCGATGCGCAGATAGGCTCCGTGCTCGGTGAGCGCAAGATGGTTGCGCGTATTGACAAACAGCGGCGCACCCAGCTCCTCCTCCATCGCGGCGACGGCCTGACGGAGGGATTGGCGGGTAATAAACAGCGCCTCGGCGGCCTGCGTATAATTGAGCAGCTCGGCGGTTTTGAGAAAATAGCGGAGCTGGGGAATATTCATGGCGTTCCTCCTCAAAACGCAGGCTTTTCCTGCGTTTACAAGGCTAATATAACTCCTTTTTGTCAATCTGTAAAGGTGTTATACTGAACAAAAGGGAATTATCGAGAAATTTTTCCCAAACGAGGAGGATGGACAATGAAAGAAAGCAAGCTTTCCCGCCGCTCCTTTTTGAAGGGCGCGGCTGCAATCGGCGCTGCTGCGGCAGGCGTGATGATGGGCGTGAAGCCGACGCAGGCCGAAACCGAAGCGATTTATACGCCCGGCACATACAGCGCGACGGCCAAAGGCATGGTCAGCGATGTGACCGTGACCATCACGGTGGACGAGACCAGCATTTTGAGCGCGACGGTCAACGCGGACGGCGAGACGGAGAATATCGGCAAGGTTGCGGCGGATAAGCTGGCCGAGCAGATTCTTGCCGTGCAGGGCCAGGACATCGACGGCGTGAGCGGCGCGACGCGCACATCCGACGCAGTGAAGCAGGCGTGCGAGGAATGTATCGCGCAGGCTAAGGGCATCGACGTGAGCCTGCTCCGCGCGCAGACCGCGACGGAAGAAACGAACGCGGATTGGCTCGGCGAAGCGCCGGAAATCACCGATGTTGCAGCGACGTATGACACCGAGGTGCTGGTCATCGGCGCGGGCACGGCCGGTTGGTTCGCGGCATGCTCTGCCGTGGAAGAGGGCGCAAAAACCATCCTCATCGAGAAATTCGGCGAGGATTATGGCGGAAGCGGCATTCGTGACACCATCGCGGCCATCGGAAGCCGTGAGCAGCTGGAGGACGGCGACAACCCCGATAAGTTCGACGTCATGACCGAAATGTATCGCCAGAGCAACGGCTACGGCGACCAGCGGCTCTACCGCGTCTGGGCGGATAACTCCGGCGAAGCCATCGACTGGTATACGGACAGATTGGCCGAAGGCGGCCTCAAATTCCGCCACGAGGTGGATGACCACACGCTGGATGTGCGCTATCCGATTTATGACGTCGGCCACTCTACGCAGGGCAGCCAGACGCAGGGTGACGAGCATATGACTTCCCGCATCCTCAAGGAATACGCGACGAAGCTCGGCCTTGAAATTCACTATGACACGGCGCTGGTGAAGCTGATTTCGGAAGAGGGCAAGGTCACGGGCATTTATGCCAAGACTGAGGCGGGCTATGTGCGCTACAACGCGTCCAAGGGCGTGATCGTCTGCACGGGCGGCTACAGCCTGAACAAGGAGATGCTCAAGGCGCTTCAGCCCGAAACTGTGAACATGATCAACATCAACTATTCGTATCCGGGCAGCCACGGCGACGGCATCAAGGCGTGCCTGTGGGCGGGCGCGGCGATGGATGAGAGCCATGCGGGCATGCTCTTTGACCGCGGCGGCATCAAGCCGGATCAGGTCGGCTGCGAGACGGAAGGCGTGCTTTTCTGGATGGGCTCTCAGCCGTTCCTCAAGGTGGATTTGAACGGCAACCGCTTTACCAACGAATCCGGCTGCTATGACCACATTCTGCATGACGCCTTTAACCTGCCGGGGCACACCTATGCCGAGGTTTGGGACGCCAATTATATCGAAGACATGCGCCGCTTTGACACCCACGGGTGCAGCCGCATGTTCGATCATCCCAACGGCGCGGAATCTGTTTGGCCGCTGGAATTCAACGAAAGCGTGTTCATGAGCCAATACCGCGAGAAAGGCTATGTGGTCAAGGCGGATACGATTGAAGAGCTGGCCGAAAAGCTTGGGCTTCCTGTCGAAAACTTCAAAAAGACGGTGGAGCGCTACAACGAGCTGTATGACAAGCAGCAGGATGAGGATTTCGGCAAAGAGCCGCACCGCCTTTCCGCGCTGCGCACCGCGCCGTTTGAGGGCATTCGCTTGAGCGGCGGCTACTTCATCTGCACGCTCGACGGCATCAAGATTGATACCAACATGAACGCCATCGATAAAGACGGCAACCCGATTGAGGGATTGTATGTTGCGGGCGACTGTTCCGGCAGCTACTTCGACGGCAGCTATCCGAACCTGCTGGCAGGTTGTGCGGCAGGACGCAGCGTGACCTTCGGCAGACTGGCCGGACGAAACGCGGCCCATCGGGCATAAAAAACAACAGGCACGGACGCTTCATGCGCTCGTGCCTGTTTTTGACTCGTGATTTAAGGTTTCAGTTTCAAATGCTTCGGCAACCCCTTTTGATACTCCGGCTTGACCTCCTGCGCGATCAGCGGGCGGGCGTAGGCGAGAAACGGCTCGTGCAGACGGTAACGCTCCGCGTCGATCCAGTCGAGCGGAATCGTCTTTTCCAGATTGGCGATATCGTGGATATCGTGCAGCTCAAAGCCGCAGACATAAGGCTCGTCGCTCACGCGCTTGAGCGCGGCCATCATGCCGGTTTTGCCCTCAAACGCCGCATCCACGGCGAACGCGCCCACGTCGAACGCTTCGGAGACGTCGGTTTCACTGGCGACGTGCGCGGCACACCGCTGAAGGGTGGAAAGCTCGACGGCGCGGGTTTTGCTGTGCAGCCGGGCAGCGATGAGGCCGGAAAGATAATGCGCCGTGCCGCCCAGATAGGTGTGGCCGAACGCATCGACGTTGACGGGGTTATGCGCCAGTTCGCAGACGTAGCGCCCCTCCTCTGTGCGCACGCCCTCGGAAACGGCGACGACCAGAGACGGCGTCTGCTGCTGAAGCGCATCCACGCGGGCGATGAAGTGCTCCGGATCGAACGGCACTTCCGGCAGGCAGATCATGGCCGCGCCTTCGCAGTCTTCGTCTTCCGCAAGCGCGGCGGCGGCGGTCAGCCAGCCCGCGTTGCGGCCCATGATTTCCACAACGGTTACGGATTTGAGGTCGTAAATCGTGGAATCGCGCACCAATTCCTTGACGGTTGTGCCGATATATTTGGCCGCCGAGCCGTAGCCCGGGGTGTGGTCGGTGTGAGTCAGGTCGTTGTCAATCGTCTTGGGCACGCCGATAAAGCGGATGTCGCTGCCGATTTTGGCGGCGTAATCGCTCAGCTTGAGGATGGTATCCATGCTGTCGTTGCCGCCGATATAGAAGAAATAGCCGATGTCATAGCGGTGCAGCGCGTCGAAAATTGCCTGATAAACCGCCTCCATCTGGCCGCTTTCCGGCAGTTTGTAGCGGCAGCTGCCCAGATACGAAGCGGGTGTGTGGCGCAGCAGAGTCAGCTGACCCGGCGCATCGAGCGCATCCGTCAGGTTGACCACCTCGTCTTTGAGCAGGCCCTGCACGCCGTGGCGCATGCCGAAAACCTTTTGAACGCCGTGTCTGCGGCACGCGCTGAAAACGCCCGCAAGACTGGAATTGATGACACAGGTGGGGCCGCCGCTCTGGCCGACAATCGCGTTGATGCCCATGCTTGTAATCGCTCGCTTTCCCATTCTTCAATGTTTTTGATTCATCCTGCCCATTATAGCATTCGCTCGGGAAGAAGGGCAAGGGATAAACTTTATTTTGTGGGGGAAATGTGGTATGATGATGCGCAAAGGAAAAAAGCGGAGGAAACGGAATGAAGCGATTATTGGGCGTGCTGGCGGCGCTTTTGCTGCTGGCGCCGACGGCATTGGCGCAGACGGCGAGGGAGACGACGGCGGACTGCACCCTGACGAGCGTGGGCAAAAAGACGCTCGGCAACATGACGGACGGCAGTTATCGGACGTATTGGGCGTCGTCGTCCAACGATTACGCATATGTGGATATCGGGTCGGAGGAAGCCGTCGGCGGCCTGTATGTGCAGTTTTATGAGGATATCGCGGCGCTGGAGGTGCAGGTGAAAGATGACACGGGCGCGTGGCGGACAGCTGCAACGAGCGGCGGCGAGTTTTTAAGCGCATACATCGCGCTGGATGCTGGCGCAAAGGCCGTGCGCATCCGCCCGAAGGACGGCAGGGGGCGGCTGTTTATCGCCGAGCTGCATGTCTTTGGCGAGGGCGACGCGCCGGACTGGGTGCAGCGGTGGGAAGCGCCGCTTGACAAGGCGGATTTGCTGGCGCTGGCGGCGCATCCGGATGACGAAATCCTCTTTTTGGGCGGCACGATTCCCTATTACGCGGGGGAGCGGGGCAAGAAGGTGCAGGTGGCCTATCTTGTGCCGACGATGCCGTATCGGCGGCTGGAGCTGCTGGACGGCCTGTGGCTCTGCGGCGTGAGAAACTATCCGATTATCGGCCATTTTCCGGATAAATATCAGCTCACGCTCAAGGGCATGTATGCGCAGAAGGGGTGGAGTCGGGAGAGCGTCTATCGCTTTGTCGCCGAAGCCTACCGCGCGTGCAGGCCGGACGTCGTGGTGACGCAGGACGTGAACGGCGAATACGGCCACGGCGCGCATCGGGCGGCGGCGGATGCGGCTCAGGCGGCCATCGCGCTGGCGGCGGACGAGACCTATCAGGAGAAGATGACGCACAGCGAGCCATGGCAGGTGAAGAAGCTGTACATTCATCTGTATGAGCAGAATCCGGTGAAGATGGATTGGCGCGAGCCGCTGGCGGCGTTTGGCGGCCAAACCGCGTTTGATATCGCCTGCCGCGCGTTTGAATGCCATGTTTCCCAGCAGCGGACGGATTACCATGTCGAGGATTTCGGGCCGTATGACAATTCCAGGTTCGGGCTGGCGTATTCGGCGGTCGGGGGAGACGTGGAGAAGGATGACTTTTTTGAAAATTTGGAGTGAACGAAAGGCATCGTCTGCGGACGATGCGGGGACGCGCTCCGCGGGCAAGGGGAGCTTAGGGGGATTTCGATTTCCCCCTTCGCCCCCTTGACCCCCACACCCCTTAAAACGAGCAGGGACACCCTGCACCCGGGAACGATGGGGTTACGACCCGAATGATTTCGCCCTGCGGGGCGCATTCGGGGGATGGGGTTACGATGGGGGTACGGGGGAACGGCGAAATATCGCCCCTTCGGGTCGAGTTCGTCTGAGTTACGAAGTTTGCAGAAAAAAGAAATGCAGTAAATGGTTCGTCCTTAATTATGAAAGGTCAAGGGAACTCAGTTCCCTTGTGGGGTTTGGGGCAAAGCCCCGGGAAAGGAGCCTCAGATGGCTGTTCAGCTTCGCGTGGCGACGCAGGAGGACGCAGCGGCGCTGCTGGATATTTACGCACCGTATGTGCGGGAGACGGCGATCACCTTTGAATACGACGTGCCGAGCGTGGATGAGTTTGCCGCGCGCATTGCGCACACGCTGGAAAAATTTCCGTATCTGGCTGCGGAAAACGACGGCGAAATCGTCGGCTATGCCTACGCGGGGGCGTTCCACCCGCGCGCGGCGTATCAATGGTGCGCGGAGATGAGCGTCTATGTGAAGCGGGATGTGCGGCGCATGGGCGTGGGGCGGAAGCTCTACGACGCGATGGAGGCGCTGCTTAAAGCGCAGCGGCTGACCAACGTAGAAGCCTGCATCGCTGTGCCGAGCGCGCCGGACGCGCATTTGACGCTGGACAGCGTGCGCTTCCACGAAAAGATGGGCTACCGCATGGTCGGCAAGTTCGAGAAGTGCGGATACAAGTTTGACACGTGGTATGACATGGTGTGGATGGAGAAGCACATCGGCGGGCACGTGCACGCGCAGCCGCCGATTTTGGAGATTGGGCGGATTGCAAAAGAAGCGGAAGAGATGCTGAGACGGATGGGCTGAGTTTCTGTATCCGCTTTGCGGCGGTGAAAATCGAGCATATATCGAGCATATCAAGAAGAAGGGGCTGTTTGAGCAGTCCCTTCTTTTGAAGGATACTATGAATGAGCAAAAAACAAATTCTGCATAAAGAGCGGACGCGCACTCGTGAAACGGGCGCGTTTTTCACAGAAAAAGGACAGCGCCCTGCGCGCCCCTGCAATGGGTGGTCGTTTATCAGATTTGTGCAGATTTTCGGATTTGCTCATTTATAGAAGGATAAAGAATTGCATAAAAACCATCCGCATGTGCGGAAGCTTGGATTTTTATGGATTTCGGCGGACGTGCAGGCGGCTTTGGGCCGCTCGTAGTTTGTCATTCGCCGAGCCAGCGATGCATGATTTGGCATTCTTCCTTCGCGATATCGGGGAAAACGCCCTCCCGAAGGGCGCAGAGCGAATCGTTATACGCCCGCAGACGCGGAAGCAGGCGAGGCCAATCCATCACGCCCTGACCGAGCGGGCGGTTTTCCCACTTGTTTTCGCTGTTGAACACGCCGTCCTTGACGTGCAGCACGCAGACCCGCTGGCCGAAGCAGGCAAGCGCGCGTTCCAAAACCTCCATCTGAGCTTCGGACGCGGCGGTTTCGGGCGTGATGAGGTTCGCGGTATCCAGAATGATGCGCAGACTGGGGCTGCTGACGTCCGCAATCAGGCGGCGGGTGAGTTCCGGCGTGTTGAGCGTATGCAGCGCGACAGGCTCGATGCCCACGAGCGCATGTACCTGTTCGGCGTGCGCGCAGACCTCGCGGGTGAAATCCAGCAGGCGGGCGTAGGCGGCTTCGCGCTCGGATTCGGGGAAGGTGAAGTGGGTCGTCTCCGTGCCGACGCAGCCCGCGCCGAGGACGACGCTTGCGGACAGGGAGCGCTTGAAGCGCGCCTTCGCTTCCGCCAGCGCGTCGGGGTCGCGGTCGCTCGCGCTGACATAGCAGCCCATCACGGGCAGGGCGATGCCGGTGAACGCCTCGCGGATTTCGCAGAGCGCCTCGCGGGTCATATACTGTTCCGCAGGCGCGGGGAACGCCTTGGTGAACGCCAGCTGGGTGGCCTCAAAGCCGGTTTCGCGAATCGCCTGCGCCAGCGCGCGGGGTTCCATGCGGCCGAAGTCGTGGCCGCGCATGCCGATAATCATCGAAAAAGACCTCCTGTTCCGTTCATATAGCATCAGTATACGCCCGATTGCGAAAAAAAGAAAGAGCCAAACAAGCGCTTGCTCCGAACCCGTTCATGGCGTATAATAAAGGCAACGAACATGCAGGAGGAAAACAATATGGAACTCAGCAAAATGCTTGCGATGGTGGACCACACGCTGCTCAAGCCCGAATCGACTTGGGCGCAGATTCGGCAGATTTGCGACGACGCGATGAAGTATCACACGGCGACGGTGTGCATTCCGGCAAGCTATGTCGCGCAGTGCAAGACGTATATGCAGGATAAGGCCGACAAGGTGGGCGTGTGCACGGTCATCGGCTTCCCGACGGGCTATTCCACGACGGCGGCGAAGGTCTTTGAGGCGGCCGACGCGGTGAAAAACGGCGCGGACGAGGTGGACATGGTCATCAACATCGGCATGCTCAAGGACGGGCGCGACGACGAGGTGCTCGCCGAAATCAATGCGATTAAGGCGGCGTGCGCGGGGCGGCCGCTGAAGGTCATCATCGAAACCTGCCTGCTGACGGAGGACGAGAAGATTCGCATGTGCGACATCGTTTCCAAATCCGACGCGGATTTCATCAAGACCTCGACGGGCTTCTCCACCGCGGGCGCGACGTTTGACGACGTGGCGCTGATGAAGGCGCATATGAAGCCGGGCAAGGGCATCAAAGCGGCGGGCGGCATCGCCTCGCTGGACGACGCTTACAAGTTCATCGAGCTGGGCGCGACGAGACTGGGCACGAGCCGCATCGTCAAGCTGGTGAAGAATGAGGAAGCGACGGGGTATTAAGCTCAAAGCGCCGAACAATCGGCGCTTTTTCCGGCTTCGGGGCGGAAAAAGCGGCAGATTCAGAATCGGATTCTAAATTTACCGGAAAATCGGCGGAAAGAACGCGAAAAGAAAAAAATTCGGTGGATGAGCAGCGAAAAATGTGCCAAAATGATTGACACCGAAAAGAAAAACTGCTATCATAGGAAGGCAAGCCGCTCGGGACAGGTCTGCAAATGCCCAAGGGCTACCTAAACCCGGCGAGTATTTATGAGGAGGTGTCACCATAATGTACGCGATTATTGCGACTGGTGGCAAACAGTACCGCGTCAGTGAGGGCGACGTGATCTACATCGAGAAAATCGATGCTCAGGTTGACTCCACGGTTTCTTTTGACGTTCTGCTGATGGGCAACGACGGCGACGTGAAGATCGGCACGCCGGTTGTCGAAGGCGTCAAGGTCGAGGGCAAGGTCGTCGGCCAGATCCGCGGCGAAAAGATCGTCGTCTACAAGTACAAGTCCAAGAAGAACTATCGCCGTAAGCAGGGCCATCGCCAGCCGTACACCAAGGTGGAAATCACCAAGATCGGCTAAGAGATGACCACCATCACGGTCTATACTTCTGCCGACGGCGCGCTGCGCGGCTTTGTGGCCGACGGGCATGCGGGCGGCAAGAAGATAAGGGGTTACGATTTGGTCTGCTGCGCGGTTTCTGCGCTGACGCAGACGGGTGTGAACGCGCTGGAAGCCGTTGCGGGGGTGACGCCGAGCGTCGCCGTTCGGGACGGATATCTCCGGTGTGAGCTGCCGAAAGCGCTTGAAGCCGAAAAGGCGGAAAAAGCGCAGATCGTGCTCCAAACGGTCATGACGGGACTGACAGACATTCAAAAAGTTTATCCGAATCTCATTCGGATACAGAAAGAAGAATGGAGGCAAGCAGATGCTTACGATGAATCTTCAGCTCTTCGCTCATAAGAAGGGCACCGGTTCTTCCCACAACGGCCGCGACAGCGAGTCTAAGCGCCTTGGCGCGAAGCGTGCGGACGGCCAGTTCGTCCTGGCGGGCAACATCCTGTACCGTCAGCGCGGCACCCACATTCATCCCGGCACCAACTGCGGCATCGGCGGCGACGATACCCTGTTCGCTCTGGTGGACGGCGTTGTCCGTTTCGAGCGCATGGGCAAGAAGAAGACCCGCTGCAGCGTGTATCCGGTTGCGCAGTAATTTTTCTACGCAGATTCAGAACGTCTCTTGGAAAAGGGGCGTTCTTTTTGTTTGCGTCACCCTTCCACCGCTCACGCGGTTCCCCTCCCCTTAGAAGGGGGTGGGGGACTCATGTGAAAAAACAGAGAAAAAGCGTAAAAAAGAACAGAAAAATCCGCAAAAGTCAGGCGCTTTTTCACCTGTTTTTGCGGGTGGGTCAGTGCTATAATATTGCTTTGTAAACGAAGGAAAAAAGTGAAGAACAAAGAGAGGTAATCGTTATGGAAACATTGCTCAGCATTGCCATCGCGCTGTGCGCGGGCCTGCTGGTTTCCCGTTTCGTCAAGCCGCTGAAGCTGCCGGCCGTGACGGGCTATCTGATTGCGGGCATTTTAATCGGCCCGTACTGTCTGGGCAAGCTGGGCGTGCAGGGCCTCGGCTTCCCGACGACGGCCGACGTGAAGGCGCTGAGCCTGTTTAACGACGTGGCGCTCGGCTTCATCGCGTTCGCCATCGGCAACGAGTTCCGCCTTTCCCAGCTGCGCCACACGGGCAAGCAGGCGACGGTCATCGGCATTTTTCAGGCGCTGACGGCGACGCTGATGGTCGATCTGGTGCTGATTGGTCTGCACTTCTTCGTGCTCGGCGATTCGATGTCCATCGCGGATGCGATCATTCTGGGCGCTATCGCGACG
Source organism: uncultured Clostridia bacterium (assembly GCA_934675735.1). GTDB lineage: Bacteria > Bacillota > Clostridia > Christensenellales > Aristaeellaceae > Ventricola. Next base: position 34,001 of record CAKURR010000022.1, read on the forward strand.
GCGACCGCTCCGGCGGCGACGCTGATGGTCGTCCGCCAGTACAAGGCGAAGGGCGAATTGACCGACCTGCTGCTGCCGATCGTCGCGCTGGATGACGCGGTGGGTCTGATTGTGTTTGCGATCAGCTTCGGCGTGGCTAAGGCGATCAACTACGGCCATTACGACATGACGAGCATCCTCGTTGAGCCGCTGCTGGAAATCGTGCTCTCCATCCTGCTGGGCTTTGTGATGGGCAGCATCTTCTCCGCCGCGGAGAAATATTTCAAATCGAACAGCAAGCGCCTGTCCCTGTCCATCACGTTTGTCATCATGACGGTGGCGCTGTCGATGATGGAGTTTGAGGTCGGCGGCGTGAAGATCGGCTTTTCCAGCCTGCTGGTGTGCATGATGCTGGGCACGGTGTTCTGCAACGTGTGCGATTTCTCGGCGGAGATCATGGATAAGACCGACCGCTGGACGGCGCCGCTGTATATCCTGTTCTTCGTGCTCAGCGGCGCGGAGCTGGAATTGAACGTGTTCGGCAGCACCTCTGTGGTGCTGATCGGCGCGGCGTATATTCTCGCGCGTGCGTTTGGCAAGTGGGCGGGCGCGAGCATCAGCGCGAAGCTCATGAAGTGCCCGCCGAAGGTGCAGAAGTGGCTGGGCATCACGCTGCTGCCGCAGGCCGGCGTGGCGCTGGGCATGTCCGTCACGGTGGCGCAGACGCTGGGCGCGGACGGCGCGATGGTGCGCAACATTGTTCTGTTTGGCGTGCTGATTTACGAGCTGGTCGGCCCGGCGCTGACGAGAATCGCGCTGACCGAGGCCGGAGACATCCAGCCGAAGGCCGAAGCGGTTGTTTCGGCGGACGACTGAGTTACGGTTGGGGCTTCGCCCCAAACCTCACAAGGGAACTGAGTTCCCTTGACCTTCCACATTCAAAAAGGCGCTTGTACGGACATGCCCGTACAAGCGCCTTTTGTATCTTTTCAGGGAAAAACAAGCTATAAGCGCGAAGCAAAGAGAGGGTTTGGGCGGCAGCCCAACGCACCCCACCTCACATAAAGTACTTCTGATACGTCTGATAGTAAATCTCCAGCCGCTTTTCGCCTGCGATGGTTTGCAGCTGCTCGTCCAGCTCGGGCGAATCGCACAGGAAGCGGACGATATCGGGGTTATAGCGAACGCCGCTGTCGCGTTCAAATTCGGCGAGCACCTGCCGAACGGTTTTGGACTGATGATAGTTGCGGCCATAGCAATCCGTCGCGGCGTCGAGGCAGTCGCACAGGGTGATGATATCAATCATGATGCGCTCGGGCGAGGCGGTGTTATCGAAATCCGCGGGATAGCCGCCTTTGCCGTTATAGAATTTATGATGGCCGTTGGTGATATCCTTAAAGCGGGCCAAATCGGGGTCGATGGAGAGGTATTCCGCGCCCTTGGAGGGGTGGTTGCGGATGATGGCGAACTCGTCGTCGGAGAGCGGGCGGTGCTGGGTTTCGATGATGGTCAGCATCGCGTTTTTGCCCACGTCGTGCAGCAGCGCGGCGTCCTCGATGAATTGCAGCAGCGCGGCGAGGTGCGCGCGCACCTCGTCGGCGGTTTTGAAATCGCGGTAGCCGACGAGAATTTCCGGCGCATGGTCGAGGATGGCGGCGAGAATGGTCTGCGCGAAGGTGCTGACCATCTGCGAATGCAGGAAGGTGGTGCAGTGGCGCACGATGACCATGCGGAACATGAAGTCGATTTTCTCTTCCGGCGTATCGAACAGCTTATACGATTGGGGCAGGAAGGCCAGCTGCTCCAGCGCGGAGTTGAGCGTGTAGGCGTCGCAGCTGCGCTTGTTGTAATCGGTGATGAACGCTCGTGCTGATATTCCCTGAAATACAGGCGCTTTTCCTCGCGCGGCATATCCGCCCCGTCGAGGAAGGCGAGCATGGAATCCAGACACGTCACATAATAGGAAATCACGTCGATTTCTTCCTGATTCATCGTGGCGTGCGTCTGCATATAAAAATCGTGGATGATTTTCCAGCATTCGTAATCGGTCATCTGGCCGCGCTCGGATGCGCAGCCGATTTGGCTGATGAGCACCTGATACATGTCCGCTGCCCAGTTTGAGGAATCGACCTTTTCGGCATAGGCGCGCTCGGTCATCGCAATCAGCTCTTCCTTGAGCGCGGGGTCGAAAGGCTTTTTCGGGGTCACAGCGACGGCGAACGCCGATGACGGCCAGATCGTGCGCGTCGGCGGCATAGCATTCGCGCAGCGACAGGCGGAACTGCGTCCACGCCGCGTCGTCCAAAGCGGGCGTATCCGCGCGGAACACGTCGAGCGACTGCCGAATCGCCTCCTTCATGCGGTCGTATTCGTTGTGCAGATAGTCGGCGCGATCGGTCAGCGCCTGCTTCCACGCGTCCCAGTCGTGTTGGGTGCGCACCAAAATATCCAGACGCTCCACTTCGGCCAGCGTGGCCTGATAGTCATCAAAAAAGCGTTTAATCTCGTCTGCATTCATGATGTTCATCTTCATGCGTTCATAATCGATTCATTATATCACAGCTTACGGATGCTTTCAACCAACAAAAAAGGGCGGTTGGCCTTCGGCACAGCCGCTCCCTTTCGGACGCAGAGAAAAAACTTACAGGTGGCTTTGGTAGTGCTTTTTAATGGCGTTAAAGGTTTCGTCGCTCAAATCGTGCTCGATTTTGCACGCATCGTGGAGCGCCGTCTCCTTGCTGACACCCAGACTCATAAACAGCTGGCTGAGGATGGTGTGGCGCTCGTAGATGTGAATGGCGATGCGCCGACCCTCCTCGGTCAGGTGGATGTGGTTATCCTCATCGACGGTGACCAACCCGTTTTCGCGCATCTGGCGCAGAACGATGGAAACCGTCGGGCGGGAGTAGGAAAGATAAGAGCAGACGTCGATGGCGTGCACCTCGTTTTGCTGCTGAGAGAGAATATAAATCGTTTCCAAATAATTTTCGATGGCTTCGGATACTGCCATAATCAAATCGCCTCCAAGCGTCAGCCGCGCGCCGACGCAGCGAGCGGCAAATCTGGCCGCGCGGGACGCACAGACGCGGCTATACTGATTTCATTATAGCATATTTCGATAAATCAAACAACGCGGATAAAAAAATTTTGGCTTTTTTTTCTTGAGTCAACGCGTTGACAAAATCGTTAGCGAATGCTAATATATTGCCGTTAGAAAAAGCTAATTTGTGTATGCAAACAAAGCATCGTGCAAGTTGAAAGGGAGGATGGATATGCCGCTTACTATGGTGGGCGTCGGCGAGAGCCGTCCGATTATCCGCATCGGGGGCAGCGACAAGGTGCGCACGCATCTGGAAAACCTCGGCTTTGTTGAGGGCGAAATGGTTCGCGTGGTTTCCGATATCTCCGGCAACCTGATTGTGCAGGTGAAGGATGCGCGCGTGGCCATCAGCCGCGAGCTGGCGACCAAGATTCT
>CAKURR010000023.1 GCA_934675735.1 uncultured Clostridia bacterium
TGCCCTGTTTGCCTGTGCCAATTTGTATTCGCCGGCGATTGCCGGTCGAAAACTTTCCACAACATAAATCAAGGGGGAAGTCTGCCCTTTTACAGAAAAGAAAGCAGCTAACCGGCGAAAAAGGCATATTCGAGTAAAGATAAGCCCTGTATTCTGAAAAAACGCTTGAATGGCGTGTTAGACCGGAATATAGGGCTTATTATTCAGAGGTTCCTTGGATTATTGTATCTTGAAATATTTAGTTTAAGCTTGGCGGCTTGTTCTTTTTATGTACATAAAAAATAGGAAGTTGTGCAAAAACACAACTTCCTTGCGTGGTGGAGGTGAGGAGAATCGAACTCCTGTCCGAAAAAGCGACAGCCAAGTTTTCTCCGAGCGCAGTTCGCGATTTAACATTCCCTCTTCCCGGCGCCCACGAACGGGCTCAGGGATTCAGTAGCTTCATCATGTGTTCATGCGGCAAAGCTTAGGCATGAACATGGCCCGCTAAATGACGCCGGATTCCGGTGCAGCGGGATCACCGGGCCGACGCGCAGCCTAATTAGGCCGCGAGGCAATAATCGTTATTGTCAGTTAATTTTTAATTTCCCGATTTTTACGTGGCTCGGGGCCACGGCTCGCTTACCTGACCGCCCACAATCCCGTCGAAACCAGTACACCCCCATAAATCGTTAAATCAGTCAATCGTCGCCGCGGTTCTTTGACCGCAGCGCGCGCTGAATGTCGCGCTGCGCATCTTTGGCCGCCATGTCGTCGCGCTTGTCGTGCAGCTTTTTGCCCTTGCAGAGACCAAGCTCCATCTTGAAGCGGCCGTCCTTCAAATACACCTGAAGGGGGATGAGCGAATAGCCCATTTTGCCGACTTCCTGCGCGAGATGGCGAATCTGGCTCTTGTGCAGCAGCAGCTTCTTCTGGCGCAGCGGGTCGGTGTTGAAGATGTTGCCCTGCTCGTAGGGGCTGATGTGCATGCCGCAGACCAGCACTTCGCCGTCTTTAACGATGGCGAAACTCTCCTTGAGGTTCATCCGCCCCTGCCGCATGCTCTTGACTTCCGTGCCCTTGAGTTCCATGCCGCATTCCAGCCGTTCCTCGACGAAGTAATCGTGGAACGCTTTTTTGTTTTGAGCCATCGGCTTGATGCCTTTTGCGCGCGCCATGCGATTCCCTCCCCGAAAGATGCTGTGCATAGTATAGCACAGGGAAAAGAAATTGGCAAGCGGTTGGTTCAGCTTTCACCTTGCAGCAGCGAAAGCCGCCGATGCAGCATGATCCGTTGGCTGTCGTCGTCAAACCATGCGTCGTCAATAGGCGCGATTTGATTCAGCCCGATGCGGCGAACGCCGTCCAGCGCGGCTTCCAGCTGGCTTTTCGGCGTATCCGTTGTTTGGCAGCGCGCGCCTTCGAGCGTGTCATAAGTGCCGAAAGCGCGGTTGAAATCCATCAGGGGATAGAGCTTCATCAGGCGATTGGTGGCGTTATCGACGAAAAATCCCCAGTTGCCCCAATGCCGATCGGTGTTGCCGACAAGATAATCAATGATATTCATCATGTGATAGCCGTATGCATCCCGCCGAAGCACCATCTCGTGCGCCGTTGTGTCGTGATTGGCGGCGTATACATCAACATATTCGATATTGACCAGACTGCGCGCCTCGGAGGTCATCAGCCGACTGGCGCTGACAGGTTCACCCCGATAGGTCTGCGCTTCATATTTGACCTGTTCGACGGCAAAACACTGTGCAATTTTGCTGGCCAGCAACTCGTGCCGCACTTCGCTTGCGGAACCATCCTTGTAGAGCCAGAAAATGCCGTCCCGCCGCACCCAGGCTTTGGGCGCAACGCCCTGTGTGGCGACGTCTCCGGCAGCATCGGCGGGGTCGAGCAAAGAGGCGTTCTGCACGGTCAGCGATTTGCCGCGCAGAGAAACATCCACAAACGCGTCGGAAAGCGAGTGATGAAACAGGCTGATGGATTCAAAGGCGAGCTGTTTTTCCGCATGCGATTTCACCCAGTAAACGTCCGTCAGTGAAAGCGCGTGATAGGCGATGGCGATTTGGGCGCGGTCTTTATCGGTGACGGCCTGCTTTTGCCCGAGGCTGTTCAAAATTTCTTTGGCATATACGCGGTCAAGCGTCAGCACGCGCGAAGCGCACCAGTGATAGAAATTATTCAGGTTGTCCAGCCGCGTATCCATCGCGTCGCCCGGCTCCAGATACAGGCTGTAAGGCATGAACGACGGATAATAGACCGTGCATGTGCCGTTTGCGCGGACGGAAGCCACGCGCCGATTCAGATGCATGATGAAATAATTGTCCATGCCCTCACTCCTTTGCCCGATTAAGGATATCATACAACAAAAAAGCAGGCGTTTCAAGAATTACGCCTGCTTTTGCATGGGTGAAATTATTCTCCGCTCAGCATCTCCACCGCCAGTTCCACAACATGCTCCGCGTCCTCCCGAGCGACGAGCAGGCCGAGCTCGCCGTTCACATCGGCCAGAACGCTTTCAGTGTCGAACGCGTAGAGCGTCAGCGAAACGTCGCCGCTTTCGCGACGGAAGGTCAGCGCAATCAGCGGGCGGTTCGTATCAGGATTGACGGTTGCGCCGCTGATTTTGAGCGAAGTCAGCGCGGAAAGGAGCTTTTCTGCCTTTTCGCTGCTCAGCGTCGTGCCGCCCGCGGCATATGTCTTTGTGACGGTCGGTTCGTCGGCGGAATCGTCCTCCGAATCGGTTGCTTCGGCAGCGGAGACCGTCTCGGTGACGGTGATTTCCGTCGTTTCGCCGGAAAGAGTGACCGCGAAACCGCTTATGCTGTCCGTATCCAGCGGCAGGAGCGTATCGGGGCGCAGGCTTGCGTAAGTCGCGTAGCGCAGCGCGTCGGCGGTATCGGTTGAAATGGTGTAAACCTGCATAGATCCGTTGAGCCGCGCATAAGCGCCGCTGGCCGCATCCATACCGACGAGAAGGACGAGCGTCTGCTCGCTGCCGTCTGTGTCGATGAACGTGAGTGAGGCATGCAGCGCTTCTTCGTCGGTCAGGCCGTAAACGTCAAGGTCGGCGGCGTCGGCGTGCGCGTTGACGCAGGTGTTCCAGCTCAGGGCGGCAAGGGTATTCACCAGCGCTTCGGCCTTTGCAGAATCGACGACGCAGGTCGTGCCGCTCTTTTCCAGACACCAGACCGCGTCGCTCTGCCACGTCATGGCGGCGGCCTCCTCCGTGCGGTAGAGGGAGAAAGCGTAATCCGCGCCTTGGGTGACGGCCAGCGACACGGCGGATTCCACCGTCGGCAGCGCTTCATACTGCACGTAGTCGTACAGATTAGTCGTGAACCCGTCGGCGAACGACGCATCCATCGCGTAAACGTCGCCGTTCACCAGCGCATAGCGGTCGCCCGTCAGGCTGTTTGTGTCGCCGAAAGCGAACGTCGTCGTCGTGCCGTCCGCCAGGGAAACGGTCAGCGTCTCATCCGGTTCGCTCAGGCCGTAGGTTTCAAGCGCCTCGGGCGCGTCGAGCTTCTGCGTTGCCTTCACGCTTGTCAGCGCGGCCAGCGTGTCGGCCGCCTTGTCCGCATCCACGGGGAAATCGAGGTCCTGCGGCGCGAGCCATTCGCCGTCCGTTCGGGTGAGCGCGAGCGTGTTTTCGCCGCTCGTGAAGGTGAAAGCGGTCACATTGTCGGCGGGAATTTCTGCGGCGACGACGCTTTCGGAAGCCGTTTCCGTTTCGTCGTCCGCATCGTCGGCCGAGGTGTCGATCGGGGCGTTCAGCCTGCCCGCGGCGAAGATCATGACGCACAGCGCGGCCAGCACGCCGAGCAGCGCCAGCAGTTTGTTTTTGCGATTCATCAGCGTTTCCTCCTTCGGATGGTGATGACCGCGCCCACGGCGAGGAAGCTCAGCGGCAGCACGGCAATGAAAACGGCGCTCAGCAGCGAGGCCGAGGCGGTCGGCACGGTCAGGTATTCGGTATCCAGACTCTTGGCGCGGATGGAGATGGCGCTTGCGCGTTCGCACATCCAATCCAACGCGTTGAGGAAGAGGTCGTCGTTCGCGCCCGCGACGAGGGAACTGGTCGCCTGTTCAAACATGCGCGCGGAGGTAAAGACGACGAGCTGCGTTTCTTCGCCGCCTTCGGTCGTCTCGGCCGCTGCCGCGCCGAGCACGAACGGGCCGTCGGTGTCGCCGTCCTCCTTGTCATAGGTCGTCATGGCGTAACCGTCGAGCTTGGCATACGCGTCGGAAGAGGTTTCCAGCAGCGCGGAGACGGTCAGCCCGCTGCGCAGGGCGGTATCGAGCGTCAGCCCGCGCGCAACCGGCATCAGGATGTAGTAGCCGCCGTCCTTGATGGGGGCGGTGATATCGTGGCTGTCGATATCCGGCAGGAGATAGTAATTTGAGCCGCGCATGTGGTGCGTCGAGTCGCCCTCGAGCACGATGCCGTCCTCAAGCGTCATGCCGTACTGCGCCATCACGGCGGCGAGGTTCGGCTGGGCGGTTTCGGTGTAATCGAGCACCATCAGCATCTTGCCGCCGCCCGCCAGATAGGCAAGCAGCGTGTCGCGCTCGGTTTCGGAAATATCGCTCTGCGGCGCGTAGATGACCACCATATCCGCGTCGTCGGGTACGGTTTCTTCGGTCAGCAGCGAGAGCGAGGTAAAAGTATAATGCTCGCTTTCCGCGTTCTCCCGCAAGCTGCTCGGCAGGTCGCTTTCGCCGTGTCCGGTGAGCACATAGGCTTTGGGCAGGGTGTCGCCGGTCACATAGTCGATGGCGGAGGTCAGCGTGCTTTCGCCCGCAAACTCGGTGGAGGCGCTGCCCGTCGTGTAGTAGCTCATGTAATCGGTGACGTAGATATCCGTATAGCTGATATATTGGCTGCGGTCGCCCGAAACGACAATCAGGCTGTTGTTATACAGCGTGGAACTCGTGTATTGGCTCGCAAAATTCGGATAGACGACGGGGTCTTTCTTTTCGACCCTCAGGCAGTCGGACAGCCCGACGTATCGGTCGAGCAGTTCCCCGAGCGTGTCGTCCTCCGAACCGGACTGCACAATCCAGTAGACCGTCACGTCCGTATCCAGCGCGTTGACGAGCTGCTGGGTCTGCGCGCTCAGAGTGAACAGACCGCTTGCCGTCGTATCCAGATGGGTGTAGGCCGAGGGCAGCGCGCCCGCAAACAGGTTCACCGCGACGGCAATCGCAATCACGATGACAATCGCCGCCGTGGAATAGCCGCCCGCGCGGAAGCTGCGGCTCTTCAGCCACGCTTTCAGGCTGAAGCGTTTCTTTTTTAAGGAAGGAGCATGCGTGCTCATCCGTTCCACCTCCGCTTCTCCATCATCTGCACCGTGATAAACAGGCACACGCCGATAACCGAGAGAAAATACAGCACGGCGGTCAAATCGAACACGCCGTTTACAAACGTGTAAAACCGTTCAAACACGGAAAGACTTTCCATCACCGTGCACAGCAGGCTGTCCGAATCGGAGAGGAAGCCCGCCAGGCTGTTCATGAAATACAGCAGCAGCATCACCGCAAAGCAGAGCCCCGCCGCCACGGCCTGGTTATCCGTCAGCGAGGAAATGAGCATGCCGACGGCGCTCAGCGTGCAGGAAAGCAGAAAGAACGCCGGCAGCGTGCCGTAAGCCGTGCCCAGCGGCACGTTGCCGAAGCTGCGCAGAATCAGCGGGTAAAAGCTCATAATGACGCACGGAATCGCCACCACGGTAATCATCGCCAGATATTTGCCCAGCACGACGCGGGTCATGCCGATGGGCAGGGCATAGAGCAGCTGGTCGGTTTTCTGCCGCCGCTCTTCGGCGATGACGCGCATGGTCAGAATTGGGATGGCAATCAGGAAGATGATGCTCATGCTTTGCAGCACGTATTCAAAATTCGGATAAGCGCTGCTCAGGTTGTAGGCCATCGTGTAGATGCCCGCAAACAGCAGCAGGAAGGCGATGAACACATAGGCGGTCATGCCCGTGAAATAGGCGCGCAGCTCGCGCCTGTAAACAGCACTCATGCGGACTGCTTTCCTCCTTCGTCCGTGGATTTTTCGGCCGTGTCGGCGGTCAGCTCGAGGAAAACATCCTCCAGATTCGCCTTCTGCATGCTCATGCGCAGAATCGGCAGGTTGGCTTTCGCGCACGCGCGGAACACGGCCTCGCTCAGGTCGGCGGGCGGCTCGGTTTCCACGATAACGCCCTGCGCGCCTTCGACCTCGCCCGCCGCAAACGACACGCGGCTCACGCCCGAAACGGCGGACAGCGCGGCGGCAATCGCGCTCTGTTCGCCGCGCAGGGTCAGCTCCAGCGTCATGCTTCCGGCAAACAGCTTTTCCAGATTCTCCGGCGTGTCGCTGGCGACGAGCCTGCCCTTGGAGAGAATCATGATTTCGTCGCAGACGGCGCGCACCTCGGAAAGAATGTGGCTGCTGAGGATGACGGTGTGCGTTTTGCCCAGCGTTTTGATGAGGTCGCGGATTTCGATGATTTGAATCGGGTCAAGGCCGACCGTCGGCTCATCGAGGATGACGACGTGCGGGTCGCCGAGCAGCGCCTGCGCGATGCCCACCCGCTGGCGGTAGCCCTTGGACAGGTTGCGAATCAGCCGATGCTGCACGCCGTCTGTCTGGGTGACGGCCAGGGCGTTTTCAATCTGCGCCGCGCGGTCCGCCTTGCGCACGCCCTTGGCGCGGGCGACGAAGGTCAGGTATTCGCGCGGAGTCATATCCGGATAGACAGGCGGCAGTTCTGGCAGATAGCCGATGAGCGCCTTGGCCTTGTCCGGCTCTTCAAAAATGTCGTGCCCGTCGATGAGCACGCTGCCCTCCGTGGCGGATAAGCAGCCGGTCATGATGTTCATGGTGGTGGATTTGCCCGCGCCGTTCGGCCCGAGAAAGCCGTAAATCCTGCCCGGTTCGACGGTCAGACTCAAATCCGATACGGCGGTGTGACTGCCGTATCGCTTGGTCAGATGACGAATTTCAATCAAGTGAACGCCTCCTAACGGAATGTTGTCGAAGCATATCATACGGCGCATCCTTAACCGAAACTTCAAAAAACGGAAAACGCCGCAATGTTTTCAAATTCTTCCCACATTGTTCGGCGCACGTTCAATTTTGTTTCACAGCTTTGGCCTAAACTGGGGATGATAACTCCTTCAGTCACTTCGTGACAGCTCCCTCGGAGAGGGAGCCTTTATCCTTAGGAAAAACAGGCAATAGAATCAAGCCTCCCTCCTTGAGGAATATCGAATCTGTTGCCGCCTGCGGCGGAAACAAACCGACGAGATGCCGAAGGCAGACGGAAGGGGCACGTATTCATTCAAAGGGGACATCGATATGCGGATTTTACTGGCCGGAACGAGAAACGAACAGCTTGAAAAGATGAAGCGCGCGCTGGAACGGGCGCATTGCAGCGCCGAATGCGTTTTTGACCGCGAAGCGGCGCTGGATATCTGTATGGACGATTGCTATGACTGCATCGCGCTGGAGGCCGCGCCGTTTTGCGAAAATCCACCCGAGACTGTCGGCGCGCTCCGCGACGCGGGCGTGGATACGCCGATTTTGATGCTGCTGGAGCGCGGCGAAAGGCGGTTGGGCATTGCGCTGCTCAACGCGGGCGCGGATGATTTTATCATGCCGCCGCTGGCGATGGCGGAATTTGTCGCCCGAGCCCGCGCGCTGGCGCGGAGAAACGGCGGTTTTGCGTCGCAGATGCTGACATGGGGCGACGTGGCGCTGGACGCGCAGGCGTTTGAACTGCGCACGACGGCCGGCCGCGTGCATCTGGGCAACCGCGAATACCAGATGATGGAGCTGCTGATGCGTGGGCGGGGGCGGCGAATCTGCGCGGAGGAGATCGTCCGCCGCGTCTGGGGCGAAGAAAAGGCGGGCAGCGAGCTCATCTGGGTGCATATCTCCGCGCTGAGAAACAAGATGGAAGCCATCGGGGCGCAGACCCGTATCTGCACCTATCGCGGACAGGGGTATGCGCTTGAGGTTTGAGCGCGGTTATGGTACAATGCACCCGAAAGAAAAGACAGGAGAAAAACTTCCATGACCATTTTGCTTCTCGGCGACCTGACGGGCCGCAGCCGCGTCGCGCTGCGCATGCTGACCTATGAGCTGGAAAAACGCGGCCATGAGGTGCTGATGCTCCCGACGGCGCTCATCTCCAACACGCTCAATCTGGGCAAAGCCGCCATGCTGGATACGACCGATTACCTCACGGCGTCGCTGGCGACGTGGCAGAGCCTCGGCCTTTCGTATGACCTCGTCTACATCGGCTATGTGACCGGCCTTGCTCAGGCGGAAAAACTCTGTAAAATTGCGGACGACGCGCGGGCGCGCGGCGTGCCCGTCGTGGTTGACCCGATTCTGGGGGACAACGGCAGGCGCTACAACAGCGTGACCGAGGAGCAGACGGAAGCGATGAAGCGACTGATTTGTCACGCCGACGTGATAACGCCGAACCTGACGGAGGCCTGCCTGCTGACGGATACGCCGTATGGCGGCGCGGATGCGGGGATAGCACTGGACAAGCTGGGCGAAGGCGGGGCGAGCGTGCTCATCACCAGCGCGGGCGACGCCGTGGCGGGGCTTGACGCGCGGACGGGCGAGCGCTTTGTGATTCCGTTTGAGCGCGTGCCCGGGGAGCACTGGGGCACGGGCGACCGCTTTTGCGCGCTGCTGCTGGATGGGCTGGCGCGGCAGATGGCCCTCGAACAGGCGGCCCGACGCGCCGGCGATGGGGTCGGTGAAGCGCTGAAAGCAGAAAATCCCGCAAATCCTATTGACGAAGTATGATATAAAGTGATATACTGGGCATACTGAGTGAGAAGCGGAGGGATTGCGCATGATGATTTCGACCAAGGGACGGTATGCCCTGCGCATTATGGCGGATGTGGCGCAGCACGACGGCGAAATGCCCGTCAGTGTGCGCGAAATCGCCCAGCGGCAGGATATTTCCGGAAAGTATATGGAGCAGATCATCAGCGTGCTGACCCGAAGCGGCCTTCTGCGCAGCGTTCGCGGCGCGCAGGGCGGCTATCATCTGGCCAAGCGCCCCGCCGATATCACCGTCGGCATGATTCTGCGCGCGACGGAGGGCGACCTCGCCCCGGCCGAGTGCGTTTCGATGGATGGACACGCCTGCACGCGAAGCGGTGTCTGCCCGTCCCATGCCGTGTTCGCCAAAGTATACAGCGCCATCAACAACGTCATTGACGGCGTGACCCTGTGCGACCTCATTCCCGAAGGCGAGGAACTGCCGACGGCGCACACGGGAACCTGCATGTAATCAAACAGGATAGGGGAGAAATTTGTGATTTATATGGATAACGCCGCGACCACGCGGCTGAGCGGCAGAGCCCTTGAGGCGATGATGCCGTATCTGACCGAGCAGTATGCCAATCCGGCCGGCACGTACAGCTTCACCAACGCCAGCAACGCGGCGATGGAGAAGGCCCGCAAGCAGGTCGCCGACGTCATCGGCGCGAAGAGCGCGGAGATTTTCTTCACCAGCGGCGGCACGGAGAGCGACAACTGGGCGCTCAAGGGCGTGATGCGCGCGAACGAGAAGAAGGGGCGTCACCTGATTATCTCTGCGATTGAGCATCACGCGATTCTGCACAGCGCCAAGGCGCTGGAGCGCGAGGGCTTTGATGTGACCGTTCTGCCCGTGGATGCGGACGGCGTGGTTGCGCCGGAGGCGGTGGAAGCGGCGATTCGGCCCGACACCGTGCTCGTCTCCATCATGGCGGCGAACAACGAAATCGGCACGATTGAGCCGCTGGAGGCCATCGGCGCGGTCTGCAAGCGTCACGGCGTGATTTTCCACACCGACGCGGTGCAGGCGTTCGGCCACATTCCGCTGAATGTGGAGACGATGCACATCGACCTGCTGTCCGTCAGCGCGCACAAGTTCCACGGCCCGAAGGGCGTGGGCTTCCTCTACATCCGCAAGGGCGTGAAGCTGCTTCCGTTCATGGATGGCGGCGCGCAGGAGAAGAACCGCCGCGCGGGCACGAGCAACGTGGCGGGCATCGTCGGCATGGGCGAGGCCGCGCAGCAGGCGATGGAAAACATGGAAGCGACGATGGCGAAGGTCGCCGCGGTGCGCGATCACCTCATCAGCCGCATTGAGGCGGAGATTCCGCATGCGAAGCTGAACGGTCACCGCACCGACCGCCTGCCGGGCAACGTCAATTTCTGCTTCCGTTTCATTGAAGGCGAGAGCATGCTGATGCTGCTGGATGCGCAGGGCGTCTGCGCGTCGAGCGGTTCGGCCTGCACGAGCGGTTCGCTTGACCCGTCGCATGTGCTGCTGGCCATCGGCTGCCCGCACGAGATTGCGCATGGTTCGCTGCGCCTGTCTCTCAGTGAGGAGACGACGATGGAGGATGCGGATTTTGTCGTCGATCAGCTCAAGGAAATCATTCCGCGTCTGCGGAGCATGTCCCCGCTCTACGCGGACTTTATCGCGGAGCAGGAGTAAGGGGACGTTTGGGGCGCTGCCCCAAGCCCCCGCCAGAAACCTGAGGTTTCTGGACTTCTCATTATAAATAATTTGGTTTTGCGGCCCGAAGGTTTCCAAAGGGCGACCGGAAAGCCCTTTGGTGGGGCGATGGGGCAAAGCCCCATATTCTAAAATGCTTAGCTTATATTTCTTAAAATAAGCTCGACGGCAGCCTATCGTCCCCCCTTTCCCACAAAAATGAGTTCAGAGGAGTAAAAAAGTTATGTATACCGAAAAAGTCATGGATCATTTCATGCACCCGCGTAATGTGGGCGAAATCGATAACGCCAGCGGCGTCGGCACGGTCGGCAACGCGAAGTGCGGCGACATCATGCGCATCTTTCTGGATATCGACGAGAATCAGGTCGTGCGCGACGCAAAGTTCAAGACCTTCGGCTGCGGCGCGGCTATTGCGACCAGTTCGATGGCCACCGAAATGATTATCGGCAAGACGATTCAGGAAGCACTGGAAGTGACCAACAAGGCGGTTATGGAAGCGCTGGGCGGTCTGCCGCCGGTCAAGGTGCATTGCTCCCTGCTGGCCGAGCAGGCGGTGCACGCCGCGCTGTGGGATTACGCGCAGAAGAACAACATCACCATCGAGGGCCTCAAGCCGCCGGTCAACGACGTGGACGAGCTGGAAGAAGCCCACGAGGACGAAGCCTGATTGGGCGGAATATTATAAAGCGAGCCGCTTTCTTTTCGGAAAGCGGCTCGTTTTTATGAGTAAATCAAACGGTTAAAAGCAGATTGTTCAGAGTCAGGTAACGCTGTGCTCCCTGACTCCCGCCCAAGGTTCGTTTCGCGAATGGAACGACGGGGGCCTTCGGGCGGTATCAAGTGTTTTTGGCGATTAAGCGTCATTCCGCCGGACTGGCCTCATCGGGGGTTGCGGGGAAGGGCGTATGGCTCGGATGGGGCGTATGCTCGGGCGTGTGCTCGGGATGAGGCGGTTCGGGCGTTGCGGAGGGCAGCGGCTCGACCGTTTCCACGGAAGAGGTGATTTCCGGCAGGGGTGTGACGGGCACGTTATAGGCAAACGTCTTTTCGCCGTCCTGAAGCAGGCAGTTGACCACGCGCGCGTGCGCGACGCTGTCGCCGACGACGAGCAGCGACTGACCCGGTTCGCCCGTCTGCGCGGAAGCGTCGCCGCCGATGAGCGAACCGCTCAGGTTGACGGAGGAAGCGCCGGCCGCGTCCATCAGAATCAGCGCGTCGCCGCCGTATTCCGCGCCTGCGCCGCCGCGGATTTCGCCGTTCACGCCGACGGAAACCGTGTCGCCGATGGAAACGACCTGCATGCCCGCGCCGCCGACAGAGCCTTTGCCACCGCGAACACTGCCCGCAACGGTCACGAACGCGTTGCCGCTCAGGTCAAACAGGTTCAGACCCGTGCCGCCCATCGTCGTGCCGTCGCCGCCGCGGATGCTTCCGGCGAGCATCATGGTGCCGTATTCGGTCATGGGGGAGACCTCCATGCCGCTGCCGCCGCCCGCGCCGCCGCGCACGTCGCCCTCGATGCTGACGTACAAATCCGCGCCGCGCTGGCTGATGGAGGCGCCCGTCGCGCCCGCACCGCCGACGATGGAGCTGTTTTCATCGACAATCAGCGTGCCGCCGCCCGTGAAGGACAGGCCGCTCTGCCCGGACGCGCCTTCCACGCGGACGGCGCGCAGCTCGATATTGGAAACGCCGTCCACCGCGAAGGAATCCAGCAGAGAAAGATCGGAAAACACGAGGGAAGAATCGCTGACGTGCAGATGGCGCAGCGTCGCCTTGCCGTCGCCGGAGATTTCCAGCAGAACGGGCGTGACGAGCGCTTCATCCGTCGCGGTCAGGTCGCCGGAAACGAGCAGCACGTCGCCGTCCCGCGCCTGCTGCACAAGCGCAAGAAGCTCGCTGTAGCTGAGCGCCGGGCCGAGCGTTCCCGCGTGCGCCGAGGGCGGGCAAAGGCTTAAAATCAGCAAGAACAGGACAAAAGCCCGTATTGCTTTCATGAGAAAACTCCCTTTCAGTCATGCACCGCATGAAAATTGGATTTTATTATAGCACAATTCCGCCCGACGGGCAAGCAATGACAAAATTTGCAAAAAAGTGAAAAAAGGTGTTGACAGAAACGGTCGGATTTGGTATAATTCTTTTCGTCGAAGCGCTCAGTTCATTGGGGAATTGTGTAACGGCAGCACCTACGACTCTGACTCGTATTGTCTAGGTTCGAATCCTAGTTCCCCAGCCATTTGCCTCCATGGTCAAGCGGTTAAGACGTTGCCCTCTCAAGGCAAAATCATGGGTTCGATTCCCATTGGAGGTGCCAAGTATCCCGATTGCGTATGCAGTCGGGGCTTTTTGTTTTTTCTCCGAAAAACGCGCCCGTTTCGCGAGGCTGCGTCCGTATTTCGCGGAATTCTAAAATCAGCGGCAGAACGTATGGCCGATATTTGCGCCGGTCAGCTTTTGCTGTTGCTTTTTTGCGCTGAAACCAGTATAATGAATCTGCCCCGCAAGCGGCGAGGCGCTCTCATTACGCAAGCATTTGGAGGCCAAACCAATGGGTTATATTGCCGGTATCGGCGGCGCGAATATGGATATCCACGGCAAGAGCGACCGTCAGCTCATCATGCGGGATTCCAACCCCGGTTCGTTGCATACCTCGCTGGGCGGCGTCTGCCGCAATATCTGCGAAAATCTGGCTCGGCTGGGCGAAACGGTTCGCCTGATTACCGTCGTCGGCGATGACGTGCAGGGGCGCGGCATTGTCGAGGGCTGCGAAAAAGCGGGCATCGACATGAGCGCGACCCGCATGCTGCGCGGCGAACGTTCTTCCAGCTACATTTCCATTATGGATGGCGACGGCGACATGCTGCTGGCGATGAGCGACATGCACATCATCAAGCAGCTCAACGCGCAGCTGGTGGATGAATCCCGCGAGCTGCTCTGCGGCGCGGATTTGGTCGTTTGCGACGGCAATCTTTCCGCCAAGACCATCGAGCGGCTGTCTCAGGTCTGCGACAGGCCGCTGTATCTCGACCCCGTTTCCACCGCGTGGGCGCGGGAACTCAAGCCGTATATCGGCTGCTTTGACACGATTAAGCCCAACCGCATGGAGCTGGAAGTGCTTAGCGACTGCCCCGTCGATACGCCGGAGAAGGTCGAAATGGCCTGCGACATTGTGCGCGGCAAGGGTGTGCGGCGCGTGTTCGTCTCCCTCGGCAAGGACGGCATGTATTATAAAGGGCCGGAGGGCGGCATCTGGGGCCAGAGCCGCGCGTTTGACGGCATGGTCAACGCGACCGGCGCGGGCGACGCGTCGATGGCGGGCATCATCTATGCGACCCGCCGCGGCTATGCGGCCGAGGATATCCTCGCCTTTGGCATGGGCGCGGGCATGGTTGCCATTTCTTCGAGCGACACCATCAGCCGCGAGATGTCTCCCGCGGCGATTGAGAACATGGTAAAGGAGTATATCAAATGAACAATTTTGATCTGAAGGCCTACATGGACATTACCCCGGAAATTGAGGAAGCCGTTCGCACCGGCAAGCCTGTCGTTGCGCTGGAGAGCACCATCCTCAGCCACGGCATGCCGTATCCGGAGAACCTGAGCTTTGCCCGCGAGGTGGAGAAGATTATCCGTGAGCAGGGCGCGATTCCCGCGACGATGGCCATCATCGACGGCCGTCTCAAGTGCGGCCTGACCGAGGCCGAGCTGGTTCGCATGTGCGAGGCCAAGGGCGTGCTGAAGGTGAGCCGCCGCGATCTGCCGATCGTCGTCGCGCAGAAGCTGACCGGCGCGACCACCGTCGCCACGACGATGATTCTGGCGAACATGGCGGGCATTCACATCTTTGCCACCGGCGGCATCGGCGGCGTGCATCGCCACGGCGAGGTGACGATGGATGTGAGCGCGGATCTGCAGGAGCTGGCGCATACGCCGGTTGCGGTCGTCTGCGCGGGCGCGAAGATGATTCTGGATATCGGCCGCACGCTCGAGTATCTGGAGACGATGGGCGTTCCGGTGCTTGGCCTGAATACCGACGATTTCCCGGCGTTCTACTGCCGCAAGAGCGGTTTCGGCGTGGATTACAACGCCAAGACCCCGGCGGATGTCGCGGCGATTGCCAAGGCGAAGTGGGGCATGGGCCTTCAGGGCGGCATGCTCATCGGCAATCCGGTGCCGGAAGAGTACGCGATGGATTTCGACAAGATGAGCGCCGTTATCGACAAGGCGATGGCGATGGCCGACGAGGCCGGTGTGAAGGGCAAGGACATCACCCCGTTCCTGCTGGCGCACATCGTCGAGCTGACCGGCGGCGACAGCCTCAAGACCAACATTCAGCTGGCCTACAACAACGCCCGTGCGGCGGCGCAGATTGCCGTTGAGCTGGCGAAGTAAGAAAGCCGAAAGAATAAATGAAAAGGCGTTTTTCCCGTATGTGGGAAAGCGCCTTTTCATTTATTTTTTCGATTAAAACAGACTTACGCAGAGTCAGGTAACGCTTCGCTCCCTGACTCCCGTTTTTTCGCTGCGCATTGGGAGACGTTGGGCTGCCGCCCAAACCTGCTTGGGGATTTCATCCCCAAACCCCATCTTCGCTTCGCGCTGTTCTTTTGCTGCTATTCGTCTTTACTCCAAATGCGCGTAAATCTCTTTGAGGTGCCGGGTCAATTTTCCGTTTTCCGCGTAATCAATCGGGCATTCGATAAGCGCGGGCACATCCTGTCGGAAGGCCTCCTCGAGCGTCGGCAGCAGCTCGTCCGCCGTGGCGATGCGATAGCCTTTACAGTGCATGGCTTCGGCATAGGCGACTAAATCGGGGTTGGTGAAATCGCAGTAATGCGTTTCGCCGAATTTATCCATACCCTTCCACTTAATCAGTCCGTAGCCGCCATCCACAAACACCAGCACGACGAAGGGCAGGTGCTCGCGCACGGCGGTTTCCAGCTCCTGACTGTTCATCATGAATCCGCCGTCGCCGGTGACAACCAGCACGCGCTTATCGGGCGAAACGAGCTTGGCGGCCAGCGCGCCGGGCAGGGAGAAGCCCATCGTCGCAAAGCCGTTGGAAATCAGGCAGGTCTTGGGCTTATAGCAGTTATAATGGCGGGCAATCCACATCTTATGAGCCCCCACGTCGGAGAGCAGAATATCGCCCGGGCGCATGGCCTTGCGCACGTCGATGAGCACGCGCTGCGGCTTCATCGGGAAGGAAGCATCCGACGCATAGCTTTCGTGTTCGGAGACAAGCCGGTTGCGGATGGCCAGCGCGGCGGTCGGCTCCTGTGTGCGGTGGGTGCGCAGGGTGATGCGGTGCAGCGAATCGCTGATATCGCCGACGACCTCGCATGTGGTTTGATAATATTTGTTGATGTGCGCGGGCGTGGTGTTGATGTGCAGAATGGGCGTTTTGCGCGTCGGGTTGATGCGCTGGGGCGCATATTCCACGATGTCATAGCCGACGCAGATGAGCAGATCCGCGTCCTCCAGCACGCGGTTGGCGTAGTCCTTTTGCGGGATGCCGACTGTCCAGAGGGAATAGGGGCTGGTGTAGGGAATCATGCCCTTGGCCATCATCGTGTTGACGACGGGGATATGCAGCGTTTCGGCCATTTCGGTCAGAGCCTCGCTGGCGTCCTCGCGCACCGCGTCGCTGCCGACGAGAATCACCGGATTCTGACTGCGGAAAATCAGCCCCGCCGCGATTTCGATGTGCTCCAGTGACGCGCTTTCGGGGTTCGGGCCTGCGCGGTGCAGCGGGGCTTCGCCCTCGGGCACATCCTGCAGGGACACGTCCACGGGCAGGTCGATATGCGTCGCGCCGGGCTTGCCCTCGCCCTCGGCGTATTTGAACGCCAGGCGCGTGATTTCCGCGATGGAATCGGGGCGCATGACGAGTTTGGTGCGCTTGGTCACCGGCTCGAACATCTTGGTCAAATCGAGAAACTGGTGCGCCGTCAGGTGGATTTTGTCGGTGGAAACCTGCCCCGTGATGGCGACCAGCGGCGCGCCGTCGGAATTGGCGTCCGCCACGCCGGTGATGAGGTTGGTTGCGCCCGGGCCGAGCGTCGCCAGGCAGATGCCCGCGTGCCCCGTCAGCCGCCCGTAGACATCCGCCATAAAGGCCGCGCCCTGTTCGTGGCGCACCGTGATAAACCGAATATCCGAACGCGCCAGAGCGTTCATCACCGCGAGATTTTCCTCGCCCGGGATGCCGAAAACCACCTTGACCCCTTCGTTTTCCAAACATTTGACAAGCAGTTCCGCTGTGTTCATGTGTGTCCTCCATGTGCATATCTGCATGATGCACTATCATAACACACAAAAAAAGCAAATTCAATGCCTAAACGGCAAGAATTTGCATGATTTCTTTTTTAATCCGTCAATTCTGCGTATTGCGCGGAAACCAGACCGCAGAGCGCGTCGGGCGCAAGCTCCACCTGAGCGCCGATTTTGCCCGCGCTGACGCAGACTGTGTCAAACAGCTGGGCGCTTTCGTCGATGAAGGTGGGGTAGAGCTTTTTCATGCCGATGGGGCTGCACCCGCCGTGAATATAGCCCGTGTTGGGCAGAAGCGCCTTTTGCGGAATCATTTCGACGGCTTTTTCGCCGCAGGCCGCCGCCGCGCGCTTGAGATTCAGCGAACCCGTCGCCGGAATCACAAAAACGTAGAACGCGCGGCTCTTGCCCTGAGTCACCAGCGTTTTGAAAACCGCCTGAGGGTCTTGCCCGAGCGCCTTGGCGACGGAAATCGCATCGATGCCCGTGTCGGGAGAGTAAAAATGCGTTTGATAGGGAATTTCCGCCTTATCCAGAATGCGCATCACATTTGTTTTTTCGACTTTGTTTGCCATATGATGGCTCCTTTGAATGATGTAAAAGGGGAATGCCTGAGACGCTGACCCAAACATTCCCATAGATGAAAAGAAAAAGTGAATGGAGGGAGTTCCAAGAACCTCAGGTTCTTGGCGGGGTTCGGGGCGGCGCCCCGACGTAACCCCGCGCGTCAAAACGACTTGCTCACGTCCAGCTTGACGGGCTTCGCGGCCTTTTTCGGGCTTTTCGCGGCCAAAGCGGCCAGCCTGTCGGCGTAGCGCGCGTCGTCGAAGGGCAGGTCAATCGCCGCGTGCTCCCATGTCGAAAGCAGCATCGCGTTGGCCAGCATCAGGCTGTTCAGCCCCTCGCGCCCGTCGGCAATCATCGGCGCGTCGGTCAGAATGTGCTCGACAAACGCGCGAATCACGCCCGCGTGCATCGTGTAAGGCTCGTCGGGCGTGATGTCCTCCACGGTGACGAGCGGCTTGCCGAAACCGCCTTCGTATTCGCGGATGAACCGATTCACGGGTACGTCGGGCCGAGCCAGCGTCAGCCGCCCGTTTTCATACACCAGCTGGCCGCCCGTCAGCGAGACTTCAAACCGATTCGTGCCGGGCGCTTCGCCTGTGCAGGTGATGAACGTGCCCGTCGCGCCGTTGGCGTATTCGACATAGGCCGTCACGTCGTCTTCGACCTCGATGTCGTGCCAGCGGCCGAACCCGCAGAACGCGTGCACGCGGATCGGCATGCCGCAGACCCACTGCCACAAATCGAGGTTGTGCGGCGCCTGATTGAGCAGCACGCCGCCGCCGTCCGCCGCCCACGTCGCGCGCCACGCGCAGGAATCATAGTAGCTCTGTGCGCGCAGCCAATCCGTGATGATAACGCTTGTGCGGCGGATTTCGCCCAGCTCGCCGGAATCAATCAGCCGCTTCATCTCGCGGTAGGCGGGGTTGGTGCGCTGGTTAAACATCACGCCGAAGGCTCTGCCGCTCCTATCCGCCTCGGCGTTCAGCAGGCGCACCTCCTGCGTGGAAACGCCCGTCGGCTTTTCCAGCAGCACGTGCATCCCTGCGCGGAACGCCTCGACGGCCTGCTTCACATGCAGCCTGTGCGGCGTTGCAATCAGCACCGCGTCGATAAGACCGCTTCCATACATTTCCGCGGGCGTGGCAAAGACGCGCACATCCTGTGCATGCGGCAGGGCGAGCAGCTCGGCTTTGTGCGCTTCGCTCGTGGTGACGGCGGCGCAGAGACGCGCGCCGGGCATATCCTCAAGCAGCGTTTTTGCGTGCGCCATGCCCATCGTGCCCAGACCGATGAGACCGAAACGAACCTCTTTCATGGAGAAGCCTCCTTAAATGAGTCGATACTTTTCATCCAGCGTGCCCGCGAAAAAGTCGAGCACGTTCTGCGCGGCGCGGTTGTTCATCGCCAGCGAATTTTCGCTCGTGTAGGGCGCGGTGTGCGGCGTTAAGACGGCCTTGTCGCAGCCCACCAGCGGCGAATCGGTGCAGGGCTCGGATTCGTAAACGTCGATGGCCGCTCCGCCCAGCTCGCCGTCGTCCAGCGCACGGCGCAACGCAGGCACATCCACCACGCCGCCGCGCGCGATGTTGATGAGCACGGCGGTCGGCTTCATCTTTTCAAACTGCGGGGCAGAGAACATGCCGCGCGTCTGGTCGGTCAGCGGCACGTTGAGGGAAACGTAGTCGCTTTCGGCCAGCAGACTGTCCATGTCGCGATAGCTCACGCCGAACTCGTTTTCCCACGCGGGGTTGGGGTGGCGGCAGGTGTAAACCACGCGCATGCCAAGCGCCGCCGCGCGTTTGGCAATTTCTTTGCCGATGCCGCCGAAGCCGACAAGGCCGAGCGTGCGCCCCTTCGCGCCGGGGAGCTGCATGCGAATCCATTCGCCGCGCTGCATGGAGGCGTTCTGCATGTCGATGCGGCGGGCGAAGTAGAGGATATAGGCCATGACATGCTCGGCGACCGCGCCTTCGACCATGCCCGTCAGCCGCGTGACGGCGACGTGATGCGCGCGGCACGCGTCCAGGTCGATGGAATCATAGCCGATGGAGCGGCGGGAGATGAGCTTGAGCTTCGGGCAGTGCGCAAGCACGTTGTCCGTGATGGGTTCAAGCCCGCAGACGGCGACGTCCGCATCCGAAAGCGCGTCAATCATATCCGCTTCCGGCGTGGCGATGGTGAAGCCGCGCGAGGTTAAATCGACGACTTCGTGCCCGTTTGCGGCGAGCATGTCTGCGGCAGCGCGGTCATAGGTGGTGTAATTGCGGGCGGTGATGACGATTTTCATGGGGCGCTCCTTTGGTTCAGCGGCGGATGTCGTAATTCATGTTCATCAGGTTGCGGATGCTGCTCACGTCGTCGGTGATGTTGGCGTCGCCGTGAATCGTGTGCTTGATGACGCTGGAGGCGACGGCGAAGTTGAGCATATCCATCGGCTTGTAATCGTGCAGCATGGCATAAATCAGGCCGCTGGCGAATGCGTCGCCGCCGCCCACGCGGTCGAGAATCGTGAAGGTGAAGAGCTTGCTTTCAAACGTGTGCCCCTCGTACCACATGAAGGCTTTCAGGCTGTTTTCGCTGCCGGAATGGGCGTAGCGCACGTGCCGCGCGATGCACTTGAGGTTGGGATAGCGCTCGACAAACCGCTGGAAGATTTCATCCTGCTGCTCATAGCTGGGCTGCATCGGCACGCCGTCCTTCGCGTCGCCCTGGCTGTGGTCGTTTTCGTCGCGCCAGAGGTGATACGGCTCGATGCCCAGCAGGATATCGACATAGGGCAGGCAGGCGGTGCAGAAATCGCGCGCTTCCTCCCAGCTCCACAGCATGCTGCGGAAATTGCCGTCGAAGCTGACCGTCAGCCCCTTTTCCTTGGCGACGCGCAGCATATCCAGCACCAGCTTGGCGCAGTTCGGGCTGAGCGCGGGGGTGATGCCGCTCAGGTGCAGCCAGTCAAAGCCCTCCAGCAGCGCGCCCAAATCCACATCCGAAAAATCGTATTCGGCCATCGCGCTGTGCTTGCGGTCGTAGATGACCTTGCTGGGGCGGATGCCGTAGCCCGTTTCGAGGTAATACGTGCCCAGACGATGGGTCGGCGTTTCCTCCGGCGAGGTGAGAATCATCGGGGTGCAGTGCACGTCGTTGGAGCGCAGCCAGCGCACGGCGCTCTTGCCGAGGCTGTTGTTGGGCACGACGGAGAAGAACGTGCTGTCCACGCCCAGATTGGCCAGCGCGAGGGCGATGTTGGCCTCGCTGCCGCCGTAGCTGGCTTCAAAGCCGGAAGCCATGCGGATTTTTTCATAGTTCGGCGGGGTCAGACGGAGCATGATTTCGCCCATCGTGATGAATTTTTTGCCGTTTTCCGTGTTTTGCAGAAGCGGATTATAGTGAATCATCGGGGATACCTGCCTTCCTGCTTGTGTTAGTATCAGTATAGCATGGTTTGACGGGGGATTCAAGCGGGGGAAAAGGCTCAAAAAACGCGCTCCCTGCCGAGCGGGCGGCAGAGAGCGCGTCTGAGCATTTGGGTTTGTTTGTCTTACTTCGCGTTGTCCGCGGCCTTTTGCAGCGCCTGAAGGAAAGCGCCCACGTCGATGGTGCAGCCGGACTTGAGGTCCACGTCGTCCGGCACCTGCGTGTGGTGGCCGTCGCCCTTGTCATAGGTCGGCATGGCGACAACCTCTTCCACCGTCTTGCCGACGCACCAGGCCTCCAGCGCTTCGGCCTGCTCATACCATTCCTTGCCGATGGAAGTCGCGGCCTTCATGCCGTAGGCGTCGCCCAGCTCCTTCTTGGTCGGGTGGTCGCCCGTTAACTCGTTCGTGAGTGCGCCGGCTGCGTCAAAGCCGACTTTATTCTGCGCAATATCGAAGGAAATGGCGGTGATTTTGCCCGCGTCGTCCAGCTCCACGGCGCACATGGTCGTGTTGACGGTCACGCTGCCGGCCTTGTCGGCAGTTGCGCCGGAACCGGACAGGCTCGTCACGGAGCCAAGGCCGGAAGCGGCCAGCGCGCCGGCGGAGAGGGAGAGCATCAGCGCCGCAGTCGCGGCGGTAACGGCAAACTTGTTCATAACATATACCTCCAAAATCATTTGTTGCGGGTGACATGCGAATCTATGATTTACCGCATCTCCCCGCGGGCGGAGGTGCGATAAATTACTTGATGATGGTGTAGGCGTGGCGGGCAAGCGCGTCCCAAACGGCGGAAATCACCTTCGGCGCGCGCAGTGTCGCGCCGGATGAGACGTCCGTATCCGCGGCGATTTGCCCCGGCAGATACAGGTCGCTCACGCAGGAGACGGGTTTGCCGACCAGATAGTCAAGCAGCTCGCCGAACTGGCCGCCGATTTGGGCGGCCGCTTCGGTTTCGCCGGCGAGATAATCCTCGCCTTTATATTGAAGCGTTGTGTAATGCAGCTCGGTAAAGACGTTGTCTTGCAGGGTAAATTCCAGCGCGACCTGTTCGCCGCCGTCCTCCGCATAGCTGCCGCGATACATGCCGTCCGCATAAGGCTCGGCCTCGGGCAGCTTTGTCGTATCGACGATTTTATACGGATGGCGGTTCAGCCCGTCCCACAGGGCGGAAATCAGCTTGCCGGATTTCATGGTCGCCGTCGTCACCGCGTCGAGATCCTCCACAATGTCATACGGCGAATACAGGTCGTCGATGGCGGAAACCTCTTTGCCGATGAGATAATCGGCGAGCTGGCGGTATTGGCGGAGGATGGCCTTCTGCGCGTCGCTGGCGTCCTCGCTCATGTAGTCGCCGTCCTTGTATTTCACGCCGCGATACACCAGCGAATCGAATCTGCCGTCCTTCAGTTCAAATTGAATGGCAATCTGCTCGATGCCGCCGTCGTAATAAAACCCTCGGTAAATGCCGTCCGCGTATTCCAGCGCGGCTGCGGGAAGGGCCGGGGCGATAAGCAGAATCATCAGCGCCAAGATGCGTTTCATGTTTGTTCCTCCCGATGACAAAAATCAGTTTAAGGGCTGTCTGTGTCAAAAGTGTGTCAAATCGAAAAAAGCTTTCAAAATTTCAAATTCGCGCAAAACGTTTGACATTCCTGCCGACGGATTTTACAATGTGTGCAGAGCAAAAACGACGGAGGGATGGCTGTGAACCCGATTCTGGTGGTGGACGACAACGAGCAGATCGTGGATATTTTGTCGCAATATATCAAAAAAGAGGGCTGGCCGATGCTGGCGGCGAAAACGGGGGAGGAGGCGCTCGGCCTGTTTGACGCGGCGGAGCCGTCGCTGATTCTGCTGGATATCATGCTGCCGGGGATGGACGGGCTTGAGGTCTGCCGCCGCATCCGCCGCGTGTCGAGCGTGCCGATTTTGATGATTACCGCGCGCGACGAGGACGCCGACCGCATTCTCGGGCTGGATATCGGCGCGGACGACTACATCGTCAAGCCGTTTTCGCCCGGCGAGGTGATGGCGCGCATTCGGGCGGTGCTGCGGCGCATCCCCGCCGCGGCGGAAAAGGAGATGCTGGTCATCGGCGATTTGTCGATTCACCTGCCGTCGCTTTCCGTCACGCTGTCGGGCCATAAGCTGAACCTCACGCGGCGGGAGGTCGAGCTGCTCTATACGCTCGCCTCCGCGCCGGGACGCGTATTCACGCGCGACAACCTGCTGACGATGGTTTGGGGCTATGAGTTCGTCGGCAACTACCGCGCGGTCGATTCGCACATCAAGCGCCTGCGCGCCAAGCTGGACGCCTATCCGCACGAGGATTTCGCCATCGCGACCGTCTGGGGCGCGGGCTATAAGTTTGAGAGGAACCTGCCATGAAACTGCCGATGCATCGCACGCTCGCCGCGCGGCTGACGGGGCTTTTCGCGCTGCTGCTCGTGCTGTTCACCCTGCTGCTGGGGCTGCTTTTCAACGCGATGATGGAGCGCAAGATGATTGCCCATTACAACAAGACCATGCAGCGCGACGCGTATGCCATTTCGCAGAATCTTTCCGAAATGATTGCGCCGTCGGATTACGAAACGCTGGATGAAAACCCATTTATCGTTGGCGAGGACACGCTGGCGCCGTATATGGCGCTCATCGAGCATATTACGAATTGCAGCGTTTATCTCATCGACGAGCAGCACCACGTCACGGGCTATTTTGACGGCGTGGTGCAAACGATGAGCGGCAGGCTGCTCCCCGGCTACATCGAGCAGACGATTGCGCTGGGGTTTATGGGCAAAACGCCGTTTCTCTCCGCGAAAATCGACGGGGAGACGCACCTGACCACGGGCATGCCCATCATGAACGCCAAGAGCCACGTGCTCGGCGTGGTGCTGCTGGAAAGTACGCTGCGCGAGCTGGGGTTTGCCCAGGTTTCCAGTTTGGATATTCTGATGGTCAGCGGCGCGGTGGCCTTTGTGCTGACCGTGCTGCTGGGCGCGCTCTTTTCACGGATGTTTACCCGCCCGATTACGGCGGTGCAGCGCTTTGCGGGCAAGCTGGCGGGCGGCGACTACGAAGCGCGGATGAACAGCGCCAAGAAGGATGAAATCGGCGAGCTGGCGCGCTCGATGGATATTCTGGCCGAACGGCTGTTTGAGGCGCGCAGCCGCGACGAGCGCCTGCGCGAGCAGCAGAGCGCGTTTTTTGCCACGGTTTCGCATGAACTGAAAACGCCCGTCACGGTCATCCGCGGTTCGCTGGAGGCGCTGCGCGACGGCGTGGTCTCCGATGAGGATGACGTGCGGGCATATATCGGCCAGATGCTGACCGAATGCAAGGGATTGCAGCGGCTGATTATCGATTTGCTGGAGCTTTCGCGGCTGCAAAACGTGGGCTTTTCGCTCTCAATGGGCACGGTAGATGTGCGCGAGCTGCTGGGCGACGCGGCGATGAGCGCGGGCGCGCTGTGCAGCCGAAAGGGCGTGGTCTTCGACTGCCGCGAGCCGCAGCAGTCGCTGCAAATCACGGGCGATTACACCCGTCTGCGGCAGATGCTGCTGACCGTGCTGGATAACGCGGTGAAGTTTACGCCCGCGGGCAGGCGCGTCAGCCTGTCGATGGAGGGCCATACCGTCGTCATCGCGGACGAGGGCGTCGGCATTCCCGAGGAAGAGCTGGCGCACATCTTCGACCGTTTCCGCCGAACGCGCGGCAGCAATGAACAGGGCACGGGTCTCGGTCTGGCCATTTGCAGCGAGGTTGCGCGGCGGCACGGCATCGCCATCGATGTGACCAGCCGCGTCGGGGAGGGGACGACCTTCCGCTTCACATTCCCCGACGGCGGGCGATAAACACATAAACGCCCAGCATCGCCGCCGCGGCGAGACTCATCAGCAGCCCGAGCGTCAGCCCGCGCGTGCGGTAGGTGAACGTGATTTCGTGTTCGCCCGCTTCGAGCCAAACGCCCATGAAGGCCACGTCGCAGTTGACGATTTCGGCCTTCTGCCCATCGATTGTGGCCGAAAAGCCCTTGTCAAACGGAATCGTAAAGACGAGCATGCCCGCCTCTTTCGCGTCGATGCGGGCGGTGAAGCCGTCTGCGGCGGTTTCAAATCTGCTGCACGCGTTTTGTTTCAGGCGCTCGGCGCTTGTCTGCCAGTCGGGAATGTTGTAAACGTCCAGCGTCTGCATGCGTTCCCCGTAGACGGCCAAATCGTCGTCGCCGAGCGTCACGGCGGCGAGCATCACGGTCGGCACGGTTTCCTCGTCCATCCGCTGATGATGGGTGCCCGTGCAGGTTGTCTGCAAAAAGCCCATAGGCACGGCGTTGGGGTTGCGGTAAACCGCAATCCCGTTTTCGTCGCGGTCATAGACAAAGCCCTCGGGCGCGGGCGTGTCGTCGAGTTTGTAATACGCGGTTACGCTCAGGAAAGCGCGGAGCGCCGCGCTGCCGTTTGGCGGGCAGACGGTGGTCGATTCGTCGTAGCCGAAACCCGCCAGAGACACAAAGCGGCCCACGGTGGAGGAGCGCAGGCTGGTGAACGCGGTCAGGCTGCTTGCTCCGCGCAGAAGCCCGTAATTGCGGATTTTTTTCCCGTAGTCGATGCGCTGCCAGCTTTCCAAATCCGGCGTTTCGGCGGCCTCAAGCGTCGGTTCGGCGATTTCGGCGAGGGTGTAAACGCCTTCGCCCGCCGCTTCGCCGCCCGAAAGCAGGTTCGCGTCGCCGAATGCAATATAGCCCGCGTACTGCGCGACGGCCACGGCGCAGGTGAGCGCCAGCGTGACGCCAAAGCGCGGCTTTCGGCACAGAATGAACAGCATTGCGCCGCCGCCGAGCAGCGCCGCCGACAGCGAAAAGACGCGGAAAACGCTTGACGCATACGCGCCCGTTCGGCGGTTGAGCAGAATTTCGCCGACGCGGCCCATGCGGCTCAGCCACGTCTGCGGCAGCATGAACGGCACGGTCAGCAGCGCGGTCAGTATGGTCAACAGAAGGAACGAAATCCGCCACGCGTGCGCGTCGAAATCCTCCAGCGCGGCCAGCGTGGCCAGCGTCTCCATCAACGCAAGGCCGTACCACCAGCGGGTATAGGCGATGTTGGTTTCCAGCGCAAACGCGCCGCAGAGCACGGGCACGGCGCTGCACACCGCCAGCGTGAGCAAAAGCCCCTTGAGCGGGCGGTTTTTCTTCTGCGCAAAGGCGGCGAGCACGCCCGTCAGCCCGAACAGCGGCAGATACGCCGCCGTTGAAGCCCAGCTCGGCGCGTCGCCGTAATAGGCGTGCACGACGTTGCTCTCAATCGGCATGACGAGCGCGCGCAGACGCTCGAGCAGCGTGCTCACGCTGTAATGCTGCATGAGCACGGAGGTATCGCCCGCGCCCGTCCGCGTGATGGAAAGCATGAACAGCATCGACGGCACGAGCAGCACGCCCGCCAGCGCGCAGCCCACGCCGCATTCAAAAATCAGCATGAACACGTTTTTCGCCGTGCGGCGCGGCTTCCAATCCGCGCCGAACAGGCGGAAGGCGAAATACGGCGCAGCCAGCAGCGCGCTTGACAGCATGAAATAGTAGTTGGTCAGCGTGTTCAGCCCGCAGAACAGCGCCGGCAGGCCGCGGCGCGGGTGCTCGCCCATCGCGTCCTCCATGCCCAGCAGAATCAGCGGGAAAAACGCGATGACTTCCAGAAAGTGATAAAACTGCGTGTTGACCACGGTGAACGACGAGAAGGTGTAGAGCACGCTGCCCAGCAGGGCGAGACGCTCGTTTCTGACCATCCGCCGCAGATAGCAAAACGAGGTCAGCGCGCAGACGGCGTGCTTGAGCATCGCCATCACGCTGATGCCGAAGGGAATCAGCGCCTTGGGCAGCAGCGCCAGCGGCCAGACGAACACGCTCCCCAGCGTGTAAAACGCGTAACTGCCGACGGCGGGCGCGCCGAGGAAGGTGTTGAAGCTGTAACTGTTCAGCCCGCCGCGCAGAATGCGCCGCGTTTCCAGAATGAAGGGCAGCTGCTGTTCGATGAAATCACCGCGCGTGACAAACCGCCCGCAGTAGGGCAGGATGGCCGGCGCGAGGGCCAGCAGCGCCAGAAAAGCGCCCAGCCAAAACGCGTGCGCCCCCGTAATGCGGCGCTTTTGAAGCGTGGAAGGTGTCATAGCCCATCTCCTCATGTAGGGGCGCGCACGGCGCGTCCGTCGATTTTGCGCAGATTTTCGGATATGCTCATTGATAAGTAGTATAGAGAGATTGAATCTCCCTGTCAAGGCGGGATTGCGCGGGTGCGAAAAGGTGTGTATAATGAAGCCAAAGGAGGATGGGATTGTGAAGCTTCTGCATCTTTCCGACTTGCATCTGGGCAAGCGGGTCTTTGAATATTCCATGCTGGAGGAGCAGCGCGAAATGCTCCGTCAGGCGCTTGAAATGGCCAAACAGGCGGATATCACCGTGATTGCGGGCGATATCTACGACAGGCCCGTGCCGCCTGCGGAGGCCGTTTCGCTGTTCAACGCGTTTTTGACCGATATGCACGGGCAGGGCAGCCGCGTCGCGATGATTTCCGGCAACCACGACAGCGCCGAGCGCATCGCCTTTGCCTCCGGCCTGCTGGGCGAAAGCGGGGTTTACGTCTCGCCCGTGTATGACGGCGCGGTTCGGCGGGTGGAGCTGGCCGACGCGTTCGGCGCGGTGCACCTGTACCTGCTGCCGTTCATCAAGCCGTCGCATGTCCGCGCGGCGCTGGGGAACGACGAGATTGAAGGCTACACGGCGGCGATGCGCGCGGTCATCGAAACGATGGCGCTTGACGAAAACGCGCGCAATGTGCTCGTGGCGCATCAGTTTGTGACGGGTGCGGCGACGAGCGATTCCGAAGAGGTTTCTGTCGGCGGGCTGGACGGCGTGGACGCCTCCGTGTTCGCGCCGTTTGATTACGTGGCGCTGGGCCATCTGCATCGGGCGCAGAAGCTGGCAGGCGCGCGCGCGGCATACAGCGGCTCGCCGGTGTGCTATTCGTTTTCCGAGTGCAGGCAGGAAAAATGCGCGCTGCTGGTTGAGTTGGGGCAGAAGGGCGACGTGCGGGCGGAAAGCCTGCCGTTTACGCCCGTGCACCCGATGACCAAGCGCCGCGGGCGGTTTGACGACCTGTATCGGGCGGAAAACGCCTGTGCGGATTACGTGCAGATCACCCTGACGGATGAGGACGATGTGCCGAATGCGGCGGCCAAGCTCGGGGAGATTTATCCCAACCTGATGCAGGTGCTCTATGACAACACGCGCACGCGCGCCCGTCAGGCGGATTTTGCGGCTTTGGATGTGCGGCGGCGCGAGCCGATTGAGCTGTTTGAAGAGCTTTTTGCCAAGCAGAACGGCGCGGTGATGACCGACGCGCAGCGCGCGCTGCTGCGGGATATCATGGAGCCGATTTGGGAGGATGAACGATGAGACCGATTCGTTTGACGCTCAGCGCGTTCGGCCCGTATGCGGCGCGCACGGACGTGGATTTTGACAAGCTGGGGCACAGCGGCCTGTATCTGATTACGGGCGACACGGGCGCGGGCAAGACCACGCTCTTTGACGCGATTACCTTTGCGCTCTACGGCGAGGCCAGCGGGCAGGAGCGCAAGGGCGCGATGATGCGCAGCAAATACGCCGACGCGGCCGTGCCGACCTTCGTCGAGCTGGAATTTGAACTGCGGGGCAGGCGCTACCGCGTGAAGCGCGCGCCGGAATACGAGCGCCCCAAGCTGCGCGGCGAGGGCACGGTCAAAAACAGGCCGGAAGCACAGTTATACTATCCGAACGGAGACGTGCTGGACAGCTACCGCGACGTGACGGCGGAGGTGGAAAACCTCATCGGCCTGACGCGCGAGCAGTTCGGCCAAATCGGCATGATTGCTCAGGGCGATTTCAAGCGGCTGCTGCTGGCCGACACGCAGGAGCGGCGCGAGATTTTGCAGCGCATCTTCCACACCGAGCGCTTTGAGCGGCTGCAGGCACAGCTCAGCGACCGCAGCAATCGGGCACGGCGGGACGCGGTGGAGGCCGAGCACGCGCTCATGCAGAACGCGGCGATGCTCACCGTGCCAAGCGAACTGCGCGATGAATTGGATGTTTTGCAGCGGGAAGAATCGCTGGCCAACGTGCGGGCGCTTTGCGCGCTGGCGCGCCGCGGCATGGCGCTGGACGAGGCCCGAGCGGGGGAGACCGAGACGGCGCGGGCACAGCTGCGGCAGGCGGGCGCGGCGCTCAGCGAACGCATCGGGCGGGCGAAAAAGCGCGCGGAGGAACAAAAGCAGCTGGAAGAGGTGGCGCGGGACATCGTTTCCGCCGAGCAGCAGGCCGAATCGGCCAAGCGGGAGAGCGAAGCGGCGGAAAAACTGCGCCCCCGTCGGGCGGAAATCGAGACGCAGCTCGGCGCGCTCCGTTCGCGCATGGCGGATTACGAGCAGGCCGAAACGCTCGCGCGGCGGCTCGAGGGCCTGAACGAGCAGGCGCGTCGGGCGGAAGCCGAGGAGCAGCGGGCGCGGGCCTCGCAGACCGATCTGCACCAAAAATTGGAAACGGCGCGCGAAAAGGTTGCGCAGATGGCCGACGTCGTTGCGGCGCGGGCCGAAGCCGAGCGGGCGGCGCACGACGCAAAGCGCCGTGCGGAACAGCTGGAACGGCTGATTGCGGCGATGAAGGATGAAGAAGTCAGGGCGCTGGCCTGTCAAAAGGAGCGCGCGGGCGAAACGGAGAAGCTGAACCTCAGCCGCGCGGCCAAAGCGGCGTATGACGACGCGGAAGCGGCGTTTTTCGGCGCGCAGGCGGGCATTCTGGCCGAGACGCTGGAAGAGGGCGCGCCCTGCCCCGTCTGCGGCGCGGCGCATCATCCGCATCCGGCCAAGCGGACGGAGGGGGCGCCGACTCAGGCCGAGCTGGAAACCCTCCGCGCCAGGCGGGACAGCGCGGAAAAGGCCGCGCAGACCGCGCACGGCGCGGCGGAACGCGCGGCGGAAGCGCTGGGCGCGGCACGGCGGCTGGTGCAGGACCGAGCGCTGGAAGCCGAATGCGACGAGCGCATCGGCCGCGCGGAGGCCGAAACGCGGCGCGACGAGGCGAGCCGCTTGCAGCAGGCGGCACTCGTGCAGCGCGAAAAGCTGCATCAGCGCGTGCAGGCGCTGGAAAACACGAAGCGCCTGATTCCGCAGAAGGAAGCGGAGGAGCAGCAGGCCGCCGAATGCGCGCGGCAGAAGGCGGAGGAGAAGAGCGGCCTGCTCAGCAGCCGGGCCGAGCTGGCCCTTCGGCTCGACGCGCTCAAAAAGAGCCTGCCCTTTGAAACCCGGCGGCAGGCGGAGCAGGCGGCGGACGGGCTGGAAAACGAAAAGCGCGTCATCGACCGCCAAACGGAAGAGAGCGCGGAGAAACTGCGCCAAATCGGCGAACGGCTGGCGGCGCTGAACGCGAAAAAGCAGACGCTCGAGCAGCCGCCCGAAGAGGCCGAACGGGAAGAACCGCTTGCCGTGCTGACGGAACAAAGCGAACGGCTGAACGCCCAAATCGACGCGCTGGAAGCCGAGTCGCGCGGCCTGCATGCACGGCTGAGCGGCAATCGGGACGCGCTTGCGCGCATCGACGCGGGGCTTGAGGACGCGGCGAAGAAGCGCGAGCTGGCGCAGACGTTGGGCACGCTCTCCGCGACGGCGAACGGCCAGCTGACGGGGCGCGACAAGGTGACGCTCGAGGTGTATGTGCAGATGGCGTATTTCGACCGCGTGATTGCGCGCGCCAATCTGCGCCTGCGCGAGATGACGGCGGGGCAGTATGAGCTGCGCCGCCGCGCCGAGGCGGATAACCGGCAAAGCCAAAGCGGACTGGATATGGAGGTCATCGACCACATCAACGGCAGCGCCCGCGATGTGCGCACGCTCTCCGGCGGCGAATCCTTTATGGCGTCGCTGGCGCTGGCGCTCGGCCTGAGCGACGAGGTGCAGAGCGGCGCGGGCGGCGTCTGTCTGGATTCGCTGTTTGTGGACGAGGGCTTCGGCTCGCTGGATGCGCAGGCGCTGTCGCAGGCCGTCGGCGTGCTGGCGGG
The DNA here is from genome assembly GCA_934675735.1 of uncultured Clostridia bacterium. Classification (GTDB taxonomy): domain Bacteria; phylum Bacillota; class Clostridia; order Christensenellales; family Aristaeellaceae; genus Ventricola. The sequence goes on from CAKURR010000023.1 coordinate 30,850, forward strand.
CCTGACGGAGGGCAACAAGCTGGTGGGCGTCATTTCCCACGTGGAAGAGCTGAATCGGCGAATCGACAAAAAGATATGGGTCACCAAAGACCGCACGGGCATGAGCCGCGTGCGCATCGAGACGGAGGGATAAAGCAAGGAGGCAGGGGAACGGAGACGTTCGCTCTGCCGCCTTTTTTGAAGGCAAAAGAAAAAACGCTTTGGCGAAAACCAAAGCGCTTTGGTGCACCTTCAGGGGCTCGAACCCTGGGCACCCTGATTAAGAGTCAGGTGCTCTACCAACTGAGCTAAAGGTG
>CAKURR010000024.1 GCA_934675735.1 uncultured Clostridia bacterium
TCGAGCACCTCGAACTGAAGCACGCCGACCACACCGACGATGATTTCCTCAAAGCCGATGCCCGGCCGCTTGAAGGTCTGAATCGCGCCTTCTTCGCTCAGCTGCAAAACGCCCTTGACGAACTGCTTGCGCTTGAGGCTGTCGATGCTGCTCACGCGGGCGAAAAACTCCGGCGCGAACACCGGAATGCCCGGGTAGCGGCGCTTCTTGCCCGTGCAGAGCGAGTCGCCCAGCGCGAAAATGCCGGGGTCAAACAGGCCGATGATGTCGCCCGGGTAGGCGTTTTCAACGGCTTCGCGCTCGTCCGCCATAAACTGCTGCGGCTGCTTGAGCTGAATCATCTTGTTCGTGCCGCTGTGCCAAACGGTCATGCCCTTGGTGAACACGCCCGAACAGATGCGCATGAAGGCCAGTCGGTCGCGGTGCGCCGGATTCATGTTGGCCTGAATCTTGAAGATGAAGCCCGAGAAATCCGGATCGTCGGCTTCCACCGGCCCCATGTCGCTCTCGTGCGCCGCGGGCGGGGTGGAGTATTCCAGAAAACGGGTCAGGAACGGCTCGACGCCGAAGTTGGTGATGGCCGAACCGAAGAACATCGGCGTCAGCTCGCCCTTGCGCACAAGCTCCAGGTCGAACGAATCGCCCGCGATATCCAGCAGCTCGATTTCATCCATCAGGCGCTTGTACAGGCGGTCGCCGAGCAGATCCGGCAGCTGCGGGTCGTCAAGCGGCACATCCTGCTTTTCCACGCGCGCCTTGCCGTGATCGCCGGATTCATAAAGCTCCACCATCTGCGTGTCGCGGTGGTAAACGCCCTTGAAATCGCCGTCCGTGCCGATGGGCCAGTTAATCGGGCAGGCGCGGATGCCGAGCACCTGCTCCATTTCCTCCATCAGGGAGAACGGGTCCTTGCCCGCGCGGTCCATCTTGTTGACGAAGGTGAAAATCGGGATGTTGCGCAGACGGCAGACCTTGAACAGCTTGATGGTCTGCGCCTCAACGCCCTTGGCCGCGTCGATGAGCATCACGGCGCTGTCCGCCGCGACGAGCACGCGATAGGTGTCCTCCGAGAAGTCCTGATGGCCGGGGGTGTCGAGAATGTTGATGTGGTAGCCGTCAAACTCAAACTGCATGGCCGAGGAGGTCACGGAAATGCCGCGCTGTTTCTCGATATCCATCCAGTCGCTGGTGGCGTGTTTGTCGCTCTTGCGGGCTTTGACGGAACCGGCGGTGCGAATCGCGCCCGAATACAGCAGCAACTTTTCGGTCAGCGTCGTTTTGCCGGCGTCCGGGTGGGAGATAATGGCGAACGTCCGGCGGCGGGCGGTTTCCTCCGCGAGCGAACCGGGCATCGGCGTATCAGGCATGGTTGATCCTCCTTGGGACGATGGAAAGGAGCGGCGAACGCGCTCCCGAGCTACTTTCAAACAATCATATAGTATATCATAAACGATTTCACTTGAAAAGCTGAAAGGTGCAAAAAAATACGGATAGAAAATGCAATATTCAGCAAAACAATCCGTTTGCATCGGCTTACCGAAACCAAACGGAAGAGACGCGCGGCGCATCGGACGCCGCAGCCGTGTGCGAAAAAAACAAAAAATCCGCCGAACGCTTCGCCGGCGGATGGAAAATCAGGCTTTCTTCTCGCGCTTCTCGAACGCGTGCATCCAGTCGGCCTTGAAGTAATAGAGCGTGAACACCAGCGTGCTCAGGCCCCACGTAATCGGGTAGGCCCAGGAGACCGTTTGCAGCACGGGGAAGAACTTCACGGCGATGGTGACGTAGGTCACGCGGATGATGCACCAGCACAGCAGCATCACCAGCATCGGCACGGTGGATTTGCCCGCGCCGCGGAAGATGGCGGCCATGCAGTGCGAATACGCCAGCAGGAAGAAGAACGGCGTGGTCGTGCGCTCGTGCATCACGCCGAAGGCGATGGACTGTGCGTCGCCGGTGAACAGGCCGATGAGCTTCGGGGAAAAGATGAAAATCAGCAGGGCGATGGTTTCCGCAATCGTCACCGAGCAGAGAATGCCGACGCGAATGCCCTTCTTCACGCGGTCATACGCCTTCGCGCCGAGATTTTGGCTGACAAACGTCGTCAGCGCCATCGTGAAGCAGGTGACAGGCAGGAAGCCGAAGCCCTCGATGCGGCTGTGCGCGCCGCAGCCCGCCATCGCCGCCGCGCCGAACTGGTTGATGTTGCTCTGTACGACGACGTTCGCGATGGAGATGATGCTGTTTTGCAGGCCCGCAGGCAGGCCGTTTTGCAGAATCTCGCGGAGCGCGCGCCCGTCGAAACGGATTTTGCGCAGATTGACGCGGTAGGCGCGGTCGCTGCGCGTCAGGCGAATCATGCACAGAGTCATGCTCACCAGCTGAGAGACGGCCGTCGCCGCCGCCGCCGAGCCGACGCCCATGTGGAACACGCCGACGAACAGCAGGTCGAGCACAATGTTGATGATGGAGGAAATAATCAGATATTGCAGCGGGTGGCGGCTGTCGCCGACCGCCTGCAAGATACCCATGCAGATGTTGTAGAGCACAAAGGCCAGCGAGCCCGTGAAATACGTGCGGAAATAGCTGATGGAGTTTGGCAGAACGGTTTCCGGCGTATCCATCAGCCGCAGCATCACGGGGGAGAGCGTCATGCCGATGACCGTCAGCAGCGCGCCCGCGACCAAGCCGAACGCCAGCAGGGTGTGGATGGTCTTTTGCATGCGGTCGTAGTCCTTCGCGCCGAAATAGCGCGCGATGACCACGCCCGCGCCCATCGAAATGCCGTTGACCAAGCCGACCATCAGGAAAATCAGGTTGCCGGAGGAGCTGACCGCGGCCAGGGCCTCGCTGCCCAGAAAATTGCCGACAATCAGGGAATCTGCCGTGTTATACAGCTGCTGAAACAGGTTGCCCAGAAACAGCGGGAGCGCAAAGGCAATCAGCGCCTGCGCGATGGGGCCTTCGGTGAGCGAGGTAGGGGTGTGAGCGGTTTGAAAACGCATGACTGCAAATTCCTTTGTGATTGATTTCGGGCGTAAAAAAGCACCATTCCCATTATACGCCTCGGTTGACAGTTTTGCAACGGATAAAGTTTTGATTTTTATGCGCTTTTGCGGCGTAAAAAGGCCGCTGTGTCAACAGCGGCTCAGACTGCAGACAAAAAGCTATTCTCCCCCCGAAGGGGGAGAATAGCCCTTTCCGCAAATGAAAGAATAGCTGAATTTCTTGATTTTGCTATTCAAGCCAAGTTTGCTTATGTCAACAAGCTGGGCCGCTGTGTCAACAGCGGCTGAGGGTTTTGCTTTACCGATTCGTGCCCCAATAAATCAGCGCCAGCATGCCGGGGCCGGTGTGCGCGCCGATGACCGGGCCGATATACGCCACGCGGATGTCGGCGTCGGGGAACTCTTTGAGCACAGCCTGACGCAGCTGCTCCACGTCGCCCGGGCAGTCGCCGTGGCCGATGACGACCAGCTTGCCCATCTCCGGCGTCCAGCCCTCCTTCATGTGCGCGACCTGGGTGCGGATGGCCTGCTTGCGGCCGCGTGGCTTTTCGGCCACGCGCAGCTTGCCTTCCTCATCGACGTGCAGCAGCGGCTTGATTTGCAGCATCGTGCCGACGGCCGCCGCCGCGGCGGAGACGCGCCCGCCGTGCTTGAGGTGGTCAAACGAATCGACGGTGAACCAGTGGCAGATTTTCAGGCGGTTTTCCTCCACCCACGCGGCCAGCTCTTCGATGGTCAGGCCCTCCTGCTGCTTGCGCGCGGCTTCGCGGACGAGCATCGCTTCGCCGACGGCGGCGCAGAGGGTATCCACGACAATCAGCTTGCGCTCGGGGTATTCCTCACGCAGCTCCTGCGCGCGCAGGTTGGCGGATTGCAGCGTGCTCGACAGGCCGGAGGAGAAGCACAGGTAGAGGATATCCTCGCCCGCCTTGAGCGTCTTTTCAAAGCACTCGCGATAGACCATCGGGTTAATCTGCGATGTGCTGGCGAACTTGCCCGCCCGCTGCTCGGCATAGAAATGCTCGACGGTCAAATCGCCGCCCGGGCCGTAGGTGTAGTTTTCGCCGCCGAGCTCCACCTGCATCGGCACAAGCTCGACTTCCGGCATGCCGCGCATCAGCTCTGCGCTGACGTCGGCGGTCACATCGCTGAACAGTTTGTATCCCATCGTGATTCACTCCTTCGTGTCTGCGCCCGCACGGGCCATGAATATGGCTTTATTATACAACGAAATATGCGGGCTGGCTATGCCACAAATGCCGGCAAGTGGGGGGATTACGCGTCCTTTTTCGGCTCGCCGGTAATCATCATCGCGTCGCCGAAAGAGAAGAAGCGGTATTTCTCTTCTACGGCCTGCTTATAGACGGCCAGCGCGTTTTCGCGGCCCATCAGCGCGGAGATGAGCATGAGCAGCGTGCTCTGCGGCAGGTGGAAATTGGTGATGAGCGCGTCCACGGCCTTGATTTTCACGCCCGGGGTGATGAAAATCTGGGTGAAGCCGCTGCCGGGGTGAACGATGCCGTCCTCCGTCGCGACGGTTTCGAGCGTGCGCACGCTGGTCGTGCCGACGCAGACGATGCGGCCGCCGCGCGCGCGGGCGGCGTTGATGGCCTCGGCCTGCTCGGGCGTGACCTCGTAATACTCGCTGTGCATGTGATGGTCGGCCACGTCATCCTCTTTGACGGGGCGGAACGTGCCCAAACCGACATGCAGCAGCACGGGCACGACGTCAATGCCCTTCTGTTTGATGCGCTCGAGCAGCTCGGGCGTGAAATGCAGGCCCGCGGTCGGTGCGGCGGCGCTGCCGTCCACCTTGGCATAGACGGTTTGATAGCGCGTTTTATCCTCGAGCTTTTCGTGGATATACGGCGGCAGGGGCATTTGGCCGAGACGGTCGAGCACATCCTCAAACACGCCCTCATAGAAGAAGCGCACGGTGCGCCCGCCGTCCTCGCTGATGGTCAGGATTTCGGCGACGAGTTCGCCGTTGCCGAACACGAAGCGCGCGCCGGGCTTAGCCTTTTTGCCGGGCTTGAGGATGACCTCCCAATCGGTGAGGTTAAGGCGGCGGAGGAGCAGGAACTCGATCGCGCCGCCCGTGCCTTCCTTCGTGCCGTACAGGCGCGCAGGGATGACGCGGGTCTGGTTAATGACGAGCACGTCGCCGGGGTTGAGGTAGTCGATGACGTCGCGGAAGATTTTATGCTCGACCGCGCCGGTATCGCGATGGTAGACGAGCAGGCGGCTGCTGTCGCGCGGTTCGACAGGGGTTTGCGCGATAAGCTCCTGCGGGAGTTCATAATCAAAATCGCTGGTTTTCATGGCAACTCTCTTTTCTGTGTAAGGGGGGATGTTGGGGCGCCGCCCCAAGCCCCGGCAGGGAACTGAGTTCCCTGCACCTTCCGTATTCTGCATTGCTGCGCAATGCAGAGAATAAAAACATATTTTTCCCGTTTATCGCGCAGCGATAAACAAGTGGGAAATCCAAGAACCTCAGGTTCTTGGCAGGGTTTGGGGCAGCGCCCCAACGTTTTTCTTTTTAATCCAGTAAGCTTGTCTGCCCGTCCGGCTTCGCGGACTGCGGCATCGGGATTTTCATGTGGTCGTAGGCCGCCTGCGTGCAGATGCGCCCGCGCGGGGTGCGCATGATGAAGCCCAGCTGCATCAGATACGGCTCGACGACATCCTCAATCGTCACCGCATCCTCGCCGGTTGTCGCCGCCAGCGTGTCCAGACCCACCGGACGGCCGTCGAATTTCTTCATCATCGTGGTCAGTATCGTTCTGTCCACGCGGTCAAGACCGAGGTCGTCCACGTCCAGCAGCGTCAGCGCTTCCTGCGCCATCTGCTTGGTAATCACGCCGTCGCCGCGCACCTGAGCGTAGTCGCGCACGCGCTTGAGCAGACGGTTGACGATTCGCGGCGTACCGCGGCTTCGGCGAGCAATCTCGCGCACGCCGTCCTCATCCGCCTGAATGTTCAAAACGCCCGCGGAGTGGTGCACAATCTGCATCAGCTCATCCGTCGTGTACATCTGTAAGCGGAAGATGATGCCAAATCGGTCGCGCAGCGGCGCGGAAAGCGAACCCGCGCGCGTCGTCGCGCCGATGAGCGTGAACTTCGGCAGGTCAAGACGGATGCTGCGCGCTGACGGGCCTTTGCCAATCATGATATCCAGCGCGTAATCCTCCATCGCGGGGTAGAGCACCTCTTCCACCGCGTGCGACAGGCGGTGGATTTCATCGATGAACAACACGTCGCCGCTGGACAGGTTGGTCAGCAGACTGGCCAAATCGCCCGCCCGCTCGATGGCCGGGCCGCTCGTCACGCGGATGTTTTGGCCCATCTCGCCGGCGACAATGCCCGCAAGCGTCGTCTTGCCCAGGCCCGGCGGGCCGTAGAGCAGAATGTGATCGAGCGAATCCCGCCGCTGACGGGCCGCCTGAATGTAGATGTTCAGGCTGTCCTTCACCGCCTGCTGGCCGACGTATTCGCGCAGGGTTTTCGGGCGGAGACTGCTTTCCTGATCGTCCTCTTCCTCGCGGAAGCCGCTCATCACGAGTCTTTCTTCTTCCATGTCCTTACCTCGGTTTCATCAGGTTTCGTCAAATAAAGCGATTCTCTTTCACGCTGTAAAAATAGCCGATTTCGCCGAGCTTGTCCTCAACGTCAAAGCTCAGAATGTGCAAATCGCTGCAAAGCTCGTCAAAGGATGCGTATTGGTCGCGCAGCTTCGTGTTGATGAAGCTGAGCAGCATCACGGGATCTTCGGGCAGTTTCGACATGTTCATACCTCCGTTGGCTGATGTGTTCTATATATGTTCTAGAATGAGCAAAAAACAAATTCTGCACAAAACGCGGACGCGCAATGCGCGCCCCTACAATGGGTGGTCGTTTATCAAATTTGTGCAGATTTTCGGATTTGCTCATTTATAGTATGTTCTGTAAATGAAAGGCTCACAGAGAGCCGATTTGGCGCAGGGCCAGCATGATGAGCGCATCCACCGTGTCCGCCTGATCGCGCACGAGGTTGATGGCGCGCGCCGCTTCGGCGGAGGTGTAGCCCAGCGCCTGAAGCGCGGCCTGCGCTTCGCGCTGCGCGTCGCCGACGACGGGCGCGGCGGGGGCGGCCGCATTGCCGGCGGCGGAAACATCCTGCTGCTCCACCTTATCCTTGAGCTCCAAAACGATGCGCTGGGCCGTCTTTTTACCGATGCCCGGCGCGCGGGAAAGCGCCGTCACGTCGCCCGTGACAATCGCCACGGAAAGGTCGCGCACCGGCAGCGCGGAGAGCATGCCCAGCGCCGTTTTCGCGCCCACGCCCGTCACCTGACAGAGCTTTTTGAACATCGCGCGCTCCTGCCGCGTGGCGAAACCGAACAGCTCCATCGCGTCCTCGCGTACGTTCAGCACCGAATAGCAGCGCCATTTTTCGCCCTTCGCGGGCGCTTCCGCCAGCGTCGTGTTGGAACACAGCAGCAGAAAGCCCACGCCGCCCGCGCAGACGACCACTTCGCCCGGGGCCTTGCTTTCCACTGTGCCTTCGATAAAATCAATCATAGCGTTCCTTTCGCGTCAGCCCGTGCCGCCGCATGCCTTTTGAAGGAGCGGCAGTAAAGCGGGGGACGGCTTGCTTGTCTCTTACTTGATTCTGAAATGTTCGCGGCCCGCGCCCGCGTGCGCGTGGGTGATGGCGCAGGCCACCGCGTCCGCCGCGTCATCCGGCTTGGGAATCTCCTTCAGCCCCAGCAGCATGCGCACCATCATCTGAACCTGATGCTTGTCCGCACCGCCGTAGCCGACGACCGCCTGCTTAATCTGCATCGGCGTGTATTCAAACAGCTTATCCGTGTAGGCCTGGCAGGCGACCAGCGCCACGCCGCGCGCGCCGCCGACCTGAATGCCCGTTGTCACATTTTTGGAGAAAAACAGTTCTTCAAACGCGATTTCGTCGGGCTTGAAGGTCTGCAAAAGCCCCTGCACGCCCGTGTAAATGCACCGCAGGCGCGTGGGGAAGGTATCCCGCGGATAGGTAATCAGCGCGCCGTACTGCACCAGCTTTTCGCGATAGCCGTCCGCCTCAATCACGCCCCAGCCCATCGTGGCCAGACCGGGGTCAATGCCCAGTATTCTCAAAAAAGTCTCCGCCTTTTGCTTCATTGTTTATCGCAGAAAATTTCATTCAACAGTTTAACGTATTTTGTGCTGTCTGTCAATCGAAGGCGTGTGTTCTCTCCAAACTGCATATACAATCAAATATGCATAAAAAAGGCACGCAGACGGTATTTTTATCCATTTGAAAACGCGATTTTCTGGATAAAACTGATGAAAACGCGGATTAAGACGGAATATTTAATCAAAAGTATTGCATTTTTATGAGCGGCGCGCTATAATCCATACCATCAACAAGCAATTCTGCCGACAAAAGCGTCGGGCGGATATATGGAGGGAATCATCATGGCGGATAAAAAGACTTACAAGCGCGTTCTGCTGGCTTATTCCGGCGGACTGGATACGTCCATCATCATCCCGTGGCTCAAGGAAAATTACGGCTGTGCCGTGATTTGCTGCGCCGCCGACGTGGGGCAGGGCGAAGAGCTTGCGCCGCTGCATGAGAAGGCCAAGAAGACCGGCGCGGAGAAGCTCTATATCGAGGATCTGCGCAAGGAGTTCGTTGAGGACTTCATCTGGCCGACGCTCAAGGCCGACGCCGTTTACGAGGGCAAGTACCTGCTGGGTACGTCCTTCGCCCGTCCGCTGATTGCCAAGCGTCTGGTTGAAATCGCCGAGAAGGAAGGCTGCGACGCCATCTGCCACGGCTGCACCGGCAAGGGCAACGATCAGGTGCGCTTCGAGCTTTCCATCAAGGCGTTTGCGCCGAACATGCCGATTATCGCGCCGTGGCGCGAGTGGGACATCAAGACCCGCGAAGAGGAAATTGAGTATGCCGAGGCGCGCGGCATTCCCGTTCCGGTGAAGAAGGACCGCCCGTATTCGATGGACCACAACATCTGGCACCTCTCTCACGAGGGCTGCGATTTGGAAGATCCGGCCAACGAGCCGCCGCGCGACCTGCCGCTCATCTGCAAGTATCCGGAGGATGCGCCGGACAAGCCCGAGTATGTGACCATCGACTTTGAGCAGGGCGTTCCGGTGGCCGTCAACGGTGAGAAGATGGACGCGGTGAAGCTGCTGGAGACCTGCAACGAAATCGCCGCGCGCAACGGCGTCGGCATTGCGGATATGGTCGAGAACCGTCTGGTGGGCATGAAGTCCCGCGGCGTGTATGAGACCCCGGGCGGAACGCTGCTCTACGCCGCGCACCGCAATCTGGAGGAAATCACCGTGGACCGCGACACGGCCCATTATAAGGATCAGGTGGCGGTGAAGTTCGCCGAGTTGGTCTACAACGGTCTGTGGTATGCGCCGCTGCGCGAGAGCCTCTCCGCGTTTGTGGATGTGACCCAGAAGTACGTGACCGGCACCGCCAAGCTTAAGCTCTACAAGGGCAACTGCATCGGCGCGGGCGTGACCTCTCCGTACAGCCTGTACATGGAGGATATCGCGACCTTCGGCGATTCCGGCGAGATGTACAGCCACAAGGATTCCGCCGGCTTCATCAACCTCTACGGTCTGCCGCTCAAGGTTCAGGCCATGATGAAGGAAAAGGCCGGTTTGGAAAAGTAATTTTTACTTTTAAAAGTGATTCTCCCTCCCCGAAGGGGGAGGGAGAATTTTATGGTTAAAAGCCGTGCTTGCGCGCAAAAGTCGTTTCTTTTGATGGGGTTACGGCGGGCGGCTGCCCGCACCTGCCTGGGGGATGATTGATATTCCGCTGAATCCCGCACTGCGGGCGCGGAATATCAATCCCCATCAGACTCCCTGCTTCGCTTCGCGGCGGAATCAACAAACTGAGGAGGTTCCCATGAAACTCTGGGGCGGACGCTTTGAAAAAAAAACCGACGGGCTTGTCGATGACTTCCATTCTTCCATCACCTTTGACCGGCGGCTCTATCATCAGGATATCACGGGCTCGATTGCCCACGCGACGATGCTTGGCGAGCAGGGCATCATCCCCAAGGCCGACGCGGACGCGATTGTCGCGGGCCTGAAGGGCATTGAAGCGGATATCGCGGCGGGCAAGGTGCACTTTGAGCTGGATGCCGAGGATATCCACATGAATGTGGAAAAGCTGCTCATCGAGCGCATCGGCGACGCGGGCAAGCGTCTGCACACGGGCCGCAGCCGCAATGACCAGGTGGCGCTCGACTGCCGCATGTATGTCAAGGACGCCGCGAAGGAAGCCGCGTCTCTCCAGCGCGAGCTGTGTGAAACCCTGCTGAGCATCGCGGAAGAGAACACCCACACCATCATGCCCGGCTACACGCATTTGCAGCGCGCGCAGCCGATTACCCTCGGCCATCACATGATGGCGTATTTCCAGATGTTCACGCGCGACATGCAGCGGATGAAGGAGGTCTATGCCCATGCGGACGTGATGCCGCTGGGCTCGGGCGCGCTGGCGGGCACGACCTATCCGCTCAATCGCGAGCGCGTGGCGGAGCTGCTGGGCTTCTCGGCCATCACGCAGAACAGTCTGGACGGCGTGGCCGACCGCGACTTTGTGTGCGACTATCTCTACGCCGCGTCCGCGTGCATGATGCACCTGTCCCGCTTCTGCGAAGAGCTGATTCTCTGGAACAGCCACGAATTCCGCTTTGTGGAGATGGATGACGCCTACGCGACGGGCTCTTCCATCATGCCGCAGAAGAAGAACCCCGATGTGGCCGAGCTGATTCGCGGCAAGACGGGCCGCGTCTACGGCGACCTGACGGGCTTGCTGACGACGCTCAAGGGTCTGCCGCTGGCCTACAACAAGGACATGCAGGAAGACAAGGAGGCGCTGTTCGACGCGCGCGACACGCTGGTCAAGTCGCTGGTTGTGTTCAACGCGATGCTGGCGGCCTGCACCTTTAACACGGATAACATGGCGCGCGGCGCGGCGGGCGGCTTCACCAACGCGACGGACGCGGCGGATTACCTCGTCAAGAAGGGCATGCCGTTCCGCGATGCGCACGCGGTCATCGGCCATCTGGTGCTGCACTGCGTGAAGGAGAACAAGGCGATTTTGGATTTGTCGCCGGACGAGCTGAAAGCCTTCTCCGACCTGTTTGAAGCGGATGTGTATGAAGCCTGCTCCATGCACGCCTGTGTGGAGCTGCGCGATGTGCCCGGCGGCCCCGCGCCCGACCGCGTGGCGGCGAGCATCAAGGCGGGGCAGGCGTGGCTCGACGCGTTTGCCATCTGACGAATGCTGTAAAATGAAAAGAAAAGCGAAGCGCTGCGGAAAATTTTTCCTTGCGGGGCCTTGCTTTTTTACATGATCGCGGAAAAAGATGCAAAAACAGGCAAAAAAGCGTGAAAAAAGGGTTGACAGATACGCGGGCGTGCTGTATAATAAATGACGTGCTTGGGGTCGTAGCTCAGCTGGTCAGAGCGCCACGTTGACATCGTGGAGGTCGTAGGTTCGAGCCCTATCGACCCCACCAAGCTAAACCGGAGTTAGTCGCCCGGTTGGAAGTCACCTCGAAAGAGGTGATTTTTTTTATGCTTTTGGGGTCGATAGGGCGAGAAGAGGCGGAAGTGAATGACAGCCCGGCGGGCTGTCAGAACCGCAAGAAGCTTAAACAAAAAGGCGCTTTCCGTATGGAGAGCGTCTTTTTCTATGCAGTCAAACGTTTGACGGACGCGCACTCGTGAAACGGGCGCGTTTTTCACAGAAAAAGGACAGCGCCCTGCGCGCCCCTACAATCGAATACCTGATGAATAACCCAAATTAAGTAGGGGCGACCATGAGTCGTCCGTTGTAGGAATTGTGCAGATTTTCGGATTTGCTCATTTATTGATAAAAATCAAAAACAATGTCCGAACCTGCAACTTTTTGGCCGTTTCATCCGTCTAATAAGCAGAGGGGGTTCAACGGATGAAGTTGGTGCGCATTTTCGGCTTCTCCATCTCGGGCGGAAGCAGGCCGTTTTCGCGCGCCAGCGCAAAAGCGCGAATCATATACGCCATGTTGCGCCCGAGCATGCGCATAATCTGCATGCCCTCTTCATCTTTGCGCACATCCTCCGGCGTGCTGCCGTGCACCATCGGCCAATACTGGCTGGGCGCGATGGGCATGCCGCAGATGGTGAAGTATTTGGAAAGCTGGTCGAGCGTGGTGGTCGTGCCCGCGCGGCGCGCGCTGCAAACGGCCGCGCCGACCTTGGTGCGCAGCTGGCTGCCGCCCGCGTAGAACATGCGATCCAGAAAAGAGGTGATGCTGCCGCCCGCCGCCGCATAATGCACGGGCGAGCCGACGACCAGGCCGTCGCAATCCTGCATTTTATCCAGCGCGGTATTCACGGCGTCCTCGCCAAAGACGCAGCGGCGCTTGCCGCTTTTGGCGCAGCCGCCGCAGCCGATGCAGCCGCGGACAGGCCCGTTGCCGATCCACAAAATCTCCGTTTCAATGCCGCTTTCCTCAATCGCGCGGGCGACTTCGCAGAGTGCGGTGTAGGTGCAGCCGTGTTGATTCGGGCTGCCGTTGAGCAAAAGAACTTTCATGACGCGTTTCCTCCCCGAGGGTATTTTTTCCTATTATAACCCTTCGCGGGGTGGGGCGCAAGGGCGGCCGTGCGACAAATGTTTTGCGAATTTGTTGATATGGCTTGAAGGAAAGCACCGAATCCTGTATAATGTCTGAAGAAACCAATCGATTTCATCGAGGAGGACATAGATATGGGTGCAACGCTTTTGATTATGGCTGCCGGCATGGGTTCCCGTTACGGCGGAAACAAGCAGGTGGACGGTCTCGGCCCGAACGGCGAAATTCTGATGGAGTATTCCATCTACGACGCGATTCGCGCGGGCTTCGACAAGGTGGTCTTTGTCATCAAGCCGGGCATGCAGGAAACGCTCGCCGCCATCTGCGGCGACCGCATCGCCAAGAAGGTGAAGGTGGATTACGCCTTCCAAGATTTCACGAGCGTGCCTTCCTTCTATCATATTCCCGAAGAGCGCACCAAGCCGTTCGGCACGGTGCACGCGGTGCTCGTCGCGCGCGATTACATCGACCAGCCGTTCGCCGTCATCAATGCGGACGACTACTACGGCGTATCCGCGTTCAGCACGATTTATGAAAAATTGCAGACGCTGGCGCCCGAGGGCGAGGCGACGATGGTGGGCTATCAGCTGCAGAACACCGTTTCCAAAAACGGCACGGTGTCGCGCGGCGTCTGCCACGCCGTCGGCGGCAACCTGGACAAGGTTGTGGAAACTCTCAAAATCAAGCTGTGCGAGAACGGCGAAATCCGCGATATCGGCGCGGGCGAGCCGGGCGAGCTGCTGGATCCTCTCGCGCCGGTGAGCATGAACTTCTGGGGCTTCACCCCGTGGATTTTCGGCAAGCTGGAGGAGTATTTCGCGAACTTCCTCAAGGGGCTTGCGCCGGATGCGATTAAGGCCGAGTGCCTGCTGCCGGTGTTTGTCGATGAGCTGATGCACAAGGGCGAGTTGACCGTGCCGATGCTCACGACCGACGCCGTGTGGTTCGGCGTGACCTATAAGGAGGACAAGCCGTTTGTGCAGTCGGAGCTTCGCAAGCTGCACGAAAGCGGCGTGTATCCGGCTTCGCTTCACGAATAATCGGCGAACAGGAAAAATCCCGTGCGGTCACCGGAAGGGCATCGCATGGGATTTTTGGCTTTGATAGGGAACGAGCATGAAATTCAATCTGACCAAGGAAGAGATGCACGACCACCTCAAGGTAAAAAAGGCGGCGCTGCTTTCCATCGCCATCAACGTGCTGGAAATCGTCGCGGGCGTGGTGATGATGCTGCTTGTGCGCAAAATGCTGTTGGGCGGGGTGGAGGAGAGCATCGTGCGGATGGTTTCGCTGATGTGCTTCACCATCGTCGGCTGGGGCGCGCTGACGGATATCGGCGCGTCGCTGACCAGCCTGCGCATGGTGCGCCGCACGCAGGAGCTTGAGGAAGCGTATACGCAGCTGGAGGATCTCAACCGTGAGATGCGCGCTCAGCGCCACGATTTCATGAATCATATTCAGGTCGTTTACAGCCTGATTGAAATGAACGAGCCGGGCGAGGCGATGGCCTATATGGACAAGATTTACGGCGACATGCAGCGCGTGAGCCGCATGATGCGCACGGCCTGCCCGGCGGTCAACGCGCTGATTCAGGCGAAGGTGGTCGAGGCGGCCCAGCGCGGCGCGGAGCTGAAGCTTTCCGTCGCGGCGAAGTGGGATGACCCGCTGATGCCCGCATGGGAAATCTGCCGCGTGTTGGCCAACCTCATCGATAACGCGCTGGATGCGGCGACGGGCGCGCAGCTGCCCGCGGGCGAAAAGCCGACGGTCGAGCTGGTTTTGGGCGAGGATTTGCGCAGCTGGTTCTTCTCCGTGCGCAACAACGGCCCGGCCATCCCCGAAAAGGTGCGCGCCAAAATCTTCGACCCCGGCTTCACCACCAAAAAGACGGGGCAGGGGATGGGCCTGTTCATCGTCAATCAGACCGTCACGGAAATGGGCGGGCGGATTACGGTGGAATCCCGCGACGGGGACACGGTGTTTTCCGGCTTCGTGCCGCGCAAGCGCCTCAAACTCGGCGAAGGCGGCGAGGAAGGCCCAAAAGAAGCGCCGAAGCCGTCGGATGAACCATGTATTTATGAAGAAAATGCGCAAAAGGATGACAATTCCATAAACAAATCCGACGCAAACGGTTGACAAATTAACAAAATTGTAATAAAATTGTTTCGTAATGATAGAAAGGAATGGGTATATCCGATTGGGGGAAGGCCCGTTTCCGAAAAAGTCCGCCCCAAAAGCGGGCCTGAAAGAGGGGATTTCATCATGAAAAACGGCAGGATCAACAAACGCTTTGCGCTGCTTGCGATCCTGTGCGTGCTGGTGCTGGCTTTTGCCGTGCCTGTGGCGAGCGCCGCAAGTTACAGCAAGGTCTACGGCCAGACGCAGGACAAGGTTCGTGTGCGCGAAAGCGCATCGACGAACGCGACGATTATCGATAATATCGTCAAAGACGCGTGCGTGTATATCACCTCCTCCAAGGTGAGCGGCACGAACACGTTTGTGCAGGTCAAATACCGCGCCAGCGACAGCACGCTGCAAACGGGCTGGATCTGCCAGAGCGACGGGCGCAACACCTATATCAAGGTGCTTTCCGCCGATCAGGCCAAGACGAAGTTCAAGGTCAGCGGCGGCGACGTGCCCAGCAAGGCGGTCGGCACGTTCACCGCGGCCGAGCGCAAGGCCAGCGCGGCCAATTCGGATAACACCTATATCCGCCAGAATGCCAGCGGCGAGACCGTCAAGCGCATTCAGACCGAGCTCAAGGCGCTGAATTATTACAGCGGCCAAATCACCGGCAATGCGGGCGAAAAGACCGTCGCGGCCATCAAGAGCTTCCAGCGCAAGAACGGCTTGACCGCCGACGGCATCGCCGGCCCGCAGACCATCGCGAAGATTGATGCGGCCTACGAGGCCAAGACGGGTAATTCCTCCTCGAGCGCGACCTCCTCTTCGAGCGGCGGCCTCAGGCTCAACTCGAAGGGCACGGACGTGCGCAACCTTCAGCAGGATTTGACCACGCTCGGCTATTACTGGGCGGAAATCACCGGCAACTTCGGCGCCAAGACCGAAACTGCCGTCAAGCGCTTCCAGGAGGAAAACGGCCTGACCGCCGACGGCGTTGCGGGCACCAAGACGCTCAACGCCATCGCAGCGGCGGTCGCCAGAAAGGGCGGCACCTCCGCTTCCAGCAGCAGCGCGGGCACGGCACTCAAGCTCAACAGCCAGGGCACGAAGGTCAGCCAGCTGCAAACCGACCTCAAGCAGCTCGGTTACTATTACGCGGAAATCACCGGCAACTTCGGCAGCAAGACCGAGGCGGCCGTCAAGGCTTTCCAGAAGGCCAAGGGCCTGACCGCCGACGGCGTTGCGGGCACGAGAACGCTTGACGCCATCGCCGCGGCGGTGAGCGGCGCGGGCGGCTCGAGCAGCACGTCCAGCAGCACGAACATGAAGCTCGGCTCGACCGGCACCGCCGTCAGCACGCTTCAGCAGAACCTGACCACGCTGGGCTATTACTACGGCGATATCACCGGCCACTACGGCAACCTGACGCAGCAGGCCGTCAAGAAATTCCAGAAGGCCAAGGGCCTGACGCAGGACGGCGTGGCCAGCACCGCGACGCTCAACGCGATTGCCGGCGCGCTCAAGAACGCGGGTATCGATAACGGCACGAGCGGCACCACGACGGCGCTGCGCGAGGGCGACAAGGGCACGGCTGTCACCGAATTGCAGACGATGCTCAAGAAGCTCAATTATTACTACGGCTCGATTACCGGCAGCTTCGGCAGCCTGACCAAGCAGGCCGTCCGCAAATTCCAGGCGGCCAATAACCTGACGGTGGACGGCATCGCGGGCACGACCACGATCAACAAGCTGCGCACCCTGACCGGCGGCAGCGCCGACAGCGGTTCGAGCAGCGGCTCCACCGTGACGACCGACAAGTCCTACGGCCGCACGACGAAGGACAACGTGTATCTGCGTTCGTCTTACTCCACCACGTCCAGCGCGAAGGCGAGCCTGCCGAAGGGACAGAAGTTCCGTATCTCCAAGGTCTACACCATCAGCGGCGTGCAGTGGTATTATGTGACCGTGACGCTGGGCAACTATACCTACAAGGGCTATATCCGCAGCGACATGATGGAACAGATTTCCGCTTCGGATTTCGGCGACGATTCCAACTCCGGCGAGCAGGAAACCATCGGCATGATTAAGGTGACGGGCAACAATGTCTCCCTGCGCTATCAGCCGAGCACCAGTGCTGAACGTGTCGGCACGGCCAACGTCGGCGACTGCTTCTACTACGTGGATACGGTGGACGGCTGGTTCCAGACCAAGTCCGGCTACTGGATTTCCAAGGATTATGCCAAGGTGATGACCGACGCCGAGGTCGAGGCGTATATTAAGAACAACGGCGGCAGCGGCGACACGGGCACAAGCTACACCATCGGTTCCACCGGCTCGAACGTCAGCTACATCCAGACCGCGCTGACCGCGCTCAAGTATTACGACCGCGAAATCACCGGCCACTACGGCAAGTATACGCGTGACGCGGTGCGCAATTTCCAGCGCGACCACAACCTGACGGCGGACGGCGTTTGCGGCCCGGCGACGCTTGCGGCGATTCGCACGGCGTATTCCGGCTCGAGCAGCGCAACGACCGACTATCAGGCCACGGTTTACAAGCTCGATTGGAGCTACATGAAGGCCAACGCGACGGCGCTGGGCATTGCCAAGGGTTCGTCCATCAGATTGACGGATTTGACGACCGGCAAGTCGCTGAATATCCACGTTCAGTCCACCGGCAACCACATCGATGCCGAGCCGCTGACCTCTGCGGATACGACGACGCTGTGCGAAATCTACGGCGTGTCCTCGCCGAACTCCATCAGCTATAAGCGCCGCCCGATGATGATTACGACGAGCGCGGGCCAGTTCCTCTGCTCCATCTACGGTCAGCCGCACGGCGCGCAGGATATCACCAACAACGGCTACGAAGGTCAGTTCTGCCTGCACTTCGTCAATTCCAGAACGCACGGCACGAACCGCGTGGATGCGGATCATCAGGCCGCCATCAACAGCGCCGAGTCCATCGTGAAGAATATCAAGGTGAACGGCGTGAATGTGGTGGTTTCCACGACCTATAAGTAAGCCAAACGAATAAGCCCCCCAATCCCCTCTTTTGCAGGAGCGGCGCCGAAAAAGCGCCGCTCCTGATGTTTTTTTGGGGAAGAACAATAAATGAGTAAATTTGAAAAAGTGAACAAAAAATAGAGACATCCCAGTGTGGTAGATGGCACAATGAAATTGCAACAAATCACCCAACTACCTATCACGAAAGGAGATGTCTCAGGCTTACGGTTTAAGACAATCTGTGTTGCACAGTTTTGGAACAAATCCATTCTTTTGACACGGGATTCAATTATTTCAGAAATTGTGTTTTACAAACAGTATTGGATGAAAGACGCTATTCGACAGCTTGAAGCTCTTTTGTGCAATTTTCAGGATTTGCTCATTTACTGAAATTTGCTCATTTATAGTTGCTTACATCAAGCGGAAACGCAGACAAAGCAGGTTTGCGAAAAAAGGTAAAAGAAAAACGCCCGATTTAACATCAGGCGCGTTTCTGGCTCCCCAGGTAGGGCTCGAACCTACAACCCTTCGGTTAACAGCCGAATGCTCTGCCATTGAGCTACTGAGGAATATGGTGGATTGAAGTGGACTCGAACCACCGACCTCCCGCTTATCAGGCGGGTGCTCTAACCGACTGAGCTATCAATCCGAACAAAAAGGATTATACCGCATCCGGAAAATCCTGTCAATACCTTTTTGACATTTTTTTCGGCAAAGCGGGCAAGAAAAAAGCCGCTTCGCGCGGAAGCGGCTCAGCAGCGGGCGATTACTCGCCGTAGGTGATGGTCACGTTGTCCTTGACGAACTTGGAAAGGCGGTGAATGCCCAGCAGGTCGCTGACCGCTTCGATAATCATCACAATGCCGATGGCCATCATCAGCATGTCGCCGTAGAGCGTCGGGTAGATGACGATGGTGACGGCCAGCACGAGCGTCACGATGGCGGAAATCAGCATCAGATACCAGCGCTCAAAGCCGTAGCTCTTGAGGGTGAACGCACGCTTGATGCCGCAGATGCTGCTGACCATAATCAGCAGGCCGAGCACGATGAACAGGAATTTCGCCAGAAAATCGGGGCTGAACAGCGAATACGCGCCGAACGCCGTCGCGCAGATGCCGATGAGCAGCTCGAGCGAGTAAGCGACCGTGCCGCGCGAGAAGATGAAGGAGAGGATGTTGAACAGGCCGTAGATGGTGATGCCCGCGCCGACGAGCACGCAGAGCAGCTGGGTCACGTGGGCGGGCGCGAAGAGCATGATACAGCCCAGCACCAGATCGACGACGGCGGCCAACGTGAAGCTCATTTTAATCTCTTTGGCCGCGCTGCGGAGCGGAAAATCGTTGTTTTTCTTCATGAAAAAGACCTCCTGAATCATTGCGTCAATCATCGCATGAAAGATATAGAAGAAGGGGAAACGCGAAGCGGGGAGCCGCAAGGGTTTTCTCAGGGATTGAGTTCGACGCGATGAGAAAAAATCCTATCGACTCCGGCTCAAATTCCCATTTTTAAGCCCATTATAGCACATTCGCGGGGCACGTCAAGCGGCCGGCGCTGACCCGCAGTCAAGAAGCGGTGAAGAAAAGCCCCCGCGCATTGACAGCGAACGCCGCAAGCTATATAATAAACTTGAAATCATAGCGTCATCCCGCTCTGCGGCAGGGCGACGGCGGTGGAGGAAGAAAGACATGCAGACCAAATCTGCGAAGAAAAAGGTGCGGAGTCTGCGCATCATTATTGTGGGCTGCGGCAAGGTCGGCCATACGCTGACCGAACAGCTGGTGCGCGAGGGACATGATATCACCATTGTGGATACAAGCGAGCGCGTCGTGCGCGACACGACGGAGATGTTCGACGTGATGGGCATCCGCGGCAACGGCGCAAGCCTGAACGTGCTGATGGAAGCGGGGCTTCAGGAGGCCGATTTGGTGATCGCCGTCACGGGTTCGGACGAGCTGAACCTGCTTTGCTGCACGATTGCCAAAAAGGCGGGCGGCGAGCTGGCGGCCATCGCGCGCGTGCGCAATCCGGATTACAGCGAGGAGCTGCCGTATCTGCGCCAGCAGCTCGGGCTGTCGATGATTATCAACCCCGAGCTGGAGGCCGCGCAGGAAATCGCGCGCCTGCTCTCCCGCCCGCAGGCGCTGACGGTCAGCTCGTTTGCCAAGGGCCACGCCGAGCTGGTGCGGTTCAAAATCCCCAAGGGGAGCATCCTGCACGGGCGGCGCGTCATGCAGCTGGATGATATCTTCCACTTTGGCTATCTGGTCTGCGCGGTGGAAAACGACGGCCACGTCGTCATCCCCGGCGGCTCGACGATGCTGCACGAGGGAAACGATATCACGATTCTGGCTTCTTCCCGCGAGGCGCACCACATCTTCGAGAGCATCGGGATGTATCAAAACTCGGTGAAGAGCTGCATGATTATCGGCGGCGGCAAATCTTCCTATTATCTGGCCAAGCAGCTCATCGAGCAGAAGTTGGAGGTCAAAATCATCGAATCCAACAAGGAGCGCTGCGACGAGCTGAGCACGCTTCTGCCGGAGGCGCTGGTCATCTGCGGCGACGGCGGCGACGAGGAGCTGCTTAAAGAGGAGGGTATCGGTTCGGCGGAGGCGTTTGTGCCGCTGACGGGTCTGGATGAGGAGAACATCCTGCTGACGCTGTTCGCCAAGCGTGTGCCGGGGCTGAAAACCATCACCAAAATCAACCGCATCACGTTTAACGACGTCATCGACGGGCTGGAGCTGGGCAGCGTCATCTACCCCAAGTACATCACCTCCGAGGCGATTATCGCCTATGTGCGCGCCCGCCAGAACTCCATCGGCAGCAACGTCGAGACGCTGTATCACCTGTTTGACAACCGCGCGGAGGCTATCGAGTTCCGCATCGGCGAGGACGCGCCCGTCATCGGCGTGCCGATTATGAACCTGAAGCTCAAGGACAGCCTGCTCATCGCCTGCATCAACCGCGGCGGCAAAATCATCTTCCCGCGCGGTCAGGATACCATCGAGCAGGACGACACCGTGATTGTCGTGACGACCCATTCCGGCTTCGGCGACATCAGCGACATTCTGCGCTGAGGGGCGGAAGGACAAAGAGATGAATACAAAAAGCATACGCTATATTCTCGGCTGGATTCTCAACATCGAGGCGCTGCTGATGCTTCTGCCCGTCGCGACGGCGGTGTTTTATCGTGAGGAGGAAGGCATTGCCTATGCGCTGGTGGTGGCCGTCTGCGCGGCGGTCGGCGCGCTGATGACGTATAAAAAGCCGAAAAACCCGAGCTTTTACGCGAAGGAAGGCTTTGTCTGCACCGCGCTGGGCTGGATTCTGATGAGCGTGTTCGGCTGCGTGCCGTTTATGCTCACGGGCGAAATCCCGTCGTTTATCGACGCGATGTTTGAAATGGTCTCCGGCTTCACGACGACGGGCGCGAGCGTCGTGCTCAACGTGGAGACGCTCAGCCACTGCACCAACATGTGGCGCTGCTTCTCCCACTGGATCGGCGGCATGGGCATTCTGGTGTTTCTGCTGGCCGTTCTGCCGCTGGTGGGCGGCAGCAACATGCAGCTGATGAAGGCGGAAAGCCCCGGCCCGTCGGTGGGCAAGCTGGTGCCGAAGGTGCGCTTCACCGCGCGGATTCTCTATGTGCTTTACGTCGCGCTGACGCTCTTGCAGGTGCTGGTCATGCTCATGGGCGGCATGACGTTTTACGAAGCGCTGTGCACCTCGTTCGGCACGGCTGGCACGGGCGGCTTCGGCATTTACGGCGACTCCATCGCGGGCTTCTCGCCGTTTCTGCAATGGGCCATCACGCTGTTCATGATTGCCTTCGGCGTGAATTTCAACGTCTATTTCCTGCTGTATATGAAGCGCCCGAAGGACGCGCTGCACTGCGAGGAGATGCACTGGTATCTGGGCATCATCGCCGCGGCGGCGCTGCTCATCTGCGCCAACGCCTACGACGTGACGCTGACGCTGGAAAACAACCTGCGCCGGTCGTTCTTTCAGGTCGCTTCCATCATCACGACGACGGGCTTCGCCACGGCGGATTTCAACCTCTGGCCGGGCTTTTCGCGCAGCATTCTCGTGCTGCTGATGTTCATCGGCGCGTGCGCGGGCAGCACGGGCGGCGGCTTCAAGGTCTCTCGAATCGTCATCGGCTTCAAATCCGTGCTGGCGTATCTGGGGGCGTTCCTGCACCCGCGCGCCGTGCGCAAGGTGAAGTTTGAGGATAAGGACGTGGACGCGGAGACGATGCACGCCATCTGCGTCTACTTCATCGCGGCCATCGGGCTGTTTGTGATTTCTGTGCTGCTGGTTGCGCTGGATGGGTTTGATTTGGTGACGACGTTCACCGCCGTTGCGGCGACGTTTAACAATATCGGCCCGGGCCTCGGCGCGGCCGGCCCGACGAGCAACTTCGCCGCGTTCAGCGATTTTTCCAAAGTTGTGATGACGATGGATATGCTGCTGGGGCGGCTGGAGGTCTTTCCGATGCTGATGCTGTTCTATCCGCCGCTGTGGAAGGAGAGCATCGGCGAGGCGCGCATCCGCCGCAATCGCACCGCGCTGCACTGAGCGGCGCACGGGCGGCTCAAAAGCGGCTTAGGCCGACAGGCAGGACAGAAAGGGGTACGCAGGATGAGATGGGGCATTCTTTCCACGGGCACAATCGCGAAAAACTTTGCGCAGACCGCAAGCCGAATGCCGGATGTGCAGATGCAGGCGGTCGCATCCCGCAGCAGCGGGAGCGCCGAAGCGTTTGCGCGGGCATATGGCATTCCGACGGCGCACGGCAGTTATGCGGCGCTGGCCGACGACCCGAATGTGGATATCGTCTACGTGGCCACGCCGCACAGCAGGCACTATGCGGATATGAAGCCGCTGATTGAGGCGGGCAAGCACATTCTCTGCGAAAAGAGCTTCACCGCCGATGCGAAGCAGGCGAAGGAAATCTTTGCGCTGGCCGAGAAGAAGCACGTCTTTGTGATGGAAGCGTTTTGGACGAAGTTCATCCCGCTGTATCGGCAGATTGAAGCGATTCTGGCGAGCGGGAAGCTGGGCGAAATCCGTGCGGTTACGGCGAAGTACGGCTATACCACGGCGCGGGAAGCGCGCAAGTTTGACCCCGAGCTGGCAGGCGGCACGCTGCTGGATATCGGCGTGTATGCCGTCGGCTTCGCCTGCATGATGATGGGCTATGCGTTCGACGACGTGCGCGGCGATTTGGTGATGAACGGCGTCGGCACGGATGCGCTGGATGCCATCACCCTGCGCAAGGGCAGGGCGGTTGCGCAGCTGACGACGGTCATCGGCGCGAATATGCCGACCTTCGGCGCGGTTTACGGCACGAAGGGGCGTATCGATATCCCCGAATTTAAGAATCCCACGCGCGCCGTGCTGCATCTGGACGGGCAGGAGCCCGAAGAGCTGACGCATCTCTTTGAAATCAACGGCTTTGAATATGAAATCCGCGAAGCGCAGGCGTGCGCCGAAGCGGGACGTTTGCAGAGCGAACGCATGACGGGCGAACAGACGATTGCCGTCATGCGGATTCTGGATGAAATCCGTCGGCAGAACGGGTTTAGGTTCCCATTTGAGGTAAAGGAATAAAATTCAGGAAATCCAAGAACCTCGGGTTCTTGGCGAGGTATGGGGCAGCGCCCCATCATTACCCCGTAACATAACGAAAAGCGCCGATTTCCGTGGAGAGCGGAATCGGCGCTTTTCATTGTGGAAGGGAAATAAATGAGGAAGGGGAAGAAAAAAGGAAGATACTTGACCTTCACCGTATTATGGAGGGGGGAGAAAGAAAGGCGAAGGTCTGTAAAGGAGGATGGGAATCAACCTTTACAAGAAGCATTATAACGGCGGAATGTGACAGAAATATGATAAAAAAGCGGAAATTTGCGAAAAATGCCGTTCAGAAACCGTTAATTTCGGTTTGGCGGCCCGCCTGAAAACGAGAAGGTTGCCCTTTTGCGCCCGTTGTGATACACTAAAAACGGATAAATTCGGAAGGGAGGGCGCGCCATGCTGCGAAAACTGCACGGAAGGAAGCTGGCCGTCTGCCTGCTGGGCGGGACGGTGTATGCGCTCTTCGCCGCCGTCGGCTGGCAGGCGGAACACGGCGGCCATATTCGGGCGGGGTATGCCCTTTTGACGGCGGCGCTGCTCGTCTGGCCGATTGCGGCGCTGCTTTCCGTGCTGCTGGAACGCGGCTATGCGCGCTCGATGCGGCAGGAAAAGCGCTTTCGCGCGGGGCGGGTGTTTTGGTTCATCCTGACCTGCTATGTGCCGATGTTTGCCGTCGCGCTGCCCGGCTCGTTTGCTTACGACGTGCCGTATCAGCTGCGGCAAGTGGTCACGGGCGCGTATTCGACGCATCATCCGCTGCTGCATACGCTGCTGCTCGGCGGGCTTTTGCAGCTGGGCCGCGCGCTGGGGGATATCAACGTCGGCGCGGGCCTCTATACGGCCTTGCAGATGACGCTGCTGGCCGGATGCTTCGCGCTGACATGCGGGTCGATTGCGCGTCAGTGCGGCGCACGGGCGGCGAAACGCGCGGCGGTCTTTTTCGCGCTTTATCCGCTGCATATGGTGATGGCGGTGAACGCGACGAAGGACGTGCTGTTCGGCGGCTTTTTCGCGCTGACGCTGGCGCTTTTGAACGAGATGAACGCCAAACCGACCCAAGGGCTGTATGCGAAAATCGCGGTCTGCGGCGCGCTGACGGTGATGCTGCGCAACAATATGGCGTATGCCGCGCTGGTGTGGCTGGCGCTGTGGGCCGTCGCTTCGCGCAAGAAAGGCCGAAACGCGGCGCTGGCCGTGCTGCTGGCGCTGGCGCTGGGGCTCGGCGGAAACGCGGCGCTCAAACGCGCGACGCATGCGGCGGACGGCGACATGAGCGAAATGCTCTCCTGGCCGATTCAGCAGCTGGCGCGCGCGCGGCTCGAGGACGGCGATAAGCTCAGCGACGAAGAAAAGGCGGCCATCGACGAAATCATGCCCGACGAGACGTGGCGGCTCTATGACCCGACGGTTTCCGATCCGGTGAAATTTGAATTTGACACGCAGACCTTCCGCGCGGATATGAAAAAGTATATCGGCGTGTGGCTCTCCGTCGGGCAAAAGTGCGCGGGCACATATCTGGATGCGGCCGCCGCGCTGACCTATCCGTTCTTTTATCCGTACAGCGAATACCGCGTTTCGGGTTATTATGTGCAGATGGGCATGTCCGAAGCCTATGACGCGAGCTGGTGCGATTTTGACCCGCCCGAGAGCAGGAGCCTGTTTCCGCGCGTGCTGGCGTCGCTGACGTGGCGCTTCGGCGCGAAGGGCGCGATGCAGATTCCCGTCGTCGGCTGGCTGTTCAACACGGGCGTCATCGTCTGGGTGATGCTGTTTTTCGCGCTTCGCGAGCTGTATTGGGGCAGATGGATGCGCTTCGGCGCGGCACTGCTGCCCGTGCTGCTCTGGGGCACGTATCTGCTCGGCCCCGTGATGGCCGGACGCTATATCTATCCGTTCGTCTGCACCCTGCCCGTGCTGGCGGCCAGACCGGAGAGGGCGGCGAAGGAGGACGCGGAAAATGCGTGATGGGATGAAAGCAGGCGCTGCGTGAAAAAATATGATAATTATGCGTCTAATTTAGGCGTGCTGAAACACGCCGATAAGCAAAAACTGGATAATGCGTTTATTCTTTGCGGCATCAAGGATAAGTTCTGTTTGCAGTTTGAACTCGGCTGGAAACTGCTCAAGGAGCTTTTGACCTATGAGGGCCGCGCCGAGGCGGCGACGGGTTCGCCGCGGGAAATCATTAAAGCGGCTTATGCCGTTTATGATTTCATGGATGAAACCGTCTGGCTGGATATGCTGCGAGATCGGAATTTGAGCACGCATATCTATGACGGCGAAGAAGTGAGACGGCTGGCCGGACGCGTGATTGACCGCTATGTCCCCGCGTTTGAACGTATGCGGGACGCGGTTCAAACGCGGTACGCCGATGTGTTGTGTAAGTTATAAATTATTTTTTCTTTTATCGCGAAGCGATAATATGGGAAGTCCAGAAACCTCAGGTTTCTGGTGGGGGTTGGGGCAAAGCCCCAACGTACTTAAGGAGGCAAAAACGATGCGACTGGATAAGTATCTGAAGGTGTCGAGAATCATTAAGCGCCGCACGGTGGCAAAGGAGGCCGGCGAGGGCGGACGCGTGAGCGTCAACGGCAAGACGGCTAAGCCGTCCAGCGAGGTGAAGGAAGGCGACGTTATCGAAATCCGTTTCGGCGAAAAGCTGGCAAGGCTTCGTGTGCTCTCCGTCGCGGAGACCGTGCGCAAGAACGAGGCTTCGGCCATGTATGAGATGCTCGAAGGGGAGGAAATGGAATGAACGCGGCGGTGATTGTCGCAGCCGGACGCGGCACGCGCATGGGGCTGGAGCGCAATAAGGTGCTCGCGCCGCTTTGCGGCGAACCTGTCATCGCTCGGACGGTTCGCGCGTTTGAACGGACGGGGTGGTTCGACGGCGGAATCGTCGTGGTCACGGGCGCATGCGACGCGGATGAAATGAAGCGGATACTCGCCGACGCGGGGCTGCACGCACAGGTCGTTCTCGGCGGTGCGGACAGGCAGGAGAGCGTTTGCCGCGGGCTGGCGGCGACGAATCCCAAAGCCGATTATGTCGCGATTCACGACGGCGCGCGCCCGCTGGTGACGGCAGATGTGATTGCGCGGACGCTGAAAAGCGCGCGGAAGTTCGGCAGCGGCGTGGCCGCTGTCGCGCTCAAGGACACGGTGAAGCGCGTGGATGACGGCGGCGTGGTGGTCGATACCCCGCCGCGCGACCAACTCCGCGCCGTGCAGACCCCGCAGACGTTTGAAGCGGGGCTGATTCGCAAGGCTCACGCGGCCTATGCCCTCGGCGAGCGCGCGACGGACGACGCGGCGCTGGCGGAACGCATGGGCGTCGCCGTGCACCTGACGGAAGGCGATGTGGAAAACATCAAGCTGACCACGCCGGAGGATATGCTGCTGGCGCGGCAGGTGATTTTGAAGCGCGAAGGCAAAAAGGAGGAAAAACCCATGATGCGGATAGGCCACGGCTACGACGTGCATCGGCTGGTGGAGGGACGCAGACTGATTCTCTGCGGGGTGGAAATCCCGTATACGCTGGGGCTTTTGGGGCACAGCGACGCGGACGTCGCGCTGCACGCGCTGATGGATGCGCTGCTCGGCGCGGCGGCGCTGGGCGATATCGGCCGCCATTTCCCGGACACCGATGCGGCGTATAAGGGTGCGGATTCCGGCAAACTGCTCGATCACGTTGTGGCGCTGCTGGAGGAGAAGGGCTATACCGTCGGCAATGTGGATGTGACGATTATCTGCCAGCGCCCGAAGCTCAAGGATTACATCGAGCAGATGCGCGAAAACGTGGCGCGCCATCTCAAAGTGGATATCGACTGCGTGAACATCAAGGCGACGACGACCGAAAAGCTCGGCTTTGAAGGCGAAGGGCTGGGCATTTCAAGCCACGCGGTCGCGTGCATTGAAAAAGCATAAAATTCATGGCAAAAAAATCGAAAACCCGAAAAACAAAATACAAAAGGCGAAACCCCGCCGCCGCGCTGCTTGACGGCCTGCTGACCCTGCTGGATACCATTTTGGAGGGATTCGCGGCGGCGGTTGTGGCGGCGCTGCGCGGTTTCGGCAAACTGATGCTGCTGATTTTGCAGGGGCTGTTGTGGCTGGTGAAGCATGCGCTTGTGCTGCTGGCGTGGCCCTTTGGCAGGCTCTGGCGGCTGATGGCTGGCAGGCGCAACCGCGCGCACCGCTGTCTGCGGCTGACGGGCTTTGAGTTTGAGGAATACATGGCGCAGGTACTCAGGGACAATGGCTTTCGGCACGTCGAGGTGACGGTGGAATGCGGCGACCAGGGCGTGGACATTCTCGCCGTGCGCGGCGGCAAAACCTACGCCATCCAGTGCAAAAACTACGCGGGCGCGGTGGGCAACACCGCCGTGCAGGAGGCCTATGCGGGCGCGGAATACTACGGATGCGACATTCCGGTGGTCGTCTGCCCGACGGATTTCACGATTCCCGCGCGGGAGCTGGCGGAATCCACGGGCGTGGAATTGTGGGACGGCGAGCGGCTGTCGCACATGATGCGCGTGAGCGGCAGACGGCCGCACCACGACCCGAGGCGGGACGACGAG
This sequence comes from uncultured Clostridia bacterium, assembly GCA_934675735.1. Taxonomy (GTDB): domain Bacteria; phylum Bacillota; class Clostridia; order Christensenellales; family Aristaeellaceae; genus Ventricola. The sequence continues at coordinate 28,005 of CAKURR010000024.1, forward strand.
CTGTAAGCGGCGGTAGCGGAGTCAGGCCTCGCTTCGCTCCCTGACTCGCGGAATGAATCGCTTCGCGCGGATTATGCGGCGGGGCTTGACAAATCACGTTTTTTCTAGTATCATGACGGTGCAAAATGCGGTGAAGGGGTTGGCAGCCCGGAGTGTTTTGCTCAAAAGCATCGATAAAAAGCGGGCATGCTTTTTCCGCATGCCAACAAGGGTGGAACCGCGGAAGAGAGTCTTTCGTCCCTTGAATCCATGCGTGGGCGCGGATTCGGGGCGCGTCTTTGCGCGGTTCTTATTTTGTTCCCCCGACCAATGAAAGAAAGAAGGTTTTTTTCATGGCAAAGGTGCAAAACGACACGATGGACAAGCTCGTCGCTCTGTGCAAGGGCCGCGGCTTTGTTTTCCCGGGCTCCGAGATTTACGGCGGCCTGGCGAACTCCTGGGATTACGGCCCGCTGGGCGTGGAATTTAAGAACAACGTCAAGCGCGCGTGGTGGAAGAAATTTGTTCAGGAGAACAAGTACAACGTCGGCATCGACTGCGCGATTTTGATGAACCGTCAGGTCTGGGTGGCGAGCGGCCACGTCGGCAACTTTAACGACCCGCTGATGGACTGCAAGGCTTGTAAGGCGCGTTTCCGCGCGGACAAGCTGATTGAGGACTGGGCGAAGGCCAACGGCGAGGAAATCGAGGCCGACGGCTGGACGAACGAGCAGCTGGAAAGCTTTATCGAAGAGAAGCAGATTCCCTGCCCGACCTGCGGCAAGCACGATTTCACGGGCATCCGCAAGTTCAACATGATGTTTAAGACGCATCAGGGCGTGACGGAGGACGCGAGCAACGAGATTTATCTGCGTCCGGAGACGGCGCAGGGCATTTTCGTCAACTTCCCGAACGTAGCCCGCACGACCCGACGCAAGCTGCCGTTCGGCGTGTGTCAGGTGGGCAAGAGCTTCCGCAACGAGATTACGCCGGGCAACTTCATCTTCCGCATCCGCGAGTTCGAGCAGATGGAGCTTGAGTTCTTCTGCATGCCGGGCACGGATCTGGAGTGGTTCGCCTACTGGCGCAGCTACTGCCACGAGTGGCTCAAGGGCCTGGGCATCAAGGAAGAGCATCTGCGTCTGCGCGACCACAAGCCGGAAGAGCTGGCGCACTATTCCAAGGCGACGACCGACTTCGAGTATCTCTTCCCGTTCGGCTGGGGCGAGCTTTGGGGCGTGGCCGACCGCACGGATTTCGACCTGAAGGCGCACCAGACGACTTCCGGCAAGAGCATGGAATACCTGAACCCGACCACGGGCGAGAAGGTCATTCCGTATGTCATTGAGCCGTCGCTGGGCGCGGACCGCGCGGCGCTGGCTTTCCTGTGCGAGGCCTACGAGGAGCAGGAGCTGGAGGGCGGCGACACCCGCGTCGTCATGCACTTCCATCCGGCGCTCGCGCCGTACAAGTGCGCCGTGCTGCCGCTGCAAAAGAACAAGTGCGGCGAGAAGGCTGGCGAAATCTATGACATGCTGAGCAAGCATTTCATGGTGGATTACGACGAGACCGGCTCCATCGGCAAGCGCTATCGCCGTCAGGACGA
>CAKURR010000025.1 GCA_934675735.1 uncultured Clostridia bacterium
TTCCAGCACCGTCAAATGCGGAAACAGGTTGAACTGCTGAAAGACCATGCCGATGCGCTCACGCAGAACGTTGATGCCTTTGCCCGCCTTCATGACGCTCTTCCCCTCGAAGATCACGTCGCCCTCCGTCGGCGTTTCCAGCAGATTGATGCAGCGCAGGAACGTCGATTTGCCCGAACCGGAAGGCCCGATGACCACAACCACTTCTCCGCTGTGGATATCGATATCCACACCTTTGAGCACCTGCAATTTGCCAAAGTGCTTTTTCAGCCCCTTGACGCTGATCAGCGTTTCATTAGCGATCGCCACGGCGCATCCTCCTCTCCAGCATCCCCAGCAGACGGGACGCGGTAAACGTCAGCACAAAGTAAATCAGCGCGGAAATCGTCAGCGTTTCCAGATAGCGGAAATTCGTCGAGGCCAGCTTGTTGGCCTGATACGTCAGCTCGTAAATGCCGATGGTATACAGAATCGAGGATTCCTTGATGATGCTGACGAACTCGTTGCCGATGGCGGGCAGAATGTTTTTGACGGCCTGCGGCAGGATGATGTAAATCATCGTCTGCGCGCCGTTCATGCCCAGCGAGCGGCTGGCCTCCGTCTGGCCGCCGTCGATGGCCTGTATGCCCGAGCGGACGATTTCGGCCATATACGCCGCGCTGTTGATGACCAGCGCCACCGTGCCCGCCGTCATGCGCGGCAGCTTAATGCCCAGCTGCGGCAGGCCGTAGAACACAATGAGCACCTGCACCAGCAGCGGCGTGCCGCGCAGAAACTCGATGTAAGCGCCCGCCAGCACCTGAAGCAGCTTGACGCGGCTCATGCGCAGCAGCGCCACCACAATGCCCAGCAGCGTGCCGAAAATCGCCGTGTACAGCGCCAGCTCCACGGTCGTGCCGACGCCCTGAAAAAAGACGGGCAGCTTGGTGGTCAAAATCTGCCACCATGCCTCAAAAGAAAACATCGCTTTCAACCCTTTCTCTGTTGCCCGCCCTCATGTACCCCAAAGACGGGAAAACAGGCGGCCCGGCTTTGGCCCGGCCGCCCGTGCTGTTATGCCGAAATCACTGCGCCGCTTCCTGCGCCTTGAGCAGCTCGGCGTTCTGCGCGCAGGCTTCTTCCACCCAGCCGTCATACGTACCGTCGGCCACCACGCGATCGACCGTCGCGTTGACGGCGGCCAGCAGCGTCGCGTTCTCTTCGCCCTTGGCCACGGCCACGCCCACGCCGTTCTTGTTGGATTCCACCGGAATCTCGGAGAATGCCAGGCCCGGGTAGATGTTCATGTAGCTCGTCGCCACAATTCTGGAACAGACGACGCCCTCGATGTTGCCGTTAATCAGCTCCATCAGCAGGGTCGGCACCTTCGGCAGCAGCAGCAGCTCGCTGTCGGGGAACTGCTCCTCCGCGATGGTCTGCTGAATCGTGGCCAGCTGCGCGCCGATGGTCTTGCCCTTCAAATCCTCCGCGGTCTTGTAGACGTCCACATCCGCTTCGCGCACGACGATGGGCTGCTCGCCGACGTAATAGGTCGAGGAGAAATCCACGGCGTTCCTGCGCTCTTCCGTCGCGGTCATGCCGGAGAGCACGAGGTCCACATCGCCGTTTTGCAGCGCAGGAATCAGGCCGTTGAACTGCTGGTCGGAAACCTCAAGCTCCACGCCGATATCCGCGGCAATCTGGCGCGCGAGCTGCATTTCAAAGCCGGCTTCGTATTCCTGCCCGTTTTCATCCACATAATAGAACTCGAACGGCGCAAAGCCCACTTCTGCGCCGACGACCAGCTTGCCCTTCGCCTTGATATCGTCGAGGTGGTCGGCCATCGCGCCCGCCGCACAGAGGGTCATCACAGCAGCCAGCGTCAATGCACACAGCTTTTTCATATTCATCCGCTCCTTCTTGTTTGTGTTTCTCCTGTTGTTTGGGATGAAATGGATTATACCCTGTCATGCATAATTTGTCAACGTTTTTCTCATAATTATGCATCAATTCGGCATAACAGACAAAATTCAGCGCATACAACGGTTTTTTATTCGTCGTATGCGCTGAATTTATACATGTCATGCAGTTTTATACAGCATTATGCTTTGTTTATGCGTCCGCGCGGCTGAAGGCGTTCTTCATCTCGCTGCTGGCCGAATGCAGCACCTTACCCAGCAGGTCATTCGTCTGGCGCTTGGCCTCGTCCGCGATATTCCGGTTGCAGCCCTCCAGATAGGCGTGCGCCTCTTTGCCCGGCATGTAGCCCGCGTCATACGCCGCCAAAATTTCGTGGCCTTTCGCCGCCAGATTCTTCTGATAACGCTCGATGTGCGCGATGCAGGCCGAATAATGCGCGTCCGCCAGCGCGCCGACGATGCGGTTTGCCCAGTAGAAATTCTCGGTAGACGGTTCTTCGCCCGCGTTCGCCAGGTATTCCGGCACGGTCGTCACGTTCGCATAAAGCGGAATCGCCTCGTTGAACGCGTTCGAGCCGACGGAAATCCACTCCACGGCCATCAGCTCGTCGGGCATATACGGCCGCAGCTGAGTGATAGCCATGAAGCAGTTGCGGTTGATGCCGATGGGGCGGTACATGCCGCGGCGCTCCGCCTCGCCGTGGCGCGCATACGGGTTGAACGGCGTGCCCTGATAATAGGAAGAGAGCACGTATTTCACATCCTCAATCGTCACCTTGTGCTCGGGCACCATGCTCCAAGGCAGATTATCCGATTCGGGCGTATAATCCGCGTTTTCGCCGTCCCACACACAGGTGTGCGGGTTCAGATAGCGCAGCATGAACCACGCGCGCGGCGTGTTGTAGGAATGGTCCGAATCCGTGTGGCTGCCAAACGCAGCGCGCACGTCAAAATCCTTCGTCTTAGCCAGCTTGCGCGGCTCCATCGTCAAATCCAGATGATTCTTCTCGATGAACTCGAGCAAATCCGGCGAGCAGATGTGCTCCTTCTGCGCGCCGAATGCATCCGTGAAATCAAAGCTGTCGATGCCCTGCTGATTCGGCATGACGACATACGCGTCATCCGGCACGCGCTTGGCGATGAAATGATGGCCGCCGATGGATTCAAACCACCAGATTTCGTCCGCATCCTGAAAGCCGATGCCATTCATCTCATAGGTGCCGTACTGCCCAATCAGCTCGCCCAGCCGCTGCACGCCCTCGCGCGCGCTGTGGATATACGGCAGAACAATCGTCAGCATGTCCTCCTCGCCGATGCCGCCCTCGACCAGCGGATCTGCGCCCAGCACGCGCGGGTTGGAGGTGATGGTTTCCGTCTCGCTCATGGCGACGTTGCAGGCGTTTACGCCCGCCTCGCCCCAAATGCCTTCGCCCGCAAGCGCGTTGGGCATGGCCGTGTAGCGCATGGGATTATCCGGCAAATCCATCGTCACGCCGGAAAGCACACTGACGTAGTGCCGCGGCTGTTCCTCCGCGCTGACGACCGCAAGCTTTTTGGGCTTAAACTTGCTCGGGCCGCAGTCCTCGTTGCGCGCCATCAAGGTTGAACCGTCGTAAGACGCTTTTTTGCCGACCAGAATTGTTGTGCAGGGCATACTCGTTCCTCCGTTCGCAACTCCCCCGGCCGCTTCGCGCCGGCTCCCACTGAGAGGGATGCCTTCGGCATTCGCGCCTTTCGGCACAAACAACAGCTTCATGCAATCCAAGGAAGTTTTCTGTCGTTTTATTCACCAAACATGAAAATTATAATCCTTTACTGCCCATGTTTCAACCCAATTTCTTTGTATTTTTGTTGTTTTACCAACATCATATCGGAAGCAACCGCGATATAATTACAGTATTCTTGGGCATCCTATGAAAAAAGCCCGACGAATCGAGGTCTTGTATGCAAAATCCCTTCACGGTTTCCAAAATGCGTCCCATCCGCGACGGCATGACCGTCTCCCGCGACGCGAAGCTTGGCGAAAAGAACCGCGTTTCGTGGTTTTCGCTCGGCGCGGGCACGGATATCAGCCGCGAGCGGTATGACACCCCATCCCTCTACCTCTGCGCCGAAGGGCAGGGCGAGTTTCTGCTCGGCGAGGACGCGCGCAGAGTCGCGCTTGCGCCGAACGAGCTGCTCGTCGTCCCCGGCGGCACGCTCTGCGGCGTTGACAGCCCGCGCGGCGTGGTTTATACTGAAATTATCACAGAAAAGGAGATTCTCATGAACAATCAGATTCATGCCGGCGAGGCGCTTTCCCTCGCCAACCTCATCGACTATGAGGACGGCAGCATCACCAACATGGACATCGTCCATACCGACGACATGAAGTTCGTGCTCATGGCCTTCGACGCGGGCACGGGCCTGACACCTCACCGCGCGCCGGGCAACGCCATCGTCACCGCGCTGGACGGCGAAGCCGTCATCGGCTACGAGGGCAAGGATTACCTCGTGCACGCGGGCGACAGCTTCCGCTTCGATAAGAACGGCCTGCATTCCATCACCGCCAATAAGCGCTTCAAGATGTCGCTGCTGCTGGTGACGGAGTAAGGTTTACGTTGGGGGTGCCGCCCCAATTCCCGCCAGAAACCTGAGGTTTCCGGGCTCCCCACTTTGACAATGCGAGTATTATGCGCTTAAAACCTCAAAAGAGCCGCTCGGCTGCAATGCCGCTCGGCTCTTTTTTGTCTTTAATACATCCCGCACTCGCTTCTCGTCGGCCCTTCGCGGCCGGAAACATAGCGTGCGGCATACTCGCGGTTGATGTCGCGCAGTTCCTTTTCCCCATCGATATACGCCTGATACATCTCAGCCACGCCGGGCGCGCAGCCGTCGCATGCGGCCTCAATCTGTCCGATGGATTCGCTGACAATCCGCTCCCGCTCCTCGCGGGTGGTATCCTTGATGAGATAGCTTTTCATGCGTTTTTCTCCGATCTATTCTATCCGCTTACAGCAGCCCGAACAGCCGCAGCAGGAAAATCCACAGCGTCAGCGACACGGAGGACAGCACCGTCGCCAGCATGACCACGTTGCTGGTCAAAACGCCCTTATGCCCCATGTTTTTCGCCATCACGTAGCAGGAAACCGTCGTCGGCGAACCGACCATGATTAAAATGGCAATCACCGCGCTGCCCGTGAAGCCCAGCAGCGCCGCAATGGGCAGAAAAATCGCCGGAAGGATGAACAGCTTGATGGCCGTCGCCGCCAGCGCTGGCTTCATGCACTTGGCCGCCTCCCTGCCGGAGAACGACGCGCCGACCGCCAGCAGCGCGACGGGCGTCGCCGTTCCGCCGACGCTGCTGAGCGTCGAGGAGAGAATCGTCGGCAATTGGATGCGGAGCAGCGAAAACGGCACGCCGATCAAAATGCCGAGGATAATCGGGTTCTTCACCACGTTGATGAGCGCGCGTTTGACCGCCGCGCCGCCGTCCTTTTCGGGCGCAATCAAGCGGCCGTTTTCATCCACATGCGGCGAGAATTGCAGAATCAGCACCGCGTACACGTTGAAAAACGGCACGGCGGAAAGCACCATCATCGGCACCATGCCCGCGTTGCCGTAGATGTTCGTGCTGAGGGCCACGCCGAGAATCGCCGCGCTGGAGCGCACCGCCGCCTGGCTGAACTCGCCGACGAGCGATTTATCCTTCATGAATCGGCTCGTCAGCGCCCACACGCCGAGGAACACAATCGCCGTCACCGTGAAGCAGAACAGGCAGAACGCAGGGTCAAAGTCGCTGTACACATCCATCTTGGCGATGGAGAGAAACAGGCTGACCGGCAGCGCGCATTTGAACACATACTGGTCGGCAGGCTTGCAGAAGCCTTCGTTCAGAATGCCGACGCGGCGCAGAAACCAGCCCAGCAGAATCACCAGAAACACCGGCATGGTCGTGTTGAGGGCAAAGACAAAACTGTCCATAGATATTCCTTTCTTTTGGGGCTTTGCCCCAAACCCCACCAAGAACCTGAGGTTCTTGGATTTCCCTCTTTGGAATTGATATAAAACCTGCTTCAAGCTGCCGCGAAGCGAAGAAGGGGTCTGGGGACAATGTCCCCAGCGGGGTGTGGGGCAGGCCCCACCGCAACCTCCATCAGAAAAAACGCAGTTTCAGAGCAGACTGCGAAGCAGTCTACGATTGAAACGGGTTCAAACCGCTGCACGCTCATCATTACCCACACAATATAGCACAAAACAGGCGAGCAGACAACCCGTTTACGGTTCTCTTCCGCCTGTTTCCCTTTAATTTGCCTCTTCCAAACTCGCTTCAAGCCGCCAAACCGCCTGCCGATAGGCCTCGGTATCGCGCAAATCCGCAAAGGCTTCATCCTCCCGCAGACCGCACAGAAGCATGACGCGCAATTCTTTCGGGGTTTGGCTCGTCGGCCTCTGCGGCGCAAGCGTCGGATAAAACAGCGTCGGATTCGGCGTCATCGCCGGGCCGACGGCGGCTTCAACCATGCGGCTCAGGCAGTCGAGCGCCTTCTGCGTTTCGCCCAGCTTCAGATGCTGCTGCATCATCATGCCGTAACTCATGCCGCCGCCCACGGAAAAAATCGCTTCCACCTGCCGATAAATCTGCGCCGTCTGCAAAGCGCCGCGCGCGTCCGGCTGCACCTCCATCAGCAGGGTCAACCGCTCAAGCGTCTTGGCGACGGCGCGGTAGAGCTGCTTCTGCGCGACCTCCAGCGCCTTATCCGTCTCGCCGCGCTTCTGCAAGAGCTGCACGCGCAAAAGCGTCGTGTCCTCGCCGTGTTCCGGCAGAGCATCCAGTCGCTTCTGTGCCGCGTCGAGCTTCTCTTCCGCCAAATCCATGGCAGCCAGCGCATAAACCGCGCTTTCGCGCTGCGCGGCGTCCTCGGCAAGCGCCGCTTCTTCATACAGCGCGCGCCGTTTGGCCCGCCACGCCGCCCGGGTCGTCTCGCTCTCGTCGGAGCAATCCATCTCCAGCACGCCCATCAACGACGCGCAGTTGAGCCGAAGCGCCGTGTCGCTCGGGTATTCCGTCAGCAGGCGCTCCATCTCTGCCAGCGCTTCCTTCCAGCAGCCGCCGCGCACACGCCCGACAAACTCCGCCGAAAACGCTGCCAGCCGCTCGGGCGGCATCGTCTGTTCAAACGCCAGCAGCGCGTTGACATTCGTATGCAGGGCGCGCGCCAGCGGGCAGAGCAGCGTCACATCCGGACAGGCCGCGCCCGTTTCCCACTTGCTGACCGCAGCCGCGCTCACGCCGAGCCGACCGCCGAGCGCTTCCTGTGTCAGGCCGCATGCGCGGCGCAGTTTCGCAATCCGCGCGCCGAGTTGATTGTCCATCTTTCCCGCCTCCCTGCAAGCATTATACCAAAGCCGCGCACTCAACGCAACGGAAGCGTTTTTAACCCGCAGGGCCGTTTGTTCAACCGCCGTTCATCAGCCGTTTGAAATATCCTCGTGCGGCATGAAGCCGCACATCCACTTGCCGTCCTCCGTCTGCACCATCACATACGCCCACTCGTCGTTGAGACTGCCCAGATAAAAGATTTCCGTCTCGGCCTTGACCGTGCATAGTTTCGCGCGGCTGACCAGCGGGTCGTCGGTCAGATACGAATCCCGCTCAAACACGACGGATTGGTCGCCCGGCGCGGCGCGGAAATTGAGTTCCGGCACAGTCGTTCCCTTCGGCAAGGCGCTTTTTTCAATCCAGCCGAAACGATAGTGATCGGCGGAAATGCTGTATTGAATCAGAATCCAGCCGTCCTTTTGCCCATAGACCTCAATCCAGCCGTTTGTGCTGACCAGCCCTTTGCCGTTGCCGCTCCGCGCGTATTCCGTCCCCGGGCCGGTATAGACGGGATATTTCTGCCCACCGGTGAACTTGACCTTCTGCGCCGCAAAGTCGCCGGATTGCAGGTTCGGCGCAATGGTCAGCTTCTCCTTCGCGTCGTCAATCCAAACCGGAAGCGCATTCAGGGACACATAGCGGATATCGCGCTGAACGGCGCCCTGCACATATCCATGCTCGCCGTTGCCATACTCATAAAAATCCAAGCCGTCATCCGTGACCGTCACGCTAATCAGCGTCGCTTTATGGTAGTCGGTCAGGCAGAACCCGCCGTTCTGCCAGCTGTAACGCACGCCTTTTTCATAGCTCTCGCCCGCCGAATCCAACTGTGTGACGTAAAACCACAAACCGTCGTCGTAAACCTGTTTGCCCGTCGGCTGGCCGTATCGATATTCATCCTCCCAGCCTGCCGTGCCGACACCAAACCACGCTTCTTCCTCGCCTTGCGGCACAGCGCCCGCGTTCTTGAGCCAGTACTTCATTTCGCCATCCACCTCATGATAGCCGACGAGAATCCGCTCGTTCTTTCGATGCACCAGCGCAAAGCCGTAGTCGCCTTTGGGCGTGCCGCGCACCTCGCAATAATCCTCGAGTTCGTAATCCGGCCAGCGGTTCGCCGTATGCTCGCGCACCTCCCGCGGCGGCTCGGTCGCAAAATACGGCGAATACGCGCCCGCGACGCAGGCCGACGCAATCAGCGTCATCACGATCGTGCAAATCCATAAGACGATTTTTTTCATCCGGCATCCCCCTTATCCGTGCGTCAGGCAGTTATTCGGCACAAAGCCCCAGTAATACTTCCCGTCAATCTTCACGGTAATCAATTCCCAATCCGCGCAGAAATACGCGCGGTGGTTGACCTTCTGCCCGACTTTGAGATGCGCAATCGCCGCGCCGCTTCCCAGCGGATCATCCGTCAGCACGCAATCCGTCGTGATTTCCTCTTCGGGCTTGTTATTCGGCCAATAATCGTCGATTTGCAGCGTCTCGACCGCCGTGCCCGCGGGCAGCGCGTTGTCGTCAATCCAGCCGATGCGATAGTGATTGCCGTCGATGTGATATTGAATCATCAGCCAGCCCTTGTATCGGCCGAACACCTGCACCCAGCCGTTCGTGCCGACCGCCGCCTTGCCGTTTCCCGCACGCGGATAATCGTTTCCCGGGCCGAGATACACCTTTCGGCTGTGATTCGGCGAAAGCTGCATCACGCGCGCGGGCGGCGTATGCCACTCGGGAATGTAGACGCAGAACCCGGGCGGCACGGCGTCGGTTTCACGCGCCGCTTGGGCCGTCTGCGGCAGATTTTCGTAGCAGACATAGCGCATATCCGTCAGCAGGTTCACCGCCGCGTCGCCGTCGGCGAAGTGCAGCGTGCCGTTTTGCTCCACGCGCACACCGTCGTAGGCCGTCAGCCGAAAACCGCCGTTCAACCAATCCTTGTACAGCGGGTCCCCAATCGGCTCGTTCGGCACATCCGCAAACCACGTATAGGTGACGGCCTTCTGCCCCCCGTTCCCGTCCGTTGCCGAAATCGTGAGATTCTGCCCATCCGTTTCAAGCTGCGCGCGCTCGCTCTGCGGCACGGCGTCCTCCGTCGTGAACCAGTCGACCCAGCGCTTCTCGCCGTAGCTGTACTCATATAGATAGCTGATTTGCAGCGCCTGCTTTTCCTCGTGCCGAAACAGAACGAAGGCATACAGCCTGCCGTTTAACGTCATCTCGCTGTAATCCTCGATCAGCGTCTGCGGATAATGCCGATAGATATCCTGCGCCTGCATGCCGTCCAGCCCCGAGCTGTCGCCGCCGTCGGCCAGCGCGCCCGCCGCTGTCAGCAAAAGCGCCGCCAGCACAATGCACCACCTTTTCATGGTTCTCCCTCTTTCCGCGCGCAGAAACGCCGCGCTTCTTTCTGCCTATAAGACGAGAGAAACGCGGCATTTGTTTCATGTTTTTTCCAATTTTTTTATTTTTGTCTGCACGTGTACAGCTTGCCCTCGCTGCACCCGACATACCACGTTGCATGCGGCATTTTCGGCATGCGCAATTCCGCGTTTTGTTCGGGATAGAGCCGCACGAGCAGCACGCGTTCCATGCCGACGCACGCGACAAAGCGGATGAAATGCGCCTTCGTCATCGGGTGATTCAGCGTGACATACCATTCGCCGTCCATCTCTTCGACGTGAAGCGCGTGCGCTTCGTCGCACGGCTGCGCCTCCATCGCCTCGAGCTTTCTGCCGCAGCAGGCGATTTCCGCGCCGCCCGCCGCGGTGAGAATATTGCCGCACGCGGGGCAGGTATAAAACCGAATCTTTTTCATATTGCCTCCGTCCTTTTCCTTCTCGTTTCGCTTTCCGCTGAGGAGGCTGGTCAAATCCGTGCCGAGCGCGTCGGATAAATCGGGCAGCAGCGACACATCCGGAAAGCCCTGTGCGCACTCCCATTTGGAGATGGTTTTCGGCTCGACGCCGAGCTTTTCCGCCAGCTGTTTTTGGGTCATCTGCTTTTCAAGGCGCAGTTTTGGATGAGCGCGCCCGCTTTCTGCAAATCCATATTCTTTTTTCGCCTCCTCACAGGGAGCATGATAGCAAAAAAGGACGCGCAGGGCAATCCACGCTTCGTGGAGTGTGCGCGTCCCGGGGACACGTTGGAGGGCTTTGCCCCCAAGTCCGGGAAACTCGCATAGGGGCGCTGTCCTCTGCCTGCGGCAGACGCGCCCGTTTCACGAACGCCGTTCCGGCTCCTTGCGATTTCCGATTTCCGCCATGCTTTTTCCCGCACAGCGGCGCATGGCTCCAATCCCCCGCCAAGAACCCGGGGTTCTTGGATTTCCCGCTTCATTTATCGCGCTGCGATAAATGAATAATCCATCTGTTCAAACCGCTGCGAAGCGAAGAGGGGGCAGGGGATGAAATTCCCTGCCGAAACATAGGGCGGCACCCCATCGTTCTCCTGTTAATTGCTCTCGTAGCCCAGCGTGCGCAAGTCGTCCATGCGGTTGCGCCAGTCCTCGCGAACCTTGACCCAGAGCTGAAGATTCACCTTCGTGCCCAGCAGGTTTTCGATGTCGCGCCGCGCTTCCGCGCCGATGGTGCGCAGCATCGCGCCCTGCTTGCCGATGATGATGCCCTTGTGGCTCGCGCGCTCGCAGTAAATCGTCGCGTGAATCTCGGTCAGGTTGTCGCTCAGCTTGTTGATGGCCATCATCTCCACGCCGATGCCGTGCGGCACTTCCTCGCGCAGATGCAGCAGCGCCTTTTCGCGGATGATTTCCGCGCAGATCTGGCGTTCGGGCTGGTCGGTCATCATGTCGTCGGGGAAGTATTTCGGCCCCTCCGGCAGATAAGAGACAATCAGCTTTTTCAGCTCGTCCATGCCCTTGCCCGTGCGCGCGCTGATGGGCACAATCGCGTCGTAACCCGCCTCGGCGAAGGACTGAATCGCCGCCATCAGCCGCGCTTCCTCCACGATATCCGTCTTGTTGAGCACCAGAATCTTCTTGACCTTGCGGGCGCTCATCTCTTCGACAATCGCGCGGTCCTGCGGGCCGATTTCGTTTGCATCCACCAGCACCAGCAGCACGTCGATGCCGTCCATCGCGTCCTGCACGCTCTTGACCATGTATTCGCCCAGACGCGTGCGCGGCTTATGCAGGCCCGGCGTATCGAGGAAAACAATCTGCCAATCCTTATCCGTCGCCACGCCCATGATGCGGTTGCGCGTCGTCTGCGGGCGGTTGGAAACGATGGCGACCTTCTCGCCGACCATCGCGTTCATCATGGTGGATTTGCCGACGTTCGGGCGGCCGACAATCGCGGCGAAGCCCGAAAGAAATTTCGCTGTATTTTCGTTTTTCACTGTTCTTTCCCTTCATGTCATGGGGATCTTATGGGGCGCTGCCCCAACGTCCCCCTTACTTCCCCAGCGACGACGGGCCGAAGCCGTGCGGCAGCAGGTCGGAGAGCGGCGCACGCTCCACGTTGCCGTCCCACGTCACCAGAACCTCCAGCTCCGGCGCGAACTCGTAGAGCGACTGACGGCATGCGCCGCACGGATACGGCGCAGACCCGCTCGACGCAATCGCGATTTTTGTGAATCGGCGATAGCCCTCGCTCACGGCCTTCACCAGCGCGGTGCGCTCGGCGCAGAGCGTGTTGCCGTAGGCCGCGTTCTCGATGTTGCAGCCGGTGAACACCCTGCCATCCTCCGTCAGCAGCGCCGCGCCGACGGCATAACCCGAATACGGCACATAGGCGTTCCTGCGCGCATCCAGCGCCAGCTCAAGCAGCTTTTCATCCGTCATGTTCGTTACTCCTCTCTGGTCAGCCCGATGGAGGCGAGCGCCTTTTCTTCCATCGCGCGCATCACAGGCTTGTCCTCGTCGGTCATGTGATCGTACCCCATCAGGTGAAACAGGCCGTGCGTGAGCAGATAGCCGCATTCGCGCCGCTCGCTGTGGCCGTATTCCGCTGCCTGCGCGCGCACGTGATCCATCGAAATCACAATGTCGCCGATGGCGCACGCATCCGTGTCGGGGTCAAATTCCTCCCGCAGCAGCGCTTCGCACGCGCCCGCCGTCTTTCCCTTGGGATAATTCACCGTCGGGAAGGAGAGCACGTCCGTCGCGGCGTCCTTGCCGCGCTGCTCGCGGTTGATTGCGCGAATTTCGTCGTCGTCCACCACGCGGATGAACACGGACAGCGGCAGCGTCACGCCCTCCGCCTGCTGCGCCGCGCGGGAACAGGTCTGCATCAGCTCGCGGGTCTTGTCGTCGAGCAGATGCTTTTCGTCTTCAAATTCGAGAATCATGGTTTTTCCTCCGTCTTTTGCGCCGCCTGCTTCTGCGCGCTGTGGTGCTGCGCGCGGCTCAAATCCACACTGGGATATTCGATGCGCTCGTGGAAAACACCTTGCAGCACCGTTTCAAACGCCGAACAGATTTTGCCGATGTCGCGGAAAGTCAGCGTGCATTCGTCGAGCTGGCCGTCCTCCATCTTGCCGCGCACCAGCTTGCGGATGAGCGCGGATATCTTCTCCTGCGTCGGGTCGGGCAGAGCGCGCACGGCGGCCTCCACCGTGTCGCTGAGCATCAGAATCGCAGCTTCGGCGGTCTGCGGCTTCGGGCCGTCGTAGCGGAAATCGCGGATATCCACGTTCTCCTCGCCGAGCATCTTGACCGCCTTCGCGTAGAAATACATGACGGGCGTGTCGCCGTGGTGCTGGCGAATCATGTCGATAATCGGCTCGGGCAGGCGGTGCTTGCGCGCCAGCTCCACGCCGTCGCGGGTGTGCTCGGTCAGAATCGCGGTGGAAACGCGCGGGTCGGTCTTGTCGTGCGGGTTTTCGCCCATCTGGTTTTCCTTAAAATACATCGGGCGGATGAGCTTTCCGATGTCGTGGTAATATGCGCCGACGCGGGCCAGCAGCGCGTTCGCGCCGACCGCCTCCGCCGCGGCCTCCGCCAGATTCGCGACGACCATTGAGTGATGATACGTGCCCGGCGTCTCAATCATCAGCCGACGCAGAAGCGGCTGATTCGGGTTGGAAAGCTCGATGAGCTTGGAGGGCGTGACGAGGTTGAACGCCGTCTCCAAAATCGGCTGCAGGCCGACGCAGAGCACGGCGGAAACCACCGCACCGCCGACGGCGTAGGCCAAATCCGTCCACACGCCGCTCATGTCGCTGGATGTCAGCGCGCGGACGCAGAGCAGAATGCCGAAATTCACCAGCCCGACGACCAGCCCGCTGACCACGACCATCACGCGGGTCGTGTTTTTGCGCAGCATGTAGATGGCAGCCAGCCCGCCCAGCGAGCAGGTCAGCAGCACGCTGAGCGTCTGTGAGGTGACCAGCCCCGTGCCCTTGGCCGTCAGCAGGGTGATAATCAGGGTCAGCGCCATGTTGGCCACGTAAGCCGGCCGCGTGCCCAGCAGGTTGACCACCAGCATCGCGCCCAGCGCGACGGGCATCGCGTTGATGTTGAGGTATTCGCCCATCAGCAGGCACAGCAGTACGGTCAGCACGCCCGCAATCAGCAGCACCAGCGCGCTCGAGCCCATCTTGAGCATCGGCTTGGCGAACAGATAGGCGTAGAGATACGTGCCCGCGAGAATCAGCGCCAGCGTCGCCGCCGCGCCGATGTAGAGCGGGTAGTCAAAGCTGTTGCCCTCCAGCAATCCGAGGGAATCGAGCACCGCAATCTGTTCGGCCGTCACTCGGTCGCCCTTGACCACGATGTTCTGGTCCTGCTTATAGACCGTCGGCTCGACCGCGTCGCTGGCCTTCTGGCGGTTTTCCTCCGTCGCTTCCTGGTCGATGAGCATGTTGGCCTTCAGGCAGGCGCGCAGCGTCGGTATCGCCACATTATACCACAAATCCGTCCGCGTGTTGTAGGAGACGATTTGCTGAATGTTGTTGATGGCGTCGTTAATCTGGCCCTCGGTGATGGTGGAGACCAGCGTCGTCCGCGTAGCGGAAACAAGCGACTGATATAGGCTTTCAAAGTCGCTTTCGGCGGTGTTCATCAGCGTACGGAGCTGATAGTTGCTCAGCGACAGCCGCGTCACCAGGCCGGAAGCCTGCGCATAATCCGCATCGCCGAACGAGCCGCCCTCTTCGCCCCACGAGGTGCGAATCTGCTCGCCCAGCTCGCGGACGGCGCGCAGCTCGGAAAACACCGCGTCCATATCGGAAAGCACCGTGTCGGAGACCGTGTCGTCCTTGTAATAGACGGGGGAAACCGCGTCCGCCGCGGCCTGTCTGCGCCGCTCGGTCGTCATTTCATCGACGATATCCTTGCTGGCGGTAATCGTCTTGGGCGCGACGTCGCCCACGCTCAAATCATACTGCTCGGGCGAAATCGCCAGCAGGCAGATGGCCAGCAGAATCAGGTACGTCGCCGCCGCAAACAGGCCCTGCTGCACGCGAAGGCTCAGGCTGTCAATCCATTTGCGGGCGCTCTTGCGCGTAACGTCCATCGCTCCATTCCTCCTTTGCGCGGGCGGCATGCTCGTCGTAGGCGCGCACGATGGCCTGCACCAGCTCGTGGCGAACCACGTCGTGATGCGTCAGCCGCTGCACGCTGATATCCTCCACACCTTCAAGCACTTCAACCGCCTCGGTCAGGCCGCTCCGCTTGCCGCGCGGCAGGTCGATCTGCGAGGGATCGCCCGTCACGACGATGCGCGAGCGGAAGCCCATGCGCGTCAAAAACATCTTCATCTGCTCGGTGGTGGTGTTCTGCGCCTCGTCGAGGATGATGAATGCGTCGGAAAGCGTGCGGCCGCGCATATACGCCAGCGGCGCAACCTCAATCACGCCTCGCTCCTGCATGCGCTGGCAGGTCTCCGCGCCGAGCATGTCAAACATCGCGTCATACAGCGGGCGCAGATAGGGATCAACCTTCTGGTTGAGGTCGCCGGGCAGGAAGCCCAGCTTTTCGCCCGCCTCCACCGCCGGACGGGTCAGCACGATGCGCTCGACCTCCTTGCTCTTAAGCGCGGAGACGGCCATCGCCATTGCCAGATACGTTTTGCCCGTGCCCGCCGGGCCGACACCGAAGGTAAGCGTGTGGCGGCGAATCGCGCGCACGTATTCCTGCTGGCCCAGCGTCTTGCAGCGGATGGGTCGGCCGCGGAAAGTCGTCGCCACGATTTCGCCGTACAGGTTATCCAGCCGATCCAGCTCGCCCTTTTCCAGCAGTCCGACGGCGTACTGCACCACCGCCGTATCCACGCGCTCGCCCTTCTCGGCCAGCGCGAAGAGCTTTTTCAAAATCTCGCGGGCGCTGTCCACATTCCGCTCGTCCGCGCCCTCCACCACGACGTCGCCGCCGCGCAGGGCCACATGCACATGCATCAGTTTTTCCAGCAGGCAGACGTTTTCGTCCCCCGTGCCGAACAGGTTTTGCAAAGCCCCGGATGCCGAGGCCAATCTCTGATCCTCTGCCAAAGAAGCAGTCCTCCCACGCCCCGAAGGGCTAATCTGCGCCGTGCCGCGTGCCGATGGGCGCTTCAAAAACAAGCACGGCGGCCGCATACACGAACTCATCATCTATCATACTATAATCTACCCATTTGTCAAGGATTTCGACCCCCGACGGGCAATTTAATTTGGCCATTTTTTCCGCCGCGCCCTGTGCCTGGCTGCGCGCGTCGCTGAGGGTTCGGCTTCGCGGCACGGCAGCGATGCGCGCGAGCGTCTCCACGCGCCGCCAGACAGGCAGATACAGCCCGACAATCGGCTGAATCTCCACACTGACGTCCTGATGGTCAAAATCCTCCGCGTCCCGTACCGTGCGGCCGCCCTTCGGGCTTTCGATGCGCACGCGGCGGCGGATTTCGCCCGTCTCCACCGTGCCGGTGACGTTCAGCCGCACGCGCGCCTCTCCCCGTGCGAAGCAGCGCGCGACGATTTCGCCCTGTGCCCGACACGCGCGCAGTTCACCGCCGCCCGTGCGCTCCTGCCCGACAATCAGCGTCTGCCCCTTGCGCACGGCCTGACCGATTTTAACCTTCGGCGTGCCGCTCTCCGCGCTGATGCGGACGATAATGCCCTCCCTCTCGGCGACGATATCCGCGCCCCGTCCGTCCACGCCCGCGTGTTCGCCCTCGCGCGCCTGCTGACAGGCGACGACGAGCGTACTGCCCTCATACCTTGCCGCAGCGTGGGCCAGCCCGGGCACGGCCAGCGACAGCGCGGCGGCCAGGCTATCGGTTGAGACGCTTTTTTTCAGCCGCCCGACGCGCGCGTTTTCCCGCTCCAAGCATCGGCACACCTCGGCGACGTTTTCCCCCGCTCCCGTGATTTCCACCAGCCAGATGATTTGGGATGAGGCAAAGACCAAAAGGACGCCGAGCATCATCGCCATGCCGAGCGTCCACCGTCTTTTCGCCGCCCTTGCGCATCTGAGCATTGGGCTTGCGGAGATTTCCGTCATCTGCCAGCCGTATCGCTCGCAGAGGGCGGCCAGCTTTGCCCGCCGGGCAACGGACACGGTGACGCACATGGTGCGTTCATCCGCGCGGCGGACATTTTTCAAACGCACGCCGTTTTCGCCTGCCGAGCGAAGCAGGCGTTCCAGATTGAGTCCCGAGATCCGCAAGGTCAGGTTCATGGCGTCCGCCCTCCCCCTGCATAGGTCGCCGTGAGCACGCGGCCTTCGATGAGCGCCGCATCGACGGAAAGCTCGCGCAAGCGCAATCCCTCGCCGAGCACGGTGAGCACGCCGCGGCCCGTCCGCAGCCGCACGCGGCTTTCCGTCAGCTCGATGACGCCGTGCTGGCCCTCCACGAGCGCGGCGCTCTGTCCGCTGAGCGTCACGCGCGCGCAGTCGCCCGTCGCATCCTCCGGCAGACCGAGTGACAGCGCAAAGCTCTTTTCCCGCATGCCATCCCCTCCCGCTTTGGAAAGCTATGTGCTTTCGGGCAAAGAGATGCTTTGGGGCGAACGGAGGGATAACGTTGGGGCGCTGCCCCAAACCCCGCCAGAAACCTGAGGTTTCTGGACTTCCCACATGCATTTATCGCTTTGCGATAAATGGGCAAACATGCCGATTATGTGCAAAACCGTTGTAGGGGCGCGCATTGCGCGTCCGCATTTTTTACAACGCTATCGTCTTTTCCGCAAACCCATGAAAATCGGAAAAACTCGTTTTCAGCCCCTCCATGCCGTTTTTCTGCCACTGTTTGGCCAGATACAGCATACCGCACATACAGGCATATTTTTCCTCATACCGCCCGCAGAAGCCGCCGCGAATGTGCGCTTTTTGTTTTTCGGGGTCGGTTTCGGCGACGGCTTCGCGCATCTTAGCGCGGCTCGTCTCCCCGATTCGCTTCCAACGCTCGGAGTTCCAATCCACCCGGTCGATTCGCCTATTTTCGTAGGCAATCAGGTGAGCAAAGCCTTCATGAAAGGTCATCCCGTCGAGTTTCAAGCGATAATCCGCCCCGTCTGCCGCCGCATCCGCTTCGGGGCAACGTGCTGCGATAAACGTGTGCGTCATTTCGTGGGCCAGCAGGTTGCGCACCACGCCTTCCGCGTCTTTAGGCAGGCCGTAATCGCACCAGCGAATCAAATCGAGCACGATATGCGTCCGCCCGAGCTGATCCTTCACCGTCACCGCGTCATAGGGTCGGGGATAGCCGACAATCAAATCGACCGCCACGGGAATCGCCTGCCAATTCGGGAACAGCGCATCCCAAACGGCCGCGTTGGCGGGGCGGAAGTCTTGAGCGGCGTTTTGAATTGCGTGCAGAAGCGTTTGAACGTTTTTTACCGTCTCTGTGTTTTGCGTGGGGCATTCAAAGCTGCTCTTCCCCGCTTCAAGCGCTTCAAAGAACCATTCGTTTCGATACGCTTCCATTTTTTCCGAATCGAGATACGCGCGCACAAGCTTGTCGTTGATCGTCATCGTTTTTTCCTCCGTTTCACGAAAAAGCGGACTGGGGCCGCTCTCACTTCCGCCAAAGTTTGTAAAAACTCAAGTTTCTGCATACACGGCCGACTTGCCGCAATTTCCCAATAAAGCGAAAAAAGCTATCCCCCGCCTTCGGAGAATAGCCTTTCATTGTCTCAGTGCGCGGTTCGCGCCGCGTTTTCGCGGCTGAGCGCATACAGGTCGTCATACGGCACGACGCGCTTGATGCTCAAATCCAGCTCAAAATACTGCTCAAGGCTGGCCTGACAGCGCGCCAGATGCGCGAGCATCATGTCGTAAACTTCCTCTTTGCTCATTGCCTCACGCGGGAGCGCCATCAGGCGCATGTGGTGCGGGTTGATGATGAGCAGCACAAACGCCATCTTCGGGTCGCCGTTTTCAAAGATGTTCTTGAGCGCGTTTTCCAGCCGCTCGCGGCCGTAGCGCCACACCTCGGCGAGGAAATAATCGCCCTGCGGCAGGCGGAAGGACGACGTCGCCACAGGGCGCGCCGCATCCAGCGTGTCGAGCTTGAGGGACTGCATGCGCTCGTCAATCTTCGCGCGGTCAAACGCCGCGCCGCGCAGCAAATCGCAGAAAAACTCGCCCTGCAAAACCTTCGTGTAGTCATCCACCTGCTTGTTCTGGCGGCTTGCGTCCCTGGCGGAAAGCGCGCGGCGGGCGGTGCTGATCTCTTTGCGCAGGCGCTCCTCGTCGCGGGCGGTCTCCATGCCGAGCATCTCCGGCCGACGGGAGAGATACGCAAAAAATTTCTTGCCCTCGCTCACGCTGAGCAGGGAAGAAATCGCGTCATAGCGATTGTGGCTGAGCAAATCGATACCCTGCTGAGCGTTTTCCGCGATGGCGGGCTGCTCAAAGCCGAGGGTGTTCCACTCGGCATAGCGGCGGTACAGCGAACGGATTTCCTCTTTATCGGAAACCAGCAGCAATTTATACATGATGCCTCCCACGGCAAAGCCAAAAAATCGGTCTGAAACCGGGCACAACACTCATATTATTATAGATGAAAAACGGAAGGGTTACAAGGCCGCCGATTCTTTTTCCGAAAAAAATAGAAGAATCACCCAAGAACACCGTCGTTTCTTGGGTGATTCTGTTGACGTTTCCGTCCTGAAAGGGGTTACTTTTCAAGGCCGAGGCGCTTGAAAACCTCGTCCACATGCTTGTAATGATAAGAAAGCTCGAAGCACTCGTCCAACTCCTCGGGCGTGAGATGGCTCGTGACCGTCTCATCCTGCTCGAGCATGTCGCGGAAGGGCTTCTGCTCCTGCCAGGCTTTCATGGCACAGCGCTGCACGCAGTCATACGCCGTCTCGCGCAGCATGCCCTTGTCAATCAGCGTCAGCAGCACATGCTGAGAGTTCGGCAGGCCGTAAGACATGCTCATCGAACGGAGCATGTTTTCCGGATAGACGAACAGGTCGCCCAGAATGCGGGTCATCAGGTTCAGCATGTAATCCAGCAGCTCGGTCGCGTCCGGTAAGATGATGCGCTCGACGGAAGAATGGCTGATATCGCGCTCATGCCAGAGCGCCACATCCTCCATCGCCGCCATTGCGTAGCCGCGCAGCACGCGGGAAAGGCCGCAGATTTTTTCGCAGTTAATGGGGTTGCGCTTGTGCGGCATCGCGGAGGAACCCTTCTGCCCTGCGCGGAACGGCTCTTCCACCTCGCGCAGCTCGGTCTTTTGCAGGCCGCGCACCTCGGTGGCGAACTTTTCAAGGCTGCATCCGGTGATGGCGATGACGCTCATCAGCTCGGCATAGCGGTCGCGCTGGAGCACCTGCGTGCTGATCGGCGACGGCTCGAGCCCCATCTGCCTGCAGACGTATTGCTCCACAAACGGATCGACGTTGGCATACGTGCCCACCGCGCCGGAAATCTTGCCCACGCGGGTGATTTTGTGCGCATGCTCCATGCGCTCGAGGTTGCGCTGCATTTCGGCATACCACAGCGCGAACTTGAGGCCCAGCGTCGTCGGCTCGGCGTGCACGCCGTGGGTGCGGCCCATGCACGGGGTCATCTTGTATTTGACCGCCTGAGAAGCCAGCACGTCGATGAACTTGTGCATATCCGCTTCGATGATATCCAGCGCCTGAGAGACGATGCTGGAAAGCGCGGTATCCACCACGTCGGTGCTGGTCAGGCCGAAGTGCAGGTATTTGGATTCGTCGCCCAGGCTCTCCGCCACGCAGCGGGTGAACGCCACAACGTCGTGGCGGGTGGACTGCTCGATTTCCTCCACGCGCTCGACGGTGAACTTCGCGTTTTTGCGCATCGCCGCCGCGGCTTCGGCGGGCACCTTGCCCAGCTTCACCCACGCGTCGGTGGCGTTCAGTTCGACCTCGAGCCACGTTTCAAACTTCTTCTGCTTGGTCCACAGCGCCGCCATCTGCGGGCGGGTATAGCGGTCGATCATGCTTCGTGTCCTCCCATCAGGCGGCGCAGAATCTCCTGATACGCGTCCTCCACATGACCCAAATCGCGGCGGAAGCGGTCTTTATCCAGCTTTTCGCCGGTCTTGCTGTCCCAGAAACGGCAGGTGTCCGGCGAGATTTCATCCGCCAGCACGATTTCGCCGTTAAAGCGGCCGAACTCCAGCTTGAAGTCGATGAGCTCAATGCCCAAATCCTTGAGATAGGCGCTCAGCAGGTCGTTGATTTTCAGCGCCATGGAAGAAATCTGCTCCATCTCTTCCTTCGTCGCCAGACCCATCGCGGCGATGTGGTAATCGTTAATCATCGGGTCGCCGAGGTCGTCATCCTTGTAGCAGTATTCCAGCACGGTGCTCTTGAGCTTCGTGCCCTCCGGCAGGCCGAGACGCTTGGAAAGGCTGCCCGCAGCGATGTTGCGCACGATGACCTCCAGCGGCACGATGGACACGCGGCGCACGAGGCTGTCGCGGTCGTTCAGCTGCTCGACCAGATGGGTCTTGATGCCGTTTGCCTCCAGCATCTTGAACAGATGGTTGCTGACGAGGTTGTTCACCACGCCCTTGCCCACGATTGTGCCCTTTTTCAGACCGTTGAACGCGGTCGCGTCGTCTTTATAGTGGATCACCGCGAGGGTGGGATCGTCGGTTGCAAAGACCTGCTTCGCCTTGCCTTCGTACATCATTTCGAGCTGCTTAGCCATCGTGAAGTTCCCCTTTCTTTCGTCACAAGGATAAAGCCTAAACATGTTGCGCCCCGTATTGTAACAAAAAAGCGCGTGGAAAGCAACTGATTTCCGATAGAAATTCCGTTTCTTTTGAAAAATGTTCGGATTTTTATTATAGTGTCAAGTCCATGTCAAACCATTCGGCACCGCCGTGCTCGCTGCGCGCCCTGCCCATCAGGCGAAAGCCGAAGTGCTCATACATGCCGATGAGCCGCGCTTTGCAGGTCAACGTCACCTTTTTGCGCCCCGCGCGGCGCGCCGCATCGACAAATTCGCCCATCAGCGCGCCCGCCACGCCTTTGTGCCTCCACGCAGGCAGCACATCCAGACCAAAGACCATCTGCACGCGCCCGTCCGGTTTGTGCAGCAACGCATTCTCAAACATCTCGTCCGCGATGGTCTCTTCGTCCGTCGCCATGCCGTCAATCATGCCGATGACGGCTCCGTCCGCATCCTTCGCGACGAAGAACCAGTCGCCGAAAGCCTCCAGCCGCGCGGCAAAGCTCGCCCGCGTCGCCGCCTCCGCCGGCGGAAAGCAAATCGCTTCCACCGCTGCCAGCGCATCCACATCCGATTTTTGGGCGCGCGTGATTTCAAATTCCCGCATCGTCGTTTCTTCCTTTGTCCGTCTTTTGTCCGCGCTTACCAGTTCACGCTCACCGCATCCGAATCGGCGAAGGCAAAGACTTCGCCGTCCGCGCCCTTGCCCGAATAGCGAACCATGTACCAGCCGTCAATCTCATCCAGACATTCGACCGCCGCGCCTGCGTTCAGCGTCTTGATTTCGGGATAATCCGCCCCCGGGCCGGTGCGGAGCTTCGTGTCGTATTCCACACTGCCGCTGCGCCCGGGCGTCTGCCGATATTGGGCCTCAAACGTGGTATCATAATGTGCGGCGCTCTTGGGAATATAAGCACAGGCCGCGCCGCGGAAGGAGACGATGTAATAGTCGTCGTAAAACCCGATGACGCGGTAGCGGGTCATTTTGCTCAGCGAACCGACCTTCTTGCTGCGCGCGTCCGGCGCGATATACGCCGGAACGTTGCTCTCCATCAGCACGATTTCCAGCGTGTTGCGGACGACATACGTCGCACCGACCCAGCCGTGCTTGCCCTTGTATTCCACCTCGTAGAAGTTGTGATCCATCGCGATATTGCTGTTGCCGTCGCTGGAAACGCCCGTCATCGATTCGCCATAACCGGCCGAGGCGAGCCTTTTGCTGCCCGTGCTCGGTTCGCTCCAAATGCTGGCGCTTTTGCTGATGACCGTCAGCGTATACGGATCGGCCGCCGTCGCGCCGCCGAAGCCGTCTGCGCTCTGATACCCGTCGTACCAGCCCGTATAGCTCGCAAACTGAACGGAGCCGAAATTGCGGCTGTCGTGCCAATCCCCGCCGTCCGCCAGCGCTGCCGCGCCCAGCAGCATCAGCGCCGCAAGCCACAATGCCCAAAGCTTTTTCTTCATGATTCTTCCCTCTTTCCGCGGTTTTCGCCCGCATTTCCTGATTCTGTCTATTTGACGGACGAGGTGGGATTTTCCTTCCCGAAAAACACAAAATAAAAAATAAAAACGCCCGTCTTTTCAGACAGGCGCTCACATGGAGCGGTAGACGAGATTCGGACTCGCGACATCCACCTTGGCAAGGTGGCACTCTACCACTGAGCTACTACCGCATTGCTCACTTGCAAGAGCTATTGTATCACGTTTTTTCGGCTTTGTCAACGCCCTTTTCAAAAATTTAGGCGAATCAGACGCATATTTCTGCCAGCACAGGCGCTTATTGTCAGAATAGCGCGATTCGCCGCGCGCCACAATAGGGCTGAACCGATTGGAGGTGAAACGACATGGCGAACAGCAAGAGCGGCGGCAGCCAGATCAACGTGCCGCAGGCCAAGGACGCGCTGAACAACATGAAATATGAAATCGCGCGCGAACTCGGTGTCAACCTCAAGCAGGGCTACAACGGCGACCTGACCTCCCGCGAGGCGGGCTACGTCGGCGGCTACATGGTGAAGCGCCTCATCGAGCAGGCCGAGCACCAGATGGCGGGCCAGAACTGGTAAAACCCGATTGCGCGCCGCGCGTTCGGCGCGCAATCCCCTTGTAGTATGAAAGGAGCTTTGATTCCTATGTATCAGAATCAGAATAATCAGCCCAACACGCAGAACGCGCAGCAGGCTTCCGCCAACAACAGCAGCCGCAGCGGCCGCACCGTCGTGCCGGAGGCCAAGGGCGCGCTGAACCAGATGAAGTATGAAATCGCCAGCGAGCTGGGCATCAACCTCAAGCAGGGCTACAACGGCGATCTGCCCTCCCGCCAGGCGGGCTATATCGGCGGCTATATGACCAAGCGCCTCATCGAGCAGGCCGAACGCTCCATGAGCGGAAAGGCGTAAGCGCTTCGTTCAGACTACGCATGCCAAGCGCCATCCCTATTTTGCGGGGATGGCTCTTGTTCTATGTCAAGCTGCTTTTCCGGTCACGAGGCTGATTCCAATTCTATCACGGTCGAGATTCCTGACGCAAACGATCCGGCGAATTGGTAATCTTTACCGCCATTTTCTGGTATTCCTGTTCCGTAATCAGTCCCATATCCAGCAGACTTTTATTGGCATAATTCATCCACGCTCTTCTGAACGCTTCATCCATCCACTCATCCATTTCGTTCACCTCTACCTGAAGTTTTTTCTAATTCAACATCTTTTATCCAACAAACACGCTGACTGTTGCGCCTTCATCTGCGCCGAACACGCTGCGAATTGTCGCATCGCTACCCTGACACGCGCACCGCTCCTGTTCTTTGTCTCGCAAAGCGCTTCTTCCCGGATGATTTTCAGCCAGTAATCGTAACGATTTTCACGGATTCCGTTCTGCAGGCACCATGCCTTCACGCTTTGACAGCTCTGCTGTCGCTCGTAAATCAGCTGTCTCCACTCGATGATTCTCGCGGCTTGCCTTGCTTCCGGTATTGTCATGTGCTTCTCTCCATAGTTTTTCAAGTTTACTTGTTTTCTGGATCCCAGTTTTTCAAGTACTATGGATAAGTATCGCATGTTTAGAGGCAGTTGTCAGGACACGGGATTATTGAGCGGTTACATATATTCTTTTAGGCATTGCGTCAGCGCACAAAAAAAGCGGCATCCGGCCGCACGCACTTCCGAAGTCGTTTAGCATGTCTCAAACTCAAACATACAAGACCGAATGTCGATCGATTTCCTGTATGATAAAGCCCAGCACCACGTTGCTAACGTAATTCTGGGCTTCGTGTTCAGTTCCATTCTTCCGTCAAAAGGAAATCGCGAATATTTCGGTGCTTGATACCATTTCGGCTCATGTCAAGCTCATCCAAGGAAACAACATACTTCGGGAAGTTGTCTCGAATACGATCATACGCACCAAACTCACGGTTGACCGTTTCCTCAGACGCCAGCAGATAAGCGACCTGAACATACAGCTTTTCTCCGCGCTTGTCGCATACGAAATCAATTTCCTTGTCGCCCGTTCTTCCGACAGTTACTTCGTATCCCCTGCGCAGCAATTCAAGATACACGATGTTTTCCAAAATGAGGTTAATATCACGCGTATTACCGCCAAAAACGGCCTCACGGATACCGTGATCGGCAATATAATACTTTTCGTTCGAGGAAAGAATCTGTTTGCCCTGTAAATCCTCGCGCTTGACCTGATAGAACAGATAGGCGTCACAGCAGTATTTGATATAGTTCAGGATGGTCTCCGGCGAAACCGTGCGCTGTTCGTTCCTGAGATATTTGGCCAATGAGCCTGCGGAGAACGTCATTCCCACATTGGCAATCACATATGCAATGATGCGTTCCAGCAGATCAACATCCCGAATTTTATTCCGTTTCACGATGTTCTTGAGCTGGACAGAGTTGAATAAATCATGGAGATATTGTTTGGATGGCGCATCTGCATAACGGAGATTCGCGAGATAAGGCATTCCTCCGGCAATCAGATACTTTCGAAAACACTGTTGAACTGATTCACCGGGAGCAATCGAGCGGTACAGCTCCATGAATTCTCCAAATGAGAACGGATAGATCACAAACTCTACATACCGCCCGCCCAAATAAGTCGCAAGTTCGCCGGACAGCAGCTTTGCATTTGAACCGGTGATGTAGATATCGCAATCCAGCGAAACGCGGAAAGAGTTGATACACTTTTCCCAGTCCTTAACCTCCTGTATTTCATCAAAGAACAGATAGACCTTGCCTTCTATCGCTGCGGCTCTTTTGATGATCTCATCATGCAGCGCTTGAGCGGTTTGCAGATGGGAATAGCTCATATCTTCAAAGTTAACAGAGACAAACTGCGTCGGGCTGATGCCGGACTCTGTGAGTTCCTGTTTAATCAATTCCAGCATGACCGATTTCCCGCAGCGTCGAATACCGGTCATGACTTTGATCAGCTCTGTCCCAATAAAAGGGCGAATGCTCTTCATATACATTTCACGTTTGATCATGGGAATCAGCCCTCCCCTCTGTGGCTGCTTACAGCATAGCACATTCATAGCTGTTTTTCAACTGCAAAATCCATTTTCATAAGTTACAACTGATAAAACGCAGAATTCGGCAATGATTTCAGATATACTTGCAAGAAAAACAAGTCTTCTGTAGATGTTTATTCCTGCTCTCAAACCATATTCCCAATACGCTCAAAGCTCCTTGTCTATAATCGCCAGCACCTTTTCTCTAAATCCCACATTTACAGATCGCCCTCCTTGCGATTCACCGAAGCCCCGACGTCAAACCCGTTGGGAAAACGCTGGCGCAGCTTGTCCAGATTCCCCTGAAAAACAGCCTCCAGCGGAACATCCAATGCGGTGGCCGCCTCGGCAAGATACCACGCCACATCCCCAAGCTCTTTGATCAAATGCGCCTTATCCAGCTCGTGTCCCTGCATCAGCCACTTTTTCACAATGTCAATGGCTTCGCCGGATTCCCCGCACAAGCCCATGACGCTGTTGATGAGTACATCCTTTTTATCAAGCGCAGGGTTCAGCGTTTCCATTGCCGCTTTCTGATATTCGTTGACTTGCATCTGCTTCCTCCGTTATTTTGCCTGTGCAAAATTGTATGCCTGCTCAATCCAATCAAACAGATCTTCGTCCAAATCGGCCGGGCTGCTGATGACAAAATGCGTTGTCCACCGTCCCGGATACGGCTCGGTTTTTACCGCCACCCGGTCGGATTCCAGCGGAGCAGACAACCCCAGCGTAAGCACAAAATAGTCTTCGGGCAGCTCCGCTTTCTTTTTCACCTTCAAGAAGGAGACGCAGGCATAAAGATGCCGATTGTAATACGAGATTTGGGTTTTTTGCACCTTGATTCGGCTTTCGGGGAATCTGGCAAGCAGTTTTTCCTGAAAACACGCATACAACGGATAGACAGCTTGATTCCGTTCAAAGAAAAACAGCGTATCCTGCATGGTGGTATCCATTTTGTTCACCTCCGTGATTCCCGATTTGTTGATGGATTATCATAGGCGTATCTCCAAATACTGCCGAAGCAGCTTCTCATCGCGGAACATCTGCGCATAGCCCATCAGTTTCCGCAAGTCCTTGTCTTTTTGTTCGGCGTACTGCTTGAGCGCGCCCTAAAAGGTCTGCATCTCGATCCCGCTGCGGATCATGTCGCAGATGGTGCGCTCCATATACGGGAACAGTGCGCTTTCATGGGAGAACACACCCTGCGCACAATGCAGGTGCAGCAGATACACAGCGTCTATCCAAGCATCAGACGAAACATAAACGCCATACGCCGCCTGCATTATATCCGACATTAGCAAGAAAGTAAACAGCGATTTCAGAAAAGCAGTAACCGCTCAATAATCCCCCGATACAGAAAAGCCGTGGTTCCCGGCACTCACACCGCCGAGAACCACGACTTCATTTCTTCTGACCATAGAAGCAGATCATCAGCCTCAAAGTCCTTGTTCCGCTCTGCTCTACGCACTCAGGCAATATGCCGAGCACAGGCACCATGCACTCACGCTTTTACCGCTCTGCTATCGCCCATGAATCAGTCGTCTCCACTCGATGATTCTTGCGGTCCGCTTTGCTTCCGGTATTGTCATGTGCTTCTCTCCATAGTTTTTCAAGTTTACTTGTTTTCTGGATTCCAGTTTTTCAAGTACTATGGATAGGTATCGCATGATTAGAGGACGTTGTCAGGACACGGGATTATTGAGCGGTTACAATAAGAGCATTCTTTTTCATTTCCATTTTCCTTCATCCGTGATAATCGCCGGTTGCGGAATCCACCGCGACATAGGGAACGATCTTTCCGTCGATCTCTACATAGACCTGATAAACGCCGTCACCCAAATCCTCATAATGGTCCGGCGTGACACCATAGTTTTCCAGCAGACTTTTCTCAAACTCCTTTTTCCACGCCTCATCATTGGCAGAGGTGTCTGCATCTGTTGTAGGGCTCTCATCAGCCGGTGCATCTCCCTCATTCGACGGTTCAACTTGTGTCCCAGCCGAAACAGATGACGCGCTCTTGTCCGGTGTCGGTAGTTTTCCGCAGGCCGAGAGGGAAAGCACCATCACGGCCGCAAGCAATAGGATAAAAGATTTATATTTCATTTTTATATTCTCCTTGTTTTTACATGTTTTTTCGTGTAATTATTGAAAAGCAATGCAAATTTGAAGGCATCCGTTTTCGTATTCCGCCGTAATCGTGCCGCCCATCTTTTCTGCCAGCAGCTTTGCGATAGACAGCCCCCGCTTCAGATGATAAAAGCTGCGAAATGCGATACCATCCAGTGCCTGACTCAGTTCCGGTCTTTGGCTCATCTGCATTTTCTGATTTCAAAGATATTCTCCTGCAAACTCTGTAAAAACCGCCCTGCGTGTGCGCCGTCCATCTGGGTGTGGTGAAATTGGAACGACAGCTTCAGCGTTGTTCGGAAAAGCCCCTTATGATATTGGCCCCAGATGATAAACGGGTTGTTGAAAATACCGCTGTTCATGCCGACGGCACCGTCAATCTCGGTATCCACGATGGCGGATGTGCCGATGACCATGCTGTCCGGCAGGTCGTGATTTTCACAGCTTTCCGCAACTGTGCGCGTCAGGCGCAGGTAGTCGGCATTGAACTGCGCAAGGTCGGCGGAGAACGGCACATCGCAGGAGCTGACTTCGCCGGTTTTGTTTTTTACGATCGTGTTCACCGCGATGCTGTCATAGTGCAGCAGCTCGCGCCCAACAGGGAGAGTATAAAACTCCTTGATCCCGCCGGCCGCCTTGCCGATACACCAGCAGAGAAGCATATTGAATTTCAGCCCGCGCTTGCGGCTGAATCCCACAAGCGGCGTAACATCCAGCGTTTTGAAAAAAGTCACCATAGGGTTCGGCGCGTTCATCCAAAG
>CAKURR010000026.1 GCA_934675735.1 uncultured Clostridia bacterium
AGGGAAACCGGCAGCGCACGCTCGTGCGGCAGGTCAACATAGCGGCCATACTCCATGTACTTCATGTGCTGACGATGGTAGCTGCCCGCCTCGTCGTAGAAGCGCTTGCTCTCGGAGTCGATCTCGATCCAGCTGTTGCCGGCCATGGTGAAGTTGCGCATGAAGGTGGAGTCATACTCCGGAACCTTGATGCCCAGCCAGAAGCCGCCGCTCTGGGTCTGGTTCTTCATGTGCCAAATCTGCGCGCCCGCTTCCATCAGCATCTTGATGCCGTCGCCGGTGTTGCCCGGGGTACCGGCGGTGTAGACGGTCTCCATGCCGTGGAAGTCACGCTGCATGGTCAGGTTGTTCTCGTAGCCGCCGCAAGCGAGCAGAACGCCCTTGGCAGACTTGATGGAGTACTCGGTGCCGTCCGCGCGGCGGGCGATCACGCCGGAAACTTCCTTCGTGAAGGGATCCTGCACGAGGGAGACGGCCGGGTTCTCAAAGCGCACGTCGATGCCGCGCTTTTCAACCGCCTTGGCGAAGCAGCGCCACACGCCGCCGTTCTCGAAGGTCGCGCCCTTGGCACGCAGGTGAGCGGAGCAGCCGTCGAAGGTGGAGCCTTCAAAGTTGCTGAACTCAACCACCATGCTGCCCCACTTCAGCTCGCCGCCGCCGACGTAGCCGGCCTCGTAGTCAACGCCGTCCGCCACGTACTCAATCCACGGCAGCTGGGTGGCAAAGCCGTTGCACAGCCAGGTGAGATACTCGTCCGGAATCGGGTTGGGCTTGTTGCAGTTGTAGAGGTAGGTCTTCACGGTTTCCACCGCGCTCTCCGCCGGAACGAGGAACGTCTGGCCGGAAGCGATGGAGTTGCCGCCCGCCAGCGTCTCGGGCATCTTTTCGAGCACGAGGATCTTGGCGGTCGGGTCGATGTCGTAAGCCTCAACGGCCGCCGCAGCGCCCGCCAGACCGTAGCCGACGACGAGGAAATCAACCTCTTCGTCCCACTTTTCGATGTTCTGAACCGGCGTTACCCAGTCCTCAGCCGCAAACGCGGTGACGGACATGGCCAGCACGAGCACGAGGCTCAGCAGCAGCGTCAATCCTTTTTTCATTTCGTTTGTCCTTCCCTTCTGGTTTCTGATGGTGAAGCGAAACACTGGACGGGACACGCAGCTTCGTCACAGCGTTGCCACAATGACGTCACATTCTCCCGTCTATGCTTTTATTGTACATCCTCAAACGGCTTGAGACGCAAGAGCGTTTGCGAAAAAACAAACAAATTCGTTTTCAGGTGTTTTTTAACCCTGTTTTCAAGCTTTTTGTCGTGCAAATCGCATATTCGCCCCGCGTCTCGGTCTTTTTGGCGCGTTTTTCGCTTTTTCGCCGTTCTTTTTCCCTTTTCCATATCTAAAGCCGCTTTGGACTTTTCCGCGCTTTTCGTCGGCTGACCTCCGTCTTTTTGCGTTCATTTTGTTGACAGCTCAACAATTTTGTCGTATAATGCCCCAGCCGAATTCATACAATTTTGTTTTACGGAAAGGAGCCGAGCAATTGGATACCAGCCGTTTCGAGCAGTTTTCCGCGCTGATGACCAGCGCGGCGAAATCCGTCGCCAAGCTCAAGGCCGCGCAGATGGATGCGTTCTCCCTCTCCGGCGCGCACACGAACTGCCTGTGCCGTTTATATGAAGCGGGCAGCCTGACGCAGGGCGAGCTGACGCGCGCCGTGCAGATGGATCGCAGCCAGGTTTCCCGCGTCCTTCGCGATCTGGCGCAGAAGGGCTACGTTTCCGCCGACGCGCAGGCAGGCTACAAGCGCCGCTATGCCTTGACCCCGTCGGGCGAAGAAACCGCCGCGCGCGTCGAGGCCATCATTCTGGATATCAACCGCTTTGTCAGCGGTTCCATTCCCGACGCGGACATCGAATCCTTTTACAAAACCCTGACGACCATCACCCGGAACCTGCAATCAGCCGTTGAAACCTACGCCAAAGGAGCTTCTCATGAATAAACTGTACGCCTTTTACTGCCGCGCCTATCAAACCGTTTTCCGCGCGGCGCTGCCCGTCCTGCCCTACCGCGAGCCCGTCCAGCTCAACGGGCTGTCCGCCATCGTACCGCTGCTGGCCGAAAAAAAGATTGCCTCCGTGCTGCTGGTGACGGATGCTTCCGTCCGCTCCCTCGGCCTGACGGGCGGGCTGGAAGCCGCGCTCAAGGCGGCAAATGTCGCCTGCGCCGTCTACGACAAAACCGTGCCGAACCCCACCATCGCCAACATCGAAGAAGGCCGCGCGCTGTATCTGTCCGCCCATGCGCAGGCCATCATCGCCGTCGGCGGCGGCTCGGTGATGGACTGCGCCAAGGTCATCGGCGCGCGCGTCGTCAAGCCGCATCAAAGCGTTGAGCGCATGCGCGGCCTGATGCGCGTTTTACGGCGCACGCCGCCGCTCATCGCCGTGCCGACCACCGCGGGCACGGGCAGCGAAACGACGCTCGCCGCCGTCATCACCGATCCCGCGGCACGCCACAAATACCCCATCAACGACTTCGCGCTCATTCCGGATTACGCCGTGCTCGACCCCGAGCTGACGCGCGGCCTGCCGCCCATGCTGACCGCGACGACAGGCATGGACGCGCTCACCCACGCCATCGAGGCCTATATCGGCCGCTCGACCACCAAACTCACCCGCGCCATGTCCGAAGAGGCGGCAACGCGCATCGTCCGCAGCCTGTATCAAGCCTATACCGACGGCGGCGACATGCAGGCGCGCTCGGATATGCTTCGCGCGGCCTACTGCGCGGGCGTGTCCTTCACCCGCTCTTACGTCGGCTATGTCCACGGCGTGGCCCACTCGCTCGGCGGCCAATACGGCGTGCCGCACGGACTGGCGAACGCGGTCATCCTGCCGTATTTTCTGGACGCATACGGCGCGGCCTGCCGCAAAAAGCTGGGCAGGCTCGCGCGCATCGCGGGTGCCGCGCCCCAAAGCGCTTCCGATAAGGACGCCGCCGAGGCCTTCATCCGCTGGATTCGCGAAACGAACGCCAAGATGGGCATTCCCGAAACCATCCCGCAGATTCGCACCGCCGATATCCCCGAAATGGCGCGCCACGCCGCCAAAGAGAGCAACCCGCTCTACCCCGTGCCCGTGCTGATGGATGAAAGCCGTCTGGCGCAGATGTATCTGAAACTCATGCCCGCCAAGGAGGAAAACGCATGAACGCCCAATCGATCGAGCAGCTCGTCGCCGCTCAGCGCCGCTTCTTCGCTTCCGGCCAAACGCTGGAGCTTGCCTTCCGTAAACAGAGCCTGCTCACGCTCAAGCGCGCCATTTTGGCGCATGAGGAGGCGATTAACGCCGCGCTCATGCAGGATTTGGGCAAGAGCGCGGCCGAAACCTATATGTGCGAAACGGGCATGACGCTCGCCGAGCTTTCCTATATGGTCTCGCATCTGGGCCGCTTTGCGAAAAAGCGCCGCGTACTCACCCCGCTGGCGCAGTTTCCGTCGGACAGCTTCACCGTCCGCGAGCCTTACGGCGTGGCGCTGATTATGGCCCCGTGGAATTACCCCTTCATGCTGCTGATGGATCCGCTGGTCGGCGCGCTGGCGGCAGGCAACTGCTGCATCCTCAAGCCGTCGGCCTACGCCCCCGCCACGTCCAAGGTCATGGCGCAGCTGATTGCCGAGTGCTTCCCGCCCGAATACGTTGCGCTGGTCGAGGGCGGTCGAGAAGAAAATCAGGCGCTGCTGCATCAGCGGTTTGATTATATCTTCTTCACCGGCGGCGTGACGGTCGGCCGCGAGGTGATGCGTGCCGCCAGCGAAACCCTCACCCCCGTGACGCTGGAACTGGGCGGCAAAAGCCCCTGCATCATCGACGCCACGGCCAATCTGCGCGTCGCCGCGCGCCGCCTGGCCTTCGGCAAGCTGCTCAACTGCGGCCAAACCTGCGTCGCGCCGGATTACCTGCTCATCGACCGCAGAGTCAAGGATGCGTTTCTCCCCCTGCTTGAGCGCGAAATACAAAACATGGTCGGCGAAAACGCACTCGATTGCGACGGCTATGTGCATATGATTAACGAAAAGCACTTCCGCCGCGTCTGCGGCCTGATAGCGCCGGACAAGGTCGTTTTCGGCGGCCAATCGGATGAAGCGGCGCTGCGCATCCAGCCGACGATTCTGGATAACGTCACGCCCGACGACGCGGTCATGCAGGAGGAAATCTTCGGCCCGCTTCTGCCCGTCCTGACGTATGATTCCGTTGACGAGGCGCTTGCTTTCGTGAACGGCCGCGAGCACCCGCTGGCGCTGTATCTGTTCACCGAGGATCGCGCGCTGCAAAAGCGCGTGCTCGCCTCCGTCCCCTTCGGCGGCGGCTGCATCAACGATACCATCGTCCATCTGGCCACCAGCCGCATGGGCTTCGGCGGCGTGGGCCACAGCGGCATGGGCAGCTATCACGGCCAAAAGAGCTTCGATACGTTCAGCCACGAAAAGAGCATTCTCAAAAAATCCACGCTCATCGACATGCCCGTGCGCTATATGCCCTATACGCCGCTCAAGACGCGGCTTCTGCGTCTGTTTCTGCGCTGACTTGCCCATTTTCCGCGAAACTGGTATAATGGTTTTATTCTGACAGATGCGCGGCCCGCGCCGCGCCGGAAAGGATGCCATGAAACCGATTCGCCATGCCGCGTGCCTGTGCGCGCTCTGCGCGCTGTTTGCGGTGCAGCCCGCCGTCACGCGGGCCGAAGATACCCCTGCCGAAACCGAGCAGGCCAAAACCGAGCAGCTGCAAACGAGCAAGCAGGCCAATCTGCGCAAACTGCCCAACAAGAAGAGCGACAAGCTCGAAACGCTGAAAAAGGCCAGCGTGCTCACCGTGATTTCCGTTAGCGAAATCAACGGCGAAAACTGGGCGTATGTGCGCACCAAAGGGGGCCGCGAGGGCTATATCCTCTACGAGCTGCTCGAGCCTGTGCCCACGCCCACGCCCGAACCGACGGCCACGCCGACCCCGACGCCTTCCCCCGAGCCAACCGCCACGCCCGAGCCGGGCAGCGAAACGCCCGAACCGACCGCCGAGCCGAGCGGCGTGGCGGATGAAGTCGCCTATGACGAGCCGCGCCTTGTCCGCACGCTCAAGCGCGCCAATCTGCGCAAGAAGCCGGACGGCAGCCGCCTGGGCGAAATCGCCGCCGATACCGCGCTGACCGCCGTCGGCGAGGTCGAAAAGG
This sequence comes from uncultured Clostridia bacterium, assembly GCA_934675735.1. Taxonomy (GTDB): domain Bacteria; phylum Bacillota; class Clostridia; order Christensenellales; family Aristaeellaceae; genus Ventricola. Next base: position 5,229 of record CAKURR010000026.1, read on the forward strand.
ACGGCGAGCTTTGGCTGCACATCCAAAAGGGCAAGGATAACCGCGAGGGCTACATGCTCGCCGAGCTGGTGCGCCAGGTGAAGCCCGTCAAGCTGATTCCCATCACCGAGGGCGAGGTGCGCGCGCTGTTCCCCGTCGTGGGACGCGACCCCATCGCCGAAATCAAAAACGAAATCCCCTTCACCTATACCGAAGAGGAATTGGCGCAGTATCACACGCTCGAGGTCGGCGACCGCAATGCCGACGTGCTGGCCTTGCGCAAGCGGCTCTACGAGCTGGGCTATTACGCCAAGCCGAACGAAAACGCGCTGTATACCGAATCGACCGCCGACGTCATCAAAATGTTCCAAAGCGACTGCGGTCTGGAGGAAACCGGCGTCGCCGACCCCTATACCCAGGCCCTGCTCTTTGACGACCGCATGCTCGCCCGCGAGGGCAGCGCGCAGGAGGTCACCTATCTGCAAAACAAGGCGCAGCCCCTCTACATCCAGCGCGCGGAAATCACCTCTTACAGCTTCTACGGCAGCGTGCAGGTCAGCGTGCGCAACAACACCAACGGCAAGCTGACCGCCTTCGGCCTGAAAATCATCCCCAACATGAGCGACGGCACGCTCGTGGATATGGCCGACACCTTCGCCGAGCAAATCGAAAAGGAGTATAACCTCGACGACATCGCCGTCGCCCGCGGCAATTCCTATTCCGATTTCGAGACGAACGGCAAAGCGCCGCTGTATAACGACCCCGACGATTACGAAGAGCCGGAAATCGGCGCGGTGTATATCTATCCCCACCATTTTCAGGTCAGCTATAAGCAGTATTTCTCCGGCGCGCAGGTCGCCGTCAGCTGGTATCGCGCCGCGGGGCGCAACGTGTATGTCGATGACGACCAGATGGTGTTCGTCTCCGTCGGCAAGGGCACGGACGAGCTGATGATGTATACCCTGCCCATCGCCATTTTCGACAGCCAGCGCGAAGAGGCCCGCAAGTGGGAAATGGGCATTGTCGCGCGCTATATTCTGCCGATTTATCAGGATTATTACAGCCTGCCCCAGGGCGCGTATCTGCGCAGCGTGGAGGACGGCTCCCCCGCGCAGGAAGCGGGCCTTCAGGAGGGCGACATCATCGTCGGCATCGGCGAACAGACCATTCTGGGCGATATGACCCTCCGCCTCTCCCGCGCGTCGTTCGCCCCGGGCGATATCCAAACCGTGTATTTCTGGCGCGACGGTCAATACTACACCACCGAAATGATGCGGCCGGAAAACTGATGCAAACGCCCTCAGTCAGCTTCGCTGACAGCTCCCTCTGCGAGGGAGTCTCAGACTGTCGACAAAAGTATACAAACACCCCGGATACATGATATAACAAGCATCATGATTCCGGGGTGATTCTATGTATCAGAAGCAGAATCGAGACAAGCAGAAAGATATCCGCGTTGTAAGTCTGGAAGATTTAGTTCCAAAAACCCGCTCGTCAGACCGACTCCATCTCATTATAATAAAAACAAGCACAAGCTCTACCTGATTTGATAGAGTTTGTGCTTTAATAGTACCAAAGGAGACTTTCGCAATTTTTCGACAGGATTCGATAAAATTGAATGAACGGACACGGGGAACGCGGACGCGCATTGCACGTCCGTTCAACGCTTATCCGCGTAACGGAAGAAGTTTATTTCGTCCTCCTGAACGGCCAACTGGCCTCTTCAATCGAAATATCCCTGTGCGTGACGCTGACCGTCTGCCCGAGCGCGCGCAGATGCGCGCCAAGCGCTTCGCTGATGGCGACGGAGCGGTGCGCGCCGCCCGTACAGCCCACGGCAATCATCAGCCGCCGTTTGCCCTCGCGCTGATACAGCGGGAGCAGGTAATCGACCAGCTCATAGAGATGGCCGAGGAACTCGCGCGTCTCTTCCTTGCCGAGCACGTAATCGCGCACGGGCGCTTCGAGGCCCGTATACGCGCGGATATCCTTGATGTAATACGGATTGGGCAGAAAGCGCACGTCGAACACCAAATCGGCTTCGCGGGGAATGCCGCGTTTATAGCCGAAGGACATGATTTCCGTGCGGAGGGCGCGCTGGTTTTCGTTGCCGGCGAGCAGGTCATCCACGCGGGCGCAAAGCTCTTTGGCGCGCAAGCCGCCCGTGGAGAGCACGTAATTGGCGCGCTCGCGGAGGGGCTGGAGCATTTCGCGCTCTTTGGCGATGGCCTGTTCGAGCGTCATGCCGCCGCGCATGAGCGGGTGATCGCGCCGCGTCTCTTTATAGCGGTCGATGAGCGTTTCGGTATCGGCCTCCAAAAAGAGGATGGAAATCTCATGGCTGTCGCCCCCCTCGTCGAGGGCGCTGCACACGGCCTCCGCGTCAAACAGCGCGCCGCTGCGGGAATCCACGCCCAGCGCGACGGGCGCGTCCAGCTCCACCTTTTCGCACAGCGTAAACGCGGGCGCAAGCAGAAGCGGCGGGATATTATCCATGCACTGATACCCGCTGTCCTCCAAATGGCGCAGAACGCTGGTCTTGCCCGCGCCGGACAGGCCTGTCACAATCAAAAATTTCATGCCGGTTCCTCTTTCTTTTGAGTGATGGGGGGACGTTGGGGCGCTGCCCCAATCCGGGAAACTCACACAGTCGTCTCCGACTCCTTGTGATTTCCGTTTTCCCGCTTACGTTTATTGCTACGCAACAAACGAGTTAAAATTGATTGATTCTTTTTTTCGCGAAGCGAAAATGGGGGTTGGGGACTTGTCCCCAAGCGGGTTTGGGCGGCAGCCCAACGTAACCCTTAATCCGTTCCCAGAATGTGCACCTCCGGCTCAAGCTGCACGCCTGTCTGCTCAAAAACGCGCTCCTCCACCTGCCGCATCAGTGCCAAAACATCCCGCGCCCTCGCGCCGCCGAGATTGACGACGAAACCCGCGTGTTTCTCGCTCACCTGCGCCCCGCCGACGGTCAGCCCGCGCAGCCCGCAGTCGTCAATCAACTTGGCCGCGAAGTGCCCTTCGGGCCGCTTGAACGTGCTGCCCGCGCTGGGCAGGTTCAGCGGCTGCTTCTCCCGCCGCGCTTTGGCGCATTCCTCCATCCGCGCGCGGATGGCCGCGGGGTCGCCCTCCGTCAGCGCCAGCGTCACATCCGTGACCACCACGCCCGCCTCCATCAGCGCGCTGTGGCGGTAGCCGAAATCCAGCTGCTCAGCGGTATAATGGACGCGCCTGCCGTCCGCAAGCGCCACGCCCTCCGCCCGCTCGACGATCTGCCCCAGCTCCGCGCCGTAAGCGCCTGCGTTCATCAGCACGCCGCCCCCCAGCGTGCCGGGAATCCCCCCCAGCTCCGCCAGGCCACAAAGCCCCTCGTCCCGCGCAAAGGCCGCGACAGCCGCCAGCGACGCGCCTGCCTGCACGAAAACGCGGTTGCCCTCGCGGCGAATCGCGTTCATGCTGCCTGCAATTCGCAGCACCAGCCCGCGAATGCCGCCATCCCGCACAAGCAGGTTTGACCCGTTGCCGATAATCGTCACGGGCGCGCCGACGTTCTTCGCCGCGCGCAGAGCCACGGCAATTTCATCCGCCGAAGCGATGCTCACCAAAACATCGGCGGGCCCGCCGACCCGCATCGTCGTATACTGCGCCATCACGGCTCGGGGCATGATGCGTTCCGGCGCAAAATCCGCCTGCACCAGCGATTGAATCAGGGCGTCCATCCAAGCGAAACCTCCCGATGGGTTTGATAAACCTATTGTACCCTATTTCGCAAAAAGACACAAGAAAAAGCAAAACAAAACACCCGTTTCCGGTATATGCCGAAAACAGGTGCGTCATGTATGCCGTTTTTTTTGGGAGATTACTCCGCGATGATGCGGCGCACGCCGTCCTCGCTGACAACCGTCAGCGGCGCGTCCTCGCCCGCCAGGCAGAGCTGGTCGCCGTCGGCGAGCGCAAGCGCTTCGCGCATGGCGGCGATATCCGAAACAAGATACGTTGCCTGTATGTTGTATTCCACATCCGTGAGCACGATTTCGGTGATGTTCACGCGCTGCAAAACGTCCACGGCGTGCTCGTCGAGCTGGAGTAGCAGGCCGCCCTGCTTGCTGCCCGCGCACATGCACAGGCGGATATCCTTTTCGCCGCCCGTCTGCGCCGCGCAGAGCTTTTCCTGAAAGGCCACGCCGCTTCCTTCGGGCGTGAACAGGCTGATCTTGAGGGAAAGTCCGCCGATGCGCGCCTGATAGACCCAGCTGTCCGCCGCGGAAACGCCCAGATACGCGCGTTTCGCGCCGAAAGCGTCCAGCCTGCCCAAATCCGTCCGCCGCTCGGCCGGCTCGGCGTTCTGCTGGGTGCTGAGGGTGAGCGGCGCGGTTTCGGCGGCCGACGCGCAGGCGGGCAGGGCCAGCAGCAGGGCGCTCAGCGCGGCGGCCGCGGCACAGGTTTGAAGGCGTTTCATGGGCAGATTCTTCCTTTCCGCTGATGTACAAAATTCGTGCTCAACTCAAAATGAAAACGGCGTTTCGGGCATCGGGTAACGCTTCGCGCCCGTCAATCGATGCTCGGCACATCGGGCACGGGCGTCTCGCGCGGGGTTACGCCGACATAGAACCGCGGCGCGGCGGCCTTATAGGTATCGGTGTATTTCTTCTCGCGGGAGATTTCCAGCCCTTTGCTGTCCATTGTCACCAGATACACATCGACGACATAGCCCTCGCGGCCCTTGCTGACTTGGTAGGTTTCGTCGTCGTAGATGACATACGTGCCGTCCTTATCCTTTTCGTAGGTCGGGTCGGGCAGGGGGATGGTTTCGACCACCTGTGCGTCGAGCTTATAGGTGTAGCCGTTCGGGTCGGGGCGGCCGTAGATGATAAAGCGGCTCGTCCAATAATTCTTGACCTTGACGAACTCCGTTTCGATGTAGATATCCGCGCCCGTGTTGTTGGTGAACACAAAATCGTAACGGTCGTCGGAGACGGTCGCATCCTTGCCCTTATCCACATAGCTGGACGGGATGGCATGCGGCGTGCGCTTATTGACCGTCAGGCCCGCGTTGACCACCGCGTTATACAGCGTGGAAGACACCTGGCAGATGCCGCCGCCGATGCCCAGCACGTAGTTGCCGTAGGCGATTTCCAGCGCGGGCTGATAGCCGTTGGCCTCCGTGCGCTTGCCCGCCACCTTGTTGAAGGAGACGGATTCGCCCGCCTTGATGATGAGGTGGTTGAACTTCTCCGTGCCGAGGCGGATGTTTTCCGTCCGGCTTTCCACGTAGTCGCCCGTCTTGCCGACGGTGGTTTCAAAGCTGCTGAGCCGCACAATCTGCGCCTCGAGCTGGGCGCGCGTGACCGTCGCCTGCACGGGCACAGGGGTCAAATCGACCACGCCGCTTTCCAGTGTATCGACCATCGCGCAGATTTGCTCGTTCAGGCCGGTGATATCCAGCGTCTGGCCCGCTTCGTCATCCGTGTAAGAGAACGGCGGCCACTTCGTGTCGTCGTCCACGCGCGTGGCGCTGACGGCGGGGCGGTCTACCTCGGCCTTGATTTGGGAAAGAATCTGGTTGACCTGGCTCATGTCATAGGTCAGTGTGGTGTAGCGCGTAGCAGGCTCTTCCTCCAGCGCCTTGACCTGCTCGTATCGCGTCGAGGATGAGCCTGTGTGGCCGATGGCCCAGAGCTGGTCGAGCTGATCGGCCACGTTGTATTGCATGTTCAGGCTCTCGCCGGTGATATCCCAGCTGCGGCCGTCCTGCGTGCGCAGCGTGATTCTAAACGAAGAAATCAGCGACTGCACCTGCTGGGTGACGAGCGCCGCCGCCTCGTCGAGCGTCCTGCCTTCGAGCGGGATGTCGTTGACGTAGATGTTGGGATAGAACACGCCGTCGCCGCGGTCGAGCGTCTGCTTGATATCCACCAGGCGGCTGCCCGCGCGAACGCCGATGACCGCCAGCACCACGGCGATAACGGCGCAGAGCGTGCCGATGGTCGTGCGGCGGATTTGGCGCGCGCGGCGCTCCTTCGCCTTTTTGCTCATCGGGCGGGCGGATTTCTTCTTCGGGGCAGGTGCTTTTCGCGCGGACGCGTTCGTTTTCGACTCGGCCTTCGGCGCGGCGGGCTTCCTCGCCGCCGTGCGCTCGGTGCGCGCCTCGCTTTGGCCGCCGCGCGGCTGCTTCATCTGCAAAATCTCTCGAGTCTCCTGCGTGCCGCGCGCGGCGCGCTTGGGGGCTTCCGGCTCGGTTTTCCGCTGCCCCGTTCTGCGGGAAGCCGCGCCGCTGGTATCGGAAACCATCCAATCCGGCGTGTCCTCCTCGTTGCCCACGATAATGCGCATCGGCTCCTGCTGCTCGGGCGCGACCGGCGGTCTGCGTCTGCGGCGGGGCGCTTGGCGATCATCCGACATGGGCGTCACCTCCTTCAAATCGAAAAGCGGGGATAACCCCGCCAATGTACACGATGTCATCCTTTATCATACTTCATTTTGCCGTTTGACGCAAGGTTTTTTTGCGCGCGCGTCACATAAGGCCGTTCGGGCGCATAGCCTGAACGGGAGAAATCCGCTTTTCTCCAATCATATAGACGAATCCGCGGGGCATTTTGTTGCTTCGGAGCCAATTTTTCCCGATTTGGGTCAAGGAGGAACGGCGTATGGAAAAGACGTTGAAGTGGGTTGCCGCCGCAGCGGGTGCGGCGGCGGGGCTTTTCATGCGCATGCCGACGGCCGTTCGGCTGCTCGTGCTGCTGATGGGGCTGGATTATCTGAGCGGCGTGGGCGTCGCGCTGCTGGGCAAAAGCCCCAAGAGCGACGGCGGCGCGCTGAGCAGCAAGGCGGGCTTCATCGGGCTGATGCGCAAGGCGATGATTTTAATCGTCATCCTGCTGGCCGCCGTGCTCGATAACCTGACGGGCAGCGCGGCCTGCACCGGCGCGGCGGCGATGTTTTATATCGTCAACGAATCGCTCTCCATCCTCGAAAACGCGGTGCTGCTCGGCGTGCCCGTGCCGCAGAAGCTGATGCAGGCGCTGGACGTGGCCAAACTGGTTTCCGATAAAAAGGATGACGCAAACAGCGAAAGCCCGAACGCATGAACGCGGCGAAAGCGGCTTTTGCGCCGCTTTCGCTTCTCTGCAAAGCGCCCGAAATGCGTCGGAGAGAAACTTTTTTCAAAGAAAGGGTTGACAAATTCAGGTTGGTTTCGTATAATATACACGTTGCATCGCTGGTGTACGAATTGAATACGCGGTAGTGCTGGAATTGGCAGACAGGCACGTTTGAGGGGCGTGTGTTGTATGACGTATGGGTTCAAGTCCCATCTACCGCACCAAACCAGTATAATCCGAACCAGATTTTCCAAATCGGAAATGGGTTCGGATTTTTTCTTAATCTTCCTGTCGCAAAGGTATAACGCACTAGACTTTGCAAGCAAGGTCAGTGTGCAAGGGGCTGAGAGAAGCCTTGCGAAACAAGCGTACATCAAAACAACCGCATTCTTCATACAGGGATATTCTTTCACTGAGGAATATGGTATACTTTGTTTAATAAATCGGAATTTGACAGACAGAAAATTTTGAACGTAAAGGGGCAATTATATGAATTACGAATGCAAAATAACGGTATTGGAGACAAAGGTGTTCCCAGAATTACAGGAAAAGTATTTGGCTGATCCGAAATCAGGTCCATGTCCTTGCTTCAAAGCGGGAGATACATTTCTTCTGAAAAGAACGCCGGAGCAGGATGATTTTTACCGTCTGATGAACGGTAAATTCTGCGGCGAGGCATGGGACGCCATCAGCCGATATGTTTATGCAGCCTTGCAGGGTGGCTCCATTATGCGCAAGTGGACAAATGACGACAGAATGATGATCGCTTGCTGCAATGACGGCACACGCCCCGTTATCTTCAAGATCGAGCGGATTGATATTCCGGAAAATGAAGAAGAAAAGCAGTGGCTTGCAAAGCAGAATTTCAAGAACACGGCGGATGATGCCTATACAGGCTGACAACTTCCAGTTTATTGTACTTGCCCATAATATGGGGCTGGCAGGTATACCTGCTATTTTTCCGATGACCGGCGTGTAAAATCCATCGAAGGACAAGTCACGGAAGCAAGCGCTTCCGTTTCGGATTTGGTTTCATCTGCTGCACCATAAAAAAGCTTTCGAGTGAATCGAAAGCTTTTTTTGTTTGCTTCAAATCATCAACGCGAATGTTCACCATCCAAAAAACGGCCACCCTTCGCAGCGGGAAGAAGAAGCAAAACACCCGCTGCGAAGCATGACCGTCGGGAGGAGGATATGAAATTAGCTTTCCAGCATCTCGTCAATCTTCAAAATCGCCTCGGCGTACACATAAAACGCCTTTCTGAGCAATTCGAGGCTGACGCATTCGTCGGGCTGATGGCCGCCGCCGTGGCCGGGCTCGCACGGCTTTTTCAGGCCGCGAATGCCCGGGCCGAAGGCCACCGCGCGAGGCAGATGGCGCGCATACGTGCCGCCGCCCATGCAGTACGGGCCGCCGGTTTCGCCGATGTATTTCGTGCTGAGCGCGTCGAGCGCGCGAACCATCGGGTCATCCGGTGAGATGAAGGACGGCGGGTCGTCGTGCAGCGCGGCGAGCGTCCAGCCATAGGCGGAAGCCGCTTCGGTGATGCGCTGCTCAATCCGGCTGCCGTCCACGCCGCTGGGATAGCGGATGTTGATGTTCTGAATCAGCTTGCCGTCCTTCAGGCGGGTCGTGCCGCCGATGGCGGTCAGCTTGCCCATCTCCTTGGTTTCAAACGCAATGCCCAGCTTTTCGCCGTAATACGGCTTGATGCACTCGGCCACAAAGCGCAGCGTCTTTTCATCCGCCGCATCGACAAGGCCGTTTTCGCAGATGAACGCCGCCAGCATCGCCGACGCGTTGACGGAACCGTCGGGGAAAGCCGCGTGGGCGGAACGCCCGACGGCTTCCACGGTAAAACCATCTTCCGTTTGGGTGATGTGAATGTTCGGCCAGTGCGCCGCGTCAAACGCGGGCGCATTACCCGCAAAAGACGCGCGGGCCAGACCCGCAACGGCATTGGAAACCGTGCCCGCGTCATAGGCGAGCAGCTTTTTCGGCGCGTCGGCGCAAAGCTCCAGCTCGCAGATGCCCTTCTCCGCATAGCAGACGGAGAACGACGCATCCGGCACAAACGAGAACGCGGGCGGCGTGTGCCGCTCCAGATAAGTCGAAATATCCTGCATGCCGCATTCTTCGCTGCACCCCAGATACAGGCGCACGGTGCGTTTGGGCAGCGTGCCGCTCTGCTTCACGCAGTCCATCGCGTAGAGCGCCACCACCGCGGGGGCTTTGTCATCCGCGCTGCCGCGGCCGAAGAGCCAGTTGTCGCGCACATACGGCTCGTAGGGCGGCCTTTGCCAGCCCGTCCCCTCCGGCACGACGTCCAGATGGCCGAAAATGCCGATTTCCTCGTCCTTTTCGCCGCGCATGAGGATGCTGCCGCCGTAGTAATCGTCGTTCTGGGTCTCCATGCCCATTTTGCGGCCCATCTCAAAGGCCGTGTCCAGCGCCTCGGCGCATCTCCTGCCGAAGGGATACGGCCCGTCCGGCTCGGCGCTGATGCTGGGGATGCGCATCAGGATTTTCATGGCTTCCACCATTTCGTCCCAATGCTTGTCGAGATACGCGTCAATCCATGCTTGATTCATGTTTCTTCCTCCGCAGACCGTTTTTACGGCTCACACAGATGGCAGGCCACCATGTGCCCGCCGCCGACGTCCCTCAGCTCCGGCTGACACGTTCTGCACTTTTCCGTGGCGAAACGGCAGCGCGTGTTGAACCGACAGCCGACGGGCGGGTTGAACGGGCTGGGCAGTTCGCCGCTCAGGCGAATGCGGTCGGGCTGCACATCCACATCGGGAATCGGGATGGACGAGAGCAGCGCCTGCGTATATGGATGCTGCGCGTGGGCATACAGCTCGTCCTTCGTGGCGATTTCCATCACCCGGCCCAGATACATGACCATGATGCGGTCGCACACATAGCGGACGACGCTCAGGTCGTGCGAGATGAACATATACGTCAGCGACATATCGCGCTGCAAATCCTTCATCAGGTTGAGCACCTGCGCGCGGACGGAAACATCCAGCGCGGAGACCGGCTCGTCGCAGACGACAAACTCGGGGTTGAGAATCAGCGCGCGCGCAATCATGATTCGCTGGCGCTGGCCGCCGGAAAACTCGTGCGGGTAGCGGTTGAGATATTCATGCGGCAGGCCGACCTTGGTCATCATATCCAGCACGGCCTGTTCGCGCTCGGCCTTGGCGCCGATTTCAAACACATCCAGCGGCGCGCAGATAAGCTCCTTGACCGTCATTCTCGGGTTGAGCGAGGCATACGGGTCCTGAAAGATAATCTGCATCTTGCGGCGGTAGTCGCGCATCTCCTTGGCGCTCAGCGTGCTCAGGTTAACGCCGTGATAAATCACCTTACCCGCGTCCGGCTCGTGCAGGCGCAGAATGGTTCTGCCCAGCGACGATTTGCCGCAGCCGGATTCGCCGACGACGCCGAACGTTTCGCCCCGCCGAATCTCAAAACTGACGTCATCGACGGCGCGGACGGTTTTCGGCTTGCTTTCCAAAAATTTCTTCTTCGACGTGAAGTATTTTTTCAAATGCTCGACGCGAAGCAGCGGCGCTTGCTCGCTCATTCCTCCACCTCCGGATACGCATCCTTATACTTCCAGCATCTGACCTTCTGGCCCGTCGGCGTCTGCAGCATCGGCGGCGCCTTGACCGCGCATTCCGGCCCTGCACACGAGCAGCGCACGCAGAAGCGGCAGCCCTCGGGCATGGCGTTCAGGCTCGGCACGGTGCCGGGGATGGCATACAGCCTGTCCACATCCTTGTCAAGGCGCGGAATGGACGAGAGCAGGCCCTGCGTATACGGATGCAGCGGATTGCGGAAGATTTCGCGCGCCGTGCCGTATTCGACCACCTTGCCCGCATACATGACCATGATGGAATCCGCCATCTCGGCCACAACGCCCATGTCGTGCGTGATGAGCATGATGGAAGCGTTAATCTTGTGTTTCAGCTCGACCATCAGGTCGATAATCTGCGCCTGAATGGTCACATCCAGCGCGGTGGTCGGCTCGTCGGCAATCAGCAGGCTCGGGTTGCAGGAGAGCGCCATGGCAATCATCACGCGCTGGCGCATGCCGCCGGAAAGCTGGTGGGGATATTCCTTGAGCCGCTGTTCCGGCGAGGAAACGCCGACCTTGGTCAAAATATCCAGCGCCTGCTTGTGAATCTCCTGTTTGGAGGCGTGGCTGTGCACGGCGATGGTCTCTTCAATCTGCTTGCCGACGGTCAGCACCGGATTGAGCGAGGTCATCGAATCCTGAAAAATCATCGCGATATCCTTGCCGCGGATATGGCTCAGCTCGCGGTTGTTTTTCTTGGTCAAATCCTCTCCGTTAAACAGCACGCTGCCCCCCGCGATTTTGCCGATGCCTGTGGGAAGAAGCTGAAGGATGGACAGGGAGGTTACGCTTTTGCCGCAACCGGATTCGCCGACAATGCCCAGCGTTTCGCCCGGCATGACGTTAAAGCTCACGTCATCGACCGCGGTGACGTATCCGTTCTTCGTTCTGAACTGCGTCACCAGGTGTTTCACTTGTAATAATGGCTGCGCCATGTTGTTTACCTCGCTATCCTCATGTTCGGGCGGCCCAAAAGCCGGGATAAGGTTCTGTCTGCCCCGAAACCCTTCGAGGCAGACAGAAAGCAAACGGTTTTTTTACTTTTCGATCTTCCACTGCCAAACCGCGCGGTTGAGCAGGCTGAAGTCCTCAAAGTGGACGTTGGAAATCTTGTTGCTGTAAGCGACAAGGTCGTTCTGGAAATACAGGAAGGCGAACGGCACCTGATCGCGCAGCATCATCTGATACTCGTAGTAGATGGGCAGGCGCTCTTCGTAGGTGTCGACTGCGAAGCCCTCGACCATGCCCTTTTCATACAGGGACGGGTCGCTGTTCTGAGAGAAGTTGTTGACGTGGCCCGGGCGCATGTTCACAACGCTCTCGGCCGGGTCCGGGCTTCCGCCGGAGCCGATGAGGCCGAAGTCGTAGTTGCCCGCGCGGCACTCGGTCAGCACGGTGGCGAAGTCGGTGGTCACGATTTCAACGTTGATGCCGATCTTGGCCAAATCCTGCTGAATGAGCACAGCGGACTTCTCGCGCATTTCGCTGCTCTTGGAGACGCGCAGGGTGTAGGTCTTGCTGGTGTCGAAGCCGGAATCCTTCACCATCTGGGCGGCCTTTTCCACGTCGTAGGGAATCGGCAGCAGGTCGGGGTTGAAATACGGATGGTTCTGACGGAGCGGGCCCGCGGCGGCCTCGCCCTCGCCGCGCATGAGGTTGTTGACCATCACGTCGCGGTTGATGGCCATGTTGATCGCCTGACGAACTTCCTTCGGGATGTTGTTGACGTTCATGGTCATGTACTGATAGCCCAGGGACTGAACGGACTCGGTGGTCAGGTTATCCTGCATCTTGGCCATATCCCAATCGTTCATCGGGATGCTGCCCTGACTGGAGCCGGCCACGATGTCGATTTCGCCGTTCATCAGACCGCTGAGCAGGTTGGTGGAAGCCACCACGCGAACCACAAAGCGGTCAAATTCCGGCGCGCCGAGGTAATAGTTCTTGTTGGCGGTGAACTCCACGCGCTCGCCGGAGATGCTGCTCTCGTAGATGCAGGGGCCGGAACCGATCGGGTGCTGCCAGAACTCGTTGGTCATGATTTCATCGACCGGAATATCGGCCAGCAGGTGCTCGGGCAGCACATAGAAGTCGCGGAAGGTCTGGGTAATCATGTAGCTCAGCGGCGCGGGGTTCTTCATGTCAAACTCCACGGTGTGCGCGTCGAGCGCCTTCACGCCGAACTCCTCGCCCTCGACCAGCACGCCGCTGTCGTCCGTGCCGGTGAAGAAGGCGACCTTGCTGCGGCGCGGATGGGTGATGGCGGGGTTGGCCATCAGCTTGGCGGTGAAAACCACGTCGTCGGCGGTCACGGGCTCGCCGTCCTGCCAGGTCGCGTTCTCGTTGAGGTGGAAGGTCAGCACAAGGCCGTCCTGCGTCCAGCTGTCCGCCAGACGCGGCTCGTGCTCGCCGTTGGCCTTGACCAGAATCAGCTTGTCAAACATCAGCTCAATCACGGCGTCGCTGCTCGCGTTGGTCGTGTTGAAGGGGATGAACGTCTCCCACGCGCCGGTCATCGCCATCGTGATGGTCACCGGTTCGTCGGCGGCGGCCACAGCCATCACACTGACCAGCAGCAAAGCGGTCATCAGCGCCAGCAGGGCCTTTTTCAGGGTCTTTTTCATGGTTTTTCCTCCTTGCTTTTTATCCAAATCCGCGCTCGGCGCGAACCAGATTCTTGTTTATCGGCGGTATCAGATAGCCATCTTGGTATCCAGCGCGTCGCGGATGCCGTCGCCCAAGAAGTTGATGCACAGAATCGTCACCAGCAGCGCGATTCCCGGCGGCACCCAGAGCCACGGCCTTGTAGCCAGCACGCTGATGGACTGCGCTTCGTAGAGGATGTTGCCCCAGGAGGCCTGCGGCACCTGAACGCCCATGCCCATGAAGCTCAGCGCGGACTCGGTGATAATCGCCTGCGCGGCGCGGAAGGTGAACGCGATGAGCACCGGCGCAAACGAGTTGGGCAGAATGTATTGGGTCATAATCGCGCCGTCGCGCGTGCCGACCGCGCGGGCGGCCTCGACGTATTCGCATTCGCGGACGGAAAGCACGTTGCCGTAAATCGTCCGCGCGAAACGCGGCCAGCCCAGTATGCCGATGACCACCGTCACCGTCGTAATCGACGGGCCGAGCACGGAAACCAGCACCAGAATCAGCACCATCGACGGGAAGGACATGAACACGTCGCTCAGGCGCATGATGAGCGTTTCAATCCACCCGCGGTAATAACCCGCAATCAGGCCCAGCGGCACGCCGATGACCAGACTGATGATGGCGGAAATGATGCCCACAGAGAGCGACACGCGGCCGCCCGCAATGAAGCGGGCGAAGCTGTCGCGGCCCACGTCGTCCGTGCCCAGCCAATGCTCGGCTGAGGGCGGCGCGCCGAAGTAGGTGCTGTAATCCGTGGTATACGGGTCAAGGTGCAGCACAATCGGCAGGAAAATGACGAGCAGCACCTCCACAATCAGCACGCACAGGCTGACCATCGCCAGCTTGTGTTTTTTGAAGCGGCGCACAACATCCATCATATAGGAGGTTGATTTTTCGGTATTGGCCATTTCAATCCCCTCCTTAATACTTGATTCGTGGATCGAGCACGTTGTAAAGCAGGTCGATGAGCAGGTTGCCGATGAGCACGGTGACCGCAATTACGACCGTGATGCCCATGATGGCGGGATAATCGCGCGCATTGATGGACTGCACCATCAGGCTGCCCAAGCCCGGCCAGCCAAAAATCTGCTCGGTGACGACCGCGCCGCCGATGAGCGCCGGAATCTGCATGCCGAACCACGAGACCAGCGGAATCCACGCGTTGCGCAGCGCATGGCGGATGAGCACCGGCGTTTCCAGCAGGCCCTTGGCGCGCGCGGTGCGCACGTAGTCGCTCTGCAAAACCTCCATCATCGAGCCGCGGCACTGACGAATCAGGCTGCCGATGTATTGGATGGCCAGCACGCACGCGGGCAGAATCAGGTGGCGCAGCAGCATCGCGCCCGTCTTGACGCCGGAGGAATCATACATGCCCGAGGACGGGAGCAGCTTCAGCCGGACGCTGAAAATGTAGATAAGCACCAGCGCCGCGAAGAAGTTCGGCAGCGCCGCACCGATGAACGAAATGCCCGAGGAGACGTAATCCCAGCCGGAATACGGCTTATAGGCGGCCATGATGCCCAGCGGCAGGGCGATAATCACCGTCAGCAGCATTGCGCTGCCGGTCAGCAGCAGCGTCGGCCCGATGCGCTCGAGCACCATGCCCATCACGGGCAGACCCGTGCGGTAAGAGGTGCCGAGGTTGCCTTGCAGCAGCTGAATCAGCCAGCGGAAATACTGAATGTAAACGGGCTGATCCAGACCGAGGGATTTTTCCATCGCCTCCATCTGCTCTTTGGTCGCCATCGGGTCGTTGAACATGATTTCCAGCGGGGAGCTGGGCGTCATCGAGGCCAGAATATACACCAGCAGCGTGATGCCAAAGAACGTGGGAATCGCAACCAGAATGCGTTTGATAATGTAGCGTAATCTACTCATGTCTCTTCCTCTATTCAGCACAGCCGTGCGTCGCTTCAGGGGAGAACCGCCCGCCCTTTGTGTGATATGATTATAAATATTACCACATTGCAGAACGGAATGCAATCATTTTTACAAAATAATTATGTTGTTTCTTGTCGTAATCGTCGTTTTATCCATTTTACGAACGAACGATTCATAAATTTTGTTGACAGGCCGATGGGATTCATGATATCATAAATCTGTTTTATCCAAATTTTATGAGCCGAAAGGTTCAGGAAACTGCGAGGTATACGCATGGAGACTCAACACAAACCCACTCTCAAAGATGAGGTTTATCAGCAAATCGTCGAATTGATTTGCAACGGCTCCATCAAAACCGGCGAAATCATCACGGAAAAGCAGCTCATCAACCACTTCGGCATCAGCAAATCCCCCGTGCGCGAGGCGCTCATCCAGCTCGGCCACGACAACGTGCTCAAGAGCATCCCCCGCTGTGGCTACCAGGTCATCCAGATTCAGGCCAAAGACATTCGGGATTTGACCGAGGTTCGGCTTTATCTGGAACTGGGCTGCCTGCAAAAGCTGATTGAAGCCCCGAGCGAAGCGCATCTGGCCAAGCTCCGGGAGCTGAACCGCCTGCGCAACAAGCCGCTCGAGCAGAAGGACGTCTGGTCGGCGTGGGATAACAACGTACAGTTCCACCTCTGCCTGCTGGAAGGGGCGGGCAACGCCTACGCGCTGGATTTGCTTCGGCGGACGCTGTCCACCTGCACCCGCGCTTACGCGCAGCTGTATTACAACCATCGGGAGAGCGTGATTTCCGCTTCGTCCTCCACCCACGCGCACGAGCGCATCGTCGCCGCCATCGAGGCGCATGACATCGGCAGCGCGACGGCGCTTCTGCGCGAGGATATCCTGCGCATGCAGACCGACCTGCTCCCCCGCAACTTCAACGAAATCCATTGAGCAGGGGCAGACGCCCTGCTTTTTTGATGGCCGCCGAAAGTGTCTGGGGGAAAACGCTTCGTTTCGCTTAAACGCCCTTGACCCGCTCGACTTCCTCCACCACGCAGCGGATGCGGTCGGGCGAAATGTGGGTCGGCAGGGTGCAGTCCGAACCGACGATAAAGCGCCTGCCCTTCATCTCTTCGAGCACCTTGTCGGTGTGCGCCTGAATCTGCTCGGCCGTGCCGTCCACCAGCACGCCGCTGCGATCCTGAAAGCCACCGAGAATCACGCTGTTCGGGAACAGCTCCGCGCCGCGGGTCAGGCTGGTATTGTTGTGGTAAATGCTCCAGTTGACCACCGCCGGATTCAGGTCGGTGAAGCGGCTGAAATCGATGTTGGATTTGCAGATGTGCAGCACGTTGAACGGCGTCTTTTCCTTGATGTGGGCGTAGAGCTTCCGCTCAAAGCCCGCAACCTCTTCCATATATTCGTTGTGGAAAAACCAGTTCGCCTCGCCGCCCAGCGCCGCGTAGAAAATGCCGTCCGCGCCCGCCTCCAGCGAGCAATCCACCAGCTCCATCAGCGAATCGGTGAACATGTCGAACACGTCGCGCATTTCCCGCTTCTTCTCGCGGCAGAAAATCGAAAGGCCGTAGCCCATACCGACGTAATTGCCCGCAAAGCCCGTCGCGTGGAACACGGAGGCCACCAGGCCGTGAATCGTCGCCAGAATCGGATATTCGCCGCCCGCCCGGTCCGCGATGCGCTTGATGATATCCATCTGGTCGATGAAGGGCTTATCCTTGCGGGTGAAGCGGCGGAATTTGCCGATATCCGCCGTGCTGAGAATCCGGCTTTCCCCATCGTAAAGCAGATTCTCGTTCATCACCTTGAGGATATCCACATTCGTCTGGCGGACAAAGTCCATATGCGCCTTGATGGCCGCGTCGCCGTGGTGCATCTCCTCCGGAAAATGCAGCCAGAAGCCGACGGGCACGCGGTCAACCGGCTTCCCCTCCAGCACATTGTAGACTCTTTCCTTTTTATTCATCTGCGATGTTCCCCCTTTTTTGAATCTTTCCGTCATCTTGACACTTTGCTCACCAAGAATGCAAAAATCGGATTGACTATCCGGCGTTCTTCTGATATGATTAATGATATCATCAGTCGTCAGGCTTGTCAATCTCAAACAATTCATTTCTCCAATCTTTTTTCAACCTTCCCGTTTGCGCCTCTTCGGACACTTTTGTCCGCCGCCGCGCCGCCCGAAAGGGGGATTGCGCCCCGTTTCGTCCCCCTCGGCCCGCGTTGACAATCTGAAAGCGGGCAAAATCCCGTTGCCATCGCGCTTTCACACCCGTCAGGACTCAACTATCGATATCAGGAGGTCATCGTATGCTTTCTTCCGATTCCCGTTACGGCAACTACGTCAAAATTCTCCGCGAAGAGCTTGTCCCCGCGATGGGCTGCACCGAGCCGATTGCCATCGCTTACGGCGCGGCCAAGGCGCGCGAGCTGCTGGGCGCGCTGCCCGACTCCGTCCGCATTCAGGTCAGCGGCAACATCATCAAAAACGTGAAGAGCGTCGTCGTGCCCAACACCGATAACCTCAAGGGCATTGAAGCCGCCGCCGCCGCGGGCATCGTCGCGGGCCAATCCGAAAAGATTCTGGAGGTCATCAGCGACGTGACGCCCGAGCAGCGCGCCGCAATCCGCGATTACCTCGCGACGCATACCCTGACGGTCGAACCCGCCGAGGGCGATAAGATTTTTGATATCATCCTCACCCTCCGCGCCGGAGCGGATACCACCAAGCTCCGCATCTCCGATTATCACACCCACATCGTCTATATCGAGAAAAACGGCGAGGTGCTGCTGCAAAGCGGCGAAGTCGTGGCCGACAGCGCCCGCGACGTGCTCACCGACCGCTCCTGCATGTCCGTCGAGGGCGTACTGGATTTCGCTTCCACCTGCAATCTGGATGACGTGCGCGACATGATTGAGCGCCAAATCGATTATAATTACGCCATCGCGCAGGAAGGCATGGCCCATAACTGGGGCGCGAACATCGGTTCCGTGCTCAAAGAGCACTACGGCACCAACATCCATTCCCGCGCGCGCTATATGGCCGCCGCCGGTTCGGATGCGCGCATGAGCGGCTGCGAAATGCCCGTGATTATCGTCTCCGGCAGCGGAAACCAGGGCATCACCGCCTCCGTGCCCGTGGTGGAATACGCCAAAGAGCTGAACGTCAGCCACGACCAGATGGTGCGCGCGGTGCTGCTCTCCGACCTGCTCACCATCCACCTCAAAACCGGCATCGGCCGCCTGAGCGCCTATTGCGGCGCGGTCAGCGCAGGCTGCAGCGCGGGCGCGGCCATCGCCTATCTGCACGGCGGCGGATTCCGTGAAATCGCCCATACGCTGGTCAACTCGCTCGCCATCGTCTCGGGCATGATTTGCGACGGCGCAAAGCCCTCCTGCGCGGCGAAGATTTCCGCCGCCGTCGATGCGGGTCTCGTCGGATACAGCATGTTTTGCAGCGGCCAGCAGTTCCGCGGCGGCGACGGCATCGTCACCAAGGGCGTGGAAGAGACCATCCGAAATATCGGCCGTCTCGGCCGCCTCGGCATGCGTGAAACGGATAAGGAGATTATCCGCATCATGACCAATCAGCCCGCCGCCGAAGCGTAATTTATTCAAGCTGTAAAAGCGGCTCTTCATTCATCAATCAAGGCCGACCGCGTTCCCCGCAGTCGGCCTTTTGCTATGCTGTTTTGGGAGTCACTGTATGGGTATCGTTACCGCTTCTTCGGGCCGTTCCTCCGGATGAACCCCGTCCCCATCCGCCGTATAATACACGGGTATCCACGTCAGTTCCTTCGGCTCCGCCCATGGTTTGACATACACCATCTGTTCCGTATAATCCGCCGTTTCCATTCCGCTTGACTGCCCCGTCAAAACGACGCCCGCTTCGCCGTCGATATACAGATTCAGCTCGGCCAGCCTGCCTTTTTTCCAATTTTCGTTCTTCTCGCTGAATACAGGGCCGTCTGCAGACTGCATGTCCACAGACGTGCGGATGACGGTGTTCGTAATCTCTGCCTTGATGACGGCCCGCACCGTGCCGAACGTCTTTTCCGCGCCGTATGTCTGCAAAACCTCGTCGCTTTCAAGCGGAACATCGACGCTGACATTCCCTTCCGTTTTCTGTTCGCCCCGAAGGATGAACCAGTAGCTTCCGTCATATCGGTAATACGTCTTTTCTTCAAACAGCTCGAACTTCATCGGCAGGCTTTCCGCCCCTTGATATGCCGTCGGTATGTCAAACATCTTCATGCCGATTGCCGTGCCGTCCGCTTTGACGCACTCGTTTGAGAAACGCGGTTCCAGATATTCTTCCGTCCCCGACAGGTATGCGCCAAAACTGCACCGCGTTCGGCTGACCGCCGCGCTCGCTTCGCCCGCCTTTGCCGCAAGCCGAACCATTTCCCGCACAAAGCCGCTTAAAACCTCGTCGTCCGAATCCGCGTCCATCTGCCCTGTCTGCCGCATCTCGGCAAGCTCCGCTTCCGTCGGCTTCCAGGTGTAATCAATATCCGCATCCAATCCGGACGCTTCATAAGCAAGGAAGAGCATGCCGTCATCCACACAAGCCTGCCTGATTTCCAGCGCAGCTGGATGTCCGAGCCACACAGTTACCGCCTCTTCCGTTCGTTCCCCGTCGCCTTCTTGGGTATCATACACGGGCACCCACTCAACCTTTTGGGGCAGAACATCCGGTCTTGCGTAGTCCTCTTCTATCGTCCACGACGTCGTGCCGACGCCTTCATCCGTGCCGGAAATGGGCAGGGCCTTTTGTCCGTCCACGTAGAGCTGACCCGCTGCCAGCGCGCCCTCTTTGAATTTCTCGCTCCCCAGCACTTGGCCGTTCAGGCTCTTCATGGCGGCTTTGACGTGCATTTTTACATCCGACAAGGATACTTCCACTTCAATGTGATAGGCTTCAAATGTCCGTTCCGCGCGATAGGTTTGGATTTCTTCGTTCGTGTTGAGCGGAATATCCACGCGCAGAGGTTCTTCAGTTCGCCCGCTGTGCTCATACCAGCGTTCGCCGTCAAAGACATCCTCATAAACCGCCTTATAGAGCTTTAGCTCAACGGATAGACTTTCCTCGCCTTTCAACGCTTCGGGCAGTTCCAGCTCTTTAATGCCGAGCATCACGCCGTCCTCCCGCACGGTTTCATCGCCGGAAAGAATGTTCAGATACTCGTCCGTTCCCGCTAAATATGCGCCGTCGCTCAGGTAGACTTCATACCGTTTGGCGCTTGCAAAGCCGTTTTTTGCGCCGTCCTCCAGCATTTTTCGGATGAAAGCGTCATAAAACGCATCGCCCGTTTCCGTCGGCAGGCTTTCCCTCTGCCGCATTTCGGCAAACTCCGCTTCCGTCGGCTTCCATGTGTAATCGACCGTTTTCTGCGCGCCCGTCAGCTCATATGCGATGAACAGGCTGTCTCCGTCCGCATACGCCTGTTTGAGCGTGAACGCGATATCCCGCGCGTTCGTCGTCCGCGTCTCGCCGAGTTCCGTGCTTCTTTCTTCCAGCGTGCGATACAAATCGGCATAGCCGCCCCGCGTCTCTTCCGCCATTCGGCCAAAGACGCCCAGACCCGCGGCCACCGCCGCGCAGGCCAGCGCAAGCGCAAGCACCAGCGCCGCCGCCAGCCCGACGGAAATCTTCCGCTTCATGCGCGTTTCGGCCCGTCCGCCGTTCGGCAGAGACGCAACCGTTTGGCGGACAGCCTCGTCAAACGCGGCGTTTTGGGGCGGATACATCGCCTGAAATTCCTTTTGGGATGGCATTTTGAACCGTTTCATGCTTCCGCCTCCTCCAACATCCGCCTGAGCATCTTTCTCGCCCGAAACAATCGGCTCGTCAGCTGCGGCAAGCTCTGCCCCAGCGAGCCCGCGATTTCGGCCAGCTTATACCCCTCCATGTAGTGCAGCAGCAGCGGCAGGCGCAATTCCTCCGGCAGACGCTCCACCGCATCGCGCAGCGCGCCGTCCGGCGGCTGATACGTTTCCTCCGACAAAGTCTCCATCGGCGTGACCCGTTGGCGCGTCCGTTGAATGTCCCGACAGGCGTTGATGACCGCACGCGTCAGGTACGGTTTGAGCCGCTCGGCCTCCACATGCTCCCGCCGCGCCCAAACGGACAGCAGCGCCTGCTGCACCGCGTCCTGCGCGTCGTGCTCATTGCGCACGAGGGCATACGCAATTCGCCGCAGAGACGGCGCCAGCCGCTCGACCGCCTCGCCGTATTGCTTCTTCGTCATGGCTCTTCCTCCAACCGTTTTGCCCGAAAAGGTTTCTTCATAGGGTATACGGATGAGAAGGGGAGATTCTTGCGGGAAATCCGAAATTTTGTGTCTCCTTTCCCCAAAACGCACCGCGCCGCCCCCTTTCGGGGGCGGCGCGGCGTTACTCATTCACTTTTCACGCAATGACTCGGCGCGTTCCGCCGAAATCACTTCGTTTGGCTCCATTGCTCAATCCGTGAAGCCCGGGAGGCCCTCAATCGCGTAAACGCGAACGGGGCAGGAATCCGCGCCGATAATCGGCAGCGGCGAATAGCTCATGAAGAAGGTCGTGCTCTTGAGGTATTCGAGGTTCTTGAGCACCTCGAGGAACACGCCGTCATACGCCATGATGATATCGTGGAAGGGCTTGACGTCCGCTTCGCAGTTTTCGATGGATACGCCGTCGCCGAAGCCGACGCACTTGACCTTGTGGTCGCGCATCCAGTTCGCGGTCTCGGCGTTGATAAACAGGCGCTTGTCGGCGGGGCTGTTGGTCTCCGGCGTGAACGGCGGGAACTTCCAGTTGCTGTCCAGAATGACGATATCGCCTTCCTTGATGCGGTCGCCGCAGGCGCGGTCGAGATCGGCGCCCGTGATGTGGCTGTTCGGCTCCAGGAAGTCGATGTTGACGTAGATGGCGCGGCCCATAAAGGTCGTCAGCGGCAGATCGCCGACGGACTTGCCGTCCTCAAAGTGATGATACGGGCACTCGCAGTGCGTGCCGAGGTGGCTGGTCAAATCCAGCGCGGTGTGGAAATCCGGAATCGGCCCGCCAGTGTTGTAGCGGATCAGATGGCAGCGGCGGCTTTCGGTTTTCGGATCGAGCACCTTCGTCAGGTCAACGATGCGATAACCGTTCAGTTCATATACGGGTTCCATAATATCGTTCCTCCTTTGACGGATTATTTTACGCCTTGGGTTTGCCTTCCATCGCATGCACGAGGTTGACCATCGCGCGATGGGTCGGCGCGGGCACGCCGTTTCGCTC
>CAKURR010000027.1 GCA_934675735.1 uncultured Clostridia bacterium
CACAGAAGTTAAGCCTTTCAGCGCCGATGGTACTTGGTTGGAGACGACCCGGGAGAGTAGGACGTTGCCGGATTCCACAAAGAAAAAGCCTCAGACGAATGTCTGGGGCTTTTTCTTTGTGCGTCCGTCAATTCCCTCTCCCAGTGTCGTCTCCAATTAACGTGCAGCATTGTACTTGGTTAGGATATCGTCCCCCGCGCCCTGTGGGCGAAACAGGGGGACGATATCACCCGGGAGAGTAGGACGTTGCCGGATTCCATGAAAAAAGGACTCATCCCTTACGGGGTGGGTTCTTTTTTCATTCCATCTGCAACGTCTCACTCTCCGGTCGTCTTTGATTAAGTCAGAGAATGTACTTGGTTAGGATTTTGCCTGCCGCCCGCTGTGCGGGATTCAGGCAGGCAAAATCACCCGGGAGAGTAGGACGTTGCCGTGAGATTGTGCGAGGCTGCGTGTAAGCCGTCCTCCATATATCGCAAGCCTTCCATAACCTCGGCGGACGCGCGATGCGCGCCCCTACATTTGAACAAACATGGTTAACATTATAAAGCAGGCAGATTTTTTGCATATCGAGATTGGACAGCCGTAAGGAAAAAACAGAACGCCACAGTACATAAACGAAGAACATTTGCGCATTGCCGACGAATGTGTTACAATACCAAAACGATTCTCAGAAAAGGAAAAGCCGAAGGCGCATCACGTGCGGGCACATCATTCGTTGAACGCGAAACAGGCGGCTACACGGATGCGGAAACGGCTAGGACGAAAGCAATCGTTGGTCAAGATGAGTCACAACAAGGCAAAAACAAAATCCCCGCGGCGCAGGTTACCCAAGCTGTGTTTTTTCATCCTTCTTTTGGCGCTGGTGCTGCGATGGATGAAAACGGCGGTCGGCAGCGTGACGTTTGATGAAATTCTGTTCCATTTGAGCATGCCGCTTCGGGGAACGGACAGCACGCTGTTTGTGTCGTTTCTTCAACATGCGCTACTTCCGGCTGTTGTCATCTACTGGGTGGTCAGGCTGCTGCTCAGCAATCGGGACAGAATCAGGGCAAAGCTGCCCCTGAAACGAGCGGCGGACGGACGGGCGCGGAAATACCCTCCCGTCATCGATGCGGGCAGACAATTCATCCAAAAGCAGTATCCGAAGCTGGTTATCGGCGTGTTTGCGCTGGAGCTGGTCATGCTTTGCGGCAGGCTGTCGATGGGGGCTTACTTCGTCAATCGTCTGCAATCCTCCCCGTGGCTGGAAGAAAACAGCATAACGCCGACGGATGTGCTGCTCACATGGCCCGAAAAGAAGCGGAATCTCATCTATATCTATCTTGAATCGATGGAAACGTCCTTTATGGATGCGCAGAGCGGCGGCTTTTACGCGGAAAACATCATTCCCGAATTGACGGAACTGGCGCGGCAAAATGTCAGCTTTTCGGATAAGGAGACGGCGCTGGGCGGCGCGCGGCCGATGACGGGCACGACGTGGACGATGGGCGCGATGTTTGCGCAGACGAGCGGGTTTCCGCTGAAAATCGCCGGAGACGTGAATGCGATGGACCAATACGCGACGTTCTTCCCGGGCGTGGTCACGCTGGGCGATTTGACGGAAAAGGAGGGATACCGAAATATCCTCATGATTGGGTCGGACGCGACGTTCGGCGGGCGCAGAAACTATTTCACGCAGCACGGCCATTATGAAATCTGCGACCGTCAATGGGCGGCCGACAACGGAAAGATTCCGAAGGATTATTGGGTTTTCTGGGGCTTTGAGGATGCGCGGCTGATTCAGATGGCCAAGGAAAAGCTGCTTGAAGCGGCGGCAGAGGACGCGCCGTTTAACTTCACGCTGCTGACGGTGGACACGCATTTTCCGAACGGCTATCGGTGCGAACAGTGCCTGAAAGAACATGGAAACGACTACATGGATGCGATATCCTGTTCAAGCCGGCAAATCGCGCGGTTTGTGGAATGGATTCGACAGCAGGATTTTTATGAAAATACGACAGTCATCGTGACGGGCGACCATCTGTCAATGGCGGCGCAGATTGAGCAGGAAACGCCCGCGGATTATCAGAGAACCGTCTACAACTGCTTTTTGAACGCAGCGGCGGAGACGGCCAACACGCAGAACCGTCTGTTTACGACGACGGATATGTTCCCGACAACGCTCGCCGCGCTGGGCGTTCAGATTGAGGGCGAGCGGCTGGGACTGGGGACGAATCTTTTTGGCGGCAGACCGACGCTTGCGGAAGAAATCGGGTATGACGTGCTGGAAAAGAATGTTTCGCGGCATTCCCGATATTTTGACAGTTTGGCGCATGAATAAAGAGGATGCAGCTCCGACACGGGCGGCATCCTCTTTTGCGGTGAGAAACTTTTTTGATTATTCCGGCAGAGCCGTCTTTTCATCGGCGATATGCAGCGTGAAGGTGAAGCAGCTGCCCTGACCGGGTTCGCTGGTGACGTTCATCTCTTCGCCGAGATGCTTCATGATTTCATACGCGATGGCAAGGCCGAGGCCCGTGCCCTTGCTGTGGTGGGATTTATCGACCTTATAGAAGCGGTCGAACACGTGCGGCAAATCCTCGGCGGGGATGCCCACGCCCGTGTCGGTGACGCGGATACGGACGATATTGCCCTCCGTGCAGGCGCTGAGGGTGACGGTGCCGCCCTCGGGCGTATACTTAAACGCGTTATCCAGCAACGCGATGAGCACCTGCTGGGTGCGGTCCGGATTGCCGACGACATTTGGCAGCGTTTTGGGCACGTCGTAGACGAAAGTCTGCTGATAATCCTCGGCGTAAGCGGAATAGGTTTCGCGGATGAGGTCGAGCAGCGGGAGCGGCGCAAACACGCTGCGGGAGAGCGACGCCGTGCCGCTTTGCAGGCGGGAAAGCTCCAGCATGTCATTGACCAGCCGCGACAGGCGCATGGTTTCGCGCAGAACGACGTCATAAATCTGCTGGCGCTGCTCTTCGGTCTTGACCAGGCCGTCGCGCAGCGGTTCGATAAGCGCGCGCATGGCGGTCAGCGGCGTGCGCAGTTCGTGGGAAACGTTGGCGACGTAATCGCGGCGGGTCTGTTCCAGCCGCTCGGCGCTGGTCACGTCGGAGACGATGCCGACGCAGCCGCTGACCTCGCCGCTCTGGGTGAGCAGCGGAGAAACGGAGATATGCAGCGCGACGTCGCCCTGCCAGACCGTTTTTTTGACGGCCTGTGCGGAGGCGAGCGCCTCGTCAAACATCGCAAACACATCCGGCGCGGCGGCGCGCACGTCCTTGGCGGTCGAATTCAGGTTCAGCAGGCCGTAAACCGCGGGGTTGATGAGCGTGGTCGCGCCCTTCGCATCCACGGCGATAATGCCCTCGGACAGGCCGTTAATCAGGCTTTGCAGGCGGTTGCGCTCCATTTGCAGCGAAGAAATGGTGCGGCCCAGCTCGCTGGAAAGGTAGTTGAGCGCGCCACCCAGCTCGCCGTATTCGTCGTTGGAGGTATCCTCCGCGCGGGCGGTCAAATCGCCGCCAGCCATCGTCAGGGCGACGGTGCGCATGCGCGTAATCGGCTGCACCATGCGCGCGGCGAAGAACAGAACGACCGGAAGCATCAGCAGCGCGACGAGCAGCAGCGAGAGCGCCAGCGTGTTGGTGAGCGCCTGCATGCCGCCCATGATTTCGGTCATCGACTGCGCCATGAACACCGCGCCGATGACGTCATCCATAAACGAGATGGGTACGGCGACGACGACGAGCTTGCCGCTCATGACCTCTTCGGTGGAATCGGCGCTTTCGGATGCCTTGCTGTCGCTCAGATTATCCATCACGCCGCCGGATTGGGTGGATTTGTGCTGGCCCGCGTTGTCGGAAACGCTCAAATCCTCCATACTGCCCACGTGCGTGGCGACTTCGCCGACGAGCACCTGCGGCAGCATGGATTCGCTGAGCTTGGCGGGCAGGCGGCCGACGCGCCGCCCCTCAATCTGCTGGGTACGGATGAGCGTGTCGCCGTTTGCATCGACGACCCAGACGGTGGCCTCCCACTGGGAGGTGCTGCGGCCGATGAGCGGCACGAGATAGGTGGAGGACAGCTCGCCGCGCAGCGTGCTTTCGATATAGCCCGCGATAATCTGCCCCTTGGGAATCAGGTCGCTGATTTTGTTGCGGGCGAAAATCTGCGGCGAAACGACGGTGTAAATGCCCGTAATCAGCAGGGCGAAGAGCACCACCGTGCCGTAAACCAGCACCAGCACGCGGCGGAAAGAGGCGCTGTGGCGCTTCTTTCCGCCGGGTATAGCATCGTGCGCCCCACCGGAGGCGCGGAGGGATTTCAGCCGCGTCATGATTCGACCTCGAACTTATAGCCTACGCCGTATACGGTGATGATATCCCATTTTTTGCCCATCTCGTCGCAGGCGAGTTTTTGGCGCAGCCGCTTGATGTGGGTATCGACCGTGCGCGTGTCGCCGAAGAAATCGTAGCCCCAGATGCGGGAGAGAATCTGTTCGCGGTCGAACACGCGGCCCGGGTGACTGGCCAGCAGATAGAGCAGCTCGACCTCGCGCGGGGTGCAGGCGATGCTCTGGCCGTCGAGCTTGACGCTGTAACGCTCGGGCTGGATTTCCAGCGAACCGAAGGTCAGCGTGGTCAGTTTTTCCTCCTGAGCGGCGTCCGGCGCGGCGGAGGTGCGGCGCAGAACGGCCTTGATGCGGGAGACGACCTCGCGCGGGCTGAACGGCTTGACGATGTAGTCGTCCGCGCCCATTTCAAGCCCCAAAATGCGGTCGATTTCTTCGCCGCGCGCGGTCAGCATGATGATGGGCAGCTGGCTGTCCTTGCGGACGGCCTGACAGACCTCCATGCCGGTCATCCCGGGCATCATCTGGTCAAGGAGCATCAGGTCGTAATGCTCTTTTTTTATCATATCCAGCGCCTGCTTGCCATCGTAGGCGGAGTCATGCAGAAAATCCTCGTTATCCAGATAGAGGGAGAGCGACTGATGAACAATCGGGTCATCGTCGCAAATCAGAATGCGCGTCGTTTTGCTCATGGCGATCACCTCATTTATGATGGGGCATGCGGGGCCCTGCCCCGCACCCCGGCAGGGAACTTGGTTCCCTGCACCCTTCCTTCGCGTATCGCAAAGCGATACGCGGGCTTCATCTTACTTTAGCGGATGGGAATGTCAGAATTGTGAAGTCAGGCGGAATAAAATACGAATTTTTAAGGTGGGAGGTGCAGGAACCTCAGGTTCCTGCCGGAGCTCGAGGCGGAGCCTCGAACGTACCCTTACAGCACCGGCAGCACGGCCAGGCGGATCGCCGCTTCCGCATACGGCACAAGCTCCGCGTCAAAGGCGCGGGCGACGTCCGCGTCGCTGAGCGCAATCGGCGGCTGGTCACAGCTGGCGGCGCGCATGCCCCAGCGCGGCAGCGGCGCAACGCGGGCGGAGAGCACGACGGAACCGTCCATATGCTCGACCACGCGGATTTCTTCGCCGCCCACGAGCGCGACGGCAAAGCCCAGCTCCGCGCTGACCACGTCCTCGTGCGCCACGGTCTTGGGCGCGTAGGCGAAGCGAATCGGCCCGCGGGCGACGCTCACCGCCTGATGGAACGCGGGCAGTTTGCGCACGGCCATCGGCAGGGTCAGCAGAATCTCGTCGCCGTCCTGCCAGTCGCGGTTGAGGGTGACAAAGCCGCCCGCCTGCGCGGGGAGGATGTCGCCGTCCGCCGCGACGGTCGCGCCGTTTGCCCATTCGGGAATGCGCAGATGAATCGGGAACGCGGCCTTGATATCCGTGTGGACGGTGATGCGGATATTGCCCTCGGCGGGGTAGCCGCTCTCCACATCCACGCGGACGGACGCGCCCGACAGGCGGTAGCGCACCGAGCACGGCGCATAGCCCATCGCGCACAGACCGTCGTCGCGGGAGAGCATCCACTGCGCCTGCACAAAGCGCGGCCACGCGCCCAGCAGCGCGCAGAGCGCGTCGCCGTCCTCCAGACCGAACAGGCCTGCGTCCTCGCCGCTCAGCGGGAAACGCGCCGCGCGGGAGAGCATCGCCTGGTTGGCTTGCTGCATCGGCTGAACGCCGCGCCCGTCCGAAGCAAACGCCGCGTCAACGGTGTTGTACATCAGCGTTTCCAGCTGGTCCGCGCCAAATTCGCCGCCCGGGCAGGTGAGCAGCGTCTCCAGCGACGCGGCCAGCTCGCACGCGCCGACCGCCGAAACGCCGCGGCTGGGATGCGTGCCGCCCAGCAGGGGGTCGGCCGTCACGCCGCCGCCCGCAGCGCCGTGCGCCTTGTTGAGCCGCGCAAGGCCCGCCTCCGGCGCGGAAAGATGCTTGCCCGAGCCGGTCAGCACGCCGCACAGCGCGCTGGCGCGCAGACCTTCGCACAGGTTCGCGCCCGACGCGCTGCGCAGCAGGTGATGCGTGTAGCCGGATTCATCCTCGTGCGCGAGCGCGTCAAGCAGCTCCTGCGCGGTGAACGAGCGGGAAATCGGCGTGCGGTAGGGGAACGCGTGGAACAGCGAGGTGTAATCCGCGCCCTGGCTGACGAGCATCATCAGCACGGAGAGAATCGCCTTCTGGCCGGTGATGTTGTAGAGCAGAATGCCCGCTTCCATCGTGTCGGCGGTGTGCATCGCTTCCTCGGCGGAGAGGGAGCGCACGCGGAGGGTATCGTGCAGATACTTCATATAGCGCAGCATGAAGGTGAGCAGCTGCTTGTCTCCGCTCATGGAATAGGCGGCGCACAGCGCGCGCAGCATGCGGCCGCGCGCGGCAAACGTCTCCCCCGCCGCGCCGAAGGAGCCGTCCTCGCGCTGGTGCTCGACCACGAGGGCGCACAGATGGAGCGCCTGACGGCGAAGCTCTTCGTCGCCGAGCTGGGCACCGGTCAGCAGCATGGCTTCCAGCAGCTCGGGCGCGTGCATGCCGCCGCCCAGAGCGCCGCCGAACCAGACGCTCTGCTCCCCCGCTTCGGGGAAGAGGGACGCGCAGCGGGAGAGCAGCCCGCCGCGAAGGGCCAGCAGACGGTCGCGCATCGCGCCGCGGGCGGAAACCGCGCCGACGGGCAGCGGGGCGAAACGGCCCGGCGCAAGCGGCGCGCGGGCAAAAAACGTGCGAGTCAGCATAAAAATATCCTCCGATATTGAAATTCTCAAAGAAGCCCGAAAGCGAGCGAAACAACCTATGTATAGTTTAACGCCGAGCGGGCGCGCCGTCAACCGCGCAAAACGGGATATTCACTGACTTTTCTGAAAAAATGCTCAGATTGATTGATACAAAAGTGTTGAAATTGATGGGGAAATGGGGTACAATCGAAGAAAAAAGAAAACCGGAGAGGAGCTTTTTTTGATGAGCGATACCGCAAAGAAGCAAGTCCGCAAGCTTAAAATCATAGAGGATGACCCCAATCTTTCCGCCTTTGAGGGCGATTTGAACGAGCGTGTCCGCCATTTCAAGCAGCGCAAAAAAGAGCTGCTTGCCCCGGGGCAGACGCTGACGGAGTTCGCCAGCGGCCACCTGTATTACGGCTTTCACAAGGTCAAGGGCGGCTGGGTCTACCGCGAGTGGGCGCCCGGCGCGACGGCCATGCACCTCATCGGCGATTTCAACAACTGGAACCGCACCAGCCATCCGATGAAGGCGGTGGGCAACGGCAGCTGGGAAATCGAAATCCCCGGCGTGCGCACGCTCAAGCATCGCAGCAAGGTGAAGGTCGCCGTCACCGGCCCGCGCGGCACGGAGGACCGCATCCCGCTCTACGCGACCTACGTCGTGCAGGATGAAAAGACGCACAATTTCAGCGCCGCCATCTGGAATCCGCGCAAGGAATTTGTGTGGACGGATGAAAAATTCAAGCCGAAGAAGAATGTGCCGCCGCTGATTTACGAGGCGCATGTCGGCATGGCGACCGAAGAAGAGCGCGTTGGCACGTATCTGGAATTTATGAGCGATATTCTGCCGCGCATCAAAAAAGACGGCTACAACACCGTGCAGCTGATGGCCATCATGGAGCACCCGTATTACGCCTCCTTCGGCTATCAGGTCAGCAATTTCTTCGCCGCCTCTTCGTGGTACGGCACGCCCGACGATCTCAAGGCGCTCATCAACGAGGCGCACGCGCTCGGGCTGAGCGTGCTGCTCGATTTGGTGCATTCCCACGCGGTCAAAAACACCGCCGAGGGCATCAACGGCTTTGACGGGCGCGACGACCAGTTCTTCAAGACCGGCGGCGCGGGCGATCATCCGGCGTGGGGCAGCAAGGTGTTTGACTACGGCAAGAACGGCGTGGTGCACTTCCTGCTCTCCAACGTGCGCTTCTGGCTGGAGGAATATCATTTCGACGGCTTCCGCTTCGACGGCGTGACGAGCATGATTTACCTCGACCACGGTCTGGGCAGCGCGTTCACCGATTATCGGCAGTATTTCTCCATGAACACGGACGTGCAGGCCGTCGCGTATTTGCAGCTGGCGGCGGAGCTGACGCACGAGTTCAAGCGCGGCGCACTCTGCGTGGCCGAAGAGATGAGCGGCATGCCGGGCATGTGCCTGCCGGTCAAAGAGGGCGGCATCGGGTTTGATTACCGCCTGAGCATGGGTCTGCCGGATTACTTCATCAAGACCATCAAAGAACAGCCGGACGGGCGCTGGAACATGGGCCGCCTGTATTACGAGCTGATCTCCCGCCGCCCGGGCGAAAAGAACATCGCCTACTGCGAGAGCCACGACCAGGCGCTCGTGGGCGACAAGACGCTGATGTTCCGTCTGGCCGACAAAGAGATGTATTGGGGCATGAACCGCGGCTATGAAAACATGGTCGTCGAGCGCGCCGTCGCCCTGCACAAGATGATTCGTCTGGTGACCATTGCGGCGGGCGGCGAAGGCTATCTCAACTTCATGGGCAACGAGTTCGGCCATCCGGAATGGATTGATTTCCCGCGCGAGGGCAACGGCTGGAGCTTTGCGCACGCGCGCAGACTGTGGAGTCTGGCGGAAAACGGCTATCTGCGTTACGAGCTGCTGGGCAACTTCGATAAGGCGATGGTCGCGCTGATTAAGAAATACGACGTGCTGGAGGGCGGCATGCCGCGCTGCCTGCGCCAGCACGAGGACGACCAGATTCTTGCCTTCGAGAAGAAGGGATGCGTCTTTGTGTTCAACTTCCATCCGACGCGCTCGCAGACGGGGCTGTTCGTGCCCGTGCCGGAGAACGGCGACTATCGGGTCGTGCTCTCCACGGACGACAAGGTGTTCGGCGGCTATCAGAACATCGATACATCCGTCATTTATCACACCTGGGCGCATGACCCGCAGATGGGCGACGGCTTTGTCATCTACCTGCCCGCGCGCACGGCCGTCGTGCTGCGGAAGGTCGAGAAGAAGGATTGACAAATACCGCCTGTTGTGGCAAACTGGGGATAACACGCAGCCTCCTCGGCGCCGGGGAGGCTGTATTTATCAATCGGGGGGAATGAACCGTGGGCGAGCGCAGACACCGCCGCAGACCGCAGAACCGTCGGCAGCCCGAGCAGGAGGAACAGCTTGGCGGCTTTTCCGTCGGCGGGCGAAACCGACGCCCCAAACTGCGGAAGCTCGCGCGCCGCGCCGCGATGGCGGTGTTGGCCTGCGCGGCGCTGTGGAGCGCGGTTCGGCTCGTCGGCTTCGGGGCGCGCTATGTGCAGACGCGGCGGTTGGAGGCGCAGCTTTCCGCGGCGCACGGCGTAAATGCGGACGAACCGGCGGAGGAAACGCCCCTGCCCGCGCCGCCGCAGACCCTCGCGCAGACGGCAAGCCCGACCCGGGCCCCGTCGGCAGAGCCGACCGCCGCGCCCGCGAAGGACGCGGTCAAAACCACGCGGTATCACACGATGGGCGGCACGCCGCTGCCGCAGATGGAGGCGCTGCACGAACAGAACACGGATTTGGTCGGCTGGCTCGCGATTGACAACGTGCTCGACCTTCCCGTTGTTTACAAAAACAACAGTTATTATCTCACCCACGACTTCAACAAAAACAAATCCACGGCGGGCACGGTCTTTCTGGATGAAAACCACCCGATGACCGAGCGGACGCAGAACCTGCTGCTGCACGGCCATAACATGAAGGACGGCACGATGTTCGGCCGGCTGGCGCAGTATGAAAGAAGTCTGGATTACTTCAAAGCGCACGCGTTTATCGATTACAGCACGCTCTGGCATCAGGAGCGCTATGTCATCTTCGCGGTGCTGAATGTTTCGCTGGACACGGGCAGCGACCGCTTTTTGGAGTATTTCGCCCACCCGACGTTTGAAAGCGACGATGAATTTTCGAGCTACATCCGTCGTGCACAGCTGGCCTCGATTTACGCCGTGCCGATGGATGTTCGGCCGACGGATGCGCTGCTGACCCTCTCCACCTGCCTGGATGAGAACAGGCTGGTCATCCTCGCCCGCAGACAGCGCGAAGGCGAAAGCAAAGCGAGCCTGAGGGAGACCGTCAATATGGCCGTCAGGCAGTAATACAGGAATAAAAAAAGGAGGGGCGCGCATTGCGCGTCCGTCCCGCAACCCGTTCATGAATCGATGAAAAGGAGCAGACAGATGGAAAACGCAACCCGATTCGACCTGGAATACGAAACCATGCCGTGGCACCGCGTGGATGCCGTGGTGTTTGATATCGGCAATATCCTCATTCGCTACGCGCCGAAGGATTTTCTCGAGCAGCTCTTCCCCGGCGACGCGCAGAAGCAGCAGGAGATGATGGCGCGCGTCTATCAGGGCCCGTTCTGGGAGAATTTTGACCGCGGCACGATGGAATACGCCGACGCGGCGCACAAGCTCGTCGAGCGCTTCGGCGGCGAGTATGAGGATTATATGCGCGCGCTGACCGGATGGATTGAGATGAAAACGCCGATTGAAGAGGGATTCCGCGCCGCCCGCCGCTGCCGCCGCGCGGGCAAGCGGCTCTATCTGCTGAGCAACTATCCGCGCGAGGGTTATCGGCGCATGCGCGAAAAGTTTGCGGAGCAGTTCGGCGACCTGTTCGACGGGGGCGTGATTTCCTTCGCGTGCCATTTTGTCAAGCCCGAGAAGGAGATTTACGAAAAGCTGATTGCCGACTGCGCGCTGACGCCCGAGCGCACGCTCTTCATCGACGATACCCTGCCCAACGTGGAGGGCGCGATGAAAATGGGGATTCACGGCTTTTACATGCATGAAAAGGGCATGATGGATCGTTTCTTTCTGTGAGGACGCCTGACGAGACGCTTCTTAAAACAAAGACAGGCATTCGAAAGACACTCGGACGGAGGAAGAAACATGAACAACAAGCCCTTGGCCGCGGGAACGCTGGCCCTGCTGCTGGCCCTGCCGCTTTCGGCCTGCGCCGAAGAGATCTGGACGCCGCCGACCGTCACCGCGGAGGAAATGGACGCGGCGCACCTCGGCGAGCGCGTACTCATGCGCGGGATGGAGGGGGACGACGTGCGGCTGGTGCAGCAGCGGCTCTACGATATCGGTTACCTGACGGGCGCGGTGGACGGCAAATTCGGTTTGCAGACGCAGAAGGCCGTGCGCGCGTTCCAGCGGGCGCATAAGTTGGAAAAAATCGACGGCAAGGTCGGCCCGCAGACGATAGCGGCGCTCTTCGGCGACGACGTTATCGCCCTGCCCACGCCGACGCCCAGCCCCACGCCCAGCCCGAGCCCGACGCCGATGCCGACGGCGACGCCCGTGCCCACCCCCGCGCCGACGGCCACGCCCGATATGGCGCATGCGCCGTTTGCGATGAGCGAGGCGGATTTCAGCATCGACGGGCAGAACATTACTTTGGCGGTCGGCCAAACCGAGGCAGGCGAAGCGCTCTATCCGCTCGTCGGCGTGGCCGAACGGCTGGGGTATGACTGCACCTATGACGGAAACGGCGGCTGGCAATTGGTCAACGCCGAAACGGGCGCGCAGATGGCCGTGATGACGGACGGAAGCGACGGCCTGTGCGAAAACGCGCTGGCGATTGTGGACGGTGTGATTCTGCTTTCGGACGACGCCCGGCAGGTGTATGCCTACGCGGGCGAGGCGTATCTGAACGCCGCGATGATGGAAAAGCTCGGCGTGAGCGTGACTCGGGTCGGCGAAACCGTCGTGGCGGAGAAGAAGTAAACAAGTTTGGAATTTTAGAATATGCGCTGAGGAGCTGTCAAGCTCATAAACCTGATATTTCAAGAAAAAACTAAGTGTTTTTACCCGAAGGTTTCCAAAAGAGGTTTTCGGCTGTTGCCGCCGGTGGCGGAAACAAACAGCAGAAAACGAAAGCCCTTTGGTGGGGCGATGGGGCAAAGCCCCATATCCTGAAAATGCTTAGGGAACCTCTGAATAATAAGCCCTATATTCTGGTCAAAGACGCCATTCAAGCGTTTTTTCAGAATACAGGGCTTATCTTTACTCAAATATGCTTTTTTTCGCTGGTTAGCTGCTTTCTTTTCTGTAAAAGGGCAAACTTCCCCCTTGATTTATGTTGTGGAAAGTTTTCGACCGGCAATCGCCAGCGAATACAAATTGGCACAGGCAAACAGGGCATACAAACGATTTTCGTTTTTCTTTAATCCGCGATAAACGACTTTTTTATAACCGAATTGGCACTTGATAATTCGGAATACATGCTCGACCTTGCTGCGGATGGAAGATTTACGATGCTCAATATACCGTTCCCAATCAATCGCATGATCGCTTACTTTGGGTAAACTCTTTGGACGACGGTTAATTCTGAAATCGACCTTGGAAAAATGCTCGTTTTGCTGGATTTCAGAGCGTTTCTGAACGCCGAGATATCCTGAATCGCCATAAATGACTTCGTCATCTTCCCGAATCAGATTTACGGTTTCGGTAATATCGTGCTTGTTTGCTGAGGTAACCGTAATGGTATGGACCAATCCACTTCCAGCGTCTACGCCAACATGACATTTCATACCGAACCGCCATTCATTACCCTTTCGGATTTGATGCATTTCTGGATCGCGAGCCTTCTTTACATTTTTTGTTGAGCTAGGCGCGTCGATAATCGTGGCGTCCACAATCGTACCGCCTTTCATCATGTGACCGCTTTGTACCATGACTCGGTTTATTGCTTCAAAAAACAGCTTGTTCAAGCCGTTTACTTCCAGAAGATGACGGAATTTGCACAGTGTTGTCTCGTCCGGCACGGATTCTTTCAGAAAATCAATACCTGTAAATTTCCGCATTGCATAGCTGTCATAGATTGCGTCTTCAGTGGCCGGATCAGACAGATTAAACCAGATCTGAAGCAGGTACATCCTCAGCATTTTTTCGATACCCATAGGCGGACGTCCTCGTTTTCCCTTGGGATAATACGGTTCAATTACGCCTACCCATTCATCCCATGGAATAATTTCATCCATGATCTCAAGAAATTCTTCTCGTCTTGTCTTCTTTTTACGACCGCTGTACTCAATGTCAGTAAACGTTCCCTGCTTCACTTCTTTTCACCACCCTTATTTGTTGGCTTTATTATATCATATTTTATTGTTTCGTTCATGGTTTCGATTAAATCAGAGGTTCCTTAGATTATTACCCCTTGAAATGTTTGGCTTGAGCTTGACAGCTCATTTTTTTGAAGATTGAAAGAAACGACATAACCATGTTGACAAATTGTTGCGGTTTATGATACACTGATACGCGAATTGAACGCGGTCAATGAAGGCCCGCGCATCGGAGGAAAACATATGGAAGAAAAGACCGTCTCGCAGACCGAGCTGGACGATAAAGCACAAAAGCTGGTTGAAGAAAAGGACGCGGACAGCCGCCTGCGCGTTTATGTCGGCCCGATGGAAAAGGTGCTCACGGCGGTGCTGCTCATCTGGGCGGTGTTTCAGGTTTGGGCCAACATGTTCGGTACGCTCGGCGCGGTTAAGCTGCGCACGGCGCATATCATGTTCCTGCTGCCGCTGGCGTTTACGCTCTATCCGACGTTCAAAAAGGAGCGCCGCCGCCGCAAGCTGATGCCCGTTTGGGATATCGCGCTTATCGCCGCGGCGATTCTCAGCTACGGCTATCTGTTCATGCGATACGACGCGATTGCCAAGACGGGGCGGCTGAACAGCACGGATGTGTGGGTCGGCGTGGTCTGTCTGGTCGTCGCTTTTGAGGCGGCGCGGCGCGCGAGCGGCAATCTGGCCATCATTGCGCTGATCTTTCTGTCGTATTTCGCCGTGTGGGGCAAATACATCCCCGGCACGTTCGGCACGAGTGCCTTTACGCTCAAGCGCGTCATCAAAGCGCTGGTGTGGGATACCAACGGCGTGCTCGGCACTGGCGCGGGCGTTTCGGCGACGTATATCTTCGTGTTTGTGCTCTTCGGCGCGTTCCTCAAGTACAGCGGCTTTTCCCAGTTCATCAACGATATCGCGCTGACGCTGGTGGGCCAGACCCCCGGCGGCCCGGCGAAGGTAGCGGTTATCGCCTCCGCGCTGATGGGTATGATTAACGGCTCGGCCATCGCCAACGTGGCGACGACGGGCACGATTACCATCCCGCTGATGAAAAAGACGGGCTATAAAAAGGATTTTGCCGCGGCGGTGGAGGCCGTTGCTTCCACGGGCGGCCAGTTCACCCCGCCGATTATGGGCGCGGTCGGCTTCGTGATGGCGGAGTTCATGTGCGTCAGCTACACCAAGGTGATGCTGGCGGCGGCGATTCCGGCGTTCCTGTATTACCTCTCCCTGCTCTACTCGGTGCATCTGGAGGCCAAGCGCCTCGGCCTTTCCGGCCTGTCGAAAGAGAATATCCCCAAGGCGGGCGCGGTGCTCAGGGAGCGCGGCCACCTGCTCATTCCGCTGGTCGTGCTGCTGGCGCTGATGTTCACCGGCTATACGCCGCTGTTCGCCGCGATTGTCGCGATTTTTGTCACCATCCCCGTGTCGTGGATTCGCAAGGAAACGCGCATGGATCTCAAGACCATCGTGCAGGCGACCGTCGAGGGCAGCCGCAGCGCCATCGGCGTGGGCATCAGCTGCATCATCATTGGCGTGATTATCGGCTCGGTCAACATGACCAGTCTGGGCCTGAATTTCGGCAATCTGATTCTGCGCGTGGTCGGCGACGGCCACCTGTTCCTCGGCGGCCTGATGGTGATGATTATGTCCATCATCCTCGGCATGGGCGTGCCGGGCGTGGCGGCGTATGTCATCGTGTATGTCGTGGCCGTGCCCGTGCTGCGCGGCGTGGGCGCGACGGAGATGGCGGCCAATATGTTCTGCCTGATTTACGCGTGCCTGTCCAACATCACCCCGCCCGTCGCGATGAGCAGCTATGTCGCCGCGGGCATTGCGGACAGCAACATGACCAAAACCTCGCTGATTGCGATGAAGCTGGGCATTGCGGGCTTTATCCTGCCGTTCTTCTTCCTCAATAATCCCGTCCTGCTCTACGGCAGCACTGAAGGCGTGGCCCTGAGCGAAACGATTCGCACGTTCGCCACGGCGACGCTCGGCGTGCTCGCCATCGCACAGGGCCTTTCCGGCCTGCCGATGCAGAAATACAGCAGCGGCGCGACGGCGCTTCGGCTCGTCACCCGCGTGATGCTCGTCGTCGGCGGTTTGCTGTTTGTCAATCCGACGTTTGTCACCGATATCGCGGCGCTCGCCCTCATCGCGGCGGAAGTCGCCCTCGACCGCGCCGTGCTCTCGAAAATGAAACCTGTTGCAGCGTAAACGCGCAGCTTGTTTAAGCAGGCGCGAAGCGAAGAAAGGAGTAGGCAGGTATGGGCGGCAGCCCATCGTTCCCCTCGTCAAAAACGAAGTTTCAGAGCAGACTGCAAAGCAGTCTACGATTGAAACGGGTTCAAACCGCCAAATCAGATTCCCATGCTGAACGGAGAAATCAGCATCAGAATAAACAAAAGGAATGAAGGAGAAACCGATTATGAAAAAAATGCTTGCCGCCGCGCTCTGCACGGCAACCGTGATGGGCGCGGCGAACGCTCTGGCCGCAGACATCAACTTCGTCACCGCGGGCACGTCCTCCACGTTCTACCCTATCAGCGCGACCGTCTGTCAGCTGTGGAACGATAACATCGAAGGCATGCGCGCGACCGCCACGCCCTCCGGCGGCGGTATCGATAACCTCAATCAGGCGATGGACGGCGAGGCCCAAATCGGCATCGCCAACGCAAACCTCGTCTATCAGGCCCAGCAGGGCACGGACAGCTTCGAGGGCTATGCCAACGAGAATCTGCGCATCTTCGCGGGCCTCTACTATAACCCGAATCAGGTTGTCGTGACCAAGGACAGCGGCATCGACTCGTTGGAGGATTTGGTCGGCAAGCACATTTCCGTCGGCGCGGCGGGCTCTACGACCGTCGATGAGGCGACCGTGCATCTCTCTCTGCTGGGCAAGACGCTCGACGACCTCAAGGCCGAATACATGGGCACGAGCGAATCCGCCGACGCCATCAGCAATAAGCAGCTCGACGGCGTTTGGGTCATGGCCGGCACGCCGAACGCTGCCGTCACCCAGATTATGACCACCACCGACGCGAAGATTCTGCCGATTCCGGCGGAGACCGTCGAGGCGCTCAAGGTCAACTATCCGTGGTACGCGAGCTACACCATTCCCGCCGGCACCTACGCGGGCCAGGATGAGGATGTGCCCACCTCCGCGGTGAAGCTCACCCTGTTCATCACCGCCGATGTGGACGAAGAGACCGTCTACCGGATGACCAAGACCTTCTGGGAGAACTGGGATTACCTCACCGAGACCCACGCCGCGCTGAAGAAGGCCAGCCTTGAAGCGGCCTGCACCGATTTGGCGGGCGTGCCGATTCACGAGGGCGCTGCGCGTTACTACCGTGAGGTCGGCGTGTTGGAGTAATTCCACACAGGTTTGATTTTCCGCCTCTCCTTGAAAAAGGAGGGGCTTTCTCATGAAAACGATTCATGAGCAGATTCCGCGGGCGCGCCGTTTGCGCCCCTACGTTTTAACGCATTGAAAGAATTGAAAGATAAGAGGAAAAAGTTATGGCAAAGAAAATCGGCCTTGTCGGCATTTATTTCCCGGGCGCATACGACGCGCTGCACGAAAACGTGCCCGAGGGCTTTGAACTGGTGGATGCGCTCTCGCCGGAGGCTTATGGCAACCTGGCAGACTGCGAATACCTCATTTCCCGACTGGATATCGATCCGGATATCATCAACCACACCCCGAACGTCAAATTCTGGCAGCGCTGGGGCGCGGGCTTTGACCATGTGGATTTGAAGGCGTGGGGCGAGCGCGGCATCCCGATTGCGACTTGCCCGGGTGTCAACTCCGGCATTGTGGCGGAGCTGGCCATCATGCTGATGCTGGCGGGCTATCGCAACCTGCTGCAAATCAACCGCCAGCTGCGCGCGGGCCATTGGCCGCGCACCGAATACTTCGGCCGCTCGTTTATGATAAAGGGCAAGACGGTCGGCGTGCTGGGCCTGGGCCACATCGGCAAAAAGGTCGCGGCGCTGGCGACGGCCTTCGGCGCGAACGTCATCTATTACGACATCGTGCGCCAGACCGAGCAGGAGGAGCGGTTCGGCTATCGCTTTGTCGATTTTGACACGCTGGTCAGGGAGAGCGACATCTTCACCATTCACTGCCCGCTCAACGAGGAGACGCGCGGCATGATTGGCGCGGCGCAGTTTGCACAGATGAAGCCGACGGCGATGCTCATCAACACCGCGCGCGGCCCGATTGTGAATGAAGCGGCGCTGATTGACGCGCTGACGACGGGCAAAATCGCGACGGCGGGGCTGGATACCTACGAGCATGAACCCCTGCCCAAGGATCATCCGCTGCTGACGCTGGATAACGTGGTCGCCAGCGCGCACGCGGGCGGCAACACCAAGGATAACGATATCAACATGGTGAACTATGTCTATCATAACATCGTGGCATTTGATAGGGGCGAACCGCTCAATACGCCGAATGATATCGTGAATGGGGCATATTTGAAGAAGTAAAGAAGGATAAAACCCCCGCCCAAAAGGCTGATGCCTTTCGGGCGGGGGTTTGTACTTGGTTTTCTTGGAAACACGGCGGATACCCTTGAATATGTGCGGTAACAAATTTATCGGAAAAAAAGAAGAAAATGAAAACAACGAATGCTTAGAATGGAATAATAAAAAAAGTCTTGATTCCATTAAGAAAATCAAAACTTTTCATGGTCGGAGTGGCGAGATTCGAACTCGCGGCCTCTTGAACCCCATTCAAGCACGCTACCAAGCTGCGCTACACCCCGATTGAAGCATATCTTCAAGCAGAAAACATTATACCACAGCGGCAGGATTTGTCAAGGGGTTTATTTTGGTTTTACGGCTCAACGGTAATGGAAGAGCGAATCATGCCCATCCAGCAGGAGTAAGGGAATGTGCCGACCTCGGTCGGCGTGAACTCAATCACGTTATCACCCGGGGCGAGGCCCTTTTGAATGCCAAATTCGGGGATGACGAGCGCTTCGTTGCAGCCGTTCAGAACGCGGCTTTCGGCGGTAATCGTCCAGCGGACGGGAACGCCGACTTTCACGGTAATCGGGGCATAACTGCGGTAGTCAAGCACGGTATGCACGAGCTGAACGCCGTCGGCAATATAGGCCGTGCCGTCCGCGACGGGTTCGGTCTGCACAGTCTGGGGCGCGGAAACGCCGAACAGCGCCAGCGTATTTTGCAGCATGCTCATGCCCATGACGGCGACGAGCGCGGCGGAAGCGATGCGCATGGGCTTGGCGAAGCGGCGGTTGAGCGAGCCGCTGACCAGACCGACGCCCAGCATCAGCGGCACGGTGCCGAGACTGAAGCAGAGCATGGAAAGCGCACCCATCAGCCAGCTGCCTGTGGAGAGCGCGAAGAGCTGCATGGCCTGAAGCGGGCCGCAGGGCATCAGGCCGTTGGCCAGGCCGATGACGAAGGCCGAGCGGCCGCGGAACAGACGCGTCAGGCCCTTAGGGGGATGCAGCGTGGGGAGAAAGCGGAAGCAGCCCATCAGATTGAGCGCCATAGCCAGCATGAATGCGGCGGCGAAGAGCTGGATACCGGCCTGCGTGGCGGCGGACAGGCTGAACGCGCTGCCCAGCGCGCCGACGATACCGCCGATGAGCGTATACGAGACGACGCGCCCTGCGTTATAGAGGATGGCGCCGCGCCGAGAATTTCCCGTGCCGGCGATGTTGATACCGCCGCACATGGCGACGCAGTGAAGCGAGGTCATCAGGCCGACGAGAAACAGCGCGCCGAGGCTCAT
Organism: uncultured Clostridia bacterium; assembly: GCA_934675735.1. GTDB lineage: Bacteria > Bacillota > Clostridia > Christensenellales > Aristaeellaceae > Ventricola. Next base: position 19,257 of record CAKURR010000027.1, read on the forward strand.
GCCCGTTTTGGCGGTCGGGAATGCGGCGATCCACGTGCCCAGCGGCGAACGGTTCACCGCGAAGAACAGCAGAAGAAGCACCGCGAGGCCGCCAAAAAACCCGAGAACGTCGCGAAACGGTGAATGCGTCTTTTTGAGGGTGTAGCCGTGGTCGGCCAAAACATCCGCAAGGCGCTTTTCGGGGAGAAGCGCGCTGTCCCAATCCGCGGAAAGGGTGGATTCGCGATAGCTGACCCGCACGTTGGAAAGGCCGGGCAGCGCGGAGACGGCGCGCAGAATCGTCTGCTCGCAATGCGGGCAGAACATGCCCTCCACGCGCCAAATCATGGGACGGGTCATGGGAACACCTTCCAATTCTCAAACGCATCTTTGACCTGCGCAAGCGTGTCATGCGGGATGACGACGCTCGTTTCCGTCAGCGTATAGGCGGGCACCATCAGCGGCATGTAGCCGTAACCGCCCTTGCCGACGGAGGAAAAATCAAACGTATTGCCGCAGTTCTGGCAGACGAGCCTGCCGCTTTGCACCTCGAAATACGCCCACGGCGAGCCCTGACACACCTGACAGGTGTTGAAGGACAGGCGGACGGTTCCGTCCGAATCACGGATGGCGATGACCTGAATGGGCTGACCGTCGATGTTTCCATCCACAAAGGTCGGCGTTTCGCCGAGGGTATCGAGCGCAATCGTCATGTCGTTTGAGGCTTCGGCTTTGGGGGCGGAAGGGGTTTGCGCGCATCCGCCGAGCAGCAAAAGCGAAGCGAGGAAGAGCGGAAAGACTTTTTTCATGGAAAACTCCTACATAAATGAGATGGAACGGGGGATTTTCCGACGGGCGGGAATCCGGAAAAATCAGCGAATCAAATCGCGGACGATTTCGGATGCAATCATGATGCCCATCGCGGGCGGCACAAAGGCCGTACTGCCGGGGATATCGCGGCGGGCGGTGCACTTGCGCACCATGCCGGGCGGGCAGATGCAGTGGTTGCGGCAGCTGAGCGCCGGATCGTCGTCGGGCTTGATGGGCTGCTCGTCGGAAAAGACGACCTTGAGCTTGCGGATTTTGCGCTTTCTCAGCTCGGTGCGCATGACGCGCGCGAGCGGGCAGACGCTCGTCTTTTCGATATACGCCACGCGGAGGCGGGATGGATCGAGCTTATTGCCCGCGCCCATCGCGCTGATGATGCGGACGCCCGCTTTCTTGGCGCGGCAGACCAGTTCGAGCTTGGCCGTCACGGTATCGACCGCATCCACGACGTAATCATACTGCGTCAAATCCACCTCGTCGGCGGTATCGGGCATGTAAAACATCTTATAAGTACGGATGACGACGTTCGGGTTGATGTCGTGCAGGCGCTGTTCCATCGCGTCTGCCTTATATTGACCGACGGTCTTGCGCGTGGCGATGAGCTGGCGGTTGAGGTTGGTCAGGCAGACGCGGTCGTCGTCGTAGAGGTCGATGGCGCCGACGCCGCTGCGCACGAGCGCTTCTGCCGCATATCCGCCCACGCCGCCGACACCGAAAATCGCCACGCGGCAGGTTTTCAGATGCGCCACGGCGGAGGTGCCGAGCACAAGCGCTGTTCTGGAAAACTGGTCCATTGATGATGCTCCCTTATAACGGATTGGAATGAATGTATGATATACGCACTTACCTAGTTTGTCAATAGGTATATTTGACAGAAGAAAACGGCGACACACCAATGTGAAGCCGTTTGACGCATTGGATTTAGTTGGCGTGCGCCTGTTTGGCCAGCCACACCATCAGCACGGTGACGTCTCCCGGGGACACGCCGGAGATACGTCCGGCTTCGCCGAGGGAGCGCGGCTGATGGGCGGTGAGTTTTTGGCGCGCTTCGATGCGCAGACCGTCGAGGGTCATATAATCGAAGTCCTGCGGGAGAAGCTTATCTTCCGCCTGACGGAAGGCTTCGACCTGCCGACGCTCCTTTTCGATATAGCCCGCGTAGCGGAGGGAGATATTGACCTGTTCGCTGACGGCGAAGGGGAGCTGGACGTAATGCGGGTCGATTTCGGCCAAATCCTCATAACAAAGGCCGGGGCGGCGAAGCAGGTCGGCGGCGCAGATGCTGCCGCCTGCGGCCTGCTGACCGTGGGCGAGCAGCAGGCGGTCCAGTGCGTCGGACTTGGGCAGCCACGTCTTTTGCAGGCGCGCGAGGGTTTCTTCGGTGAGCGCGCGCTTTTTCTGCATACGCGCAAGGCGCTCATCGCTCGCCAGACCGACGGCGTGGCCGATTTCGGTCAGGCGGAGGTCGGCGTTATCCTGCCGCAGAAGCAGGCGGTATTCGCAGCGGCTGGTCATCATGCGGTAAGGCTCGTTGGTGCCCTTGGTCGTCAAATCGTCCACGAGCACGCCGATATACGCCTGGTCGCGGCCCAAAATGACGGAGGGCTTGTCCTGCACAAAGCGCGCGGCATTGATGCCCGCGAGAATGCCCTGTGCGGCGGCCTCCTCATAACCGCTGGTGCCGTTAATCTGGCCGGCAAAGTACATGCCGGGCACGGCACGCAGAGACAAATCCGCGCGCAGCTGGAGGGGATCGATGCACTCGTATTCGATGGCGTAGGCAAGGCGAAGCACGCGCGCATGGCGCAGGCCGGGAATGGTATGCAGCATCGCCAGCTGCACATCCTCGGGCATGGAGGTGGAAAGCCCCTGCACATACCACTCGACGGTGTTCAGTCCCTCCGGCTCGAGAAAGAGCTGGTGGCGGTCTTTATCCGCAAAGCGCATGATTTTATCTTCGATGGAAGGGCAGTAGCGCGCGCCCGTGCCGTGAATCGTGCCGGCGTACATGGGAGCGCGGTGGATGTTTTCGCGGATGATGCGGTGGGTTTCCTCATTGGTATAGGTGAGGTAGCACTGTGCGCGGTTTTCGAGCACGCCGTCGGTCAGGAAGGAGAACGGCGTGATGGTTTCGTCGCCGGGCTGCGGCTCCATTTCGTCAAAGTCGATGGAGGCTTCCTCCACGCGGGGCGGCGTGCCGGTCTTGAAGCGGCGGAGCGAAACGCCCAGCTCGCGCAGCGCGCCCGCGAGGTGGGCGGAGGAGAGCAGCCCCTGCGGGCCGCCCATCCAGCTGCATTCGCCGATGATGATGCGGCTGTCCATATACACGCCGGAGCAGACGACGACCGCGCGGCAGGCGACGGATGCGCCCGTGGTGGTCTCGATGCCGCAGACGGCGCCGTTTTCGGTCAGGAACCGGCCGCATTCGCCCTGACGCACGGTGAGGTGCGGCTCGGCGAAGAGCGCGCCCTTCATGCGCTGCTGATAGGCGCGCTTATCCGCCTGAGCGCGGAGGGAATGCACGGCGGGACCTTTGCCGGTGTTGAGCATGCGCGACTGGATGAACGTATCGTCGATGGCGCGGCCCATTTCGCCGCCGAGCGCGTCGATTTCGCGCACGAGATGGCCCTTGCCCGTGCCGCCAATGGCGGGGTTGCAGGGCATGAGGGCGATGGAATCAAGATTGAGCGTGAGCAGCAGGGTATCCAGCCCCATTCTGGCGCAGGCCAGCGCCGCTTCGTAGCCCGCGTGGCCCGCGCCGATGACGACGATATCAAAACGATCCATAAATCACGAAACCTCCGACAAGAATCCTGAAACTTCCGCCATTATAACACAATCGGGGAAAGCGGAAAACACAAAATTGCGCGGGCGCTTGATATTTTGCGCAAAACTGTGTACAATCGACGAAGGGAGACGATGGGGCGCCGCCCCAAGTTCGGGAAGCTCGCATAGGGGCGCTGTCCTCTGTCTGCGGCAGACGCGCCCGTTTCACGAACGCCGTTTCGGCTCCTTGCGATTTCCGATTTCCGCCATGCTTTTTCCCGCACAGCGGGCGCATGGCTTCAATCCCCCGCCAAGAACCTGAGGTTCTTGGATTTTCCTCCTTTAAGGCTGATATTGAATGATTTGAATCGGGAGAAAATAGATGAAAAAAGATTTGTTAAAGCAATACGCGCGTCTGGTGGCGGGCGTGGGCGTCAACGTGCAGAAGGGGCAGACCGTCGTGGTGCGCTGTCCGGTGGATTGCGCGGATTTCGGGCGGGCGCTCTGCGCGGCCTGCTTTGAGCTGGGCGCGAAAGATGTGGTGATGGAATGGCGCGACGACGTTTGCAGCCGCGAGCATTGGCTGCACGCGGACGACAGCGTGTTCGACGCGGTCTATCCGTGGGACGTCGAAAAGAACACGCAGCTGGGCCGCGAGGGCGCGGGCTTCATCACGGTTTCGGCGAGCGATCCGGAGAATCTGCGCGGGGTCTCCACGGACAGGCTGCGCCGCTGGGAAGAGGCGGCGGGCCGCGACCAGAAGGAATTTTACCGCATGATGATGGCCAACGGCTTTCCGTGGTGCGTGGTCAGCGTGCCCGTGCTGAGCTGGGCGAAGAAGGTTTTCCCGAACGAGACGGACGAAGCCGCGATGGACAAGCTTTGGGACGCGATTTTCAAAACCGTCCGCGTGGCGGAGGGCGGCGACGCGGTGGAAGCGTGGCGCGCGCATTGCGCGTATCTGGACGAGATGGCGGGCAAGCTGAACGCCTTGCAGCTCAGGCAGGTACGATACAAAAATGCGCTCGGCACGGATGTGGTCGTCGGTCTGCCCGACGAGCACGTCTGGCTGGCGGGCGCGGACTCGGCCAAGAGCGGCGTGCGCTTTGTGGCGAACATGCCGACCGAAGAGATCTTTTCCGCGCCGAAGCGCGACGCGGTGGACGGCGTGCTGGCCGCATCCAAGCCGCTGGCGCTGAACGGCAATGTCATCGAGGGGATTCGGCTGACGCTGGAGCACGGGCGAATCGTCGGCATCCATGCGGATACGAACGAGGACGTGCTGAGGCAGGCCATCGAGACGGACGAGGGCGCGCACTATCTGGGCGAAATTGCGCTCGTTCCGGTCGATTCGCCGATTGCGCAGAGCGGGCTGCTCTTCTATAATACGCTGTTTGACGAGAACGCCGCATGTCACTTTGCCTTCGGGCAGGCGTATCCGGCGTGCGTGCCGAACGGCGACAACCTCTCGGAGGAAGAACTGCTGCGCTGCGGCATCAACGCCGTGAGCAACACGCACGTGGATTTCATGGTCGGCACGGCGGATTTGTCCATCATCGGCACGACGAAGGACGGGCGCGACGTGGTCGTCTTTGAAAACGGGCGGTTTGCGCTATGATTTATCTGGATTATACGGCGAACACGCCGCCGGATGAGCGGGTGCTGGCGCGATTCTGCGAAACGGAACGGCGCTGCATCGGCAACGCGAACAGCAAACACGCGGCCGGACGGCAGGCGGCGGATATTCTGCACGCGAGTCTGGCGCACATGGCGCAGGTGCTCGGCGCAAAGGAGACGGAAATCATCCAGACCTCCGGCGCGAGCGAGTCGAACAACACGGCCATCAAGGGCATTTTGCGCGCAAGCCGCCACGCCGGGCGGCACATCATCACCACGCCGCTGGAGCATGCGTCGGTGAGCGGCTGCCTGACGGCGATGCAGGAACAGGGCGCGCAGATTGACGTGGTCTCCATCGATCGACAGGGGCGCGTCGATTTGGAGGAACTGGCCGAGCTGATGCGCAAAGATACGGTGCTGGTGACCGTCAGCGCAGTGGACAGCGAGCTTGGCGTGGTGCAGCCCGTGAAGGAAATTGCCCGCCTGTTGGAGGGGTATCCGCATTGCAGGCTGCATGTGGACGCGACTCAGGCGGTCGGCAAGATGCCGATATCGTTTGACGGGGCGGACACGATGAGCTTGGCCGCGCATAAATTCTACGGCCTCAACGGCGTGGGTCTGCTGCTGCGCCGCGAGGAGGTGGGCATGGAGCCGCTGATTCACGGCGGGGTGAGCGTGTCGCTCTATCGGAGCGGCACGCCGCCCGTCGGTCTGGCCGCGGCGACGGAGACAGCGCTGGAAATGGCGCTGAAGGAGCAGCCCGCGCGCTATGAACGGGTCAAGGCGCTCAACGAGAGGCTCCGCGCGGCGCTGGCAGGTTATCCCAAAGTAGCAATCAACAGTCCGGAACATGCGATTCCGCACATTCTGAACCTGAGCGTCGAAGGCGTGCGCGGCGCGGCAATGGCGGCGGCGCTGGATGCGCGCGGGGTCTGCGTGTCGGTGAAATCCGCCTGCTCGGTGGAGGGCACGCCGTCGCGCGCGGTGTTCGCCGTCAGCCGAAACCGTGCGCAGGCGATGAACTCCATCCGAATCAGCCTGAGCCACCTGACGACGGACGAGGAGATTTCGCAATTTCTGGATATCTTCAAAACATGCTGTGAGGAAATGACAAAGTGAAGCGCGAATTTGAATTTTATCAGCGGGTGGAGCGCAGCATTCTGACCACCTATCGCAAGGAGCTGTGGAAGCCGTTTATTCTGGCCGTGAAGCGCTATGAGTTGATTCGGGAGGGCGACAAAATCGCCGTGTGCATCTCCGGCGGCAAGGATTCCATGCTGATGGCCAAGCTCATGCAGGAGCTTCAGCGCCACAGCAAGGTGCACTTTGAAACGGTCTTTCTGGTGATGGACCCCGGCTACAACGAAATCAACCGCCGCAAAATCGAGCAGAACGCCGCGCTGCTGAACGTGCCGATTACGATTTTCGAGACGGATGTATTCGACGTGGCCAACAACAGCGAACACAACCCCTGCTATCTCTGCGCGCGCATGCGCCGCGGCTACCTGTACAGCAAGGCCAAAGAGCTGGGCTGCAACAAGATTGCGCTGGGCCACCATTTTAATGATGTGATTGAAACCACGGTCATGGCGATGTTCTACGGCGCGCAGCTTCAGGCGATGCTGCCCAAGCTGCACAGCAGCAACTTTGAGGGCATGGAGCTTATCCGCCCGATGTACTGCATCCACGAGGACGACATCATCCGCTGGAAGAACGCGCACGAGCTGGAATTTATTCAGTGCGCCTGCCGATTCACCGAGAACTGCACCATGTGTGATAACGGAGGCGGCGGCTCGAAGCGGCAGGAGGTCAAGCAGCTGCTCAAACGGCTCAAAAAGGATAACCCCGATATCGAAAAGAGCATCTTCAACAGCATTCATGCCGTCTGCCTGGATACTATGCCGGGGTGGAAAACGCATGGGGAGGAGCATAGCTTCTTGGAGAATTACGGGAAGAAGTAAAAACAGCTTAAACACCGCGAACACGCCGAAAGGCGTGTTTTTTCTTGCGGGAGCAAGAAAAATGACGTTTGAGGCATGGAAAAATCCGGAATCGGATGAAAAAGTTTCGAAAACTGTCGAAAAAAGATTAAAAAAGGTATTGACACGAAGCCGAAACTGCGATATAATAACTGAGCTGTCAGCGCGAGCCACTGAGCCGGGCGGACAGCGATGATCCTTGAAAACGATACAGAATCAAGAAGAACGCGAACCGTGATTTTCACGAGTCACGGTAAGAAAAAGAC
>CAKURR010000028.1 GCA_934675735.1 uncultured Clostridia bacterium
GAGCGCGAGTAGCGCTCGCCGGTATCAGGCCCTTATAGGGCCTAATCAAGCCACCAGCTACGCTGGTGGTTCTGACTGGCACTTAAAACGCCGCTTCCAGCATCCCCTTTACGCCGACGTAAACGGGAATCTGGTTCTGCTCGATGGTTTCGCCGCCTTTGGATAAACCGGCGCACAGGGTCAGCACACAGGCTTCATTTGGCAGGGTGCAGGCCAAAAGGCCGATTTCCCCGCCGCGCGGCGGGCAGGGGCGCTTGAGCGCCGCAAGGCGTTTGCCGTCGTCATCCTCAAGCCACGCGCGGACGATGAGGTCGTCGCCCGCATCGCGCTCATCGACGAACGCGCGGATGTCTGCGCTGAATTTGGAGCCCGCGAACCACGCGCCGCACAGGGGCAGAGCGCCGACGTGCGTCGGGGCGAGCGCGGTTTGCAGGGCGGCGAAAACGTCCTCATCCTGCCAGACGCCGGGCGGGCAGAGCGCGCCCGAAAAGCGGTTCTGCCGCGCGGCCTCGGCCAGCAGCCGCACGCGGACGGCGCGGAGCCACAGCAGCACGGCGGCGATGCTCGGGCTTTGCGCATCCAGCTCGCGGCCCGCCGCTTCAAAGAGCAGCTCGGCGGGCGCCGCGTCCGCGGGCGGCGTGCGCGGGCAGGCGGTCAGGCCGCAGAGCAGCCACGCATCCAGCGCGGGCAGGTTGCGCATGCGGGGGAGGGGCGCGTCGCCGAGGCACACGCACGCGTGGCGGGCCAGCCGCTCCCGCATGGCTTCTGTCGCGAAAGGATGCAGAACGGAAACGCCCGCGAGCGTCATCGTGCGGTAGAAGCAGTCCGGTGCGGGCGCGTCGAGCCGAACGCCGAACAGGCGCATGCGTCCGATGCGCGCAAGCAGCGCGTCGGGGTCGAGACATTCCGAGGGAAGGAGCGGCACGTCGTAAGATGCGGATTGGCCGCCAAAGCCGCAGAGCAGCGTCGTTTCGTCGCAGAGCGTGCCGAGGCGGCCCTGTGTAAACAGCTGAACGCGGAGGGACGGCCCGTCCGCCGTCTGCCCGGGGATAAAGGGCGCGGCCGGCAGGGGCAGGGTCATTTCGACGGTCTGCGGCTCGCCCGCCGTCAGCGAAACGGGCAAATCGTGCACGGGCCAAACGTCGCCCTTGCAGGCGGCGCGCGCGCGGAGCACATAGCGGCCCGTTTCCATCGCGGCGAGCGTCGCGCGGAGACAGACGGTTTTGGCCGCCGCGTCGGGCAGGAGCGCCGTATCCCGCAGACGGGCGCACGTCGTCAGATGCAGATTGACAGGCCCGAGCACGCCCGCGGGGCGGGACGCGTCGAAGCACAGGCGAATCGTCTGTCTGCGCCCCGCGTGCAGCGCGCGGGTGAGCGGCACGCGCAGAAGGCCGTCCTTCGGATTTTGAAACGCGCAGAGCGGCGTGTCATCCGCCAGCACGCGGCCTTTGCCGCGCACCAGCTCGAGCGTCAATTCCGCGTCGTCGGCGCAGAGCGCGCCGAAGTCCAGCTCGGCCGTCAGCTCGACTGCGCCGCTCACGTCGTCGGGAATCGCGGCGGGCAGGGTGAAATCGGCCTCTTCGCCCGACGGCGCGCCGTCCTCCGCGGTAGTCTCCTCCGCGGTTTCCTGTGCGTCGCCCAGCAGGTTGGCAAAATCGCTCAGCGCGTCCGCGCCGGGCAGGCGGAAGGCGGTGTCAAACGGCGCGTCCTCCGTCAGCCGCTCGGGCAGGCGCGCCGCGCGGATGCGCCAATGGGTCAGCGGTCTCACGCCTGTTGGCGGGCGACGAGCTCGCGCGCCATCATCAGGCCGCAAATCGTCTTGCTGTCGCGGATTTCGCCGCGCATGACCAGCTCGAACGCTTCTTCCAGCGGCATGCGGATGAGACCCAGAAACTCATCCTCATCCGGATGGGTTGCCCCCTGAGAGAGCCCCTGTGCCAGATAGATGGCGATTTTTTCCGTGCAGAAGCCCGGCGTGGTCAGAATCGTGGTCAGGTGGGTCATGCTTTGGGCGGCAAGGCCCGTTTCCTCCCGCAGCTCGCGGACGGCGCAGTCGAGCGGGTCCTCGCCGACGCTGTCCAGCTTACCCGCCGGGATTTCCAGCGTCACGCGGTCCACGGCCACGCGGTGCTGGCGCACCAGCAGCGTGTCGCCGTTTTCAAACACAGGCACGACCGCCGCCGCGCCCTTGTGCACGACGACCTCGCGCGTCGCCTCGCGCCCGTTGGGGCAGGTGACCTTCCATTTTTCCACGTGCAGAATTTTGCCGTTGTAGATGTCTTCTTTGGCGAAGGGCACCTCGCGCAGCGCGTCGTCGTGGGTCGTATCGATTGAAGTCATGAAAAAACCTCCTCAATATCCGCATGAAAACAGATTTGGAAAGATAATTCTCTGAGTCGGGGAAGAATCCCTGCTTTTCATTCGTCTTATACGCAGGAAGCGGCTGTGAATCCATGCCAAAACGGCCCGCGAGGTTGACAGTCGGCGTTTCCCGTCTTAAAATGAGGAACATACACAGCGATTCATGGGCGTAAGCCCTTGGTTCACCTGTAAAGGAGGATACAAGATGAAAAAACTCATCCGCAGCCTGACGGCCTTTGCGCTCTGCGCCGTGCTGGCTCTGGCCGTGCCGACCGCCGGCGCGCAGGAGCTGACCACGCCCGAGGGCGCGCCGCTGACGGTGCAGATTGCCGTCACGCTGCCTGACGGCACGCTCAGCTATCTGCCGGTCACGCCCGTGACTAACACGCTGGGCAGCACCGTTTACTGGGTGGATGAAAGCATGCTCAGCGACGACGAAATCGCCCTGCTGGCCACCGCTCAGCTCCAGCTGGTGAGCGAAACGGGCGAACTGTATGCCGAGCTGCCGCTTGAAAGCAGCGGCTTTGCGGGCGCGATTGACACGCGCCTGGATATCATGAGCGACGCGATTCCCGGCGGCAGCCTGACGATTGTGCCCGCCGAGTATGGCGCGCCGACGGACGGCGAAGAGGCCGACAGCGTGCTGTATCAGTACGGCTTTGAAACGCCCGCGCCGAGCGAGCCGGAACAGCCGGAAGAGCCCGTGGTCGAGCCGGAGCAGCCGGAAGAGCCCGTGGTCGAGCCGGAGCAGCCGGAAGAGCCCGCAGTTGAGCCGGAGCAACCCGCAGTCGAACCGGAGCAGCCCGCAGTCGAACCGGAACAGCCCGCAGTTGAGCCGGAGCAGCCCGCAGTTGAGCCGGAACAGCCCGCAGTTGAGCCGGAACAGCCCGCAGTCGAGCCGGAGCAGCCTGCAGTCGAGCCGGAGCAGCCCGCAGTTGAGCCGGAAGAGCCCGCAGTTGAGCCGGAACAGCCCGCAGTTGAGCCGGAAGAACCCGCCGCTGAACCCGAACAGCCGACGATTCCGTCGTATGTGATTGCGGCGTTTGACGGCGCGATGTGGTTCAACAGCGCGAACACGTGGGACGTCGCGGAAGCCCCGAACGCCGACGACGTGATGACGGTCAACGACTATACGATTGACGGCGAGGGTCTGCTGTGGTATTTCGTGACGGATTACCGCACGCAGAACGAATACGCGGTCATTGCGAACCAGATGACGGCGGTGGATGAGGAAACCGCGCAGATTCTGATGAACCAAATCGACGCGAACCGCCCGACCGAGCCTGAGCAGACGGACGAACCCGTCGTCGAGCCGACCGAGCCTGAGCAGACGGACGAACCCGCAGTCGAGCCGACCGAGCCGGAGCAGACGGATGAACCCGTCGTCGAGCCGACCGAACCGGAGCAGACGGACGAACCCGTCGTCGAGCCGACCGAACCGGAGCAGACGGACGAACCCGTCGTTGAGCCGACCGAACCGGAACAGACGGATGAACCCGCAGTCGAGCCGACTGAGCCTGAGCAGACGGATGAACCCGTCGTCGAGCCGACCGAACCGGAGCAGACGGACGAACCCGTCGTCGAGCCGACCGAGCCTGAGCAGACGGACGAACCCGTCGTTGAGCCGACCGAACCGGAACAGACGGACGAACCCACCGCCGAACCCGAACAGCCCGTCGTGACCTATGCCGTCACGAGCAACCAGAAGGGCAACAAGACCAACAATCTGCGCGAGGCGCAGGATTCCAACGCGAACATCATCAAGACCTATGACAACGACGAGCTGGTCATCATCAACGGCAGGTCGGACGACGGCAGCTGGTATGATGTGACCGTCGTGCGCGACGGCAACCGCGGCTATATGCGCGACTATCTGCTGACGCAGATTTCCGAAGCGGACGCCATGCAGCGCATCGAGGAAATCAACGCCAATCAGCCCGAACAGCCGACGCAGACCGATGAACCCGCAACCGAGCCGGAGCAGCCGACGCAGACCGACGCGCCGTCGGTCGAGCCGATTACCCCGACCGAGCCGGAGCAGCCGGAAGCCCCCGACACTCAGCCCGTCGTTGAGCCGGTTACGCCCGAAACCCCGTCCGGCGAGCCGGAACAGACGGATGAGCCGTTGGTCGAGCCGATTACCCCGGCCGAGCCGGAGCAGACCGACGCGCCGCTCGCTTTCCCCGCCTACGGCATCACTGTCGACACTCAGGTGACGGTGCTGGTGCGCAGCGAGCCGGATGAACCGATTCCGGTCAGCGGCGCGCTCAAGACGATTAACAAGCCGACGCCTGTGCGCATCGACGGCCAGCAGACGGGCGCGAACGACCAGGTCTGGTATCAGATTGAGAACCTGAACAACGGCGACACGGGCTATGTCGAGGCGTATAACGTGCGCATCGTCTCCGAGCAGGAGGCGAGGGACGCGGTGGAAACGCCCGCCCCGACCCTGCCGCCGATTGAGACCCCGACGCCCGAACCGACCGAAGAACCCACGCCCGATCCCACGCCGGAACCCGTTCCGCAGGAGCTGACCGAGGGCGATGTGTATCACTACGGCTACAACACGGGCAAGCAGGTTCGCCTGCGCGACAAGCCCAACAGCAACACCGTCATCACCAAGCTGCCCGCAGGCACGATTCTCTGGGTCATGCAGCGCGAGGGCGACTGGTGCTATGTGCGCACGGATACCGCGACCGGCTACATGATGGCCGAGTATGTCAAGCTGATGGGCGTGGAGGAAGAAGCAGCCTACATCGCTTCCATTGACGATCCGGAAACGCGCCCCGAGCCGACGGATACGCCGACGCCGGCCCCGACCGATACCCCCGAACCCACGCCGACCCCGACGGCCACGCCTGAAATCACCGCGACGCCCGAACCGACGGCCACGCCCGAAGTCACGGCGACGCCCGAGGTGACGGCAACGCCAGAGGTGACGGCGACACCCGAGGTCACGGCCGAACCGACCGCCGAGCCGACGGCCACGCCCGCGCCCGTGCAGCTGAGCCTGTATGCCCGCGTCATTAACGACGGCACGCCGCTGCGCGGCAACCCGAGCAATCAGGCGTATCTGCAAAACATCCTGAATAAGGAAGAGGTCGTCTACATCTTCCAGAGCCAGTTTGCCGAGGACGGCATGACGTGGTATCTGGTGCAGTACAGCGGCCAGTGGGGCTTTGTGCGTGCCGACCTTGTGCGCGTGATGGGCGAAGCGGAAACGGCGGAATACCTCGCCGCGCTGGAGGCCGCGCAGGCCACCCCGACCCCGCTGCCCCAGGCCACGCCCGAACCGCTCGGCCCGGACGCGACCAGCGCCTACGCCAAGCTGGTGAAGGACGCGGTCAATCTGCGCCGCACGCCGTCCGCCTCCGGCACGTCGCTGGGGCGCATTCCGGTGAACACGCTGCTGCTGGTCACGGGCACGGAATACGACGGCACGTATACCTGGTATCAGGTCAACTACAACGGCATGGACGGCTATGTCCGAAGCGACATGTGCCAGATGCTGACCATCGCCGAGCTTCAGCAGTATCTCGCCGAGGCCGCGCAGGCCACGCCCGCCCCGAACAACAACGCGGGCGCGACCGTTACCCCGAACAAGAACAACAATACCGCCATCACCATCAACGGCACGCCGCTTCAGGATCTGCTGCCCACCGATAACAGCTGGAGTAGCGGCACGGGCACGAGCATGCCGAGCTACGCGACGACTACGCCCGACCCGAATGCCACGCCGACCCCCGAACCCGTCGCCAATCCGGCGGCGCTGCTCAGCAGCAGCGGCAGTCTGACGGTCAGCAATGTGCCCGCCGTCAGCGAAACGGGCAAGTTCACGGTCTACGGCACGTCCGGCCCGTCGAGCATCGTGACGGCGACGGTTGAAATCACCGTTGAGCCGACGGCCACGCCGCAGCAGCTGGGTTTCATCGCCTCCGCCATCGCGGAAAACGCGCTGCAAACCAGCCGCAAGACGGTCGGTCAGGCCGTCGCGGACAGCACGGGCCGCTTCACGATGGAAGTCACCCTGCCCAAGCCGGGCGAGTACATCGTCGAGTTCGCTTCCGGCACGTCCTACGCGAACTACGGCGTGACCTATGACACGGGCGCGACGGCCGAGCCGACCGCCCAGCCCATGCCCACCGCCGAGCCCGTTCAGGAGGAAGGCGGTCTGGGTATCCTGCCGTTCGTCATCGGCGGTGTGCTGATTGTCGTGGCTGCCGCGGTCTACGGGGTGTATGTCTACCGCCGCAAGACCGAGGAGGCCGAGGAAGAGGAAGCCGACGAGGATGAGGACGAAGAGGACGATCTGCGCGCCGAACAGCTGGAGCGCCAGCGCAGCCGCTACGCCCAGCCGCAGACCCCGCGCGCGCCGCAGGGCCCGTCGGGTCAGGTGCCGAGCTACATGAAGAATACGGCTTCGGCGCAGCAGCCGAACGTCCGCAGCACGGTCAATCCGTATATGCCGAAGGCCTCGACCGAGCCGAAAGCGCCGATTGCGCCGACGATGCCGAGCGAGCCGAAAGCGCCGATTGCGCCGACGATGCCGAGCGAGCCGAAAGCGCCGATTGCGCCGACGATGCCGAGCGAGCCGAAAGCGCCCGTTGCGCCGATGATGCCGAGCGAGCCGAAAGCGCCCGCCGAGCCGACGGCCGCCGAAGCGCCGACCGCTTCCGCGACGGAAGCGCCGCGCCGCCGCCGCCGTCCTCCGGTTGACCCGAACGCGTAAAAATTGAAAGAGAGCGCCGTCCGCCGAGAAGCGGACGGCGCTTCTTGCTTTATGCGCCTGTTCATGGTATCATAACAACATCATGGGGGCATATGCGATATAGCCCTTCGGAGGTTTGACGATATGAAAAAGAAACTGCCGAGTTTGGCCCTGCTGTGGCTGGCTTTGCTTGCGCTGGCGTTTATCTATACGGACAGGGACGAATATACCTGGCGCTACGAGGGGGAAGCGCTGGCGCGGATTGTGCTCACCCGCGAGGAGGCCGACGCGCGGCAGGCGCAGGTCGACGAGGCGATGACGCTGGAGCAGCAGGCCGCGCAGGCGCGCACGGAAGCGAACCTCTGGGGCACGGGCGAATACAACATCGAGCCGTTTCGCGAGGCGGAGGGCGAAAACGGCGGCCTGAACCTGATGTGGGGCAGATATCGGGTGACGGTGGAATACGACGGCGCGAAGAGCATGGATGTGCACGTCGTTTCCGCCGGTTATCAGGCGTTTATCGAAAACGGCGACGCGCACGAGGAGGCTTGGGACGGGGACGTCGGCTTCCGCCGGCTGAATTTCGTCTTTAACCTGACCGATTCCGCGCCGGAGGTTTGGTTGGCGAGCGAAAATCCGGATGAGATTGCCGCGGTGACGGTGCACAAGGTCGGCACGGGCGTGCTCTCTGCGGATTTGTGCGCCTATGCGGCGCTTATCGGCGCGGTGATGACGGTGCTGCTCGTGCTCTCGTGGGATAAGACCGAGCGCGGGCGCAGAAACCGTCGGGACGCGCTGGTCATCGTCTGCGCGGCGGCGTTTGCCTGCATGCCGCTGCTCTGGCGCGGCGTGTTCGACGGGCATGACCTGCTGTTTCACCTGAACCGCATCGAGGGCATCGCAAGCGGGCTGCGGAACGGCCAGTTCCCCGTGCGCATCCACGCTTCGACTCTGCTGGGCTACGGCTACGCCGCGTCGGAGTTCTACCCCGAGCTGTTCCTCTATATCCCTGCCGTGCTGCGCAACCTGGGCGTGTCGCTGAGCGCGAGCGTGCGGGTGTTTGAGGCGTGCATCAATCTGGCGACGGCGCTTTCGTGCTATCTGTGCGTGCGCAGACTGATGAACAGCCGCCGCGCCGCCGTCGGCGCAAGCGTGCTCTACACGCTGTGCATCTATCGGCTGGTGAATCTCTACACGCGCGCGACGCTGGGCGAAAGTTTGGCGATGATATTCTTCCCCGTGGTGCTGCTGGGGCTTTACGAGGTGCTCCGTCGGGATGAAAAGCGCTGGCCGCTGCTGGCGCTGGGCATGACGGGCGTGTGCATGAGCCACCTGCTCAGCACGCTGTTCTGCGCGGCGTTCTGCGCGCTGGCGGCGGTGCTGAGCGTCAAAAAGCTGTTCGGGGAAAAGAAGCGCATCTTGACTATCCTGATGGCGGCGGGCGTGACGGCGCTGTGCTGCCTGTGGTTCTATGTGCCGATGATGCAGTATTCGGCGGACGGCGTGAGCACGAGCGTTGTGCTCAACGCGGCGGAAAACGTGCATGTGGCGGGCAGCTTCCTTGTCGGCTTTGCGGGTGACGCGGGCGCGAATGCGCCGGAGGATTTTGCCTACACCATCGGCGTGGTGCCGGGGCTGGCGTTGCTGCTGGGCTGCGCGCTGCTGCTGGTGCGGCGCTATGCGGCGGGGCGCGAGACTTTTCAAAGCGAAAACGACAGGCTGTCGCTGGTGCTGCTCGGTCTGGGCGCGCTGGCGCTGCTGCTGTGCACGGATTGCTTCCCCTGGACGTTCCTCTGTTCGCTCAGAAAGCCGTTTTCCACGTTCTTCATGCAGATACAGTTCCCGTGGCGGTTTGTCAGCATCG
Organism: uncultured Clostridia bacterium; assembly: GCA_934675735.1. Lineage (GTDB taxonomy): Bacteria > Bacillota > Clostridia > Christensenellales > Aristaeellaceae > Ventricola. The sequence goes on from CAKURR010000028.1 coordinate 8,934, forward strand.
CTGCGCCGATGCTGAGCGTCGCGGCGGCGTGGGGCTATCTGCGCGAGGAGAAGGAAGCGAAGCTCGGCATGGCGGCGATTGTCGCGTTGTGCGTCGTCTTTTCGGGTTACACGATGCAGACGATGGTGCAGCAGGAAGCGTCGCTGCAAAAGGAAACCTATACCGACACGCGCATCGAGCAGTTTGAATACACCTATCTGGGCACGGAGAAGAGCGCGCTGAAGGTCGGCGACGTGCGCGCCAATCCGGAAGGAACCTGCGAGGTGGAGACGTTTGAAAAGCGGGGCACGGACATCACCATGTCGGTGAAAACCGGCGGCATCTGCACCTATCTGGAGGTGCCGCTGCTGTATTACCCCGGCTACCGCGCCGAGATGGACGGGCAGACGCGCACGGCGGTGCGCGGCACGAACAACATGGTGCGCATCTACGGCACGCCCGAGGGAGGCGAAGGCGTGCTTCACGTGTGGTATCAGCCGCCGACGGCGTGGCTGCTTGCGCAGGGCGCAAGCGCGCTGGGCGCGCTGTTGCTGGCGTTGTCGCTGTGCCGCATGAGGAAGCGCGCATGAACGTGATTCGCGCGAGCGTCCGCCGCGTGGTGGAACACAGCCTGCACGAGAGCGACCTCTGCCCCGCGGCGTTCGCCGCCGAGCGCATGCGGGAGGGCGCGGCGGCGCACAAAGCGCGGCAGAGCGCGGGCGCGCGGAGCGAGACGGCCTATCTGGCGGAACAGTCGCTGAGCGCGGACTGGGTGCACGGCGACGTGACGCTGCGGGTATCCGGCCGCGCGGACGGGCTGATGCGCGCCGAGGACGGCGCGCGGGTCGTTGAGGAAATCAAGCTGGACACCAAAGAGAACCCGCTCGTTCCGGCGCATCGGGCGCAGGCGGCGATGTATGGCCATATGCTCTGCCAAAAGGAGGGCTTGGCCGGCGTCCGTCTGCGCATTTTATATGTGGATGAAAACGGCGCGCCCGTTCGTCTGTATGAAGAGGACGCGGACGGAGCAGGCTTGCAGGCGGAGTTTGAAGCGCTGTGCGCGGCCTACTGTGCGTGGGCGGAAGAGCTGTTGGCGCGTCGTCAGGCGCGGGACGCGTCGCTGGCCGGGCTGGCGTTTCCCTACGACGGCTACCGCGCGGGGCAGAGAAAATTTGCCGCGAACGTATATGTCGCGATTCGGGAGAAAAAGCGGCTCTTCGCGCAGGCACCGACGGGCATCGGCAAGACGATGGCCGCGCTGTATCCCGCCGCGCTGGCGCTGGGCGAAGGGCGATGCGCCCGCGTGCTGATGCTGACGGCGCGGACGACGGGGCGGAAGAGCGCGATGGACGCGCTGGCCATTCTGGAAGCGCACGGCGCGAAACTGACGGCTGTGGAAATCGCCGCGAAGGACAAGGTCTGCCCGATGGAGAAGCGGGACTGCCGCCCCGAGGTCTGCCCGTATGCGAAGGGGTTTTACGACCGCCTGCCGGATGCGCTGGAAGAAGCGCTCGGCGGCGGAAGTATGGGACGCGGACAGGTCGAGACACTGGCAAACAAGCATACGCTCTGCCCGTTTGAGCTGTCGCTGACGCTGGCGCAGACGGCGGATGTGGTGGTCTGCGACTACAACTACGTGTTCGACCCGTTTGTCGCCATCGACGCGCTGATGCAGGGCGGCGCGGCGCTGCTCATTGACGAGGCGCACCAGCTCGCCCCGCGCGTGCAGGACAACGCATCCGCGGCGGTGAGCGTGAGTCGGCTTCGGGCGCTTCGGCGCGGCGCGGGGCAGGCGCTGGGGCGGAAGCACGCGCTCTGCAAAACGCTGACGGCGGCGCTGCACGCGCTGGAAGAGGCGGCGAGGACGGAAGCGTTTGCCGAAGGCCGCATGGAAAAGCCGCCCGAAGCCCTGAACGCGGCGATGGCGGGCGTGCTTGATGCGGCGGGAGAAGCGCTGGCCGAGGGCGCGGGACTGCCCGCGTCGGACGCGTTTTCGCTGGCGGCCTGCTGGCAGTATGCGGCGGGGCGGGCGGACGAGCGTTACGCCGTGCTGACGGAGGGCACGGAGAAAACCGCGAAGATGGAGCTTTTTCTGCTTTGCGCGGCCGAAGATATTTTGGAAAAGACGAAGAAGGCGCGCGGCACGGTGTTCTTTTCGGCGACGCTTGCGCCGTTTGAGGCGGCCAAGCGCATGCTCGGCAGTTTGGAGGGGGACGCGTGTCTGGCCCTGCCGTCACCGTTTGACAAGCGTCAGCTGGAGGCGCGGATTCTGCCCGTCGATTTGCGCTATGCCGCGCGGGAAGCGAGCGCGCCGCTCGTGGCCGACGCAATTCGGGCGCAGATTGCAGCCCACGGCGGCAACGCCATCGTGTTCTTTCCGTCGTATGCGTATTTGGAGCAGGTAGGCGCGCTGCTGGAAGCGGCGGGCCTGCCAGACGCGGCGCTGCTGCGCGAGGCGCGGGGGATGCGCGAGGACGAAAAAAACGCGCTGCTGAGCGCGTTTGAAAAGCGGGGTGAGAAGGTCGCTTTGCTGGCTGTTTTGGGCGGCGCGTTTGCGGAAGGTATCGATTTGGTCGGCGAGCGGCTGGAAAACGTCATCATCGTTTCGACGGGCTTGCCCCAGCCGGACGCGCGGGTGCGCGCAATGCAGCGCTATCACGACGAGCACGGTGCGGACGGGTATTTTCTGTGCATGACCCTGCCGGGCATGGTGCGGGTGATTCAGGCAGCGGGGCGGCTCATCCGCACGGAGAGCGACCGCGGCGCGCTGCTTTTGATAGACAGCCGCTATCGGCGGCGCGCGGAGCGGGAGCTGCTCGGCGGCACGCTCATCGGGGATGCGCTTTACGGCTGATGATCCCGAAACCACCGGATTTGCTCGGCCAGCGGGTCGTTATCGATAATCGGGCGCATCTCCAGCAGGGCGGCAATCATGCGGCGCATGCCGCTTTCGCCGTGGGGGATATAGAGCAGCTGGCTATCCTCGCGTTCGGCGATGAGCGCGGCGAGCAGCTTACGCAGTCGGATACGGGTATCGTGCATGGTGTGTTCTTTCTTGGGGCTTTGCCCCAAACCCCACCAGAAACCTGAGGTTTCTGGACTTCCCGCTTTCTTTATCGCTGCGCGATAAAGAGGGAGGATGAATGTAGGGGCGCGCATGGCGCGTCCGTCTGACAGGCAGAAGCCTGTTGATATTCAAGACAAAAAGGATAGCACGAACAAAGGAAAAACGCAAGTTGATTCGATTTTATGACTGTGATAAAATAAAGAGAAATATGCATGACGGATGATGGGCAAAAGTTCTTCTCCTCCTAACGGGAGAAAAAGAACCCCTTCCGCTGAGAAAATGAAGTATGCATGAAAGGGAGCGAACCGATGAAAAAAGCAATACTGGGCGCTTTTCTGCTGATGACGACGCTTGCGGCCGCCGGGCTTTGCGAGATGGATTATACGCTGGTCAATCCGCACATTCGATACGAGAAGGTTGAAGCGGCGGGGCAGGCGGAGGAAGCCGCGCAGACGGACGGCGCGGGCATTTCGCTTTCGGACATGGCTGCGGCCGAGGACGTGCAGCAGGAACAGCAGGCCGCGTCCGACGCGGACGTATGGCCCAAGACCTTCACGATTACGCTGGGCGGCGACACGACGCTCGGCTCGACGGACGATTTGCGCAAGCGGGACGACTGCTTTGAAAACGTCGCGGCGGACAAGGGCTACGGCTGGTTTTTCTCGGGCCTGCAAACCCTGTTCGCCACGGACGACCTGACGCTCATCAACTTTGAGGGCACGCTGACCGAGGAGACGAGCAAGAAGCAGAAGCTCTACAACTTCAAAGGCCCGGCGGAATACACCGACATTCTGACGCTGGGCAGCGTGGAGGCGGTGAACGTTGCCAACAACCACACGCTCGACTACGGCCAGCAGGGCAAGGAGGACACCGTCGCCAATCTGGAAGCGGCGGGCATTGTCGTTTCCGGCGGCGGCCAGCTGGGCATTTTTGAAAAGAACGGCGTGAAGGTCGGCATGACGGGCTACTGCTTCCCTTACAAGGACGGCAAGAAGGACATCAGCGCGGATGTAAAGGCGCTTCGCGAGGCGGGCTGCCAAATCGTCATCGCGTCGTTCCACTGGGGCAGCGAATACCGCGACGACTTCACGGGCGAGCAGCGCACCATCGGCCGCGCGGCCATCAAGGCGGGCGCGGATATCGTGGTAGGCACGCACCCGCACATCGTGCAGGGTATCGAGGCCTATCAGGAAAGCTATATTCTCTATTCGCTGGGCAACCTGGTGTTCGGCGGCAACGTTGACCCCGACGACCGCGACGCCTACCTTGCGCGCGTGACCTTCACCGTGTATGAGGATCATTGCGACGCGCCGGAGCTGACCGTCGTGCCGATTCGCCTGACCGCGCTGGATAAAGGCACGGATTACCGCCCCGTCGTCGCGGACGAAGCGGACAGCGAACGAATCCTCAAGCGGATTTTGAAGCTCTCTTCCAACATGGGCGAATTCGTCAACGGGGATTTATCAATGTATTAAAGGGTTTAAGATTTCATTTTTAACGGATTGCATAGCAATCCGTAAAGCGGGAGGTGCAGGAACCTCAGGTTCCTGCCGGAGTTTGAGACGGAGCCTCAAACGTCCCCTCCCCGACGTTTTTCGGAAAGGATGGTTCTATGGCTTCGCATTTCGCGCTGTTCGTCGATTTGGAAAACTGCGGCGGTAAAAAAAGCATGCTGATGGACGTCATCGAACGGGTGAAAATCCGCGGCGATATTCTCATCGGCAAGGTCTACGGCTATACGGACAGCTATTCCGACCTCAAGGAGATTCTGCTGTCCAACACGTTCGCGGTGGTGCCGTCGCTGCGGTTCGGGCGCAACCAGAAAAACAGTTTGGATATTCAGCTGGTCATCGACGCGCTGGACGTGGCTTATACCAATCCGCTGATTGACAGCTTCTGCATCGTCTCGGGCGACAGCGATTACGTGCCGCTCGTCGGCAAGCTGAAAACGAAAGGCAAATTCGTGCTCGGCATCTCCCGAAGCGAGGCGGCCAGCGGCGTGTTCATGAACGCGTGCAGCGAGTTCCAGTTCCTCGAGAGCGTCGCCAGCGGCAAGGAGCGCGCACAGGGGCAGGACATCGAGGTGCTGACGCTCGCGGATGTGAACGACCTGATTGTGACCATCCTCAAGGAGAGCGACAGCGGCGAAATGCTGGCCAGCGAGGTCAAGAGCGTGCTGCTCCGCCTGAGGCCGAATTTCTCCGAAAAGAGCGTCGGGTTTTCGACGTTCGGCAAGCTGATTGCTCGGCTCTCCCAGCAGTTCGGCGCATTCAGCGTGGAGAGCGAGCAATTCAACGTGATTGTGTCGCTCAACCAGCCGCACGCGCCCGCGGGCGAGCAGATTACACAGGAAAACTTTGTGCGCGTCTTTGCGCGCATCCTCTCGGAATACAAGGAGGACGGCTTCGACCGCGTGAATCCCTCCATCCTCAAATCGGCGGTGCAGGCGGATTATCCCGATTTCACGGAACGGCAGATTGGGCTGCGGCGCTTCTCGGACGTGCTGCGCGCGCTGGAGCGGGAAAAGCTGCTGAAGCTGGAAACGGACGAAGGCGGGAATATGCTGGTGCATATTCTGTAATTGCCGCGCGATAGACGGCGGATAAAATCTGGTTTGTCATAAAAAACGCACGGAGAAAACACATGAAGCGTATTTTTTCATTTTTCATGTTCATTTTGCTGGCGGCAGGCGTGTCGGCGGCGGGCGCGCAGACCCTCGTGATGGACGAGGGGCACGTCGCGTTTGACTATCCGGAAAGCTGGCTGGTGGTTTCACCCCAGCTCTGCGGCGTCTATGCGCCGCTTTTGGAAGAGGCGGGGCTGGACGCGGACGCGCTGGCCAAGGAGCTGACGGACACGGGCACGCTCAGCCGCGCCTACAACGCGGACTACACGCAGTATCTGGCCGTGCTGATTCGCGAGGACGAGCTGTCGCAGGAGATTTATGAAATCGACGCGATGACGGACGCGCAGAAAAGCACGCTGCGCCGCCGCGCGGAGGGCAACAGCTTGTGGGAGACGACGGGCCTGCGCGCGCAGGACGTGGAATGGCAGAAGGAGAACGGCGAAAACTGGCTCTACATCCATTACACGGTCACGCGGTCGGGCGCGACGGTGGGGCGTGGGCTGCGCTACATCACGGTGCACAACGGGCTGTATGTGGAGCTGGACTGGCGAATCGAAAGCGGGCGCTTTTCGGGGCGCGATTTGAACGCGTTCCGCGCGCGGCTGGCAGATATCACGATGACCGAGCGCATCGCCGAGCCGATACGCGACGTGAAGCTGGAGGCGGAGATTCCCGCCGAGACCTCCGCGGCGCAGGTGGAAATCGTCGGCACGGCGACGGCGGGCGCGACGGTCATCGCCGAAACGCCGGACGGCAGCGGCGCGATGCTGACGCTGGACGCGGAGACGGCTTCTTCGAGCGGGCAGTTCACGCTCGCGCTGGAGCTGGAAAAAGAGGGGAATTACGACATCACGGTGACGGCCTCGAAGGAAGGCATGAACGACGCGTCGCTCACCGGCGCGATCACATACAGCGCCAAAACGCTGCCCGTATCCGGCATAGCCGAAAGCCAGACCGTGACGAGCGACAAGGTGACGATTTCGGGCAAGACGCTGGCGGGCGTTCAGCTTCAGCTGGTCACGCCTTTCGGCGTGAGCAAAAAGCGCGCGGGCAACGACGGCACATTTTCCTTTGAGCTGACGACCGAGACGGCGGGCGACTACAAATACACGCTGATTCTCGACCGAAGCGGCTACAACCAGCGGCGCGTGCCGTTCACCATCACGCGCGTGACGACGGACGAGCAGGAGAAGGACAAGATTCGCCAATCCGCCGTGAAGCTCTCTTACAAGGAATTGCAGCAGGACAAGGAGGCGAACCGCGGCAAGGTGATGCGGCTCTACGGGCCGGTGAGCGAAATCAGCAGCAGCGGAAGCATCTACTATGTGAGCCTGCAATACAACAAGGACGCGAAGGGCAAGTGGTACAACGACGTGGTGATTATCGCCGACGCGGACACGGGCGCGAAGGTGGGCGACATGATGACCGCTGTGGTGACAGTGGACGGCGTATACAACGAGCAGGACGCGAGCGGGAAGGACGTGGTTGTGCCGCGGTTCACGCTGCTGTTTGTGGATAAGATTGAGTAAAGAGAAAGAAGAGGTGCAGGGCATGAAGAAAAAAGGAGCGGTTTTGGCGCTCGTGCTGCTGGCGGCGCTGTTTGCGCTGACGGCTGCGGCGGAGGGGACTTTGCCGAACGCGGGCGACGAAATCAACGGATTCAAGGTGACGCAGGTCTATGCTTTGGATGCGCTGGGCGGCGAGGTCATCCACATGGAGCACGAAAAGACGGGCGCGCAGCTGGTGTATCTGGCGAACGGAGACGTCAACCGTACGTTCTCCATCGGCTTCCGCACGAAATACGACAACGACAAGGGCGTGCCGCACGTGTTTGAACACGCGTGCCTGAGCGGCAGCGAGAAATACCCCGACCCGTCGCTGTTTTTCGCGATGATGAACCAGACCTACAACACGTTCATGAACGCGATGACGATGACGGACGCCACCATCTATCCGGAAAGCAGCCTGTCGGAGGACCAGCTGTATGTGTACGCGGATTATGTGCTCTCGGGCGTGCTGCATCCGCTGGTGGTGAGCGACGAGCGCTCCATGATGCGCGAGGCCTACCGCTACGAGCTGACGGACAGGGACGCGGATATCACGCTGAGCGGCACGGTATACAGCGAGATGCTCGGCGCGCTGAGCGTGAACCAGCGCCATCTCTACGAGCTTTACAAGCTGTTGTACCCGAACAGCTATACGTCGACGATTACGGGCGGCGACCCAGCCGTGATTCCGACGATGACGCAGGCGGATTTGCAGGATTTCCACAGCACGTATTACCAGCCTTCCAACGCGCTGATTGTGCTGACGGGCGAGCTGGATTTGGCGCGCTTCCTGGCGCTGATTGACGGGGACTACCTGAGCGCTTACGACGCGCGGCCGGTGGATATCACGGACGAAAACAACGAGCCGTGGACGGGATACAAGGAAGCGCGCAGCGCTGCGCCGGCGACGGCGGGCAGCGAGGTGCAGACGATCGTCAGCTATGTGTTTGCGCTGGAGGGCATGACGGCGGAGGAAGAAGCCGTGATGGAGAACCTGGCGGACGTGCTGAACATGGAAAGCTCGCCGCTGGTGAAAAAGACGAACGAGCGTCTGCCCGCGGCGCAGATTGGCGCGACGCTGCTCAACCGCGATTTGGGCAGGGACCCGACGCTCGTTTTCCAGATGCTGGGCGCACAGGAGAGCGACAAGGACGAGTTCAAGGCGATTGTCGATGAGACGATTGCGGAGCTGCTCGAAAACGGCGCGGACCAAGAAGCGCTGGCAGCGGTCTGCCAGAATCGGCGGTTCAGTGTGGAGCTGAGCAACGGCGACCCGAGCCGCGGATTGGCCTTTGCCGAGGACGTGACGATGCGCTGGGCGCACGACGGCGACGTGACCGCCTATCAGACGGAATACGAGGTCTTTGACAAGCTGAACGAATACGTCGAAAACGGCGCGTTCGACGAAATTTTCAGAAAATACATGACGAACCCCGCGCGCAGCGTGCTGCTGACGACCGTCACCGAGCCGGGGCTTCAGGAACAGCAGGACGCGGAACTGGCGCAGACGCTGGCGGACATGAAGGCCGCGATGACCGACGAAGAACTGGACGCGCTCATCGCCAAGACGGCGGATTTCGCCGCGTGGACGGAAGCGAACGCAAACAGCACGATGATTGGCCAGATGAAGGCCGTCAGCGCGCAGAACCTGCCCGAGGAGCTGACCGTCTACACCGCCGAGACGAAGGACGCAGACGGCGTTCGGGTGATTACCTCTGCGGCGGATATCGGCGATTTGGCCGCGGTGGGCATCATGCTGGATACCTCCGCCGTTCCGGCGGACAAGTTGAACGAGCTTTCCTTCTATGCGGCGCTGCTGGGCAGCATGCCGACGGAAAACTACACGGTGGAGCAGCTGCAAACCAAGGCGGCGCTGCTGACTAACTCGATTTCCATCGAGGTGGGTGCGCTGGAGCTGGAGGGCGACGGCTACGCACCGATGCTGACGGCGCAGTTTGTCTGTATGAAGGACGATATTTCCGAGGCGATGGCGCTGGTCGAAGAGATTTTGACGAAAACCAGCCTGGAGGACACCGACCAGATGCTGATGAACGCGATGCAGGCCGCGTTTATGCCCGGCTATATCGCGCAGAACCAGCCCACCCAGCTGGCAAACGTCCTTCTGCCCGCGATGACGACGAAGGCGGGCAAATACAACTACTTCGTCAGCTTTTTGCAGACCGATTTTGCGGAAAGCCTGACGGCGATGGACGCGGACGCGCTGGAAGCGGCCAAGACGGACATGGAGCAGGTTTGGCAGACGGCGCTGAGCGGCAGAAACGCGTCGGTGTTCTGCATCGGCGACGAAGAAGCTCAGGCAAAGGCCGAACAGGCGGCGACGGCGTTCATCGCCACGCTCGATTGCACGGAGCGCGAAGCGGTGGATTACATGGCGCTGGACACGGGGCTGCACGGTAACGTCGCGGTGGAAGTGCCGGGGAGCATGCAATACAACTATCTGGTTCTGCCGACGAAGGAAACGGGCTTCGCTTACAGCGGCAAGACCGATGTGATGACCGCAATGGTCAGCGACAAGCTGATGATTCCGGTGATGCGCTTCCAGTATTCGGCCTACGGCGCGAGCGCAGGCATGGGCAAGCGCAACCTGATTGTCTCCACCTACCGCGACCCGAACCTCGCGACGACCTATGATGTGTTTGGTCAGCTGGGCGGCATGATTCGCGCGCTGGACCTGACCCAGGACGATTTGGACGGCTACATCACCGGCGCGTTCGGCACGCTGGCGATGCCGATGACGGCGCTGAACGGCGGCGCTACGGCGGTCAACGACGCGCTTCAGGGCACAGACACCTTCGGCGAGACGAAGGAGAAGATGCACGTCATGAAGACCTTTACACCGGAGGATGTGCAGACCTACGCGGCGATGTTTGACAGGCTGGCCGAGCAGGGCGTGAAGCTGTGCGTCGGTTCGGCGGCGGAAATCGAGAAGAACGCCGAGATGTTTGACACGATTCTCAGTGATTGGGCGGAGTGAGGACGAACGCCTTCAGTCAGCTTCGCTGACAGACCTTCGGCGTTTCGCTTGCCTGTCTCCCTACACAGCGGGCGGCAGGCCTCACGCCCTCAAAGAGGGAACCGTGATTTACGACAAAACATATATTATAAAAACACGCTTCCTGAAAGATGGAGGCGTGATTTTTTATGGCTGCTTGTTAAAAAGTGAAAAATTTCGCACATCAGTCTTGACATGCGTCGGGAAATGTGATAGATTTACCACATCAACGAAGTGAGAAATATCTCACATTCAAACGGAAAGGGAGCAGAACCATGAAAAAAGTATCGCTGCGGGAACTGGTTGCGGACAAAATCGTCTTTGCCGTGCTGATTGCGGTGTATTATTGGATGTGGGCGAGGAACGACTGGCGGGAATCCTACGCAACGATCCAATATGTTATTTTTGCCGTGTGGTTTTATTACTTTGTCAGCCGCGCTGTACGGCTCAAGAAATATAAGCAGGAAGCCGTGGATGAAATGGCCGAAACGAATTTGAAGCGGTGCGATTCCATCTGCCTGAAAATCGGCGCGGCGGCAATCGTGGTCATCGGCTTTGCCTGCGCGGTCGGCAGAATGGTGCTGACGACGGAGGTTATCGGGTATTGCCTGATGGGGACGCTGGTGGCGCTTGCGGTCATCCGCACCGTGATTTTCTGCGTGATGGACAAAGAGGGTATTTGACGATGGCGCTGCACACCAAAATCAGGGAGTATCGGGAAAACCGAGGGATGAAACAGGCCGAGCTGGCCGAGCTGGTCGGCGTTCGGCGCGAGACCATCGTCAACCTTGAAAGGGGGAAATATAATCCGTCGCTCAAGCTGGCGATGGATATCGCCCAACTTTTTGACACGACGGTGGAAGAACTGTTTTGCTACACGGACGACGAGCCGTGAGCGCTCAGCGGACGAGCGGCAGGAGCAGCAGCGTCAGGACGAGGCAGAGGAGCACGGCGCAGAAGCAGCAGAGGAACGTGCCCTGCGAAATATCGCCCGAAACGGGGGCGTGGGTATCGGTGTCATCCTGCGCGATGCCCAGGATGCTCATCAGGCGGGGCTGCGCGCCGCGGCCGCCCGTGCGGAAGGGATTGCGCCCCGTGACGCCGCAGCACAGACGAAGCAGAAAACCGAACACCGCATCCGCGGGACGAACGAGCAGGCCGAGCAGACGATCCGCCTGCTCGTTTTCTTTGCTGACGGCGGTCAGCGCGAGAAAGCCCCAGCCCAGCGCGGCGGACAGGCGGAGCGGCAGACCGACGGCCATCAGCAGAAGCGGCACGCAGACATGCGCGACGAAAGCGGGGGCGAGCGCGGCGCATGTTTCGCGGACGAGGGCTTCGTAAGCGGGGATATCGCGGGAATATGCGCCGGAATCGAGTTCGCGCTTGACCGTGCCGCTCGCGGGGATGCACGCAAGGCCGAAGAGCGGGAAGGCCATCAGCACGGCTTCGACGGCGGGATGAATCAGCGCCAACAGGAAGGGCACGAGCATGAGCGCCAGCAGAAAGGCCGGAAAGGCGAGTTCGCGTGGGGCGCGCTCGTCCAGCCGCCCGAAAAGGGCGTAGAGCTTTTGCAGGGAGCGGGGAAGCAGCTCGGCCAGCTTGGGCGCGGCACAGTAGAGGATAAACGCGAGGAGGAGCGCGGCGGGATAAGCAAAGAGACGCATGGAAAAGACCTGCCTTTTTTTAGTTATCGGAATCGCGGAAAAAAACCGCGCGAGTGAAGCTTTGAGGGGCTGCGGACTGCGGCGGGCCGCTTACAGGATGACGGGCGAGGTGGTGAAATCACGGCCGGAAGTACGCAGAGACGGATTCAAAACGCCGAGCGACCAGAGGTCCTGAGCCAGAACGTCGAGCGCGAAGTTCTTCCGGTCGCGGTCGAAATCGGCGGCCTTGGTGATAAGCGGAATGGCGCTGTGCTGTTTGACGGCTTTCAGGAGCGGCGCGGCGCTTTTGCGGAAGCCGAGCACGCGCGCGTAATCGGGCGTGCGGTTTGCGTCGGCAAAATCGCGGGTGAGATTCAGCAGCGTGTAGGCGCACAGGCGGGAAAGGCGCGCGCGGGTATAGCGCCGGGTTTTGACCGCGTCCAGAAGGGTTTCACGGGAAGAGCAGGTCCGCGCGGCGAAGAGGAAGCGGTTTTCCAGCCCTTCGTCCATGCCGTAAAGCGCGGCAAGCTCGTCGGGCCGCGCCGTGCGCAGACGGTAGAGCAGCGCCTGGGTGAGGGCTTCTTCCTCATGGACAAAGCCGCTTTCCTCGGCGGCCCGCAAAGCCTCGGGCGAAGGGACGGCGGAAAGCGCGTCGGGCAGATCGCCCCGCGCCAGCGCCGCGCGAACGGCGGTCGCGCTGGACAGGGCGGAGAGGGACGCGTCGTGATAGCTGCTCCCCCGACGCGCGACGGGCACGGGAACGACGGTATCCGGCAGGGCTTGCAGATATTCCAGCGCGAGGGCGGCGTTGGGCTGGGCGAGCAGGTCGGCGGGAAGATTTTCTGCCTGTTCGGCGGCCAGCGCGCGGGCGCGGGGATAAGGCAGGCCCTCGGCCAGACGTGCCCGAAGCGCGGCGGAAAAGGCGGGGGATTCCGCCTTGAAGAGCGACGCGGCGGAGGCAAGCAGGGGGAGCGCGGACGGCTCGCAGCCGAAGGACAGATGCGTCACCACGCCCAGCGCGGTCAGCAGCGCAACGCCGCCGCCCGCGAAATCCGGCGCAGGGGCACAGGCGAAACGGGTCGGCAGCTCGACCACGACATCCGCGCCGTTTTCAAGCGCCGCGCGCGCGCGGAGCCACTTATCATGCCGCGCGAACGCGCCGCGCTGGGTGAGTGCGCCGCTCATCAGGCAGAGGATGTAATCCGCGCCCGAGGCTTCGCGCGCGGCGCGCAGATGGTAGGCGTGGCCGAGGTGAAAGGGGTTATATTCGCAGATGACGGCGCAGACGCGCACAGGCGGGGCCTCCTTTCGGAAAAAATCGGACAAAAAACGAAACAAACCGCGAAAAGACGGACAAAAAGCGGCATAAAATTGCGCGCCGTCCTTTTCAAAAGCGGCAAATTGCGCTATAATAAGGCTGTATCGTTTTGTACACCGCAGGTTTATCTTTCGATAAGCCTATTATATCACGTCAAGGAGGATTTACAAATGTCTGTCATTGACAAAATCAGAGCGAAAGCTGCCGCCG
>CAKURR010000029.1 GCA_934675735.1 uncultured Clostridia bacterium
GCAGTCTATTACACCCAGGCGGACGCGCCGTTTGAGGTGCTGCGATACGGCGACCCGAGCAGCGGGAGCTATTTGGGTGTGCCGATGGAGAGCCTGTGGGAGACGCCGTGGCTGGATTTGGGGAAGGCCTACATGAAGCGGGACTTTGTGCTGCGCTTCACCGCCGACGCGGACGAGGACGACGTGCCGCTGGAGGTGACGATTCTCACCGAGCGGCGCGAAAAGACGCGGGTGGTTATGCTCAAGAGGCGGCGGACGGATTACAGGGTGAAGATTCAGGTTTCGGGCGTGAGGATGAAGCTGAAGCTGCACAGCTATGCGAAGGCCGCGGGGTGGAGGATTTACGGCGGGGTGCAGACGGAATATTCGCTGGATGAGGTGTAAGGGGGGCGCGGGGGAACGGCGGACGCGCACTGCGCGCCCCTACATACATGGCTTGCGAGCCATGCGGGACGCGCTCCGCTGGGCTTAGTGGGGATTTCGGACATGCGCCCGCTGTGCGGGAAAACAGCATGGCCGAAATCGAGGTAAATCGAAAAAGCAACGAATCAGAGAAAAGTTTTGCTAGAGCTGTAAAAGAGACGACGCTCCGCTGGGCCTAGGGGATTAGGGGGAGATTTCGACCTCTCCCCCTTAAATCCCCTAGGAACCCCATAACCCCCTCTGAAACGACCAGGGACACCCTGGACCCGCCCCTCTGTCACCTGCGGGTGACATCTCCCCTTACAGGGGAGAAGGCAGGAACGTCCCGAATGATTTCGCCCTGCGGGGCGCATTCGGGGGATGGGGTTACGGGGGTTCACCCTTCCACCGCCTGCGGGCGGTTCCGCTTATTTCTGCCTGAATCCGCCACAGGCGGCGGCAGAAAACGCGCTCCTTAAAAGGGGAGGTTCAGGGGTTGCTCTAAAGTTGCTTAGAGAGGGTGCGAAGGGCTTAACCGCCGTGTAACTGAGAAAGGAGGAACGACGATGTTTGACGCAGAGAGATTGATTGACCTCTTCGAGCGGATGAGCCGCGAACACTGGGGCTACAAGTGGGGCGGACACGAAGAAGGGCTGGTGGACTGCGCGGGGGCGTTTCAGTGGGCTTTGGCGCAGCTGGGCGTGAAGATGGCCGAGCGGAGCAGCAACTACATCGCGCGCAGAATGGTCGGCGAGATGCGGCCCGCGAGCGAGGCGAAGCCCGGCTGGGTGATGTTTCGCTGGAGGGAGGCAAACGGCGACACGCCGAGCAGATGGCTGGACGGGCGCGGGGATTTTTACCACGTCGGGCTGATGGGCCGAGACGGCAAGGTACTCAACGCGCAGAGCGAAGCGACGGGCTTTGTGGAAAGCCCGCTGCGCAACTGGTCGTTTGCCGCGCCGCTCAAGGCGGCGGATTACGGAAAGACAAGCGGAGACAAGGAGGAGACAGACATGTTTGGCAATGCGACGGTAAGCGTCACAAGCGGGCATTTGAATCTGCGCGAGGGCGCGAGCACGCGGGGCAAGGTCATCGGCAGCCTTGAAAACGGACAGCGGGTGAACGTCATCCGCGACGCGGGGAACGGCTGGGTATTCCTCAAAACCGAAAGCGGGGAGGCGGGATACGCGGCGAAGGACTATCTGACGGAGGACGACGGCGCGGACATTGTAAGCGGCGAATCCGTGGGCGAGACGGGTGCGCCGGATGCTTCGGCGGGGACGACCACGCTCACGGACGGAAACGGTGTGTACATCATGCTGGTGGGCAAGTGGACGGTTGCAGACGACTGAGAAGAACGGAAGGAGAGAAAGACAATGGAGGACAAGGCGATGCAGGTTGTAAGCGGCGTGAAGCCGAACGCGGTGAACTGGATGGGCGCGCTGATCGGCGCGGTATTGGCGTGGTGGACGGGCCTGCCGCCGCTGGGGCAGGCGCTGCTCATCGTGCAGGGCGCGGACATCCTGACGGGGCTGCTGTGCGCGGTAACGGGGAAATCCCGCAAGACGGAGAGCGGGAAGGTTTCCTCCGGCGCGCTGCTGATGGGTGTGCTGAAGAAGGGGCTTGAATGGCTGGTCGTCGGCGTCTGCGTGAGCGTGGGCAACGGGCTGGGCATGACGAGCGTATGCGGCGCGGCGATGACGTACATGATTGCCACGGAACTGGTGAGTTTGATTGAGAATCTGGAAATCTTCGGGCTGAATGTGCCGCTGCTGGGGAAGCTGCTGGATGTGGCACAGGGGAAGGAAGAAAAGACGTAAAGGCGAGAATTTGAATTGGAGCGGGGGAGATTCGCGAACAAAGCGAAAAAAGGGGTTGACAAAATCATTCGGTTATCATATAATAGGTCTGCTGGTTCAAGCAGACTGGAGAGATGGCCGAGTGGTTTATGGCGCTGGTCTTGAAAACCAGTGATACCGCAAGGTACCGGGGGTTCGAATCCCTCTCTCTCCGCCATTTTTTATGGCGTAATTTCACAGCATATCGGTCGTGCAGAAGTACCCAAGAGGCCGAAGGGGCTCCCCTGCTAAGGGAGTAGGCTGCGGTAAGCGGCGCGAGGGTTCAAATCCCTCCTTCTGCGCCAAGAAAGAGACTTTGAGAAATCAGAGTCTCTTTCATTTTGCAAAGAAACAAGGACGAGAAGGGATTTGAACCGCACGGGGGTGAATGACGTGCCTGTGGCACGTCAGAGCCGTGCGGACCGACGAGCGTGGAGCGAGGAGAACCAAATCAAAATAAAGGGCGCGCTCTGTGCGTCCTCCGCATTTTACGAGGTGAGAAAACCCGTTTTGCGGAGGATGCGCAGCGTGCATCCTTTTTTATCTGGGAGGAGAAAACGGGGAAAGTGCGGGTAAAGATTTGGAGCAGCCCAAAGAAGGGATTGAAAACGGAATTCTGCACGAATGGCATTTTTTCTGCATGAACGGCGGCGAAGGCCACTACAAAGCACGGGCGCGAGTGTGATAGAATATAGGCAGAGACAAACGCGAACGAAAGACCGTCGCGGAACGAACAGGAACGAGGAGGAAGAAGAGTATGAAACAAACTGCTGCAGCTATCTTATCCGCGCTTTTGCTGGTTTCAGGTGTTTCGGCCGCACAGGCGGAAAACACGGTCATCATGGGCAACGGGGCGACGGAAACGACAGCGAAAACCAATGCCGAGGTCTATCAGCTGCTGGATTTTGACGACGAGCAGGAGAAGGAGTTTGCGACGCGGGGGCTGATGGCCGCGCCGGAATCGCCGGTCATCACGGACGACAACGGGACGGTGATTTTCAGCCAGCAGAGCTACGATTTTGTGCGAGACAGGGAAGCGCCCGATTCGGCAAACCCGAGCCTTTGGCGCAACACGCAGCTCAACGCCTATTACGGCTTATTCAAGGTGACGGACGACATCTATCAGGTGCGCGGATACGACATATCCAACATGACGTTTGTGCGGAGCGAGCACGGATGGATTGTCATGGACTGCTTATCCAGCGGCGTCACGGCGAAGGCGGCGCTGGAATTATTTGAAAGCGAGATGGGCGAGGCGAACATCGTCGCCGTCATCATCAGCCATGCGCACGTGGATCATTACGGCGGCATCGAGGGCATTCTCTCGGCGGAAGACACCGCCGACGCGTCCTTGACGCTGGAAGAGCAGATTGCATCGGGCAGGACGGCGGTCATTGTGCCGGAAGGCTTTGAAACGTCCGTCATGCAGGAAAACGTGTTCGTCGGCACGGCGATGAAGCGGCGCTCGATGTATCAATACGGCTCGGCGCTGCGCAAGGGCGACACGGGAAGCCTCTCCGTGGGCATCGGTCTGGCGGTGGCCCAAGGCGGCGTGGGCTACATCAGCCCGACTTACGAGGTGAAAACCGACGGCGAGCTGGTCATCGACGGCGTGCGCGCGGTATTCCAGCTGACGCCTGACACGGAATCTCCGGCGGAAATGAACACGTACTTCCCCGATTACAAGGCGCTGTGGATGGCCGAAAACTGCACGGGCACGCTGCACAACCTCTACACGCTGCGCGGCGCTCAGGTGCGCGACGCGAACGGCTGGGCGCGCTACATCACGAAGGCGCAGACGCTGTTCGGCGGCGAGGCGGAGGTCGTTTTCCAATCCCACAACTGGCCGCACTGGGGGAACGACGTCATCGAAACCTATTTGACGAACACGGCGGCGATTTACAAATTCATCCACGACCAGACGCTGCTCTACATCAATCAGGGCTACACGGAGACGGAAATCGCGGACATGATTCAGCTGCCCGAAGCGCTGGAAAAGGTCTGGTACACGCGGCAGTATTACGGCACGCTCAAGCACAATGCGAAGGCGGTTTATCAGAAATACATGGGCTGGTATGACGCCAATCCCGTGCATCTGGATGAGCTGACCCCGAGCGAGTACGCGGCAAAGCTGGTGGAATATCTGGGCGACACGGACAAGGTGCTCGAGCTGGCCCGGGCGGACTATGACAAGGGCGAATATCAGTGGGTGGCGCAGATTACCAACACGCTGGTGTTTGCCGACCCCGCGAACGAAAAGGCGCGGCTGCTGTGCGCGGACGCGCTGGAGCAGCTGGGCTATCAGGCAGAATCCGGCGCGTGGCGCAACGCTTATCTCGTGGCGGCGTTTGAGCTGCGCAACGGCACGAAGTTCTACCCCGCAAACACGACGGTGGGCGTCGGCTCGACCGCGCAGAACATGGACGCGCAGACGATGCTCGACTACATGGGTATCATGATGGATACGCAGAAGCTGGGCGACAAGAGCTTCACGGTCAATCTGGTGCTCAGCGACGCGGAAAACTATCTGTTGAAGATTCAAAACGGCGTGCTGCTCTACTACGAAGGGGAGCAGGCGGCGGACGCGGATATCACGATTCGCACCAAACGGCTGGGCATTCTGGCGATTGCCAACCGCAATACGGACGGCATGAGCAAACTCATCGAATCCGTGGAGGGCGACGCGGCGCTGTACGACGCGTTCTGCAAGAGCATGGCGCAGATGTCGCTGTATTTCAACATCATCGAGCCGTAAAGGGGAGAAGCCCAGGGGCTTGAAAAGAGGACCGGCGTTGTTATTGGTGATTGCATCATGCCTGACAGCCGGAACGGCGAGCGCACGGGACGTGTGGGAGACGGTGCGGGACGCGTATCTGTACGCGTTTCCGCCGGAAGTGACGGTAAGCGGAGACTGACGGAACCAATAAACAAAGCGAAGAAGGCGGACTGCGGAAAAGTGGCGGTTCGCCTTCTTTTTTGATACAATCAATGAGCAAATCTGAAAATCGGAATAACTTGACGGACGGCCATTCGTGAAACGGGCGCGTCCGCTCTTTGTGCGGAATTAAATCATATGGGTTCAAACAGGCTTGAGCGGAGTCAGGCCTCGCTTCGCTCCCTGACTCACGGGGATATTTCGCTTCGCGAATGGGGGAACGTTGGGCTGCCGCCCAAATCTGCCTGAGGGACGATTGACATTCCGCTGAATCCCGCACAGCGGGCGCGGAATATCAATCCCCATCAGACTCCCTTCTTCGCTTCGCGGCGGCTTAAAGAATGTGGGGGAGTAAACGGGTGCAAAAAGGGGCTTGACTTAAACCGACGTTTAAGGTATATCATAAAGGACGCACACAGAGCAACCACACGGAGGCTATGGATGAACGAACGTTTACTCTCCCTTTTACTCGACTCTTTCCCGAAAATCCTGATTCCGGGCCTGACGATGACGATCCCGCTGACCGTCATTTCCTTTTCGATTGCGATGGTCATTGCAACGGTCGTCGCGCTGATTCAATTTGCGCACATCAAAGTGTTATCCCAAATCGCGCGGTTTTACATTTGGGTGGTTCGCGGCACGCCGCTGCTGGTGCAGTTGTTTGTCGTGTTTTACGGCCTGCCGGACATCGGCATTCTGCTCGACCCGTTTCCGGCTGCGGTTCTGGTTTTTGCCGTCAACGAAGGCGCGTACTGCGCGGAGACAATGCGCGCGGCGCTGGAGGCCGTGCCCGTTGGGCAGATCGAAGCGGGCTACTGCGTGGGCATGAGCTACATGCAGATTATGCGGCGGATTGTTTTGCCGCAGGCCCTGCGAACGGCTTTCCCGCCGCTGTCGAACTCGCTGATTGCGATGGTGAAGGACACGTCGCTGGCCTCGAACATCACGGTGATGGAGATGTTTATGGCGACGCAGCGGATTGCGGCGCGCACGTATGAAATGCTGCCGCTTTACTGCGAAGTGGCGATGATTTATCTGATGTTTTCGACAGTGCTGACGTTTGTGCAGCGCCGGGGCGAGAAGAAGCTGTCGGCCTACGGCGGAAGGAGGCGTGCGAAATGATGCTGAGCATCGAGCACATCCGCAAATCGTTCGGCGGCGCGGAGGTTTTGCGCGACGTGAGCCTTTCGGTGAACAAGGGCGACGTGGTGGCGATTCTCGGGCCGAGCGGTTCGGGCAAGACGACGCTGCTGCGGTGTCTGAATTTTCTGGAGACGGCGGACGGCGGAGCGATGACCTTTGACGGCGAGACGTTTGATTTGGCGCGGATGCCCAAACGGGACGTCGCGCGGATTCGGCGCAAGACGGCGTTTGTCTTTCAGAATTACAACCTATTCGCCAACAAGACGGCGCTGCAGAACGTGACCGAAGGGCTGATTATCGCGCGCAGGATGGAAAAGGCGAAGGCGAAGCGCATCGGCATGAGTATGCTGGACAAGGTCGGCTTGGCGGACAGGGCGGACGCGTACCCCGCCGAGCTTTCCGGCGGACAGCAGCAGCGTGTGGCGATTGCGCGGGCGCTGGCCACCGAGCCGGAAATCATCTATTTCGACGAGCCGACGAGCGCGCTTGACCCCGAGCTGACGGGCGAGGTGCTGGCTGTCATGCGGAACTTGGCCGACGAGGGCATGACGATGCTGGTGGTCACGCACGAAATGGGGTTCGCCAAAAACGTTTCCAGCCGCGCGGTGTTGATGGAAGGCGGCGTGATTGTCGAAGAAAACGCGCCGAAGGCGTTCTTTGAAAACCCGAAAGAGGAGCGAACAAAGGCGTTTTTGCGGCTGTTTGAGGAATAAACGGTTTAATTTTGAAAGGAGCAAACGCAATGAAGAAAATCATCATGGTGCTGGCGGCGCTTACGCTGCTGCTGTCCGCGGCCTATGCGGAGGAGAACGACCTGCTGGCGCGCATCCGCGAAAAGGGCGAAATCGTTGTGGCGACCGAAGGCGCGTGGGCGCCGTGGACGTATCACGACGAAAACGATGTGCTGGTCGGCTTTGACGTGGAAGTGGCGCAGGCCGTGGCGGCAAAGCTGGGCGTGAACGCCAAATTCGTGGAGACCGAGTGGGACGGCATTTTCGCGGGCCTGGACGCGGGCCGTTACGACATCGCCGCCAACGGCGTTGAGGTGACCGACGAGCGCGCGATGAAGTACGATTTTTCCACGCCGTATGGTTACATCCGCACGGCGCTCATCGTTCGCGGCGACCGCGAGGATATCGGCAGCTTTGAGGATTTGAACGGCAAGCGCACGGCCAACTCCATTTCCAGCACGTACATGCTGCTGGCCGAGAGCTGCGGCGCGACGGCGATGGGCGTGGACACGCTGGATGAGACGCTGGCGATGGTGCTCTCCGGCCGTGCGGACGCGACGCTGAACGCCGAAGTGAGCTTCTACGATTACATGAACGTGCATCCGGACGCGAACCTGAAGGTTGTTGCGCTGACGGAGGAAGCCTCTCAGGTGGCCATGCCCATGCGCAAAGAAGCGGACAGCGCGAGCCTGCTTGAAGCGGTGAACGGGGCGATTGACGAGCTTCGCGCGGAAGGCGAGCTGAGCCGGATTTCCGAAAAGTATTTCGGGAAGGACATCACAGAGGAATAAGAAATTTAAGCAAGGGGCTGTCAAGCTAATAAACCTGATATTTCAAGAAAAACTAAGTATTTGTGCCCGAAGGTTTCCAAAGGGCGACCGGAAAGCCCTTTGGTGGGGCGATGGGGCAAAGCCCCATATCCTAAAAATGCTTAGATAATTGTATCTTGAAATGTTTGGTTTAAGCTTGACAGCCTCTTTTTCTGCGTTTTTGGGAAAAATGTGGGAGGAAAGCGGCTATGGCGGAGTCAGGCCTCGCTTCGCTCCCTGACTCTTGTTTAGGGGGCGCTTCGCGCGATGGGGGACGTTTGGGTTACGATGGGGCTTTGCCCCATGCCCCCACCAGAAACCTAAGGTTTCTGGACTTCCTGGTTCGCTTCGCGGCGGTGAAAAGAGGCGATTTCAGTCATCGGGGGATTGTGTGCCGAAGCCATAGGCACGAAAGACATGAATCAGTTCCTTTTTAGAGGTCAAATCGAGTTTATGGAGAATCCCCGTCTGCTGATTGGAGATGGTCTTACTGGAGGAATGGAGCTGCACATCCTCGCCTAAGATATGGAGCAGAACGCTCTTTTCCGCTTCGGTGAGCGGGCCGAGCAGGGCGTTACAGATGAGGTGAGACTGCGAGGTCATGCCCTGTGCGGTTTCGCGAATCATCGGGATGAGCACGGAAAAATTGCTCTTAAACAGATAGGCGGAGGCCAGCGCGCGTGTGCCTGCGCGGACGACGGTATCGAAATCCTCATGCGAGGTGAGGATGATGACGCGGGCGTTGGTTTGCAGGCGGATTTGTCTGGCGGCTTCCGCGCCGTCGAGGGAAGAATGGGCGAGGCTCAAATCCATCAGCACGATATCGGGCTGTTCGGCGAGGGCGAGCCGCACGGCGGATTCGCCGTCGGAGCAGGCGGCGCAAAGCTCGAAATCCTTTTCTTTTTGGAGGGCCTTTTCAATCAGGTAGCGGTAATCGAGGTCATCCTCAACGAACAGAATGCGGATTTTATTCACGGGTGTGTCCTTTCTTCGGGGGGTAAAACCGCAGGGAGAAGGTGCTTCCCCGACCGACTGCGGATTCTACGCTGATGCTTCCGCTGTGAGCCTCCATAACGTTACGGCAGTAATACAAGCCGAGACCGAAATTTTCGCCGGAGGTTTTGGTGGAGAAATACGGCTCGAAGATGCGCTTCTGCCGCTCGCGCGGGATGCCCGGGCCGTCGTCGGCGACGGCGATAACGGCCCGGCGCGCGGCGCGGGTATACGAAAGGGTGATATGGCCCGCGCCGTTCATGGCTTCCGCCGCGTTGGCGACGAGGTTATTGAGCGTTTCGCGGATATGCGTTCGGTCGCAGAGCAGGGGCGCGCCGTCGCAGCGGCCGATGGAGAGCGTCAAATCGGGCGCGGCGGGCGTTTCGCCGACGACCTGCTCAAACAGCTTACGCACGTCGCAGAGTTCCGGCTCAAGGATGATGCGGTCGGTATGCAGCCTTGTACGGCGGATGAGCATGCGCAGATGGTCGGTCGAACCCCGGATGATGGCGACTTCGCGGCTGTCGGGCATCTGGTCGGCGAGCATCGCGGCGCACCAGTCGATTTTATTGAGGTCGTTTTTGAGCGCGTGGGCGACATACTGCGTGTTGCGCTGCAAAATCTCGCCGCCGCTGCCGCTCCAGTCATAGGTTTCGCGCCGAAGGCGCAGACCCCAAATGCCCTCGCGGAACGCGTGATACAGGCAGAACACGAGGATGAAGAGGACGACGGGCAGTTCAATCTGCCAGATTTTGGAAAGATTCGGCACGCCGAGCGCGTGATAGGGGAACGCGACGACAAGCCAGACCCACAGCGGCAGCAGCACGCTCACCGCGGCCAGACGGCGCTGACGATAGCGCGGGCCGCGCCTGTCCGCCCTCAGGGCGCGGAGCATGACGGCCGATGCGGCCAGCCCGCCCAGCCAGTTATACCCCGCGATGCTCAGGCAGAAAACGGGATCTTTCTGCAGCAGGCAGACGCGTGTCGGCGGGAAGATGAAGCACAGATAGACGGCGGGCAGCCACACCGCGACGCGCAGAACGGAGAACACGCGGGTCTGCTCGAGCCGCGCAAAGCAGAACGCGAACATCAGCACGCACGGGATGGCGAGCAGATAAAACACGGCGCTCAGGCAGGAATAGACCAGCTGCGCGCCCGACTGTGTCCACACGCCGGAAGCGACGAGCGACGGGCCGATGCCGTAAAACAGATATTCCTTAAACGCGCCGACGCTGAACACCATGCCGCCGACAAAGCACCAGCGATTGAGCCTGTTTTTGGGGTTTGAAAGCAGAATCAGCGTGAAAACTGCCCAAATCGCCAGCGTGAAAAGCAGCAGATGCACGCCGGGCAGGGCCGAAAAGGCCGCGCCGATGCGCCCGAAAAAATTCAGCACGCGCTTTTCCTCCGTAGGCCCGCGCAGACGCGGGAAAGCGTCGGACACGGGTTATTCTGTTCAAAAGTATACCATCATTTGATGTATTTCGGAAGTTCCTTTTTTCGCCAAATTGCAAAAACTTAAGTTTCGGGCAAGCTTTCGGCGGGATCGACGCACCGAGAATCGCGCTCGAGCGAAAGGTGGATGTGCGCGCCCAGCTCGCTTTCGGCGGGGATGCTTTCCATCACGTCGCCGAGCGGCTGGCCGCGCGTGACCGTCTGCCCGGGCAGAACGAGCGAGCAGGCCAGCCCCGCATAGGTGCAGACGCTCCCATCCGTCTGCCGAACGGCGACGCGCCAGCCCCACAGCTCGTCGCGCGCGGCGGAAAGCACCGTGCCGTCGCGCATGCAGACGGCGGTTTCGCCCGACTCGGCGGCCAAATCTGCGGCGGGATGCGCCTGCCAGCAGTCAAGCCCCTGCCAAAATACAGGCTCGGCGGAAAAGCCGCGCACCTGTCCGCCCGAAACGGGGCGCACCGCGCCGGTAAGGGCCGGCATGCGGAGGGGCGCGAGCGTCGGCAGGGGTGAAGGCACGGCTGTCGGCGCGGGGGAGGGCGCGACCTCCTGCGCGGGGGCGGCGGCCTGCACATTCGGCTGACTGCGCAGACGGTCGGTGTAGAGCGCCGTGCCCGCGATGACGGCAATCATCGCGCCGAGCGTGACGAGGTAGGCGTAATCCAGCAGCCATTCCCGCGCCTGATGCAGGCGGGCTTTCACGGTTTCAAGCATGGGCATCCCTCCCTTTGGAAAGAAGGATGGCCGAAGCGGGGCGTTTATATACAAAAACGGAACATCCGAAGATGTTCCGAAAAGCTATGCGGTATGAACCCGTTTCAATCGTAGACTGCTTCGCAGTCTGCTCTGAAACTGTCGTTTCTGCGAAGGGGTTACGATGGGGCGTTGCCCCATGCCCCACTGAGGGATTTAATCCCTCAGACTCCCTTCTTCGCTTCGCGGCGGTTTCAATTTATTTTTATATTTGATTGCGCAGCAATCAAAGAGTGGGAAATCCAAGAACCTCAGGTTCTTGGTGGGGCTTGGGGCGAAGCCCCAATCGTCAATCCCGCTCGAACACGCGCGTGCCGACGCGAACGCCCCATGCGCGGCCGCCGTGAATCAAAAACTCCAGATGGCAGACGACCGAGGTCGGGTCGCTCGGCTTCACGGCCAGAAAACGCGCGCCGCCGCAGTAAACCAGACGGAAATCCTCGCCGTCGCGCGTGCCGCGGAGCAGACTGCCGTCCTCCTCACAGTGGATGCAGACAATGCTCGGCACGCCCTCGTGACCGATGTAGCGCCCGCGAATCATCAGCGGCGAACTGAAATCCCGATGCGCGGGGACGAACCAATCCATGTTCGTGTCAAGCGGCAGGCCCATCACAGCGCAGAGCATGCCGTAGAGCAGCGCGTCCATGTCCTCGTCGCCCTGATTGCACAGAACCGCAAAGCCGTATCCCTCGCCCAGCAGAAGGCCGCCCTTGCTCGATACCCCGTGCAGCCCGCCCGCATGCTCGCAGACGACGTGGCCCGCAAACTCGCGCTTGTTCAGGCCCATGCACATCGTCATCAGCGTGGAAAGCGGGTGATAACGCCCGACCAGCAGATCCACCGCGTGCGCGGGAATGACCTGCCGGCCCTCGTGCATGCCCATGTTCGCAATCATGCGGTAATACGCCGCCATGTCGCGGGACGTGGATTTCACCATCGCGCAGCCGCGGAACGGCGGCAAAACGCTCCAGTTGTCGTCGCAGACGCGCCTGCCGTCCTCTGACTCAAACAGGCTGGTGATGTTGCCGCCAGAAAGCGCGCGCGCCGCGTCGATGCCGTTATCCAGAATCGTGCGCGTCATGCCCAGCGGGGCGAAGATGCGTTCGGCCATGAACTGCTCGAGCGGCACGCCCGCCGCCTTGTCGATGATATAGGAAAGAATGGCGTAACCCTCGTTGGAATAGCTCATCACCTCGCCGCACGCGCCGAGCGTGTTGTAGCCGCAGTGCGCGATGTAGTCGATGATTTCGCCGATGGTTTCCATCCTGTTCGGCGCGGTGCGCTTCATTTCGCGCAGCCACTCGTTTTCGCTGCGCCCCTCGCTGTTCATGGCAATCGACCACTCCAGCGGCTCCATCGGGGGAATGCCCGCCGTGTGCATCGCCAGCATGCGCACCGTCGCCGCCTCGCGCGGCTGGCCCGCCAGCTCGAACTCGGGGAAGAAATCCGAAACGGGGGCGTTCAAATCCAGCTTTCCTTCGCAGGATAGGATGCAGGCGCACAGCGCGGTCATCGATTTGCTCATCGAGGCGATGCCGAACATGGTGTCGTTATCCACCGGATGCAGGCACGCGCCGTCGCGGAAACCATAGTTGAAGGCATATTCAAGCCCGCTCGGGCCGAGAATCGCGGCGCTTACGCCGGGCAGGGCTTTTTTTTCACAGAGTCCGGTCAGATAGGCGTCAAGTGCGGTAGAATCAAACATGGTGACCTCCTGCCGAAACGGCATGGTAATGTTTTCCTGAAACCAAGAAGATTATAGCACGATTGAAACCAAGTTTCACGCTTTTTTTGATGACCGGCAAAAGCGGGGCTTGCATTGGCGGGGGAAAAAAGGTAAACTGTTATTGATTTACGCTTTTTGTGTTTGAACCGCCGCGAAGCGAAGAAGGGAGTCTGAGGGACTGCGTCCCTCAGGCGGGTTTGGGCGGCAGCCCATAATCTTCAAAAAAATACAAGTTTCAGAGCAAACCGCGAAGCGGTTTACGATTGAAACGGCTTTGCAAACCCGCATTCAAGACGCTTTTCCTGCGTCAGGCCTCGCTTCGCTCCCTGACGCGCGAATTTGTTTCGCTTCGCAAAGGGGAACGATGGGGCCGGCCCCATGCCCCGTCGGGGACATTGTCCCCGAACCCCTTCTTCGCTTCGCGCCTGTTATCCGTTTGTTTGAAATCCTCCGAAAGGAAATACGAATCATGAATCAAAAGAAAGCGGGCGTGCTGCTCTCTTACGGGCAGACGGCGCTCTCCACGTTAATTTCCCTGACCTACACGCCCGTCATGCTGCGCCTGCTGGGGCAGAGCGAATACGGCCTGTATACGCTGGTGAACGGCTTTGTCTCCAACCTGAGCCTGCTTTCCTTCGGCATGGGCAGCGCCTACATGCGCTACTATTCCCGCGCCGAGGTGCAGGACGGCGAGGACGGCGTGGCGCGCATCAACGGCATGTTTATGACGATTTTTTTCGTCATCAGCCTGCTGTGCCTGCTGACGGGCGGGGTGCTGGTTGCCAACGTCAAAAACATTTTTGCCGCAAACCTGACGCCCAAAGAGCTGGACACGGCCAAAATCCTGATGGCGCTGCTGGTCGTCAACATCGCGGTTTCGTTTCCGGCGAGCGTGTTCTTTTCCTACATCACGGCGAAGGAGCGGTTTCTGTTTCAGCGGCTGGTGAGCATGCTGCGCACGGTGCTCAACCCGATTGTGATGCTGCCGCTGCTGCTGATGGGTTTCGGCTCGGTCGCGCTGGTGATGGTGACGCTGATTCTGACCGCCGTCAGCGACGCGGTGAGCATCTGGTATTGCTTCAAGAAGCTGCACATGCGCATCACGTTCGGCAGGTTCGACTTCGGGCTTTTGCGCGACATGGCGGGGTTCTCGTTTTTCATCTTTTTGAACGAAATCATCAACCAAATCAACTGGACGGTGGATACGACGCTGCTGGGCATCATCAGCGGCACGGCGGCGACGGCGGTTTACGGCGTAGGCTCGCAGATTAACCAGTATTACATGGCGCTCTCTACGTCGATTTCGGGCGTATTCACGCCGCAAATCAACCGCATCGTGGCGCGCGGCGAGGGCGACGAGCAGCTGACGCGGCTGTTTACGCGGGTCGGGCGCATTCAGTTCATGCTGCTGATGCTCGTGCTGACGGGCTTCATCTTTGTGGGCAGGCCGTTTATCTGCGCGTGGGGCGGCGAGGAATACGGCGCGGCATATATCATCGCGCTGCTGCTCATCGCGCCGGTGACGGTGCCGCTGATTCAGAACATCGGCATTGAAATTCAGCGCGCGAAAAACATGCACCAGTTCCGCTCGAAGGTGTATTTCTGCATGGCCGTGGGCAACGCGATTGTGAGCATCCCGCTGGGAATGAAATTCGGCGGCGTCGGCTGTGCGCTGGGCACGGCGATATCGATGATTGTCGGCAACGGGTTCATCATGAACTGGTACTATCAAACGCACATCGGGCTGGACATGCGCTACTTCTGGAAGCACATTCTGAGCATCGTTCCGGCGATGCTTCCGGCCGTCGCGCTGGGCATGCTCGCGGTGCGGCTGCACACGTTTACGGGCTACGCGGGCGTGGTCGCGTTTGCCGTGCCATATGCGGCAGTCTACGCCGTCGGGCTGTATCTGTTTGCGATGGATGCGAGCGAAAAGGACATGGTGCGCGGCCTGATGAGGAAGATTCGCAAATGAATGTCTGGGATATGAACCTCCGCGTGCTGCAAATCATGAGCATGGCGCTGAGCGGCCGGGCGCGGCAAATCGACGCGGCGGATGTTCGGACGCTGGTGCGCGACTGCGGCGTTGACGAAAGAGAAGCCGTGATACAGCTGTTCACGGCGCAGTGCGGCGTGGAGGACAGGGAGAAAATCGAGCGGTATTTCAGGCCGTCAATCGAGAAGGTCGATACGGACGCGTTTTTATGCAATCCCTATCTGCAAACCGTCCGCTTTCCGAAAAAGACGCGCGGGCGGTGGAAACTCGACACGCTGGTCTATCGGCCGTATGAATTGTTTGTGCGCGACGAGCTGCTGGTGACGCCAGACGGGCGCGAAATCCCGCGGCTGGGGTATTTCGACCGAGAGACGGCGTATCCCGCCGTGCTGGAGGACGGGCGCGAGTGGATGACCGTCACGCCGAACGAAATCGCGACGATGGAGGAAGCCGTGCGGCGCGCGCACGGGCATGTCGTCGCGATGGGGTTGGGGCTGGGCTATTTCGCGTTTCGCGCAAGCGAAAAGCCTGAGGTCACGCGGGTGACGGTGGTCGAGCGCGACCCGAACGCGATTGCGCTGTTTGAAGAGGAGCTGCTGCCGCAGTTCCCGAACGGGGAAAAAATCACCGTCGTGCGGGACGACGCGTTTGCGTTCGCCGAAAAGCGCCTGCCCAAGCTGGGCGCGGACTTTGTGTTCGTCGATATCTGGCACGATACGGCGGACGGCGCGGAACTGTATCTGCGCATGAAGAAGCTGGAACGGCGGACGGACGCGCCGTTTGCCTATTGGATTGAGCAGTCGATTGTCGCGCTCATCCGCGGTCTGGCGCATGACGACGCGGAAGCGGGCCGCGCGTGGGCCGTGCGCCTGATGCGGAGCGGCGAACGCATCGAGGACGCGGCGGCGGACTGGCTCACGTTTGACATGATTCGATGAAGGAGAAGGGCATATGAAACAACCTGTTTTGCTTTGCTATAACCTCGGCGGCGAAAAGATGCAGAAAATTCGGCTGGCGGCGATGCGGCTCAAGATTCGCGTGCGGCCCGTGGAAAAGGACGAATACGCGCAGACGGTCGCCGCGCTCTGCGGTTTGGAGGAAAAGACCGACGCGGCGTATGCGGGCGCGGGCTTTGAGGATGAAATGCTGGTGATGGCGAATTTTCCGGCGGGCATGATGAACGCGTTCCTCGGCCTGTTTAAGCGCATGGGCATTGCGCCCGTGGCGCTCAAGGCCATGCTCACGCCGACCAACGCCGCGTGGAACAGCGAAAAACTCCATGAGGAAATCGCGGGCGAACATCGGGCCATGATGAATGGGGAAACCAAACGGCATCAACCCGATTGATACGCCCAAAAAAATGAGCTGTAAGCGCGAAGCGAAGAAGGGGTCTGGGGACAATCGTCCCCAGCGGGGTATGGGGTAGGCCCCATCGTCCCCGATTCGCGAAGCGAAACGACTATGTGCGTCAGGGAGCGAAGCGAGGCCTGACGGCGGAAAAGACGCATTGATTTGAAGAAACCATACCCCTACAAAGGAGAACGACCATGCAGAATAAACAAACGCTTTCCAAACCGCTGGTGGTGGTGCTGCTGGCGAGCCTGTGCTGCCTGCTCTGGGGCAGCGCGATTCCGTTCATCAACCTGGGCTATCGCTATTTCGGCGTGGCCTCGGGCGACACGGCGACGCAGATTCTCTTCGGCGGCTGCCGCTTCTTTCTGGCCGGCCTGCTGACGATTCTGTTTGAGAGCATCGCGCGCAGAAAGCCCGCCCTGCCGAAAAAGACGAGCTGGGGCAACGTGGTGAAGCTGTCGCTGGCGCAGACGATTATCCAGTACGTGTTCTTTTATATCGGCGTGGCGCATACGGCCAGCGCGAAGGGCGCGATTATTCAGGGATTGCAGGCGTTCACCTCGATTTTGATTGCGTGCTTCATCTTCCGAACGGAGAAGATGAACGCGCTCAAGTGGCTCGGCGGCTTCATCGGCGTGGCGGGCGTGGTCATCGTCAACTGGACGAAGGACGGTTTCGGCGGCGGCGTGAGCTTCATCGGCGAAGGGTTTGTCATCATCTCGATGATTGCCTCGGCGTGCAGCACGGGCCTGATTAAGAAGTTCGGGCAGTTTGACAGCCCCGTGGTCATGAGCGGCTGGCAGTTTATGCTGGGCGGCGCGGTGATGGCGGTCTGCGGCTTTGCGGCGGGCGGAAGGCTCAGTTCGGAAAACCCGATTGCCTATGTCGTGCTGCTGTATCTGGCGCTGCTTTCGGCGGTGGCGTATTCGATTTGGGCGGTGCTGCTACGGGCGAATCCGGTGTCGCGCGTGGCGGTGTACACGTTCCTGCAGCCGATTTTCGGCGTGATTCTCTCGCTGCTGCTGGTGGACAGAAACAGCGACGCGCCGCTGCTGCGCTACGCGGTGGCGCTGGTGCTCATCTGCGTGAGCATTGCGGTGGTGAACCGCGGGCAGCGGATGGAGGAGACGGCGGGGGAAAGGTGAGGGGGGACGTTGAGGCTCCGCCTCAAACTCCGGCAGGAACCTGAGGTTCCTGCACCTCCCACATGAAAAAATGAAATGTCAAGTGAAAATGCTTGACATGAATCAGATGCTGTGTTACAATGTTCAGGCTGTCAAGGAGAGAAGCTTGACGCGGGAGGTGCCTGTGGCGGATCGGATTGAAATCGGCTGGCTGTTCGATTTTTACGGGCCGCTGCTCACCGAGCGGCAGCAGAAGCTGCTCGCCTTATATTGCAACGAGGATTTCTCCCTGTCGGAAATCGCCGCGCGAGAGGGCATTTCCAGACAAGGGGTTTACGACGCGGTTCACCGCGCGGCGCGTCAGCTGGAGGATTACGAAAAGCAGCTCGGGCTGCTCAAGCGGTATCAGAGCATGACGCAGGGCCTCGAAGAGGGGCTTTCCGCTCTGGAGAGCGGGCAGACGCAGCGCGCCAAAGCCATTTTGATGCGGCTGCTTTCACAAGAGGAGGAGTAAGATGGCCTTTGAAGGATTGACTCAGCGCTTGCAGCAGGCGTTCGGCAAGGTGCGCGGCAAGGGCAGCCTGACCGAAGAGGACGTCAAGCTGGTGATGCGCGAGGTGCGCATGGCTTTGCTGGAAGCCGACGTCAACTACAAGGTCGTCAAGGACTTTGTGAAGAAGGCCACCGAGCGCTGCATCGGGCAGGAGGCGCAGAGCGGGCTGAGCACCCAGCAGCAGGTCGTTAAAATCGTCAATGAAGAGCTGACCGAGCTGATGGGCGGCTCGAACGCGCGGCTGCAGTTCAGCTCCGGCCCGATTTCGGTGTTCATGCTCTGCGGCCTTCAGGGCGCGGGCAAGACGACGATGTCGGCCAAGCTGGCCAACTGGCTGAAAAAGGACGGCAAGCGTCCGCTGCTGGTCGGCTGCGATATCTACCGCCCCGCGGCCATCAAGCAGTTACAGGTCGTCGGCGGTCAGGTCGGCGTGCCCGTCTATGAGCACGGCACGCAGGACCCCGTCAAGACGGCGCAGGAAGCGATTGAATACGCCCGTCAGCATCAGCGCGACGTGGTGATTCTGGATACGGCGGGCCGATTGCACATCGACGAGGCGCTGATGGAGGAGCTTCACCGAATCTGCGAAGCCGTCCATCCGAGCGAAATCCTGCTGACCATCGACGCGATGACCGGTCAGGACGCGGTGAACGTCGCCAACACGTTTAACGAAAAGCTGGAAATCACCGGCGTGATTCTCACCAAGCTGGACGGCGATACCCGCGGCGGCGCGGCGCTCTCCGTGCGCGCGGTGACGGGCAAGCCGATTAAGTTCGCGGGCACGGGCGAAAAGCTCTCCGATTTGGAAGCCTTCCACCCCGAGCGCATGGCTTCCCGCATTCTGGGCATGGGCGACGTGATGACGCTCATCGAAAAGGCTCAGGAGAACATCGATATCGACCCCGAGCAGGCGGGCGATTTGGCCAAGCGGATGAAGAACGCCGACTTCACGCTCGACGACTTCCTCAGCCAGATGCAGCAGATTAAGAAGATGGGCCCGCTTTCCGGCATTCTCAAAATGCTGCCGGGCATGAGCGCCATCGGCGATATCGATATCCCCGACGACGCGATGAAAAAGCCCGAGGCCATCATCCGTTCCATGACGCTCAAAGAGCGCAGATACCCCGAAATCCTCAACGCCAGCCGCCGCCGCAGAATCGCAGCGGGCAGCGGCACGACGGTGCAGGACGTCAACCAGCTCATCCGCCAATTCGAGGATATGAAGAAGCAGATGAAGATGGTGATGAATCAGGCGCGCGGCAAAAAGGGACGCTTCCGCTTCCCGCCGATGCGCTGACAATCAGGAAGCCGACAATCATTTGATTGAGGTTATAAATTATTCAACCTTTTATGAGTTTTAAGGAGGAACACCACCATGGTTAAGATTCGTCTGAAGAGAATGGGCATGAAGAAGAAGCCGTTTTACCGCGTTGTCGTCGCCGACGAGCGCGCGTCCCGCGACGGCCGCTTCATCGACGAGCTGGGCTACTACAATCCGGTTTCCAATCCGGTGGAGCTGAAGATTGACGCCGAGAAGGCTCAGCAGTGGATCAAGAACGGCGCTCAGCCGACCGACACCGTCCGCGCGCTGCTCAAGAAGACCGGCGCCATCGCCTAAGGTGACGTAATCGGGCGCAGCCCGGAAAGGCAGGCCTGACAATGGAAGAATTGGTTCGCTATATCGCTTCGACGCTGGTGGATCACCCGGAGCAGGTTCAGGTGAAAACCGTGGACAACCCCGAATCCACCATCATCGAGCTGAGCGTCGGCCCGGATGACATGGGCAAAGTGATCGGCAAACAGGGCCGCATCGCCAAATCCATCCGTTCCGTGGTCAAGGCGGCAACCGCGCGCAGCGAGAAGCCCGTTTTTGTCGAGATTCTCTAAGCGCTGCAAG
>CAKURR010000030.1 GCA_934675735.1 uncultured Clostridia bacterium
ACCCTTATTTGTTGGCTTTATTATATCATATTTTATTGTTTCGTTCATGGTTTCGATTAAATCAGAGGTTCCTTAGAACAATCCTGACGGAACGTCAATTTGAAAGATTAACGCTGTATGCGATTAGGGGAATGACGGTTGAACAGATTGCAGAACAGGAAGGTGTAGCCCATCAGAACGTTTCCAAGTCGATTAGACAAGCTAAAAAGAAAATTAAATTTTTCTTTGAAAAACAGGGTGCAAAAGTGCCGTTTTAAGCGTGATAGGTGAAGGGCTTAATTAGGAAGCACTTTTGTACCTTGACAACGGCATACCGCATCCCAAGTACGAAACTCATGCAGGAGCGACAAAGTGGGCAGCGCGACGATGGCATAGCCGGAGCGATTCATGCAGCTTGAACCCGATTTGGCAAATCGGACGCGACGATGACATGGGGGATAATGATACTTCTTCACAGCCCCTCGATGACTGGAGGGGAGTTTCTGCTGCGTTCGTCAAATGGCGCGGCGGAGCTATGACGCTTTGCCGAAAGCGGCTTGGGGTGCGTTCAAAGTGAAACAAGGGTAACAAAAAAGACAGGGCAGTTCTCGAAAGTTTGGAACTGCCCTTATTTATAAGATTATAAAAATATAATGAATTTCAATTTTTTGCGAAAAAGATATGAACATGCTATGATGAGCGCGAAACAAGACTTTTCCCATGAAACGGAAAGGAATTGTGGTTCGGCGAAGGGATGACTTCGTGTTATATGGGGATGAAAGACTGCGGGTGAGGATGCACAGAGGTGAAGAAAACACTTAAAAGAAGTCCTTTTGATCTTTGATAAGTGCATAATCGCAATCTCAAGTACAAAACCCATGCAAGAGCGGCAAGGCAGCAGCGCGACGATGGCATAGCCCGAGCGATTCATGCAGTCTGAACCCAATTTGGCAAGTTGGACGCGACGACGGTATGGGGGATCATGATACTTCCTCACGGCCTCTCGAAGATTTGAGGGGAGCTGCAAAGCTATGACGCCTTGCCCAAGGCGGCTTGAGATGCGCGGAAACATAAACAGGTGTTGTCTTTGAAGGGCGAACGACAAAATGATAGATGGAGGTTAAATCAAATGGAACTGAATATTAGAAATGACAGTGATCGGATTCAAAACGTCCCGATTCAGTGCAAAATGACACTGACGATTCGCGAAGCGGCAGAATACAGCAACATCGGCATCAACAAAATCGACTCCTTGCTGAAAATGCCGAATTGCCCGTTCGTTTTGTACATTGGAACGCGGAAACTGGTCAAGAGAGTGGAATTTGAACAGTATATTCGCGGAAAATTCGCGATTTGAGGTAGAAATCGCAAGGAAAATCGGGGCGTACCTTGAGAAAAGGGTAGGGTTGTGTTATAATCAGTAACCGTGTTGGGCTCTTTTCTTATAGGTATAAGAAAGGAACTTGAACGATGGGTAGAGACCTGAAAGGCAGAAAGTGCGGAAAAGGGATCAGCCAAAGAAAAGACAAAAAGTATACGGCACGTTTTTGCGCGAAGAATGGAAAGCGCCGAGAAAAGCACTTCGACACGCTGCCTGAAGCGAGAAACTGGCTTGCGGATGCCCAATATGCGGATCGTCATAATGGCTTGCCGACATGTTCAACGATAACGGTGGACGCATGGTTTCAATTCTGGATGGAAAATCTGATTCGAGATTTAGCACCTAATACCATCCGAAATTACCGTGACAGGTATGTGCATAACATTAAACCTGTTCTTGGAAATATGATGTTATGCGATGTGAAGCCGATGCACTGTAAGGCTGTATTTAACAGCATGGAAGCGCATTATGCAGGCTCGACTATCCGTCAGACGTACATCACAATCGGAACGATGTTTAAGGCCGCATTGATCAACGACATGATTATCAAGCATCCGTTGGAAGGCGTAAAGGTGAATAAGCCGCTTCGCGCGCCAGATGATATTCATTTTCTGACGATTGACGAGCAGACGAAGTTTCTGGAAGTTGCTCGGCGTTCCCACAACTATCGGCAATATGTTTTGCTGCTGGAAACGGGATTGCGTACTGCGGAGATGATTGGGCTGACGTGGGATTCGATTGATTGGAAGCGGCGCAGACTGACCATCAGTAAGACGCTGGAATATCGTCATGAGAACGGTGTCTGGCGAGCCGGGCCGCCAAAGACAAAAGCCAGTTATCGGACGATTCCTCTGACTGATCGGGCGTATGACGTTCTGGAAACATGCTATGCTGAGCGGGAAATCCGAAAGGAAGCGCCGTTGCTTGAAATGGTGCTGCCGTATATGGATCGACGCAGTGGAGTGCAGAAGAATCTCATCATGCGTGATCTGGTGTTCGTCAACTGGCGCACGGGTGAACCTGCCAAGAACAGTTCCTACGACACGCATTTGTATAAGCTGTGCGATGAAGCGGGCATTGAACGATTCTGTATGCACGCTCTGCGGCATACTTACGCAACGCGAGCGATTGAAAGAGGGATGCAGCCGAAGGTGCTGCAAAAACTGTTGGGTCATGCCAGCATCAAAACAACAATGGATCGGTATGTTCATGTCACAGACGATTCGTTGGTCGATGCCGTGGCGCAGTTTCAGGCGCTGGGAAACTAGAAAGCCGGAATTGGTGCCAAATTGGTGCGGAATAGCATAGAGAACACTTGAAAAAGTGAGTAAATAAAGGAGTTGTAAACATATATGAAATTGGGCGTTGTCGGTCTGCCGAACGTCGGCAAATCCACTTTGTTTAACGCGATTACCAAGGCGGGCGCGGAGGCGGCGAACTATCCGTTCTGCACCATCGAGCCGAACACGGGCGTTGTGGCCGTGCCGGACGAGCGGCTGAACGAGCTTTCCGAGATGTATCACCCGAAAAAGACGACGCCGGCGGTCATCGAGTTTGTCGATATCGCGGGTCTGGTTAAGGGCGCGAGCCACGGCGAGGGTCTGGGCAACAAGTTCCTCTCCCACATCCGCGAGTGCGAAGCGATTGTGCACGTCGTGCGCTGCTTTGAAGATCCGGATATCATCCGCCATGCGGACAGCCTGAACCCGCAGCACGACATCGAGACGATTAACCTCGAGCTGATTGCGGCCGACCGCGAGACGGTGGCCAAGCGCGCCGAGCGCGCCGTGAAGATGCTCAAGAGCGGTGAGAAGCGCTTTGCCGACGAAGCCGCGCTGGGCGAGAAGCTGCTGGCGCATCTGGATAACCTTCAGCCCGCGCGCACCTGCCCGATGACGGACAAGGAGCGCGAGATTGTGCGCGAGTGGTTCCTGCTGACCACCAAGCCGGTGATTTACGCCTGCAACATCAAGGAGGATGACCTCGGCAAGGATGAGGACAGCATCCCCGGCGTGACGGATGTGAAAGCCATTGCGGCGGGCGAAAACGCCAAAGTGCTCGTCATTTCCGCGAAAATCGAAGAGGATATCGCGCAGATGGACGACGAAGAGAAGAACATGTTCCTGGAGGAGTTGGGCATCGGCAAGAGCGGCCTTGACCGCCTGATTGCCGAGTGCTATGATCTGCTGGGGCTGATTTCCTTCCTGACGGCAGGCGCGGACGAGTGCCGCGCGTGGACGATTCGCAAGGGCACGAAGGCGCCGCAGGCCGCGGGCAAGATTCACAGCGACTTTGAGCGCGGCTTCATCCGCGCGGAGATTGTCTCCTTCAACGATTTGAAGGCGAACGGCTCGATGACCGCCTGCAAGGAAAAGGGCCTTGTCCGCAGCGAGGGCAAGGACTACGTGATGCAGGACGGCGACGTGACGCTCTTCCGCTTCAACGTTTGATTGAGATTTCGTGCCTGCGGGCACGACCAAAGGGCTTTCCGTTTTCTGCCGTTTGTTTCCGCCATCGGCGGCAACAGCTGAAAACCTCTTTGGAAACCTTCGGCATCACAGAAGCAATAAATACAAAAAGCGCGGCTCGTTTGAGCCGTGCTTTTTTTGTGGGAAGTCCAGAAACCTCAGGTTTCTGGTGGGGGGGCAAAGCCCCACCGTTCTCTCGTTACTTGCAGCCGCACTCGTAGGAGCCGCACATGCTCTCGTCGCTCTTGCCGGAATGGCAGTTGCAGTTCGCGCAGACGTTGATGCTGCTCAGCTCGCAGCGGTTCTGCGCGCTGTGGTGACGGCAGGAAGAAACGGAACAGTTGATGGTCTGATTTTCCATGATGCAATCCCTCCATGTCAAACTCTGAGCCAATCGCTCGCGGCTTAGTATGGCAGAAAAAAATCAAAAAATGCGCGGAAAATGCTTGCCAAATGATGGTAAACGTGCTATGATTTTCAATAGTACGAATGTACTAAAAATAAAAAGGAGCGATTTTCATGAAAAAGATGATGTTTGCGCTGGTTCTGGCGCTGGCTGTGAGTGCCTGCGGCGCGGCGATGGCCGAGCAGGGCGTGGCTTACGGCGTGTATAATCAGGGCGGTGAGCAGCCGGACAGCCTGATTCGTGTGACGCTGGATTGCGACGGCGCACAGGTGACGGGCGCGCAGATTGACGAAAAGCTGATTCCGTATTCCGCAGGCGGCGCGGAGGGCTGGGCCGAGCTGGATGACGAAACGGCGGCGAAGCTGGGCGGCGCGGTGCTGACCGTGGGCGAGAAGAAGTATCCGCAGTCCTTTGAGCTGGGCGGCGTGACGTTCGTCGGCGCGGCGGAAGAGAGCGGCCTTGCGTATACCGGCGAGGTGAACGGCGAAACCGTCAACCTGATGGATTACATCTGCACCGACGAAGGCGGCGCGTGGTATTACGCGAGCAATCCGGCGACGCTGCTGAACGCGCAGGGCGAAGCGGCGGCGGAAATCGAAATCGGCACGAAGGCTTCCATCGAGCACGGCGTGGCGTTCTGGCCGAGCGACATCAAGTTCCCGGGCAACATCGAGCGCATCGAGAACTATCTGACCGAAAACGGCGTGAACTACACCGAAGAGCAGATTGCCAAGGGCGAGGACGGCGTTTGGGCCGTTGCGGATGTAACCACCGGCGCGACGCTGGCCGGCACGAAGAATTATCTGCTCATCGCGCAGCGCGCGTATGAGAATGTGCAGGGCAAGTAA
The DNA here is from genome assembly GCA_934675735.1 of uncultured Clostridia bacterium. GTDB lineage: Bacteria > Bacillota > Clostridia > Christensenellales > Aristaeellaceae > Ventricola. Next base: position 5,083 of record CAKURR010000030.1, read on the forward strand.
GAAAATCTAAACATAAAAAGAAACGCTGTCTGCTGTTCCGATGGGTATCGGACGCGGACAGCGTTTTTTGAATGTGCGGAAAACAGGGGGAGATTTTCCCAACTATGCGTCGGGTGAGAACAAATGCGGCTTCATTCTTCCGCCTGCTGCATGGCGCGATAGGCTTCTTGCCCTTTTTCGGTCAGGTAGGGCTGAAGCACGAGCCAGTGGGCCGCCAGAAACGCTTCTTTGCTCATGACATTTTTATCCGTGCCGCGCACGGTCCGGTTAAGCCACGTCATGTGGCTCATCAGCAGAACTTGAACCAGCGTTTGGCAGACCTCGGGCGTGAAGGCTTCGACAAAAAAGCCTCGGTTCGCCAGCGCGTTCAGCCCGTCAATCAGGCGCGCGCGAAGGTGGGTGTGATGCGCCTGGTGAAGCGGCCCGTTTTCCTGTTTCAATTCGTTGTCGAGAAAGAAAAACGCGCACCGCCGAAGCGTGTCGAGCATCATGGAAAACAGGCTGTCAATCTGCTCGAGCGTTTGAACGGGCATATCCGCCGTCGCGGTCATCTGCGCGAAAACGTCGTCCAGCAGCGCGGCGACGATATCCTGCTTTTTGGCGAAATGATAGGTGAGGTTGCCCACGCTGATGGAGAGGGAATCGGCAATCGCGCGCATGGTGACGCTGCGATAGCCCCGCTCGTTGAAAAGCCGCAGCGAGACGGCCAAAATTTTTTCGCGGGTAGACGAAGCCATGCAAAAGCCTCCTTGAATCGGTCATGGCAACAGCTTACCCCTTTTCGACGGGTTTTGCAAGCCCGCCTTGCCAAGTCTGCCAAAAAACGCTATAATAAAAAATGGATAGCTGGGTTTCCATTTCTTTCGCGAGCGTTAAGCGAAAAAACAGGGAGAGAGCACAATGGAATATACGACTTTGGGTAAAACCGGTTTGCGGGTGTCGCGCATGGGCTTCGGCGGCATCCCGATTCAGAAGGTGGACGCCGCCGTCACGCGCAAGCTGATGGAGCGGCTTGTCGAGCGCGGCGTGAATTATATCGATACCGCGCGCGGCTATACGGTCAGCGAAGCCTTTTTGGGCGAGGCACTGGAGGGCGGCCTGCGCGAAAAGTTCGTGCTGGCGACGAAATCCATGTCGCGCACAAAAGAAGCGATGGCTAAGGATATCGAGACCAGCCTGCACAATCTGCGCACGGATTATATCGATTTGTATCAGATTCATAATCCGTCCCTCGCGGAGCTGGAGCAGGTGACCGCGCCCGGCGGCGCGCTGGAAGCGTTAATGGAAGCCAAGGCGGCGGGCAAAATCGGCCATATCGGCGTGACCGCGCACATGGCGGCCGTGTTTGAAAAGGCGCTGACGATGGATTGGGTGGAAACCGTCATGTTCCCCTATAACATCGTCGAAACGCAGGGCGAGGCGCTGATGCGGAAGTGCCGCGAGCAGAACGTTGGCTTTATCTGCATGAAGCCGATGGCGGGCGGCGCGCTGGAGGATGCGCGGCTGGCGATGCGCTTCATCGGGCGCAATGAAAACGTCTCCGTCGTGATTCCGGGCATGTACGACGTGCGCGAAATCGACCAGAACCTCGAGGCGATGGAGGATACCTCCCCGCTGACCGAGGCGGAAATCGCGAAGCTCGATACCATCCGCAGCGAATTGGGCACGCAGTTCTGCCGCCGCTGCAACTATTGCCAGCCCTGCACTGCGGGTATCGCCATCAGCGGCATCTTCGTGCTGGAGGGCTACCTCAACCGCTATGGGCTGGGCGACTGGGCCAAACAGCGCTACGCCGCCATGGGCAAAAAGGCGGGGGACTGCGTCGGCTGCGGCGCATGCGAAAAGCGCTGCCCGTATCAGCTGCCGATTCGGCAGATGCTCGCAAGGTGTAAGCGCGAGTTCGGCGCTTAAATTCACGCGTCCCCTTTATCGCAAAGCGATAAAGGCAGTGGGAAATCCAAGAACCTCAGGTTCTTGGTGGGGTTTGGGGCAACGCCCCAAAATCGTATCCTTTCAGGGAGGAAATGTATGATCGAGCGTATTGACCGTAAACGCGAGGTGCTCGTCCACGTCGCCAAATATTGCTTTGAAGGCACGCTGGAAGCCCATAAAGAGTTTATTCCGCTGGAAATCGTGCCCCACGGAAGCCAGCCCACGCATCGCTGCTGCGTCTACCGCGAGCGCGAGGTGCTGCGTAACCGCGTGGATTGGGCCTGCGGCCGCGCCTCCGTCTATGACGGCGAAAACCATTATACCTTCACCGACGAGCCTGTCGCCGTCATGAACAGTGCGTGCGAGGGCTGTCCGTTGCAGCGCTATACCGTCACCAGCAACTGCCAGCACTGCATGGCCAAACGCTGCCTGCAGGCCTGCCGCTTCGACGCGATTACCATGACCCATCAGGGCGCTATCATCAATCCCGATAAGTGCCGCGAGTGCGGCATGTGCGCTCAGGCGTGCCCCTATAACGCCATCGCCGACGCGCGCCGCCCCTGCGTGCGCTCCTGCCCGGTGGATGCGATTTCCGTCGATAAGAAAAACCGCCGCGCATCCATCGATTACAGCAAGTGCATCTCCTGCGGCAACTGCACCGTCGCCTGCCCGTTCTCGGCGATTTCCGACGTGTCGATGATTACGGATGTCATTGAAGCGATTCGCAACGAGAGCAAGGAGGTTTACGCCTGCTTCGCGCCCTCCATCGAGGGCCAGTTCGGCGGCGTGAGCGTGGGCGAGATGATCAAGGCGCTCCAGCGCCTGGGCTTCACCGACGCGATGGAGGTCTCCCTCGGCGCGGACGCGACGGCCTATTACGAGGCCCAAGAGGCCAAAGAGGTCGCGCGCGAGGGCGGCCACATGACCACCAGCTGCTGCCCCGCTTTCTATAACATGGTTGCCAAGCATTACCCGATGCTGCTCGATAAGGTCAGCCACACCGTCTCCCCGATGGTGGCGACGGCCCGCTTCATCAAAAAGCAGCACCCGAACGCGACGGTCGTGTTTATCGGCCCGTGCATCGCCAAAAAGAGCGAGGTCAAGCGTTATAAGGACGCGGGCAAGGTCGGCGCGGATTATGTGCTGACGTTCGACGAGCTGTATGCCATGTTTGAGGCGAAGAATATCGACCCCGAAGCGATGGCTTCCGGCGGCGTGCAGCAGGGCAGCAAATACGGCAAGAACTTCGCGACTGCCGGCGGCGTGGCCGCGGCGGTGCAGGAGGTGCTCGCCGAAGAGAAATTCGACATGCCCGTCAGCTGCATGAAGTGTTCCGGCGCGGCGGAGTGCAAAAAGGCGCTGCTGCTGCTGCGCGTGGGCAAGCTCAACGAGACCATGATTGAAGGCATGGCCTGCGAGGGCGGCTGCGTCAACGGCCCGGCGAAAATCACCGACCCGCGCGAGAGTTTCGGCATGCGCAAACAGCTCATGCTCAGCGCGGACGACCGCAGCATCGCCGATAATCTGGAGATGAGCGGCTTTAAGGATATCGATATGAAGGACGGAAGGGACTGAGCGGACGCGGCAGAAACCCCAAAAACGGGCGAACCGATGCGGGGACGCGCCGTGCCCTTCCGGAAAGGAAAACCATGAAAACCATCAAAAAAGCGCTTCCGCTGCTCTGCGTGCTGCTGTGGGCGCTGCTGCTCGCGCCGTTTTTCCTCGGCGCGGGGGCGGCGCATCCGGCGACGGATGATTTCACCTTCGCCGTCTATACTCATCCGACATGGGTGCAGACCGGAAGCGTGCTGCACGTGCTCAAGGACGCGGTCAGCTATGCTTTGCGCACCTGGCGCGACTGGCAGGGCACGGTCACGGGCGTGCTGATTATGGCGCTCAACCCCGCAGTGTTTTCCATCGAGCATTACGGCGCGCATGTTTTTGCGCTGCTGGGGCTGATTCTGCTGGGAACGGGCGCGTTTTTGCGGCATTTTCTCAAGAAGCGGCTGGGCCTGCCGTGGCGCGCGGCGTTCTTGGCGCTTTCCGCCGTGCAGCTGATGTTTCTGCCGGATATCGTGGAGGGCGTGTTCTGGTTCAACGGCGCGTGGTTTTACATGGGCGCGCAGGCCGTCGCGCTGATGGCGCTTGCGCTGGGGGACAGCCTGAGCGAGCGGCCCGTCCGCGGCGCGAAAACGCTGCTCGGCTTTGCGCTCTGCTGGGCACTGCTCTTTGCGCTGGGCATGGATAACTATATCACCGCGATGATGACGGCGGCGGCGCTGCTGATGCTCGCCCTGTGGCGGCTGGCGGCGCGGGAGAAGGGCGCGGCGCTCCGCACGGCGCTGCTGCTCGTGCCCATCGGCGCGGGGTTGCTGCTTTCGGTGATTGCCCCGGGCAACAGCGTGCGCATGGCGACGGACGGCGCGCATGAAAGCGGGCTTGCCTATCTGCTGGCTTCCGTCGGCTGGACGCTGCGCGACGCGGTGAAATACATCGTGCGGTTCATGCTCAAAACGCCGCTTTTGGCGCTGTTGCTGCTGGCCCTGCCGACGGCGAGCCGCCGCCTGAACACGCACGGGGAGACGGGCGCACGCATGCCGAAAGCGGGCTTTGTGCTGGCGGGCGGCTATCTGATGCTCTGCGCGATGATTATTCCGCACATGTATTCCTCAGGCTATGCGGGCTCGGGGCGCGTCATCAACATGTATCACAGCTATGTGGTGCTGTTCATGCCGATTGTGCTGGCGATGGTGCTGATGCGGGTGAAGCCCGAGCGGCGCGCGCGGCTGGCGGCGGGGCGCGGGCAGGCGGCGTGCTATGCGCTTTCGGCGCTGGCGTTTGCGGTCTGTCTGCTGGGCGGCCAGCTGGGCAATTACGAGAAGCTGGTGAGCGACCAGCTCGACGGCACGCAGAATGCGTACATCGCGCAGTTTGAGCGCGAATATGCGCTCTGCGAGGCGGCGGGCGCGGAGGACGACGTGATTCTGCCCGCGTGGACGGTGCAGACGGTGACGGGCAAGCCCACGGCCTACGAGGATGCGCAGATGTGGACGAACGAATCGATGGCGCAGTACTTCGGCGTGAAGAGCGTGTGCGTGGGGGAGGACGGGGGAGACGCTGGTGCGCTGCCCCAAACCCCGGAAGGGAACTGAGTTCCCTTCACCTTCCGCCTTCCTGTATCGCTTTGCGATACAGGAAAACGATAGAATGTGGATATCAGAATGTTAAGAGGGAAGTCCAGAAACCTCAGGTTTCTGGCAGGGTTTGGGACGGAGTCCCAAGCGTTTCCCCCAAGGAGGCACTATGCTGGAACTCAAGAAAATAGACAGAAAGAACGTCTGGCAGGTTGCGCGGCTCAAGGTCAAGCGCGCACAGGCGGATTACGTGGCTTCCAATATCGAGAGCATGCTGGAGGCGCTCGCGACCCGCGAAGAGGGCGGCGTGGCCGAGCCGTTTGCGCTGTATGACGGCGCGGCGCTCGTCGGTTTCGCGATGATTGGCTACGGGGATTTGCCGAACGAAGAAAACCCGTCGATTTCCGCGGGCAATTACTGCCTTTGGCGGCTGATGATTGACGAGCGCTGGCAGGGGCGCGGCTATGGTAAGCAGGCGATTGAAAAGGTCGTCGAATACGTCCGCACCAAGCCCTTCGGCGAGGCGGAAACCTGTTGGCTGTCCTATGATCCGGATAACCAAAGGCTCAAGAAGCTGTTCAACGCTTTCGGCTTTGTGGAAACGGGCGAGATGGACGGCGAAGAGGCCATCGCGGCGCTCAAGCTGTGAGCAGGGGAGAAGCGATGAAAAGAATCGGGTTTCTGCTTCTGGCGCTGGCGCTGCTGCTTCCCGCCTGTGCGTCTGCGCAGGAAGCAAAGGAGCTGACGGCGGACTGCGTCATCACCTCCGGTCATGTCCGAACGACGGCCGCGCACGACAACGACTACGCGACGGCCTGGCGCAGCGAGCGGGTCAGAAGGCCGTATCTGGAATTTCGGCTGCCCGAGGGCGAAACGGCGGGCTGGCTGTATGTCTGCTTTGCTGAAATGCCCCGGTCATGGGCGGTTGAGGAAAAAATCGACGGCAAGTGGCAGGTCGTCGCCGACGGCAGCGCGGATTACATCCACGCGCTGGTTGAGTTGAACGGGCAGAACTGCTTCCGCATCGTGGAAAATTCGGGCATCACCACGCGGCTCAAGCTGAACGAGGTCTTTGTGTTCGGTGCGGGCGATCTGCCCGACTGGGTGCAGCGATGGCAGCCGACGGCGGAAAAGGCCGATTTGCTCGTGCTGGCGACCCATCCGGACGACGAGCTGATTTTCTTCGGCGGCGCGATTCCGACCTATGCGGTCGAGCGACAGAAAAACGTCGTTGTGGCCTACATGAGCTATGCCAACGCCGCGCGGCGAAGCGAGCTGCTCAACGGCCTTTGGCACATGGGCGTGCGCAATTATCCCGTCATCGGCACGTTCGGCGATTCCTATTCCACCAACATGGCCGAAATGTATGACCGCTGGGGGAAGGAAAAGGTGCGCAAATATGTCATGGGCCTGATTCGCCAATATAAGCCCGACGTTATGGTCACCCACGACAGGGGCGGCGAATACGGCCACGGCGCGCACAAGGTCACATCCGACGCGAGCGTTTACTGCGTGGAAAACGCGGCGGATGCATCCGTTCTGCCCGCGCTGGCGGAGGAATACGGCACGTGGACGGTTCAAAAGCTCTATCTGCACATGGGCGACGAAAACGTCATCCATATGGATTGGAACGTGCCGCTGGCGCGCATGGGCGGCAGGACGGGCGAACAGCTCGCGCAGGAAGCGTTTCTGCTGCATGTCACCCAGCAAAAGACGAGCTATGTCGTCACTGACGAGGGGAAAACGGGCAACGCCCAATTTTCGCTCGTGTATACCACGGTCGGGCCGGACAGCGTCGGCGGGGATTTCTTTGAAAACGTGGAATGACGCGCCGAATACCGAATCGAACATCAATAAAAAAGCTGCTGTATCATCCTTTAGACCGATAATCGGGCGGGAGAGGATGAGCAGCAGCTTTTTTGAGTTGTTATTGATGAATGAGCAAAAAAGCAAATTCCGCATAAAGCGCGGACGCGCACTCGTGAAACGGGCGCGTTTTTCACAGAAAAAGGACAGCGCCCTGCGCGCCCCTACAATGGGTGGTCGTCTATCGAATGTGTGCGGATTTTCGGATTCGCTCATTTGGAATTGCCGTTATTGCTTGTCATACGGCTTAAAAATGACTTCCTGCTTTTCAAAATCGATAAACAGCTGATAGGCGTAGTTATCCAGACTGGTATCCCAGATTTCCACGAATTTCGGCGTGACCTCAATCAAAATTTCCGTATCCTCGTGGGAATACTTATTGTAGCTGCCCCACAGATACTTCTTGTAGAGCGTCTCGAACGTGCGGCCCGGCTCATCGACGACAAGGCCCTTGTTTTCCGCCACGCCTTCGACCTGCACGCCGCTCCAGCAGAGCGCGACGTTCGGGTTTTCAAAGAGCTGCTGGGTCTTGCGGAAATTTTTATCCGTCTTGAAGTAGATTTTGTTGTTGTAGAACAGGCAGCTCACGTTGCGCACCATCACATGTGTGCCCACCGCGCTGGCCAGCGCCATGATTTTGCTGTCGCCGAGCTTTTCAAACATCCGCGCGACGGCCTGTTCGAAGGTCAGGTTTTGTTCTTTGCTGAATTGCATGGTGATGTCTCTCCTTTATGGTTTATGTACCCTTCCACCGCTCACGCGGCCCCCCCTCCCCTTTTAAGGGGAGGGGGGCCGCAGATGGCGGAAGGGTTACGATTAGCCAATCATAGCGAACTTCTTGAGCGGCACGCTGATTTTCTTATACAGCAGCATCGCCAGAATCGAGGTCACGCTGAACGAAATCACATTGAACGGCACGATGGAAAACGCGACCATCGTCGGCACGCTCGTAATCCACGGATTGACGGCGGTGCACATCTGCACAATCGCCGCCCAGTCCATGCCGTAGAGTGCCATATACGCGGGGAAAATCAGGAACACGTTGGTCAGCACCGCGACAATCACGCCGCAGACCGTGCCGAGCGCCAGCCCGACCGCCGCGCCGTGTTTGGTTCTGTGCTTCTGGTAATACAGCACGGCGGGCAGGGCATAGGCCGTGCAGAGCAGGAACTTCTGCACCTCGCCCGTGAACATCGAGGACGTGCCCTTGAACACCAGCTTGAGCAGCACCTTCACCGCGATGATTTCCACCGCGCCGACCGGGCCGAGCACGAAGCCGCCGATTAAGTCCGGCAGGGCGGAAAGGTCGAAATCCGCGAACGGCGAGAGCACCGGCACGGAGAAGCTGAAATACATCAGCACGAAGGAGACTGCGCCCATCATGGCGGCGAGGGTCAGGCGGCGGGTTTGGTTGCGTTTCATGGTTATTTCCTCCCGAAAGTAAAAAATTCCCGAAGCCAAACAAGAGATTGGCCTCGGGAAATCCATTCTTCCAGTATGGCAAACAGCCACGCCGCAAAAAGCGGATAACACGTTCGTCTTTTCCCATCCGGACTGTCACCGTCGGTTCTGGAATTGCACCAGATCGGCCCAAGATTGCTCAAGGGTTCATGGACTATACCATCGGTAGGGATTTTCACCCTGCCCCAAAGACCATTCAGTTTTGAACTTCACCTATACTGTAATCCCGTGTGAGAAGTTTGTCAAGCGTCTTTTTTGGAAAAAGGATGCAGTTTTGAAAGGCTGGTTATAGAAAGAACTTTTTTTCTGCGCGAAGTGGAACGGCTGCGCTTTGATGACGTTTCAATCGTAGGCTGCTTTGCAGCCTGCTCTGAAACTTTGTTTCTTGTAAAGGATACCGGGCTACCGCCCGGACCTGTTTGGGGGATAATCCCCCAAACCCCTGCTTCGCTTCGCGGCGAAAGGCGAAGTTTGGCCGCGTGCGGCAGACTTTGTGTTCAAACAGGCTTACGGCGGAGGTGAAAGAGGCCTCCCTCTTACCACGAGATGACTTCGTGGCCCGTTTCCGTCACCAGCACCTGAATTTCCCACTGGGCGGAGGGCATGCCGTCCTCCGTGTAAATCGTCCAGTCGTTATCCGCATCGACATAGATGTCGTCCGTGCCCATATTAATCATCGGCTCGATGGTAAACATCATGCCCGGGGCCATCACCATTTCCTGCCCGCGCTTGGTCACATAGCTGACCCACGGCTCTTCATGGAACTGAATGCCCACGCCGTGACCGCCGACGTCGCGCACGACGCTGTAACCGTTCTTCTTCGCCAAATCGTGTACGGCCTGACCCATGTCGCCCAGAAAGCCCCACGGCTTGACCTGCTCCAGACCCGCCATCACGCATTCGCGCGTGACCTCCACGAGTTTCTTCTTCTCCGGCGTGGTTTCGCCGATGATGAACATGCGGGAGGAATCGGAATAATAGCCCTTGTAAATCGTCGAGCAGTCCACATTGATGATATCGCCGTCGCAGAGAATGTCGTCCTCGGACGGGATGCCGTGGCAGACCTGGTCGTCAATCGACGTGCAGACGCTCTTGGGGAAGCCCTCGTAATTCAGCGGCGCGGGAATGCCGCCCATCGCCGTCGTCTGCTCGTAGACCCAGCGGTCGATTTCCGCCGTGGAAATGCCCGCACGAATGTGCGCGGCGACGTAATCGAGCACCGCGACGTTGATTTTCGCGCTCTCGCGAATGCCCGCAATCTGCGCCTCGTTTTTAATCATGTCGTGGGTCGGGATGATTGCGCCGCGGCGGTGCATGTCATCGAGCTTTTCGTCGAAATCATAGTGGCAATGCTTGTATTTTTTGCCGCTGCCGCACCAGCAGGGCATGTTGCGATCCAGCTTATGCATGGGTAAATCCCCCTTTTGATTGAGTTGCTTTTCGCTGTCTATTGTACCACGCTTTTGGAGCGATGGAAAGAGCGGAATCGATGCGTTTTAGAAAACTAACAAGAAAACCCCGCAACTGCCGCCGAATACTGGTCAAAAACGGCGGAGTATGGTATACTAACCTTGCTTTGAGAAAAAAGCGACGAAAGCGGCTCGATGACGTTTCAATCGTAGGATACTTTGTATCCTGCTCTGAAACTTTGTTTTTGTAGGGGGCTGTCGGGCTACCGCCCGAACCTGTTTGGGGACGATTGATATCCCGCTGAATCCCGCACAGCGGGCGCGGAATATCAATCCCCACAAACCCCTGCTTCGCTTCGCGGCTGGAAAACATGGCTTGCGTATAAATTCATTTTTGACAAAATTCAAAAATACAGGAAGAATCCGGCAGGCTTATTCGTCTTGTATGCACAGGATAAAAGGGTTGGTGAAATCAAGTGAGGAAAACAATGAAACTGATTGCGGCGCTGCTGCTTCTGGTCATGCTGCCGGCGATGGCGCTGGCCGCGGATTTCGCGGTGGTGCGCGGCGGCAGGCTGAATCTGCGTCAATATGCGAGCAGCACGAGCCGCAGTCTGGGCAAATACGACAGCGGTTCGTGGGTGCTGGTCGAGGGGCAGAGCACGTCGGGCTGGTATCCCGTGCGCACGATGGACGGCAAAAGCGGCTACATGGCGGGCAATTATCTCACCTTTGCGCAGAGCGGAAGCACGGGCACGGTGGCCTATGCCAACGGCGGCTATGTCAATCTGCGCCGCGGCCCGTCGCTGGATTATGCGGTGGTCACGCGCGTGACGAGCGGCACGACCGTCAGCATTTTGGATGCGTCCTATGAGTGGAACCATGTCAGCGTAAACGTGGGCGGCGCGACCTACATGGGCTACATGCACGACTCGCTGATTAACAAGAGCACCACGACCGCGACGGTTTCCACGCGCAACGGCGGCAAGGTGAACGTGCGCCGCGGCCCGTCGTCGTCTTACGGAAGCATGGGTTCGCTCAAATCCGGCACGCGTGTGACCGTGTTGCTCAAGGGCAGGGGCTGGTGCCAGATTACGGGCGGCGGCCTGACGGGCTTCATGGCGACGAGCTACCTGAGCAACATGGGCACGATCGGCAGCGGCTCGAACAGCGGTTCGGGCACGGTGACCACACGCACCGCCTATGTCAACAACCCCAAGAGCACACAGGTGCTGTATCTGCGCGAATCGCCGTCGCAGAGCGCGCGTTCGCTGGGTCAATACGCCAACGGCACCCAAGTGAAGGTTGTCTCCTACGGCGCGACGTGGTGCGAGGTCTATGTCGGCACGCGTCACGGCTACATGATGACGCGCTACCTGAGCTTTGACGGCACGTATGTCACGCCCACGCCGAATTACGTCTATGTGACGCCTAAGCCGACCCCGCAGGTCATCTACATTACGCCGACGCCTACGCCGCTGGTGGAATACATCACGCCGAAGCCGGCCGAGCCTGCCGCGCCCACGTCCGGTTCGGCCATCACGCTGGCGGTGGCCTACGGCAGTTCGAGCAACATGATTAACGTCTATTACGATCAGGCGCTGACCTCGCTGAAGGCGACGTACACCGGCGGCAAGCAGGCGACGATGCTCAGCTACGGCGAAAACGTCTGCATGATTCTGGTGGACGGCGGCGTGGCCTACGTCTCGACGTGGAACGTGAACTACTGAGAGGAAGCGAGGGGGACGGTCGGGACGCTGTCCCGAACCCTGCCAAGAACCTGAGGTTCTTGGATTTCCCATAACATTTATCGCGATGCGATAAATGTGGAATTTAACACAGAACGTTATTTTTCGATTTATCGCGCAGCGATAAATCAAGTGGGAGGTGCAGGAACCTTAGGTTCCTGCCGGGGAGTGGGGCAGCGCCCCACCGTTCCCTCTACCGTTCCCCCAAAAAACGCATAAAAAAGCCATTCTCGCGCATAGTATCCTCCGGAGGGATTGTATGAAGCGAGGATGGCTTGTTTTTTTGTGCGCGGCCTGCCTGTGCGTCGGCGGGTGCGCGGCAGGCAGCGGCGGCGGGGATAAGCCCGCCCTGCCGCAGCCGGAACAGACGGCGGGGCCGACAGGGGGCAGGAACGCGGCGCAGCTCGTGCCGGACAGGCTGGCTAAAAACGAATCCGGCGTGCCGATGCTCAAGGTCTATGACGTGAAAAACGAGAAGCTGGAAACCCTGTCCGTCGAGGATTACCTGCCCGCCGTGCTCGCCGGAGAAATGGCGGGCGACTGGCCGCTGGAGGCGCTCAAGGCGCAGGCGATTCTGGCGCGCACGTTCGTGCTGCAATTCGTCGCTCAAAAGGAATCCATGTACGACGGCGCGGATATTTCAACCGATATCAAGGAGGCTCAGGCGTATGACGCGGCGGGCGTGAACGCGCGCATCCGCGAAGCCGTGAAGGAGACGCGCGGCGAGGTGCTCAACGCGGGCGGCGAACTGCCGTATGCGTGGTTCCACGCGCATTCGGGCGGGCTGACGGCGCGCGCCAAAGAAGGACTGGATTATGAAAAAGCCGAGCCGAGCTACACGCAATGCGTCAAGGGCATGGAAAACGACGAAGCCCCCGCGGAAGCCGCCAACTGGCAGGCCGTGTTCACCGTGGATGAGGTCATCGCCGCGGCGAAAGCTTCCGGCGCGAGCGTGGACAAGGTGGAGAGCATCGCCATCGGCGAGCGCGGCGAATCCGGCCGCGCGGAAACGCTGCTGATTTCGGGACAAGCCGTCTCCGCGCCCGCCTTCCGAATCGCCGTCGGCTCGACGAAGATGCGCTCGTGCCTCATCGAAAGCCTGCGCGTCGAGGACGGGCAGGTCAAAATGAGCGGCAAGGGCTATGGGCACGGCGTGGGCATGAGCCAGTGGGGCGCGTATGCGATGGCGAAGGAGGGCAAAACCGCCGAGGAGATTGTGACGCATTATTTTAACGGCGTGAGCATCGATCGGGCGTGGGAGTGAAGTACACAATAAAAAGACTGCCAAGCTTAAACGAGATATTTCAAGAAGTAGTAAACTAAGCATTCAGGATATGGGGCTTTGCCCCATCGCCCCACCAAAGGGCTTTCCGTTTTCTATCGTTTGTTTCCGTCACAGACGGCAACGACCGAAAACCTCTTTGGAAACCTTCGGGCATAAATACTTAGGGAACCTCTGATTTAATCGAAACCATGAACGAAACAATAAAATATGATATAATAAAGCCAACAAATAAGGGTGG
>CAKURR010000031.1 GCA_934675735.1 uncultured Clostridia bacterium
CGCAAAAGTTGCTTTGCCCTCCCTTACGTCCTATCCTCCAGGGTCGTGTTCAAGCCAACGTGCGCCATTGTACTTGGTTAGGATTTTACCTGCCGCCCGCTGTGCGGGATTCAGGCAGGCAAAATCACCCGGGAGAGTAGGACGTTGCTGCGGGATTTTTGCGAGGCGGCGTGGAAGCCGTCTTCCATGTACTGCTTCCGTATATCGCAAACCTTCCATAACCTCGGCGGATGCGCGATGCGCGCCCCTACATTAGCGAAGCATCAGAACGTTTTTTGTACAACAAATAAACATACCAACTCACTCATCAAAATTGATATGTTCATTTGCACAGCCAGAACGTATCTAACCCACATATGAAAAATCAGTACCGCTCAATCTCCATCTTTGCTTCTTCAAACCCCGCAAGCAGTTCAAGAAACACATCCTGGGCCTGCGGCAGATTTTCGGCTTTGCCGTCGCGGAGCAGGTCGCAGAGCACAGCGGCGGGGCGATAGACGCAGTTCACGGCCAGCTGAGAGGAAAGGCCTTTGAGTGTGTGCGCCAGCAGAAACGCCTGCTGAACGTCGCCGTGCATGAGCGCGTCGCTCAGCGGCACGAGCGAGGTGTCTTTGGCGAAGCGGCGCAGATGGCCGAGGTAGAACGGCAGGTCGTCTCCGTTGAGGGTCAGGCCCGCCGTGAAATCAATCGAAGAGGATACATAAGCCATAGATGAACCCCCTTAAAGGAAATCTGATGAAAAAAGTATACCATAGACACCGATAAGATACAAGGGCGCGGCATGCGCAAAATGGACAGAGGGAGATTTTCCAAATTCCGCCGAGAAAAAATTTGCCTTTTTTCAAATGAAAGCAGGAAAAACGGAAAGCTGGGCGAAAAAGAAAAGTTGTATTTGTATGCCTATACGGCGTTTTCGACCCATGGAAAGGACTATTCCCGATGAAAAAGAGACATGTTTTGGTGCTGATTCTGGCGCTTTTCACCCTGCTTGCGACGGGCTGTGCCGCCCAAACGGATGGACAGACCACGATTGTGACGAGCTTTTATCCGATGTATGTGCTGACGCTGAACGTGACGGACGGCATTGACGGCGTGACCGTGCAGAACATGGCGGAGCAGAACGTCGGCTGTCTGCACGACTATCAGCTGCAAACCCGCGACATGGTGGCGCTGGAAGGCGCGGACGCGCTGGTCATCAACGGCGGCGGGATGGAGCAGTTCATGGACAAGGTGCTGACGCTTCGCGCGGATTTGCCCGTCATCGACGCGAGCGAGGGGATTGAGATGTTCCCCAGCGACGAAGAACATGACCACGATGCGCACGGGCATGATGAGCACGACGAGCTGTATAACGCGCACGTTTGGCTTGACCCGAACCGCGCGATGGTTCAGGTTCGGAACATTGCGGATGGGCTGGCAAAGGCCGATCCCGCCCACGCGGAAGCCTATCAAAAGAACGCCGAAAGCTATATCGCGCGGCTGACGGCGCTCAACGCCGAGCTGGCCGAGCGGCTTGCGCCGTTTGCGGGCGCGGATATCATCACCTTCCACGAGGCGTTTGCCTATTTCGCCGACGCGTATCGGCTGCACGTGGCGGGCGTGATTGCTAACGAGCCGGGCGAGGAGCCGAGCACGCGCGATATCGCCGATACGTGCGATTTGGTGACGGAGCTGGGCATCAAGACGCTGTTCGTCGAGCCGCAGTATCCGCAGAAGGCCGCCGAAACCATCGCGCGGGAGACGGGCGCTTCCATCTACACGCTCGACCCGTGCGTATCCGGCGACGGTACGAAAGAAAGCTATGAAACCATCATGCGCGAAAATGCAAAGGTACTCACGGAGGCGCTTTCCAAATGACGCAGAAAAAGACGATTCAGCCCCAGATTACCCATGATCATGAGGGCCATGCGCATATGAATTGTCCCGGCCTTGCGCCGTGCAGGCTCTGCCGCATTGAGGTCGATCACCTGAGCGTGACGGCGGGCCGTCAGCAGCTGCTGCGAGACGTGAACCTGCACATCCATTGCGGCGAGCTGACCGCGCTCATCGGCGCGAACGGCGCGGGCAAGACGACGCTCATCCGCGCGCTGCTCGGACAGGTGGAATACAAGGGCGTCATCCGCCATCTGACCACGGACGGCCGTCCGGCGGCGGATGTGCGCACGGGCTATGTGCCCCAGCAGCTGGAATTTGACCGTTCCTCTCCGGTGACGGTGACGGATTTTATGGCCGCGTCGCTTTCCGGAAGGCCGGTTTTTCTCGGCGTGAGCGCAAAGACGAAGGAGAAGGTGATGGGCGCGCTGGCCAGAACGCACTGCGAAAAGCTGTGCAAGCGGCCGCTGGGCGCGCTTTCCGGCGGCGAATTGCAGCGCGTGCTGCTGGCGCTGGCGCTGACCCCGCAGCCCGATCTGCTGATTCTGGATGAACCGGTCTCCGGCGTGGATGAAAACGGGCTGGAATCGTTTTATCAGACGGTGGATGAGCTGAAACGCACCAACCACATGGCGATTCTGCTCGTTTCGCATGATTTGGACGTGGTGCGCCGCTATGCCGACCGCGTCGTGCTGATGCAGGGCACGGTCGTGCGGCAGGGCGACCCCGAAACCGTGTTTGACAGCGACGAGTTTGCCCAGGTGTTTTATACGAGAGGAGGGCGCGTATGAGCGGCATTTACGCCCTGATGGACACGCTTCTGCCCTTTGAGTGGCTGCATTATACGTTTATGAAGAACGCACTGATTGCGATTCTGCTGCTGACTCCGCTGTTCGGCATGCTGGGCACGATGGCGGTGGATAATAAGATGGCGTTTTTCTCCGACGCGCTGGGGCACAGCGCGCTGACGGGCATTGCCATCGGCGTGGTGCTCGGCTGGCAGAGCCAGATGAGCGCGATGCTGCTCTTCGGCCTGCTGTGGGCGGTGCTCATCACGTTTGTGAAGCACCATTCCAAGATGAGCGCGGATACGATTATCAGCGTGTTTTCCTCGACCTCGATTGCGCTGGGCCTTGTGGTGCTTTCGCGCGGCGGCGCGTTTGCCAAATATTCCTCCGTGCTGGTGGGCGACGTGCTCTCCGTGGCGCAGAGCGATTTGCTGGCGCTGCTGCTGGCGCTGGTCGGCACCGTCGTCTGCTGGATTTTCCTGTTCAACCCGCTGCTGATTACCAGCGTCAACGCGCCGCTGGCGCAGAGCCGCGGCATCCGCTCCCGCATGACGGAATACGCGTTCACGATGCTCGTCGCCGTTGCGGTGATGGTTTCCATCCGCTGGGTCGGCGTGATGCTCATCAATTCGCTGCTGATTCTTCCGGCGGCGGCCTCTCGCAACGTCGCCAGAAGCGCGGCGGGGTATATGCGCACGAGCGTCATCATCGCGCTTTGCTGCGGCGTGGTCGGGCTGGCGCTGTCGTATTACCTCAATACCAGCGCGGGCGCGGCGATTGTGCTTTGCTGCGCGGCGGTGTATTTCGTGACCCTGCCGATGCGTAGGAAATAACCCTCAAAACCGACATTTCAGCCCGCATCGCTTGTCTGCGCCGAGCTGCTATGCTATAATTCTGCACGTCATACAAAGTGGGAACAATCGATGGAAAAAGGAGGCGCGGCCATGCTCGGCGTGATGACCGTCCGCAAGGATGAACTCAAGTTTCGCGAATTTGACCGATATCGCGGGTTTTACTGCGGACTCTGCCGCGCAATCGGCAAGCGGTGCGGCAAAGCCTGCCGCATGGCGCTCAGCTTTGAAATGACCTTCCTTTCCATGCTGCTGACCTCGCTGTATGAGCCGGAAACGGGGAGCGAAATGCGCCGCTGCGCGTTTCATCCCATCGAAAAAAGGCTGATGCTGGGCAATGAAGCCATCAATTACTGCGCGGATTTGAGCGCGCTGATTTCCTATTATGACCTGCGCGACGGCTGGGAAGATGAAAAGCGCGTTGACAGGCTCGCCGAAAGCGAACTGCTCAAAAAGGCGGCGAAGCGCGCGGGCGAAGCCCTTCCACGACAAAGGGAAGCGGTGGAGCGATACGTCGCCAACCTGCACGAGGTCGAGCGAAAAAACGACATGAACCTCGACGCGGCAGCCAACCTCTCCGGCGAGCTGCTCGGCGAATTGTATGTCTGGAAGCAGGATTTCTACGAGCGCGATTTGCGCGAGCTGGGCTTTTATCTCGGCAAATTCATCTACCTGTGCGACAGCTTTGAGGACGTCGAGCAGGATATCAAAAAGAAAAATTACAATCCTCTCGCCGAGCGGTTCGGCAGGCCCGAATTTGAGGCCGAAAGCCGCGTGATGCTGGAGGATATGATGGCCCGCGCGTGCAGGGCGTTTGAGCGCCTGCCGCTGATTGAGGATGCGCCGATTATGCGCAACATCCTCTACTCGGGCATATGGCTGCGCTTTGAGGGCGCGTGTGAGCGAAGAAAGGCGAAAAGCAAGCAATGACAGATCCGTATCAGGTTTTGGGCGTCTCCCCGACGGCAAGCGACGACGAGGTGAAAAAGGCCTATCGGACGCTCTGCAAAAAATATCACCCCGACGCGAACGTGGGCAAGCCGGACGCCGCACAGGCCGAAAAGAAGTTTATGGAAGTGCAGCAGGCGTATGAGGAAATCATGCACAGGCGGCAGGGCGGCGGCGCGCGCGCGGGCAGCGGCTATAACGGCGGCGCGCAGCAGCAGAGCCGGCCGCAGCAGGATGACCCGTTTGCCTCCTTCTGGGGCGCATACGGCGGCAATCCTTACGGCAATGCGGGTTACGGCAGCGCCGGATACGGGCAGGCGCGGCAGGATGATTCCATCGAAATGCGCGCGGCGAAAAATTATATCGACACGGGCCATTACGCCGAGGCGCTCAACGCGCTGGGCAGCGTGCCTGCCGAGAAGCGCAATGCCCGCTGGTATTTTCTTAGCGCGCTGGCGCAGAGCGGCCTGCATAACAACGCTCAGGCGATGGAATACGCCAGGCAGGCCGCGAGCATGGAGCCGGGCAACATGCAGTATCAGCAGCTGCTCAGCCAACTTCAGGGCGGCGGCAGCTGGTACAGCCGGCAGGGGCAGGAATACGGCCGCAGAAGCGGCAGTATGAACAGCGTCTGCACCACCATCATGGCGCTGAACCTGTGTTGCATGTGCTGCAGCGGCGGCAGAATGATGTATTACCCGATGTTCTGCTGCATATGATGAAAAAAACTCATCCGAAACATGAAAAGCGAGCTATTCTTTCCGCACGGAAGGGATAGCTTTTTCTTGCATTGCGGCGCGTTTTGCTGTAAAATGCGTGTATACGTCCACAGGGAGGTTCGGCATGAAGGAAATCACAAGCGTGCATAACGCAACCGCTCAGCTGCTGCGCGAGCTGCAAAAGCCGCGGGCGCGGCGGGAAAACGGCCTTTTTGTGTGCGAAAGCGCTAAAATGGTGGGCGAGGCGATGACGCTGAATCTGGCTCGAGCGCTCTTTGTGGAAACGGGGCGCGAGGCGGAGTATGCGCCGATGATGGCCCGGGCGGAAAGCGCGGGCTGCGAGGTCTATGTTGTCTCCCGCGCGGTGATGCAGGCGGTGAGCACGGCGAAAACCCCGCAGGGCGTGGTCTGCACGGCGCGGATCCCCGAGCCGCCGAAGGCCCTGAGCGGAAAGCGCATTGTCGCGCTCGACGGCGTGCAGGACCCCGGCAATGTCGGCACCATTCTGCGCACGGCGGATGCGGCGGGCTTCGACGGCGCGATTTTCGGCCCGGGCTGTGCCGATTTGTACGGCGCAAAGACGCTTCGGGCGACGATGGGCAGCGTGTTCCGCGTGCCCGTGATGACGACGGAGAACCTGCCCGAAACGCTGGAGGGCATGAAGCGCGAAGGCTATGCCGTTGCGGCCACCGAGCTGGGCGGAGCGGATTTTTACGCCCATTGCCCGCGCGGCAAGGCGATTTTGGTCATCGGCAGCGAAGGGCAGGGCATCAGCAGACCCGTGCGTGACGCGGCGACCCACCATTTGGCCCTGCCCATGCGCGGCGGCGCGGAATCGCTCAACGCGGCGGTTGCAGCCGGCATCATGATTTATGAAATGGCAAGAGAATACCCGTAAGGAGGAAAGCGCATGCTTGAATATCGTTATGACACCCAACTGCTCATCGACGGCCACGACCTCGATGAGGATAAGATTTATGATTATTTCGTCGATAATTTTGAGGGCGACTGCCTGATTGCCGTCGGCGACGAGGAAATGATTAAGATTCATTACCACACCAACCAGCCGTGGAAGGTGCTGGAATACTGCGCGTCCCTCGGCGAAATCTATGATATCGTCGTGGAGGATATGGACAGACAGTCCAGAGGTCTGAAGGGCTGAAGAATAGAAAAGCAAAGGGACTGTTAAACTGATAAACCTGATATTTCAGAAAACTAAGGTTTTTGGCCCGAAGGTTTCCAAAGGGCGACCGGAAAGCCCTTTGGTGGGGCAATGGGGCAAAGCCCCATATCCTATAAATTGCTAGATTATTATTTCTTGAAATGTTCGGTTTAAGTTTGACAGATCCCCGCAAACAAAGGGAGAAGAGCGATGGCATTTACGCTTGGCATGATTCTGGAAGCGCGCGAGCGCCTCAAGGGCGTGGCTCAGCGGACGGGCCTTGTGCAGTTCAAGGCGCTTTCCGACGAGCACAGCCAAATCTATTTGAAAACCGAGGATTTGCAGAATACCGGTTCGTTTAAGGTGCGCGGCGCGTATATCAAAATCGCCAGCCTGAGCGAAGAAGAACGCGTCTGCGGCGTGATCGCGTCGTCGGCGGGCAACCACGCGCAGGGCGTGGCGCTGGCGGCGAAGGCTTTCGGCGTGCCGGCGACCATCGTCATGCCCGCGGGCGCGCCGCTTTCCAAGGTGAAGGCCACGCGCGAGCTGGGCGCGAACGTCGTGCTCCACGGCAGCGTTTACGACGACGCGTATGCCGAGGCCTGCCGCATTCAGCAGGAGACCGGCGCGACGTTCATTCACCCGTTTGACGACCCAATGGTCATCGCGGGCCAGGGCACCATCGGCCTTGAAATCATGGACGATTTGCCCGACGTGGAGACCATCGTCGTGCCGATTGGCGGCGGCGGGCTGGCTTCCGGCGTGGCGGCGGCGGTGAAAATGCTCCACCCGAACGTGAAGGTTATCGGCGTGCAGGCCGCGGGCGCGGCGGGCATGAAGGCCTCCATCGACGCGGGGCACGTCGTTTCGCTCGATACGGCCAAGACCATCGCGGACGGCATTGCCGTCAAGAAGCCGGGCGAGCTGACCTTTGAGCTGTGCAGCAAGTATCTCGACGAAATCGTGACGGTCGATGACGACGAAATCGCGCAGGCGATTCTGTTCCTGATGGAACGCGGCAAAATGGTCGCCGAGGGCGCGGGCGCCGCGCCCGTCGCCGCGATTATGAACCGCAAGTTCGATGTGAGCGGCAAGGTGGCGGCGGTCATCTCCGGCGGCAACATCGACGTGACGATGATTTCCCGCATCATCGAAAAGGGCCTGCTTCGCGCGGGCCGCATGACCAAGCTCCGCATCCTCATGCAGGACAGGCCGGGCCAGCTGGAAATGGCCAGCCGCATCATCGCAGCCGAGGGTGCGAACGTCATGGTCGTGCATCACGACAGAACGGACGTGGATTTGGATATCCGCGACGCGATTCTGGAAATCACGATGGAAACGCAGGACCGCGAACACGCGCAGCGGGTCATCAACGCCTTGCGCGAGGGCGGCTTTCAGGTCTCCTGAATCTTTTCAAAATCAAAAATAACGGACGCGCGGTTCGCGTCTCCCGAGGCCGTTTGGCAGGGGAGACGGGCTGCGCGTCCGTCCGCATGTTCAGGCCGCCGTTAATCTGCTTGCGGCCCATGCCCACGCCCCATTCGACGCGGGGGATGGCGACGCTTTCGCCGCTGCCCAGATAGTTCACAGAGCCGATGCGCCCGCCGGGCTTGAGGCACTTGACGGCCTGCCCGAAGGTCTCCGCGCCGCCGCCCGCGATGATGACGCAGTCCACGCCGCGCCCGTCCGTCAGCTTGAGAACCTGCTCTTCAATCGGCCCGGTTTTGTAGCTGATGCAGACGCTTTCATGAAACGGATTCCTCCTTGACGGAAACTTGGGGTTATTGCTCGAAAAACATGGGGGCAAACGGGCATTTTTTCGGCCCCGCGCGCATAGAAATGGAAGGTAACGCGCGCCAAACACGGAAAACGACATCGTTCGAACAATATACACAGGAAATTCAACAGAATCGACAGATTTTGTCGAAGAAAATTGATTCGGAACCGAAAATCACGCAATGTATGGAAAAAAGATGAATAAACGGATAGCGGGATACAATAAAAATAAGATGTTTTCTGATATGATAACACAATGAAATGCACACAAAACAGGTTGTCTGCGCTTAAAAAACAAAGGGGAAGGCCTCTTGACAACGGGCAGACCTGTCCGATATAATAAGACAACGAAGAAATCAAATGTTATCAATATGGGCGGCGCCGAGGAAAACCCTGTTTTTTTGTGCGGAAGGGCAGAACGCCGGAAGCCGGTTGCAGAGAGGGAGAGCAGACGGATATGGAGCAGAAGTATATCAAGCCCGCATCGCTGTGCGGCAAGAGCACCGTGGCGGAACTGACGGTTAAAAAGGCCGGCAAGCCCGCGAAAATTTACACGCGGGAAGAGGCCTCAAACTGCGTCATCCTCGATGAAAAAGAGGTTCTGCACTCCAAGCGCCTGTATTGGTTCGGCCGCCGCACGCAGGATATCATCTTTTCGCTGCTGGCGTTGATTGTGCTCTCGCCGCTGATGCTCATCATCATGGCCGCGATTTATATCGACGACCCGCACGCCAGCCCCGTGTTCAGCCAGCTTCGCGTGGGGCGCGGGGGCAAGGTGTTCAAGTTCTATAAGTTCCGCTCCATGCGCGCCGACGCCGAGGATATGCTCCAAGACCTGCTCAAGGATAACGAGATGGACGGCCCTGTGTTCAAAATCGCCAACGACCCGCGCATTACGCGCGTGGGCCGCTTCATCCGCAAGACGAGTCTGGACGAGTTGGCTCAGCTGGTCAACGTGCTCAAGGGCGATATGAGCATCGTCGGCCCGCGTCCGCCCCTGCCGCGCGAGGTGGAGCAATACGACGCGTATACCTTCCAGCGGCTGTATGTCACGCCGGGGCTTTCCTGCTACTGGCAGATTCAGCCGCACCGCAACGACCTTTCCTTTGAGGAGTGGGTCGATTTGGATATCAAATACATTCAGGAACGCTCGTTCATCACGGATTGGAAGATTATCTTCAAAACCGTGGCGGTGATGCTCACGAGGCAGGGCGAGTGAAAACGGAATCAATCGGGCATCGGGGTGCGCTCCGGTGCTTTTTTTGCGCCCTTCCGCCCCATAAACGCACGTTATTGATAATGTATTGAGCGATATTTGACAAAATTCGTGTGAAAGCCCTTTCCAAAAGAAGAAAAGCGTTGTACAATAAAGTAAATATATTCAAATAAGGAGGGGAAACGTCATCATGAAGAACTGGTTTCGGAAGATGACAAG
Source organism: uncultured Clostridia bacterium (assembly GCA_934675735.1). GTDB lineage: Bacteria > Bacillota > Clostridia > Christensenellales > Aristaeellaceae > Ventricola. Next base: position 9,552 of record CAKURR010000031.1, read on the forward strand.
CCTGCTGATGTGTGCGGCAATGCTGCTCGGCACATCGTGGGGCGTGATGCCTGTATTGGCGGAGGAGGTCGTGCTGGAGGCCACGCCGTCCGAACCGCAATGCACGCATGAGCATGTCACTTATGAGACGTATGAAACGGAGGGCAATGTACGCGAAACCTCATCGGACGCAATACATATGCGCACGATGAATCGTTATCAGAAAACGATTTGCTCGGGCTGCGAAAAAGTAGTGGACGACCAGTATCTTGGAAGCTATGAGAAGGAAGAAGCGCATACTTACAGCGGTATCATGTGTACGGTATGTGGACACGGCTGTATGCATGAAAATAAGAACATTGATGAAAGCGGTGAAGAGCCGACTTCGGAATGGACTTATTATGACGAATATACGGGGCACATGCGCTATGTGTGCGTCTATGAAAAGTGGACCTGCCCTGACTGCGGAGAGAGCGGCAGAACAGAGAAGCAAGAACAGCGTTTTGAACTGCATGCCTTCAAAATCAATGATAATCTGAGCCATATTTGTAAGGTTTGCAATGGTCTGCATTGGCATGATTTCAGTGGCGGTGGCCTTTGCGGCATTTGCGGCGAACTCTGCCAACACACCAACAGGGACACTTGGACAGAAGGCGGTGTCGTCGAGGGCAGCTGGCAGCCGAAAGATGCGATGCAGCATGTCGGTCAGTGGGCTATTTATGACTGCTGGCGCTGCAGAGACTGCGGCAAGGAAGTCAAAACGCTGACGAGCGCCGAGGAAACCTTCGGCGGGCACGAATACGACGGGAATCAAACCTGCACGGTGTGCGGCTTCCACAACGATTGCGAGCACGCCAACAAGCGGGAATGGGTTAACGACAACTTCGTCAACCCGTGGACGGACGACGGCAACGGCCGCACGCATTCCACCGTGGTGCAGCGCGTGCACGGCTGGACGTGCCAGAACTGCCAGTATTTTGAGACGGTTTCGACCGAAGAGGCGGCGCGGAGCGGGCTGCACCAGTATTCGGACGGCGTCTGCGTGCTCTGCGGCGCGGCGGAAACCTGCACCCACCCGACGCTGATTCATCAGGAAGAAAGCTATGAAGGCGAGTGGCACGACGACGGCAACGGCACCACGCATTCCCGCAGCGCAAACCGCGTGCTCCGCGCGCTCTGCGGCCTTTGCGGTGCGAACATCGAAAAGGTGCTGGAGGAGAACGTCGCTCAGACGGAGAACCACAAGGCCGGCAGCGACGGCGTTTGCTACACCTGCGGCGCGACGGTGGGCTGCACACATGCTAATGTGTACGACGGCATCGAGTACCGCGGCGTGGGCGACGTTGTGGATAACGGAGACGGCACGCATACGCTCCGCAAGCGCGTGGTCAACGTCACGCTCTGCAAGGACTGCGGCAACAAGCAGGTCACGGAGACCGACGAGATTTTGACCGTGACCGACCCGCATATTCTGGACAACGACGGCAAGTGCATCAACTGCCCGTATCAAAAGCCCTGCGAGCACCTGAACACTGTCGGGACGGATTTCGTCTATTTCGGCGATAACTATCTGCCCAACGAGGACGGCAAGACGCATTGCCGCTATGAGCGCGTGATGGCGCGGCTCACCTGTAAGGACTGCGGCGCGACGAATATCGGTACCGTGCAGGTCATGCCGACGCAGAAGGTCACCGCCGACCACGATTACGACTATCGCGGCGTTTGCAGATACTGCGGCTATATCAAGCCCGCCGATGAGGTCTGCAAGCACGAGCATACCAAGGCGATTTATTACAATGAAAACTATCACACGCTGAGCAAGAACGCGACGGGCCACGTCATGATTTCCGACTACATGGAGGAAGTGCTCTGCGCGGACTGCGGCACGCAGATTGCGCTCAACGTGGTGAAGAAGGATTTCATCTCGACGGATATGCATTGTTTCGCGCCTAACGGCGTTTGCGGCGAATGCGGCTATCAGAAAGAGAAGGACGTCGTCAATCAGGCCTGCAAGCACGAGCACACGGTCACCGAAACCCACACGGTGCGCACGCTTGACGTTGTGAAGCGCGACGACAACGGCCACGTCATCAACGCCGTGGTCGCCGATGCGACCTATTGCGAGGACTGCGGCGAGCACCTCGGCGATACCAACGTGCGCAACGAGACCGTGACGGAAGGCCACGGCTTTGGCTACGACGGAAAGTGCCGCGGCTGCGGTTACAAGAACCCCTGCAAGCACACCCATGTGCATGAGGAAAACGGCGTTGCGTATTGGAACGGCATCCGCGTGGAAAACGACGAGATGCATTCCTATGTGACGTTCTTTGTGGAAAGCATCGTCTGCGACGACTGCGGCGAAAACCTCGGCGACACGCTCAAGAACCGAGAACCGCAGAGAATGAACGAATACCACGACTTTGACGAGGACGGCATCTGCACCGTCTGCGGCATGTCCAAGCCGAAGGAAACGCCCGCGCCGACGGCCACACCGACCCCCGCCCCGACGAGCGACAGCGGCAATAGCACGAATAACAACACGACGAACGACAACACGTTCGTGCCGACGCCCGAGCCCACGGCCACGCCCGAACCGAAGGTCTCCGAGGCAACCCAACAGGTGTTTGACGCGATGGATACCCTCGACCAAGCGGCGGCTCAGAGCCAAAACGTGAAGATTGAAATCGTCGGCATGGAGGAAATCATGCCCGAAGAAGCGTTCGCCCGCGTGCAGCAGCTCCCCGTGAAGGAACAGCTGATGATGATGCTCGCGGCGGCGGACTGCGGCACGGTTTCCAAATCCATCATGGCTTCGACGGAGATGACGTTCTCCGACTCGGGCGACGCGCTGTTCAAAGAGCTGAACAAGGCGCCCGCCACCGACCAGGACCGCGCGACGGTGGAAGCGCGCCTGACCGAGCTGTTCCCCGTGCACGTCATCATGCGCGACAACGTGTATTATCACGTCCACGTGATGACGGTGAAGATGACCGTGGACGGCGTGGAGCAGACGTATTACTTCGGTCTGCGGCTGGATGAGTTCGGCCTGTGGCAGATGGTCGAGCTGGCCGAAACCGAGGTCGGCGAAGATACGCTGGTTCAAAAGTAAATTATCCGCAACAGGGCGCTTTCAAACCTGCAAGAGCAGGAACGGAAGCGCCCTGTTTTTTGCTTTAGAGAAAACGAAAGGCGGAACGGTATCGGGATGCCGTGTATAATTCTGTATGAAGTTGCTCAAATGGCAGAAATTGCACTTGAAATAGCCGAAAAACTGCGATATAATGCTTTTGAAATCATCCGAATGGCGACTGCTTCGGCGGGAGGAATCCGAATGGACGGAAGAACGTATGTCGCAATCGACCTGAAATCCTTCTATGCGTCGGTGGAATGCGTGGAGCGCGGGCTTGACCCGCTGAAAACCAACCTCGTCGTCGCCGACCCGAAACGGACGGAAAAGACCATCTGTCTGGCGGTTTCGCCGTCGCTGAAGGCCTATGGCATTCCCGGGCGCGCGCGGCTGTTTGAGGTCGTCGAAAAGACGCGGGAGGTCAACGCGCGGCGGCGAATGAACGCGCCGAAGCGCACGTTGACCGGCAAATCCTTCGACGCGGACGAGCTCAAAACTTCGCCCGAACTGGAGCTGGATTACATCGTCGCGCCGCCGCGCATGGCGAAATATATGGAGGTCAGCGCCGCGGTGTATCGGGTATATCTGCGGCATATCGCGCCCGAGGATATCTGCGTGTATTCGGTGGACGAGGTGTTTATCGACGTGACGGGCTATCTGGCGACGTACCGGATGACGGCGCGCGAGCTGACGGTCAAGCTCATCGGCGAGGTGCTGGAGGAGACGGGCATCACGGCGACGGCGGGCATCGGCACGAATTTGTATCTGAGCAAAATCGCGATGGATATCGTCGCCAAGCACATCGGGCCGGACGCCAACGGTGCGCGCATCGCCGAGCTGAACGAGCGAAGCTATCGCGAGCTGCTCTGGGACCATCGGCCGATTACGGATTTCTGGCGCGTCGGGCGCGGCACGGCCAAGCGGCTGGCGGATAACGGGCTGTTTACGATGGGGGATATTGCGCGCTGCTCGCTGGGCAGGGCGGGGGATTATCACAACGAGGCGCTGCTGTATCGGCTGTTCGGGGTGAACGCCGAGCTGCTGATTGACCACGCGTGGGGGTACGAGCCGTGCACGATGGCGGATATCCGCGCATATCGGCCCGCGACGAGCAGTATCAGCTCCGGTCAGGTGCTGCAATGCCCGTATCCGTTTGACAAGGCGCGGCTGGTCGCGCGGGAAATGACAGATTTGCTCGTGCTCGATTTGGTGGAAAAGCGGCTGGTGACCGACCAGATGGTGCTGACGGTCGGTTACGACATCGAAAACGCGGGCTATCGCGGCGAAACGGAGACGGATCGATACGGCCGCCGCGTACCCAAGCAGGCGCACGGCTCTGTTAATCTGGGCGGGCATACGTCCTCCACCCAGGCGATTATGCAGGCCGTCGGCGGGCTGTTTGACCGCATCGTGAACCCGAATCTGCTGGTGCGGCGCATGTATGTCGTAGCCAACCATGTGCTGCGCGAAGCGGATGCGCCGACCGCGCCGAAACAGCGCCAGCTCGATTTCTTTACGGATTACGCGGCGGAGGAAGCGCGGCGGGCGCATGAACAGGCCGCGCGGGACAGGGAGCGGCGCATACAGGAGGCGCTTATCGGCATCAAGCACAAATACGGAAAAAACGCCATCCTCAAGGGCATGAACTTTGAGGACGGCGCAACCGCGCGCCAGCGAAACGCGCAGATTGGAGGTCATCAGGCGTGAAATACGACGATATGCTCGATTTGCCCTATCCGCCCGCTTCCGGAAGGCCGAGGATGAAACGGGCGGAACGCGCGGCGCAGTTTTCCCCATTCGCCGCGCTGACGGGCCTTGACAACGTGGTCAAAGAGACGGAGAAAACGGTTGGCGACGAGGTGCTGAGCGCCGAATGCGTGACGGCCTACCACGCGATGCGGTTTGGAGACGTTGAAGTGGGAAAGATGGAGTGGGGGACGGACATCGAGTCGGAACTGCTCGGATTGCTGAAGGGGCGGCCGGAAGGATATTTGCTTTGCGAGATACAGCAAAACCATGCCGTCCCGGGGACGGCGGATTTCTGCCGAAGAGGGCATATCGCTTGATATGGCCCTCTTTTTGAAGTAACAATGGATGCAGCCGGATGACATGCTTCTGTGGTGGGGCCGAAATGCGCCGAGCGTTTTTGCCGGCCTGATGAAAATCATCTGCGGCGTAAAGCTTGAAAATGAAAGCCATGACATTCAGGATGCTTTTGAATATTTTGTCGCGGACGGCCAACGGGCAAGAGGCGGTGTTTATCAGCTGGCGCAGGCGAGACGGATTCCGCTTCAAACGCCGCCCCATGTGGCGTTTAACGATGTGCGGATGATGCAGGCGCTTTTGAAGAACGTGGATTTCAAGCCGGAATGGGTGAACATGCCGATTCCGCCCATGAAGAAAGAAAAACAGTGCGGACGAGCCGATTTCTGTTTCAGGTGGACATGGGAACGCTGCTGACGCATGTCGGCGGATGCGAAAAGCTGAACCCCGAGGCGGAGATAGTTGGCTGCGACAGTTTGGAAGGGTGTCTCAAGCGTCATGCGAAGCCATGTCCGGCATGCTGCAAGCTCGTTTGGAAGCAGAAAATCATAGAAAGAAAAGGTCTATCCCGAATTTTGTGTAAACGTTCTCCGCGAGTGTAAACAGCAGAAACTGGTATGAGGCGGTAGCGGTCTGACCGATACCGCCTTTTCTCTACCATAACGCCGACGGAACCGGATGTCAAGGGCGGCGAAGCCGGGCTGCTTGCAGCCTTTTCCCTTGACGTCTGGATACGGCGGTGTTATTCGGGTATGCGCTCGGCGAAGTAAATCGACAGCTGCGCGTGGATCATGCTCCAGTTCCGCTTTGGTTGAAAATGCGTCCAGTGCGTCCAGAGCTGCAGGCTCGTCAACGGCAGCATAGACGCTTCTCAAGTCCGCCATTAGCGCCTTGATGTCCTTGTAGGATACGTATTTGCTCGAATTACGCAGCTGATGGATGATGCAATTCTGGATTTCCGTCTTGGGAAATACAGCCCCAATCGCCGCAGAGAATCCCGTCAGATTATCCGTGCAGGCGATGAAAATGTCCTCCACGCCTCGGTTTTTCAGCCCGTTGAGTACCGTTGCCCAGTACTTGGCACTTTCGTTTTCCCCTACCCACATCCCCAGCACGTCTTTTTTACCGTCCAAATTGATACCCAAGGCGATATAAACTGCCTTTTTCACGATCTGTCCTTCGCTGCGGACGTGGTAGTGGATGGCGTCCAGAAAGACCACAGCGTAGACCGCCTCCAGGGGACGCTGCTGCCATTCCTTGGCAATGGGGAGAATCTTATCCGTGATCCGGCTGATGGTGGTATCTGATACCTCTATGCCGTAGATGTCCTGGATGTGCGCCTCGATATCCCCTGTAGTCATGCCTTTGGCATACATGGAGAGAATCTTTTCCTCAATGTCCCGGCTT
>CAKURR010000032.1 GCA_934675735.1 uncultured Clostridia bacterium
AGGTTGGAAATCAGCCACTTGCCCGCCGTGCGCACCAGCGTCACGCGGTAGCGCGTCGTCGTCCACGCGGGCGGGGAAAGCCGCTCCTCGCCGCCCTCGGCCAACGCCGCTTCCCGCTTGGAAGAGCGAATCGTGCCGTCAATGGCGGGGATGCTCTCAATCACCTCGGCGCGCGCCACGTTCTCCCACGGCCATGACCAGACGGAAACCATCTTCACCCGATGGTCGTAGCCGCGAATCTCATAATCGCGGTAGGGCGACGTGTCGCTCAGCCCCACCTGCAGAACGGGGTCCTGCGCGATAAACTCCGACTTGAAATAGCTGGTCAGCTTGCCCGCGTCCTCGCCCATGAGCACAACGCCCGCGCGCGCATCCAGGCCGTCGTCAATCAGCACCCAGATGTTCGCCGTGTTCATCGCCAGATAAAACGATATAATCAGCAGCGCGCATGCCACCGTGACGATGAGCATCCGCGACGCGATGAAATTCAGCAGCCGTTTGAGAATCCGCATGGCAGTTCCTCCCTGTTGGTCGTTTCATGCACAGGAATCTGCGCAAAAGCCCGCTTTCGGGCCGTTAGAAAATCGCGTCCACAAACGCGTTCGCGTCGAACGCCTGCAAGTCCTCGATGCCTTCGCCCACGCCGATGTAGAGCACCGGAAGCTTCAGCTCGTCCATAATCGCGACGGCGATGCCGCCCTTGGCCGTGCCGTCCAGCTTGGTGAGCACAATGCCCGAGACGTCCGCCACTTCGGAGAACTCGCGCGCCTGCTGCAAGCCGTTCTGGCCCGTCGTCGCGTCGATGACCAGCAGCGTGCGCACCTCGGCTTCCTCATATTCGCGGGTGATGATGCGGGAAATCTTGCGCAGTTCCTCCATCAGGTTCTTCTTGTTGTGCAGGCGGCCCGCCGTATCGACAATCAGCAGGTCGGCCTCCGTCGCCTTCGCCTTCTGAATGCCATCAAACACCACCGCCGCGGGGTCCGCGCCCTCGGCATGGCGGACAATCGGCACCTGTGCGCGCTCGGCCCAGATTTGCAGCTGGTCGCCCGCCGCCGCGCGGAAGGTATCCGCCGCCGCCAGCACCACGCTGTGACGCGCATCCTTAAAGCGCATCGCCAGCTTGCCGATGGTCGTCGTCTTGCCCACGCCGTTCACGCCGACCACCAGCATCACCATCGGCCACTTGAGCGGCTTGCGCGGCATGCTCATCATTTCCTTGAGGATATCCTTCAGGATTTCGCGTGCCTTCTTCGCGTCGGTGATTTTTTCGCGCTCCACGCGCGCCTTCAGCTCCTGAATCACCTTGTCGCCGGTGCGCACGCCCATGTCGCTCATGATGAGGATATCCACCAAATCCTCATAAAAATCGTCGTCGATTTTCTCGGTCGCTTCAATCAGCTCGTCCACGCGCCCCGCGACGTTTCCCCGCGTTTTGGAAAGGCCCTGCCACAGACGGCTGAAAAGTCCCTGCTTTTTTTCATCCTGCGCAGGCTGCTCGGCCTCGACGTTCTGCTCCTCGGCCTTTGCCTCCTGCCGGACGGCCTGCTCTTCCTTCTCTTTTTCTTTTTTCTTGCCGAATCCAAAGAAGCCCATATCGTTTTTCTCCTTTATCTGCACCTATTCAATTTCTTATATCGGGAAATCCAAGAACCTCAGGTTCTTGAAGGGGGATTGAAGCCATGCGCCCGCTGTGCGGGATTCAGCATGGCGGAGATCGGAAATCGTAAGGAGCCAGAATGGCGTTCGTGAAACGGGCGCGTCTGCCGCAGGCAGAGGACAGCGCCCCTATACGAGTTTCCCGGTCTTGGGGCGGCGCCCCAACGTTCCCTTACTCCATCGCATCCGCGCTCACGTCTTTCAGTTCGACGCTGAGCATCTTGGATACGCCCTTTTCCTCCATCGCCACGCCGTAAAGGCCGTCGCAGCGCTCCATCGTGCCCTTTCTGTGGGTGACGACGACAAACTGCGTGTCCTTCGAGAAATCACGCAGATAATCCGCAAACGTGGAGATGTTGCCGTCGTCCAGCGCCGCCTCAATCTCGTCGAGGAAGCAGAATGGCGTGGGCTTGAGCCGCAGCATCGCAAACAGAATCGCAATCGCCGTCAGCGCGCGTTCGCCGCCGGAGAGCAGCGAGAGCATCTGCAATTTCTTGCCCGGCGGCTGGGCGACAATCTCAATGCCGCAGCCGAGCACGTCCTTTTCATCCATCAATCGCAGTTCGGCCTTGCCGCCGCCGAAGAGCTTGACGAAGGTTTCGCTCAAATACTGCTGAAGCAGGCGGAAATTTTCCATAAACTGCTTTTCCATCTGCTTTTGCAGCGAATCGATAATGCCCAGCAGGTCGTCCTGCGCTTTCACCAGGTCGTCGCGCTGGCCGCTCAAATCGTCATAGCGCTCGCGGCAGGCGCGGTAATCCTCCACCGCCGTGACGTTGACGGGGCCCATCGCGCGGATTTCCCTGCGGATATCCGCCGTGCGCTTGTCGCTGCCCGCCATGTCAAACGGCTCGGTGAGGTATTCCTTCGCGCCCGCGTAGGTCAGCTCGTAGTCGTCCCAAATGCGCTGCTGCATCTGTTCCAGCTCGCTCTGTGTGCGGCCGAGCATCAGCTCCGCCTTGTGGCACTTATCCATATCCATCGCCAGCGTCTCGCGCAGATTGTCAATTTCCTGGGTCAGGCTGCGAATCTGTTCCTGTCCCTCGTTGCGCGTGCTCTGCTTGGCCGCCAAATCCTGTCTGGCGGCTTCCAGCCGTGCGGCGCAGGCCTGCTGCTCGGCGGTGTCGCGCGCCAGCTGCTGGGTGCTCTGCTGATGGCGCAGAGTCAGCGCTTCGCGGTTTTCGTGCGCCTCGCCGATTTGAACGCCGACGGCGCTCTGTTCGCGCCGCATGCGCGCGCCGTCCTGATTGAGCGCGTTCGCGTCGCGCTCGCAGGCCGCCAGCGTCACGCGGAGGTTCTGCGTCTCCTCGCGCAGCGCATCCAGTGCCTCGCGCTTTTCATACAGCGCGTCGCTGAGCGCAGCGGTCTGTTTGTTCATCTCTTCGTTGGTCTTTTGCTCGCCCGCCTGAGTGTCGCGTGCGCCCGCCAGCTGGCTGTCAATCTGCTCGAGGTTCTGCGCAATCTGCTTTTGCAGCAGGTCGCATCGGTCCTGCTGGGCGCGGTGCTCTTCGCGCTGCACGTTCAGGGTGCGCACGCGCTCCTGCGCGATGGAAACGTCGATTTGCGCCTGTCGGATATCCTCAAACGCCTGAGCGCGGCGCTGCTTGATTTCCTGCCGAACGGCCTCTCCCCGCTCCAGACGGCGGGTGTAATCGGCGATTTTCTCTTCCAGCTCGACGAGCAGCTTTTCGTGCTCCTTGATTTCGCGCTCGCGGGAGAGCAGGCTGGTCATGCGCGACGCGCTCGAGCCGCCCGTCATCGAGCCGCCGGAGTGCATCACGTCGCCCTCCAGCGTCACCAGACGGAACGCATGCCGCCCGCGCCGCATGATTTCAATGCCCGCGTCGAGGTTTTCGGCAATCACGGTTCGGCCGAGCAGATTTTCCACAATGCCGCGGTACTGCCCGTCAAACTCGATCAGCTCACTGGCCACGCCCACGCAGCCCGGCATAGTCAGCACCTGCCGCTCCTGCGGATTGAGCGTGCGCCCGCTGATGGTCGTCATCGGCAGGAAGGTCGCGCGGCCGAGCTTGTTCTGGCGCAGATACGCAATCATGTCTCGGGCGATGTATTCATCCGTCGTGACGACGTTTTGCAGCGCGCCGCCGAGCACGGCTTCCACCGCGCGCTCGAGCTGCTTGGGTACACGCATCAGCGACGCGACCACGCCGCGCACGCCTTCGTTGCCGCGCGCATGCAGCAGCACCTGCTTGACCGCCTGCTGATAGCCCGCGTAGTCGCGCTCCATTTCGCGCAGCACGCGCAGCCGACTGGACGCGGCCTGCTTCTGGCCGTTCGCGTCGCCCAGCGCTTTTTGAACGACGGCGATTTTCTGCGCCGTGTCTTGGGCTTCCAGCTCGATTTTCTGTTCGGCCCCGGTCTTTTCGGTTTCGCCCCGTTTGGCCTGCTCCAGCTCGTCCGCCGCCTGATTCAGCTGCTCATCCATGCGTTCGGCCGCCCGGGCCAGCTCCTCGCGCTGGGCGTCGGCTTCCTCGCCGCGGCGTTCCAGCTCCTTGCGCATGGTGGAAAGCCGCGCCTCGCTGGTGCGCACGTCGCTCAGGCGGTTCATCGCGTCGATGATGGCGCTCTTGTGGGCCTCCAGCTTCTCTTCGGCCTGTCGGGCTTCTTCCTGCGCGGTTTGCAGGGCTTCCTCCCGCTGGCCGAGCTGGCGTGTCAATTCGATGATTTTCGTGCGGTTGGCGAGCGCGTCCCGCTCGTTCTGCGCGATTTCCTCATCGAGCGCGGCGCTTCGGGCGCGCTTGACATCCTCTTCCTGGCTGAGGGTGAGCACGTCCTTTTCCATGCGGTTGATTTCCGCGCGCAGAACGCCCAATTCGCCCTCGCGCGCTTCGGTTTCGCGCGTCAACTCCAGCACCGCGTCGTGCGCGGCGGTCACTTCGTTTTCGAGCTTCTGCGCGCCCTCGTTGGCCTTTTCGCGCTCGACGCTCAACTCGTCGGCGCGCTTTTCCTCGTTGGCGATGGCCTCTTTCAGACCGGTCAGCATCTGTTCCGCCTCGGCGATGCGCTCTTTGGCGCGGTCGCTGCGCAGAACGAAGGCCGAGCATTCCAAAACGCGCAGCTCATCGCGCAGATTCAGATAGCGTCTGGCCGTTTCGCTGGCTTTTTCCAGCGGCTCGAGCTGGCTTTCCAGCTCGGCGATGATATCCTCCACGCGGGCGAGATTTTCGCGCATGTTGGCGAGCCGCTTTTCGCTCTCTTCCTTGCGCGTGCGGTATTTGACAATGCCCGCCGCCTCTTCAAAAACGCCGCGCCTGTCCTCGCTCTTTTGGGAGAGAATTTCGTCGATTCGCCCCTGCCCGATGATGGAATAGCCCTCTTTGCCCACGCCCGTGTCGCGGAAAAGCTCGACGATATCTTTGAGCCTGCACGCGGATTTGTTGATGTAATACTCGCCTTCGCCGCTTCGATACACGCGGCGGGTAATCATCACCTCGGTGTAATCCACAGCCAGCGCGTGATCCTCGTTGTCAAAGACGAGCGAAACCTCGCAATAGCCCAGCCGCTTGCGTTTCTGCGTGCCGTTGAAGATGACGTCCTCCATCTTGCCGCCGCGCAGCGCCTTGGCGCTCTGCTCGCCGAGCACCCAGCGCACCGCGTCGGAGAGGTTGGATTTGCCGCTGCCGTTCGGGCCGACAATGCCGGTAATGCCCTCGTCAAAGACCACGACCGTCCTGTCCGCGAACGACTTAAAGCCGTATATTTCCAGTCTTTTTAGCCGCACCTGCGCGACCCCTTTCCGTAAACCCGCACGCGGGCGTCATTGTGCTTTGTTCAGCTTTTGCAGCGCCATCTGAGCTGCGGCCTCCTCGGCGCGCTGCTTGCGCGCGCCCGTGCCCGTGCCCAGCTCGCTTCCGTCCGCGCGGAGCACCCTTGCGGTGAACACGCGGGCATGCGGCGGGCCGTCCTGCCCGATGATTTCGTAGGTCGGCGTCTCCTCGCCGAGCGCCTGCAAATACTCCTGCAAAGCGCTCTTCGCGTCGCGGTCGCCCTTTTCGCTGGTTTCATAGCCATCCATGGCCAAATCGACCAATTTGGCGGCCTCGTCCATGCCTGCGTCGAGATAGACGGCGGCGATGACCGCTTCCATCGTGTCGGCGAGAATCGACGGATTTTCGCGCCCGCCGACGACCTCCTCGCCGCGGTCGAGCTTGAGATAGCTGCCCAGCCCGAGCCGCGTCGCGGCCTTAGCCAGATTCGCCTCGCAGACCAGCGCGGCGCGCTTGCGGGTCAGCTGGCCCTCGCGCAGTTTGGGATAGCGGTGATAAATCACGCGGCTGACGCAGATTTCAAGCACCGCGTCGCCCAGAAATTCAAGGCGCTGGTTATCCTGACACCGATGCTGAAGCGCATAGGAGGGATGGGTCATCGCCAAATCCAGCAGATCGATATCGGCGAATTGGTGGCCGATGGTTCGTTCCAAGGTTTGATAATTCATGATTGCCTCGCTTATTGTGTCGCCCCGTCCATTTCGCTTCGCGCGGTTTGCCGCGCGAAATGAAATACACGGGAAGGGCGCGCCGCCGAAACGGCGCGTCCGCTCCCTGTTACATCTTCTCTTCGATATACTTGACCATATCGGCGACGGTCTTGACCTTTTCAATCGCGTCGTCCTCGACTTCGATTTCAAACTCGCTTTCGATATCCATCACGAGCATCATCACGGACGCGCTGTCCGCCTTGAGATCCTCCTTCAGGCGGGCTTCCGGCTTGACTTCATCCTCGCTGACGCCGAGCTGGTCGGCAATCATGCCCTTGAGCTTATCGTATACCATGTTTGTTTCCTCCTTACGGTTGTTGGTCTATTGCGAACCCGTTTTCGGGTTACAGACGAATTATTCCTCTTTTTCTTCCTCTACGGAGAGCTTGGCGACTTCCTCTCGGATGACGTCAACCACGCCGCCGTCCACCATGCTCTTGGCCTGGCGAATCGCGCAGAAAATCGCGCGCGCGTTGGAATTGCCGTGCGCCTTGATGACCGCGCCCTCCACGCCCAGCAGCGGCGCGCCGCCGATTTCGGTGGAATCAAAGCTGTGCTTGATGTTGCGGAAGGTGTCCTTCGCCAGCAGCGCGGCCAGCTTGCCCTTGGTCGAATCCATCAGGCCGCCCTTAATCAGGCCGAAAATCAGCGAAATCACGCCTTCAGTATTCTTGAGCAGCACGTTGCCGACAAAGCCGTCCGCGGCAATCACGTCGGCCTTGCCTGCCAGCGCGTCGCGCGCCTCGACGTTGCCGATGAAGTTGAACGGCTGGGGCTTGGTCATCAGGGCGTAGGTGTTCTGCGCCTGTTCGTTGCCCTTGGCGGCTTCCACGCCGATGTTGAGCAGGCCGACCTCCGGATTTTCCACGTTCATCACGCGGCGCATGTAGGCGCTGCCCATCATCGCGAACTGCACAATCCACTTGGGCTGGCAGTCCGTGTTCGCGCCCGCGTCCACCAACAGCAGCGGACGGCCGGGCACGGGCAGCAGCGTCGCCAGCGCGGGGCGGTCAATGCCCTTGATGCGGCCGATTTTGAACATCGCGCCCGCCATCAGCGCGCCCGTCGAACCGGCGGAAACAAACGCCTGCGCTTCCTTGCGGCGCACGATATCCATGCCGACGACGAAGGTGGAATTTTTCTTGCGGCGCAGCGCCATCACCGGATGTTCTTCGGTGGTGATGACCTCCGGCGCATCGACGACCGTCAGGCGATTGCGCACCTTCGCCATCGCCTCCGCGTCGCTGTATGCGGAAATCGTCTCTTCGACCAGCGCTTCCGGCCCGACGAGGATGATTTCCATATCCGGATATTCGCGCAGCGCGTCGATTGCGCCGTCCACGTTGACCTTGGGGGCGAAATCGCCGCCCATCGCGTCCACGACAATTTTCATGGCTTCTTCTCCTTTTTCTCTTGAGCGGGCATTCGTGCCTGCGGGCACGGCCAAAAGGCTTTTTACTTTCTCGTAAAGGCATACATGCCAATGCCCGCGGCGATGGCAAGATTGAGCGAATCAATCTGATGGCTGTGGGGAATCAGCGTGCTGACGCCGATTTGGGCGAACTCATCCGGCAGGCCGCTGGCCTCGTTGCCGAAAACGAGCGAGAACGGGCCGTCCACCTTCTGCACGGCTTCATCCAGCGGCACGGCGCCCGTCAGCATGAACGGGAAGAGCCGCCGCAGCGGATACTGCGCGCGATACTGCTCGAAGGAATCGAAGTGGCGCACATTGAGCGAAAACGCCGCGCCCATCGACGCGCGCACCACGCGGGGATCATCCGAATCGACGGCAGGACGGATAATCGCGATATTTTTCAGCCCGAAGCCGAGCGCCGTGCGCAGAATTGTGCCCAGATTGCCGCTGTCGCCGGGATGATGGAGCACGATGTGCGGGCTGTCCTCGTCGAATTTGCCTTCCGCCTTTTTATAAACCATCGCCGCAAAGCAGTTTTCTTTTTTGGAAATGCGTTCCAGCGCGCGGTCGGCGACCTCCACGCGGATGCCCGTCTCCCGGGCAGCCTTTTCCAGCGCCTGCACGCCCTCGCTCTGCAAGCCGTTTGATGAGACCAGCAGCCGCATGCAGCGCTTTTTCGCGTTTTTGAGGCATTCCGTCGCGGGGAAGATGCCCGGCGCGTAGGAATAATCCAGCGTCTTATCGTAAGCCTCCAGCTTAGCCAATCGCTTTCCCTCCTTTGATTTTCAAACACATTCAACCATTTTGTCATTATAGCAGACTTGACGATTATCATCAAGCCAAAGAGAGAAAAAACGTTTGGGACGCTGTCCCAAACTCTGCCAAGAACCCGTCATCCTTAACCTGAACAAAGCTCAGGACATGGGGCTTTGCCCCATCGCCCCACCAAAGGGCTTTCCGTTTTCGGTCGTTTGTTTCCGCCACAGGCGGCAACGACCGAAAACCTCTTTGGAAACCTTCGGGCAAAAATTCTTCGGTTTTCTAAAATATCCATTTCCCTTGATTGCTCTGCAATCAAGGGGGATGAGAAAAATCGAGCTGTATGTGCGAAGCAAAGAAGGGAGTCTGAGGGATGAGTCCCTCAGGCGGGTTTGGAGTGATTGCTATGCGCTCGCTGTGCGAGATTCAGCATAGCAATCGCTGGAAATCACAAGGAGTGCTTGCACGACTATGTGAGTTTCCAGGACCGGCAGCCCAACGTGCCTTTTCCCGTCATTCCTCACGTTTTCGCTTCCTTCTTATTGGGCAATTATTGACTCTTTTCCGTTTATACTTGTAAAAGCATCGCTTTTCGCTTATAATGTCATGTTGAAAAAAGCTGCTTTACGCATGCATGGCGCGTGTTCCCCCGCTTCGGCGCGAACCGCGGCTTTATATACGTCACAACAGAAAGGACGTTTTCGTTATGCCCGAAACCCTTCGCATCGGTCTGGATATCGGCTCGACCACCATCAAGTGCGTCGTGCTGGATGAGGCCGACTCCATCATCTATTCCTGTTACGAGCGCCACCTCTCCCTCATCGCGCAGAAAACGCGCGAACTGCTCACGCGCCTTGGCAACGAGGTCGTGCACGGCCAGCCCGTCCGCCTGAGCATTTCCGGCTCGGCCGGCATGGGCCTTGCGCTCGGCTCGCACATCTCCTTCGTGCAGGAGGTCTACGCCACCAAGGTCGCGGCGGATATGCTCATGCCCGGCACGGACGTCATCATCGAGCTGGGCGGCGAGGACGCCAAAATCCTCTTCCTGCAGGGCACGCTCGAGGTGCGCATGAACGGTTCCTGCGCAGGCGGCACCGGCGCGTTCATCGACCAGATGGCCACGCTGCTGGGCGTGACCCCGACCGAGATGAACGAAGAGGCCAAAAAGGCCGAGCGCACTTACACCATCGCCTCCCGCTGCGGCGTGTTCGCCAAGACGGATGTGCAGCCCCTGCTCAATCAGGGCGCGGCGCGCGCAGATGTGGCGCGCTCCATCTTCATGGCCGTGGTCAACCAGACCATCGCGGGTCTGGCGCAGGGCCGCCCGATTGAGGGCAACGTCGTCTACCTCGGCGGCCCGCTCACCTTCATGAGCGAACTGCGCGCCTGCTTCGACGAGGCGCTGCACCTGACGGGCGTGTGCCCCGACAATTCGCTGTATTTCGTCGCGCTCGGCGCGGCGCACCAGCCCTCCGAGCCCGTGCTGCTCAGCGAATGTCTGGAAGCCATCGAGGCCTTCCACAGCACGGAGAGTTATAACGCCCTGCCGCCGCTCTTCAAGGACGAGGACGAGCTGGCCGCCTTCCGCGCGCGCCACGCCAAGGCGCAGGTCAAGCGCCGCGCGCCGGAAACCTACACCGGCGACGTGTATCTGGGCATTGACTCCGGCTCGACCACCATCAAATCCGTCGTCATCTCCACCGACGGCGAGCTGTTGCTCACCCGCTACCAGAGCAACAGCGGCGACCCCGTGCCGCATGTGCGCAGCTTCCTGACCGATTTGCGCACACAGCATCCGGATTGGGTCGTCCGCGCGGGCGCGGTCACGGGCTACGGCGAGGATTTGATTCGCAGCGCGTTCGGCGTGGATTTCGGTCTGGTCGAAACCGTGGCGCATTTCACCGCCGCGCGCGCGTTCATGCCGAACGTCGATTTCATCATCGATATCGGCGGACAGGATATCAAGTGCTTTAAGATTCACAACGGCGTAATCGACAACATCTTCCTCAACGAAGCGTGCTCCTCCGGCTGCGGCTCGTTCCTTCAAACGTTCGCCAGCGCGCTGGGCTATAAGATTGAGGATTTCTCCCAGCTGGGTCTGGCGGCGCGCAAGCCCGTCGATTTGGGCTCGCGCTGCACGGTGTTCATGAATTCTTCCGTCAAGCAGGCGCAGAAGGACGGCGCGGACGTGACCGATATTTCCGCCGGCCTGTCCATCTCGGTCGTCAAGAACGCGCTGTATAAGGTCATCCGCTGCTCCGGCCCACAGGAGCTGGGGCGGCACATCGTCGTGCAGGGCGGCACGTTCCTCAACGACGCGGTGCTCCGCGCGTTTGAAAACGAGCTGGGCGTGGATGTCGTCAGGCCGGATATCGCGGGCTTGATGGGCGCTTACGGCGCGGCGCTGCACGCCAAAGAACAGCGCGCGCTGCACGCGGGCGAAAGCACAGTGCTCAGCCTCGACGCGCTGAACGGCTTCACCCACAACGTCAAGCAGGCGCGCTGCGGCCTGTGCGAAAACCACTGCCGCCTGACGGTCAACGACTTCGGCGGCGGCCGCCGATTCATCAGCGGCAACCGCTGCGACCGCCCCGTTTCCGGCAACAAGCAGCAGAGCGGCCTGAACCTCTACGCCTATAAGCAGGAAAAGCTGCTGGCCATCATGAACGACCGTCGGCCCGACGCCAAGCGCGGCACTGTCGGCCTGCCGATGGGCCTGAACATGTATGAGCTTCTGCCGTTCTGGCACGCGCTGTTCACGGATTTGGGTTTTGACGTGGCCGTCTCCCCGTTCTCGAGCCGCAAGCTCTATATCGCGGGCCAGGCCACCATCCCTTCGGATACCGTCTGCTTCCCCGCGAAGCTTATGCACGGCCATGTCGATTACCTCATCAATCAGGGCGTCAAGACCATCTTCTATCCCTGCATGAGCTACAACATGGATGAGCATCTGGGCGACAACCATTATAATTGCCCCGTCGTGGCGTATTATCCCGAGGTCATCGCCGCGAACATGCCCGCCGTGCGCCAAATCGATTTCATCCACGATTACGTGGGCATCGACCATCGCAAGGTGTTCCCCAAGAAGCTGACCGCCATCCTGCAGCAGCATTTTCCGGATATCACCGCCCGCGAGGTTCGCCATGCGTGCGACGCGGCATACAATGCCTACGACGCGTACATGACGGATGTGCGCAAGAAGGGCGAAGAGATGATTGAGCAGGCGCGCAAAGAGGGCCGCCGCATCATCGTGCTGGTGGGCCGCCCGTATCACGTCGATCCCGAAATCAACCACGGCATCGACAAGCTGATCGCAGGCTTCGGCGCGGCCGTCGTTACGGAGGATTCGCTCTCCTGGCACATGGAGAAGCAGACGCAGGGCGTGCTCAACCAGTGGACGTATCACGCCCGCCTGTACGCCTCCGCGCGCTACATCACCACCCAGCAGGATATGAACCTCGTTCAGCTCGTCTCCTTCGGCTGCGGCGTGGACGCCATCACCACCGACGAGGTGCGCGAGATTCTCGAATCCAAGGATAAGATTTACACCCAGATTAAGATTGACGAAATCACCAATCTGGGCGCGGTGCGCATCCGTCTGCGCTCGCTGTTCGCCGCCATCGACCAGCAGCAGGCGCTTGCCGCGCAGAAATAACCCTTCCGCCGCTCCCCTTTTGGCGAGGAGGTCATGGGCCGGATAACCGTTCCGGACAACCGATATAGAAAGGAAACAAGTATGCCCAGCAATCACGTTGAATTTACCCGCGAGATGCGGGAAGCGGGCTACACCATCCTCGTGCCCAACATGCTGGAGTTCCACTTCTCCCTGATTGTCAAGGTGCTCCGCCTCAACGGCTACAACGCCGAGCTGCTGACCAACAGCGGCCCGAACGTCATGGCCGAGGGTCTGAAATACGTGCACAACGACACATGCGTGCCCGCGCTGCTGGTCATCGGCCAGTTTTTGGATGCGCTGCACTCCGGCAAATACGACATCAACAAGGTCGCACTGATTATCACCCAGACGGGCGGCGGCTGCCGCGCCAGCAACTACATCTATCTGCTGCGCAAGGCGCTCAAGAAGGCCGGGCTGGAGCAGGTGCCCGTCATTTCCGTGAACATGAGCGGCCTTGAAAGCGCCTCCGGTTTCAAGCTGACCGTTCCGCTGGTGCGCCAGATTGTCGCGTCGCTGGTCTACGGCGACTGCATCATGTGCGTTTCCAACCAGACGCGCCCCTACGAGTTCAAGACGGGCACGACCGACGCGCTGATTGAAAAGTGGAACGACGCGCTGATCGAGCAGTTTAACCGCGGGCAGGGCCTGTCCAACAAGGACATGCGCAAGAACCTCGCCGCGATTGTCGATGATTTCGACGCCATCGAGCGCAGCCGCGAGAAAAAGACGCGCGTCGGCGTGGTCGGCGAAATCTACGTCAAGTATTCGTCGCTGGGCAACAACGGCCTGGAAAAGTTCCTGCGGACGCAGGACTGCGAATACATGCTGCCGGGCATCATGGGCTTTGTGCTCTTTAAGATTGACAACCGCATCGAGGACCACCACCTCTACGGCGGCAGTCTGCCCAAGCTGATTTTCTGCAAGGGGCTGATGAAGTTCTGCGAGCGGATGGAGACGACGCTCATCGAATCCATCGCCGCGCACCCGAACTTCGTGCCGCCGACGGCGTTTAAGCACATCAAGACGCTGGTCAAGGGCGTTATCGGTTACGGCAGCAAGATGGGCGAAGGCTGGCTGCTGACGGCGGAGATGCTGGAATTGGCCGAGAACGGCTATGAAAACATCATCTGCGCGCAGCCGTTCGGCTGTCTGCCGAACCACATCTGCGGCAAGGGCATGATTCGCCGCCTGACGCAGGTGCACCCGGGCATCAACATCGTGCCGATTGACTACGACCTTTCCGCGACGAAGGTCAATCAGGAGAACCGTATCCGCCTGATGCTGGCCGTCGCGCACGACGCGGACGCGAAGCGCCGCGAGCAGGAACGGCTCATCGCGCAAGACGAACGCGAGGGCGGCTGTTCCGGCAACTGCGACGCGTGCAGGAAGATTGGGTAAGGTTTTTGGGGCGCTGCCCCAAACCCCGCCAGAAACCTGAGGTTTCTGGACTTCCCATATATGGATTGCTGCGCAATCCATCAATAAAAAAAGTCTCAACATCGCAGCAGTTTCATCGATGTTGAGACTTTTACTTTATAATTCTTTATTTCGGAGAAATAAAGATATGGAAGGTCAAGGGAACTCAGTTCCCTTGCGGGGTTTGGGGCAGAGCCCCAAAAAACCTCACATCACATACGCCGGATTCGTAAACAGCGCGCGCATCACTGCGGCGCTCAGCTTCGCGTTGCGCTCAAAGGAGGCCAGCGAACCGCATTCCTTCGTCGTGTGGGCATTCTCGCCGAGCAGGCCGAAACCGTCCAGCGACGCGATACCCTCCATCGCGGCAAAGGCCACGTCGCCCGCGCCGCCGGTGTCCTCCGCAGAGACGGTTATGCCCAGCGTTTCCGCCTGCGCATAGACCAGCTCAAGCAGCTTCGCGCTCTTTTCGTTCGCGTGGAACGGCGGATGCGCCGCAACCTTCTTCAGCGTCGTCGTCGTGCCCGCAATGCCCGGCTTGGCGCAGATGGCTTCAATCTTCGCCCACGCTTCGTCTATCGCCTTCGGGTCAAAGCTGCGCACCTCCGCGCGAAGCGCCGCCTCGTCGCAGACGACGTTTTCCGCCGTGCCGCCGTGAATCACGCCGACGTTGACGCTCAGCTGCTTCTCGTCGTCGCGCAGGGTGTACAGCTCGTTCACCACCGCGCAGAGCTGCTGAATCGCGCTCGCGCACTTCAAATAGTTCGCGCCCGCGTGGCCGCGAATACCCGTGCAGGTGATTTGGAACGCCGTCACGCCCTTGCGCTGGCGCACGAGCGTGCTGCCCGGGCGCATCGGCTCAAACGTCAGGCAGGCAAACGCCTGCTTTGCCCATTTCGTGATGACTGCGCTGCATCCGTCCGAACCGATTTCCTCGTCGCCGCTGAGAATCGCGACCACGCGCATGTGCTCGGGCATCGTCGGCAGAACCTCGGCCAGCGCCGCCTGCATAATCAACACGCCGCCCTTCATATCCATCACGCCGCTGCCCGTCAGCTTGTCGCCATCGACCGCAAACGGCCGGTTTTCCTCCCGCGCGAATACCGTGTCCATGTGGCCGATAAGCAGCAGCGTGTTTTCGCCGTCGCCGTATACGCATTCCAGCGCGTCGCCGCGCCCCGCCATCGGGTGACGCGTCACCGTAAAGCCCAGCGCCCGCATGTCCTTTTCCACAACGGGCACAAACGCCGCCAGTCCTTCCAAATCGGCGCTGCCGCTGGGCATGTTTACGTATTGCTCAAGCTTTTTGAGCGCTTCCGATTGATTCATTCTGACCTCCGTTTTACTTGGGGCTTTGCCCCCTTCCTTTACAGTACCTTCTTCAGGAAGTCCTGCGTGCGCGGGTTCTGCGGGTTGCCGAAAACCTCCGCAGGCGTGCCCTGCTCCATGATGATGCCCTCGTCCATGAAAAGCACGCGGTCGCCCACCTCGCGGGCAAAGCCCATCTCGTGCGTGACAACGACCATCGTCATGCCGTCCGCCGCAAGGCGCTTCATCACGTCCAGAACCTCGCCGACCATCTCGGGGTCGAGCGCGCTCGTCGGCTCGTCAAAGAGCATCACGTCCGGCTCCATCGCCAGCGCGCGCACAATCGCCACGCGCTGCTTCTGCCCGCCGGAAAGCTGACCCGGATAGGCCTTCGCCTTTTCCGCCAGACCGACACGCGCGAGCAACTCCATCGCCGTGCGCTCAATCTGCGCGCGCGGCGCTTTTTTCACCTTCATCGGCGCAATGCAGATGTTTTGCAGCACCGTCAGATGCGGGAAGAGGTTGAACTGCTGAAACACCATGCCGATGCGCTCGCGCAGAACGTTGATGTCCTTGCCCGCCTTCATGACGCTCTTGCCCTCGAAAATCACGTCGCCGTCGGTCGGCGTTTCCAGCAGGTTGATGCAGCGCAGAAACGTCGATTTGCCCGAGCCGGACGGGCCGATGACCACGACCACCTCGCCGCGATGGATGTCGATATCCACCCCTTTGAGCACCTGCAGCTTGCCGAAGTGCTTCTTCAACCCTTTTACGCTGATGAGCGTTTCATTAGCGATCGCCACGGCGCATCCTCCTCTCCAGCATCCCCAGCAGACGGGACGCGGTAA
>CAKURR010000033.1 GCA_934675735.1 uncultured Clostridia bacterium
CATCCGTTCCGTGGTCAAGGCGGCAACCGCGCGCAGCGAGAAGCCCGTTTTTGTCGAGATTCTCTAAGCGCTGCAAGAAAACCATACCATGCCGCGCAGCGATGCGCGGCATGTTGTGTTTAGGAGGAAAGCATGCAGCAGGAATATCTGCAAATCGGCGAAATCGTGCGCCCGCAGGGCATTCGAGGCGAAGTGAAGCTGCGCGCGATGACGGAGGACATGAGCCGTTACGCGCGGCTGGAAAGCGTCTTTTTGAAGCGGAACGGCAGGCTCGAGGAAAAGAAGGTGCTCAAGGGCCGCAGCTACGACGGCTTCGCGTTTTTGCAGCTGGAGGGCGTTGGCGACCGCGACGCGGCGGAAGCGCTGCGCGGGGCGGAGGTCTACGTGGACCGCAAGCACGCCATCAAGCTGGGCACGGACGAAAACTTCGTCTGCGAGCTTATCGGGCTGAAGGCCGTGGATGAAAACGGCGAAACCGTCGGCACGCTGCGCGACGTGCTCAAGCCCAACACGGTCTGCGACGTATACGTCTTTGACACGGCGCGCGGCGAATTGATGATTCCCGCGCTCAAGCGCGTGGTGCGCCGCGTGGACGTTGACGCGGGCGTGATGGAGCTGGACAGCGCGGCGCTGGCCGAGGTCGCGGTTTGGGAGGACGAACCCGCCGAGCGCGACGAGTAATTTTTTCCGCCAAACGGGAAGAAAACGACGCGCTGAATCGTCTGTTCCGTCAGGAGGACAATATGAAATACAAAATCTGGGCCATTTTGGCGCTGATGATGACGCTGCTTGCGGCCTGCGCAAACGCGCAGCAGCTGCCGAGCATCGGCTGCTTTTCGCCGGGCCTTTCGCGGCTGAGCGAGACGGAAAACCCGACGGTGAGCATCGACGCGGAATTGACGGTGGAGAACGCGATGTACGCGCGAAACCTGTCCGTGCTGCGCACGATGCTTGACGGCATGACGCTGCACTACGAAGGCGACGCGGCGACCGACGCGCTCACGATTTCGCGAAACGGCGAAACGCTGATGCAGGCCGCCATGACGCGGGACGGGCAGGGCGCGCGCGTGCTGCTGGACGGCGAAACCTACGCCGTCGCCACGCCGGACGAGGCGGAAATCGACTGGCCCGAGCCGCTCGCCCAAACGCCGATTTGGGAGCGAATCCCGCTGACGGGCATCGCGCCGTGGCTGGAAGGGCTGAAGGCGGGCGACGCGCTCGGCTTCGGCGCGACGGCGGCGGGCGCGTTTGACGTGGCGCGCACGATGAGCGACGACGGCGAACGGCTGACCAAGCTGGATATCCGCGGCGCGGTGGAAATCGCGGGCGAGACGTGGCAGGTCAGCGGCTTTCTGCGCCAGCCCGGCGGCAAAGCGCCGAAGGACACCTTCGAGCTGACCGCGGCGAAGGACGACAACACCTTCCTCAACTTGTCTTACAGCGCGACGCGCAAGGACGAAATCGAACAGAAGAACCGCAAGGGCCGCACGAGCGTGGCCGCCACGCTCAAAGCGACGGGCAAGCTGAACGGTTACGCCGTCAGCACAGTGCTCAAGGTCAGCCAAAAAAACGACTGGACGGCGGACGGCGGCAAGCTCAGCGAAAAAATCACCGTTTCCGTCAACATGACCCATAAGGATAACACGCCCGGCAAACGCATGCAGCGGCTGAACCAAGTGGATATCGAGGGCAAGAACGTGATTCGCATTGTGACCACAGAGGATGAAATGCTGCATAACGCCCTGACCGACGAGGCGACCGTCAAGGTGATGATGGACGGCAACACGTTCCTCAGCGGCGGGGCGGCGCTGGACGTCCGCTTCGGCGGCGAAGCGCCCGAGGCCGTGAGCGCCGAGACGGCGGGGGACGAGACGGCGCTCTCCGAAGCGCTCGAGCGGGCCGTGCAGAACTTGAGCAGGCGCGTTTACCGCCAGCTGGACGCGAACACCCAAAAAGCGATTGGCGACGGCCTGTGACCGACTGTCAAAGGAGGAAATCTATGAGCTTCAAAAACAAAGTGACGGCTTTCGGCCTGAGTGCCGCAATGCTGCTGACGCCCGCCGCGTCCTTCGCCGAGGGCAATTACGACGCGGGTACGCTGACGACCACGGCCATATCGGACAGCTATGCCGCGGGCAACCAGCTCAACCTGAGCGCGGCCTTTAACCTGGAGACCGAGGAAAGCGTGAGCGACAAGCGCGTGAAGGCGGCGGCCTCCCTGCTGGATAAGACCGAGCTGCGCATGTCGTTTTACGACGACTTCGGCACGGCGCGCATCCATCTGGAGCTGGAGACCGACGGCGTGACGCTGCTCAGCGGCGACGTGCTGGCCTATGCCGACGGTTCGGTGCAGATGATGACCAACCTCACGGGCAAATACGTGCTGGCCCTGCCCGCCGGTTCGCTGTCATCCTCCGGCGTGAGCGTGGACAGCCTGTTTGCGGGCATCCCCGGCAAGAGCGTCGAGGACCCCGATTTCGCGGATTATCCGGCGATGGACAGACTGCGCATCACCCTGTCGGATATCGGCGTGCTGGCGCTGAACCACCTGCTGGGCTGGACCTCCGGCACGCAGATGGACAGCGGCGAGCTTTACGTCTTTGACGACACGTATCTGGACGAGACCGACAACCGCGACGCGGTGGCCCAGCGCATGATCGGCACCATCAAGGCCGACGAGTTCAATACCCTGTTCTGGAACATCAGCGCCACCATCTGCGACGAGCAGCCGCAGTTCCAGCAGGCGCTGGCCGACGTGCTGGCCGAAAACGGCGTGACCCGCTACCAGGCGCGCCGGGTCATCGACAGCATCTTCAAGGACGAGCAAATCAATCCGGCGACGGATTTCGTGCAGCCCTCCCACACCATCGCGGATGACGGCACGCTGTGCACCTACGACGACGTATCCTACTTCTTCCGCAAGCTGGTCAAGTATACCGACAATGTTTGGGAGCACAGCACGAGCAACGTGCTCAAGCTCATCGTCAGCTACGACGATTACGGCGAGACGGTCGGCTTCGACGCGGATATGCCCACGTTCACCGAGCTTCTGCCGTATGAGGGCGCGTTCACCTATTCCGTCAAGCACGACGAGAACGAGCAGCCGACCCTCACCAGCCACGGCGAATTGCAGATGCTGAACGACCGCCGCCTGGTCGGCGATCTGACTGCCAAGAGCGGGCTGGATGTGGACGGCGTGAACGACAGCAGCCTGAACGGCTGGCTCGATGTGCAGGATACGGCGGCGGGCACCGCCGTCGGCGTGGGCGTGAGCAGCGCCGCGCACTTTGAGACCGAGCAGGATGACGCGGGCGCGGACGTCGAGAACTTCATCGGCAGCGTGGCCGTCAGCCTGCGCGAGGACGGCGAGGACAGCGGCAGCATCGTCGCCGCCGTGGACGGTAAGACCACGACCGACGGCGACACGTTCGCCACGACGGCGGACGCTTCCGTGACGGTCAGCGGCTATGGCAAACTGAACGCCGATGTGACGCTCGAACAGGTCGATTATGAAGAAATCGAGTTCGCGGGCGGTCAGGCCATCGACCTGACCCAAATCACCGACGACCAGATTGAACAGGTGAAGAGCGAAGTGACCAAGCAGGGCGCGAAACTCTCCGCGTCGCTGGTGCTGCACCCGGGCGTGCTGGCCGACCTGCTGACCCTGCTGGGCAACTGACTGCACGCTTTTTGAAAGAAGGCGATTCCGTTGGCGCTTGATTTGAATGAAAAAGACCCGACGCTGCGCGAGATGTGCGAACTGGGGCGCGATGTGCTGGAAAGCCGCGACATGCAGGCTTTGCGCACGTTCCATCAGCACGGCTCGATTTCGCGGTATGAGCACTGCCTGTCGGTGTGCTATATCGCGCTGCGGCTGGCGGATAAATGGCATGTGAACGTGGACAGGCGGAGCATGGTGCGCGGCGCGCTGCTGCATGATTTCTTCATGTATGATTGGCACGACCCGGGCAACCTGCGGCTGCTGCACGGCTTCACGCACGCCAAAGAGGCGCTTCGCAACGCCCAAAAGCAATTTGAGCTGAACGAGATTGAGTGCGACGTGATTCAAAAGCACATGTTCCCGCTCAACATCACCCTGCCCAAGTATCGGGAAACCGTGCTGGTCAGCGCGGCGGATAAAATCAGCGCGGTGATGGAAACCGTGCACAGCGCCAGAGCGCTGCGCCTGCTCATGCGGTGCAGAGCCGTCGGGCTGTAACAGCATAAGCGAACCGCCCCGAGACGTCGAAGGTCTCGGGGCGGTTTTATAGACGGGCTTGCCCTCCGCCAAATCGGAAAGCCCCTGCGCCACGGCGCGAAGGCCGCGCGACGCGCGCCAGCCCATCAGCATGCACGCCAGCAGCAGCGCCGCGTCGGCCAAAAGCATCGGGTCGATAAAGCCGAGCAGCGCGTGCAGGGTGGTCATATCCTGAAACCGTTTGTACAGCGCGTCGGTGATGGTTTGCATGGGAGACTCCTTTTTGAGAAGATGGAGGAGGGAACGTTGGGGCTTTGCCCCAAACCCCACCAGAAAACTGAGTTTTCTGGACTTTCCACTTTAGGGGTTATGCGGGTTCAGTATAGCACATCTATTTTTTGAGCCTATGCAAGCCGACGAGCGGCAAAGTGATGCTGCTGGGCCGTGAACGCGATGCGAGCCGAACGGATGAAGGGCAGGCGGCGGATGGGCTGGCTGATGAGCGCCGCGCTGGCGGGCATGGTGCTGCTGTGGTGCTCAATGGGCAAATTAAATGCGGACGAGCGGCAGAACGGCTATTCCGCCTATCTGGCGATGATGGCTGTGGCGTATGCGCTGATGCTGATGGGCATGAACTCGAACAAGACGACGGATGTGCTGGCGGGCGGCATGGGCGGTTTTCTGCTCAGCTGTGCGGCATTCACGCTGCTGTTTGCGGCGATTGCGCGCGAAATTTTGAAACGGCGCGACGTTCGTGCGTAAAGGGCTTTACAAACGGCGCGAAAGCGTGTATCCTAACGGTAACGGGAATGAAGTTCTCCCGAATGCGAGCGCATTGAACCGCTTTTCAAAGCTGATGACTTCTGCAGCGTATGGTGTTGCGGAGTCGTCAGCTTTTTTCGGTTTCGGGGGGAGAGGACGATTGGGGCGCCGCCCCAAAGGAGGTTTTTCTGTGTTTGCATCTTTGGCGTTTGTGTTTCTTTTCGGCCTGGCGGGCGCAGCGATGTTTGAAAGCATGAAGCTGCCGCGAATCATCGGCATGCTGCTGGTCGGCATTCTCATCGGGCCGTATGCGCTCGGGCTGCTCGACCCGACGATACTTTCTGTTTCGGGCGATTTGCGCAGGCTGGCGCTGATGCTGATTCTGCTGCGCGCGGGCTTGTCGCTCGATTTGGGGGATTTGAAACGCGTCGGCCGCCCGGCGGTGATGATGGCGTTTGTGCCTGCGACGTTTGAGGTGCTGGCCGTCGTGGCGTTTGCGCCGATGATTCTGGGTGTGACGCGCGTGGAGGCCGCCGTCATGGGCGCGGTGCTTGGCGCGGTCTCCCCGGCGGTCGTCGTGCCGCGCATGGTCAGGCTGATGGAGGAGGGGCGCGGCACCAAACAGGGCGTGCCGCAGATGATTATGGCGGGCGCGTCGTGCGACGACGTGTATGTCATCGTGCTGTTTTCCACCTTCACGCGGATGGCGCAGGGTGGCGGCGCAAGGCTCGCGGATTTCGCCGCTGTGCCGATTTCCATCGTGCTGGGCGCGGCGGGCGGCGCGCTGTGCGGGTGGCTGCTGAATCGGCTGTTTGAGCGCCGCAAAGCCGCCGACACGCTGCGCATCATGCTGACGCTGGCCGTCGGCTGCCTGCTGATTGCGCTGGAGGGGTGGCTCGACGGGAAAATCGCGTTTTCGGGCCTGCTCGGCGTGATGGGTATGGCCGTCATGCTCCGCCGAAAGGGCGACGCGGCGCGCGTGCAGGCGGTTTCCGCCGGCATCGGCAGGCTGTGGCAGGCGGCGGAAGTCATGCTGTTTGTGCTCGTCGGCGCGGCGGTGGATATCCGCTACACGATGCAGGCCGGCGCGGGCGCGGTGCTGCTCATCGCGCTGGCGCTGGTCATCCGATCCGTCGGCGTGGCGCTGTGCGTCGCGGACACAAGGCTGACGAAAAAGGAACGGCTTTTCTGCGTCATCGCCTATCTGCCCAAGGCGACCGTGCAGGCGGCCATCGGCGCAACGCCGCTGGCGATGGGGCTGCCGTGCGGCAATCTGGTACTCTCCGTCGCTGTGCTGGCGATTTTAATCACCGCGCCGCTGGGCGCAATCGGCATGGATGCGACGGCGCACAGACTGCTGGAAAAATAAGCTGGTCTTTCCGCGCCAAATAGGGTATAATGAACAAAAAGAAGGACGAGGGAGGAAACGGATGATGAGCATATCGCCCGAAAAACTGGCTTCGGCGATGAATCTGTCCACCATCAGCCACGCGGAAAAGGAAAAACAGCCCTGCATCGAGACGGCCGATCTCTGCCGCCCGGGCTTACAGTTTTCGGGCTATTTCGACGTGTTCGCCTTTGAGCGGCCGCAGGTCATCGGCAAGACCGAAATGGCGTATCTGGACAGCCTGCCCGCGGATGTGCTCGGCGAGCGGCTGAAGCAGTATTTTTCGTATGCCATCCCCTGCATCATCATCGCCCGAAGCATGCGGTGCCCGGCCGAGCTGCTCAGGCAGGCGGAGGAAAACGGCGTGCCCGTCTATGGGTCGGACGAGGAGACGAGCATTTTTTCGGCCAAGGCCATCGCCTACATGAACGAGGCGCTCGCCCCGCGGCAGACCTGCCACGGCGTGCTGCTGGATGTATTCGGCGTGGGGCTGATGATTACGGGCGAAAGCGGCGTGGGCAAGAGCGAATGTGCGCTGGAGCTGATTAAGCACGGCCATCAGCTCGTCGCCGACGACGTGGTGGATATCTCCCGCGTGGGGCGCGCGCTGTTCGGCGAATCGCCGGAGATGGTGCGCGACTTTATGGAGCTGCGCGGCGTGGGCATTGTGGATGTGAAGGAAATCTTCGGCATCGGCTCGATTGTGCGGCGCATGCGCATCGATTTGGTGATTCACCTGGAGCTTTGGCGCGAGGGCAAGGATTACGACCGGCTGGGCAACAAGGAAAAGACGATGAATATCCTCGGCGTGGAGCTGCCGCTCATCGAGCTGCCCGTGCGCCCGGGCCGCAGTCTGGCGACGATTGTGGAAATCGCGGCGCGGAACTGGCGGCTCAAGGCGGAGGGATACGACGCGGTCGCCGAGCTGGACAGAAGGCTGCAAAAGCATTACAGTCACATGGAATAACCCCTCCGCGTCTTTGGCAAAGGACAAAGAGGGCTTGAATCGGGAGGAAAATGGCTATGCTGTACATCGGTGTGGATTTGGGCGGAACGGGCATCAAGGCGGGCGTCGTCAACGAAAACGGCGAGATTTTGGCCAAAGGCTCGACCCCGACGCTGAAGGAGCGCCCGTATGAGGCGATTATCCGCGACATTGCGGGGCTGTGCGAAAGCGTGGCGAAGAAGGCGAACGTGACGATGGCGGATATCGCCGCCGTCGGCGTGGGCGTGCCGGGCATCTGCGACCCCAAGACGGGGATTATCCCGTTCTGCACGAACCTCGGCTGGCACGAGGTGCCGTTCGTGGCGGAGATGCACAAATACTTCCCCAACAAGGTCATCGTCGATAACGACGCGACGGTGGCGGGCTACGCCGAATCGATTGCGGGCGTGAGCCGGGGCACGGAATCCAGCGTGTTCATCACGCTCGGCACGGGTGTGGGCGGCGGCATTGTCATTCACGGCAAGCCGTATTCCGGCGCGCACGGCATCGGTTCGGAAATTGGCCACATGATCATCAAGATGGACGGTGAGCCCTGCACCTGCGGCAACAGGGGCTGCTTTGAGCGCTACGCCTCCGCGACGGCCATCATCCGCGAGGCCAAACGCGCGGTGGAGAAGCATCCGGAAAGCGCAATTTTGTCGCGCTGCGGCGGCAATACCGAAAAAATCAACGCGAAAATCGTCATCGACTGCGCCAAGGAAGGCGACGCGACGGCCAAGCAGGTGTTCGACGACTATGTGAAGGCGCTGGCGCACGGCATTGTCAGCATCTTCAACATGCTCGACCCGGAGGTCATCGTACTGGGCGGCGGCGTGTCGATGGCGGGCGAATACCTGCTGAACGCGGTGCGCGACGCGGTGAAGCCGCTGGTCTTCTTTAAGACGCTGCCGTATCCGAGCATCCAGCTCGCGCGGCTCGGCGCGGACGCGGGCATCATCGGCGCGGCGCTGCTGGGGCGCGACTGATGGGCGCGTGGGAGACTATCCGCCCGGCGCTGGAACGGCTCGGCGGCGACACGGGCGTGTATTTGAAAAACCTGACGACGGGCGAAACGCGCGAATACGCGGCGGACAGGCCCGTCGTGGCGGCGAGCGTCATCAAAATTCCGGTGATGACAGAGGTCTTTCGGCAGGCGCGGGACGGGCTGCTGGATTTCGGCGAAATCCACAGGCTGGCCGACGGCGAGCGCCTGCCCTCCTGCGGCACGCTCAAGGCGATGCACACGGGCATTGAAATGACGCTGCTGGATTTGACAAAGCTGATGATTATCGTCAGCGACAACGCGGCGACGAACATCCTCATCCGCCGCGTCGGCATGGAGAACGTGAACCGCACGATGCGCGGACTCGGCTGCGAAAAGACCTGTCTGCGCCGCCTGCTCTTTGACAGCGAGGCCGGCGCAAGGGGTATTGAAAACAGCGTCACGGCGGGCGAGATGGGCCTGCTGCTGGAAAAGCTGTATCGGGGCGAAGCCGTCTCGCCGGAAGCCGACGCTCGGATGCTCGACATTCTGAAAGACCAGCGGCTCAACGGCAAACTGCCGTTCTTTCTGCACACGATGGGCGTGCCCGTCGCGCATAAGACGGGCGAGGACGACGGCATCACGCACGACGTGGGCATAATTTTCGCCAAAGAGCCGATGGTCTGCTGCTTCGTCGGCGAACATGTCGATGTGCCGCGCTATGAGCGGCTCATGCAGGACGCGGCGAAGGCGCTGGCGGAAGAGGGGCTGTAAACATTTTTGAACACCTCAGCCGGACAGACGGGGCGCTGCTGACCCGATGCAGATGCAGCGGCTGAACGGGAAGCTGACCATTGCCCGACGCATGATTGAAAGCCGTTTTCCGGAGGAGACGGTGGTTAGCATGACGCGGCTGTCGCCCGAAGAGGTGCGGGAGCTGCGCAGGACCATGAAGAATTGAAAAAAGCAAAAAGTCCGCTTTTTCCCGACAGGGGGGGAAAAAAGCGGACTTTTTTCGTATGCGGAAAGACGGAAAATTACGCGTCCTGCCCGGCCATATTGAAGGGAACGCCGAGCTTATCGCAGACGATGCGGACGAAATCTTCCATATATCGGGTCAGATACATGCCCTTGCGGTAGCAGAGGAAGAAGTGGCGCTCGTAGTCGTTATTCTTGATGGGATGGCACTGAACGCGGTATTTGAGTTCCATGGAGTTGACGACGTAGACGTGGGGGATGAGCATGACGGCGTTGGCGCGCGCGGCGACATGCTTGCCGGCTTCCATGTTGTTGGTTTCCAGAATGACGTTGGGCTTGAGGTGATAGCGCTCGAAGAGCCTGTCCTGAATGGTGCGGACGCTGTGGCCCTCGGTCATGCAGACGAATTTTTCATTCATCGCGTCTTTGATATCGATGGGCTGGCCGTCCTCAAAGCGGTGGGCAAGCTCGGTGGAGCGCGCGGCCATCAGCACGACCTGTTCGTTTTCAATCAGCACGTAATTGAGACGGTTGGGCTTGGCGGTGGTGGTGACAAGGCCCAAATCGCACTGGCCCTCGGCGGTCAGGCGCTCAAGCGTGTCGCTGCCGTATTCCAGCAGCTCGATTTTGACGAACGGATAGCGCTTGATGAACTCCGGTATGATGAGCGGCAGGAGCTGAATGCCGCGCTGGCTGGAAATGCCCACGCGCATGCGGCCGTGCACCTCTTTCTTGGTTTCGGCGATTTCGGCGCGGAGGTTGCGGTCGATATCCAGCATGGCCTGAGCGGCCTCGACATAGCGCTGCCCGGCGTAGGTGAGGGAGATGGGGTCGGTGGAACGGTCGAAGATGGACGCACCCAAATCCTGCTCGATGAGCTTGATGGTTTGGGAAAGCGCGGGCTGGGAGACGAAGAGTTTTTTGCTGGCGGCGGTGATGGAACCCTCGGTCAGCACGGTCATGACATAATTGATGTGTTTGAAATTCAAGCAAATCCCCCCGCAAAACGTGAAGACGGCTTAACGGCCGCAAAAAGATATTGGTAAAATTTTGAACCGAAAACGGCAAAAAAGTGAATAAAATCAAGGACTATAATGGCCGGATTATAGGATTCATAAAAAAAACGGTATTTGCATTATGGCCGCCTTTATATTATCATATTCCTATCAAAAGCGCAAGAAGTTCGGGACGGTCAGTTGGAAAATGTGTCTCGTTGAGCGCTACACTTCGTATCGGGCGTTAAGAAGCCTGTATAAACGTAACTTGAGCCGGAGACAAAAACCGGCTTAGGAAATAAAAGGAGGTAAAACCTATGAAGAAGCTCGTATGTCTCGCCATCGCTCTCGTGATGGTGCTGGGCCTTGCGGCCTGCGCCAGCGCCGAATTCAAGTTCGAGCGCAAGATCGACCTCGTTTGCCCGTGGGGCGTCGGCGGCGGCGCCGATTCCACCCTGCGCCCGCTGGCCTCGCTGCTTCAGGAAATCCTGGGCGTGCCGGTTGAGGTTGTGAACGTGGAAGGCGGCTCCGGCGTCAACGGCGTTGAGTACACCTACAAGCAGCCGGCCGACGGCTACACCTTCATGCTCGGCACCCAGTCCCTGTACATTCAGGACATGCTGGGCAACACCTCGATGGACTTCAAGACCGAGTTTGAGTGCGAAGACGTTCTGGTTCACTCCATCAACGCCATCGTCGCTTCCAAGATCTCTCTGGAGAAGTTCGGTGTGAGCAACTGGGCCGAGCTCCAGGCCTACATCAAGGATCACCCGTTTGAGGTGTCCGTTGCGATGCTGACCGCGACCGGCGTTGACGGCGCTTCCCTCGCTCAGGCGACCGAAGGCCTCGACCTGCTCGAGATTCCGTATTCCTCCGGCTCCGACGCGAACTCCGCGCTGGTTGGCGGCCACTGCGACCTGTATGTCTGCGGCTGGGATGACATCGCCGGTCTGGTTGAGTCCGGCGACATCGTGCCGATTCTGGCGCTGTGCGAGAACCGCATGAGCATCGCGCCTGACCTCCAGTGCTCCGTTGAGAACGGCATCGACTCCGTGATGGGTCCGTGGCGCGGCATCTTCGCCAAGAAGGGCACCCCGCAGGAAGCCATCGACACGCTGGTTGCCGCCATCGAGGAAGCCAAGCAGTCTGACACTTGGAAAGAGTTCACCCACAACGCGGCGTACGACGAGCGCCCGATCCCGGCTCCGGGTGAGGAGACCGCCGAGTTCTGCCACAACGAGTACAAGGATCTGCACGACTACATGGTCGAGCAGGGCACGCTCGTGAAGGATTACGACGATCTGAAGTAATCGTCCTCTATCCGCTGAATCCGTGATATGATTCTGAACGGATTCTGAGAAAGTCAACACGGAAAGAGGGGAAACGCTTCCCCTCTTTCTCAATCACAAAGGAGTTGCGGCACTGTGTTTGAACTGATTATCAACATTCTGCTCTTCATCTTCCTTGGCTTCACGTTCTTCACCCATGTGCTGGAAGCGGCGGTTCCCGCCAGCGTTGCGAGAAACCCCTACGCGCTTCAGCCGGACGTTTGGCCAAAGACGATCATCATTCTGCTTGAAATCTGCCTGATTATCAACATCATCCAGATCATCAGAAAGAACAAGGGCAATCCCGAATTCACGCTTGGCGCGTTCGCCAAGAGCATCCCCGGTTTCCTCAAGAGCAAGCTGTTCCTGGGCATTGTGATCATGGTGGCTGCGTCCTTCATTCTGGAGACGGTCGGCTTCATCGTGACCGCGCTGTTCGTGCTCTTCTTCTACGGCATGCTGCTGGGCGAGAAGAACATCGTCCGCCTGCTGATTGCGTCTGTGTGCATCACGCTGGTGCTCTACATCGTGTTCAGCGGTATGCTCAGCGTCAACCTGCCGCGCGGTACGATCGGCTTCCTGCGCAATTCCGCGCTGTGGCTCGAATCCATCGTGGCCGCAGTCAAGAACATCTTTTAAGGAGGCGACAGCATTATGAGTATGGGACAACTTCTTGCCTCCGGCGCAGCTGCCGTATTTAATCCGGGCATGTTCCTGATGGTCTGCGTCGCCATCGTCCTCGGTACGATTTTCGGCGCGCTGCCGGGCGTTTCCGCCACGATGGCGGTTGCCCTCGGCCTGACCTTCACCTACACGATGGAGCCGATTCCGGCGATCGTGTTCTTGACGGCAATCTACTGCTCCTCCATCACGGGCGGCTCGATTACCGCTATCCTGTTCAAGATTCCGGGCGTTCCTTCTTCCGCGCCGACGACGTTTGACGGTTATCCGATGGCGCAGCGCGGCGAAGCGGGCAAGGCTCTGGGCGTGGCGCTGCTGGCTTCCGCCATCGGCGGCCTGTTCTCCGCCATCGCGATGTTCCTGCTGTCTCAGCCGCTGACGAAGGCGGCCCTCCAGTTTGGCCCGAGCGACCTGTTCGCCGTGACCTTCATGGGTCTGTCCATCCTCACCTGTCTGGACAGCGACCACATCCTCACCTGCATCATCTCCGGCCTGCTGGGCCTGCTGCTGGCCTGCGTCGGTCAGGATAAGATGTATGCGGTGCAGCGCCTGACCTTCGGCAGCCGCAACCTGCTGGCGGGCATCGACATGATTCCGGTGCTCATCGGTCTGTTCGCCGTGACCGAGGTCTTTAAGCAGACCGACCCGAAGAAGAAGCGTCTCTCCGCTGAGGACGGCGTTTCCGGCGGCAAGGTCAACACCAAGATGCCTTCCCTCAAGGAACTTTGGAGCATTAAGTGGACGATGATCCGCTGCTCCGTGGTCGGCACGGTTGTCGGCATTCTGCCGGGCGCGGGCGCGACCATCGCTTCCTTCATGTGCTACACGATGGAGACGAAGCTCTCCAAGCATCCGGAGAAGTTCGGCACCGGCATTATCGACGGTATCGCGGCTTCCGAGGCTTCCAACAACGCCGCGACGGGCGGCGCGATGGTTCCGCTGCTGTCTCTGGGCATCCCGGGCGGCAACGCGGCTGCGGTTATGATGTCCGCGCTGACGCTCAAGGGCGTCCAGCTTGGCCCGCTGCTGCTGACGAACCAGCCGACCTACCTGTCTGCGACCTTCATGTCCATGATCGTCACGAACATCCTGATGGTTATCGTCGCGATGGCGATTGCAAAGGTGTTCGCGCAGATTCTGGCCATTCCGTATTCCTACCTTGGCCCGATCATCCTGATGCTTGCGCTCATCGGCACCTATGGCGACCAGATGTCCGCGACGAGCGTTCAGATCATGGTTCTGGCCGGTGTGCTGGGTCT
>CAKURR010000034.1 GCA_934675735.1 uncultured Clostridia bacterium
GGCATCAAGCTCATTGTTGGCGACAAGTGCCTCGGCATGCTCGAAGCAGCCGGTGAAGTCTTCCCGGAATCCAGGTACCGGGCTTTCTTTGGAACAGGTCACGGATTACTGCCGGGAACTGGGTCTGCCGGAAACTGGGAACTGCCAGTTACAGCCACCGGATGGGTCGGGGGAACGGCACTGTCCAGTGTGCGGACGGATTCTCGTGCAGAGAGGGAACAGTGGTCGGAGACGGTTCTGTTCTCCTGATTGCCGGGAGGAATATTACAGGCAGCATAAGTCTTTTCGGATCGCGGTCTGTAAAAACTGTGGAAGGGAGTTCCATGCCGTAGATGAAGGAAAACGGCAGCGGAAGTTCTGCAGTCTGAATTGTTACTGGGATTATCGATACGGGATGAAGGGAGTGGATGAGTATATGATGCTCATCGGCCTTGATAAATCAGGGCAAAAGAGTGATATATACCATACCGCCAGACAAGAGCGGAGAAAACCGAAGGGAGAGATTCAAATGAAGAACAAGAAATATTACATCTCCTATGCGATGTTCCGTCCGTACTCTCATTAGGCTTATCTCCTTGCTTTTTTTGCAATGAAGGCTTCGCCGCCGATTTCTCTTTGTTTGTCAAGTGTTTCTGGAAAATTGTATAGAAAAAAGGACCATACCGAGTTGATCCTCGTTATAGTCCTTCTCTTCTTGCTTCATGCCATTATCTTAATGACATTGATAAACTGATTCGCTGCCCGGCCGTAAAAGAAAGCGTGACTATTCCCGAACAGGTAACGAGCATTGAAAAGGGCGCGTTTGAGAGCTGCGGCCGTCTCACGGAAATTTGTCTGCCCCAAAGCGTGGCAAAGATCGGAAGCGGCGCTTTTTATAACTGCGGGATGCTTGCCCATATCGTTCTGCCCGAGGGCTTGGCCTGCATCGAAAAGAAAATGTTTTACAACTGCAGTGCACTGACGAGCGTGACAATTCCGAACGGGGCTGCAAAAATCAAAAGAGAAGCCTTTTCCGGCTGTGAGCAGCTGAAGGATATCTTCATCCCCGACAGTGTAAAAGAAATCGATTCGAGATGGAGAGAAACCTACCCGCGCCTTCAAGTCAAGCTTACCATTCATACGGTCGTCGGAAGCTATGCCGAGCGTTTTGCGCGGGAAAACAATATTCGGTGCAAAACGGATGGGCCGAGTCGTTCCGCTTCAACGCGCCCGTAATTCCCTCCCGCTTCCGTCTCCCGTCCGCATATACTCCCCCGAGGGGGGATGACCATGCTGGAAAGCCTATTGCTCTTTTTCATTCAAGACGCGCTTTTTCTGCTGGGGTATCTGGCGCGGGGGAACGCTTTTCCCAAGCCGCTGAGCCGAGAGGAAGAAGCCGAAATGATTTCGCGTATGCAGCAGGGGGACGACCGCGCGCGGGAGACGCTCATCGAGCACAATCTGCGGCTGGCGGCGCACATCGCGCGGAAATACACCGTGGCGGGCTATGATTCGGACGACCTGATTTCAATCGGCACGATCGGGCTGATTAAGGGCGTCGGCACGTTCAAACCGGGCACGGGAACGCAGCTGAGCACATACTGTGCGCGGTGCATCGAAAACGAAATTCTGATGTGCCTGCGCGCGAGCCAGAAGCGCAAGGGGGATGTCTCTTTGCAGGAGCCCATCGGCATGGACGGCGAGGGCAACGAGATTACACTCATCGACGTGCTGGGTACGGATGCGGAGGCGGTGCACGGGGAGGTCGAGCGGCGCGTCAGCCTGCAAAGTATCCGCCGCCTGGCCGACCGCTGTCTCAAAGGGCGGGAAGCGACGGTCATCCGCATGCGCTACGGGCTGGCGGACGGCAGGGTTTACGCCCAGCAGGAGGTCGCCGACAAGCTGGGTATATCGCGGTCATACGTTTCGCGCATCGAAAAAAAGGCACTCGAACGGCTGCGCACGGCGTTTGAAACGGGCAGAAATCCGAATGATGGATAAAAAACGGGGCGCAAAAGCGTGTTCTGCATGAAAATGCTTGATATTTTGAAAAAGTCGTGATAAAATGAAAACACGAGTGCACATTGCTGATGATGCCGCCGCCAACGCGGCGGTGTTTGGCAGGCATCAGAATTTATCAGATAAGCATATTTGGAGGGATTCCACATGATTACTGCAGGCGATTTCCGTAAGGGTGTGACCATCGAGTGGGAAGGCGGCGTCTGGACCATCGTTGATTTCCAGCACGTGAAGCCGGGCAAGGGCGCGGCCTTCGTTCGCACCAAGCTCAAGAACGTGATGACCGGCGCCGTGGTTGAGCGCTCTTTCAACCCGACCGACAAGCAGCCGCGCGCGACCATCGAGACCAAGGAGATGCAGTACGTCTACAACGACGGCGAGTTCTACTACTTCATGGATCAGGAGACCTTCGAGCAGATTCCGCTGACGCTGGATCAGGTCGAAGACGCGATTCGCTTCATGAAGGAAGAGACGATGGCCACTGTGCGCTTCTTCAAGGGCAAGGCCTTCTCCGTCGAGGCCCCGAACTTCGTCGTGCTCGAGGTCACTGACACCGAGCCGGGCTTCAAGGGCGACACCACCAGCAACACCACCAAGCCGGCGACGCTGGAGACCGGTTACCAGATTGCGGTTCCGCTGTTCATCAACATCGGCGACAAGATCCGCGTGGATACCCGCGACGGTTCCTACATGTCCCGCGCGTAAGCGATTACAAAGCGTGAGAAAGGCGGCGTAACCATGAGCAAGGTTGGCGAAAAGGTTGCATACCTCAAGGGGTTGGCCGAGGGTCTCGGCGTAAACGGCGAGACCGAACAGGGCAAGCTCATGCTGGCGATGATCGACACGCTGGAAGCGCTCGCGAAAAACAGCGAGGAGACCGACGAACGCGTCGGCGACCTTTCCGAATACGTCGAGGAAATCGACAGCGACGTCAGCGATTTGGAGGAGGCGCTGTTCTCCGAAGAGGATGAGGACGACGAGGACGACGAAGAAGAGGATGAGGACGACGATGAGGACGGCGACGGTCTCATCGAGTACGAGTGCCCGCACTGCGGCACGGTCATCTTCTTCGACGAAAACGCCTTTGATATGGAAGAAGAACACCTCTGCCCGAACTGCCATCGCAAGGTCTTTGAAGAGGACGGCGACGACGGGGACGACGAGGAATAATTCTTTCCGACAAGCGATACAAAAGGGCTGATGCGGACAGCGCGCTGAAGGCGCATTGGCCGCGCAGCCCTTTTTTAACGCGCCGCGCTTTCGGGAGACCCGAAAAACAGGATATTGAGGATGAAAGCATGAAAAAAAGACTTGCCTTCCTTCTGCTTGCGCTGATGCTGGCGCTTTCGGCGGCGGCTTCGGCGGAAGAGATTCTCTACACGGGAACGGTCTCCAAGACCATGACCATACGCGCGAAAAAATCCACGTCGGCCACGAAGCTGGGCAGCGTGGAACCGGGAGAACTGCTGAATATCATCGAATACGGCGATACGTGGACGAAGGTGGACCAAGGTGGCGTGGTGGGCTATGTGCTGACCAAAAACGTCGAGGATTTGGCCGCCGCGGCGGGCTACAATGACGAAGCCGACGCGCTGTATCTGGGCGAAGCCGAGATGAACCTGACCATCCGCGCGGAGCGGAGCAAATCCGCCCAAAAGCTTCAGGAGCTGGCCGAGGGCGAGACGGTGTATATCACCGAGCTGGGCGAAACGTGGCACGCGGTGGTCAAGCAGGGCGTGCGCGGCTATGTGCTCGCCGACCGCGTGGGCAAGCTGCGCGCGGCGCACGAGGGCATCGAGCTGCCGGAGGATTATCAGCCCATGCCCGATTTCGAGGCGGTTTACAGCGCGACGGCGGATGTAAACCTCTCCATCCGCAAAGAGAAGGATGAAAATGCGAAGCTGCTCGGCACGGTCTATGAAAACGAAAGCGTCG
Organism: uncultured Clostridia bacterium; assembly: GCA_934675735.1. GTDB lineage: Bacteria > Bacillota > Clostridia > Christensenellales > Aristaeellaceae > Ventricola. Next base: position 3,934 of record CAKURR010000034.1, read on the forward strand.
ATGTGATGGATTTCGACGACAAATGGGCGCACGTCAAGAAGGACGGCGCGGAAGGCTATGTGCTGCGCAGTCACCTGCGCTATTTCCGCCGCTATGACCCGTATGGGCCGTATGTGCCGGGCGTGGTTTTCTACCCCTACGCGGCGATGGCGACGGATAACACCGAAATCGTCAACAGCGAGACGGGGGAGAGCCTGCGCACCGTGCCCAAGGGCGCTGTGATGGCCGTCAGCGCCATGCAGGATGACCTTTCCGTGACCCTGCCGTATGACCGCGTCACCGGCCGCATCCGTGCGACGGGCAGTTTGGAGCTGGAAGTCGTGCACGCGTGGGACGAAGCGCAGCTCGGCGACCTGATTGCGGTGTTTTCCACCTATTATGATCCGCAGCAGAGCAACCAGACCCAAATCGGCCGCCTGCACAACATCATGCAGGGCGTAGAGCGGCTGAACAACGTGATTGTGCCCTCCGGCGAGAAGTTTTATTTCAACGATTACTGCGCGCCGTATACGAAGGGCAATGGCTATGAGCTCGGCCCGATTGTCAACTACGTTTCCAGTCAGAAGCTCGGCTACGGCGGCGGCATCTGTCAGGTTTCCACAACGCTGTACAACGCGATTCTGCAAATTCCCATCAGCGTGATTAAAACGCAGGTGCATTCCTCCTACGGCATCAGCTATGTGCCGCTGGATATGGATGCGGCGGTGGGCAAGGGCAACATCGATCTGCGTTTGCAGAACACGCTGCCCTATGACGTGCGGTTTGCGCTTCAGGCGGTCGGCGGCGTGCTGACGGTGCGGGTGTATCGGGCGAGCTGATGATGAAAAAAAGATTTGCGGCATGGGCGTGTTTGCTCATGCTGCTTTTACCGCTGTGCGCCGCTTTGGCCGAGGCGACGGACGGTGAAGCGGAATATTACGGCACCATCGGCAAGCGGATGACCGTATACAGGGACGCAAACGAAGATTCGACTCAGCTGGGGCGAATCGAGGCCGGAACGGTTGTGGACGTCTATAAAAAGGGACGGACATGGACGCGCATCGGCTATGCCAACGGGCAGGGCTATGTGCTCACGAAGTTTGTGGAGATGGTGCAGCGCAAGAACCCGTTCGACGGCCCGATGCCCGGCACGAGCAAACACGTCGCGGTCGGCTATGTGCTGACGGATACGATGTTCACGCCCGAAGGGTTTCGCTATCCCATAAACGTGAGCGCGGGAAGCTGGCTGTCCATTCACCAAATCAAGGGTGGGCGCGCGTATTTTCCGTATCGCCGACTGGAGGATGACGTGAGCCTCGGCGTGGATAAGATGCGCATTTATGACTTTGTGGATTGGAGCGAGGCCGAGCCCGGCGATCTGCTCTATGCGTTCACGACGTTTTATTCCACGAGCACCAGCAAAGAGGGCAACGTCGGCCGCGTTTACAACATCGCGCTGGCCAGCGAGCGGCTGACGGGCGTGCGCGTCAAGGCGGGGGAGACGTTCTCCTTCAACGATGTCTGCGGGCCGTATACCGCGGAAAACGGCTATCGGGCCGCGCCGATTCTTTCCGGCGAGAGCAAGATGGGCTACGGCGGCGGCGTCTGCCAGGTGTGCAGCACGATTTACAATATCGTTCTGCGCATACCGACGGTCATCGAAGATATGAATTGGCATTCTCAGGGCGGGGTCAGCTATCTGCCTGCGGGCTTTGACGCGACGGTCAGCGACACGAAGGACATGGTTTTCCGCAACATTCTGCCGTATGACATCCGAATCGAGTTTGAAAGCCTTAACGGCGTGATGACGGCGTTCATGTTCAGGGATTATGAGGAGAGTAAGCGATGCGGATTTTAATTTCCAACGACGACGGTATTTTTGCGGCCGGACTGGCCGCGCTGGTGCGCGCGTTCGCGGCGGCGGGGCACACGGTGTATGTCGCCGCGCCGGACAGCCAGCGCTCGGCGGCGAGCCACAGCATGACACTGTTTCATCCGCTGACGGCGAAGGAAAGCGCCGTTGCGGGCGCGGCGAAGGCGTGGGCGATTGACGGCACGCCGGTGGACTGCGTGAAGCTGGCGGTCAAGACACTCTGTCCGGAGGTTGACTTCGTGATTTCGGGGATTAACCACGGCTACAATTCCGGTTCGGACGTGCTGTATTCCGGCACGGTCGGCGCGGCGATGGAAGGCGCGCTGAACGGCAGGCCCGCGATGGCGGTTTCGCTTGGGCACGAGCGGGAGGACACCTACGACAAGGCGGCGGCGCTGGCGGTGAAGGTTTTTGACGGCTTACAGGCACATCCACTGCCGCCGTTCTCCGTGCTGAACCTGAATTATCCGGAGACGGACGAGGCGCTGGGGCTGAAAGCCACGTCCTTGCGTGCGCTGCGCTATCTGGATACTTACGAGCCGGAGGTGGGCGCGGACGGCGTGGTGCGCTACACGCTCGTCGGCGGCATGGACAAGGATATGGCGGACGGCGAGGACGACTACACGTGGCTGCGGCGCGGCTATGCGACGATGACGGTTTTGACCTACGACCTGACGCACGACGCGGCGACGAAGGCGCTGGAAGGTTTGGTATAAGAGGGGGGACGTTGGGGCTGCTCGCCCCAAACCCTCGGCAAAGAGCTTCGCTCTCTGCACGCTCTCTTCGCTTCGCGAGGTTAAAACAAAGTCGGAATCCATGAATCGCATCGCGATTCATGAAGGGGGAGGTGCAGGAACCTCAGGTTCCTGCCGAGGTTTCAGGGCGAGCAGCCCTGACGTCTTTTTCCCCCTCATTCTCCGGAAAATGATGCAGGAAGCGCAAATCTTCTTGCATTTTTTTCGCGTTTTTGGTACAATGAAACCAAAGAAAAAGCGGGCATTTTGCCGCAGGAGGTCAAACGTTATGCAGGATATGCAGGACATGATGCGCAGACTCAATCAGTCCGGCAAAAGACTGAGCAAGGGTCATCGCAAAATTGCGGAATATATCGTGGAGCACTATGATAAGGCTGTTTTCATGACGGCCAGTAAATTGGGCGAGAAGGTCGGCGTGAGCGAATCGACCGTTGTCCGTTTTGCGTCGGCGATGGGGTACGAGGGCTATCCTCAGCTGCAAAGGGCGCTTCAGGAACTCGTGCGCCATTGGCTCACCGCCGTGCAGCGCTTTGAAATGGCGACGGATATCGACCAGAGCGAAGTGCTGCGCACGGTGCTGCATGCCGATATGCAGAATATCCGCACGACGACGGAGGAAATTGACACAGCCGCGTTTGACGAGGTGGTCGATAAAATCATCGGCGCGCGCAATATCTACGTGATGGGCCTGCGTTCGGCCGCGCCGATTGCGCAGTTCCTCGCCTATTACCTCAACTTTATCTTTGATAACGTGCGCGTGGTTTCGGAGGCCAGCGGCGATGTGTTTGAGCAAATCAGCCGCATCAACGAGAGCGACCTGCTCTTCGGCATCAGTTTCCCGCGCTATTCGACCCGCACGCTCGAGGCGATGAATTTCGCCAAGGCGCGCGGCGCACAGGTGGTCGGCCTGACCGACGGCCCGATGTCGCCGGTTTACGCGACGAGCACCGTCTGCCTGACCGCGCGGACGGATATGGCCTCGTTCGTGGACTCGATGGCCGCGCCGCTGTCGGTCATCAACGCGCTGATTGTCGCCCTCGGCCTGCGCCGCAAGGATGAACTCAGCGAACATTTCCGCTTGATGGAAGGAATTTGGGATGAATACAGGGTCTATGTCGGCAAAGACCGCGTGTGACGTGGCCGTTATCGGCGGCGGCGCGGCGGGCATGATGGCCGCGCTGCAAGCCGCATGGGCTGGCGCGCGCGTGGCGCTGCTGGAAAAGAACGAAAAACTGGGCAAGAAAATCTATATCACGGGCAAGGGACGCTGCAACGTGACCAACGTTGCGGATATCGACGATTTCTTTAAGCAGATTCCGCGCAACCCGCGCTTTTTGAACGCCGCGGCGCGTCAATTTACGCACGAGGATGTGACGGGGCTGCTCGAAATGCTCGGCACGCCGACCAAGGTGGAGCGCGGCGGACGCGTTTTTCCGGAGAGCGACAAGGCCAGCGACGTGACCCGCGCGCTGGACCGCGGCATGCGCGACGCGGGTGTGGTGATTTCGCTGAACACCGAAGTCGCGCATGTGCGGCAGGCGGACGGCGGCTTTGACGTGGAGCTGACGCAGGGCGGCACGCTGCGCGCCAAGAGTGTGATTGTCGCGACGGGCGGCGTGAGCTATCCGACGACGGGCAGCACGGGCGACGGCTACAAATTTGCCAAAGAAAACGGCCTGAATGTCACAAAGCTGAACGCATCGCTCGTGGGCATGACGATGAATGAAAAGTGGCCGACGCTGTTGCAAGGTCTGTCTCTTAAGAATGTGCGAATCACCGCGAAGGCGGGCAAAAAGACGATTTACAGCGAGCTGGGCGAGATGCTCTTCACGCATTTCGGCGTGAGCGGCCCGCTCGTCATCGAGCTGAGCAGCCATATGCCGGAGGATTTTGCGCAAGTCAACGTGACGCTGGATATGAAGCCCGGGCTGACGGAAGAACAGGTCGATTTGCGGCTCCAGCGGGATTTCGCCGAAAACATCCGCAAGCAGCTTTCCTCCGTGCTGACGGGGCTGATGCCCGCGCGCATGGCGCCCGTATTCGCCAAGCTCTGCGGCGTGGATGCGGATACGCCGGTTAATCAGGTGACGCGCGAACAACGGCAGGCAATCGGCCGCGCGCTCAAGGCGCTTCCGCTGCATGTGGTCGGCACCAGGCCGATTGAGGAAGCCATCGTCACGCGAGGCGGCGTCAATGTGCTGGAAATCACGCCGGGCACGATGATGAGCAAGAAGGTGCAGGGCCTGTTTTTTGCGGGCGAGGTGCTGGATGTGGACGCGCATACGGGTGGATTTAATCTGCAAATCGCTTTTTCAACCGGGGCGCTGGCAGGCAAGAGCGCCGCGGCGTGGGCGACGGCAGAGCAGGGATAAAGATGAATGGAAAAAGAGGGAAGCTTTTCGGGCTGATGTTGGCTGTATCGGTAATTTTTGAAGTATCTGCAGGAACAGAGGGATGTGCGAACGGCCTGCCGCGCTTTGATTTACAGACAGACTCGGAATGGAAGGCCGCCTATCAGGCATGCACAGCCGCTGAACTTATGACGATATTGGAAAACTGATTGAACGGAATAAAAGAACAGTCCGGATTGAGCTGATTGGAGAGCTTTATCCGGACTGTTTTTAGGTATTTTGGTTTGAATCGACAAAACTGATTTTAATTATCGTGAAACGAAAGGGAAAGTCAAGGAAACTCAGTTTCCTTGTGGGGTTCGGGGCAAAGCCCCGACGTTTTCGTCTCAGTTTCCGCATTCGATGCTGATGGCATTAAACTTTTCGAGGATATCTTCGACCTTGAGCGCCTGACGCGCGTCGCCGGAAACGTCCATCTCCGCATGCCCCTGATGCATCATCAGCAGGCGGTCGCCGTATTCGACGGCATAGCGCAGATTGTGCGTGACCATGATGGTCGTCAGCTGCTTCTCGCGGACGATTTTGCCCGTCAGCTGCATGATGATTTCGGCGGTCTTGGGGTCGAGCGCCGCGGTGTGCTCATCCAGAATCAGAAACTCAATCGGGGTCATGGTGCTCATCAGCAGCGCCATCGCCTGACGCTGGCCGCCCGAAAGGTTGCCGACCGGAACGCCCATTTTATCTTCCAGGCCGAGGCCGAGCTGGGCCAGCATCGCGCGGTATTCCTCCGCCTTTTTGCGGTTAACACAGGGGAGCAGGTTAAACGGCTTGCCCTTGTTATCCGCCATCGACATGTTTTCCAGAATGGTCATCGAAGGGCAGGTGCCGCGCGACGGGTCCTGGTAGACGCGGCCGATGCGGCGGTGGCGCTTGTGCTCCGGCATATGCGTGATATCCTCATTGCCGATGAGAATTTTGCCTTCGTCAATCGGAATCGAGCCGCAGATGATGTTGAGCAGCGAGGTTTTGCCTGAACCGTTTGAACCGACGACGCAGACGAATTGCTTATCGGGAATGGAGAGTGAGAAATCGTTGAACAGACAGGTCTCGTTGACCGTGCCGCCCTGATAGACCTTGACGATATTGCGCAGTTCAAGCATGGTGTTTCGCCTTCTTTCGATGGCCACCCGCGACGATGATGACGAACAGCAGCGCCGCCGTGACGAGTTTGAGGTCGAACGGGGAGAGGCCGAAGCTCAGGGCGAGCGCCACACAGCCCTTGTAGAGAATCGAGCCGAGCACAACCGCCGTCGTCGCGCGCAGGAAACGCAGACCGCGCAGCAACTGCGTGCCGACGATAACGGAAGCGACGGCCAGCACCAGCGTGCCTGTGCCCATCGAGATATCGAAATAGCGCTGATATTGGCACATGATGCAGCCGGAGAGCGCGACAAGCGCGTTGGCAATCGACAGGCCGAGGATTTTGACCTTGCCGCTGTCCTTGGCGAGGCTGGCGACGAGCGTGGGGTTATCGCCGGTCGCGCGGAGGAGGAAGCCCGAGCGGGTGGAAAGATACGCATCCATCAGCACCTTGACGAGCAGGGCGATGAGCGCCATCAGAATGACCGGCGCGTAAGGCTGAACGACCGTCGGCAGGGAAACGATGAAATCATTTTTGAAGAGCGTGTTGAAGGAGAACAGCTGCACGTTCGCGCGGCCGGCGATATGCAGGTTGACCGAATACAGTCCCGTCATCATAATGATGCCCGACAGCAGGTCGCGCACGTGGAATTTCACGTGGATGACGCCGGTCAGCGCGCCCGCCGCCGCGCCCGCCAGCAGCGAAGCCGGAAGCGTAAGCAACGGATGAATGCCGTTGGAAATCATCAGCGCCGTGACCGCTGCGCCGAGCGGGAAGGTCGAATCGACCGTCATATCCGGAAAATCCAGAATTTTGAATGTGATGTACACGCCGAGGGCCAGAACCGCGTAAATCAGGCCCTGTTCGAGCACGCCGAGCAGCTGTGCCATATTGAACCTCCGTGATGACGCAAGCGCGCACAGAACGTCTGTCCTGTGCGGCGCGGTGCGTTTTCTTCTTATTATATAGGGGGGATTACTCCGCTTCGATGGCGCGGGCGGCCAGCTCGTCGGAGAGGGTGATACCAAAGCGGGCGAGCGCCTCGGAATTGATGTACAGACTCGGGTCGGAGATGACTTCGTAGGTCATGTCGCTGGCCTTCGCTTCGCCCTTGAGCACCTTCGCGGCCATCAGACCGGTCTGGCGGCCCAGCGCGATGTAATCAAGACCTTCGGCGGCGACACAGCCGAGCTTCACCTGCTCGATTTCAGAACCGAAAACCGGCTTGCCTGCGGCGTTGGCCTTATCCAGCACAAGCGCCAGCGCGGAAACGACGGTATTATCCGTGAGGTTGGTCATGCAATCGACCTTGGTCAGCAGCGCGTCGAGCGCCAGCGGGATATCGGCGGACGTGCTGATGCCGGATTCGACGATTTCAAAGCCGTATTCCGGCGCAAGGGACTTGTAGGTTTCGATGGTCGAGAGGGAATTGACCTCGCTGGTCGTGTAGAGGATGCCGATAGCCTTCGCATCCGGCAGCATCGCGCGGATGGTTGCCAGCTGCGCCGCAACGGGCAACGCATCGGAGGTGCCGGTCACTTCGCCCGCGGCTTTGCCGTCCGCATCCGCAAAACCTGCGGAAACCGGATCGGAAACGGCGGTGTAAATCGTCGGAATTTCGCCCGCCGCGTTGTAGCAGGCCTGCGCCATCGGGGTCGCAATGCCTACCATTAAGTCAACCGGCTTGGCCGCAAACTGCGCGGCAATCTGCTGAGCGATGCCCATATCGGCCTGCGCGTTCTGATAGAGAATGGTCAGGTTGTCGCCTTCGACCAGACCGGCTTCCGCCAGCCCTTCGACAAAACCGGTACGGCAGTTATCCAGAGAGCCGTGCTCGGCGAACTGGCCGATGCCGACGGTGTAGCTTTCCGCAGCGGCAAAGGCGGCGGTGGCGGTGAGAACGAGGGTGGCGGCGACAGCGATCATGCGCTTCATCATAGGAATACCTCCTGCTTTCTGGGCTTTTCAGCCCGGTCGATTGGTTTAGTAGCGGGAAAGCGGGGAAGTGGGGGTAAAAGAAAACGCCCCATGTTCCCTTTTAAGAAACATGAGGCGGAAAATACATTCCGTGGTGCCACTCATATTGGCCAAACTGGCCCGCTCACCCCGTACCATCATACGGTGCAGCCTGATAACGGGTCTGCGTCCCGTCCCCGTCTAATAAGGCAAAGCCCGTTGACGAGGCCCTCGGAAAGCCCATTTTGAAAGACCGGCTATACCGCACTCCCAGCAACGGCGGCTCTCTGTAATAGCGAGAATGCTTTCTACTTCTCTTTCCTCAAGCGGTTTGCTTTTGTTTGATTGCATTATAGAGTCGTGCAGATGATTTGTCAACCCCTAAATTTCAAAAAATTCAAAAAAGTTTGCAAGGCGAAAAGGCAAAGACATGCCTTTTAAGCGGTCTCTATATAGAAGAAAAACAGAATCGTGCACGAATGTGTCGGAAAAATGAAGGACAAAAATCCAGCTATTGTTGAGTTCCTTGAAGGAGACTGCAAAAAGTTTCAAAAACTGTCGAAAAAAGATTGAAAAAGGTATTGACATGGAGCCGAAACTGCGATATAATAACCAAGCTGTCAGCGCGAGCCACTGAGCCGAGCGGACAGCGATGATCCTTGAAAACGATACAGAATCAAGAAGAACGCGA
>CAKURR010000035.1 GCA_934675735.1 uncultured Clostridia bacterium
TTCGGGATCGCCGTGTCTTTTCCGAAGACATGCTTCGTCGGGAACGTCGAGACATCCGCGCCTTCCACGCCGCTGTACGTGATGGTGAATTCATTCGCCGTCCACGTCGCTTCCAGCGTGATATCTGCCGTATACGCCGTTCCGCTCAGCGTCAGGTCGCGCGCTGCCGCGCTTCCGTTGACTTTCCAGCCCGCGAAGCCGTAACCCGTCTTCGTCGGGTTCGGGATCGCCGTGTCTGTTCCGTAGACATGCTTCGTCGGGAACGTCGAAACGTCCGCGCCTTCCACGCCGCTGTACGTGATGGTGAATTCATTCGCCGTCCATGTCGCTTCCAGCGTGATATCCGCCGTATACGCCGTTCCGCTCAGCGTCAGGTCGCGCGCTGCCGCGCTTCCGTTGACCTTCCAGCCCGCGAAGCCGTAACCTGTCTTCGTCGGATTCGGGATTGCCGTGTCTGTTCCGAAGACATGCTTCGTCGGGAACGTCGAGACGTCCGCGCCTTCCACGCCTGTGTAGAGAATCTTGTAGCCGTTTGCCGTCCAGTTGGCCTCAAAATAGAGATTTCCGGTCGAGCCTTGCGCAATGCCGACGTCGGTCTGCGGGGTCGTGCCGTTGCTGCCCGTCCAGCCCGCGAAGGTGTAACCCGCTCGCGTCGGCTCTTCCAGCCTGAATGCCGCCGTTTCCAAGGTGTATGTCGCCGGGTTCGTCTTGCCCGCCTCCAGCGCGCCGCCGTTCAACTCATAATCGATGATATACGTCTCGATTTGGGTCTGCGCCGTCAGCGAGACAGCGCCCGTCACGGCCATGGTATATGGGTTATCCGTCTTTCCGTCGCTCCACTGCGCAAACGCATAGCCTGTGCGAATCGTCGGTTCAATTTCCAGCTTGTCCAGCAGGTTCACGGTAAACACGCCGCTGTACTCGGTATTGTTCGCTGCGTCGTTCACCTTATAGCGGATGCCGGAAACGCCCGCGTCTCCGTTCAGCTCCACGTCACAGGTCACTGTGCTGGTCTGCGCGGACAGGCCCAGCGTCGGGTCTGCGTTCGTATTCCGGATTCGCGGCAGCTTGCCCGGCTGGTCGTTGCGCAGCTCCCACACAGCCGTGTCAAAGCCCGGCCACGCGAAGATCTGCGCGTTCTTTCCATAAATCAGGCTGTCGTGTACCAGAATATCCTCGCCGTTTTCGTTGTCGGCCAGGCCGTCGGTCACGGGCTGTCCGTTCACCTGCACGCCGCTCCACGCGTAGTTGCTGCCGAGCGCTACGCCCATGTTGTTGCCGACAACGCGATGCGCATCCCCTTTTGCCGATACGCTCTGCCCAAGCGCCACGCAGTTTTGAATCGTTCCTTGAATATTAAATCCGACAGCGCCGCCCGCACGTTGTCCAGACTCAACCCTGCCTGCCGCGTAACAGTTTTGAACCGTTCCCTCGTTATAGCAGACAACGCCGCCCGCATAATAATCCCAGCCGCCGCTCAAAGCCGTAACATCGCCCGTCGCATAACAGTTTTCAACGGTTCCCTCGTTATAGCAGACAACGCCGCCAACGTCGCATTCTCCCTTCACGCTTCCGCCGATCATGGCGCAGTTGAGCACTTGACCTCCTTTGTTTTCACAAACAACCGTGCCGGCGCAACTCCCTTTCACCGTAATCTGCGCATCGCGAAGGATCAGATTTTGAACCTTGCCGTTAAAGTTGCCAAATAGTCCCGCATAGCCGTTCGTATCCGCCGACGTACAGGTCAGATTGCTGATGGTGTGATTCTGTCCGTCGAATACGCCAGAAAACGGACAACTGACTTGAGAGTATGTGCCGATGGGCGCCCAGTTGGGGTATACCGACAGGTCGATGTCGTTCGCCAGCAGATAGGTTTTGCCGCTCTTGCTGTCGCCCGCGTTCACCTCGTCGGCGAGCTGTTTGAGCTGCTGAGCCGTGGTGATGTAAATCGTAGTCTCACTTCTGAGCATCCAGCTGGGCAGTTCGCTGCTCTGTTCGCCCTTCACGACCTTCAAAATCGGCAGGCCGTTTTCGGTGTACGTCCACGCGTCGTCATTTGCAAAAATCTCGGAGAACTGCTTGGAGAGCGCGCCGCCGTTGTAGACCAGGTCTGCGCCGTTTTCGTTGTTCGCCGCGCCGTCGGTCACGGTGTTCCCGTTCACCTTCATGCTTCTCCACGCGTAAACGTTCAATTTTCCATTCGGCTCGGACAGCACTCGATGGCTGGATGCTCCTGTCACGGTCTGCCCCAGCGCCACGCATCGCTCTACGTTCCGTGCCTGGCCGACGATACCTCCGCTATACCTTCCGCTGATATTTCCTGTCGCATAGCAGCTCCGGATGCTCGCCCCAACAAGGTGTCTTCCGACAATTCCGCCTGCATAAGAGTCCGTTGCGATGACCTCGCACGTCGTATAGCAATTTTGAAGCGGGCTTTCCTCCATATAGCCGACCAGACCGCCCACCGAACCGGCTCCTTGTATTCTTCCGCCAATCACGGCGCATTTTTCAATGCCTGTGCTCGAATAGCCCTGACGGCCGACAAGCGCGCCAACCTCGCTTCTCCCCTCAATCTGCGGATTGCGAATCACAACGTTCCGAATGGTCGCAAGATGTGTATAGCCAAACAAGCCTGCATCATTTTGACCTCCGGAAATTGTCAGGCCGATGATCGAATGCCCCTGCCCGTCGAACACGCCGGAAAACGGCTTATTATTGCTGTTGTTCCAATCGATATAATAGCCAATCGGCACCCAGTTCAGCCCGGAAAGATCGATATCTTTCATCAGCAAAAACGTCTTGCCGCTCATGTTGACACCGCTGTTGACCGCCGAAGCCAGATTGGCCAAATCCGCCATGGTATGGATGTACACAACATTTGCGGCGCTTCCGGCCTTTACCCACGTGGGCAGTTCGCTTGACTGCGCACCCTTCAGGGCCTTCAAAATCGGCAGGCCGTTTTCGGTGTACGTCCACGCGGAATCGCCGCCGAAAATCGTTTCAAACTGTGCGTTCAATCCCGTTGCCGCGTCATAGCTCAGCGCCGCGCCGTTCAGGCCTGCCGCGTTGTCGTCGGTCACGGTGTTTCCGTTCACCTTCATGCCGCTCCACGCGTAGTTGCCGCCGAGCGTTCCGCGGATGTTCGTGCCGACAACACGGCGCGCTTCCATCATTCCCGCCATTACCGATGTGCTCTGCCCCAGCGCCGCGCAGTTTTGAATCGTTCCTCCATCATAATTCGAGCCAACAACGCCGCCCGCACGACTGTCCATAGCTTTAACGCTGCCCGACGCGTAGCAGTTTTGAACCGTTCCGCTATGATTCGAGCCGACAACGCCGCCCGCATCATTGTTCATCGCAGTATGATCAACATATGTGACGTCGCCCGTCGCATAGCAATTTTCAATGATTCCCCCATCATTTAATCCGGCAATGCCGCCGACCAATTTGTTTCCTTTTACGCTGCCGCCAATCATGGCGCAGTTGAGCACTTGACCTCCGTAGTTTTCAGAAACAACCGCACCGGCGTTCAACTCTGACGTAATCTGTGCGTCGCGAAGAATCAGATTTTGAACCGTGCCGTTGAAATTGCCAAACAATCCGGCAAAGCCGTCCGTAGCCGATGTACACGTCAAATTGCGAATCGTATACCCCTGCCCGTCGAACACGCCCGAAAACCAAAGCTCAGTCGATGTCGCATAATCATATGTGCCGATGGGCGTCCAGTTGGGGTATACCGACAGGTCGATATCGTTCATCAGCAGCACTGTTTTGCCGCTCATGTTGTTGCCGCCGTTGACGTCCGTTGCCAGCTGCGCCAAATCCGCCGCGGTATAGATATAAACCTTGTTCTGGCTGGTCATCCATACGGGCAGTTCGCTTGACTGCGCACCGCCGACATTTTTGAGCGTCGGCAGGCCGTTTTCGGTGTACGTCCACGCGGAATTTCCGCCAAAAATCGTTTCAAACTGCCTGCTCAGGCCGTTTTGATCGTCATAAGTCAGGTCTGCGCCATTCAAATCGTCATGACTGCCTGTTGTAACCTGGTTCCCTTTGACGGGCATCTCCGCCCACGCATAGTTATCGTTAAGCACGCTTTCCTGTCCGGTAATGCCCGCAACGCGTCCGATCGAATAGAAAGGATTGCTCTCCACAGATGTATTCAATGCCATACAGCCCGAAATCGTCGCATGAGCATACGTATCGCCATACGCCTGTCCGACAACGCCGCCGATTAAGTACCAGCCTTTTACGGTTCCCGCCGCATAGCAGTTGGTCACCTCGCCAAGCGCGCAGCCGACAACGCCGCCGAATGTTCTGGCATCGTTGAGCGTGCCGATGACATTTCCCGTTGCATAGCAGTTGGTCACTGCGCCGTAGGCCTTGCCGGCAATGCCGCCGAAGTCATCTGCATAGCTTCCCATTCCGCTCAAACTGCCTGTCGAATAACAGGCATTGACTGCCTTATATGTTTCGCCGACAATGCCGCCGTATTCTCTCGCGTTATCCGCGCCGATGATGTCGCCCGTAGCATAGCAGCGCTGAATCTCGCCACATGCCCGGCCCACAATGCCGCCGACACAGCTGCTTTGCCCCATGCTCGACGTACCTTGAATCGTGCCGCCGATCATCGCGCAGTTTTCCAGCGGCTCGACAAAGCCCTTGGTAAATTGACCGTATCTGCCGACCACCGCGCCGACCTCGGTCCGTGCCCGAATCTGCGCGTCCCGAACCGCCACATTTTTGATTTGCGCTTTGTGCGCGTCGTCCGTGCCGCTCACATAACCGAAAAGCCCTTGATAGAATTCGTTTCGGTCGATTTTCAGCCCCGTGACGACGTGATTCTGCCCGTCGAAAACGCCCGCAAAGGGCTGAGCTATCGTGCCGATCGGCGTCCAGTTGCCGTATGCGGACAGGTTCACGTCATCCGTCATCACATAATGCGCCGAGACGAACGTCGCGTCCCCCGCGTTGACATACTGCGCCAGCTCGGCCAGCTGCGCGGCGCTGGCAATCTGGAAAGGCGTGTCCGCCCCGCCCATCGCCAGCAGGGCAATGCCTCTTTGGCGCTGCTTCACGATATCCAGATACTTCGCCTGTTCTTTGAGCGTCAGCGCGGATTGATCCTGAACCGCCTCGGCCCATTCAAAATCCGCCTGCGTATAGCTTTCCGCCGAGGCGGCCGCCGCCAGCAGCGTCAGCAGGACGAAAACAAGCGTCACGATTTTTTTCATACGTCCATTCCCCTTCGTCATCCGTTCTTACGAATATGTTTCTGTTCCATTATATCATATCTGGGCGGAGGGTGTCCTATTCATTCGTGTAAAAAAAATGCTTTTCGTGCAGAATTGAGAGGAAACCGCCGCCCGCCGTCGAATGTGAAACCTATCCATCATCCTTCAGGGAGGCGTTTTATGCTCGCCAAAGTCTGTCTCAAGCGGTTTCGCTTCGTGCTCTACGCCGCGCTGTTTTTCCTGATTACGCTGCATATCACGGACCGCACCAACAGCGGCCTGATTGCCACCATCTGCATCTGGTTCGCCCTGCCGCTGGCGTTTATCGCCTTTGTCTGGTGGATCTACGCCTGCATTCGGGATATCGTCCGTTTCTTCAAGAGCGGCGCTGTGCCGGAGGACGCGCCGACGTGGGCGGAGCGTGCCGTCTGGTGGATTCAGGACGAGCTGGCAGAGATCGCCTCGCTGGATGGCCGTGGCAAAGTGCGGTTCTTCCTTTTCCGCGTCGGCGGCGTCGCGCTGGACGTCGGCGGGCTGGTTCTGATTATCCGCGACTCCATCACTGTCGGCACGATTATGCTGATTGCGGGGCTTGCGCTGTGGATGTCCGCGTCGCCGCAGAGCGTCAACCGCAACAACACGGATATGAAACTGCTCGCCTGCCCCGAAAACACGACGGTTGCGGGCATTCAGGCCGCTTTTGCCAATATGGATACGCCGCTGGGCAGGCCGTATCTGGGCGCCATTCGGACCATTTCCGGCGACGCGGCGCTCTGGGGGCCGAACGCCGATGGCGAATACATCTATCTGTATCAGACGCGAAACAAGCGCTATATCCGCCTGTGCTCCAACAACATCCCCGATTGGATTACCTCCGAACATCCCGCTGCACCCGCCGAAACGGACGGCGCACCGTTGGATATGCCCAATCTGCTGGCGGATATCTGCGATCTGGTCGAGGCGTATCTGAAAACGGGAACCGTCGGCACGCTGCCCCAAAATTCGGCCGAGCCTTGATTTTTCTGCCTTTTCATTATCGGACTGTCGATACAGTCCGTTTTTTTGCGCCAAAATACGACTCCGGTAGTATTGACAAATCGATAAGACCGGTGTAGTATAGAGTCACGATCGTACAAAGGAGTGTATGCACCCATGAAACTATTCGATTCCGAGCTGAAAGTGATGGACGTGCTTTGGACGAACGGCGACGTGCCCGCGCGGCAAATCGCCGCCATCCTGACCGAATCCATCGGATGGAACGTGAATACCACCTACACCCTCATCAAGCGCTGCATCGCCAAAAACGCGATTGAGCGCATCGAGCCGGGCTTCCTGTGCCGCGCGCTGGTTTCCAAGCAGCAGGTGCAGGAAGAAGAAACGCAGGAGCTGATCGACAAGGTGTTCGACGGTTCGGCGGATAAGCTTTTCGCCGCGCTGGTCGGCGGCAGGCGCGTCAGCGCCGAGCAGCTGCACAAGCTGCGCGCCCTCATCGACGACATGGACGACTGAAAGCAGGGGCAAGCATGACGACCTTTCTTTCCGCCAGCCTCGCCGCGGGCGTGCTCATTCTGCTGACGGCGCTTGTGCGGCACTTCGCGGGCAATCGCCTTCCCCGACGCATGTATATTGCGCTGTGGGATATCGCGGTGCTGCGCCTGCTGATTCCCGTCGGCCTGCCGCGCGCAGACGGAGCTTTGGCTGCTTATGTGCAGACAACTGCGTTTGTTCAGCCCTTGCAGGCGGAGACGATAACCGCCGATGTAGTTGACGCGCAGGCGCTTTCCGACGCGGCCGACTCTGCGTTTCATTTTTCCGAAACGATGCGCGCCGTTCTGCCGATGCTCTGGGCAGCTGTCGCGCTGGGGCTGGCGCTGTATTTCATCGCCGCTTACATCCGCAGCACGCGCGCGTTTGCGCAGTCTCTGCCGGACGACGACCCGCGATGCGCGGCGTTTCTGCAGACGCATCCGACCCGCCGCCGCGTGCAGATTCGCGTGAGCGGCCGCATTGCGTCGCCGCTCTCCTACGGCCCGCTGCGTCCGGTCATCCTCCTGCCCAAGGGCATGAATCGGGATGGACTGCCCTTCGTGCTGGAACACGAGATGGCGCACATCCGCGCGCTGGACGCGTGGCGCAAGCTGTTTGTTTTGGCGGCGCTCTGCCTGCACTGGTTCAACCCGACGGTATTCCTTCTGTTCCTCCTCGTCAATCGAGACATGGAGCTGCTCTGCGACGAGCGCGTGCTGTCGCGGCGCGCCACATCCTCCAAGCGGGCCTACGCGCTCACGCTGCTGGAGATGGAGGCCGCGCGTTCCGCCGCGCCGACGATGAGCTGCTTCCGCATGACAGGTATTGAAGAGAGGATTCTAACCATGAAAAACACCAAGAAAAACACGCCGCTGACCCGTCTGGTTGCGGGTTCACTGGTCGCCGCCTCCTGCTTCGCGATGATTTCCGCCGTGCCCGCCTGCGCGGACGACAAGGTTTTCATCGTCAAAGCGGAGAATGCGCTCGTTATGTGGGAGAATACGTTTGTTTCGTCGGAGGACTCGCTCGTCCTTTCTGCCGACACTGCGGAAGACTCGGCGTACAGCTACGTCGTTTATGGCGAAGAACCGTCCGCTTCCGAATCCGACGCCCTGCCTGTCGAGTGGTGGACCGTTGACGAGTTTGAAAGCTATATGGCGCAGACGCGCAAAGACCTTGAAGAGATGGCTCAAACGGGCGAACGCGGCTACACAAGCACCGACGGCTGGTTCACCTGGACGCAGGAAAAGGTGGAAGAAACCATGGCCATCTATGACGAAATGCTGGCTGAGCTCAAGCGCGGCGTGAAGATATCCAAGCCCTTCGGCTCCCTGAGCGAAGGAACGGACATCGTCATTTCCAAGGGGCCGGATTCCGTCAGCACGCACACCGACTCCACCCTGATGATTGACGCGGACACAACCCTCTATCTGGAGAAGGACGGCGGCGCGGTTTTCCACGCCACCCCCGACTGCACCGCCATCCCCGAGAGCAGCCGCGATGCGCTGGAAGCGTTTTCCGCCGACTTGCTCGAACAAAGCCCGTACAGCTTGCTGAATGCGTGCCCGATTTGCTTTGAATTGCATAGGGCGAAGGAGAACGGCGAGACGAAGTGAAGATGTGATATAGCAAATCGCCGCCGCACGGGTTGAAAACCGTGCGGCGGCGACTTATTTATTTTTTATTTTTCTTTTATCCTCGCGAAGCGAAGAAAGGGTGCAGGGGAATTATTCCCCTGCTGGGGTTCGGGGCAGAGCCCCGAGGGTTTCCCTTTTCAGCACACAATATTCAGCAGACGGCCCGGCACGAAGATAACCTTCTTCACCCGGGCGTCGCCGACGAGCTTCTTGACGGTTTCGTTTTCCAGCAGCTTCTCGCCGTCGTCCTTGCCGAGCGTGGCGGGCACCATGATGCGGCCGCGCACCTTGCCCTTAATCTGCACGGCGATTTCCACCTCGTCCGCGACGAGCTTCGTCTCGTCGTAGGTCGGCCAGCTCTGCTTATAAATCGGCTCGCCGAAGCCGCAGACCTCCCACATCTCCTCCGTCACGTGCGGGGAAACGGGGTTCAGACACAGCAGCAGGGCGCGCAGTTCGCCGCGCGTCACGCTGCCGCGGGTGTAAATCTCGTTGACGTAGGACATCATCGCCGCGATGGCGGTGTTGTACTTCATGCGCTCGTAGTCCTCGGAGACCTTCTTAATCATCGCGTTGACGGGCGCTTCCATATCGTGGCGCACGCCCTCGTCGGCGGTCAGCATATCCTGCAAACGCCAAACGCGCTCGATGAAGCGGCGGCAGCCGCGCGCGCCCTCGGTGGACCACGGAATCGCCTGATCGAACGCGCCCATGAACATCTCATACATACGGAACGCATCCGCGCCGATTTCGGCGATGGTGTCGTCCGGATTGATGACGTTGCCGCGGGACTTGCTCATCTTCTCGCCGTTCGCGCCGAGAATCATGCCGTGGCTGGTGCGCTTGTTGTAGGCTTCCTTGTTCGGAATCGCGCCGATGTCATAGAGGAACAGGTTCCAGAAACGGGAATACAGCAGGTGCAGCGTGGTGTGCTCCATGCCGCCGTTGTACCAATCGACGGGCATCCAGTATTTCAACTCGTCCCAGCGCGCCAGCGCGGTGTCGCAGTGCGGATCGGCATAGCGCAGGAAATACCACGAAGAACCCGCCCACTGGGGCATGGTATCCGTCTCGCGCTTGGCCGGGCCGCCGCAGCACGGGCAGGTGGTGTTCACCCAGCTTTCCATTTTGGAGAGCGGGCTTTCGCCGGAATCGGTCGGCTCGTAGTTGTCAACCTCCGGCAGCAGCACGGGCAGCTGATTCTCCGGAACGGGCACCCAGCCGCACTTTTCGCACTTGACCAGCGGAATCGGTTCGCCCCAGTAACGCTGGCGGGAGAACACCCAGTCGCGCAGCTTATAGTTGACCTTGCGCTCGCCGACTTTATGCTCGACCAGCCAGTCGATGATGGTCTTTTTCGCCTGCGCCACGCTCAGGCCGTTGAGGAAGCCGCTGTTGCAGAGCACGCCGTCCTCCACATCGGTGTAGGCCGCTTTCTGCACGTCCTCGCCGCCCGCGACGACCTCGATAATCGGCAGGCCGAACTTCTTGGCGAAATCCCAGTCGCGCGTGTCGTGCGCCGGAACGGCCATAATCGCGCCCGTGCCGTAAGTCGCCAGCACGTAGTCGGAAATGAACACCGGAATTTCGTGGCCGTTGACGGGGTCAATGGCCTTGATGCCCTTCAGCTCCACGCCGGTCTTATCCTTGCTCAGCTCGGTGCGCTCGAAATCGCTCTTGCGCGCGGCGGCCTCGCGATAGGCGACAACCTCATCCCAGTTGGTGATGCGATCTTTCAGCTTATCGACGGTCGCGTGCTCGGGCGCGACGACCATATAGGTCGCGCCGAAGAGGGTATCCGGACGGGTGGTATAGACGCGCAGCTTCTCGTCGGTATCCTTGATGGCGAAATCGACCTCCGCGCCCTCGCTGCGGCCAATCCAGTTGCGCTGCTGCACCTTCACCTTATCGATGAAATCCACATCATCCAGACCGTCGAGCAGTTTCTGGGCATACGCGGTAATCTTGAGCATCCACTGGCTCTTGACGCGGCGGATGACCTCCGCGCCGCAGCGCTCGCACTTGCCGGCGACGACTTCCTCGTTGGCCAGGCCGCACTTGCAGCTCGGGCACCAGTTGACGGGCATTTCGGTCTTATAGGCCAGGCCCTTCTTATAGAGCTGCAGGAAAATCCACTGCGTCCACTTGAAATAGTTCGGGTCGGTGGTGTTGACCTCGCGCGTCCAGTCAAACGAGAAGCCGATACGCTTGAGCTGCTCGCGGAAGTGGTCGATGTTCTTCTTCGTCACGCCCGCGGGATGGACATGGTTCTTGATGGCGTAGTTCTCGGTCGGCAGGCCGAACGCGTCCCAGCCGATGGGGAACAGCACGTTATAGCCTTCCATGCGGCGCTTGCGGGCGATGATATCCATCGCCGTGTTGCTGCGCGGATGGCCGACGTGCAGGCCCGCGCCGGA
>CAKURR010000036.1 GCA_934675735.1 uncultured Clostridia bacterium
GCCGCCTGCGGCGGATTCAGCATGGGGGCTGTGCCTGGGAGAGTAGGAGGCAGAGCGCAAAAGTTGCTTTGCCCTCCCTTACGTCCTATCCTCCAGGGTCGTGTTCAAGCCAACGTGCGCCATTGTACTTGGCTAGGATTTTGCCTGCCGCCCGCTGTGCGGGATTCAGGCAGGCAAAATCACCCGGGAGAGTAGGACGTTGCTGCGAGATTGTGCGAGGCGGCGTGGAAGCCGTCCTCCATATACCGCAAACCTTCCATAACCTCGGCGGACGCGCGATGCGCGCCCCTACATTTGAATGAGCATACATATAAACTGTGTTGCTTAAAATGTTCTGTTCATTAAAACAATCTGTGTTTATATTTACACATTGCCGATTCTATATTAATCAGAAGTACGGAAAATGCTTTCTGTCCGTATAAGCTCGAATGCTACCTCATGTAGCGTTAAAGTTGCGATTCATCGGAATGTCTGATATACTGAACTCAATAAATTGAAATTTGCAGGTATATGCGAAATGAAAAGAATCATGGTTATCGGTTGCCCGGGAAGCGGCAAAAGCACGTTTTCAAGAGAACTGCACAGCAAAACGGGTATTCCGCTTTATCATCTGGATATGATGAACTGGAATGCAGATCGAACAACGGTGGAAAAGCGTGTATTTCTTGAACGTTTGTCAAACGTGCTTGAAAAAGACGAGTGGATTATTGACGGCAACTACGGCTCCACGATGGAATTAAGAATGCAAAGATGCGATACAATCATATTTTTAGATTATTCACTGGATGTTTGCCTTGATGGTATTTCAAAAAGAAAGGGGAAACCACGGAGCGACATCCCTTGGAAAGAACCGGAGCATGAGGACGAAGAATTTATCAGGTTCATCAAAAATTATAATTCGCAGAGCAGACCGCAGGTTATGGCGCTGCTTGAAAAATATTCATACAAGCACATAATTGTATTCAAGAGTCGAAATGAAGCGAGTGTTTTCTTGAGTAAAACACCTTTATCATCGAATAAAATGAAATAATCGGATTATCCTCAAATTTGGATTGTTGGACTCATTTCATAATACAATTGGAACCTGATGAAGATAACACATGCTTTTGCGCTGATTACAATGCTTTTCTCAAATAAACCATATCAATCAGTTGAACGCCGCATTCAAATATTAGATGGTCGTAATGCTTGATAAAGAAGTTCTTGATTCGATGCGAACGAACGAATCCGCACTTTTCATAAAACGGAATTGTCAGCGGGCTGTCGCCCGTCCCGACTTGCAAAATATCGTATTTTCCTCGATAGGTTGAAGCGATAAAATCAATCATGGCGCGTCCATATCCTTTGCCCTGAAACGCGGGTAAAGTGGCAAAATTTTTGATTTCCAGAATGCCGTGGCCTTCGTCCGTGACGATACATTCACATTTGATTCCGTTGTCGTTAAGCACATACATCGTTCCTCGATCGATATAGCGATTGACCATTTCTTCCTGCTCGTCGGCCAGCAAAAGCAGGAACATAAACTGCCTTCGGTTGTTTGTGACTTCAACAATCTGCATCAAAACACCTCGTTTTGTTTCCGAATATAAAAAGTCCTTTCACGTTGAAGGATGGAAAGGACTTTTCGACGCGAATGATTGACAATATGCGGTTTCTTTTTTATAATGAGCTTGATTATCGGCTCAGTCCCAACACGATGGATTTGATGGTCATCGTGTCCGGCGAAACAGTGTAAATGCAGTAAACATGTTCGTATTTGCTGTAATTATCCAGTGTTCCGGCGGGATAAGCCGACGTAGGGGCCATGAGCGTGACGATAATTTCGCCGGAATCCACGGTAATCAGTCCGCGCGGCGGCAGGGCGGTCATCGAGCCGTTTTGGTTTTCAAAATAATCCGCGCAATAGAGAATCATCTCTTCGTTGGATTGCTCGCCCGTCAGTTCGCCCGTGGTCTGCATATCGGTGTAGGTGCTGGGGTAACGTGAAAGCAGCGTATCCAGCGAATCGCCGACGCTGACGCCGCGCGGGCCGTCGCTGACAGAAATCCGTTCGCTTGTGCGAAGCTGATTCATCTGTGCGGCGGTGATATCCGACGCTGTAAACGGCTGGGTCGCGTCATAGGGCAGCAGCGTGGCGACGGGCGCGGAAACGGGTTCCGAATCGGATTGAATGCCAAATACCATGATACAGATGACCAGACTGAGCAGCATGGCGCCGATGCCGCCGCCGATGCAAAGCGCAATCGTGTGGTGCTCCTTGCGCTTCATAATCTGTTCTTTTCTGCGTCTTTGAGCCATGATTTACCTCCTTTGCCCAAGCGGGCACGTTGATTATACCACATTTATCTCCCGCGCGCTACCGGCGGGAAGAAAGCAGGGGTGTTTCCTGATGGGTTTTCTCACGGAAAAACAGGCGCTGTATGCTGTCGTACTGGTCTGCCTGACGCTGGTGCTGATGATGGTGATTACGCTGATTTTGATGTATCGGCGGTCGGCTGCAGCGGAAAAGCAGGCGAAAGAGATTGCCCGCGCGGTGGAAGAAAAGCTTGCGCAGACGGATGACGCGAAGCGCGAGAGCGACTTGCAGGCGCGGCGGGAGCTCAGCGAGAGCATGCAGAGCGTCAACGATTCCGTGGTGCGCATGATGGGCGAAATGACCCGAACCCAGCAGGGGCAGATGGATGCGCTCGGCGGTCAGCTCCGTGCCGCAAGCCGACAGGATGAAGAACGCATGGAGCGCATACGTCAGACGATGGACAGGCGCTTGAGCAGCTATGAGGAGCGCATCGGCGGGGTCAATCAGGCGCTGGAAGAGAAGCTGAGCGGCAACGAGGAGCGTATGGAGCGCATGCGCCAAACCATTGAGGGCGGCCTGCAAACCATCAACGAGGAAAACCGCCGACAGCTTGAGCAGATGCGCCAGACGGTGGATGAAAAGCTGAACGCGACGGTCGAGCAGCGGCTGGAAGCCTCCTTTTCGGCTGTGACAAAGCGGCTGGAACAGGTGACGGCCGGGCTGAACGCGGTGCAGAGCCTGGCGGGAAGCGTGGATGAGCTGGGGCGCATGGTCTCCGGCGCGAGGCCGCTGGGTGTCATCGGCGAAGCGCAGCTGGGGGCGATTTTATCGCAGATGCTCGCGCCGTCGCAGTATGCCGAACACGCGCCCGTGCGCCCGAACGGCGAGCCTGTCGCGGATTACGTCGTCGTCATGCCGGGGCAGGGCGGGCAGAACACGGTGTATCTGCCGATTGACGCGAGCCTGCCTATGCGCGAATATCATGAGCTTTGCACCGCACAGGAGAGCGGCACGCGCGCTGAAATCGAAAGCGCGCGCGGGCTGCTGGAATCGGCCGTGCGCATGCACGCCAGGCGGATGTCCGAAAAGCTGATTGCGCCGCCGTATACGACGGATTACGCTGTGCTGTTTCTGCCGAGCGAGGGGCTTTATGCCGAAGTGCTGCATATTTCGGGTCTCTCCGAGCGCGTGCAGCAGGAGAGCCGCATGGTGGTTGCCGGGCCGACGACGCTTGCTGCGCTGATTTCGAGTTTGCAGCTGGGCTTCAAGTCGCTGGCCATCGAGCAGCGCACGCAGGAAGTCATGAATCTGCTTGGCGCGATCCGCACGGATTTTGCGGGTTTCGCGTCGCTGCTTGGCCGCACGCAGAAAAAACTCAGACAGGCGACCGAAGAGCTGGATCACGCCCAGCAGCACACGCAGACCATTGCCAAACGCCTGTCCGACGTGAACGGACTGCCCGAAAGCGAAGCAAAAAAGCTGCTCGGCTTGTCGGATGAAGAGGATGACGACAGTTGGGATTAACGCTGTGTCCGTCGGTACGGGAAAAATGCGGCGGAAGCCGCATAAGCGCAGAGCACGTCTGCGCGGGATTTTGAAAATCGAAACGCTTTTCTATGCAAAGCTCCCCGATTTGATGACGGCGTCAGGTCGGGGATTTTTGCGTTTTCGTGTCTAACGTTTCCCTGAATTTGCAGCGAAAAACGACATGCGCGCCCGCCATGACGGCATACAATGAAAGCATAAACCGATGAAGGCGGGGGATGGCTTTGGCACAGGAAACGATGACGATGCGCGGCGGAAACATGGGCAATGGCTTTCTGGTCGGCATAGAAAGAACGCTGCGCATGCGCGGCACACTTATTCAGCGCGTGCTCTGTGCGGCGCTGATGGCAGTGTTTTCGTTTGTGCGGCTTCCGGGCGGCGGATACTGCTGCCAGGGCGCGATGTTTGCGGTGCTGCTTCGGCAGGGATTCTGCGTGCCCGCGGGCTTTGCGGGCGTAATGGCGGGGTTTGCCGCGCAGTATGTTTACGGCGAGCTGGCGGGCTGCTGGCAGCTGCCTGTCTGCACGCTGCTTTGGCTGAGCACGGGGCTTTGGGCGAGACCCGCCGGACGGATGACGATGGCGGCGGCGGTTTTCGCGGCGCAACTGACGGCCGCGGCGGTGACAGGGCTGTCAAGCTGGTATGAAATCGCGGTTGTGGCGCTGACGGCGGCCGCGGGCGCGGGGTTGAGCGTGCTGTATGACGGCGCGGCGCTGGCGGTTTCACGGCGGGACGAGCTGGACGGCGACACAAGGCCGATCTGTGTGATGGCTGTCTGCGCTTCGCTGGCGGCGGGCATGATGCCCCTGCCGGGCGGACAGGCCGTTGCCGCATCGATGGCGCTGTATCTGACGCTGGAACACGCGTATGTCGGCGGCACGACGCAGGCGATTCTCTGCGCAGGCGTGATGGGGTGCGTGATTTCGCTGATGCAGGGCAATCCGCAGACGCTGGCGATGCTGCTGGTCGGCGGTTTTCTGGCCGGAGAAATCAAAACGCACCGCCGAACGGTCTGCGCGCTGCTGATGCTCGGCGGTGTGGCCGCGGGTACGGCGCTGGCGGGCGGGGACTGGCCTGCGGTGCGGCGTGCGCTGTTTGTGCTCCCGGGGCTACTTCCGTTCCTGATTTTGCCGAATGTGCGGCGCGCGGGCGTCACATCGTTGATTGAATGCGCCGAGCCGGAGGAGATGACGCAGTCGGAAGCCGTGGCCGTGCGCAGCGCGGCGATGATTCACTCGTGGGCACGGCTGTATGAGGATACCGCGCGGATGATGGAAGGGCTGGGTGCGCCGCGGGAGGAAAATCCGGTCATCGAGCAGTGCATCAGCCTGCTGCAAAAGACGAGCGCCGCCGCGCATCAGGTCTGCGAGCGCACGCTGGGGGAGATTCGCCCCGACGACGCGGCCTATCGCCGTGTGCGCTATGCGCTGGTGCGCGCGGGGCTTGAAGAGGTGCGCGTGGCGTATGCGCTTCGCCTGTCCGGACGGATGGAAATCATGCTGCTCAAGCCGGAGGCGACGGCGGGCGCGTCGCTGCTGAAACTGGTGAGCGACGCCTGCGGCGTGCCGATGCGCACATGCGCGCGGGAGGGGCTGCTGAGCACACAGGCCGTCTTTGAGCAGGCACCGATGCTGACGCTGGAAATCGGCGCGGCGATGCGCAGTCGTTCGGGCGAGGACGTCGCGGGAGACAGCTACGTTTCGCGCCCGCTGTCGGGCGGCCGGCATGTGCTGGCCCTGTCGGACGGCATGGGCAGCGGCATCAGCGCGCGGCAGGAGAGCCACGCGGCGCTGGAACTGATGGTGGAGAGCCTCCGTGCGGGATACACGCGGGCACAGGCGCTGGATGTGGTGAACGCGCTGATGCTGATGTGCACAGGGCGCGAGATGTATGCGACGATGGATTTATGCGTCTGCGATTTGCACAGCGGCGAAACGGCGTTTGAAAAGCTGGGGGCATGCGCTTCCTATATCGTGCGTGACGGCGAGGTGCGAACCATCGGCGCGGACACGCTGCCCGTCGGCGTTTTGCCGGATGTGGAATCCCGCTCCATGCGGATGACGCTTCAGGCAGGCGACGTGGTGGTGATGATGACCGACGGAGTGCGCGATGCGTACCCGGGCGGGGAAATTGCACTGCGGGAGGACATCGGCAAGCTGGCGTGGCTGCATCCGCAATCCGTCGGCGAGAAGCTGATTGCGCGCGCGGTCGGTTCGGGTGAGGTGAACGACGACATGGCGATTCTCTGCGCGCGGATGAGCAAGACGGTGTTGGAGTGAGGGGACGTTGGGGCTGCCCGCCCCAAGCCACGGGCAGGAACCTGAGGTTCCTGCACTTTCCACTAAAAAATCCCTCCGAAAAACTCGGAGGGATTTTTGCATGACTTCTTGATACAGGCGCGAAGCGAGAAGGGGGGTGGGGACAACGTCCCCAAGCGGGTTTGGGCGGCAGCCCAACGTTCTTCTTACGCCATGCCGCTTTCAAAGCGGTTGATGGCGCTCAAAATGCCCCTGACGGAAGCAAAGTTGATGTTGTGCTCCGTGCCCACGCCGAAGATGCGGCGGCCGCCCGGTACGCGCAGCTCGATGTAGGCCACAGCCTGCGAATCCGAGCCCATCGAGATGGCATGCTCGGAATAAGAGATGAAGGAATAGCCCTCGATGCCCGCCTGACCCAGCGCGTTGAAGAACGCGTCAATCGGGCCGTTGCCGCGGGATTCGAGCTGCATGAACTGGCCGCGCACGCTCAGCACGCCGGAGAAGTGGGTGACGTTCGCCGCGCTGCCCGCAATCGCTTCTTCATAGAACTTTGCGCGGGAGAGCGCATACGGCTCGCTGATATTGAGGAACTCGCGGTGGAACAGCTCATAGACCTCGTTGGCCGTCAGCTCGCGGCCCGTTCTGTCGCACTCGGCCTGCACAACCGCGCCGAACTCGGGGTGCATCGCCTTGGGCATATGATAGCCGTAATTGTGATCCATGATGAACGCCGCGCCGCCCTTGCCGGACTGGCTGTTGATGCGGATAATCGGCTCGTATTCGCGGCCCACGTCGGCGGGGTCGATCGGCAGATACGGAATCTCCCAATACGGGCTCTTGGATTCGCGCATGTATTCGTGGCCCTTGTTGATGGCGTCCTGATGCGAGCCGGAGAAGGCGGTGAAGGCCAGCTTGCCCGCGTACGGCCAGCGCTCGGGCACGTGCATCTTGGTGCAGCGCTCGTAAATCTCGCGGATGTGGTCGATGTGGGAGAAGTCCAGCATCGGGTCAACGCCCTGCGTGTACATGTTCAGCGCGACCGTGACGATATCGAGGTTGCCCGTGCGTTCGCCGTTGCCGAACAGCGTGCCCTCGACGCGGTCCGCGCCCGCCAGCATGGAAAGCTCCGCGCAGGCCACGCCCGTGCCGCGGTCGTTGTGCGGGTGGACGGAGATAATCGCCGCGTCGCGGTTGGGCAGGTGGCGGATGAAATATTCGATCTGGTCGGCGTAGGTGTTGGGCGTGCACATCTCAACCGTGTTGGGCAGGTTGAGGATGACGGGGTTTTCCTTCGTCGCGCCGAGCGTTTCCATCACCTGACGGCAGATATCCACGGCGAAATCCATCTCCGTGCCGGAGAAGGATTCGGGAGAATACTCATAGCGGAAGTTCGTGCCGGAATTGTCGGCCTCGGTCAGCTCGCGGACCAGCTTTGCGCCCGCGACGGCGATGTCGATGATGCCCTGCATGTCCTTTTTGAAAACGACCTTGCGCTGGAGGGTGGAGGTGGAATTATAGAAATGGATGATGACGTTTTTCGCGCCGCGCACGGCCTCGAACGTCTTGCGGATTAAATGCTCGCGCGCCTGCACCAGCACCTGAATGGTCACGTCGTCCGGAATGTAATGCCCGTCAATCAGCGCGCGCAGAATTTCGTATTCCGTTTCGGAAGCGGAGGGAAAGCCGACCTCGATTTCCTTAAAGCCGATATCCACCAGCAGCTTGAAGAAATCGAGCTTTTCCTGAAGGTTCATCGGCGTGACGAGCGCCTGGTTGCCGTCGCGCAGATCGACGGAGCACCAGGTCGGCGCCTTTTCGATGCGGTTGTTCGGCCAGGTGCGATCCGGCAGAGAGACGGGAACGAACGGAATATACTTTTTGCAGCCCTGATACATATGATGTTTCTCCTTTCAAATGAAACGAAACCGATGGGCCGGGAACGAAAAAGCGCCCCCAGCCGCCATAAAAGCGACATAGGGGCGCTTGAATACACTGCTTCGCGCGCGGTACCACCCTAATTCAGCTGATTGCTCAGCCCTCACG
>CAKURR010000037.1 GCA_934675735.1 uncultured Clostridia bacterium
GCCTTGATGAAACAATGATAAAAAAAGAAGCCGCGATATTCTCACGACTTCTTTTCTGGCGGAGAGTTAGGGATTCGAACCCTAGGAGGTTTTACCCTCACAGCATTTCGAGTGCTGCACCTTCGACCACTCGGACAACTCTCCATTAAGCGGGCATCCGTTTCCGAATACCCGCTTATTATAAGGCACACTGGGGGATTCTGTCAAGCAAAACCCTTACATCTGCGCGGCAATATCCACGATTTCCATCGAACGGCGGATGAACTCGGTCATCTGCTCGGCTTCCAGCGGCTGGCGGCTCAGCTCGGCGAGGTCGTAGAGCTGACGGGCCAGCAGCACGCTGCGTTCGTCCTTCTCGCGGGCGGCGAGCTTTTCGATGGTCTTGCTGCGGCTGTTGAGCACGACGCTGTACTTGGCGGGCATCGTGTATTCGCTGTGGCCATAGATGCGGCCCATGTCGTTGAAGCGGCGGGTCTGCTCGTCCTCAACCAGCATGACCGGCACACTGTTGTTGACCAGCGGCTTGACCTCGACGGTCAGCTCTTTGTTGCCACTCGCCTCGCGCATCAGATCGGTGAGCTTTTCGGCGTCCAGCGTCGGCGCGTCCTCGGTGCTGGTCAGGCTGTCCAGCTCGGCGTCCACGCGGCAGTAGCGGAACTTGCTCTCCGGATCGGCGCTGTATTCCATGTAGGAAACGAAGTTCACGTCAATCGGCTGGTCGAGCACCGTCACGTCGATGCCGCGCTCGGTGAACAGGCGGATGGCCGCATCTTGGCGCGCGGGGTCGGAGGTATACACCATCTTGTCGGGCAGCTTCTCGCCGTTTCGCTCCTTGTATTCGGCCAGCGTGAGGAACTTGCCGTCCGTCGTCTTAAACAGCAGGCAGTCCTTCATGCGCTCGGCGAACTTCTCGTCGCGCATCACGCCGTACTTGATGAACGGGTGGATATCCGGCCAGAAGCCCTCGTAGGTCGCGCGCTCGGTCTTGAACATGCCGGTCAGACGGTCGGCCACCTTCTTGGTGATGTGGTTGGAGATGCGGCGCACATAGCCGTCGTTTTGCAGGAAGGAGCGGGAGACGTTCAGCGGGAAGTCCGCGCAGTCGATCACGCCTTTGAGCAGCATCAGGAACTCCGGAATGACCTCCTTGATGTTGTCGGCGACGAACACCTGACCGGAGTAGAGCTTAATCTGGCCCTCGATGCCGCCGAACTGCTCCTTAATCTTCGGGAAATACAGAATGCCCTTGAGCTTGAACGGATAATCCACGTTCAGGTGAATCCAGAACAGCGGGTCTTCATACTCGTGGAACACCTTGCGGTAGAACTGCTTATAGTCCTCGTCCGTGCAGTCCTGCGGGGCGCGGGCGTAGAGCGGCTGGGTGTCGTTGATGGGTTTCGGCTCTTCCTTCTTCTCTTCGGCCTTCTCCTCGGCGTTGTCGCCTTCGCCCGTCACCTTGGCCTCTTCTTCCTTGATTTCGTCCAGATAGATCGGCACGGACATGAACGAGCAGTAGCGGTCGAGCACTTCGCGCACGCGCCAGACCTCCAAAAACTCGCTTTCCGCCTCGCTGACATGCAGGGTGATGGTCGTGCCGCGCGTCGTGCGCGTGCCCTCGGTCATGGTGAAGGCCATGCCGTCCTCGCTTTCCCAGCGAACGGGGGTCGCGCCCTCGCGGAAGGAGAGGGTGTCGATGGTCACCTTATCGGCAATCATGAACACGGAGTAGAAGCCCAGGCCGAAGTGGCCGATGATGCCGGAATTTTCCTTATCCTCGTTCTTGGCGTATTCCTCCATGAAGGATTTCGCGCCGGAGAATGCCACCTGGTTGATGTTGGTCTTGACCTCGTCCTCGGTCATACCCACGCCGTCGTCGATAAACCGAAGCTCACGCGCGGCCTTATCCACCTCCACATGGATGGAGCAGCTCTGCGCGGCGGCGCTGTCCACCATGCGGAGCTTGGTGATGGCGTCGCAGCCGTTGGAAACGACCTCGCGGATGAAGATATCTTTATCGGAATACAGCCATTTCTTGATAATCGGCATGATATTTTGAGCGTCAATGGATACGTTGCCCTGAATCGGTTCCATGATGAAAAACCTCCTTACAAGCGGGATGACCCCGCCGATGATTCATTATGCAAGCGTATTGTATCGCGGTTTATGGGGGATGTCAAGAGAAAATTAGCACTCAACACGAAAGAGTGCTAGTAATTTTGGCGGCGGTCAGTCAAAGCGGGGAAATTCAGAAATGTTTACCAATTATACACTTGACTTGTCCCGCATGTTGGGGGTATGCTGTACGGGGATTCCGCCGCGATTTGAGGGGCGCGAAAACGGCTTCGGCGGGGGAGAAAAAGGGTCGTCGGCGGTTATAAGAAATACATGCATATCAAAAGGGGGAACGCTGCTGTGAAGCGTGCGAGACAGATTTTGGAACTGTTTCTTCAATTTATGAAATTCGGATTATTCACCTTCGGCGGCGGCTGGAGCATCATTGCCCAGATGCAGAAGCTGTATGTGGAGGAAAAGCACACCATCACCTCCGAAGAGCTGTTGGATTTAACCAGCGTCGGCCGCAGTGTGCCGGGCACGATGATCGGCAACGTGGCGATGCTTTACGGCTACCGCGTGGCGGGCGTGGCGGGCGGCATGGCGTGCCTATTCGGCATGATACTGCCCCCGCTGGCGATTCTGGCGGTTATCACGCAATTCTACACGCTCTTCCAGACGAACGTTTGGGTGGCGGCGGCGATGCGCGGCATCCGCGCGGCGGTCGTGCCGATTATGATCAGCGCGGTCATCAGCATGGTGGGCAGCGCGTTCCGCTATCCGCCGTGCTACGCGGTGATGCTGCTGGTGATTGCGCTCTACCTGCTCTTCAACGTCAACTGCGTATATCTGGTGATTATCGGCGTGGTCTGCGGCCTGCTGATTGCGGAGTTCTACGAGCGGAAGGGGGCGAAGAAGCGTGATGGTGCTGCTTGAGCTGTTCATCAGCTTTTTGAAAATCGGTTTCACGAGCTTCGGCGGCCTTTCGATGATTCCGCTGATTACCTCGGAGATGACGGCGCACGGCTGGATGACCGCGGCGGAGGTTTCGGACATCGTGGCCATTGCGGAGATGACGCCCGGGCCTTTGGGCCTGAACTGCGCGACCTTTGCGGGCATGCGCACGGCGGGGCTGGCGGGCGCGATTGCGGCGAATCTGGGCACACTGTCGCCCACACTGACGGTATGTCTGCTGGCGGCGATTTTCTTCGAGCGTTTCCGCAAGAGCAGCGTGATGACGAAGGTCATGGTGGGCGTGCGTCCCGCGTGCGTCGGCATGATTTTCGGCGTGATTCTGTCGCTGTGCACGACGAACTATGTGGCGGAGTTGGGCGGAATCAGCCTGCCCGCCATCGCCATCGGCGCGCTGAGCCTGCTTCTGCTGCTTCGCTTCAAGGTCAGCATTCCGAAGGTCATCTGTCTGAGCGGCGCGCTGGGCATTCTGATTTTCGGCGTGTTAGGAGTGCCGTAACCATTTTTTTACATATAATCGGTTTGAACGGTTGTCAGATTCGGTAAAGTGGGATAAAATAGAAGCAGTAAAACGTTTTCGACGAAGAGAATTTTAATCAATGGCCTTTATCGCAAAGCGATAAAGGGAGGAGGGAAATCCAAGAACCTCAGGTTCTTGGCAGAGTTTGGGACGGAGCCACAACGTTCTCCCGTGAGATGGAGCGTAAAGATGAAGAAGAAACGCGAAAAAACGAAAATGCCGAAGGCCGAAAAGAGCTATCGCCTGCTGTGGGTCGGTCTGCTGACCCTGACAGCGTTTATTTTCGCGTGTGTGGGATTCAGTTACGGCGGCATCCGCCGCGGGCTGGAAAGCGCCGCAGACGCGGCGATGATTGAAACGGCCAACGAAAACGCGGCGATGCTCCAACTGACGCTCGAAAGCCGTTTTGCCCTGATGGACGCCGTGGGCAAAAAAATCGCCGAAGATCCCGATAAGGCCACAGAAGTGGTGCAATATGTCGCCGAATACGCCGACGGCTATCAATTCATGCGCCTCTGCTACATGGATGATACCGGCTTCACGGTGACGAGCGACGGTTTGAGCGGCGACTTTTCGTTCCGCTCCTTCTTCCGCCTTGGCATGGAGGGGCAGTACGGCATTACGGGCGAAATCAATGACCGCCTGAACAAGGGCGCGCCTGTTCATGTGATGAGCGCGCCCGTGCGCGATCCGCAGACCGGCGAAGCCATCGGCGTGGTGCTGGCGGATTACACGCCCGAAGCCTTCCGAAACATGATGGATGTGGAAACCTTCGGCGGCGAGGGACGCGGCTATATCGTCGATACGGAGGGCAACATCATCGTCGCGTCCTCAAGCGCGAAGATTGCCGCCGCGGGCAACCTGCTCGAAGAGATGACGCAGAACGCCGCCGTGTCCGAGCGCGACGCGGAAGCCATCCGCAAGATTCTTTCCGGCGAGGATAAGAGCGACGTGCGCGTGCTGGGCACGGGCGATCTGCGCTTCTGCTGTCGGGTGATTGAGAATTACTGCGAGAGCGACACGTGGTATCTGGTGATGGTCATGTCTGCGGATGCGCTCTACGGCCGCGCAAATGTGGCGTTTGGCAGCATCCGCATGCTGCTGACGGTGATGGTGCTGATGTGCGTGGCGTTCGTGATCGGCATTTTGGCGATTTACCGCGGCTACAACCGCAATCTGCGCCGTATGGCCTATTCCGACGCGCTGACGGGCGGCAGCAATTTTACCGGCTTTTTGGCGGATATGCCGAGCGTGGACGGCGGCTACATGGTCTCCGCCGATTTGGACGATTACAAGATGATTGAGGGCATGTTCGGCGCGCAGAAGGGCGACAACGTGCTGCGCGGCGTGCACGAGTGCATCCAAAACAGGCTCAAGGAGGGCGAAAACGTCGCCCGCGTGGATGCGGATCACTTTGTCTTTTACTTAAACGAGCGCCACAGAGCGGAGGTGCTCGAGCGCCTGCGCCAGATTGAGCGCGACATCCGCCGCCTGTCGGATAAGATGGGCGTGCTGCGCGTCGTGCCGCGTTTCGGCGTATACGCCATGCGGCCGGAGGAGAACGTGCGGCGCGCGTGCGAGCTGGCCAACATGGCGCTCGGCGCGGCGCGCGGCAACGGCGACGACGTGGTCGCGTTCTATCAGGATGTGGACCAGAACGCCTTCTTTGAAAGCATGCGGATGGAGGATCGCTTCGACGCAGCCATCGTCGGCCATCAGTTCAAGGCGTATTACCAGCCCAAGTGCAACCCCAAGACGGGCGAAATCGTCGGCGCCGAGGCACTCGTCCGCTGGGTGCAGGAGGACGGCAGCATGCTCTCGCCCGGGCGCTTCATCCCGCTGTTTGAAAAGAACGGCGCAATCGGCAAGCTGGATGAATACATGTTCACCTGCGTGTGCGCGCAGTTGAGCCAGTGGCGCAAGGACGGCGTGGAAATCCGCCCCGTGTCGGTCAACCTGTCGCGCGCGTCGCTGTGCCGTCAGGGCGTGGCGCTGACCTATAAGCGCATTCTGGAGGGCTACGGCCTGTCCACATGGATGGTGCCGTTGGAGGTCACGGAAAGCGCGATGATATCCGACGAGGCCGTCATCTCCGTTTTGCAGGAGTTTTATCGTTACGGCTTCCGCATCGAAATCGACGATTTCGGCAAGGATCAATCCACCCTGCCGATGCTCAAGCTGCCGTTTGTCGATACCGTCAAGCTGGATAAGACGCTGATTGACTGCATCGGCGACCGCAAGGGCGAAATCATGCTGCGCCAGATTGTGCACCTGTGCTATGAGCTGGGGCTGTATACCACCGCCGAGGGCGTGGAGGCCGAGGATCAGGTGGATTTCCTGCGCGCGCTGGAATGCACGGATATTCAGGGCTATTATTTCTCCGCGTCGCTTCCGGTTGAAAAATATACTGAGAAGCTTAAGGCGCAGAGCCGGAAACGGACTTGACATTTTCGCTCGTGTTGGCTACAATAAAAGGCGTTTCACAGCCGGCTTCGGTCGGCACCAAATGCGATGATGGGAATCAGCGCGCAAGGGCGTCCTCAGAGAGTCGGCGGTGCGGTGCGAGCCGATGGGCCGAAGCGCGGCTTTTCTCCTCCCGGAGCTTCGCGGGCGAAAGCAGTAACCCGCGACGGCCCAGCCCCGTGACAGGCTTTGGCTTATTGGCCGCTGAGGGCCGCCCTTTGGGCGGCTGAATCAGGGTGGTACCGCGCTTTCGGGCGCCCCTGTGCATGATCGCCATGCGTGCAGGGGCGCTTTTTTCGTGCTTGAAAACGGTGCAGTTTGGCCACGCGTGGAAAACCATTTTTTTCCGCCGACTATGGCGGAAGTGTTTGCGGCATCAGGCCGCAAGGAGGAAGAAACCATGAGTAAAGCCTACAATCCCGATGAGATTGAGCTGAAATGGCAAAAGAAGTGGGAAGAGGCCCATTGCTTTGAGGCGGAAGCCAGCCATGAAAAGCCGAAATTCTACGCGCTGATCGAGTTCCCGTATCCCTCCGGCGCGGGCCTGCACGTCGGCCATCCGCGCAGCAACACGGCGATGGATATCATCGCCCGCAAGCGCCGCATGGA
>CAKURR010000038.1 GCA_934675735.1 uncultured Clostridia bacterium
GTCTTTTTCTTACCGTGACTCGTGAAAATCACGGTTCGCGTTCTTCTTGATTCTGTATCGTTTTCAAGGATCATCGCCGTCCGCTCGGCTCAGTGGCTCGCGCTGACAGCTCAGTTATTATATCGCAGTTTCGGCCTCGTGTCAATACCTTTTTTAATCTTTTTTTGACACTTTTTGAAACTTTTTCATCCGATTCCGGATTTTTCCACGCTTCATGCGTCATTTTTTCTTGCTCCTGCAAGAAAAAACACGCCTTTCGGCGTGTTCGCGGTGTTTTCGCAGGCTCTTATTCCGATGCGCTTCAATCCTTCTTTTCCATTTGTGCGGTGTCGTATTGACTGAGCATCTTCTCGATATGCGCCTTTGCCGCCTGCTGCGCATCCTGCACGCTGCTCAGCTCCGGCGTCTTATCCCCCATCAGCGCGACAAACTGGCTCACCTTGAGTCCCAGCGCATCCTGCATGTCCCGGTCCGAACCTTGCGGCGCAACGAGGTAATAGCAGAGAATCGAATCCTTCTGCCCCATGCGGTGCGCGCGGTCCTCCGCCTGGCTGTGCACGGCAGGCGACCAATCCAGTTCGCCAAACACGACGCAGCTCGCCCTTTGCAGGTTCAGCCCCGAGGCGGCGCGCAGCGAAATCACGCAGAGGTTCGTCTTGCCCTCCATAAACCGTTCCACAGCGTCATCCTTCTGCTTCGTCGTCTCCCTCCCTGTGAGAAACGCCGGATGATACCCCGCCAGCTCCTTCTTATAGATATCCATCACCGCATGGTGATGCGCAAACAGCAGCACCTTTTCGCCGTTATCCAACAGGGCGCGCACAAACGCCGCGACAAACGGCGCTTTTGCCACGCCCGTGGCCTGCCGCTCGCCGCGCCCGACCTGCTCCTCCAGCAGCGCGCGTTCCTTCGCTTCGGGATGCAGCGCCCGCAGACTGCCCAGCATCTCGATGACGGGCCGCATCAGCTCCCGATACACCTTGTCGTCCGCGTCGATTTCCTGCACCAGCCGACGCTTGGGCGGCAGTTCGGTCAGCACTTCCTGTTTCGTCCGCCGCAGAATCAGTCCTTCCCGCCGCAGATGGCCGCCCAGCAGCGCGGGGTCGCGCACCAGATGATTGCCGTATCCGTCGCACCACGCGCGCGTGAAGCTCTCCCAATCGCCGAGACAGTGAAAATCGAGGATATTGACCACGTTCCAGATTTCCGAGCCTTTATTGTAAATAGGCGTGCCCGAAAGCCCGATGACCCGTTCGCATCCCTCCGCCAGCAGGCTGGCCGCGGAATACTTCTCCGTGCCGCCGTGGCGCAGTTCCTGAATTTCGTCAAAAATCACCGCGCGAAAGCCCATCTGCGGCAGGGCCTGCTTCCAGCCGCGCAGCAGCAGATAGTGGATGATGCAGATATCCGCTTCGGGCGGCTGATACGGCTTCAAGCCCGTAAGCACGCAGACGCGCGGCGGTCTGCCGTCGATGCGCAAAAAGCGCGCCGCTTCCGCCTGCCAGTTGCGCAGCAGGTGCGGCGGCACGACAATCAGCGCGGGAAAATCGCCCGTCGCCGCCAGACAGGCCAGCGCCTGCACGGTCTTGCCCAGACCCATTTCATCCGCCAGCAGCGTCCGCGGATTCGCCAACAAAAACGACAGCCCTTCTTTTTGAAACTCCCTCAGCTCGCCTGTAAACGTTCCTTCGGGCGGCGTGCTTCTCGGAGGCATTTTTTCCGCCTGCGCGCGCCGAATCGCGTGCTCCCGCGCCTGACCGAGCGCGTTTTCCCACAAAACGCGGTCTCGGGGCGCAATTTCAAGCGGATAGCGCAGCATCAGCCAGTTCACATCGCCGATGATTCGCCGATTCGCCGTGAACCGCGCCTCACCCCGCCGCCGACGGCTGCCGGGAAACAGCCGCGCGGCCATCTCCGTCACACAGGGCTCGCCCTTAATCGTCCAGCATTTGCTCCGCCTGTTATAGGAAAGCGTTCCGTACAGATGGCCGCTCTGCGGCGCATCCAGCAGATAGCCCGGCAGTTTTTTCTCATCCGTCGTCATGGAAGCATAATCCCCCACAGCCGTTCAAGGCTCATCATCTTCACGGGCTTTCCCCCGATGGCTTTGGGCAGGTCAACGCCGCGCGGCGCGAGCACCAGCAGCGCCTTCACCTGTTCGCAGGCCGCGTATCGCGTCAGCTGGGCGACCAGCGGCGCGCGCTGCGGGCGCTTTTTCTTGATTTCAACGCCGACCGGCCCGACCATGAAATCGATTCGGCATCGCGGCGCAAGGCGCACCTCGTGGGCCGCCTCCAGCCCCGCGCGCGCAAACGCTTCGGCCGCCTGCTCGTGCAGCCGTTCTTCGGAATCCGACGCGCCCACGCGCAGCGTGCAGAGCGCCGCCTCCACGCGTTCCATGTCCGCTTCCACGCCGAATCCCTCCTTTTGGCTTTCCTGCCCGGCTCACTCGCGCTCCATTGTACCACGCCGCGCGCCGCCAAACAAGCAAAAAACCGCTTATCCCTTGCGTTCGTGCCCGTTTTGCAGTATGATATACAAAAGAAACTACATACATATATGGAATCATCCGCTTTCCGCCGCAATGCGCGGAAAGGCCCGTTGTATTTAGAAAGGAGCCCCTGCATGAAACTCAATCGTCCCCTGTCCGCGTTTGTCGTCTCCGCGCTGCTGCTTGGCGGCGCTTCCGGCGCGCTCGCCGCGGCCAACCTCAGCTTTACCCTGCCCGAGACGGAGGTCGCGGGCGGTTCGCGCGCACAGGTCACCGTCACCACCGATGTGCCCGGCTTTTTGACGCTGACGCTCTCCGGCCCTTCCGGCACGTTCACCCTCTGCGAAAATCAGGAAGTGCACACGGCGGATAACGCAATCGCCTTCACCGTTTCGGATGAGGACGGCGCGCCGCTGGACGTGGGCGCTTACACCGTCAGCGGCGAACTGATCGACCAGTTCGGCCAAACCGCCGCCAGCGCAAGCGGCCAGTTGACCGTCGGCGTGCCGACCGCGCAGATGGCCGACGACGATACGTCTGAAGATGACGGTTCGGACGAAGTTCCCGCCGAGCCTTCCGCCGACGAATCCCCCGCTGAGGACAATACCGCCGACGATACGCCCGCAGCCGAAGCGCCTGCGGCTCAGCCCGCCGCGCCCGCTCCCGCCGCACAGGCGCCCGCGAGCAGCGACGTGGAATATGTCGTCTCCACGAGCACCGTCATGGGCAGTGAGGGCTATGAAATCGGCGTGGGCGTGAGCGATACCGCCGTGCAGGAGGACAGCGGCTATTGGGGCCTGACCGCCGACGCGAGCGACGAGGAAATCTGGGCGGCACTCACCCGCACGATGGTCAGCGTTAACGTCGGCGAAACCGAATCCGCCTATATTTACGATAGCACGAGCAAGGGCAAGAAGCTCGGCTCGGTCTCCGGCCTCAGCCAGGGCCTGAACCTCATCGAGGATTTGGGGAACGGCTGGGCGCTCGTGGAAGCCTATCGCAACGAAGACGGCGCATTTGTCCGCGGCTACATCAGCACCAAAAAGCTGCGCACCGTTGACCCGAACACGCTCTTC
This sequence comes from uncultured Clostridia bacterium, assembly GCA_934675735.1. Classification (GTDB taxonomy): domain Bacteria; phylum Bacillota; class Clostridia; order Christensenellales; family Aristaeellaceae; genus Ventricola. The sequence goes on from CAKURR010000038.1 coordinate 3,568, forward strand.
GGCATCGTTGTCGATAAAGCGACGCAGACCCTGACCGTCTATAAGAACGGCGAGCGTCTGGGCTCGTGCGCCGTCTCCACGGGTCTGGCCACCTCGAAATACCTCCACCGCGAAACGCCCGCGGGCGAATACATCACCGTCACCCGCCGCGGCACCATCGATAACGCAGGCGGTTTCAGCAAATGCACCGTCCGCATCAGCGGCAATTACCACCTGTGCGAAATCCCGACCACCAAGAAAAACGGCAAGGATTTCTCCCTGATGGAAAATGCACTGGGCACGAAGGCCTCCCGCGGCAATATCTGTCTGGCGCATGATGAATCCGCCGACGGCGGCATCAACGCCGAGTGGATTTGGAATCTCACCGATGAAAACAAAAAGATCAAGGTGCTCATCTTTGACGATAAGGACCGCTCTCTCGTCCCCGCGGGCAGCAAGTAAGCGGCGGTCAGTCGGTTCGCATTTCCTGTTTCAAACACACAAAAGACACAACGGGCGCGGTTTTGGCCGCGCCCGTTGTTGTCGGTTTTCGCCATTTATTGTGGATGTTCGGCGTTACAGCGGACGAAATTGCGCCGCGTCCGTCTCCGGCTCTTGACATTTTCCTCCAAACCGTGTACCTTATAGAGTCATAAATAAACCTTTACGAAAGGATACCTCTTATGCTTCGCTTTCTGGATCAGTTCAATGCCATCGTCGGCATTCTGCTCTTTTTAGCTTATCTGTATCAGGTTTTCTATACGCTCTACGGCCTTGTGTTCTGCCCCCGCGACAGAAAGAGGGCCAAGCGGCAGACGCCCGCCAAGCCGACCCGCCGCTATGCCGCCCTCGTCTGCGCCCGCAATGAGGAAAGCGTCGTCGGCGAGCTCGTCGCCAGCCTCCGCGCGCAGGATTACCCCGCCGAGCTGCTGGATATCTACGTCCTTGCCGATAACAGCACAGACGCCACCGCCGATGTCGCGCGCCGCGCGGGCGCAATCGTGTTCGAGCGATTCAATCCCCATCAGGTCGGCAAGGGCTATGCGCTCAACGAGCTTTTCAGCCGTATCCGCATCCGCCGCCCGCTCTCCGATTACGACGCGTTCCTCGTCTTTGACGCGGATAATATCGTCGATGCGCATTTCGTCTCCGCGATGGATGCAGCCTTCGCCCAAGGTTATGATGTGCTCACCAGCTACCGCAATTCCAAAAACTTCGGTTCGGGCTGGATTTCCGCCGCCTACTCCGTCTGGTTTCTGCGCGAGGCGCGCTTCCTCAATTATCCCCGCATGAAGCTGCATACCAACTGCGCCATCTCCGGCACAGGCTTCCTCGTCTCCTCCAAAATCATCGAGGAAAACGGCGGCTGGCCATATCACCTGCTCACCGAGGATATCCAGTTTTCCGCCGTCTGCGCGGCCAAGGGCTGGCGCATCGGCTATTGCGACGACGCGATTCTCTACGACGAGCAGCCTGTCACCTTCGCCCAGTCGTGGCGGCAGCGCATGCGCTGGGCGAAAGGGTTTTATCAGGTCAACGCCCATTGCGGCGCGTCTCTTCTGCGCGGCTGCTTCCGCGGGCCGAGCCGCTTCTCCTGCTATGATATGCTGATGACCGTCGCCCCCTGCGTGCTGCTGACCGTCGCCGCGATTTTCGTCAACCTCTTCTGCGGCGTAACGATTCTCTCCCTGCCGCCGTTCCTCGCCGATTTCATGCTCCGCCATGTCGGCCGCTCCCTGCTGACCATGCTGCTGTGGAGCTATGGCGTGATGTTCGCTTACGGCCTGCTCACCGTTCTCGCCGAGTGGCGGCGCATCCCCGCTTCCCCGCTGAAAAAGGTGATGTATCTGCCGCTCTTCCCGCTGTTCATGCTCACCTATATCCCCATCTCCCTCGCCGCCCTGCTGGTGCATGTCGAGTGGAAACCGATTCGGCATACCTCCGTCGAAGATGTCCGCGCATAACCGCTTTTAACCGAAGCAAAGAACGGACGCGTATTCGTGAAACGGGCACGTTTTTGAAGGAAAAGGACAGTGCCCTGCGCGCCCCTGCAATACGTTTTTACGCAATTCGCGGATTCGCTCATTCATCCTTGCAAATGTAAAGCACCCCTTCCCGACAACCGTCGGGAAGGGGTGTTTCATTCATGTTCCGCTTGTTTTACTTGGCAAACGCCTGGCCGATGGCCGTGCCGATCGCCTGGCAGTCCACCGTCGCGCCGGAGACGATATCCACGTCAGCGCTCTGGCTGGCGATGATCGCGCCAACGTACTCGGCGAGCTGCTCGTCGGTGATGAGCATGCTCTCACGGCCGCCGGTGATCTCGATGTTCTCGAGCTTGCCGCCCGCAACAGTGATAGAGACCTCGATCTTGTCGTGCAGGCCGTCCACGGTCGCGGTGTACACGCCGTCGGCAGCGTCAGCCCAAGCCGGGCCGTTGTTCTCGCTCTTGGTCACGGTCTCGAACTCGCTCACAGCGCCGAACGCGGTCTGCGCGGCGGTGCGGCCGGAGAGCATGGCCTCGGAGAGGAACACGCCGTTCTGGTAGAGGTTCGCCACGTAGCTGCCCAGCTCGCCAGCCTCGTAGAGGCCCTTGATCGGCTCGTCGTTCCAGTTGAGGACGCGGCCGGCCGTGTCGCGCTTCGCGCCGCCGGTGGTGGCAACGAGGGTCGGGGTGATGGAAACAGCGTAGTACGGAGCGGTGTCGATCTTCGCCATCTTCTCCGGATTGCGGCCGAACTCGGCGTCAACGCCCGCGTCGCAGGCGGCGTTCCAAGCGTCGATGGTGGCCTTCAGCTCGGCCGGGTCGCGGTCGATCTTCTCGGCCAGTTCTTCGATGGTGTCAGCCTTGATGATCCAGCCTTTTTCGATCTCGGCCAGGTTGTCGTTGGACCAGGTGTAGCCTTCGGTGGTCGTCGGCCAGCTCAGCCACTGGCTGCCGATGGAACCGGCCTCGCGGGTCTTCTCATCGAAGATCAGGGAAACCGGCAGCGCACGCTCGTGCGGCAGGTCAACATAGCGGCCATACTCCATGTACTTCATGTGCTGACGATG
>CAKURR010000039.1 GCA_934675735.1 uncultured Clostridia bacterium
TCGGCTCCGGCGTTGTCACCAAGATCATTGAGTGATACCCGCAGGACAATGCGTAATGAAAGAGGACTTCCGAAAGGGAGTCCTCTTTTTTATAGAGAATTGCAACAAATCGGTTGCGTATACAGAAACTTGAGTTTTTACAGACTTTGACGGCGGTGAGAGCGGCCTCAGGCCGCTTTTTGCGTTGAAAGGATTTGAACGAAGATTTAGGCGTTGCCCCCTCCGCCCCGCAGGGTGTATAATAATCTCAGCCAAAATCGACAGGAGGTTATTACCATGAAAGACCCGAATTGCAGCTACTGCGCGCGCGGCGAGCTGCTGGATGCGTTCGGCATCGTGATTTGCGAGCTGAACGTCAGCACGCTGATTCTGTTCAAAGAGCAGAGCCATCCCGGCCGCTGCGTGGTGGCCTACAAAGACCACGTGAGCGAGATTGTCAACCTGACCGACGAAGAGCGCAACGCGTTCATGGCCGACGTGGCGCATGCGGCGAAGGCGATTCACGCGGCGTTTAAGCCGGATAAGCTGAACTACGGCGCATACGGCGACACGGGTTGCCACCTGCATGTGCATCTCGTGCCGAAATATAAGGACGGCTTCGAGTGGGGCGGCGTGTTCGCGATGAACCCCGGGCAGACGAAACTGACCGATGCGCAGTATGCCGAGATGATTGAAAAAATCAAGGCAAACCTGTAAAGCGGCGAGACCCTCCTTTCGGGGAGGGCCTTTTCAAATCGAGGGAAACGAACGACATGAAATACCGAATCGGAGAAATGGCGGAGTTTTTCGGGTTGACGAAAGAGGCCATCCGCTATTATGAGCGCAAAGGCATTGTGACCAGCATGCGCGACGAGCGGACGGGGTACCGCTATTATGAGCGGGACGAAATCACGACGCTCAAGCAGATTCGCACGTATGAGAGCCTTGGCTTTTCGCTGGATGAAGCGCAGGCGATGGCGGCGGAAACCACGTTCGGCGAGATGGAAGAGCGGATTGACCGAAAGCTTTCGGAGCTGGAAAAGAAGGAAGCGGCCATCGCGCGCATGCGGCAGGAGTTGGAGCGCCAGCAGCGCGACCTGTGCGGTTTCAAAACGGGCAGAACGGAGCTGCGGATGATGCCCGAAACCTATTTCTGGCTTCGCGTGCCGGATGAAGCCAGCGCCCAAACGGAGGCGGAGCGGGAACAGATTGCGCGGGAACGCGGCGAGGAAAAGCGCTGGGTGGAAGCGATGCCGCCCGTTGCGCTCTGCGGCCTGCATTACGACAAAGACCTGAATCCGCAGAGCGTTTTGGGCTCGGCTGCGGCCAAAACCACGGCGGAAGCGCTGGGCCTGCCGCTCAGCCGCTCGGTGCTGTTGCCCGAGCGGCTCTGCGTCTTTGGCTATGCTCAGGCCAAACTGGGGGATAAGCCGAACATCGACAGCCTGGTTTCGTGGACGCACGAGCACGGGTACCGCGTATGCGGCGACATCTATGCGACACTTCGGCTTGCCTATAAAAAGGAAAACGGCGAGCGCTGGGGCGTGCACGAGTTCTATCTGCCGGTTCAAAAGGCGGATATGTGAAGCTTGTGACGGATATCGCGAAAAAAGAAAGCGATTTCGGCCGCTCAGTCGCGGTATACGCGGAAATGTGAATAAATTTTTAACGGAATTTGACGAAAAAGCTTGACAGTCAAGCCGCTTTACCCCCTATCATATCGTCTGTCAAAAGCGACGGCCCTTGCGGCCGCTCAACGATGAAAGGGGAAAAATCATGAACAAAAAGGTGATTTCCTTTGCGGCTGCCATGATGCTTGCGGCCCTGCCGCTGGCGGCGGGCAACGCGGCCGGCTTCACCGCCGGTGAGTATGAGGCTTCCGCTCAGGGCTTCGGCGGCCCCGTGACCGTGAAGGTGACGGTCGATGCGGATACCGTGACCGCGGTTGAAGTGACGGGCGAGGGCGAAACCCCGGCGCTCGGCGGCGCGGCCATCGAGGGTTACAACACCTCTCTGGTCGGCGTGACCGATGCGGACAGCGTGGATGTGACCACGGGCGCGACCGTGACCAGCACCGCTGTTAAGGAAGCGTTTGCCGCCGCGCTGGAGCAGGCCAAGGGCGAGGCGGCCGCCAACGACGCGGCTATCGCGTTCAAGGCGGGCACGTATACCGCTTCCGCGAAGGGCTACAACGGCGATGTGACCGTGAGCGTGACCTTCTCCGACGACGCGGTGACCGCCATCGAAGTGACCGATTCCAGCGAGACGGCGCACGTCGGCGACGTGGCCTTTGAGCCGATGATTGCGGACATGCTGGCGGCGAATGGCTCCGGTGTGGACAGCGTTTCCGGCGCGACCTTCTCCAGCGCCGCGCTGCGCAACGCCGTGAACGACGCGGCGGAGCAGGCCGGGTGCGCCAACCTCGGCGCCTTCAAGGCGAACACCGTCGAGCACACCGCTCAGGCCCCGATTGAAGAGACCTATGACGTGGTCATTGTCGGCGCGGGCGGCGCGGGCATGATTGCGGCGGCCCAGGCCGCGCAGGACGGCAGCACCGTCGTCGTGCTTGAAAAGAACGCCGAGATGGGCGGCAACACGCTCGTTTCCGGCGGCGCTTTCCAGTCTGTGATGCCGTACCTCGTCTGGGACGCGGCTGATCCGGACGCGACCACCGGCGTGAACCCGCTGGATGGCCAGACCTATGACAAGGTGAAGAACGACGCGGGCCGCATCGACACGCTCAAGACCATCCTCGGCTGGTCCGAAGAGCCGTTCGACGGCACGCTGGACGACGAGCATCCGTTCGTCGCGGGTGATATCTCCCTGAACGCCGTCCGAGGTGTGCATGAGGAATATCTCCCGACCCTGAAGGCCCTGAAGGAGGAGATTCAGGCGTATCTCGACTGGGCGCAGCCGCAGCTCGACGCAGGCGTGGAAGAGACCCAGCTGACCCTGTTCTCCACCATCAACCTGCACATCTTCCAGACCTATTACGGCGGCCTGCGCCCGAACGCTGACCACAGCGCGTGGATTTACGGCCGTTACGACCTGGTGAGCCAGTTCATCGAGGGCGGTCAGGACATCAAGCCGTGGCTCGTCGCTCAGGGTTCTATCTTCGATTACAGCAAGCAGTCCACCCTCATTGGCTGCCTGTGGCAGCGCGAGAACGCGCCGGTCGGCGGCGTGGTGGACGGCGTGGAATACTCCAGCAAGTGGGGCGCTTACTTCGCCGTGCCGTATCACACGATGACGACCGCGAACGAGGCCAACAAGGTCATGCTCCGCACCACCGCCAACGAGCTGATCGTCGAGGACGGTAAGGTCACCGGCGTGAAGGCCACGCAGTATGACGGCACCGAAGTGACCATGCACGCGACCAAGGGCGTCATTTTGGCGACCGGCGGCTACGCGGCCAACATCGACATGGTTCAGGAGACCAACACCTATTGGGATAAGGACTTCATCGCCGACAACATCGGCACCACCAACCGCTCTTCGCTGACCGGCGACGGCATCACCATGGCCGTGGCTGCGGGCGCGGCGACCGAGGGCGAGGGCTGGACGCAGATGATGCCTCTGGGCTGGGTTGACAACGGCAACCTCTCCGGCGGCGCGGGCGAGAACGTCATCTTCATCAACGCGGCGACGGGCAAGCGCTATGTCGATGAGTCCGCGGAGCGCGACGTGCTCTCCGAGGGCGGCTTTGAGAACGGCATGAGCAAGGAGACCGCCGAGAAGCTGGGCCTCAAGTATGTGCCGGGCATCTACGTCGAGGTTTCCAACACCAACGTTGTGGCCGGCATGGGCGGCTTCAACAACACCAAGGCGGACGTTGAGGGCCGCATGTACTTCATGAGTGTCGAAGAGCTGGCCGACAAGCTCGGCTGCGACGCGGCGACCCTGCGCAAGACCATCGAGGATTACGACGCCTATGTCATGGGCACGGCAGACAGCCTCGAGGTCGAGAAGCTCTCCGTGCGCGGCACGGTCGGCGAGGTTGAGCAGGACGAGAACGGTAAGTATAAGCCGGAAACCTACAAGCTCGACCAGGTGCGCGTGCGCTTCATGGCGCCGTCCACTCATCACACCATGGGCGGCGTGATGGTCGATATCGACCGTCATGTGCTGGATAACGACGGCAACGCCATCGCGGGTCTCTACGCGGCGGGCGAAATCACCGGCGGCATCCACGCCGGCAACCGTCTGGGCGGCAACGCCATCACCGAAATCATCGTCTCCGGCCGTACCGCGGCGCAGGCGATTGAAGCGGATAATCAATAAGGGTTGTTTTCTAAAGGCTCGCGCGAAAGCGCGGGCCTTTTTTGGCGCTTTATTAAGAAATTGCAAAAGAAGAGCGGATGTAACAGAATAAAGGATAAAAACAGAACGGCATAGCAAACAGAGCAAATCGGAGGATTCGCTCTGTTTGCTATGAAGTGCAGTGTAGAGCGGGGCGGAGCTTGCTTTTTTCAAAAAAGAGAAAAAATTGTAAAAAAGGGGTTGATTTTTTCGCGGCTCTGTGCTATACTATCTATTGTTCCGAGCAAACAAGTGAATAAGATATGGGGCATTAGCACAGTTGGTAGCGCGCTACATTCGCATTGTAGAGGTCAGCGGTTCGAATCCGCTATGCTCCACCATACTTGAGAGATCCGAACTTAATCCCGATTGGGGATGGGTTCGGATTTCTTCTTTTTATCAGAGAAATTGAAGACACACCTATGAATGAGCAAAAAACAAATTCTGCATAAAGAGCGGACGCGCATTCGTGAAACGGGCGCGTTTTTCACAGAAAAAGGACAGCGCCCTGCGCGCCCCTACAATGGGTGGTCGTTTATCAAATTTATGCAGATTTTCGGATTTGCTCATTTATAGGATACACAATAAAAAACGGCATTGCAGGAAAAAACAGGCTTCAGGAATCAAGCAAGCCCTTCTCCTAAATCGCAAGAAATTTGTATTCTAAGAGAGTCGAAGGGCGGAACAAAACGCCGCCCGACGAAATCCATCTCTGGAAAGGGCGCTTGTATCAGTGGGTCAGATGAAGAAAAAGTCGTTTATCGCGGATTAAAGAAAAACGAAAATCGTTTGTATGCCCCGTTTGCCTGTGCTAATTTGTATTCGCCGGCGATTGCCGGTCGAAAACTTTCCACAACATAAATCAAGGGGGAAGTCTGCCCTTTTACAGA
>CAKURR010000040.1 GCA_934675735.1 uncultured Clostridia bacterium
GCGCTCATCGGCACCTATGGCGACCAGATGTCCGCGACGAGCGTTCAGATCATGGTTCTGGCCGGTGTGCTGGGTCTTGTCGTTCGCGCCTGCCACCTCAACAGCGCGGCCATCGTTCTGGGTCTGGTTCTGGGCAACATGTGCGAGCAGAACTTCTCCCGCGGCTACCTGATGAGCAAGGGCAGCATCCTCGGCATGTTCAACCCGACGCAGCATCCCATCGCCTTCGTGCTGATTATCGTGTGCATCGTGCTGCTGGCCAGCCCGGTGGTCATGAGCATGAAGAAAAAGAAGGCTGCCAAGTAAGGCACACTTCATCTAACCGAATCGGCGAGACGATTCGCTTCTTCAGGTTCCGGGGCAGCGCCCGCCGTCAGGGCGGGCGCTGTTTCGGTCTATTAGGAGGATTCTAAACATGCAAATTGAGAAAAACGCCGTAGCTGGCACGCTCGAATCCAGCGATGCGCTGGTGACGGTGGAGCCTGCCGAGCAGGGCATCGAGCTGGAAATCTCTTCCAGCGTTATGAATCAGTACGGGCGGCAGATTCGCCAGACCGTGCTGGAAACGCTTGACCGCCTCGACGTGAAGAGCGGCAAGGTGACGGTCGTGGACAAGGGCGCGCTGGATTGCACGCTCAAGGCGCGCGTGGAGTGCGCCGTGTTCCGCAGCTGCGACAAGAGCGCGGCGGGGATTCCGTGGGGAGGTGTCATCAAGTGATTAAGCGCCCGAAGCCGGAACGTTTCCGCCTGCGCCGCACGATGATGTTCATGAACGCGCAGAAGCCGGGACTGATTAAGGATGCTTACATCTACGGATGCGACTCCATCATGCTGGATTTAGAGGACGCCGTCGCCGAGAACCAGAAGGACGCGGCGCGCTTCTCGCTGTATCACGCGCTGACGACGATTGACTACGGCAATACCGAGGTCATCGTCCGCATCAACGGCTTGGATACGCCGCACTGGCAGGAAGATATTCGCGTGTGCGTCGCGGGCGGCGCGGACGGTATCCGCATCGCCAAGTGCGAGAGCGCGCAGGACGTTAAGACGGTGGAAGAGCACGTCGAAGCCGCCGAGCGCGAGTTCGGCGTGGAAGTGGGCCGCACGCTGCTGATGGCGGCGCTGGAAAGCCCGAAGGGCATCATGAACGCCTACGAAATCTGCACCGCTTCCGACAGAATGCTCGGCTGCGCCATCTCCGGCGGCGACTTCCGCAAATGCATGCAGACCAAGTTCCAGAAGGACGGCATCGACATGCTCGTCGCCCGCGGCCAGATGCTGATGGCGGCGCGCGCGGCCGGTGTGCAGTGCTTCGACACGGTGTTCACCGACCTGGACGACAACGAGGGCTTTGAAGCCGAAGTGCGCCAGAACAAGGCGATGGGCTTTGACGGCAAGAGCCTCATCAACCCGAAGCAGATTCGTCTGGTTCACCAGATTTTCGCCCCGACCGAGAAGGAAGTCGCGCAGGCGGAAGCGATGGTCAGCGCGTTCCGCGAGGCCGCGGCCGCCGGTATCGGCGTGTTCACGGTGAACGGAAAGATGGTTGACGTCGCGTTCATTCCGGGCGCGGAGCGCACGCTGAAGCTGGCGAAGGCCTGCGGCATGTATGAGGGGGATCTGGTATGAAAAACGCAGTTGGACGCGATATCCCGGAGGAGCTTCTTGTGAACGGCAAGGAGGTCTATCAGGGCAAGAATTATATGGACGGCAAGTATATGCAGAAGGCCGCCCCGCGCACCCGCCGGTATGAAAAGCCGCAGGAGAGCAAAATTGTGGAAACGCTGGCCGACGCGCTGCGTCAGTGCGGCGCGAAGGACGGCATGACCTTCTCGTTCCACCATCATCTGCGCAACGGCGACTATGTCGTGAACATGGTGATGAAGGCCGCGATTGAAGAGCTCGGTCTCAAGGATTTGACCATCGCCGCCACGTCGCTGGGCGAGGCGCACGACCCGATTGCCGAATACATCGAAGAGGGCAAGGTCATCGGCATTCAGACCAGCGGTATCCGCGGCAGAATGGGTCAGGTCGTCTCCGAAGGCAAGCTCAAGACGCCGGCCATCATCCGCAGCCACGGCGGTCGTCCGCGCGCGATTGAGGCGGGCGAGGTGCACATCGATATCGCCTTCGTCGCCGCGCCGACGAGCGACTGCGTGGGCAACTGCCGCGGCATCGGCGGCAAGAGCAACTGCGGCTCGATGGGCTACGCGATGACGGACGCGAAGTACGCCGACCATGTGGTCGTCGTCACCGACTGTCTGGTGGACTTCCCGAACATGCCCGCGTCGGTCGAAGCGATTGACGTGGATGCGGTTGTGGTGGTCGATTCCATCGGCAACCCGAAGAAGATTGCCTCCGCGGCGGCACGCATCAGCCAGAACCCGCGCGATTTGATGATGGCGGAGAACGTGGCGAAGGTCATCGCCTCCACGCCGTATTTCAAAGAGGGCTTCTCCTTCCAGACGGGCGTTGGCGGCCCGAGTCTGGCCGCGAACCTGTTCCTGGAAAAGTATATGGATGAGCGCGGCATCAAGATGGGCTGGGCCATCGGCGGCATCTGCGGCCCGATGGTGGAGCTGCTCAAGAAGGGCAAAGTCGGCAAGGTCATCGACGTGCAGGACTTCGATCTGGATGCGGTCAATTCCATCAACCAGACCCCGAACCACTTCGAGATGAGCGCCAGCCAGTACGCCAACCCCGCGAACAAGGGAGCGTTTGTCAATAAGCTCGATTTCGTCGTCCTCGCGGCGCTGGAAATCGACACCAAGTTCAACGTCAACGTGCTGACCGGCTCGGACGGCGTGCTTCGCGGCGCGCCGGGCGGACATCCGGATACGGCGGCGGGCAGCAAGGTCTGCATCATTGTGACCCCGCTGGTGCGCGGCCGCATGGCGACGGTCTGCGAAGATGTGGTGACCGTCACCACCCCGGGCGACTGCGTGGACGTGCTCGTCACGGATTACGGCATTGCGGTCAACCCGCTGCGCCCCGACCTCATCAAGTGTCTCGACGATGCGGGCATTCCGCACGTCTCCATTGAATCCTTGAAGGAGAAGGCTTACAGCATTGTGGGCCGCCCCGATCCGGTTCAGTTCAAGGATAAGGTTGTCGCCGTGCTCGAGGCGCGCGACGGCACCATCCTCGACGTGGTGCGCGAGATTAAGCCGTACACCTTCGAGGACTAAGCTTACCTCCAACATCCCATACCATTGGAGTTTCCCCATGATAGCGGAACAGGCGCGAAGCGACGAGCTTCGCGCCTGTTTCGTTTTGGGGGAGGGGGACCGCGTGAGCGGCGGAAGGGTAATTCCATGGTTCGGCGCGGCACGCGCAAAACCGTTTCATCCACCCATTTAGAACCTATAAAGGAACGCTGACACGGCGTTAACGGCCTTTAACGCAATTAAATAACAGTGAAAATAATCTAGATATTGCGAAAATATAAGATTAAGATTATCCTAAACACAATTTTTTTCCTATTTGCATTATGCCCTCGCGCATATTATGATAAGACCACAAACAAACAGGAACACTGCAACGATGAAACTTGAGCCGTCGTCAAGAAGGCTTGGGGGAAAAGGGGGGAAGAACGATGAAAAAGCTGATGGATTCCGCTGCCGCGCAAGGCGCGCCGACGCGCGCTGCGGCTTGTATGGGAACGGCCTAGGCGGCCCGCGCGGCGTGAATCCCCCAAAACAATCATCCCCGCTGCAAGGGGTAAAGGAGTGACAGCACTGTGTTTGAACTGATTATCAACATTCTGCTCTTCATCTTCTTTGGCTATACGTTCTTCACCCACGTGCTGGAAGCGGCTGTGCCCGCGAGCGTCGCGAGAAACCCTTATGCGCTCCAGCCGGACGTTTGGCCAAAGGCAATCATCATTCTGCTTGAAATCTGCCTGCTGATCAACATCATCCAGATTATCAAAAAGAACAAGGGCAATCCGGACTTTACGCTCGGCGCGTTCGCCAAGAGCATCCCCGGCTTCCTCAAGAGCAAGCTGTTTTTCGGCATTGTGATTATGGTCGCCGCCTCTTTCATTTTGGAGACGGTCGGCTTCATCGTGACCTCGATGTTCATCCTGTTCTTCTACGGCCTGCTGATTGGCGAAAAGAACATCGTCCGCCTGCTGATTGCTTCCGTCTGCATCACGATGGTGCTTTACATCGTGTTCAGCGGCATGCTCAGCGTCAACCTGCCGCGCGGCACGATCGGCTTCCTGCGCAACTTCGCGCTGTGGCTCGAATCGATGGTCGCGGCGGTCAAGAACATCTTTTAAGGAGGCGGCAATATCATGAGTTTGGGACAACTTCTGGCCTCCGGCTGTGCGGCGGTCTTTAACCCGGGCATGTTCCTGATGGTCTGTGTCGCCATCATCTTGGGCACGATTTTCGGCGCGCTGCCGGGCGTTTCCGCCACGATGGCCGTCGCCCTCGGCCTGACCTTCACCTACACGATGGAGCCGATTCCGGCGATTGTTTTCCTCGTCGCGATTTACTGCTCCTCCATCACGGGCGGCTCGATTACCGCTATCCTGTTCAAGATTCCGGGCGTGCCCTCTTCCGCGCCGACGACGTTTGACGGTTATCCGATGGCGCAGCGCGGCGAAGCGGGCAAGGCGCTGGGCGTGGCGCTCTTCGCGTCGGCCATCGGCGGCCTGTTCTCCGCCATCGCGATGTTCCTGCTGTCTCAGCCGCTGACGAAGGCCGCGCTCCAGTTCGGTCCGAGCGATCTGTTCGCTGTGACGTTCATGGGCCTGTCCATCCTGACGTGTTTGGACAGCGACCACGTGCTCACCTGCATCATCTCCGGTCTGCTGGGCCTGCTGCTGGCCTGCGTCGGTCAGGATAAGATGTACGCGGTGCAGCGCCTGACCTTCGGCAGCCGCAACCTGCTGGC
>CAKURR010000041.1 GCA_934675735.1 uncultured Clostridia bacterium
AGGAGGACAAAACGATGACGCTGAAGGAAGCCAAGATTGGCTCGACCGTGACCGTGACGAAGGTTGGCGGCGAGGGCGCGCTCAAGCGCCGCATCATGGACATGGGCATCACCAAGGGCGTGCAGATCTACGTGCGTAAGGTTGCGCCGCTGGGCGATCCGGTGGAGGTAACCGTTCGCGGCTACGAGCTGAGCCTGCGCAAGGCGGACGCCGACCTCATCGAGGTCAAGTAAGCCCCAAGGTTTTTAATCGGAAAGCGGGAGAGAGAGCCCGCTTGATTTCAGGATGAAGGTTAGCAAATTCTAACCGAGGAGGAAAAGATCTATGGAGATCAAGATCGCGCTTGCCGGCAACCCGAACTGCGGCAAGACTACGCTGTTCAACGCGCTCACCGGCGCGAATCAGTTCGTCGGCAACTGGCCGGGCGTTACGGTTGAGAAGAAGGAAGGCCGCCTCAAGGGCGAGAAGGACGTTATCATCACCGACCTTCCGGGCATTTACTCCCTGAGCCCGTACACGATGGAAGAGGTCGTCGCCCGTAACGTGCTGATCGACCAGCGCCCGGACGCGCTGCTCAATATCATCGATGCGACCAACTTGGAGCGCAACCTGTACCTGACCACGCAGCTCGCCGAGCTGGGCATCCCGATGGTCGTTGCGCTGAACATGATGGACGTTGTCCGCAAGAACGGCGACCGCATCGACGCGGCCAAGCTCTCCAATCATCTGGGCGTGCCGGTCATCGAGATTTCCGCGCTGAAGGGCGACGGCGTGATGGAAGCGGCTCAGCGTGCCGTGCAGATGGCGCGCAGCGGCAAAAAGACCATTCCGCAGCACCGCTTTGCGGGCAGCATCGAGCATGCGCTGGCCCACATCGAGGAGGTCGTGCTCCACGACATGCCGGAGGAGCAGCAGCGCTGGTTCGCCGTCAAGATCTTCGAGCGTGACGAGCAGCTGATTGAAAAGCTGAACATCCCGAAGGACAAGCTCGCCCACATCGAGCAGGACATCAAGGCCTGCGAGAAGGAAATGGACGACGACAGCCAGTCCATCATCACCTCCGCGCGTTACACCTACATCGCTTCCATCATCGACGGCTGTGTCAAGAAGAGCAACCGCGGCATGAGCACCAGCGATAAGATTGACCGCATCCTGACCAACCGAATCCTCGGCCTGCCGATTTTTGCGGCCATCATGACGCTGGTTTACTACATCGCCATCACCACCGTCGGCGGCGCGCTGACCGACTGGACCAACGACGTGTTCGTCGGCGAGTGGATCGTTCCGGCGGCGCAGAGCTTCTTCGAGGGTATCGGCTGTGCCGACTGGCTCACCGGCCTGATTGTTGACGGCGTTATCAGCGGTGTCGGCGCGGTTCTCGGCTTCGTGCCGCAGATGCTCGTTCTGTTCCTGATGCTGTGCATCCTCGAGGACTGCGGCTACATGGCGCGTATCGCGTTCATCATGGACCGACTGTTCCGCCGCTTCGGCCTCTCCGGCAAGAGCTTCATCCCGATGCTGGTCGGCACGGGCTGCGGCGTTCCGGGCATTATGGCCTCCCGTACCATCGAGCAGGAGCGTGACCGTCGTATGACGATCATGACCACCACCTTCATCCCCTGCGGCGCGAAGACCCCGATCGTTGGCCTGATGGCCGGCGCGATCTTCGGCGGCGCGTGGTGGGTTGCTCCGAGCGCCTACTTCATCGGCATCGCGGCCATCATCATCTCCGGTATCATCCTGAAAAAGACCAAGCCCTTCGCGGGCGAGCCGGCTCCGTTCGTTATGGAGCTGCCGGCTTACCACGTCCCGACCGTGAAGAACGTGCTGCGCGGCACGTGGGAGCGCGGCTGGAGCTTCATTAAGAAGGCCGGCACCATCATCACCCTGTCCTCTGTGTTTGTCTGGTTCACCAGCTCCTTCGGCTTTGTGGACGGCGCGTTCGGCATGGTTGAGGATATGGATGCTTCCATCCTCGCCACCATCGGCAACGCGGTGTGCTTCATCTTCAAGCCGCTCGGCTTCGGCAGCTGGCAGGCGACCGTTGCGACCCTGCTCGGCCTGGTTGCGAAGGAAGAAGTCGTCGGTACCTTCGGCACCCTGTTCGCGGTTGCGGGCGACGCGCTGGAGATGGTTGACGAGGGCGACTTCGCTGGCTTGGTCAACATCGCTGCTCAGTTCACTCAGCTCTCCGCTTACAGCTTCCTGATCTTCAACCTGCTGTGCGCTCCGTGCTTCGCGGCCATCGGCGCTATCAAGCGCGAGATGAACAACGCGAAGTGGACCTGGGCTGCAATCGGCTGGGAGTGCGGCTTCGCTTACGCGATGGCTCTGATTGTCTACCAGATCGGCGGCCTGTTCACCGGCGACACCACCTTCGGCGTGGGCACTGTGGCGGCTGTGATTGTGCTCGGCGTGCTCATCTATCTGCTCGTTCGTCCGTATAAGGAGAGCGAAGAGATGGAAGTCAAGTACACCGGTAAGTAATTTCCCCTCCAAACTTCGTATAGGGCGTGTTCCCTTCCCCGATACTGAGGAAGGGAACATTCCCATATTCGGAATTGAAGAAGGTTGAATTGTTCTGCCCGAAGGTTTCCAAAGAGGTTTTCGGTCGTTGCCGCCTGTGGCGGAAACAAACGACAGAAAACGAAAGCCCTTT
>CAKURR010000042.1 GCA_934675735.1 uncultured Clostridia bacterium
TGCGCCCAGTGTGGCGCAAACCTGAACGTCAATGCGTGTTCATGCCAGAAGGATCTGACCAGCAGAAATCCTTTTTCGGCATTAGCATCTTTGCTGAACGAGGATGAGGAGGTGTAAACAATGGCTCTTCCCAAGGGAAAAATCTCGAAGTCCCGCGGCCGTATGCGCCGCGCGAACTGGAAGCTGTCCGCGCCCGGCATCGTTAAGTGCCCGCGCTGCCAGCAGATGAAGCTCGCCCACCGTATCTGCAAGCACTGCGGTTACTACGATGGCAAGCAGGTCATCAACATGGAAGCCGAAACCGCTTCCGAGAAGTAAGATTTGCTTCTTTAAGCTCTCAGTCCGGGACTGGGGGCTTTTTGTGTACATAGCTTTTTCGGGAGAAACACAATGAAAGAGACGGGATACATCCGTAAGGCGGAGGAAAAGGACATCGACGCGGTGGCGGCGATTTATGCGCACATCCACGAGCAGGAGCGGGCGGGGAAGGCGACCATCGGCTGGCTGCCGGGCATTTATCCCGTGCGCGGGACGGCGGAGGCGGCGCTGGCGCGGGGCGATTTATTTGTATATGAAGAAGAAGGACGGGTGCTCGCGGCGGCTGTCATCAACCAAACTCAGGTGGACGCGTATGCGGACGGGAAATGGACGTATCCGGCGAGAGACGACGAGGTGATGGTGCTGCATACGCTGGTGGTTGAGCCGACGGCGGGCGGAAGGGGCATCGGACGAGCGTTTGTCGCGTTCTATGAGCGCTATGCGCGGGAACACGGCTGCACGGTGCTGCGGATGGACACGAACGCGAAGAACGCGGCGGCACGCCGATTGTATCAAAAGCTGGGCTATGCCGAACCGGATATCGTGCCCTGCACATTTAACGGAATACCGAACGTGCGGCTGGTACTGCTGGAAAAGAAGCTGGCCTAAGCTTTCGGGGAACCTTGCGCGTGGGCGGCAGGACGCATGCCCCTGCGCGGAAAAGAAAACGGTTTGGGGACGAGGGAGAGGAACATGGTTTCAACGGCATTATTGATGATGATTTATCTGTCGTTCATCAGTCTGGGTCTGCCGGATTCGATGCTGGGCAGCGCGTGGCCGGCGATGAATGTCAGCCTGAACGCGCCGCTGTGGGGCGCGGGGCTGGTGCAGATGTTGATTTCCTTCTGCACGATTCTATCGAGCCTGAACAGCGCGAAACTGATTCGCAGATTCGGCACGGGGAAGCTGACGGCGATTTCCGTCGCGACGACGGCGCTTGCGCTGATCGGCTTTTCGCTGGCGAAGAACTATGCGTTTCTGCTGCTGATGGCCGTGCCGCTCGGATTGGGCGCGGGCGCGGTGGATGCGGGGCTGAACAACTATGTGGCGCTGCACTGTGAAGCGAAGCACATGAGCTGGCTGCACTGCTTCTGGGGCGTGGGCACGATTATCGGGCCGATGATTCTTTCGGCTGTGCTGCGCGTGGGCGGAAGCTGGGCGACGGGGTATCGCGCGGTGGGGCTGATTCAGTGCGCGGTGAGCGCGCTGCTGTTTGCGACGCTGGGCATGTGGAAGCGCGGCGACATTCAGCAGGAGGAGCACGGCGCAAAGACGCTGAGCGTCGGCGAGGTACTGAGCCTGCCGGGCGCCAAGGCGGGCATGGTGACGTTTCTGTGTTACTGCGCAGTGGAATCGACGCTGGGGCTTTGGGGCGCGACGTATATTTCGCAGGTGCGCGGCGTGGACGAGGCGACGGCGGCTTCCTTCGGCGCGATGTTTTACATCGGCATCACGGTGGGGCGTGCGATTTCCGGCTTTATGGCGATGAAGCTGCTGCCCAAGCAGATGGTGCGCATCGGACAGGCATTGTTGGCGTTGGGCTGCATATTGATGATGATTCCGGCGGGAAGCACGCTTTCGGGTATTGGACTGGTGGTGTGCGGACTGGGCTGCGCACCGATTTATCCCAACATTATTCAGAATACGCCGGTGAACTACGGCGCGGAGAACTCGCAGGCGGCGATTGGCGTGCAGATGGCGTTTGCCTATGTGGGTTCAACCTTTCTGCCGTCCATCTTCGGTGCACTGGCGGGTGTGGGCGGATACGGCCTGCTGCCGTATTTCGCAATCGGCATCTGCGCGCTGATGGCCGTGCTCTTTGGGGTACAGAAGAAAATCGTCGAAACAAAAGTCAAGACGAACGAATAACAAAAACACGCCGTACGGCGTGTTTTTGTTATTCAAAGTGATACGGTTTAACTGCATATACACGGATTTTTAAGGAAGAAACAGGCAGAGGAGAAGAATGCGCGAACAGGAGGAAATTGAAAAAGATTCAAAGAGTGTCAAAAAAAGATTAAAAAAGGTATTGACACGAAGCTGAAACTGCGATATAATAACTAAGCTGTCAGCGCGAGCCACTGAGCCGAGCGGACAGCGATGATCCTTGAAAACGATACAGAATCAAGAAGAACGCGA